>NZ_CP045571.1:432500-1924113 GCF_009662475.1 Acidithiobacillus thiooxidans ATCC 19377
GCAAATCCGTCTGGAAGCAGCCAAGGCGATACGTCCCGACGTGGATCTGGGGGGCTTTGTAGAAGAAGTTCTGCCACCGGTCGAATTTGGTCGCATTGCCGCACAGACCGCCAAGCAGGTGATTGTCCAGAAAGTACGAGATGCTGAACGGGACCGGATTGTTTCCGACTTTGCCTTGCGTAAAGGGGATATTATCAGTGGTCTGGTCAAGCGTATGGAAAAAGGCAATGCCATTGTCGATATGGGGCGGGCAGAGGCGCTGTTGGCCAAAGATGAAATGATGCCGCGTGAGGCCATTCGTCCCGGCGACCGGGTCAAGGCACATCTACAGGACGTCCGCAGGGTGCAGCGTGGTCCACAGTTGTTTTTGTCGCGGGTCAGCCCCGAATTGTTGATCAGGCTGTTTGCCCAGGAAGTGCCGGAAATTGGTAATGGTATGATCGAAATCATGGGGGCGGCACGGGATCCTGGCTTGCGCGCGAAACTGGCGGTGCGCTCCAATGACCCTCGAGTGGATCCAGTGGGTGCCTGTGTCGGCTTGCGCGGTAACCGCGTTCAGACGGTCATCAACGAACTCAAGGGTGAGCGTATTGATATCGTCATCTGGTCGGCAGATCCGGCTAGTTATGTCATCAATGCCTTATCACCGGCCGAAGTGTCGAGTATTGTGGTAGATGAAAACACCCACAGTATGGATGTGGTCGTCGATGCTGAAAACCTCTCGCAGGCCATCGGACGCGGCGGGCAAAATGTGCGCCTGGCCACGCAGTTGACAGGATGGACCATCAATATCCTGACGGAAGAAGAAGCCCAGGCCAAACGTGACGAAGAAGATTCCAAGTTCCTGAATCATTTTGTTCAAGAGTTGGGCGTGGATGAAGATCTGGCGCAACTGCTGGTCAGCGAGGGCTTTACCTCGATTGAAGAAGTGGCATATGTGCCAGTTGCCGAGATGATGGAAATTGAAGGGCTTGATGAAGAACTGGTCAGCGAACTGCGGCGTCGGGCGCGCGATATGCTTTTGAACAAAGCCATTGCCCAGGAAGAACAGGTGGCCTTAAGCGAACCTGGTGAGGACCTGCTAAGCCTGAAAGAAATGGATAAAGGCCTGGCCCATCTGCTGGCCAGCAAGGGTGTGGCCACTGCTGAAGATTTGGCGGAGCTGGCAGCCAGCGAGTTATGTGAGATGGTCGGGATTGATGAAGAGCGTGCGAAAGCTCTTATTCTGGAGGCGCGTGCGCCCTGGTTTGCTTAATACGAACCCTGTGAACGCATTGTGCGAACAAGTGGTTTTGGAGAAAGAGGATTATGACGGTAACTGTCGCCAATTTTGCAGCTGAATTAGGTGTAACCCATGCGCGCTTGTTGGAGCAGTTGAATGCTGCGGGCATCGTGAAAAAAACAGCAGATGATGTGGTCACTGAAGACGACAAACATCGGTTGCTGGCTTCGTTACGCAGTGCCCATGGAGAAGGAAGTGGCGAGCTGCGGCGGATCACCCTGAACCGTACCAGCACCTCTGAAATCAAGCAGTCGGTCGGTGCGGGAAAATCCCGTACTGTACAGGTGGAGGTCCGGCGTAAGAGAACCTACGTCAAACGTGAGGTGACCGCAGATGAACCGGTAGAACAGTTGCCTGTTGCGGAAAGTCAGGTTGCTGAGCCGGTTACAGCCGTCGAAACATCGCCCCCCGAGATCGAGATGCTGGTGAGCCCCGTTGACGTTGCCGTCACGGAGACTGTCCAGGACTCAGCCGCCCCTGTCGCCCAGCAGGATGCTCCCGAACCGGTAGAATCGGTAGCGCAACCCGTGGTGACAACCCCCGAAGCTATACCGGCAGTGGAGCCAAAAGCGCCAGGCGCTGAACGTCAGCCTGCTGCCCGTGCCCATAGCGAACGCGCTGCGGCACCGGATCGTAACCGTGCTCCAGTCAGCGAACGCCCGCGTCCCGCAGCAACTGCCCCGGCTAAAGCACCCTCGGCCCCGCCGCGTGGTAAAAAAGCAGGCCCGGCAGGTCGTGGAGAGGATGATCGTTCCGGTGCCGGACGGCGTGGTCCACGTCGTAATGATGAGGGCGGCAATGCCGATGCTTTAGGGCGTCGGCGTAAACCTGGAGACAAGAAAAACCGGAATCGCGGTACGCAGATGGGCAATGAAGCCATCATGGCACCGGTGATTCGCGAAGTAGCCGTCCCCGAAACCATTACGGTGGGTGAATTGGCCAGCCGCATGGCGATCAAGGCCACGGATGTCATCAAGGCCATGATGAAAATGGGCGTGATGGCGACCATCAATCAGGTGATTGACCAGGAAACGGCGGCTATTGTCGTTGAAGAATTAGGTCATAAGGTCAAGATGGTAGCCATGACCAGTCCCGAAGCCTTCCTGATGGATGAAGGCAGTACGGAGACCCCGATTATTGGCAGACGGCCCCCCGTGGTCACGGTAATGGGGCATGTAGACCATGGTAAAACCTCACTGCTGGACCGGATTCGTTCGGCGCAGGTAGCCAGTGGGGAAGCAGGAGGAATCACCCAGCATATTGGTGCTTATCATGTGGAAACGCCCAAAGGCATGGTAACTTTTCTGGATACCCCAGGCCATGAAGCCTTTACCGCCATGCGGGCCCGAGGTGCTCAGGCTACCGATATTGTCGTTCTGGTAGTGGCGGCAGATGACGGTGTGATGCCGCAAACCATTGAAGCCATCCATCATGCCAAGGCGGCACATGTGCCGATTGTTGTGGCCGTCAACAAAATCGACAAACCCGGAGTGGACCCTGAACGGATCCGACAGGAGTTGGCAGGTCATGAGGTGGTTCCTGAAGAATGGGGTGGAGACGCGCAGTTTGTGAATGTTTCGGCCAAGGCCGGTCTGCATATTGATGATCTCCTGGATGCGATCCTGTTGCAGGCGGAAATGCTCGAACTGGATGTGCAGAGTAATGGTCCGGCCAAGGGTGTGGTCATTGAGTCCCGTCTTGATCGGGGTCGGGGTGTAGTGGCCACGGTACTGGTTCGGCAGGGTACCCTGCATGCTGGGGATATGCTCCTGGCGGGAGCCCAGTTTGGGCGCGTGAAAGCGCTGGTTAATGATGCCGGACAAAGTACGCAGGAAGTAGGCCCCGGTTTGCCTGCCGAGGTTCTCGGCCTCAGTGATGTTCCCCATGCGGGTGACGAGGTTGTGGTTGTGGCCGATGAGCGCAAGGCGCGTGAAGTCGCGCTGTTCCGTCAGGGCAAGTTCCGTGATGTGCGTCTTGCCAAAAACCAGAAGGCTTCCCTGGAGAGTCTCTTTGAAGCCGCTGCGGATGGTCAGTTGCAGCAGTTGAATCTGTTGATCAAGGCTGACGTGCAAGGTTCGGTAGAAGCATTGAGTACGACGCTGGAGCGCCTTTCCACTTCAGAAGTAAAAGTGACCGTTATTCACTCGGGTGTGGGAGGTATTACTGAATCGGATGTGAATCTGGCGGCAGCTTCGCAAGCGGTGCTTATCGGCTTTAATGTACGGGCGGAAGCTCAGGCCCGTCGCCTCATAGAAAGCACTGGCGTAGATGTACGTTATCACAGCGTGATTTATGATGCCGTGGATGAAGTCAAAGCCGCCATGAGTGGTATGCTGGCACCGGAAATCCGTGAAAAAATCATTGGTCATGCTGAGGTCCGCGAAACATTCCGGGTTCCCAAAGTGGGTACGATCGCCGGCTGTATGGTCATCGATGGCGTTGTCCGCCGTAATGCCAAGGTCCGCGTGCTGCGACAGGACGTGGTCATCCACAGCGGTGAAATGGATTCTTTGCGCCGCTTCAAGGATGACGCCAAGGAAGTCCGGGAAGGTTTCGAGTGTGGTATCGGTCTGCGCAATTACAATGACCTCAAAAACGGGGATATCATTGAGGCCTACGAAACCACTGAAGTCGCGCGTACGGTCTAGGAGTTGGCGTTGCAGCATACTCATCGTGTTTATCCGCGCGGCGCCAGGGTATCTCACCTGCTCCGTGAAGAAATTGCCGCGCTGTTGCGCGAGTTGCATGGTCTTCCTGCTGATCTGGCGCTCTTGCCGCCCAGCATAACCATGGTCGACTTGCCAGCTGACATGCGTTCGGCAACCGTTTTCTTTTCCCTGATGGATGGTCCCGGGCGCGCCGCTGCGGTCCGCCAGATCCTCGATGCCCGGGCGGGAGAAATGCGTCAGATACTGGGGAAGCGGCTGGCCTTGCGGCGGATTCCGCCATTGCACTTTGTTTATGATGCGCGCTTTGATCGGGGTGCTGAAATGGCAGAAATTCTGGCGCATTTGCCGCCCGCTGCGGATGAGGAAGCGTGATCATGACCTGTCAGCATGGCCTGTTGTTGCTCGATAAGCCAGAGGGTTTAACCTCCAATGCGACCCTGCAGCGCGCCAAGCGGATTATGGGGATCAAAAAAGCGGGACATACCGGCAGCCTCGATCCCATTGCCACCGGGCTGCTGGTATTGCTCTTTGGTGAGGCGACCAAAGTCTCTGATTACATTCTGAATGCCGACAAGTCCTACCGGGCGACCCTGCGGCTGGGACAGACAACCAGCACGGGTGATCGTGAGGGTGAGATTCTGGAAGAAAAAGCGGTCACGGTAGTGCGCGCCGATATCGAGGCCATGCTCCCGCGTTTTCTGGGAGAAATTGCCCAGATTCCTCCCATGTACTCGGCCATCAAGCAGGGTGGCAAGCCTTTGTACGAGCTGGCTCGTAAAGGGATTGAGGTGGAAAGGGCGCCGCGTCAGGTGCGCATTGACGGTTTGCGCCTGATAGAATTCACCGGGAATCGCCTGGTCATGGATGTGGATTGTTCCAAAGGTACCTACATTCGCAGTCTGGCGATGGATTTGGGCGCGGCCTTGGATTGTGGGGCTCATGTCGAAGCGTTGCGACGAACGTGCACAGGGCCATTCAGGATCGAGGACGCATTTACTCTGGAAGCGTTGGCAGAGCAGCAGAAACAGGGTGAATGTCCGTTAAAGGCGATGGATCTGGCACTGGAGTATTTGCCCGCCGTCACCCTGACGGAGAACACCGCTTATTATTTGCGTCAGGGGCAGGGTGTGGTGGTGGCACATGCACCTTCTCTGGGACGTATTCGCCTTTACGGACCGGGTGCGCAGTTTCTCGGTCTGGGAGAGGTCATGGACGACGGAAAGGTGGCGCCACGCCGCCTCATGAGCGTAAACTAGGGAGTATTGTTTTTTTAGAAGTTCCGAGGAGAAGAATTTATGTCGCTGTCGCGTGAAGTCAAAGCAGATGTTGTTCAGGGTTATGCTACCCATGCAGGAGATACGGGTTCTCCCGAAGTGCAGGTCGCCCTTTTGACCACTCGTATTGAAGGATTGGCTGATCATTTCAAAATTAACAAGCATGATCATCATTCCCGTCAAGGATTGCTGAAAATGGTGGGCCAACGCCGCAAGCTGCTGGATTACCTCAAAAAGCGTGATGTGAATCGTTATCGTTCGCTGATTGAGCGTCTGGGTCTGCGTAAGTAAGGAGAAGGTTTTGGCCATCATTCGGAAAGAGTTGGATTTCGGCGGACAGCGCCTGCATCTGGAAACAGGTCGTATGGCGCGTCAGGCTGATGGGGCGGTACTGGTTTCCAGTGGCGACACAGTGGTTCTGGTGACGGCCGTTGGCCGTCGTGAAATGAAACCCGGTCAGGACTTCTTCCCCTTGACGGTCAATTATCAGGAAAAAGCCTATGCTGCCGGTAAAATTCCGGGGGGCTTCTTCAAGCGCGAAGGTCGGCCAACTGAAAAAGAAACCCTGACCTCGCGACTGATTGATCGACCCATTCGTCCCTTGTTTCCCAAAGGCTTCATGAATGAAGTGCAGGTCATCGCCACGGTTCTTTCTGTGGATCGCGATCATGACCCGGACATTCTGGCGATGCTTGGTGCTTCGGCAGCCTTGGCGATTTCCGGTATTCCGTTCAGAGGTCCTATTGGGGGCGCCCGGGTGGGTTACGTCAATGGACAATATGTCCTGAATCCCAGCGCTGCCCAATTGGCTGAATCGCAGTTGGATCTGGTCGTGGCCGGAACCCGTAATGCGGTGTTGATGGTGGAATCAGAAGCCCAGCAACTGTCTGAAGAAGTAATGCTTGAGGCCGTCATGTTTGGGCACGCCGGATTCCAGCCGGTCATTGAGGCTATTGAGGCCCTGGCCCATGAAGTGGGTAAGACCAGCTGGAACTGGGTGGCACCCGTAGCCGATGAGGCTTTGGGTCAGCAGGTGCAGGCCAAGGCTTCGGGCTTGCTGCAGGAAGCCTACTCGTTGGTAGAAAAACAGGCGCGTAGTAAAAAGCTTGAAGAAATTCAGCAGCACATGGTTGCAGAATTAGCCTTAGAAGATGCGCAGCTGGCAGACATGGTGCGTGGTTTTGTTAAAAAAATCGAAACCGGTATTGTCCGGGGGCGGATTCTGGATGGTGCGCCGCGCATTGATGGGCGGGACACCAAGACCGTGCGACCCATTACGATTGAGGCGGGGGTTTTACCCCGCACCCATGGTTCGGCCCTGTTTACCCGGGGTGAAACCCAGGCTCTGGTCGTCGCAACTTTGGGAACCAAGGGCGATGAGCAGATTATCGACGCTCTTCAGGGAGAAAGTCGTGATCGCTTCATGCTCCATTATAATTTCCCGCCATTTTCCACCGGCGAAACGGGCATGGTGGGGTCACCCAAACGCCGTGAAATTGGTCACGGTCGTCTGGCAAAACGGGCAGTAGCCGCAGTGTTGCCGGAAGCCAGCGAATTTCCCTACAGCCTGCGGGTGGTTTCAGAAGTGCTGGAGTCCAATGGTTCTTCCAGTATGGCTACGGTGTGCGGCGCTTCATTGGCCCTGATGGATGCCGGTGTTCCGTTGAAGGCTCCCGTTGCCGGAGTCGCCATGGGACTGATCAAGGAAGGTGAGCGTTTTGCGGTCCTGACCGATATCCTGGGTGATGAAGATCATCTGGGTGACATGGATTTCAAGGTGGCGGGTACCGAACAGGGTGTGACTGCCCTGCAGATGGATATCAAAATTGACGGTATTACCCGTGAAATCATGGCTGCAGCCCTAAAACAGGCCCATGCCGGACGTCTTCATATTCTGGGTCTGATGAATGCAGTACTCGAAAAAGGCCGCGTCGAACTTTCGGATAACGCCCCGCGCATTATTACCATACACATCAACCCGGACAAAATCCGTGATGTCATCGGGCCGGGCGGTAAAGTCATTCGCGCCTTGACGGAAGAAACCGGTGCTGCCATTGATATTCAGGATAATGGTACGGTCACCATCGCCACGGTGGACAGTGAAGCCGGTGCTGCCGCCCGTCGGCGGATTGAACTGCTGACGGCGGAAGTACAGGTGGATACCATATATGATGGTAAAGTGGCAAAAATCATGGACTTTGGCGCTTTTGTCACCATTCTTCCGGGGCGTGATGGTCTGCTGCACATTTCCCAGATCAGCAGCGAGCGGGTCAGTGATGTCCACGACTACCTCAAGGAAGGGCAGGCAGTGCGGGTGAAAGTTCTGGAAGTTGATCGTCAGGGCAAAATCAAGCTCAGCATGAAGGACATTACCCAGTAATTCTGGATTTGGCGGTTTTGACAAAAAATATCGAAGCTTCTGTAAGCACGCTGGATAACGGCGTTGTCGTTCTCAGCGAAAGGTTGCCGGATCGCCAAAGCGTGGCCCTGTCCCTGACCTTGGGAAATGGTAGCCGTGATCAGGCTGCAGATGAAAACGGTTTTGCCCATCTCCTGGAACACATGCTCTTCAAGGGCAGTACCAAAAGAGATGGAGATGCACTGAATGCAGCGATGGAATCCCTGGGCGGGACCATCAATGCCTTCACCGATCGTGAGAGTACTGTTTTCCATGGCACGGTGCTGGCCGAGGATGCTCAGGAAGCTTTTGTCCTGCTCAGTGAAATGCTCACGCACCCACGTTTTGATCACGCGGATTTACGTCTGGAAAAACAGGTGGTCGCCCAGGAGGCCGCCATGGCTGCCGAGGACCTGGAGGATTGGGTACAGGAACGGGCCTTATTGGAGATATGGGGAGAGCACCCCCTGGCCTGGCCCGTGTTGGGCAAGGCCAGCTGTATTCGTGCAGCCAGCCGTAAACGCATACAGGCCTATCACGAGCGGGTTTTGGCCGAATCGCCCCTGATTGTTACGGCTGTTGGTGCTGTGGATCATGAGCGTTTGTGTGGATGGGTGCAGCATGCCTTTCCCGAAACGCGTCGTCCGGCCCCCCTGCAAAATGGCTTGCCCCCCCGCTTTCAGCTTGGTAAAAAAAATCTGCGTCGTTCAGAAGCCCGTCAGGCGCATTTGGTCTGGATGGCACCAGCTTGTTCCGTCGAATCAGAAGACTATCTCGCTCATGTGGTGGCCAATGCCATTCTGGGGGGAGGCACCGCCTCTTATTTATTCCGGGAACTCCGGGAAAGGCGTGGATTGGCGTATCAGGTATTTTCCCATCTGGATGCTTTGCGCGACTGTGGCGAATGGTCGTTGTATGTAGCCACCCCGGAAGATAAAGCCCATGAAGCCGGCAAGGCGATGTCCGAAGTGCTGTCTAAATTGCTGAGTGAGGGACCCGGTTCGAGCGATATGCTCTGGGCAAAACGCAGCTTGCGGATTCAGTTGTTGCTCGGACAGGAAGATGCCGAAGTGCGCATGAGTCGGCTGGCTCGCCAGTGGCTTTATCTGGGCCGCCTGCATTCGGCAGAACAATCCTTGCAGAAACTGGAGCTTGTGGATGCAGAAGCCGTACGTCGGGTTTTGCGCGAAGCCTGGGAACAACGCCTGGAAATGAGCTGCTTACCCTCACGCCGCAAGACTTAGGAAAACTGGTCCTTCCAGCGTCGCAAAGCGGTAAATACAGATAATGCCGTGCCGCCGCTGAGGGGGTCAAAGTGCCGGGCACTGGCAATCAGCGCAGGATCAGCACAGCGCAGAAAAGGATTGCTGGCGCGTTCCAGAGCAATGCTTGACGGCAAGGTGGGTTGTCCACGCTCGCGCTGCTTTTGGGCTTGTATTTGTCTGTCCCGAATAACCGGGTTGCCGGGATCCACCAAAGCTGCAAAACGCAAATTATTCTCGGTGTATTCGTGGGCGCAGTACACCGCTGTCTCCGGAGGAAGCGCGGCAAGCTGCTGCAAGCTATGGAACAACATCTCGGGAGTACCTTCAAAGATCCGTCCGCAGCCGGCAGCAAAAAGTGTGTCTCCGCAAAACAGAGACGCATTCCAGACATAAGCGATGTGATCCCGGGTATGACCCGGAACTTCCATGACCTGGATTTCTGCGGAGCTAATGGCCAGTTTTCCGGCAGCAACCGGATGGGTCAGGGCGGGTATCCGCTTATTGGCACCATAGACAGGAATGCGGAAATGGTCGGCGAGGGCAGCTACGCCCCCTGTATGATCGGCATGATGATGCGTGCAGAGTATGGCCGTCGGCACCATCTGTCTGGGCGCAAGCCATTGAAAAATCGGTTCGGCGTCGCCGGGATCGACAATCCAGACACCGGCGCTGCTTTCCAGCACATAAATGTAGTTATCCGCAAATGCAGGAATGAAATGCACAGACATGTTTGGTTCTCAGGGCAAGCGGGTTACCATAAGCCTACTATGGGAGTTGGTTGGGGTCACGCACACTTGGGTTTTTTGTCATGTTGAAGCGGTTTTACTGAAATGCCGGGGCGGGGACGTCTTAGCCGGCCGCAAGAACAACGGGCTGCCGTGTGGTGGGATAGTGGTGCCGGACGTCTGCTGCTGGATCGGGCTCGAGATATTCTCCCACGCTGGATTGAGCGTTTGCAGCCGGAAACGGTTTTGCAACTGGGGCAACCGCTATTCTGGGGAATGCCTCCAGGCACAGAGCGAACCTGGGTGTTGCTGAATGATGGCGCCGCATTGCCACCGGAAGCTTATTTGCAGGTTTGCGGGGCCTGTCCGGATATGCCCTTTGCGCCCATGCGCTTTGATCTGGTTATTGTTCCCTTTTGTTTGAGTCGAATGGGTGATCCTGAAGCGGTGCTGGACGAATGCTGGCGGGTGCTGCGCCCTGAAGGTCATGTATTGATCATGGATTTTAATCCCGGGGGGAGCTTGAGCTTCATGCGCCGCTGGCGTTTATGGCGGCGGGATCGGGCCTGGCCCTGGCGTCGTCCCTTTCTGCCCTTAGGGAAGTTGCGTACCCTGCTCGAAAATCAGGATTTTATACTGAAAGAAGGGCGCTACTTTCAGTACACCCTGCCGGGTTTGGAAAAAAATGCACAATGGATGGAGCTCGTGGGTGACCGCTGGTGGCCGGCGGGTGCAAACGCTTATTTATTGCTGGCCCAACGCCGTGACCCTGAGCGACCTTTGGTCGGCTTGGCTACGCCCGTAAAATTGCGTCGGGAGCGTCGTAAAGTCAGCTCTGAAGCCCCGGCAGCTTATGATCACTCGGAGCTGGGATGATGACGGATAAAATTGTGGAATTGTTTACGGATGGGGGTTGCCGAGGTAATCCCGGCATCGGGGCCTGGGGTGCCTGGTTGCGGCGCGAAACACAGGAGAAGGTGCTCTGGGGATTTGAACCGGAAACCACCAACAACCGCATGGAATTGACAGCGGCTCTGCGCGGTCTCGAAGCCCTGAAACGTCCAACCCGGGTCCGCGTGATCAGTGATTCCCGTTATTTGCGTGATGGTATGACCCAGTGGTTGCCAGGTTGGCAACGGCGCGGCTGGCGCACGGCGGGTGGGGATCCAGTCAAAAATCAGGATATCTGGGAGCTTCTGGTAAAAGCCTCTGCTCCCCATGAGGTAGAATGGGAATGGGTGCGCGGGCATTCCGGTCATGTGGAAAATGAAAAGGTCGATGCCCTGTTGAATCAGGTCATGAATCAGTACGGCGCGCACCAGCAGCGCGAAGAGGGGGAAGGATGGCTTTAAGACAGGTGGTGCTGGATACAGAAACGACTGGTATTGACTGGAAACAGGGTCATCGGGTCATTGAAATTGGCGCGGTAGAGTTGCTGGATCGCCGTTTGACGGGGAATAATTACCAGCAGTACCTCAACCCCCAGCGCAGCAGTGATCCCGAAGCCCTGCGTGTGCATGGCCTCACCGATGCGTTTCTTGCGGACAAACCATTATTCGCCGAAGTGGCTGAGAACTTTCTGAACTATCTGGGTGATGCAGAGCTGATTATTCACAATGCGCCCTTTGATCTGGGTTTTTTGAACCATGAACTCGGAAAAATAGAAAAAATGCCTCTGAATCATAAAGTTCTGGATACTTTGGTGGATGCCCGTCGTCGTCATCCCGGGCAGAAAAATGACCTGAACAGCCTGTGCCGACGATATAATGTCGACAATAGTCACCGTGAGCTGCACGGCGCTTTGCTGGATTGCGAAATCCTGGCCAAGGTCTACCTCGGCATGACGGGGGGGCAGGTGGATATGATGGGCTTGTTGAATGCTTCAGAGGAGCAGTCGGGAACGGAGTCTTCCCGAGATTCTGCGACTTCTGTGCAAATTGCTCAATTCAACAGCAGCACGGTAGCAGGGCGGCCGCGATTGCGGGTTATTCGCGCTACTGCGGAAGAAACCGCCCTGCATGCCCAATATTTAGAGGATATGGGCGGAAAAGCTCTATGGAATGCGCCATAAAGCGCCGTAACTTATTGTTTGTGCTCAATGAGCTCGATGCGGTAACCGTCAGGATCTTCCACAAAGGCAATGATGGTACTGCCGTGTTTCATAGGTCCTGCTTCGCGCACCACTTTGCCACCCCGCCCACGAATGGCATCGCAAGCCGCAGCGGCATTTTCCACTTCCAGGGCAATATGCCCGAAGGCATCACCGAGTGAGTAATGATCTACGCCCCAATTGTAGGTCAGCTCAATGACGGCTCCGGCGCTTTCCTCCTGATAGCCCACAAAAGCGAGGGTAAACTTGCCGTCGGGATAATCTTTGCGGCGTAACAGATGCATGCCGAGGACTTCCGTATAAAACTGGATGGAGCGATCCAAATCACCCACCCGTAGCATGGTATGTAAAAGACGCATTTGACTCTCCTTGCACAGGTTACTGTGCGGTTTTTGTCCAGAGATGTATTACCCCTGCAAGCGTTTTTCAATCCGCAGACGCAGGGCGTTGAGCTTGATGAACCCTTCTGCATCTTTCTGATTATAGGCGCCAGCATCATCTTCGAAGGTCGCAATGCGGGGATCAAACAGACTTTCCTGAGACTTGCGACCGACTACACTGCAGGTCCCCTTAAAGAGCTTGACGCGAACCACGCCGCTCACCAGACGCTGGGTCTGGTCGATCAGGGTCTGCAGAGCGCGGCGTTCCGGACTCCACCAGAAGCCATTGTAGACAATGCTGGCATAGCGGGGCATCAGCTCATCCTTGAGATGGGCGACTTCCCGATCGAGGGCAATGGATTCAATGGCGCGATGGGCCTTGAGCAAAATGTTGCCGCCAGGCGTTTCATAGCAGCCTCGCGACTTCATGCCGACATAACGGTTCTCGACAATATCCAGACGGCCAACGCCATGCTCGCCACCTACGGTATTGAGGTGCGCCAGTAATTGCTCAGGATTCAGGGCTTCACCGTCCACCGCGATGGGATCACCATGGGCATAGGTGATTTCCAGATAGCGGGGTTGATCCGGTGCTTTCTCAGGCGCTGTAGTCCAGCGCCACATGCTCTCTTCGGCCTCCGCCCAGGGGTCTTCCAGAATGCCGCCTTCATAGGAAATATGGAGAAGATTGGCATCCATGGAGTAGGGCGACTTTTTACCATGTTTTTCCACAGGAATGCCGTGTTTTTCGGCATACTTGAGGAGCTTTTCACGGGAGTTCAGGTCCCATTCCCGCCAGGGAGCAATGACCTGAATGGCCGGGTTCAGGGCGTAAGCACCCAGTTCAAAGCGGACCTGATCGTTGCCCTTGCCGGTGGCTCCATGAGCAACGGCATCAGCACCTACTTCAGCGGCAATTTCCACCATGCGCTTGGCGATAAGGGGCCGGGCAATGGAAGTCCCCAGCAGGTATTCCCCCTCATAAATGGTATTGGCGCGAAACATGGGAAATACATAATCGCGGACAAATTCCTGACGGAGGTCGTCAATGAATATTTCCTTGGCACCGAGCTTTTCTGCCTTGATGCGGGCTGGCTCTACTTCTTCACCCTGACCGATATCTGCCGTAAAGGTGACAACATCACATTGATATTGATCTTGCAGCCATTTGAGAATGACCGAGGTATCGAGACCCCCTGAGTAGGCGAGAACGACTTTTTTGACCATTTAAGAAGCTCCTTGCAAAGCGGCCACAGGGCCGATGCCAAATAAAAATTCCATGAGCGCCTTCTGGGCGTGCAGGCGATTTTCCGCCTCTTCCCAGACGACCGAAAGGGGACCATCCATAATGTCGGCGCTGACTTCTTCTCCGCGATGTGCCGGAAGGCAGTGCATGAACAAAGCGCCAGGTGCAGCAGCAGCCATGAGGGTGTGATTCACCTGAAAATCCTGAAGAATGGCGCGGCGCTGCCCGGCCTCCTGTTCCTGTCCCATGCTGGTCCAGACATCCGTTACAACCAGATCGGCACCTTCCACTGCTGAAACGGGATCGTGGAGGACGGTGACATATTCTCCCCCGGTTGCCAGCATGTCGGCGCTGGGAGCATAGGGAGCAGGGCTGCCGATACGCAGGCTGAAATTGAAAATGTGTGCGGCCTCCATCCAGGAATGGGCCATGTTGTTGGCTCCATCTCCTACATAGGCAACTCTCCGTCCTTCCAGTGTGCCCCAGTGTTCGGTGGCGGTCATGAGATCGGCAAGCAACTGGCAGGGGTGGTGGTCATCGGAAAGACCATTGATGACGGGCACTCTGGAGGCTGCGGCAAAGAGCTTGAGGTTGTCATGACTGAAAGTGCGGATCATGACCATGTCTACCATCCGTGAAATCACCCGGGCGGTGTCTTCAATGCTTTCTCCGCGACCGAGTTGGGTGTCGCGTGGCGAGAGGAAAAGGGCATGTCCGCCCAGTTGCGCCATACCCGTCTCAAAGGAAACCCGGGTCCGGGTAGAGGACTTTTCAAAAATCATGGCCAGAGTCCGTCCGGTAAAGGGCATGTACCGTTCACCCTGGCGCTGCATGTGCTTGAGAGCAATAGCACGGTCCAGCAAGGCCTTTAGTTCGGCTTGGCTGAGATCGGCGAGGCTGAGAAAGTGACGTAGTTTCATGATGTTGGTTCCAGTAGTCGGACGATCCCGGCAACCAGCAGATCTATTTCCGATTCAGAAATAATGAGTGGTGGTAATAGCCGAATGACTTTGTCCGCAGTGACATTAATCAGTAAGCCTGCTTCCAGAGCCCGCTCTACCAGACGTTCGGGTTTTTGCGCCAGCTCAATACCGACCATCAAGCCCATACCGCGTATATCCCGAACCTCTGGATGCTGAGCCAGGGCATGACGCAGTTTCTGCTGCAACAGTGCCCCCATTTTGGCCGCCTGAGCAGGAATGTTGGCGTTTTCCATGGTGTCGAGTACCGCCTGGGCGGCAGCACAGACCAGGGGGCCACCCCCGAAAGTCGTTCCATGTTTACCTGGCCCAAACAAGTCAGCTGCTGCTTTGCGGGCAAGCAGGGCGCCAATGGGTACCCCGTTTCCCAGGCCTTTGGCCAGGCTGAGTACGTCCGGAAATGCGCCGTCAAGCTGTTGATAGGCAAAGAAATTGCCAGTACGACCGATGCCGGTTTGGACTTCGTCGAGCATGAGCAGCAGTCCGTGGGCATCACAAATACTGCGCAGATCCGCTAAAAATCCCTCGGGAGCAGGGCGCACGCCGCCCTCACCTTGCACGGGTTCAACCAGAATGGCAGCAATAGCCGGATTGGCGGCAATCAGTCCTCTGACCGTGCTGCTGTCGCCATAAGGAGCCCGCACAAAACCGGGTACCAGCGGTGCGAAGCCTTCCTGAATGCGGAAATTGCCCGTCGCCGTCAGCGCTGCCAGAGTGCGGCCATGAAAAGCCTGGGTAAATACCAGAACCTGTGGTTCGGCAATGCCTTTCTGATGGCCGTGGAGACGCGCCATTTTGATGGCTGCTTCGTTTGCTTCAGCGCCACTGTTACAGAAAAAGGCAGCATCCAGACCGCTGAGGCGGCAGAGGCTATCGGCCAGTTTTTCCTGCAGAGGAATTTGGTAGAGATTGGATGTATGCAGCAGGGTGCCCGCTTGTGACTGAAGGGCCTGGGTGACGGCAGGGTGGCAATGACCCAGACCCACTACCGCAATACCCGCCAGGGCATCCAGATAACGCCGTCCCTCGCTGTCGTAAAGCCACACGCCCTCTCCCCGGCTGAAAGCCACGGGCAGGCGTGCATAATTGTTCATGAGTGGCATTATATCGGGGCCTCCCCATCCAGGTTGAAAGCGGCGTGCAGGGCCCGCACCGCCAGTTCCAGATATTTTTCTTCGATGACCACAGAAATTTTGATTTCCGAGGTGGAAATCATCTGAATATTGATATTTTCCTTGCCCAGGGTGGCAAACATGGTGGCGGCAATACCGGCATGGGAACGCATGCCGACGCCTACTACTGATACCTTGACAATGTGGTCGTCGCCCCGCACATCTTCGGCTTCCAGTTTTTGGGCCACAGCGCCCAGAATATCTTTGGCCTGGGCGTATTCATTACGATCCACCGTGAAGGTGAAATCTGTTTTGCCAGCTTCGGAAATATTCTGCAGGATAACGTCCACGTTGATATTGGCTTCTGAGACGGGTCCCAGAATGGAATGGGCAATACCAGGGTGATCAGGAACGCCAATCATGGTGAGTTTGGCTTCGTTACGGGAGAAGGCGATGCCAGAAACGCGGGGAGCTTCCACAGAATTTTCCTCATTGGTAACCAGGGTGCCGGGCCCATCCTGAAAAGACGACAAGACCCGAACAGGAACATTGTACTTCATGGCAAACTCAACAGAGCGCGTCTGCAGTACCTTTGCGCCGAGGCTTGCCATTTCAAGCATTTCTTCAAAAGTAATGCGATCAAGGCGCCGCGCTCGCGACTCCACGCGCGGATCCGTTGTGTAAATGCCATCTACATCAGTAAAAATATCACATTCGTCGGCACGCAGGGCAGCCGCCAGTGCGACGGCAGTGGTGTCCGATCCGCCGCGTCCCAAAGTAGTAATATTGCCATGCAGGTCGACACCCTGGAAACCGGCAACCACTACGATCTTCCCGGATTCGAGGGCTGAACGAATTTTATGATCATCAATATGCTCAATGCGCGCCTTGGTATGGGCAGAATCCGTGGTAATGGCTACCTGGGTCCCGGTAAAAGACTGGGCCGCTTGTCCCATCTCTTCTAAAGCCATGCACAACAGGGCAATAGTCACCTGTTCTCCGGTGCTCAGCAGGGTATCCAGTTCACGCTCGGCAGGGTGAGCCGCCATGGCTCGCGCCAGTTGCAAAAGGCGATCGGTCTCGCCAGACATGGCCGATACCACGACCACAACCTGATGCCCGGCCAGATGGGTAGCCATGACTTTTTCGGCAACCGCGCGAATGCGCTCGGGGTTGCCCACAGATGTTCCACCAAATTTTTGTACGATGAGTGCCATTGTCAGTGATTTTATGAAAAATTAAGGGCAAATCATAAAGCCTTGGGACGCGTTCGTACAGGATGGGGCGAGAAGCCCTCAACAGGGTGCTTTTTTATGAGATCTGCTTGCTTACTGTGACAGGTTTTCCGGTTTCCGGGTTTTTTTGAGGAAGGAGTACACCGGGCAATAGCCGAAAACCCCCGTTGCAATGAGGAGGAGCCCCGAAAAGGTCCATTCCCGATAGGGGAAGGGATTAACGAAATAGATGAGAAAAATGATGGCGCCGAAGTAAAGGCGCAGCCAACGCTCGGTACTGTTCATGTTCTTGATGATTTTCATGATATGGCCGTCCTTAAATGAGAGGGCTGGGTATGAATACTAGACCGCTTCGGTCCGTGCCGCAATAGGGGAATCGTGCATGGTCTCAGCATCTTCTCCGGGCTTGAACTACAATAAACTGCATGAAGAAGATCGTGTGAGCAGTCTGGAATAGCCAAACGGGTTTCTGCAGTGATTTCCGGGGAGATGGAAGGATGACAACAGATTTACGGGCGTTGCACAAAGAGGTGGGTCAGAGCATCTGGCTGGATAATTTGTCGAGAACACTGATTCACGATGATGTTCTCAGAAAATATATCAGCGCAGATGGAATCAGTGGGGTTACCTCCAATCCCAGCATTTTTCAGAAAGCCATTCATTCCAGTCCCTACTATCAGGATGATTTGCGGCAAGTTGCAGAATCTGCCGAGCGACTTTATGAACAGCTCGTTTTGCAGGATTTGCAGATGGCCTGCGATCTTTTGCAGCCGGTGCATCAGGAAAGTGCTGGCGATGATGGTTGGGTGAGCTGGGAGGAATCTCCGCGTTTGGCGCATGATGAAGCAGCTACGGTTGCTGAAGCCCGCCGTCTGCGGGGATTGGTGCAGCGTGACAATTTATTGATCAAGGTTCCCGCAACGCCCCAGGGTATTGCGGCACTGGCCACGCTGATAGGCGAGGGTATTTCAGTCAATGTCACCCTCATGTTCGGATTGGAACATGTCCACCAGGTTTTTGCGGCTTATCAACAGGGCTTGGCGCATTGGGTAAAACAAGGCGGCGACCCCCGCCGGGTCAAGGCAGTTGCCAGCCTTTTCCTGTCACGGGTAGACACCCTCGTTGATCAGCAGCTCGAAAAAATTGCGACAGCAGAGTCTCTGGCTCTACGCGGCAAGGCCGCAGTGGCCATGGCCAAGGTTGCTTACAAGGTCTATCAGGAGACCTTCCATGGGGACGGCTTCGCGGAGTTGGCCAAGGCCGGTGGGCGTCCGCAGTATCTGCTCTGGGCCAGTACCAGCACGAAAAACCCGGAATACTCAGACTTACTCTATGTCGAACCGTTGATGGGACCGGAAACGATCAATACCTTGCCGGATGAAACCCTGAACAAGCTGCGTGATCATGGCCATATCGCGAATCGGGTGAGCGAGGATCTGGACGCGGCACAGGCAGTCATGGCCGGACTGGAGTCGCTGGGTATTCACATGGACAGTGTGGCTGAGCAATTACAGCAGGAAGGGCTGGCCTCCTTCGCCAAAAGTTTTGAGGAAATGTTGGCGGAGGTCGGCAAGGCCATGCCCTGTGGTGGTTGATTGCCTTCGAATTAAAAGCCGACGGTATTGAAGCCGGCATCGACGTAAGTAATTTCGCCGGTGATTCCTGAGGCAAGGTCGGAGCAGAGGAAGGCCGCCGTGTTGCCCACTTCTTCCTGGGTGACATTGCGGTGGAGGGGAGCATGCTCCGCATAGTGGTCGAGGATTTTACGGAATTCACTGATTCCGCTAGCTGCCAAAGTGCGAATGGGACCTGCGGAAATAGCATTGACACGAATGCCATCACTGCCCAGGGAATAAGCCAGGTAACGAATGCTGGCTTCGAGGCTGGCCTTGGCCAGGCCCATGACATTGTAGTTGGCCATGGCCCGTTCGGCGCCGAGATAGCTGAGCGCCAGTAAAGCGCCTTGGCGTCCCTGCATCAAAGGATGCATGGCTTTGGCCATGGCGGTGAAGCTGTAGGAAGAAACTTCGTGGGCAATACGGAAGCCTTCGCGGGTGGTGGCATCCAGATAACTGCCACTGAGTTCTTCCTTGGGCGCAAAAGCCGCGCCGTGGATACCAATGTCGACGCCACCCCATAGTGACTGGACGCGCTCCATGGCCGCCTGCAATTGCTGTTCATCCATCAGATCCAGTTCCAGGGGTTCCGGCGCGCCGATTTGCCCGGCCAGTTCTTCCACCCGACTTTTGGTGCGCTCGCCCTGATAGGTCAACAGCACTTCGGCTCCCTGACGATGCATGGCCTGCGCGATTCCCCAACAAATGGAACGATCATTGGCTACGCCAACGATGAGCGCCTTTTTGCCTGTCATGAAACCCATAAAACCTCCTGTGTGCTGCTTAGCGTGTATAAATAGTGAGACGTGATCCCGGCTGAATGTCGCTGGCAGAGGCCAGGTGGTTCCATTGGATGAGCGACTTGGGTTGCACATGGTACTGCTGGGCAATTTGCCAGAGTGTATCGCCTTTGCGAACAATATAAGTCGCTGCGCGCGGCTGGGTGGCGGCGCGTTCCTGGCGGGCACTGATAGCCGCTACGGCGGTTTCCGAAGGGATATTCAGGACCTGACCCGGATGAATGACGGATTGCTCGGTCAGGTGGTTCGCATGGGCAATAGCGGTGATACCTACACCGGCCCGCTGAGCGATTTGCCAGAGACTTTCGCCGGGGCGCACCGTCAGCTGTCTTTGTCGGCGTGCTGCCGTATAAACGGGAGTGGCATGACCTCCGTAAACGGTGAGATGTTCTCCCACTTGCAGATCATTGGCCGAATGGATATGATTCCAGCGCATCAGGTCCTGAACGCTGACGCCAGCCTGCTGCGCCAGTCCCGAAAGGGTATTTCCGGAGTGGACAACCAGAGAGTGATTGGCCGGTTGGCTATAAGTGGCGTTTTCCAGATGATGACTTCCATAAACCACCAGTTGCTGGCCCACCTGCAGGTCACGCGCGGAGCGTAAATGATTCCACTGCTTCATCTGCTGAACACTGACCCCGGCCTGCATGGCTATTTGTGACAGGGTGTTCCCTGGATGTACCGTCAAATGGCTGAGCCGAGGTTGGGTGACGGGCTGGGCCACCGGTGTGGCAGCGACGGCCGGTTGTGCGATGGGCAAAGCCTGAGCTGCTACCTCCTGCGGCATGGTCAACAGCGCTGTTTTCAGGGTGGCCGCCTTGTCCTTGGGAACTACAAGCTGATAGTCCGCCGGGACTACGCCATAACTGATTCCGGCATTGAGGTGTTGCAATTCGCGCACCGGGACATTCATCAGATTGGCAGCCACATTGAGGGCGACTGATTTAGGGGTGGTGACTACCGCTATGTGGGCCGTGTTGGGGATATAGGGCAGACTGACGTGGTAAGCCTTGGCATTTTTGATGACCTGGGCAAGACCCAATAATTCGGCCACGTAATTTTCAGTTTGTTCGGGAAGATTCAGATCCCAGAAATCGGTAGGTTGGCCGGCTGCCACGTTTTGCTGGATAGCGGCGGAAACCGTACCCTGTCCGGCATTGTAGGCAGCAATCGCCAGGAGCCAGTTTCCACCAAAATAATTGTATAAATAAGACAGGTAATCCAGGGCGGCGTTGGTCGAAGCCGTCAGACTGAGGCGGGGATCCCCGTAACGCGTATTTTGCAATCCAAAACTCCGCGCGGTTCCGGGCACAAACTGCCAGAGCCCTGCGGCGGCGGCAGGAGAATAGGCTTTAGGATTGTAGCCGCTCTCAATGGCAGGCAGTAGAGCCAGTTCCATGGGCAGGCCACGTTGAGAAACGGCGTTGACTACGTAATAGAGGAAAGGACGCGAATTGCCGAGAATTTCTTCGAGTTTGCCCTGATGCTGCAAAAACCAGGTGCGCCATTTATCGACTTCAACCCGAGACACGTTGCTGAGGCGCAGACCCTGGTCAATGTTTGTCCAGACATTACCTGATCCGGTCTGGTCGCCAAAGGCCCCCGCCGCCTCGAATTGCTGCAGTGTCGCCGCAAGACTGTCATTGCCGGGGTGGTTGCTTACGCTGGAATCTGAAGAGGTCCCAACCGATGCTGCGCCCTGTAAGTCACTTTGTGGCAGCCCTATGGTTTGACTATCTGCCCAAGCCATAGGGCTGCTCCCTAGCACCACCGCAGTGGCGATAGCGATTATTCGTTTGTTCATGTTGCTCCTTCCTGGGCGGGTTCAATCCACAATCGGGCGTCCCGCAGACGTTACCCTTCACAATAAGGATGTCATTATAAACAGCAGCTTGGTACGGCCTTTGCTTACTATCTTAGGGATAGTAAGCAAAACCAATATCCCGAGTCAATCGACTTTTCTTGAGGCCGCTCGCTTGGCTTGCTTTACGCATCGATTTTTGAAAGCCTTGAACGTAACTGTTGCCGGACAGTAATTAAAGGCTAAGGAGTGAAACATGCAGGACAAGAATCCAAAAAAACGGCAAGCCGTATGGTGGTTAGGTGGAATAATGATGCTCACTGGCGCAATGACGCCATGGTCGGCAGCGCAGGCGCAAAACATCCGACCCATGACCATACAGCAGTTAGTGAATGGGCCAATGTTTTTGCATCAAGATGGTCCATTAACGCAACTGTTTCATATTACGGGTACCCCTGGAGATGTGGTAGCATCCAGAGCGGCGTTGATGACATCCATTAGGGGTGTCGGGTTCTCTGGCCTTCCTGCCGCGCAAAAAGAATATGAAAAGCTGCTGGACCATCTGGGTATCGCCCAGGCGGTTGTGAGAGGCAACAGTTTTCGCCTGAAGCAGACCGCTCCACACCAAAGTGGCGGAACGGCATCCCGTCCTGTATTGGTTTTTCCAGTGATACTGCAAGAATCCCATCATCAGGAAACGGGGCCATGGATTAATAAAGGACCCTATACCCTGCGGCTCACGTATGTGGGACATTCTACGCAAAAGGGTTTTGGGTCGTCTCCCGTGTTATCTGAAATCGCACTGGTCCGGAAATAGATTTCGGCTCTCCATATGGATAACCATGCAAGCAAATTGGCCCATTGATGTCCGAGTGTCTGATAAAAGGGTTTCACAACGAGCGTGGAGAAGTTGCGCTCTGCGTACCTGACCAATCTGTTCCTCTGGGAACCAGGTTGCGGTGAGAGCGGCCCGGCTTGGATTCGGGCGTTAGGTTTTTCTGGAGGTCACATTGAAGCTCAAGCAATACCAGGTTGATGCGTTCACGGATAAAGTTTTTGGGGGTAATCCTGCCGCTGTGGTTCCGTTGTCAGCGTGGCCAGATGATTCGCTTCTCCAAGCAATTGCTGAGGAAAACAATCTTTCCGAAACAGCGTTCTTCGTTCCTGCTGAAAAAGTCTTTCAGCTGAGGTGGTTCACTCCACTCAAGGAGGTTGATCTTTGTGGCCATGCAACCCTGGCGACAGCGCATATCATTTTTGAAATTCTTGGCTATGCCAAAGCGGTTATCACTTTTGAAACGCGCAGCGGCGCGCTATTCGTGGAAAAAAATGGCGCCCGCTTGAAAATGAACTTCCCGTCACGACCACCTGCACCCTGCCAGCTTTCCGAAATTTTGGTCAAGGGGCTCGGCCAGCGTCCGGTTGAAGTATTGGCTGCGGACGACTATCTGGTCGTGTTTGACAGTGAAGCCACTGTTCGCGCCATCACACCTGACCAAGCGCTCCTTGCTCAGCTGGATTTGCGCGGCGTGATTATTACCGCACCCGGTATGGAGGCTGATTTTGTCAGCCGCTTCTTTGCCCCCAAGTATGGCGTTCCCGAAGATCCTGTTACGGGTTCCGCGCATTGTGCGCTTGCGCCGTACTGGGCCAATAAACTGGGCAAGAACATCCTGACCGCCAAACAGGTTTCCAAGCGTGGTGGTAACATCACTTGTGAGGTGAAAACTGACCGCGTGTTTCTCTCGGGTTGTGCGGTCATGTTTATGGAGTCTGAAATTTTCTTGTAAAATATATGATGATAAGCTCAATATCGACTGCGTGAGAGCGTGCGGCCACTTGGCTTCACGTTATGTCCTCATTAACAGGTAGGAGTCTTTTATGAATGCAAAATATTCCGGGCGGTGCCTTTGTGGGGAAATCAGCTATTCAGTTGATATTGAGCCAGTGTTTACTGGAAATTGTCATTGCAAAGACTGTCAAAGATCATCAGGTGGTGCATTTATTCCGGCGATGCTTTTCCCTGAAAAAAATGTGGTTGTTTCAGGTGCAGTAAAATATTACGAATCTCAGGCAGATAGCGGAAATATTCACAAAAGAGGCTTTTGCCCGAACTGTGGTTCCCAATTGTTCGCAAGGTTCGGCCATATGCCAGGAGTGCTGGGTATAAAGGCCGGCACTTTAGATGACCCATCGAATTATGTTCCAACGATGGATTTTCATGTAAGTAGCGCTGCACCATGGGACTGCATGAATCCAGCGCTACCTAAAAAGCAGGGGGCGGCACAAAGCTAACGATTGTGCATATCAAGTCTATTTGGCCGACAGTTATCGCCAGTGTGCTGCACAAGTACGCGTCGGGTTGCTTGATTGAAAATCCTTCCCGCTCAATTAGACACACTGACAAGTGGCACGTCGGTTAGCGGGCTTCACCAATCGGAGAGAAGCCCTCAGAGTTACGTCCTCGTAGCTGGTGAGGAACAAGAGGTCGCTGAATCTGAAATCCAGGTCGGCGGCCACACGCACGAGTCCAGGCGTTAGAGCCAGAAAGCGCGCAGCCGATCCAGAAGTTTGGGTGGGTTGCTGGAATCTGGTTTGGTGTTTTTCATCTGGAAGATTTTAGGCTGTCCTAAATTGTTGTGCAATGGGAAATACCATGAATATACAGCGTGTTGTTACTGCTAATTTTGCATTAAACAATGCTTGATGATAGCATTGTTGAGTCTAAATTTTTTTAGGCGTCAAGCATCAATTGCGAGACAATGAATGTCTTCTTGGGAGCGAAGCTATGGAACTGACTGCTGTTCTTACCCCCGCCGAAGAAGGCGGCTATGTCGCGCTAAATCCAGAGACAGGTACGACCACCCAAGGCGAAACGGTCGAAGAGGCTATTGTCAATCTGACTGAAGCTACAGCACTTTATCTGTCTGAGTTTCCGCTGCCAGCGCAGGGCCATCCGCTGGTAACAATGTTCAGCGTTCCTGCCCATGCCTAGGCTGCCTCATGTATCAGGAGCTGAAATTGTGAAGGCGCTGGAGCATCTGGGTTTCGAGAAGGCGCGCCAGTCCGGTAGTCACGTCATCATGCGTAGAAGATCAAGGGGGTGCGTTGTGCCGCTACACAATGAGGTCAAAACTGGAACCTTGGCTGGCGTTCTTCGTCAGGCCGACATATCCCCCGAAGTTTTCATTGCGGCACTGCGATTCTGATGATGCTCAACCCTTCGCTCCAGCCGACCAGCTACAGCGGGCTTCGCCCGCTTTCGCCGTCGGCTGAGCTGGCACGTTGTGTCGCAAGAAGGGTGCAATGACTCAACCTCAACCACTTTTGTTGTTCCGCAACCATAAATGGTCGGATCTCCCTACAACCCCTGGTGTTTACTGGTGGTATTTCCCACGCATAGCACTTGATCATTTTTGCATTGCCGAATTCTGTGACATCACGAAACTACGGTTACGGACAGCGCCAGATGGCAAAGTGTGCCTCTATCACGGTTTAGCTAAGAGCATCGCACAGCGCGTGCAATGGCATGCAGCTCAAAAGTTGACATTGAGTTGCCTACAGACCGGTTTCCTCTCGACTTTCCGGTTTACTCTTCTTGCCCTGAACGACTTTGATTACTCGGAAGGAGTGGAAAAGATCGACAAGTATTTCGACGCTCTCTCTGTCAGTTGGCGATCGACAACGACAAGGGAAGAGGCAGAATCCATCGAGTGTAACGAGCTTCATGGCGAATACTATTACCCACTCAACATTCAAGGGAACAAACGGCCTGAACTATTAGCTTTTACCCGCCATTTGAAGGTCATGCGAAGCGCCTACAAAAAACGGTATATAAGTGGTAGTGACCATCATTGTGCGAAGTGAGATGACAATGCAATCCAACAATTCCACTATCTATCTTGTTTCTTGTGTCGGCAAAAAACGAAATCAGCCATGCGCGGCACGTGATTTGTATATTTCTGATTGGTTCATCAAAGCGCGCCGATATGCAGAATTATCTTTATATCCATGGTACATTCTATCTGCCGAGTACGGTTTGGTTCCTCCCGATCAAATAATTGCACCATATGAGCGGACGCTCAACACGATGAGGGTGGTGGATCGCCGCTCATGGGCCGATCATGTAACCCTTCAGCTTTCGGAAGCCGCTCCAGACTTGAAACAGGTAGTGTTCTTTGCAGGTGTGCGGTATCGTGAGTTCTTGACCAGCCACCTTTCCGATAGGGACATAAAAGTATCGATCCCAATGGAAGGGCTGCGAATCGGGAAGCAACTGAGTTGGCTTTTACAGCACACCTCGTTGTCTGTAGGCTAATGTTCAAGCGGCCGCACAACTCATTCAATCCGACTCCGCTTCGCGGCGCCGCTGAACTTAAACGTTGGGCACCTTTCAACGCCGTCGCGGAGATTAACAATGTGTAACCGCGTGGCTACATTCTCCCCATGGTCGAAATGCGGAAAACTATAAGGCGCTTTCCGGCGAACGCAGACCCGGCTTCGATACAATTCTCAAGGTCGTCGGCGCTCTCGGTTTGAAACTTCATGCCGAGGCGGGTCGCTCGTAACAAGGTGCCCAGCCACTCTGTCAACCGGACGCCCTGCCAGCTACGCTGGCAAGTTCCCTCTGTCCTTCAGGCTCCGGTCGCCGGTTACGTTGAACGTTATGTTAAAAAATCGGCCTTGAGCAACCGTGCGTAATAGCGTACGCTTAAATCCAGGGAGGGGGAAGCATGACCATACTCAACGCGACAGAGGCGAGATCGAAGCTGTACAGCCTTATCGATGAAGCCGCAGATTCTCATCAACCCATTGTCATAAAAGGCAAACGCGGTAACGCTGTTCTGATTTCGGAAGAAGATTGGAATGCGATATCTGAAACGCTCCATTTGCTTGCCGTTCCGGGAATGCGCGAGTCGATTCAAGAGGGCATGAAAACGCCAGCGTCTGAATGTGCGAAGGATCTCGATTGGTGAGGTGGCGGCTGGTTTATACCCAGCACGCGCAAAAAGATGCGAAGAAGCTCGCTGCATCAGGCCTGAAGGAAAAGGCAGTGAACTTGCTGAAGGTGCTTGAGGAGAATCCTTATCAAAATCCACCGCCGTACGAAAAACTCGTTGGTGATCTTGCCGGCGCATATTCCCGCCGAATCAATATACAGCACCGCATTTTGTACGAAGTCCTGGAGCAGGAGCATATCGTCAAGATTTTGCGACTATGGACACATTATGAATAAAGAAACATAACAAATCGTTAAATGGATTACCGGGCTGCGCCCGGGGCGCCGTTTAACTCGGCGTTGAATCAAGGGCTTTCTCATAAGCAGATCAATGAGGCGTTGGCTTTGGTTCATGCTCATCACGAGGAGATCATCAATGCCTGGCATAGCCACTTCGGGAATTGAAGTTTCGTTGGTATCAAACAAGGGCTTCTGGCTGCTCTTGGACAAGGACGAGCTTTTTGTTTCATATGCCGAGTTCCCGTGGTTCAAACAAGCCACGGTTGAGCAAATCACCACAATTGAACGGCAATCCTCTGCCCATCTTTATTGGCCCTTGCTTGATGTTGACCTTGCCGTTGAATCTATCCGCAATCCAGCTTTGTTCCCATTAGTTGCCAAGCCCAACCCATCATTCCGGCGGACGCGCTGACGAACTCCACCGAATTCAGACGTTGGAGTTTACCGCCGCTAACGCAAACCGTCAGCTCTATGATAGGCCTATCGTCGTCGCTGGGAACGCTTTGCGCAGCTTGGCGTCCATCGTCACGAGCTTTACGTCGAGTTGCCTGGCCAGTGCAATGAATTCGCAGTCGTAGGCGGAGCATCCGCTGTCGCGGGCCAGAGTCAGCACCTCAAATGAGTCCACGTCGTATTCATGATCCGCCAGTAGTGTCTCTGCTTCACGCTGGATACGAAATGCCTGATCGAATTCAAGCAGCTTCTTTCGTATATACAGAGCCAGTATATTGCGCAGCTCACTGCGCCAAAGCAGCGGCGCAACCCAGTCAGGGTCCCGCTCAAGCAGCCGTTCGGCTTCCGCTGTGAATTCGCCTGGCAGGTACAGGTAGGCAATAACGTTCGAGTCAACTACGATCATCGCCGCCCTTGCCGCTTGAATTCATCAATGTCCTTCGCTGCAAATGCCCCCTGCTCCAGTGGTGCGCGCAACGCGCGGGCGCGCGTGATCCTGTCCGAGGCAGTCGCCTTGCGCGGCAGCAGCGCCGTCTCAAGCACCGAGATTGCTTCGTTGTTAAGGCTGCGCCGGTGTACTTCGGCTGTCTCCTTCAAGCGCGCGTATACGTCGTCCGGGATACCCTTCAGGGTCAAAGTCGTAGGCATGCCAATCTCCAACCAAATTGGCACCATTATGGTTTCGGTCTTGGTTCAGGTCAACGGCGGTGCCCTTCGCAGGCAGAGGCTAACCTCTCTGTTAAAGGGACACCTTCTGACAAGCGGCGCGTTGAATAGCTGACTTCACCAATCGGAGGGAGCCATCAGGGTTACATCCTCGTAGCTGGCGAGGAACAAGAGGTCGCTGAATCAGAAAGCCAGGTCGGCGGCCACACGCACGAGCTCAGGCGTTAGAGCGAGAAAGCACTGTCGGCATATCGAGAACGGCAAGGCCTTTAGTTACATCACATCTAGCGGCCATGGCCCGAAAGCGGGTTTCGGCATCAAACTCTGCTATTGCTTGCGTGGAAAGCTCTTCCATCAGCTTGTTAATGCTAATGTGTTTGCGCTTGGCCAATGCTTTCAAACGCATATGCTTGTCATCGGGTAACCGTACAGTCAGGGTAGCCATATCAACTTCCTGGACATTATTGCCAGCCCGATATTTCATGGTGTTGTGCTTGCTTTCACTGTGGTCCATTTCCCATGACGCTTTATTATTGGTCGAGCGGGCTGATAATACCGCGACCACCCTTGTTCAGGACGTGGGTATAAATCATGGTGGTACTTACATCCTTATGGCCCAGTAGTTCTTGAACGGTGCGAATATCATAAAGGCGCGCGCCTCCGTAGGCGTAAGCACTACGGGCAGATGCTGCGAAGGCTTGGCATTGGTAATGTTATCCAACCAGGGCAGATCTATATTCAGCACCTGCTTGTACAAAAAAAGCAGAGCTGCCTTGGCCTGATTTTGAGTGGATGACGATACGTGACGCTCATTGGCGAGGTAACTCAGAAAAGCCTCCACCTCAGCAGCCCCCATATTTTGGGGATGGCGCTTCCGATGGAACAAAATATAACGCCGCACCCAATCGGTATAAACTTCTTCAGTGCGGATACTGTAATGCATCGTCCGGATGTGGGCGCGCAGTTGATCCAGAAGCTTGGGCGGGTTGCTGGAATGTGGTGGAGTGTTTTTCATCCGGAAAATTTTAGGCTGTCCTAAATTGTTGCGCAATGGAAAGTATCATTAATATACAGCATGTTGATTACTGCTAATATTGCATTAGACAATACTTGTGTGGTAATATTTCACAATCTAAATTACGTTAGATTGTCAATTTTCAAATTGCTATTACTAGAGGGCTTAGCATGAATACAGAAACAACAAGCAAATCGAAGACCTCTGGTTTTTTGACACTTCCTGTGTTGAGAGATGTAGCACTTGTTTTTTTGATAGCCATTATAGGATGGAAGCTTTTCAATTCTGAGCTCCAGATTGACCTCTCAAAGTTTTCATTTTCAGAATTTTTGGCTTTAATACTTTCTATTTTCTCTGTATGGCTATCAGTGGCCTTCTATTTCAAGGCTTGTGACACCAGCAATCAATTCTACGACAACTCGTATAAATTCACTAAAGATATGTCGGAAATTCTAGGGCGTATAGAAGCTGGCTTTGGCGAGAAGCTGCGGCATCTTGATGAGGGATACAGTGGCATAAGGGATAAATTCGACCGTATGCCGCATTATGGTGTGTCGATAAGTACAGAGGTAAAAAATGAAGAAGCTGAAGTGAAGAAACGAGAGGAAGAACAACGCGAGTTACTAGAACACCTTGCAAAGAGAGCTAAACTTGCTGAGGGTGAAAAACAGGATATATTTGCAAAACTTGCCGAAAAAAATGAGGAGTTAGAGCAATCCCGACTTGAGTTGCGCCACCTACGTCGAAGTGCTGAGGAGCTATCGCACGGCGATCGCGAACTTAGAGGTTCACTAATACGTTATGTCGCAGAGCAAATTCACAAAGCAACCCCTCCTGATCTACCTACAAATTCACCACAAGCTTCTATAACGCGAATTTTCAGAAAAATACGTGAGGACTTAGCTAAAGAGGCAATCCGTGACTTACGACGGTTTGATTTTCTTGATGAAGAAGGAAATTTAACACGCGATGCGATCATGCGTATTCGTATGGTAATTAAACGAATCTAACCTTTCATCCAAGAGGGACGCGCTAAAGCGCATCCCTTAATTTAACGTTATGCGTCATCTAAGGAGCCGTAAATGGAACCTGTGCTGTGGTGGAAGAACTTCGCGCTTGGCATTGAGCTTGATGCAGCGGGCACGTTCATCTACAACGGGATTCGTGCGCTTCACGAAATGCACCATTTTCAGCATCCCGTTGACAGCTTCGAAGTCTTATACAACTTATCCGTGGGTATAGAGCGATTACTTAAGGTAGCAATTATTCTGGTTGAGCATTTGGATGATGGCGATCAGCACGCCCTCGAAGAAAGTCTAATAACTCATAACACATTACAGCTCTTGGATAGGCTAAATAGCGCTAAAAACTTACAACTGCAAGACGCTCACCGGGAGTTCTTGGCAATCCTGTCCAAATTCTACAAAAGTTATCGATATGGGCGATACTCGTTCGGTATTATCCCTAACATTTCGGAAGAAAAGCTTGCTCTTATCCTATTTTTGAAGCGTCACCTCAGCTTGGATGTAGACGTAAATGACGAGTTTGTGCCGCTCTACAACACCAATCAGATCCGCAAGTTCATCGGAAGAATGGTTAGGAAAGTGTCGTCTGGTGTGTTTGACGTCATCAAAAACCGAGCTAGTGAGCTAAATATATATACGGATGAATTACGAGGAGACTCGAAAGCGATCAAGGTGTTCTACGGAGATCGCTTGGACTTTGTAGACGAAGAACTCAAGAAGAAGGAATTCATCCTGTTTCTTATGAACCCCGCTGTTAAAAGCAGGTATATCGAACTACTTCGGGATATGGAGCCATTGGATATAGACGTTGGTATGGCGCCGAGCTACGTCCGTGCGCTCCTTAATGACGCTGACTTGCCCTTTGTGGAAGAGGCAGTCGATGAAGCCTACACCGAGCTAAGTAACGTCAAAGATCGATTACAGTTTTTGGAAGTGATGGATAGTGAGCACTTGGCCTACGACGAAGAAGATGACGCATAACGAATAAGGTTAGATCGTGCGAAGCCACGATCTGAAACGTTTGTTGGACGAGCCCGGTTCTGCGCGCCGACAGGGCCGCACAGAAAATATGTATTTGGGAAGTACCCCGGTTTGGAGTTTCACCGGGAGGATATGGGCTATTCCACCGGCTTCGTGCCTGACGCTGCGGTAGCCGATGTTCATTTTACTCGTTGGCAGGTCGATGCTGCTGCGAATTGCCCAGATTCAAGGCAAGCCGGTGCCTCAGCTTGCGGGCGCTGGCTCCCGATGCCTGCCGAAGGGCGTGGCGCTTACATGGTCAATGCACTCCCTCGGGAGCTATGGGCGGTGGCATGCCCTCTGAATACCCTGACCGAATCCGCGTTCGCACGATCAACATCACCGCACCGCGGCAAGCGCAGAGAATGGGGGCGCGCGGCTTGACCCATGCCGCCGCCTGGATTGAAGCGCACCTGAGCAGCACCTGCAGCAAGGCGATCAAGCACTTGCAGTTGGGGTGCAGAAAGCCAAAGTTGCGCGCACGCCTGAATCCCTTAGGCAGCACATGCTGCAACACCAGCCACAGGAATTGTGCGCCGAACACAGTGCGCCGCACCAGCTTCATGGTCTTGCCGTTGCGATAACGGAAGCTGACCTGGCTGGCGGTGCAGGCGAGGATGTCTTTCTCGGCGATGACGCCCCGGTAAAGATAGCGCCCCAGATAGAGGAGTGCCTTCTCGCCGGTGCCTACGGATTTGCAATCCACCACCCATGCCATGGGATAATGGTCTGGCAAGGTCAATCCAGCCGCTTCGATGTGCGCCAGCAGCTTCGCCCGGAACACTTTGGCCAGCGCCTTGTGGTTGAACAGATAGCCACCTTTTGCCTGGTTCCGGCGCTTGGTGCGCCATTGCTGGCGTTGGTCGTCGATCGCCGCTGCCGGCATGACCAGATGGACATGCGGGTGGTAATCGAGCCGCCGCGTGTGGGTGTGCAACACCGCGATGGCGCGAGCTATAGTCAAATCTGGTGTATGAGCATTTTCTGACACAGATCAGGCGGCGGTCTGTTGATCATCCGGCAGGGTGAGGTTAGCCGGTAAGCCATCGATAAATTTCACCCCTGCAAAAAGCTGCAGGACTTTCTCTGGAGCATAAATCCCAATCCAGCGTTTTTCAGCCTGCTGCAGCATCTTGAAACCCAATCCCAGAAAGCTGCTGCGTGATACACAGTTCTTCGTCCGGGTAGTCCGGTGGCGTACCGTAGCGAAGGTGGACTCAATGGCATTGGTGGTCCGGATATGCCGCCAGTGTTCGGCCGGAAAATCATAGAAAGCGAGCAATTCAGCCCGATCTTTTTCCAGTTTAGCCACGGCCTTGGGATACTTTGCCTGGTAATTGCGCACAAACACGTCCAGTGCTTTTTCCGCAGCCTGGCGATTGGCGGCCATCCAGATTTCCTGCAACGCTGCCTTGGCTTTGCTCTGTTGGGCTTTGGGAAGTTCGTTGAGAATGTTGGCGGTCTTATGCACCCAGCAGCGTTGCTGACCAGTTTCGGGATAGGCTTCATCCAGTGCGGCCCAAAACCCCATGGCACCATCCCCAATGGCGAGCAAAGGGGCCGTCTCCAGACCGCGCGCCTGCAGGTCACGCAGGATCTCCAGCCAGGAAGCTTTGGATTCGCGCAGGCCGTCACTGACACTGACCAGCTCTTTCTTGCCCTCTGCCGTCACGCCGATAATCACCAGCAGGCAGATACGCGGATCCTCCTCCGCACGGAGGTTCGTATAAATACCGTCTACCCACCAGTAAGCATAGCGCTTTCCCTGTAGGGAGCGGTGTTGCCAATGGGCATACTCTTGCGCCCACTCCGCCTTGAGACGTCCCAACACCGCAGGTGAAAGTCCCTTGGCCTCATCACCCAGCAAAATGGAAAGGGCTTCCTGCATGTGGCCGGAAGACACCCCATGCAGATAGAGCCAAGGTACTGTAGCGGCTACCGTTCGTGATTTGCGTACATACGGAGGCGCCAGTACCGAATTGAATTTGATCCCCGATCCTGAGCGGTCCCGCACCTTGGGTACTTTGACGGGTACCGGACCCAGAGCGGTCAGGATCTCGCGCTCCGGCAGATGCCCATTACGCACGACCGCCTGACGCCCATCAACCATCCGCACCGTCGCAAATTCTTCCAGCAATACCGCCACCTCTGCCTCTATGGCCTGCTCAATCAGAGAGCGTGCCGCGCGTCGAAGTATCCCTTCAATGCCCAGACCCAACTCTCCCATCCCACCTGCTATTACGGTATTCTTTTCCACGGCGTACTCCTTATGTTGCTCTTTGAGTCGGAAACCCTTTGTAGCAACAGTACGCCACCTCATTCAAGCCAGTTGTAACGCGCCCGTACACCACTTTCGAGCATAGCTCCGATGGCGCCGGACATACCGTGCAATTGTTTGTCATTGCTCGGCACCAGGCAAGGACGTTCTCCATAAAGTATGTTTAAACGTGCTGAGGTGCTTTTCATGTCAAGAGTCCGCGTTGATGAAGATATCTGCCCTCTGTCTGAATTTCGGGCAGAGGTGCCACATTTGTAAAACAGCTCCATGAGAGCTGATATTTGGAACGTATCGGATTGTTTACAAGGATACCGAAGCCAGAGAGTGCCTGTTATCATTTGCTCCTATGTTTACTGCTGCAGGTTGATTGCTCATGTCTGTTCGTACCCGTTTTGCGCCGAGTCCTACTGGTTATTTACATATTGGGGGTGTCCGCACCGCTCTGTATTCGTGGTTACATGCCCGCCGCCAGGGGGGGCGTTTTGTGCTGCGCATTGAAGATACGGATCTGGAGCGCTCTACTCCCGAAGCGACGGCGGCTATTCTTGAGGGCATGGCCTGGCTGGGGCTCGATTGGGACGAAGGCCCTTTTTACCAGACACAGCGCATGGATCGTTATCGGGAAGTGCTGGCACAGATGTTGGCAGCAGGGACTGCCTATTACTGTTATTGCAGCCGTGAAGAAGTGGATGCCATGCGTGAAGAGCAACGCACGCGCGGCGAAAAGCCCCGTTATGACGGGCGTTGCCGGACACGCAGTACCGCCCGTGAGGGGGTGGCACCGGTTATCCGTTTTCGCAGTCCGGATACGGGCGAAACGGTGGTAGAAGACCTGATTCATGGTCGGGTCAGCTTTCAGAACAGTGAACTGGATGATCTGATTATCGCCCGCTCTGATGGAACGCCTACCTACAATTTCTGTGTGGTGGTGGACGACTGGGACATGGGTATTACCCATGTTATCCGGGGCGATGACCACCTCAATAATACCCCCAGACAAATGCAGATTTTGCAGGCCTTGGGTGCAAATCTGCCGGTTTACGCCCATGTGCCGATGATTCTCGGGCCGGACAAGCAGAAACTTTCCAAACGCCACGGTGCTGTCAGCGTACTGGAATATCGGGAGCAGGGATTTTTGCCGGACGCCCTGCTGAATTTTCTGATTCGTCTGGGCTGGTCGCATGGTGACGAAGAAATATTCAGTCGCGAACAAATGATTGAGTTTTTTCAGATTAATACCGTCAATAAAGCGGCTTCGGCGTTTAACCCGGAAAAATTGCTGTGGATTAATGCCCAGCACATGCAACGGCTGAGTCCCGAGGGCCTGGCTCAGCATTTACGGCCATATCTGGACGCCCAGGGCATCACCGAGGCAAGTTTGGCCCAAGGCCCGGACTTGTCTGCGGTGGTCGCCTTATTGCAGGAGCGTGCCAAGACCCTGGTAGAAATGGCCGAGGCCGCCAGAATTTTTTATCTGGCTCCAGTGACGGGTGAGGTCAAGGATGTAGAAAAACATCTGCATGGTCAGGGCGCTTTGCTGGAGAGTCTCCTCCAGCATCTGGAAGCCTTGCCGGTTTGGACGGCGGCGGCCATTCACAGTGCCATTCAGGAGTTGGCCGTCAGTCATGCCGAGGGGAAAATGGGAAAAATCGCCCAGCCCTTACGGGTTGCCGTGGCCGGGCGAGCGGTTTCCCCACCTATTGATGGCACCCTGGCGCTGTTGGGAAAAGCCGAGACGCTTGCCCGTATCCGTCATGCTCGCAGCTGGCTTGCGGCGGTCTGAGCGCAGTCCCAAGCAATTTGGGTTGGGTGATATACGCGCATCCTTCCAATTTTCAGGGATTTTAGCAGCTGCTGATACTTGGCGTCGGGCGGTTCATTTGCGATGATGGAGTCAAGCGCAGTTCCCGATCGTATTTTCCAGCTCAGGAGATCAGCTCATGGCTATGAACGTCACCCAGAAAATTATTGCCGCGCACTTGGTGAGTGGCACCCTCAAGGCGGGGAGTCCGATAGCTATCCGTATTGATCAGACGCTCACCCAGGATGCCACTGGAACCATGGCCTATTTGCAGTTTGAGGCGTTGGGTCTGCCTCGGGTACGCACTGAACTGTCTGTTTCCTATGTCGATCATAATATGCTGCAGTCCGGCTTTGAAAATGCGGACGATCACCGGTTTCTGCAGAGCTTTGCCGCGAAATACGGGGTCCATTTCAGTCGGCCGGGCAATGGCATTTGTCATCAGGTACATCTCGAACGGTTTTCCAAGCCGGGTGGTACCTTGTTGGGTTCGGATTCCCATACGCCGACTTCAGGCGGTGCCGGAATGCTGGCTATTGGCGCGGGCGGCCTGGATATTGCCCTGGCCATGGGCGGTTTGCCCTTCAACCTGAATATGCCGGAAGTGGTGGGCGTCAAACTGACGGGAAAATTGCAGCCCTTTGTCAGTGCCAAGGACATCATTCTTGAAGTATTGCGGCTGAAAACCGTCAAAGGCGGGGTGGGCAAGGTGTTTGAGTACTTCGGGCCGGGGGTGGCACATTTGAGTGTTCCTGCGCGCGCGACCATCACCAACATGGGGGCGGAACTGGGAGCAACCACCAGTGTTTTCCCCAGTGATAGCGTGACCCGGGACTATCTTGCCGCCCAGGGGCGTGGAGCGACCTGGTCCGAGTGGGTGGCTGATGCGGATGCGAGTTACGACGAAGTGCTCGAAATCAATCTGGATACGCTGGAGCCCCTGATTGCCTGCCCGCATAGCCCGGATAATGTCAAAAAAGTGCGGGAAGTGGCCGGAACCAAGGTGGCCCAGGTGGCCATTGGTTCCTGTACCAATTCCTCCTACACCGACCTGATGACCGTCGCCCAGATGCTCAAGGGCAAGGTGGTTGCGGATGGGGTCAGTCTGGGAGTTTCTCCGGGTTCCCGTCAGGTCATGGAAATGGTCACCAAGGATGGCGGGTTGCTGGACTTTATTGGTGCCGGATCACGTATTCTGGAATCTGCCTGCGGACCCTGCATCGGGATGGGTTTTGCACCACCCACCCAGGGAGTTTCCGTACGCTCCTTCAATCGTAATTTCTACGGGCGTTCCGGCACCAAAAACGCCGAGGTTTATCTGGCGAGTCCGGAAACCTGTGCGGCCTGCGCTCTGACCGGCGAGATTACTGATCCCCGCGATTTGGGTCTGGCACCTATTCACGTCGATTTACCGGGACAGTTCCTGGTGGATGATCGCATGGTGCTGGCCCCTGCGCCTGAGGGCACGGAGGTTGAAATTATTCGCGGTCCGAATATTGCCAAGCTGCCGGCAGGTAAGGCCGCGCCCGCGCATCTGGCAGGCGAGGTGCTGATTCGTCTCGAAGACGATATCACGACCGATCATATTATGCCGGCGGGTGCTAAGGTGCTGCCTTTGCGTTCCAATCTGCCCGCTATCTCCGAATTTGTTTTTCATATGGTGGATGAAACTTTCCCGAGTCGGGCCAAGGCATCCGGCGGTGGTTTTATTGTGGCGGGTCGTAATTATGGTCAGGGTTCCAGCCGCGAACATGCTGCGCTGGCACCGCGCTATCTGGGCGTTCGGGGGGTGTTGGTACTGTCCTTTGCCCGGATTCATCTCGCCAATCTGATTAATTTCGGGATATTGCCGCTCACTTTTGTGCATGCTGAAGATTACGCCAAGGTACAGGCGGGTGATCAGCTGGGCCTCGATCTGTCGGGCCTGACTCTGGGGAAACCCCTGATGTTACGCGATGAGACGCAGGGTCTGGATATTGAAGTGATGCCGCAGCTTGCCAGCGCCCGTGATCTGGAATTGATTTTGAAGGGGGGTGCCTTGTCCTGGGCGAGTGAACAACTGGAGCAGGTGTCATGACGACCCATATTCAGAAACCCGTAACAGGCAGTCCCTTGACGCTGCTGAATGGGGTGTTGCAGGTGCCAGATCAACCCATTATTCCCTTCATTGAGGGCGACGGGATTGGTTGTGATGTGACTCCGGCCATGCGCAGTGTGGTGGATGCGGCAGTGGCCAACGTCTATGGAGGACAGCGGCAGATTGCCTGGATGGAATTGTTTGCCGGTCAGAAGGCCGTGCAACTGTATGGTGAAGGGCAGTATTTGCCCGATGAGACCATGGCCGCCATTCGGGAATATAAAGTCGCCATCAAAGGTCCTCTGGAAACTCCGGTGGGCGGGGGGATTCGTAGCCTGAATGTGGCCATGCGTCAGGATCTCGACTTGTATGTCTGCCTCCGGCCGGTGCGTTATTTTGAGGGGACGCCCAGCCCCATGCGGCATCCGGAAAAAGTGGATATGGTTATTTTCCGGGAAAACTCCGAGGACATTTACGCCGGTATTGAATGGCCTGCGGGTAGTCCCGAAGCAGAAAAAATCATCCGTTTTCTGCGGGAAGAAATGGGCGTCACAAAAATCCGCTTTCCCGACAGCTCTGCCATTGGCATCAAACCCGTATCGACGGAAGGTTCGGAACGTCTGATCCGGCGTACCATTCAATACGCTCTGGAGCATGGCAAGCCCTCTGTCAGTCTGGTGCACAAGGGTAATATCATGAAATTTACCGAAGGTGGTTTCCGTGACTGGGGTTATGCCCTGGCGGAGCGGGAGTTCGCCGGACGGGTATTTACCTGGAGGCAAAAGGCCGCCATCAGCAAGGCAGAAGGTAAGGCGGCAGGACAAAAAGCTGAGCAGCAGGCCATTGCCGACGGGAAGCTGATCATCAAGGATGTGATTGCCGATAATTTTCTGCAGCAGATTTTGCTGCGCCCGGAAGATTACTCAGTGGTTGCCACGCTGAATTTGAATGGTGACTATGTTTCTGATGCCCTGGCCGCAGAAGTTGGGGGTATTGGCATGGCACCCGGTGCCAACCTTTCTGATACCCACGCGATTTTTGAAGCCACCCATGGTACGGCACCCGATATTGCCGGACAGGGCAAGGCCAACCCCAGCTCGCTGATTTTGTCGGCCGTCATGATGCTGGAGCATCTGGGCTGGGGAGAGGCTGCTCAGGCGATTGTGGCGGCCATGAATGCCGCCATTGCGGCTGGTGAAGTCACCGGTGATCTGGCGGCCTTGCGGGGTGATGTGCCGGCACTGAGCACCACAGAGTTTACGGCAGCGCTGATCCGCCGTTTTTAAAGGAACTTTCATGAATCTGCATGAGTATCAGGCCAAGCGTTTGTTGGCCGAAGAGGGGATTTCGGTCCCCCGCGCCATTCCCGCTTTTTCGGTGCGTGAAGCCGTGAATCAGGCGCGTGAACTGGGCGGTCCGGCCTGGGTGGTGAAAGCCCAGGTGCATGCCGGAGGCCGAGGCAAAGCTGGTGGGGTGCGGGTCGTTCACAGTATTGCCGGAGTGGAAAAAGCCGCCCAGGAGCTGCTTGGAAAACCATTGGTAACCGCCCAGACCGGTGCGCAGGGCCAGCATGTGGCGGCTTTGTTGATTGAGGAGCCAAGCAGTATTGCCCGCGAGTTGTATTTGGCGCTGATGGTGGACCGGGGACAGGCCAGAATTACCTTTCTCGCGACACGGGAAGGCGGCATGGATATTGAGGAACTGGCTGCAACCCGGCCGGAAGCTTTGAAAAAGCTGGTTGTTAATCCCAGCACCGGATTTTTGCCTTTTCAGGCCCGACAGCTGGGATTTGAGTTTGGTCTGGATACCAGTCAGGTGCAGCAGCTGACCCGCATCATGCAGGGCATGTATCGTCTTGCCCAGAAGCTGGATGCCCTGATGGTCGAAATCAACCCGCTGGCGGTTACCAGCGATGGCCGTCTGCTGGCGCTGGATGCCAAGCTGGTTATGGATGACAATGCCTTGTACCGGCATCCCGAATCTGACGAATTGTTTGATTCCACCCAGCAGGATGGTCGGGAAATTACCGCCAGACAGTTTGGGCTCAATTATATTTCCCTGGAGGGGAATATCGGCTGCATGGTCAATGGTGCCGGTCTGGCTATGGCGACCATGGACATGATCAAGCTGCATGGCGGGGAACCCGCCAACTTTCTGGATGTAGGTGGTGGTGCGGCGGCAGACAAGGTCACCCAGGCATTTAAGCTGATTTTGTCCGACACCCGGGTAAAAGCCATTCTCGTCAATATCTTTGGCGGCATCACCCGCTGTGATTTGCTGGCAGAGGGCATTATTCAGGCCGCAGCCGAGGTGGGCATCCATCTGCCGGTAGTGGTGCGCCTGGAAGGGACCCGCAAGGAGGAAGGGATGGCTTTGTTGAGAGAAAGTGGCCTGTCATTGATTTCTGCCGATGGTCTGACGGATGCCGCTGTGAAAGCGGTGGCTGCCGCTCAGGGTTAAGGTGTCCATCAATATTTTCTGGTTGCAGCGGTTGTGGCCGGTATTGCGCAATTCCGGCCCGTTGATTTCGCGTTTGGCCGATGCCTACGTAAAACGCGGCGCAGATCAAAAATCTGCCGAGCGCATGGCGGAAATGGCGGTGCTTCTGGATCAGATTCTCGACGAGCGACTGAAAACGGTGGCCCAGGTGGATGATCTGGAGGGTCTCCGGCAGGATCTCGCCGCGCTGCGTAGCGATGTGAATCATGCCCAGCCCGTTGTCCGGCGCAATCCTTACATACTGCTTTTATTGCTGGGTGAAGCCGTCATTATTCTACTGTTGATTCTTGTTTTGGTGCATATATGAGCATATTGCTGTCTCAGAACACCCGTATTATCTGCCAGGGGTTTACCGGCAAGCAGGGAACTTTTCATTCGCAGCAGGCCGTGGCTTATGGCTCCCGCATGGTTGGCGGGGTCACACCCGGAAAAGGGGGCAGCCGCCATCTGAATTTGCCGGTTTTTAATACGGTGGCTGATGCGGTGCAGGAAACCGGCGCCGAAGCCAGTGTGATTTATGTGCCTTCTCCCTTTGCGGCCGATGCCATTATTGAAGCGGCTGCGGCGGGCATTGAACTGATTGTCTGCATTACCGAGGGAATCCCGGTGCATGACATGTTAATGGTGAAACACTATCTGGCGGGTTCGACGGCGCGTCTTATTGGTCCCAACTGTCCCGGTATTATTACTCCCGGACAGTCAAAAATCGGGATTATGCCCGGTTCCATCCATCGTCCGGGCAAGGTCGGCATCGTCTCCCGTTCTGGCACCCTGACCTACGAGGCGGTTGAGCAGACCACCCGCCTGGGTCTCGGCCAGAGTACCTGTGTCGGCATTGGTGGCGATCCACTGATCGGCATGAGTTTTGTCGAGGTGCTGGCGCTCTTTGAGGCGGATCCACAAACCGAGCTGATTATCATGGTTGGCGAAATCGGCGGGCGCATGGAAGAAGAAGCGGCTCACTATATTCAGTCCAGTGTCAGCAAGCCAGTGGTGGCTTTTATTGCCGGATCAACGGCGCCCAAGGGCAAGCGCATGGGCCATGCCGGCGCGATCATTGACGGCAATGCCGGAACTGCTGCGGCAAAATACGCGGTACTGGAGGCGGCGGGGGTACATTGTGTGCATTCTCCGGCTGAACTGGGTATGCGCGCCGCAGCTTTGTTGAGCCGTTAATGCGCGTCGCTCTGGCGCAGTGCAATGTCTGGGTCGGTGACATCGACCGGAATGTGGCATTGATCCTGAAGGCAGCACAGGAGGCAAAAGCTGGGGGTGCCGATTTACTGGTAACCCCGGAGCTGGCTTTATGCGGTTATCCTCCCGAAGATCTGCTGCTGCGTGAAGACTTTGTGCAGGCCTGCGCAGAAGCGGTAAAAACCCTGGCAGCGCAAACGCCTTTACCCTTGTTGTTGGGGCATCCCCAGCGCGTCAACACGCGGCTTTATAATTGTGCCAGCTTGTTGCGAAATGGTCAGGTAGAAGCGGTTTACCACAAGCACTGTCTGCCCAATTACGCAGTATTTGATGAACTGCGTTACTTTACGCCAGGTACCCAGCCCCTGACTTTTGACTGTGCGGGAGTCTCCTGCGCCGTGGCAATTTGCGAAGATGTCTGGTGTGGTTCCGAAGTGGCTCAGGCCTCCAGAGACCAGGGCGCGGAGTTACTTGTGGTCCTCAATGCCTCCCCTTACCACCGGCACAAGCAGGGGGAAAGGGAAGGACGGCTGGCGGCGCTGGCAACGCAGACACAAATGCCCATCTGCTATGCGAACCTGGTGGGTGGTCAGGATGAGCTGGTTTTTGACGGTCGATCGTTTGTGGTGGATGCACAGGGTCGGTTGGTAGCCCGGGGGCCGATTTGTGAAACGGCGGTCATCCTCACGGATTTTGAAAAAACCACTCAGGGTTTGCAGGTTAAAGGTGATACAGCGCTCATTGCGGCAGCCGATACGGAGACCGAGGTTTATGCGGTCCTGACTCTGGGGGTCCGCGATTATGTGCGTAAAAATCATTTTCCGGGTATTGTGCTGGGCCTTTCGGGCGGGGTGGATTCAGCCTTGACCCTGGCAATCGCTGTGGATGCTTTGGGGGCGGAGCAGGTGCATGCTCTGATCATGCCTTCCCGTTATACCGCCGAAATGAGCGTTGCAGATGCCATTGCCGAGGCCCAGAGTCTGGGGGTTTCCTACGATCTGATTTCCATCGAGCCGGTTTTCCAGGCTTACTTACAGACCTTGGCGCCGCTGTTTGAGGGACGCCCGGTGGATACCACCGAGGAAAATCTGCAGGCGCGGGTGCGTGCCGGGTTGTTGATGGCCTACTCCAACAAGTTTGGGCACCTGCTGGTAACCACCGGCAATAAAAGTGAAATTGCGGTGGGTTATGCCACCCTGTACGGTGATATGGCGGGTGGTTTTGCGGTCATCAAGGATATCCCCAAAACCCTAGTGTATCGTCTTGCCCGCTACCGCAACCAACATGCCCTTGTCATTCCCGAGCGGGTATTGACCCGGCCACCCTCGGCGGAGCTGGCGCCCGATCAACAGGATCAGGACAGTCTGCCCTCCTACGAGGTGCTGGATGCCATCATTGCGGCCTATGTAGAAAATGACCGGTCTGCAGCAGAACTGATTGCCTCCGGTTTTGCAGCCGACACGGTGCAGCGGGTATTGAAGTTAATTGACCGTGCCGAGTATAAAAGAAGACAGGCGGCTCCCGGTGTGCGCATCAGCACCCGCGCATTTGGAAAAGATCGGCGCTATCCTATTACCAACGGCTACGCTTCCTGGGGTGGCCATCATAAGCTGAACGAGGAGCAACACCATGAAAAAAATTGAGGCGATCATCAAGCCCTTCAAGCTGGATGACGTGCGCGAGGCATTGCAGGAAATTGGTCTGGCCGGAATGACCGTAACGGAAGTGAAGGGTTTCGGACGGCAAAAAGGGCATACCGAGCTCTACCGGGGGGCGGAATACGTGGTGGATTTTCTACCCAAGCTCAAGCTGGAAGTGGTCGTTGGCGACGACATGGCGGATCGCGCCATTGAAGCCATAGAACAGTCTGCGCGTACCGGCAAAATTGGCGATGGCAAAATTTTTGTGAGTGCTGTGGAAAGAATTATTCGCATTCGGACGGGCGAAGAAGGTGCCGAGGCGGTCTGATCCTGCTCACCAGGGTGCAGCCAGCTGCTCCCTCAGCGATCACCTGATTCGGCCATTGGCCTAGGGGCTGTTGACGCGAACAGCCCGGGCTAAAGTTGCTGTTAAATCTCCAAGCTAAGGGCTGTTTTCGGGTATATGGCCTTACTCAGTTGCCGGTGCCCAGATCGCCCAGGTATTTGCTTTTGGGGTAATTGTAGGCGAGCACCTTGCTTACGGTTTCCGCCTGATTCTGGAGGTTGAGATGCCGGTAGGAGCGGACCAGATAGTACAGGGCTTCTTCCCTTGAAGGGCTGAGCTGATAGCGGGTGACCACGTTATCACAGCGATTGGCCGCCGCAACGTAAGCGTGGCGCGTATAATAGAACTTGCAGATGTCCAGGTTGCGCTTCCCGAGAATATCGATGATTTTGGCCATGCGCAGACGGGCATCGACAGCATAGGGACTATGGGGCCAGCGTGTGGCCAAGGTCTGCAGAGTGCTAAAGGCTTCTTCGGCGGGTTTGGGATTCCATTCAGCGCCCTGGATGCCTTCATAGTAGGCAATGCCTTTCAAATACCAGGCATAATCCACATGGGGGTTGGCCGGATGCAGTTTGATAAAGCGTTCGGCGGCTGCTGCAGCGGCTTCGGAATCGCCACTCTTGTAGTAACTGTAAGCAGTATCCAGTTGTGCCTGTTCCGCATAGGGACCGTAGGGATAGCGGGTTTCCAGTTCTTCATAATGGCGAATGGCCGAAGTGTAATCTCCGCGTTCCATGGCTTGCTTGGCGGGCTGATACATTTGGGCAGCCGATTCGTGGGTTTCCGCAGCCTGATCGCTCTTGTGAGGAGTGCTGGCACAACCGGCCAGAAGGGCAGTACAACAAAATGAAATAAGTAAGCGTTTGCGCATGAAGGACAATAGTCTATAGTGGCGAGCCATGAGCGACGATACTACGGGACTTCCCATGATTTTGCCAGTGGATCAAGCCGGTGAACGACTGGATGCGGTTTTGAGTGGCCTGCTTCCGGACATCAGCCGCAGCCGGATCCAGACCCTGTTGAAAGACGGCCATATTCGGGTGAACGGCGCCGTCGAAAAACCCAGCCTGCGCATCCAGGGCGGAGAAGCGGTGAACATTGACTGGCCGGAAAGCGAACCCAGTGTCTGGCTGGCCCAGGATATTCCTCTGCATATTATGTATGAAGATGCGCATATTCTGGTCCTCCACAAACCGGCCGGACAGTTGACCCATCCCGGTGCCGGTCATGCGGATGGTACCCTGGTAAACGGGGTGCTGGCGCATCTACCGGAAAACGCCTATCTGCCCCGGGGTGGTATTGTCCATCGTCTGGACAAGGACACCACCGGCTTGCTGGTAGTGGCCAAAACCGAAATGGCGCGGCAGTCGCTGATTGATCAGTTGGGTGACCATACCATGCACCGGGAGTATCTGGCCCTGGTGAATGGCCCGATGACCGGGGGTGGTCGGGTGGATGAGCCCATTGGCCGCCATGCCCATGATCGGCTGCGGATGACCGTGCGTGCCGACGGGCGCCCGGCACAAACCGATTTTCGTCTGGTGGAGCGCTTCCCCCGCCACAGCTTCCTGCGTTTGCGTCTGGCCACCGGGCGTACCCATCAGATCCGGGTGCACATGACCCATATTGGTCATCCGTTGGTCGGGGACCCGGTATATGGGGGGCGCATGAGCGTGCCCCAGGGTCTGGATGCTGAAGGCTTGGCTTACTGGCAGCAGTTTCGGCGACAGGCCCTGCATGCCTGGCGCTTGAAGTTGTACCATCCGGAAACGGAAGAGTTGATGAGTTGGGAAAGTCCACTTCCGGTGGAAATGGAAAAACTGCTGGATTTGTTGCGGCAGGCCCGCCGTGCCCATTGAGGCACCATCTATTCTAATCCCTGACTGGCCGCTGCCCGCCGGGGTACATAGCGCGGTTACCCGGCGCAACGGGGGTTACAGTGAAGGTCCTTATCGCTCATTCAATCTGGGCGATCATGTTGGAGACGCGGCACAGGCTGTGGCTAAAAATCGCGAGATGCTGCGTACCTGGCTGAAATTGCCGCAAGAACCACAATGGCTGCGCCAGGTACATGGTATGGAATTACTGCAGATTCCAGCTGGTCAAGACCTCTCTGCGCTTCCCGAAGCTGATGGGGCGGTCACCCATCTTGCCGGGCAAGTGTTAGCGGTATTGACGGCTGATTGTCTGCCGGTGCTGGCTTGCAGTCGTGATGGTCAGCATCTCGGGGTCTTTCACGCCGGCTGGCGGGGTCTGCTGGCTGGCATTCTCGAAAAAGGGGTGGCGGCGCTGGCGGTGCCAGGTAAGGAAGTTCTGATATACTTGGGGCCAGCAATCGGGCCTGAGGCTTTTGAAGTGGGCCCTGAGTTGCGGGCAGCTTTTGTTGCGGAAGATCCGCAGGCTGTCAGCGCCTTTCGTGCCGGGCCAGGGGATCGCTGGCTGGCGGATATTTATCAGCTTGCCCGGCAGCGCCTGCACCGGGTTGGGGTCACGGCCATTTATGGTGGGGGCCTGTGTACTTTCAGTGATAGCGAATTTTTTTCATACCGGCGCGATGCAGCAGTGACCGGACGAATGGCATCTTTGATCTGGAGGGAATAAGTCATCATGGCGACTTTACGCAGAGCCGGTGATCCGGCGCTGGTTACGGACCCCGACATCATTGCCGGGCTGTTGGCTCCGCTGGGTGTGCTTCTGGAAAAGCTGCCTGTTCCTGCAACGGACAGCAGCCGCAGCCTGTTGGCCCAGGCAGAACTCAGTAGCAACGATCAGGAAAAGCTGCTGGAGACTCTGGATGCGGTGTTTCGGCGCTTACAATCCGAAAAAGGGTATCAGGACCGGGATCTGGTCGTGCTTTATCCCGGCCATCCCCAGCTGGAGGCACTCAACGCCCGTTTTCATCGGATTCACACCCATGATGATGAAGAGGTGCGTTACATCGTCGATGGCGAAGGCGTTTTTGGCTTTGTACTGCCCGATGCGCAGCAGGTCGAGCTGACGGTGGTGGCGGGCGACTATATTCATGTTCCGGCAGATGTGGAGCACTGGTTCCGCCTCAATCAACTCCAGCGGATCAAGGCGGTCCGTTACTTCAGTGCCCGAGGCGGATGGACTCCCCATTATACGGAACGTCCCTTGCAGAGTTTTCACGATTTATGAGTGCCTACATAGAGGTGGATTACCAGTTTCCTGCCGGGGTTGATGCGCAGCGGCAGGCTCAGGCCATTGCCATCGGGCAGACTGCCGGAAGCTGGGACGCGCGCTTTCAGCATCGGGAAGAACAGCTTCGCGGGCATCTTGCTGAAGTGCGGGCAGTACATGACTTACCCGAGGGGCGACACCTGGCGACCATCCGTTTTCCCGCCGAAAATGTGGATGGACGCATGGGTAGCCTGCTGACCATGATTTTCGGGAAATATTCTCTGGCGGGCCCGGCCAAGGTCATGTCCATACGCTTACCTGAAGGGTATGGGCAATCCTGTCGCTTTGGTCTGGCGGGTATCCGCGAAAAACTGAACGTAGCCGAGCGCCCCCTGATTATGGCTATTTTCAAGCCCGCTCTGGGGCTGAGTGCCGGGGACCATGCCGAAATTCTGGCGGAAGTGGCGATGGCCGGTCTGGACATCATCAAAGATGATGAAATTCTGCCGGACCTGCCCTCAGCCGCGACGCTGGCCCGCTGGGAAGCCTGTGCACCCATTATTGAGGCGCGTCGCGATCGCACCGGGCGGGATCTACTTTACGCCATGAATCTTTCCGGCGATGCCCGGCAGGTTCATGAACTGGCCCGGCAACTGGTTGCCCGTGGTGCCAACGCCCTGCTCCTGAATGTGCTTGCCTATGGATTCCCCATGCTGGAAGCCCTGGCAGCAGATCCGGAAGTGAACGTCCCGATTTTTGCGCATCCGGCTCTGGCCGGGGCCTGGTGCGCTGCACCCGATCATGGTTTTGCCTATGCGGCCATACTGGGGACGGCAATGTCCTGTGCCGGTGCAGATGCGGTTCTTTATCCGGCCCATTATGGCAGTTTGCCTTTTCCGGAGGCGGACGAGCAGGCCATTGTTGCGGCCTTACGGGCGCGGGGCGTGGCGCCAGTTCCCTCGGCGGGGGTGCACCCCGGTATGTTGGATGCCATTCTGGAAGATTACGGCCCGGAGCTTATTCTCAACGCCGGTACCGGCATTATGGATCATCCCATGGGACCCTCCAGCGGCGTGCTGGCCTTTCATGAAGGGCTGGAGCGCTGGCAGGAGGGTGCTTCCCTGAAGCTGTCTGATCTGCCCGCCGGACCTTTGCGGGCGGCCGTGGAAAAATGGGGGGCTGCCTGATGTTGTCCAAAGCCATTTTCTGTGATTTTGATGGAACCATCACGGAGCTGGAGATTTTTGTGGCCTTGATGCGGCATTTCGCCCCGGAGGCTGCCGCACAGGTTCTCCCGGAAATATATGCGCAACGCTTGGGGCTGCGGGAAGGATTACCCCGGATCCTGGAAGGCATTCCTTCCCAACGCTGGCCGGAAATGGAAGACTTTGTCCGGGGTACAGTCTTGCGTCCCGGTCTGGAACATTTACTGGCTTCCGCCCGCGAGGCGGCTGTGCCTTTTATTGTAGTGACGGGTGGCTTTACCCGCATGGCAGAAATCGTCCTGGAACCTTATCGCGCCGATATTCACGCGATTCACGGGCTGGAAGTGGATTGCTCCGGCCCGACTTTGCGGGTTTTTTCGCCCTGGCAGGATGCGCATGAACTGGTCGCCAAACGTCAGGTGCTCGCCCATTATCAGCCCCGGACGGCGCTCTGCATTGGCGATTCCATCACCGATCTGCGGGTGGCGCGCGACTGCCCTCTGGTTTGTGCCCGTGATCGGCTGGCGCAATATCTGCAGGAAGAGGGCAAGGCTTTCATTCCCTTTGAAACGCTGGATGACGTCAATGCTGCCCTGGCAGCACGCGGTTGGTGGAAGGAGGGTGCCGATGCACCATGAAGATTTGCGACAGGAGCTGGCACTGGCTGCCCGAAGCTTTTATGAAAGAGGCTGGATGCTGGGAACAGCCGGTAATTTATCGGCGCGCATGGCTGAAGAGGCTTTCTGGATTACCGCCAGTGGCCGTCCCAAGGACTTGCTGGACACCGAAGATTTTGTTTCCGTAAACCTCCAGGGAGAAGTGCTGCTTGCTCCCGGCGGACGTAAACCTTCGGCAGAAACTTCCATCCATCAGGTGATTTATCAGCATATTCCTGAAGCCCGGGTGATTTTTCATGTGCATTCCATTGAGGCCAATCTCTGCGGACATTTCGCCAGAAACGGGCAACTCCGTCTGCCGCCGCTGGAAATGCTCAAGGGACTGGGGGTTCCCGATGCGGAACCCGAAATTGATCTGCCGGTTTTTGCCAATCATCAGGATGTTGCCCGCATTGCCAAAGATATGGATACTGCTTTTACGCAAGCCATTCCTCCGGTGCCCGGTGCGCTGATTCACCAGCATGGCGTGACTGCCTGGGGGAGCGATTTGTTGTCTGCACGCCATCACCTGGAATTGCTGGAATATTGTTTTCGTTATCTCGTACAGGCTAAAGCCCTCGCTATAGGAGTTCAGGCATGAGTCAAGCGCTTCTCACCGTCATCGGCGAAGATCGCCCCGGTATTGTCGCAGCTGTCACCCAGGCGCTGTTTACGGCGGACTGCTCCATTGGTGATGCTTCCATGATGCGTCTGGGCGGCTATTTCACCATCATGCAGGTCATTGACTACAGCAGGGACCTGGGCTCTGTGGAAATGGCCCTGGATCCTGCCATCAAGCGCCTGAATTTACGGGTACACCTGGATCCTATCTCCAGTGTTGCGGTCGCGGCAGATCTGCCCAACACCCGGGTCACAGTGTATGGGGCCGATCATCCGGGTATTGTGGCCGGAGTAACCGGCGCCCTGGCCGCCATCGGTTTTAATGTGATTGATCTGGAAAGCGAAAGCTCCGGAAGCGCCGAGCGGCCACTGTACGTCATGGTCATTCAGGGTTATGCCCCCGATGGCATTGAAAGCGTGCGCAAGGCGGTTTTGCCCCTGCGCGAAAAACAAGGGGTAGAAGTGGGTGTCCACCCCATTGAAGCGGCCGTATTCTGATGACGGTACTGTCCATCCTCACCTATCCCGATGCGCGGCTGCAGCGCAAGGCCGAAGCCGTCCAGGTTTTTGACGATGAGCTGCTAAAATTTGTCGGGGATTTGTCCGAAACCATGTACGCCGGTCCGGGCGGCGTCGGTATTGCCGCCCCTCAGGTAGATCGCCATCAGCGCATTGTCATTGTCGATGTGCGTCCCAAACTGGGGGATGATTGCCATGGTCTGATGGTGCTCATCAACCCCGAACTGATGGCCTGGGAAGGCATGGCTGTGGGCCGCGAGGGCTGCATGTCGGTCCCGGATTTTACCGGCAATGTTATCCGTGCCGAGCGCATTCGGGTGCAGGCCCAGGACGTGTCGGGACGCGAGCGCAGTTTTGAATGTGAAGGCTTTGAGGCGCGGGCGGTGCAGCATGAAATGGACCATCTCGACGGTTTTCTGTTTCTGGACCGCCTGGTTTCACGAAAAACCGATCTGTTCCGCCGCAAGAATTATCAGAAATCCTAATAACCACCAATCATCCTGAAAACGGCAGTTGCCGTGGGTGCTTTTTGCTCCGTTGTTCCTCGCCTGTTGTTCTAAGGCGCATCCTGCTGTCAGGAGAGAACTCGCCCTTCGGGCTCAAACAGCTCTCCTGACGGGCGCAGGATTCCGCCAAGAACAACAACGGCTCGAAACAAAAGTCGCTGCAAAGCACCCACGGCAACTGCCGTTTTCAGGATAGCCGGCATCCCGGTTATGGTGGTCCTGGGGATATGCGTTAAACTGCATAAGCCGGACTTATTCGGCTCCGTATTGGGTGTCCAGCCAGTGACGATAACTGCCATCCATGACCTGTTGCCACCATTGCGGATGCTCCAGGTACCAGAGGATGGTGCGCTGAATGCCGGTGGGAAAATCCACCGCAGGTGCAAAAGCCAATTCCCGGGTGATTTTTTCCGCATCAATGGCATAGCGGCGATCATGACCGGGGCGGTCACGAACATACTGAATCAGCTCTTCGCTGCGGTGTCCCAGTGCCGGGGCGGCCTGGGGGTATTGTTCGGCCCAGCGGGGATTACCGGCGAATAATGCGTCCATCTTCCGGCAGACCAGTTGCACAATGTCGATATTGGCCCATTCGTTACATCCACCAATATTGTAGCTTTCGCCTTCCCGGCCCTCATCAAGAATAGCGGCGATCCCCCGGCAGTGATCTTCTACATAGAGCCAGTCGCGAATCTGCTGACCATCGCCGTAAATGGGCAGGGCTTTATTGTGAAGAATATTGACGATGATCAGCGGGATAAGTTTTTCGGGAAAATGATAAGGCCCGTAATTGTTGGAGCAGTTGCTGGTCGTCGTGCTTAATCCGTAGGTATGCTGATAGGCACGGACCAGATGGTCGGAGCCCGCCTTGCTGGCGGCATAGGGAGAATTGGGCGCATAAGGGGTGTCTTCGCGAAAGGCAGGGTCTTGGGGTCCGAGGGTGCCGTAGACTTCATCGGTGGAAATATGATGAAAACGATGGGGAACAGGGCCTTCAGGACCATCCAGCCAGAGCGATTTCGCCACTTTGAGGAGCGTATGGGTGCCGACGATATTGGTCTGGATAAAAGCATCAGGATCATGAATGGAGCGATCGACGTGGCTTTCCGCAGCAAAGTGCACAATGACATTGATGTCATGGGCACGCAGGCTACTTTCAAGCAATGCCGCATCATTGATGTCACCCTGAACAAAATGAAAATCGGGATGCGTTTCCAGTCCGTCGAGATTATGGCGGTTACCGGCGTAGCTGAGGACATCATAAGCGACCAGAATCCCATGAGGATGATTCTTCAGCCAGTAGTGACAGAAATTGCTGCCAATAAAACCGGCGGCACCGGTGACCAGCAGGCGTTTTTCAGCGGGCGATGCAGAAGAGGTTGCGGTCATGGGGTTTCCTTGTCTAATCAGAATCGTTATCGGTGAGCATTTGCCGCAGTGCCTGACGCCAATGTGGAGCCGCACCTAACGTCGCATAGCTGATACTTTTATCCAGTACCGCGCAGGCGGGGCGTCGGGCCGGGGTTGGGTAGGCGCTGGCGGGAATCATACCGATGGGGATGCTACGCTGGAGCAGACCCAAAGCCAGGGCTTCTTCCTGAATTGCGACCGCAAAATCGTACCAGGAGGCCACTCCGGCATCCGTCCAATGCTGAATGCCTTTGAATTCCGGTTGCGCGCAGGCCCTCCAGATGGCCGCCGCCAAACCTGCCGCCCAGGTAGGGCTGCCAATCTGGTCACCAACCACCCCCAGAGAGTCCCGCTCTGACATCAGCCGCAACATGGTTTTGACAAAATTTTTACCGTGGGTGCTGTACACCCAGGCGGTCCGTAAAATGAGCGCATTGCTCCCCAGAATACGGACAATCTCTATCTCGCCGGCAGCTTTGCTGGCACCGTATACGCCGAGCGGATGACGGATACTGTCCGGCTGATAAGGGGTCGCCTGACTCCCATCAAATACAAAATCCGTGGAAATATGGATGAGCCGGACAGAATGTTTACGGGCAGCCTCTGCACAATGAACGGCACCATCCCGATTGATGGCATAGGCTGTTTCCGATTCCGACTCAGCAAGATCAACGGCAGTATAAGCGGCGGCGTTGATGATGAGGTCGGGCTGAAAATTCTCGGCAGCCTGCTCCACCTGTTCCTGAATGGCAATATCTGCCTGGGTGCGAGACAAGGCGCATAGTTCGACGGCCTCAGGACGGTGACGTTGGAGTTCCCAGCCTAACTGTCCATTGGCACCAAACAACAGGACGCGTTTGATTCCGGATCCGGCGGTGGTCATGCCTGGCTCCTGGTAGCGTTCATGGGATTTTCCTCGGGATATTTAGTCAGAACGGCCGGTTGGGGCATAAAGAAATTCATAGAAGTTGTCCATGGCAATACCCTGGGTATCATAGCCGGTCACTGTTACCTGATCATTTTGAGTGCCCACCGCCACCATGCAGGCATGCTCTTCAGGAAGGGCGGAAGCCTTTACAAATGAAGGGCCTAATTGTCCGCAGGAATTATGCGGATATTCCTGATTCAGGCTGACGATAAGCTGATCAGCTATCTGCTGTGCTTGCTGTGGAGACCTGGCCGCAAAAGCCCGTTCATTCCGCCAGGCATCGGCAATGACTTTGCGTTCTGTGGGCGTGCTGGCTGATGCCATGGCTTCATGATGCATCTGGTCCAGGGTTTCCAGCGCCACATACAAATCGGTGCGCGCACCACTCTGCTGATCAATGACATGAACACTGAGAATAATGGTCAGTATGCCATAAATGACGATGACCGCACCGAGCACCCAGGCAAAACGCAGTCGACTGGATTTACTAGGATGACCTGCCATCAGGAAGGCCGCCGTTGCGCGGGGCGGGCCCGGCGATGTGTGCTTTTCTGACTGTTTTGGCGGTCAGCTATGTGCCCCTCTTCACGGCGAATCTGCAAACGATTTTCGGCGGCAAAACGCATGATTTCCGCAAAGGCCTCGGGGCGTAATTGTTCCAGACTTTCATCCATGATGATGGCCGCGTTGCCATTTATGTTGGCGGGCTCAATCAATGGTAAGTAATGAATTTTATGGTCGGCACCGAAATGGGCGAGTCCCACCCCTTCTATGAGCATCTCAGCCCAGGCTGAGGGACGAAATTTGCCCCCGCTTTCGGTTACGCCATCAATGATGATCATGGATACCGCTGCTCCTCAGGAAAGGGGGCGATAATAACGCTCTTCGCATGGAGAATGAAGGGTTCACGAATAGGTTTCTGCTTTTGCAAAAGAGCATCCGGCTGCATCCTTGCTGGCCAGCTGGGGGTTCGAATCCGTGAGGAGGGGCCAGTCTATGCCGATATCCGGATCATTCCAGACTATGCAACGCTCGGCTTCCGGGGCGTAAAATTCGGTTGTTTTATAGAGGAAGTCAGCGGAATTACTTAATACATAAAAGCCATGCGCAAAGCCGGGTGGTACCCAGAGCATCTGCTGATTTTCTTCGGAGAGTGTGGCCCCGACCCATTGACCGAAGGTGGAAGAAGAGCGGCGCAAATCTACGGCCACATCAAAAACAGCACCTGAAACAACGCGTACCAGCTTTCCCTGGGGCTGATGAATCTGATAATGCAGGCCACGCAGCACGCCCTGTTGAGAACGGCTGTGGTTATCCTGCACAAAGGTGAGATTCAGGCCGGCATCGGCAAACTGCCGCTGGTTCCAGCTTTCCATGAAAAATCCCCGGGTGTCGCCAAATACTTTGGGGGTAATGAGCAGCACTTCGGGGATACGTAATTTTTCAATGATCAAAACGGAGACCCTTCTTCAAGGATGCGCAGGAGATATTCTCCATAACCACTTTTTTTCAGCGGGGCGGCAAGTTCTGTAAGTGTGTCTGCATCAATATAACCCATGCGGTAGGCTATTTCTTCGGGACACGCAACTTTCAGGCCCTGACGTTCTTCCAGAGTGCGGATGAATTGTCCGGCGCTGAGCAGGTCAGCGTGCGTGCCAGTATCCAGCCAGGCCGTGCCGCGTCCCAGCACTTCCACATGCAGGCGTTTTTGTTCGAGGTATAAACGATTCAGATCAGTAATTTCCAGCTCTCCCCGTGGTGAAGGACGGATTTCCCGGGCCAGACGACTCCCGTCTGCATCATAAAAATACAGGCCGGTGACCGCAAAAGAAGAGCGGGGTTTGACAGGTTTTTCTTCCAGTCCAATGGCAATACCCTGACGGTCAAACTCCACCACGCCATAAGCCTTGGGATTGGCAACGTGGTAGGCAAAAATCGTTGCCCCGTTATCGGCCCGGTTGGTTTGCTGCAGGGATTCACTGAGATCGTGTCCATAAAAAACATTGTCGCCAAGCACCAGTGCTGAAGGGCTCCCCGCCAGAAAGTTTTCGGCAATCAGTAAGGCTTGCGCAAGGCCGTCAGGATGCGCCTGTTCGGCATAGCAAAAATCCATCCCCCACTGCCGACCATCACCCAGAAGCTGCTGGAAACGTGGAAGATCGTTGGGTGTGGAAATAATCTGGATTTCGCGGATTCCCGCCAACATCAGGGTGGCGAGCGGATAATAAATCAGGGGCTTGTCATAAACCGGCATCAGCTGCTTGCTGACTGCCTGGGTCAGCGGATACAGACGGGTACCCGAACCCCCGGCGAGGAGAATACCCTTACGCTTCATGAGCAGCCTCAGAATTTTCTGCCTTACCCTGGCTCTGGCAGAGGCTATTCATATACTCGGTAAAATCGGCGCCCACTTCGGGATGTAATTTGCCGAAGGCAATGGTGGCCTTGAGATAGCCCAGTTTGTCACCACAATCAAAGCGCTGACCGGCAAAACGATAGGCCAGCACCTGACGTTCGCTGAGCAGATGGGCGATGGCATCCGTCAACTGGATTTCGCCTCCTGCGCCACTCTGGGTGTTTTCCAGAAAATGAAAGAGACGGGCGGGCAGTATATACCGACCAACCACCCCCAGATTAGAAGGCGCTTTTTCGGGCTGGGGTTTTTCGACAATGCCGCTGACCTGAAAAATACGTTCGTCCCACGGGCGGGCGTCTACCACTCCATAACGGGTAGAGTGTTCACGGGGGATTTCTTCGACGCCAAGAATGCCGGCCTGATAGCGATGGTGCTGTTCGACCATTTGCGCCAATACAGGTGGTTCACCGAGCATCAGATCATCGGCCAGCAGCACGGCAAACGGTTCATCACCGATAACCGGCTTGGCCATCAGTACGGCGTGGCCCAGCCCCAGAGGGTAAGGCTGACGCAGAAAAATGGTACTCACATGACTGGGTAAAATACTTTGCACCTGTTCCAGCAAGGCTTTTTTGCCACGCTTTTCCAGTTCGTTTTCCAGTTCGTAGGAAACGTCAAAGTGATCTTCAATGGCCCGTTTCCCCCGGCCACTGATGAAAATCAACTGATCGCAGCCTGCCGCAATGGCTTCTTCTACGGCGTACTGGATCAGAGGTTTGTCCACTACCGGCATCATTTCCTTGGCGCTGGCTTTGGTGGCCGGTAAAAATCGGGTACCCAGGCCCGCCACGGGGAAAACTGCTTTACGCACTTCAGCCATACATGTTCTCCTTTGGTATGCGGCGAGTATAACGAACACAGCCCGCCTCCCGCAAAGTGTTTGACTTCATGAACAGCTCGGGTCAAATTCGCTGCAAATCGCCCGGACCAATGGCCGTTTTAGCTTCATGAAGAAGAATCGGCGTCGGATTCAGAAGCTTCGTGCGGGATACCGGGTTCCGATTTTTCCCGAATTATTTTTCCACCACCGACGCCACCGGCCATGGCAAAACGTAAAGCCTGCTGGGGTGTCATGTCCGGAAGCGGGATGATTTTTTCTCTGGGAATCAGGCAGGTGAAGCCGCCGACGCCATAACTCATGGGAATAAAAACGGCCACACAGTCTTCGGGGAGGTGCGGTAGTTCGTGCAGGGTGTCACGGGTGACCAGCCCGATGATGTAGCCCATATCTCCCCCCTGCCGAACCAGAACGGCGCTGCGAAAGCCCCGGTCTGCACCACCAAACAGTAATCCCACCGTTTCCTGAATGGTGCTGTAAAGGCTATGCAGAACCGGGATTCGCGCCAGTGCCTTGTTCATCCAGTCAAAAATCCATGCGGTCAGGACATGGGAAGCCAGAAAACCAACGCCCAGAATGGTCAGCAAGGTCAGGACCAGTCCCAGACCGGGGATGTCTATTCCGAAAATGGCCTTGATCGGCGCTTCAAACAAGTTGTTGAGCCAGCCGCCAATCCATAACACCACATAAATGGTCAGGCCGATGGGAAGAGAGATGAGCAGGCCCTGGGCGAACCAGCGGCGCAAATGCAGATGCTGAAAACGTGAAGGCGGTTGAACGGGTACTGGCAGTGTCATTGGGACCCCGTTTTAGCAAAGACCGCACCAGCATAACAAAAAATGCCAGAAAGTAGTGGATGTTTACGGAGTCTCATCGCGATCCTCCTGATTTTTGAATAGTTGCGGGGCCAGGCCATGTTTGCGCATGAGCTTGTAAAGATCCGTACGATGGCGGCCAGCAATGCGAGCAGCCCGGGAAATATTGCCGTCGGTGGCACGCAGCAGATTTTCAAGATACACCCTTTCAAAGGCCGTTTTGGCATCCTGCAAAGGCGGGAAGGCGCTGGATCCACCCTGACGGCCGGCATCGGGAATGGCCTCTCCCGAGACCCAACCTTTTTCGGTGACGGCGGCGGCAAAGGTGATGGCGTTTTCCAGCTCTCGAACATTTCCGGGCCAGGGTCGCTGCATCAGCTTGTCCATGGCTTCGGGGCTGAACCCTGGAATATTGCGTTCCAGGCGCTGGCTTTCCCGATCCAGAAAATATTGGGCAAGGAGCAGGATGTCTTCGGGACGCTCGCTGAGGCTGGGAACCCGTAGGGGAATGACGTGCAGGCGATAATATAGATCTTCCCGAAAGGCGCCGCTGGTAGTCAGCGCATGAATATCCTGATGGGTGGCGCTGATAACGCGTAAATCCACAGATATTTCTGTTTTTGCTCCAACTGGACGTAAGGTCCCTTCCTGCAATACCCGCAGCAGTTTGACCTGCAAAGCCAAGGGGAGGTCTCCGATTTCGTCCAGGAACAAAGTACCGTGGTCGGCGCTGCGAATGAGCCCGATATGGTCCTGAGTGGCTCCGGTAAAAGCCCCCTTAACGTGGCCAAACAGTTCACTTTCGGCCAGTTCGGAGGGAATGGCGCCACAGTTGACGGCCACAAAAGGCTGGTCATTCCGGGCGCTGGCTTCGTGGATAGCTCTGGCGACACGTTCCTTGCCCGACCCACTTTCTCCAGAAAGAAAAACACTGGCCTGGGAAGTGGCTATGCGGGTAATTTCATTGACCAGACTGGCCATGACCGGACTGCGGTGGAGGATGCTTTGCCCGGCCTGAGCGCGTAGGTCAGCCCTTAACTTGCTGAGTTCACGGCCAGCAAGGCGTTGTGCCAGGGCCGCCGTGCATAATGTCTGTAACTCGTCATTACTGAACGGTTTGCTGAGATAACCAAAAGCCTGGGCACGCATGGCTTCTACCGCGTTAGGAATGGTGCCATGGGCGGTTAGCAAAATAACCGGCAAATCGGGATCACGAGCCTGAGCGGCTTCAAGAACCGCCATCCCGTCCATGATGGGCATGCGTAAATCGGTGATCAACAAATCCACACTTTCCTGGTCCAGTAGTTCCAGCCCTTGCTGCGGATTGTTGCTACTCAGTACCCGATAATCTTCACTTTCCAGCCACAAACCCAGCAGCCTTAAAAAATCCGGATCATCATCAATAATGAGAATAGTGGGCATGGTTTTACGCATCTCAGGGTAAGGGCGCGCCATGCGCTTCCAGGGTTTTTTCTGCATGCTGGTGGAGCAGGGATTCCAGACGTTGAAGCCGTGCTTGTGCGGCATCTGCAGCATTTTGTGCAGCGATAGTCTGAGCTTTAATTTGCTGAATGCGGACTTTGTCTCGTTTAAGAAGAGTAATATTTTCCAGCAGGGCATTGACGCTGCGCCGCAAGGGGAGGGTCTGGCTGGCCAGATCCTGGTTCTGTGCCGCCATGCTGAGCTCCCGGGCGGCGTTATCCAGAGCAGTTTTATTGAGAGGGCCACTGCTGAGATAGCTGTTTGCCAGCGCAAGATGAATATTGGCACAACTGGCGGAGGTAGCGGGACCGCAATCATGCAATGCCTTGAGCAGCTCTGGTCGGGGCGTTTCCGAGAGCGGCAGCGGCGCGGCCTGGGGCTGAGCAGGTGCTTCCGGATGAATCATTGCACAGGCACCCAGAAACAATAGGATACTGAAGACGCCGAGTGAGCGGATCGCAAGCAATAATCGGTACATCAATGAGCTGCCTTCTGAGGAAAAGAGGGTAGCCAGATTTCTGCGCTGAGCCCTCCTTGTGGACGGTTTTGAATGCGTATCCAGCCGTCTTGAGCGGCTACCAGTTCGCGGGTGATGGCCAATCCCAATCCGGTACCCCGGGGTAAGCTGTTACTGACCGGAACCTGATAAAAACGTTCAAATACCCGTTCCAGCAAGGCTTCAGGAATACCCGGGCCTTCATCTTCTATCCGAAACAGAACGCCCTGTTGTTCGGCAATGGCCTGCACGCGGATTTGTCCGCCGGCTGAGCTGTATTTGTTGGCGTTGCTGACCAGATTGCTGAGAATTTGCCGCAAGCGTTGTGGGTCGGCGTACACTTCCAGCGGTGCATGGCTCTCACAAATCAGGGTTTGCTGCTTTTTTTCAGTCAATGGCTGCATGCGTTTTTGTAGATCCTCGAGAATCTCGGATACTTTGACAGTTTGGGGTGAAAAATCGAGGGATTGCGCCTGTAAGGCATGCATGTCGAGCATTTCCTGAATGGCCGCATATAATTCCTTGACCTGACGGACGACAATTTCGAGGACTTCGCGTTGCCGTGGCAGAAGCGGGCCGATGCGCTCGCTGAGCAGTAATTCACTGCCGGAACGGGCTGAGGCCAGAGGGGTTTTCAGTTCGTGAGAGACCTGGCTGAGAAATTGGTGGCGCAGGCGCTCTTCTTCCCGCAGGCGGGCCTGCATGCTGTCGATACTGCGGGCCAGATCGCGCAATTCCTGGGGTCCATCACTGGCAACATGGGCGACTTTACCCGCCCCGATGTCCTCCAGGGCCAGACGGAAGTCCTTTAATGGCCGGGTCAAGGCCGTGGCAACCCGCCAGGGTATCAACAGGCTGAGCAACGCCGTGATGACTACCAGTGCATAAAGCAGTTGCACGGCCTGAGAACGCGCTGCCGCTGCCGCCTCTCCCTGGCTAAGCAGCAAGGACTGCATGGCCTGATGAACGTCATGAAAACGTGCTTCCACAGCCGTCCGGCCGGCTTTGCCGTCGAGCACAGCCGCTTGCCCTGACCCTGGTGTATTTGCAGACTGCAAATAATTGTTCAGACTCACTTGTAGTTGCTGGAGTGCGCTGGCAAGTTGGGGGTAGGCTGTCGCGCCAGTCTGCAGTGTCTGTAAAGACGTTTGTTCGTGATGAATCAGGTGGGCAAAAGTGGCTTCATAACCAGAGTGGGGCAGGACCTGCGCCAGATCCTGATAAAATTCGGCCTGACGTTGTTGTCCATGAATTTCCAGTAATTGCTTTTGCAGCGGCAAGCCAATTTCAATCAGCGTATTGCTGCTGTCGCCCAGGGTATGAATCGCCTGAATGGCCGCAAACACGACCCCCGCGACCAGAAACAGGATGATAATGGCAAAAAACAGGACGCGTCGGGGAATCGAAATAGCGCCATGATGATCTTTAGCCGGAGAGTCCATGATCTTTTGTCCGGTGTTCTGTTCTTCCATAAAGTCCGCAGCCATCCACTCCTCCATGCCGGTTGCCCTGAACATGGGCAGCGCATTGCCGGAAACCAGTGTATGCGACTGAGGGCCAGCGGCCTAGTGTAAATTATCCTAAAAACGGCAGTTGCCGGGAGTGCTTTTTGCTCCGTTGTTCCTCGCCTGTTGTTCTAGGGCTCATCCTGCTGTCAGGAGAGAACTCGCCCTGCGGGCTCAAACAGCTCTCCTGACGGGCGCAGGATTTCGCCAAGAACAACAACGGCTCGAAACAAAAGTCGCGGCAAAGCACCCCCGGCAACTGCCGTTTTTAGGGTTATGCGTCCACATTGGCCAGAAGCGTGGCCGCTGCTTCGAATACGGCTGAGTTGAGATCAATGCCGCCGAGCATGCGGGCAATTTCCTGCTGACGTTGTTCCGCTTGCAGGGGGGTTATGGCGCTGAGGGTTTGACCATCCTGCACCTGTTTTTCAATGTGCAGGTGGTGGTGGCCCTGTGCCGCCACCTGGGCAAGATGGGTAACACAAAGTACCTGCTGTTGCGCGCCAAGGCGGCGAAGCAGGCGTCCTACCCGTTCGGCAACGGCGCCACCAATGCCCACATCCACTTCGTCAAAAATCAGGGTGTCAATGCGCTCGGGTGCAGCCAGAATGACCTGCAAGGCCAGGCTGATACGCGAGAGTTCTCCGCCGGAAGCCACCTTGGCCAGGGCCTGTGCCGGATGGCCGGGGTTGGCGGTAATCCAGATTTCTGTCTGATCCCAGCCGGAGTCACGCCAGAATTTTTCTTCTTCCGGATGGCTGGATAAACGCAATTCCACCTGAGCATGGGGCATGCCCAGCTGACGGATTTGTTCGGCAACCGCGTCCGCCAGGGCTTGCTGACGGGCTCGCCGGGCCGTCGTGAGAGCATGGCTGTGCTCAATATATGTCGTTTTGGCTTTGAGTAAAGCCTGCTCAGCGGCGAGCAGCGTGCTTTCCAGGTTTTCTGTTCCCTGCAGTTCCTGACGCAGGGTATCGCGTTTGGCGATTAAGCCCGGTAAGTCACAATGATATTTGCGTTGAAGATCCTGCAACTGTTGCAAGCGTCGGGCAATTTCTTCCAGACGTTCGGGGTCGGCTTCCAGATCAGCCAGATAGCTATGCACATTGGAAATGCTTTCTTCGACCTGGATGAGCGCGGCATTGAGCAAGGCCTCATTTTCCTGCAGGCGGGCATCATGCTGGGAAGCCACGCCGAGATGACGCTGGGCTTCGGCCAGGGCCCGATTGGCTGGATGCGCTTCCCCTTCCAGGGCTTCCAGTGCCGCCTGGAGGTGTTCACGCAATTTCTCGACCGCCCCGAGACGCTGTTCTTCGCTGCGCAGGCTTTCCCATTCTTCTTCCTGCAACTGTGCGGCTTCCAGCTCCTGCAGCTGAAAGCGTTGCCAATCGGCCTGCTCATTCTGACGGGTTTGCTCCGTACGTAATTGCTGGCAGCGCAGCGTCTGTTCCCGCCACAGCCGATGCGCTTCAGCCACCTGATCCAGCCTGGTTTCCAACCCGGCAAAACGGTCCAGCAGGGCCAGTTGGCGATCGGCGTGGAGCAACTTCTGATGTTCATGTTGTCCCAGCAGCTCAATCAGAAACTCACCAAACTCCCGCAGCTGGGTAAGGGTGACGTTGCAGCCATTAATAAAAGCCCGGCTACGGCCATTGCGTTGGAGGACCCGGCGCAGTACGCACACCGGTTCATCTGCATTCATATCCTGATCGCGCAACCATTGGCGAGCGGCATGTTTGGAGGCAAGGGCATATTCAGCACTGATTTCGGCCTGCTCGGCACCATGGCGGATACTGTCTGCATGACCCTTGTCTCCGAGGAGCAGGGCGATGGCATCCACCAGAATGGATTTACCCGCCCCGGTTTCTCCGGTGAGTACGGTCAAACCCGCATCAAAATCAATACTGACGCTGTCAATCAGGGCAAAATTGCGAACCTGCAGGCTGAGCAGCATTTAATCTTCTCCCGGTGATTCGGCCCAATGCAGTTTTTCCCGCAGTATCTGAAAGAAGTTTTTCTCTTCTGGATGAATAAAACGTGCCGAGCAGGGGGCACGGCGGATGTGAATTTCATCGCCGACGGCCAGAGGAACGCTGCTGTGACTATCCAGGCTGAGGGCCGCAGGCTGACGACTGGCGGTCAGGCGGGCACGGATGGCCACGGTATCGGCGACGACCAGGGGCCGGGCGGTGAGGGTGTGCGGGCAGATTGGTACCAGCAGCAGGGCAGCGAGGCTGGGGGACAAAATGGGACCGCCCGCTGACAAGGCGTAGGCGGTCGAGCCCGTTGGAGTGGCAATGATGACGCCATCAGCGCGCTGGGTATAAACAAAGCGGCCATCCATATGGACGCTCAGTTCAATCATGCTCTCACCGCCGCCTTTATGAATAAATACTTCGTTGATGGCCAGGCCGCTGTGTATTTGTTGATTGTCGCGCCACAATTCAGCATGCAGGACCCGGCGTTGATCCTGCTGATAATGACCCTGCAAAATGGGCGGCAGGGCGCCTTCTATCTGGTCAATGGAAAGATCAGCCAGGAAGCCTAGCCGCCCCTGATTGATGCCGAGAATGGCTATGCCACTGCTGGCCGTATTTCGGGCCGTGCCTAACAGGGTGCCGTCGCCGCCAATGGCAATAACCAGATCCGTTTCCGCGCGGGCTTCGCTGAAAGCCATCAGCTTCAGGCCGAGGGTATCATTGATCTCGCCAGAACATTGGGTTTCGATAAAAACTTCCCGCCCCTGGGATTGAATGAAATCACGCAACAGGCGTAATCCCGGAAGTACCGAAGGATCACGGTATTTGCTGACGAGCAGGACGCGCTGGAAGGGCTTGGTCATGGGAGTAGCCTACATGGGGGCGCTACAAACGCCAAGAGGAAAATAGCGGTTTTCAGGGTGGGGGAGTTCAGGGCGATAATTACGCCTGCAGCCATCCATAAAAACCGCGTAGCAGAAGATCGGGAACATGCTGGCTGTTGGGGATTTGCGCCTGCCAGAGCGCCGCATCACCACCGGTCAGTAGCACCTGGGCGTCGGGATACATCTGCTGAAAATGGGTGATGGCACCCTGCAAGGCGTCGGCAAATAAATGGAACACGCCGGACTGGATGGCTGCACCCGTACTGTTACCAAGAGCTGCGGCGGGTACGGGCAAATCCATATCGGGGAGAAGTGCCGTGCCGAGAAACAGGGCATGAAAGCTCATGGTGATTCCCGGAAGGATTCTGCCGCCCTGGAAGCGGCCATCGGCAAACAGGTCAATGGTAATGGCCGTACCCATGTCAATGATGATGCTGCTTTGGGCGGGGTAATCCTGAGCTGCAGCGAGCAGGCAGCAGCGTCGATCAAACCCCAGCGCTTCGCCGGGGATATAGGCGTTGGCGACGCGCTGGTTGAACACCGCCAGATCAGGTTCGTGAAGACGTGCTTCGGGTAATAATTCCCGCCAGGTTTGCAACGCCTCCGGCACGACCCCTCCCAGCGCAAAAGTCTCTTCCTCTGCATGAGGGCGTAGCTGTTCCCATTGCTGTAAAATATGCGCAGGATGCAGGGCGGTTGCGGCGCTGATGCTCTGAAAATGCAGGCCATCATTGCTCTGCGCCAGCAGGGTTCGGGTATTGCCCACGGCGATGAATATCATGATGCCAATGGCCGCAGGCTGACGTCGCCGGCACTCAACCATACCGGGGCTTTGTCCGGCTCCTGTACCTGCAGGCGACCATCCCCCCCGATGCCCAGTACTTCTGCCGGATAATGTCCCCGCGCATCGCTGATCTGCACAATCTGGCGCATCATGGGCGCTGCCGCTTCATTCCAGAACGGCAGAAAGGGTTCCAGGCCGTCGCGATCAAAGCGGACGAAATCCTCCTGCCAGCGGCGAATGATTTGTCCGGCAAGATGGCTGCGGGACAGGTTGAGCTGCTGTTGCGCCAAACTCGTGGCAGTGTCCGGCAGGCTAGGATCGTCGTGCACATTCAGCCCCAGGCCAAGTACCAGGCGGTTTTGCCCGGAGGGCAGGCGGCGCGCTTCCAGCAGCAGTCCCCCCAGTTTTTGCCCGCCAATCCAAATGTCATTGGGCCATTTGATCCACAATCCGCTGATACTTTTTTGCAGCACCTGAAAAACCCCCAGACCAGCCACCAGGGTCAGGGCAGGGTTAATGCTGGCCGCTTGCGTCCAGCCATAACTCATGGCCAGATGCCGACCAAAGGGTGAAGACCAGTGACGCGCCCGCCGCCCCCGCCCGGCCCACTGACTTTCTGCCAGACAAATACCGGGATTGGCATCGCTGTCCAGCATTGCGCTGTTGGTCGAAGCACAGGCTGGCAGTATCCGGATTTGTGCTTCCGGAATGTTGGCAACAGCGGCAATTTCCGGGCGGGAAAGGGGCGCGTGAGGATACTCCAGCTGCAGTCCCTCGGCAGTCTGGCGCAGGGGAATCCCCCAATGCTCTGCTTCCTGAAGCAGGGCCGTGGGCACCACCCCTGCATCGTTAACGCACTCGACATCAGCCAGAACTTCCAGCAGTTTTTGCAGTGCCGCTGTGGGGGCTTCAGGAGCGGATATGGCCGTCTCCCAATACAATCCATTTTTGCAAAGTCAGCCCTTCCAGACCAACCGGACCACGGACGTGCAGACGATTGGTGGAAATGCCAATTTCCGCCCCCAGACCATATTCGAATCCATCTGCGAAGCGGGTGGAGGCATTGACCATCAATGAGCTCGCGTCGACTTCACGCAAAAAGCGGCGGGCGTGGGTATAATTTTCAGTGAGAATGGATTCGGTATGCTGGGACCCATAGCGATTGATGTGCGCAATAGCGGCGTCGAGATCGTCGACAATTTTGAGGGAAATGATGGGCCCCAGATACTCCGTGCCGTAATCTTCTTCCGTAGCTGCCACGGCACCTGCAAGGCGTGGCAGGCTCCGTTCGCAGGCCCGGACTTCGATGCCTTTTTCCTGCAGTGCCGTGACGATAGGAAGCAGCAGATCTTCCATGCGATCCTTGTGGATCAACAGGCTTTCGGCGGTGTTGCAGGTGCCTAGTCTTTGGGTTTTGGCGTTGACCACCACTTTCAGTGCTTTGCGGGCATCCGCATCGGCATCAACGTAAACATGGCAGTTGCCGTCCAGATGCATAATCACCGGCACTGTGGCATCAGCCTTGATGCGGGAAATCAGCCCTTTGCCGCCGCGCGGAATGACCACATCCACATGAGCATCCATGCTGATCAGCACCCCGACGGCTTCCCGGTCTGCCGTGTTAACGTATTGCACCAGATCCAGAGGTAATCCCGCCTTACCCAAAGCCGCCCGCAAGCGTTCGGCAATAGCCATGTTGCTGTTCAGGGATTCCGAGCCACCGCGCAAAATGACCGCATTGCCCGACTTGACGCAGAGACCGGCAGCATCAGCCGTGACGTTGGGACGTGACTCGTAAATCATGGCAATCACACCCAGCGGCGCCCGCATATGACCGACCTGGATGCCGCTGGGGCGATAACGCAAATCCGTGATTTCACCAACAGGATCGGGAAGTGCGGCAATTTCTTCGAGGCCCCGGGCCATCGCCTCAATGCGCGTCTCATCCAATCGCAAACGGTCAATAAAGGCGGCATCCTTGCCCGCCTCTTCGGCACTGCGCAGATCTTTGCGATTGGCACGCTGCAAATTATCGGCATCACGCCGTAAAAATTCTGCCATCAGGCGCAAGGCTTGGTCCTTGGCGGCACTATCGGCGCTTTGCAGACGCCGTTGGGCGCTGCGCGCCCGTTCGCCAATTTTTTCCATTTCCTGGTGCAAATCCATCATCAGTCTCCTCTTTCGTGTCAGTCTGGCTGACATGAGTTCAGCGAAGAACCTTCCGTGTCGGGCAATATGTGACCTGCCAATGGGGATTCATTCGCGCGGATATTAGGTCTATTGTGCCGTTCTCAGGCTGATCCGGCAATTCGCAGGCATAAATCGGTCAGGGCGGGCCAGACCGGAGTAGGGTCCTGACCCTTGATGCGGGCGTCAATTTCAAGGCATTCACGGATACCCGCCAGCAGGCTATGACCCGGCAAACGCCGCGCCGCCGCGCGGAACCAGTTCTGGCGGGGAGGGAATACCCGGTTCTGGCGAAAAACCTGATCAACGTCCACATGGGCAGCGCGTAATTCCGCCAGTATCCGCAAATCCTTGTGGAGTGCCCAGAGACAAAGGGCAGGTTCACCATCGCCACTGCGCAGACGGTCAATAATGCGCAGGATTTGCGTTGGTTCAGCGCGCAGCGTCGCATCCGCCAGGTCATAAATATTGAACTGACTGCTGTCGGCCAGTACGTTACGAATAGCGGCAACATCCACCGCCTGCCCCGGATAAATCTGCTGCAGCCGTAAAATGGCCTGATGACAGGCCCCAAGATTGCCCGCACTCAGATCCGCCAGCAACTGGATGGCCTCGTCATCTGCCGACATTTTTTGCAGTTTGAGGCGTTGTTCTATCCAGCGGATCCAGTCTGCGCCTTCGGGACGATACAACAACAGGGTCTGGCCGTGGCTTTCCAGGGCCTTGAACCATTGCGTTTTCTGGACGCTGGCATCGGGGCGTGGGCCGCTGAAGACGAGCAGGGCATCGGGGGGCGGCGAAGCCAGCCAGTACTGCAGGGCGCTGACGCCTTCCTTGGGCAGCTTGATGCTGTCCAGACGCAGGAGGAGCAGGCGTTGTTCAGCGAAAAGTGAGCCAGCATCCCGCTCATCCCGCAGCGCATCCCAAGGGGCGGAGGAATGATTCAGCCGTTGGCGTTGGGCAAAACCCTGTTCTGCAGCAACCTGGCAGAGTGCTTCTTCAGCTTCCTGCAAAAGCAGCGGTTCATCAGAGAACAAACCGTAGACGGACGCCAGCTTACCCTGCAGGTGTCCTGACCACTGTCCCGGCTTGAGTCGCATCTCAGCCGCCGGACTGACGGACGACCGGACTGTTCAGAACCCGCCGGAGAATCTGCCGGGCACCCTGCTCCATCAGCAATCTTTCCATGCGAATTTGTTGCTCATTGGTAGCCAGAGGGTTCCCGCTGTTATAACTGAAACTGTTTTCCACCAGCAGTGACTGGGCGGGAAGAATGACTTTTTTCTGATCATCCATGACGCTGAATTGCGCATGGAGGGTATCCAGAAATTCCAGAGCCACGCCGCTACTGGGGCTGATGCTGATAATTCTTTGCGAGACATAGGCATTATCAATGTGCAGGACAGGACCATCCGCGCGGCTGTAATTACCGTCGCGCTGCAATTCACGGTGAACGGCTGCGGCCAGGGTGCCGCCACTGGGACCGCTGCCAGACACACGCATCCCCTGCAACTTAGCCGGAACGGTTGATCCGGTCTGCAAATGAAACCCGCAACCTGCCAGCGCGAGCAAAAGCAGGCTCATCAACCCGTAAATGCCACGCTGGCGCCATGCTTTCATCCCAGCACCAGATTAACCAGACGGCCCGGCACGACAATGACTTTGCGCACGGTTTTACCTTCCAGATGACGCTGCATGGCGGGACTGGCCAGCACCGCCTTTTCGATGGCCTTATTGTCCGCTGCCACCGGAAAATCCATGCGTTCCCGCAATTTCCCATTGACCTGGATGACCAGGGTCAGCGTGTCCGACTTGAGTGCCTCGGGGTCGGCGCTGGGCCATGGGGTATGGATGATATTGCTTTTCTGGCCCAATACTTCCCAAAGTATTTCAGTCATGTGCGGGGCAAAAGGCGAGAGCATCAGCACAATGGCACGCAATCCCTCGCCCAGTACGGCACGCAAGTCTTTGGGCGCATCAGCACCGACTTTCATGAGGCCGTTACTCAGTTCCATGATGGCGGCAATAGCCACATTAAAATGATAACGACCTTCCATATTGCGGCTGACGCGTTCAATGCACTGATGGACAGCACGACGCAGATCTTTCGCCTCGTCAGACAATTCTGCTGGTACCAGCAGATTCTCTGCTCCATATTCATGGACTAGACGCCAGATGCGGCTCAGAAAGCGATGCGCCCCTTCGACAGCCGCATCAGACCACTCCAGATGTTGTTCGGGGGGGGCCGCAAACAAAATGAAAAGGCGGGCAGTATCCGCACCATAGCGATCAATGAGTCCCTGAGGGTCAACGGTGTTCCCCTTGGATTTACTCATTTTACTGCCGTCTTTCAGCACCATGCCCTGGGTGAGCAACTGCTTGAAGGGTTCATCGTGAACCGCATCTGCAGGCAACAACCCCACGTCCCGCAGCAGGCGATTAAAAAAACGGGCATAGAGAAGATGCAGTACGGCATGTTCCACCCCGCCCACATACTGGTCCACCGGTAACCACTCGGCGGCGCGTGCATCCAGCATGGTGTCGGCATCAGGACAGGCGAAACGGGCGTAGTACCAGGAACTTTCCACAAAAGTATCCATGGTATCGGTTTCACGTCGCGCCGGAGCTCCACAGCGCGGACAGGGTACGTTCAGAAACTCCGGATCATCCAGCAGGGGAGAGCGGGGGTCCTTGAGTTGATAATGGGTGGGGAGCACGACCGGCAAGTCCTGCTCAGGAACCGGCACCACGCCACAATGTTCACAATGAATCATGGGGATGGGCGTACCCCAGTAACGCTGACGGGAAATTCCCCAATCGCGCAGACGGTAATTGATGGTTTTCCGGCCCAGACCCCGTTCGGCAACGGCCTCGGTGATGCGGGTTTTTGCCTGCACACTATCCAGACCGTTGAAGTCTCCCGAATGCACCAAAGTTCCGGCACCTGTGTAGGCTTCGGTCATGGCGGCTGCTTCAAGCGGCGCAGATTCTGCCGCAATGACAATCTGAATGGGCAGCCTGTATTTGTGGGCAAACTCGAAGTCACGCTGGTCATGGGCGGGCACACTCATCACGGCCCCTTCTCCATAACCCATCAGCACAAAGTTGGCCGTCCAGACCGGCAGTTCGGCACCAGTCAAGGGATGTTTGACGAACAGGCCGAGAGGATGTCCTTCTTTTTCCTGGGTTTCGATGCTGGCTTCGGAAACCGAGCCATGCCGGCAACGCTCCAGAAATTCAGCCAAGGCCGAATTCTGCTCTGCCGCCTGCAAGGCCAGAGGATGCTCCGGCGCTACGGCCAGATAAGTGGCGCCCATCAGGGTGTCGGGGCGCGTCGTAAAGACCTTGATAACCCCTTCTCCACTCGCCAGGGGAAAATGAATTTCCGCCCCCTCAGAGCGCCCGATCCAGTTGCGCTGCATGGTCAGCACCTGTTCCGGCCAGCCTTCATTCAGGGTATCCAGGCCCTCCAGCAATTCTTCGGCGTAGGCGGTAATGCGCAAAAAATACTGAACAATTTCGCGCCGCTCGACGGGGGCACCGGAGCGCCAGCCGCAACCATCCACCACCTGTTCATTGGCCAGCACCGTCTGGTCAACCGGATCCCAGTTGACGGTGCTGAGTTTCTGGTAAACCAGACCCTTTTCCCAGAGCTTGAGGAACAGCCATTGCTCCCAGCGATAATAGTTGGGGGTGCAGGTCGCCAATTCCCGTGACCAGTCATAAGATAATCCCAGCCGCTGCAACTGCCCGCGCATGTGAGCAATGTTGTCCATGGTCCACTCGGCCGGGGCCAGACCATTTTTGAGAGCCGCATTTTCGGCGGGCAAACCAAAGGCATCCCAGCCCATGGGTTGCAGGACATCCTTGCCGCGCATGCGCTGATAACGGGCGATGGCGTCGGCAATACTGTAATTGCGGACATGGCCCATATGCAGTTGTCCCGAAGGATACGGAAACATGGCCAGAGCATAGAATTTTTCCTTGCCGGGCACGCTGGCTGCACGGAAAGACTGCTGCTCCTGCCAGCGTTTTTGCACTGCCGGCTCAAGTTCTTGGGGGGAATAGGCGGGAATATCCATGGATTCTGTTGTTCAGCCGATTTGTTGAAGTGGCACAAAGGTTGCCACAGGCACCCGAGTGGCGCAATGTTCCAGCGCGAGGAACGGTCTCCTGCCATTGGCGCATTGTCCCATGCAGGTTAGACTAACCCCTGACAGCAATTAAAATATCGAATTTGGAGAAAACATGGCTGAATTGCCAGAACTGGAATTACTGAAACAAAAATTACGCCGCAACATCCTCAACAAGCGGGTAAATGTCATGCAGGTGCATAACGCCAAAGGCGAGTTGCTGACCGATGGCGCGGGCATTGAAGAAGCCGCTTTCAAGGGCAAACCAATTACCGATTTGCATCGCTATGGTCAGTACCTGTTTCTGGAATTGGCGCGCAAGGATATTCTGGCCATGCAGCTGGGTGGCGAACTCACTGTCGATTTGGAGCGCGGGCCTGCCCAGGCAGAAAGTGAAGAAGAAGCGCGGGCCGTTCTGGAAATCCAGATTAATGGGCATCAACGCTTACGCCTGCATGGCACGCAGTTAGGTAATCGCCTGCGGATGCTCGACGAAAACAGCGATGTGGATTTTCTGACCAAGCTTGGACCCGATCCTTTGATGGTGCATGGCGAAGGACTGGCGGTTTTGCGTGAAGCATTGTCTCGCCGCCGCAGCGCCCTGCGCAATATTCTTCTGGATGATGCTTTTGCGCCGGGTATTGGTGCGGTGTGGGCCGATGAAATCCTGTACCAGGCGCGCCTGCGTCCTGATCGCACCGCCCCCAGTCTGACGGACGAAGAGCGCGACCGTTTTCTGGAGCAGATTCCCAAGGTGCTGGACCGGGCAGTTCGCTGTCAGGCCAAAACCAATCTGCTACCCAAAACCTTCCTCACCCGGCACCGGGAAGACAACCAGTGTCCCGGCTGTGGTGCCGCCCTCGAAACCCTATCGGTGGGTGGTAAAAACGCGCTGTTCTGCCCGGCTTGTCAAAGCTGAGTCAAACTGCCCCGGTCTGGTAAGCTTCTGCCCGGCCTTACTTGTGTTTCCACGGCAGGCCGCTGGCTTTCCAGCCCTCGACTTTGCCGCGCTGACCCTGGTGGTCCTGCTTACCCTCAAAGCCCCCCAGAATGTTGTAGCAGTGGTGATAACCCAAGCCAGCCAGATGCTCGGCAGCCGCCAGTGAACGGCCACCGGTACGGCAAAGCAGTAGCAGGATATTATTGGGCGTCACTTCTTTTTTGATCTGCTGGTCAAAATCCGGATTGGGCGTCATGCCGGGATAGTTCTGCCAGGGAATATGTTTACCCCCTTCAATCATGCCCACGAAATCCAGCTCCGGATGCGAGCGGACATCCACCAGCACGGCGTCGGGGTGTTCGCGAAGCAGCGCGTGGGCTTCTTCCGGCGTCATATCACCGGCATGGCGTTTGCCTGCAGCCTTGGCGCGTTCATGGGCTTTTTCAAGAATTTCTGCGGTACTCATGGCGGTTGTCATGTTCATGTCGGTCTCCTGATGGCGGGATCATGCTTATCCCTGCCTTTCATTGTCAAATATAGCACGCCCTGCTGAATTTTAAGGCGACCTTACGGCCGGAACTGTTTTTGCTGAAGCACGTTGATACATCGCTATTCGGTGTTGGTTCATCATGTGTTTGCCCAACGGCAAAATTCAGCGGCGTGATTTTTGCGTCCGCTGGGATGCTTTGTTAGCCATTAAATCCTGAAGCCCGCCAGACACATATTTATGCAGGACGCTGGATACCAATGTTTGATATGGAATCCCTTCTTCAAGGGCTCGCCTTTGAAGTGACTCTAAATCATGGCTGGAAATCCGGATATTAATCCGCTTATCCTTTTTGAAGGTTTCCTCGGCAGCCGCTTGCAGCATTTTTATACGCCCGGGCGTGAGTACAGATTTGAACTCACCCGCTTCAAATTCTTCAAGAATTTCTTTTTCTTCTTTGCTTAGTTTAGGCTCAGTCATGATTTCTCTCCAAGATACTGTTGGGTCGCCTTTCTGCTCGGAATTACTGTTTTCAAGAAAATCTCTTTTCGGTTTTCAACATAGGGTACAAGACGCACATAACCATCTATGTCGATCACAAATATACGTTGACTCGGATATTTGTCTCTGTTTGGATGCTCAATATCGTCCAGCAATGCGCCTTGCTGTAAATAGAAAACGACGTCCTCAAACGAAATCCCACGCTCTGAAATAAGCTGTTGGTTTTTCTCAGGATTCCAGTTGATCGGCTTCATGACGCACAGTATAACCCAAATGTGTGCCTTTTGGCATCAGATCGGAGGGTTTTAAGGTGTGAGTGAGATCGAAAGTTACGTGATTGGGGGCTGTACAATTTGCGCAATGGTATTGTTGGGAACATTCCGCCGCGCGCCTTCCCGCCGTGCCTCCAATGCCTTATATTCAGGTCACATACATAAAACCACTGACCGCAAGAGACACGCATGTTCGAGCAGGCTTTCAAGAATATCGATGACATCCTCCACAAAGATGCAGGCTCCTCCAGCGAACTTGATTACACCGAACAGACCTCCTGGCTGCTGTTTTTAAAGTACCTGGACGCCCTGGAGCAGGACCGGGCCATGGAGGCGGAGTTGGAAGGCCGTCCCTACACCTTCATTTTGGAGGATGCCTTCCGCTGGGAGCATTGGGCGGCGCCCAAAACGGCAGATGGCAGGATGGACCACCACAAGGCCATGTCCGGGGACGACCTCCGGGATTTTGTGAATATCCGGCTGTTTCCATATCTGTCAGGCTTCAAGCGTCGTGCTACTGGTTCCAACACCATCGAGTACAAAATCGGTGAAATCTTCAGTGAAATCAAAAACAAGATTCAAAGTGGCTACAACCTGCGGGAGATCGTGGAGATCATTGATGGTCTGCGCTTCCGGTCTCAGACGGAGAAGCATGAGCTCTCCCACCTGTATGAAGCCAAGATCAAGAACATGGGGAATGCCGGTCGTAACGGCGGCGAATATTACACACCCCGCCCTCTGATTCGGGCCATTGTGCAGGTGGTGGCGCCCAAGGTCGGCGAGAAAATTTATGACGGCGCCGTGGGCTCTGCGGGCTTTCTCTGCGAAGCCTTCGACTATCTCAAGGCCCAGTCGGGACTGACCACCGGCGACATGCAGACGCTGCAGGAGCGTACCTTCTACGGCAAAGAGAAAAAGAGCCTGGCCTACGTCATCGCCATCATGAATATGATCCTGCATGGCATCGATGCGCCGAACATCGTCCATACCAACACCCTGGCCGAAAATCTCATGGATATCCAGCCAAAAGACCGGGTAGATGTGGTGCTGGCGAATCCACCCTTTGGCGGCAAGGAACGCAAGGAGGTTCAGCAGAACTTTCCTATCAAGACCGGCGAGACGGCGTTTCTATTTCTGCAGCACTTTATCCGCATGCTGAAGGCTGGCGGTCGGGCCGGTGTAGTCATTAAAAACACTTTCCTGAGCAATACAGACAATGCCTCGGTCAGTCTGCGCAAACTGCTACTGGAAGACTGTAACCTGCATACCGTCTTGGATCTGCCGGGCGGGACTTTTCAGGGGGCGGGAGTAAAAACCGTGGTGCTGTTCTTTGACAAGGGCGCGCCGACCCGCAAGGTCTGGTACTACCAGCTCAACCCCGGACGGAACATGGGGAAGACGAACCCCCTCAATGACAACGATCTGGCGGAGTTTGTCGCACTTCAGAAGACCAAGGCCGACTCGCCGCAGTCATGGACGGTGGACGTGTCCGGCATCGACACCCATACCTATGACCTGTCGGCCAAGAATCCCAATGGCGGTGATGAAAAGGTGCTGCGTAGCCCGGAAGAAATACTGGATGAGATTGCCGCACTGGATGCGGAGAGTGCTGAGGTGCTGGCGGTTATTCGGGGACTGCTGTGAGGGAAGGGTGGATATCTAAGAAGCTCAGTGAATTGAGCAGCATTGAGCTTGGAAAAACACCGGCTAGAGATAACGTAAAATATTGGGATACATCTCGCACCACGGGAAATGTTTGGTTATCAATAGCTGATCTTCTGCGTGCAAATGATAGTATAGTAAACGATAGTAAAGAGCATATATCAGATGAGGGTGCGTTGCTCTGCAAACCCGTAAAATCAGGCACCTTATTAGTTAGTTTCAAGTTGACGCTTGGTAGACTGGCATTTGCTGGTCGAAATTTATATACTAATGAAGCAATCGCAGCGCTCAATATAAAAGACGAAATAATATTATCAAAATATTTCCTTCGTTATTATCTGCAATATTTTGATTGGGATAAGGCTACTGAAGGCGACCATAAGATAAAAGGCCGCACCTTTAATAAAGCCAAGCTAAAAGAAATTGATGTACCCTTCCCTCCCCTCCCCGAACAGCGCCGCATTGTCGCCATCCTCGACGAAGCCTTTGAAGGCATAGCGACTGCAAAAGCGAACGCCGAAAAGAATCTCCAGAATGCCCGCGAGGTCTTTGAGAGCCATCTGAATGCGGTGTTTTCGCAGCGGGGTGAGGGATGGGTGGAGAAGCGGTTGGGCGACGTTTGTAGGCGAATAACTGTTGGTCATGTTGGCCCAATGGCAAAGCAATATAAAAGCAACGGCATTCCGTTCCTTCGCTCACAGAACATCCGACCTTTTTCTATCGACTTAGATAATGTGGTTTTTATTGATGAAGCATTCCATTCATCTCTAGCAAAATCAAGTCTTGAGGTAGGTGATATCGCTATAGTTAGGACGGGTTATCCGGGGACAGCGGCAGTGATCCCAGAGTCGCTAGGCATAGCAAATTGTAGCGATCTTGTCATAGTTCGCCCTGGGATAGATATCGATGCACATTTTCTTGCTGCGTTCTTCAACTCACAATACGGCAAGCAGCTTGTTCTAGGAAAAATTGTTGGCGCTGCCCAGAAGCACTTCAATGTTAGTGCAGCGAAAGAAACGGTCATTTATATTCCACCAGTAACCGAGCAATTAGAAATTATTCGGGCTGCGAATGAAATGCGAGAAGAAACCCAACACCTCGAATCCCTCTACCAACACAAACTTGCCGCCCTCGACGAACTGAAGCAATCCCTTCTGCACCAAGCCTTTAACGGCGACCTATAGGGACTCTGCCATGAATGAAGCCGACACCCGCGCCCAACTGGTAGATCCTGCCCTCAAGGCCGCTGGCTGGGGTATGGTGGAGGGCAGCAGGGTACTCCGGGAGTACCGGATCACTCAGGGGCGGCTGCAGGGCGCCGGGCAACGCGGCAAGCCGGAAATTGCCGACTACGTGCTGGAGTACCGCAACGAGAAGCTCGCCATCGTCGAAGCCAAGCGCCGCGATCTGCCCCATACCGAAGGAGTCATGCAGGCCAAGCAATACGCGCTGAAGATGGCCATTCGCTTCACCTATGCCACCAATGGTCAATCCCTCTATGGGATGGATATGGAAACGGGTAGCGAGGGCGACATCACCCGCTATCCCACTCCCGAAGAACTTTGGAATCAAACTCATGCCGTAGAAAATGCCTGGCGGGATCATTTTGCCGCCATTCCATTTGAAAGTGTCGGCGGATCATTCCAACCCCGCTACTATCAGGAGACCGCCGTACAGCGCGTTCTGGAAGCTATTGCGCAGGGACAGGAGCGCATCCTCCTGACGCTGGCTACCGGCACCGGCAAAACCTTCATCGCCTTCCAGATCGCCTGGAAGCTTTTTCAGGCCCGCTGGAGCATCTCCCGCGAACCCAGCCGCAGGCCACGTATTCTTTTTCTTGCGGACAGGAATATCCTCGCCAATCAGGCTTTCAATGCCTTCAACGCTTTCCCCGAAGATGCCCTGGTGCGGATAGCCCCTGAGGATATCCGCAAGAAAGGCCGCGTCCCCACCAACGGCAGTATCTTTTTCAGCATTTTCCAGACCTTCATGAGCGGCCCCGGTGAAACACCGTACTTTGGGGACTATCCGCCAGACTTCTTCGACTTCATCGTGGTGGATGAATGTCATCGGGGCGGCGCCAAGGACGAAAGCAGCTGGCGGGGCATCCTCGAATACTTTGCGCCTGCGGTACAGTTGGGCCTCACCGCCACCCCCAAGCGACGGGACAACGTGGATACCTATGCGTACTTTGGCGCGCCAGTCTATATCTACAGCCTCAAGGACGGCATCAATGACGGTTTCCTGACCCCTTTCAAGGTCAAGCAATTCGCCACCACCATCGACGAATACATATACACCCCCGATGATGATCTCCTCGAAGGCGAAATCCAGCGCGGCAAGACCTATCTGGAAAAAGACTTCAATCGCAAAATCGTCATCCCCGAGCGCGAACGCTATCGGGTAAAGCTCTTCATGAGCCACATCGATCAGCGCGAGAAGTCCTTGGTGTTCTGTGCCAATCAGGAACACGCCGCCCTGGTGCGGGACATCATCAATCAGGAAAAGACCAGCACCGATCCCCTCTACTGTGTCCGCGTCACGGCCAATGACGGCAGCATGGGCGATCAGTATCTGAAAGACTTCCAGGACAACGAAAAAAATATCCCCACCATCCTGACCACCAGCCAAAAACTGAGCACCGGCGTCGATGCCCGGAACATTCGCAATATTGTTCTGCTTCGCCAAATCAACAGCATGATCGAATTCAAACAGATTATCGGTCGGGGCACCCGGCTGTATGAGGGGAAGGACTTTTTCACCGTCTATGACTTCGTGAAAGCGCATCATCATTTTGGAGATCCGGAATGGGATGGCGAGCCGCTGGAACCGGAACCTACAGGGGGAAGCGGCGAAGTGCGGGAACCCCGGCTACCTTTACCGCCGACGGAGCGGCCCGTCAAAATCCGGGTGAAACTGCGGGATGGGAAAGAGCGCAGCATTCAAAGTATATCCTCCACCATCTATTTCGGACCTGATGGAAATCCCGTTACGGCAGCGCAGTTTCTGGAAGGGCTCTTTGGCACACTGCCGGAGTTCTTCAAGGATGAGGACGCACTTCGCCAGATATGGAGCGATCCTGAGACGCGGAAGGGCTTTCTGCAGGGACTGGCCGAGAAAGGCTACAACCGGGAACTACTCATGGAGATGCAGCAAATCATCGACGCGCAGAATAGTGATCTCTATGACGTGCTGGCCTATGTGGCTTTTGCCTTGCAACCGGTTCCCAGATCAGAGCGGGCGGAACACGCCAAGCAGAGTATGGACCAGCAGTTCACCGACAGACAGCGGGCCTTTCTGGACTTTGTGCTGGCGCAATACGTGAAAGTGGGAGATGCGGAACTGGATACCGAAAAATTATCGCCCCTACTCCGGCTGAAGTACAACAACGCTATCGCCGATGCGTTTGCGGAGCTGGGCACACCGGTACAGATAAGGGAAGTGTTCAGCGGGTTTCAGCGGTATTTGTATGATGCACGGCAAAGGGAATAAAGATGAGCGTAACAGACAAGAAATGGCGCGCTGCCATAGATGAGGTATTGGCGGAATCATCTATGCCGTTACACTACACTGGGCGCTACTCCAGCGGCTACTGTGAACGCTGTTTACCACGAGACCGGTAGTATTGGGGTTATGCCAGCATCATATCCAGCGGAAAAGCTGATTCCTGCATTGGAAGCAATACTTATTGAGGCCCTGGAACCACGGCAAAATCGAAAGCGGGGGGATGATCTCGCGGCAGTGGAATATAGCCAGAAGACTGACCCAGATATTGACAAGAGAAAGGCTAAAGCCCTTATCGACAGGATATAGTACGGGCACAGGAGATCAGTAAACCAACTTGTTAAGAAAATGGACTGCTATTTCAGATTATGATCTCCAGACCACTGGGGTAGTATTATGCGGAGCGAACTTCAGGTTTAGACTGGAAACCGCCCATTGGTGGTCAGATACCTGGGCAAATGGCTGAGTTGCGTTTGTGTAGACGCACGCCTACACTTCTCTCATGGAGATAGTGGGCTTCGATTGGGATAGCGGCAACTGGCCGAAGTGCGGAAAGCATGGCGTTTCCCGCCAAGTGATAGAGCGATTGTTTCTCGAAGGAAAGGTGATGGTTGCTCCCGACCCGAAGCACTCCCTCCCGACAGAAGGTCGGCATATTGCGGTGGGCCGGGTCGATGGCAGGCCAATGTTCGTGGCGTTTGCCATCAGGGATGATCTCATTCGCCCGATCAGTGCCCGTTACATGCACGAGAAGGAGATTACGAATTATGAAGCAGGTACCTAAGTTCAAGACTGATGCAGAGGCCGAAGCGTTCCTAGAGCAGGACCTGTCCGACCTCGACTTCCGGCAGTTCCAGCCAATGCGCTTCGAAATCGCGCCGAAAGACGCCGCCCTGAACATGCGGTTACCCGAAGCATTGCTGGAAGCCGTGAAGGCCAAAGCCAAAGCCAAAGGTGTGCCCTACACCCGCTACGTGCGCATGCTTCTGGAAGCCGATGTAGCTCGACCACGTCATCAGCAGTAGCCGAGTATTGTACCCACTCTCCAACGTAAGCAATGGACAGCTTCCGACCCACTCCCGCCGGTCGCGTATTGCAGGTAGAACAACCTTATCGAATAGTACGTAAGCATCCACAAATGATGAAACTCTAGATACTAGCTCGGAAGACCAAGCGCTTATATATGATCGAGGCATGACGAAGTATATAAATGCGTCCACAGACTAAAATGGTATAGTTGCTTTATTTGACACGGAATCTCCTTATGTGTCGCGTCAGTCTCACGTTATGTGGCGGCCAACGATCACCCCAAACATCAATCCCAACTCAGCGCCCCGCCCGTCTGATACTCCGTCACCCGAGTTTCAAAAAAGTTCTTTTCCTTTTTGAGGTCCATCATTTCGCTCATCCACGGAAAAGGGTTTTGTACGCCCGGATATTGCTGGGGCAGGCCCAGTTGTACCAGGCGCCGGTTTCCGATGAATTTGACGTAGTCCTTGAATATCGGGGCATTCAGACCCAGAACCCCACGGGGCATGGTGTCGTCGGCATAGGCGCATTCCAGTTCCACGCCACGACGGATCAGATCAATAATTTCCTGCTGGAAGCTTTCTGTCCAAAGCTGCGGGTTTTCGACCTTGATCTGATTGGCTAAATCAATGCCAAAATTACAGTGCATGGATTCATCGCGCAGAATGTACTGGTATTGTTCGGCGGCGCCTACCATCTTGTTCTGTCGGCCCATGGCCAGAATCTGGCTGAACCCGACATAGAAAAAAGTCCCTTCCATAATGGCCGCAAAAACAATCAGCGAGCGCAGCAGTTTCTGGTCATTTTCCAGGGTGCCCGTCTTGAAATTGGGGTCGGCCAGGATGTCGATGAAGGGCATCAGAAACTGGTCTTTATCCCGCACCGACGGTACTTCGTGGTACATGTTGAAGATTTCACCTTCATCCAGGCCAATGGATTCGACGATATACTGGTAGGCGTGGGTGTGAATGGCTTCCTCAAAGGCTTGCCGTAACATGTATTGGCGGCATTCCGGCGCGGTAATATGCCGATAGGTGCCCAGTACAATGTTATTGGCAGCGAGGCTGTCGGCGGTCACAAAAAAACCAAGATTACGCTTGACGATACGGCGCTCATCTTCCGTGAGGCCTTTGGGGTCTTTCCAGAGGGCAATATCACGGGACATCTGGATTTCCTGGGGCATCCAGTGGTTGGCGCAGGCGGCCAGATACTTGTCCCAGGCCCACTGGTACTTGAAAGGAACCAGTTGATTGACATCCGCACGACCGTTGATGATGCGTTTGTCTTCGGCCCGTACCCGGGCGAAACGCATGCTTTCTTCTTCCGGCACAGACTCCGGCAAATCATTCAGGCTGCTGCTGCGCAGTGCTTCGGGACGCAGGCTGTTTTCAAAATTCAACATAACGGCAATTTCTCCTCTGCTTATTGGCAGGCTTCACAGGTGGGATCATCAATGGCACAGGCCTTGGGCTGGTGGCCGGACACGGCATTGAGAGTGCCTGTTTGTACAGTAGATTTTTCCGCCGCTGTGGCTCCCAGCGAGCGGAGGTAATAAGTGGTTTTGAGCCCGCGCTTCCAGGCCAGACGGTAGGTTTCATCAATTTTCTTGCCGGACGGCTGACCAAAATACAGGTTCAGACTCTGCGCCTGATCCAGCCATTTCTGACGACGGGCAGCGGCCTCGACCAGCCATTCCGGATCGGTTTCGAAGGCATTGGCATAAAGCGGCTTGAGGGCAGCAGGAATGCGGTCCACGGGCAAGACCGATCCGTCGAAGTATTTGAGGTCATTGACCATGACTTCGTCCCAGAGTCCCTGACGTTTGAGGTCATGCACCAGGTAGCTGTTTACCACCGTAAATTCGCCGGACAGGTTGGATTTGACGTAAAGGTTTTGATAGATGGGCTCAATCCCCTGGCTAACGCCAACAATGTTGGAAATGGTCGCCGTGGGGGCGATAGCCAGACAATTGCTGTTACGGATGCCTTTGCGAACCTTGTCCCGCAGCCCGTTCCAGTCGAGGCGCATGCTGCGGTCTACGTCAACGCCATGTTCACGGCTGGCAGCCAGCAGTTCGATGCTGTCGATGGGCAACACCCCCTGACTCCAGAGTGAACCCTGGAAGCTCGGATAACTGCCTCGCTCCTGCGCCAGATCGGCAGAAGCCTCAATGGCGTAGTAGGAAATCACTTCCTGACTGATGTCGGCAAAGGCGACGGCCGCTGGCGAAGCATAGGGTATCCGCATTTCCAGCAGGGCATCCGAAAAGCCCATCAGACCCAGACCCACAGGACGATGGCGCATATTGCTGTTGCGCGCCTTGGCCACGGCGTAGTAGTTCATGTCGATGACATTGTCGAGCATGCGCATGGCGGTGCGGATGGTCCGGCTGAGCTTGTCGGTGTCCAGCAGTTCCAGCAGATCTTCGGGCGTGCTGTCGGTGCGCAGGGCGGATTGATCGGTGCTTGCGGTATTTTTCAGGTGCGCAATCAGGTTCACGGAGCCCAGATTACAAACGGCAATTTCCTTGTCGTTGGTGTTGAGGGTGATTTCCGTGCAGAGATTGGAACTATGTACGACACCCACGTGCTGCTGCGGGCTGCGCAGATTGCAGGGGTCCTTGAAGGTAATCCAGGGGTGGCCGGTTTCAAACAGCATGGTCAGCATTTTGCGCCACAGCTGCAGGGCGGGGATTTTTTTGTACAGTTCGATTTCACCCGCATCGGCCATACGCTCGTAATGTTCGTAGCGTTCCCGGAAAGCGGAGCCGGTCAGATCATGCAGATCTGCCGTTTCATTCGGGCTGAACAGCGTCCAGGCAGTACCACTTTCCACCCGCTCCATAAACAGGTCAGGAATCCAGTTGGCGGTGTTCATGTCATGGGTGCGGCGGCGGTCATCGCCGGTGTTTTTGCGCAGTTCCAGAAATTCCTCGATGTCCATGTGCCAGGTTTCGAGGTAGGCGCAGACTGCACCCTTGCGCTTGCCGCCCTGGTTGACGGCAACAGCGGTGTCATTGACCACCTTGAGGAAGGGCACGACTCCCTGGGATTTACCATTGGTGCCCTTGATGAAAGAACCCAGCGCCCGTACGGGGGTCCAGTCGTTCCCCAGGCCGCCGCTGAATTTGGAGAGCAGGGCGTTTTCCTTGATGGCCTCGTAAATATCGTCCAGATCGTCGCCCACGGTGGTCAGGAAGCAGCTCGACAATTGCGGCCGCAAGGTTCCTGAGTTGAAAAGAGTGGGGGTCGAACTGACAAAGTCGAAGCTGGACAGCACTTCATAAAAGGCGATGGCCTGTTCTTCACGGTCCACTTCATTGACAGCCAGACCCATGGCCACCCGCATCCAGAAAGACTGAGGCAGTTCAATGTGGCGTTCGCGGACATGCAGGAAGTAACGATCATAAAGAATCTGCAGGCCCAGATACTGGAAATTGAGATCGCGCTCGGGTTTGATGGCCGCCGTAATACGGTCCAGATCATATTGACCAAGGCGCGGATCAATCAGTTCGTGGGCAATGCCGGTCTGCAGGTAATCCCGGAAGTATTCGGGATAGCGGGCGGCCATTTCCGCCTGGGTGGCGGCTTCTCCCAACACTTCCCAGCGTACCCGGTCCAGCAACAGGCGGGCAGAAACATAAGCATAGGCGGGGTCGCGCTCGATCATGACCCGGCTGGCCAAAATGGGAGCCTGAAACAGTTCATCTTCACTGATGCCATCGTACAGATTTTTGCTGGTGTTGCTCATCAGGGTATCAACGGAAACAGCCTCGCCAAGGCCACTGCAGGCTTCCTCAATGACGGCTCGCAAACGCTTCAGGTCAAGAGTCCGCTGCGTACCATCCGGATATTTCACCTGAATTTGCGGTATGTCCGCCTGCGGGGCTGAAATGCTCTGTTGACGGCGTTCGCGGGCGCGCTCTTCGCGGTAAAGCACGTAGGCACGTGCGACCTCGTGTTCGCCCGCCCGCATCAAGGCCAGCTCCACCTGATCCTGAATGTCTTCTATATGAAAGGTGCCACCACCCGGCTGGCGTCTTTGCAGCGCCTCAATGACCTGCCCGGTCAGACGCGTGACGAGGTCGCGCACCCGGGCGCTGGCGGCACCGCTGCCACCTTCCACGGCCAGAAAGGCTTTGGTCATGGCAATATGAATTTTGCTGGCGTCAAAGGTAACCATCGCATTGTTGCGACGGATGACCTTGTAATGACTGGCTTCTGATGGATCGTATGCAGGATTGCTGACAACAGTTTGAGCGGCGGGATTGGGCATGTTGAGACTCCGAAGCTGGGCGTAAAGGGCCTGGAAAAAGCGGTTATGTCACGCAATGGGCACCCGGAAAACAAATTGCCTGCCAGACGCCCCACACACCAAATATAGTCTTGCTGGTGCTGTTGTCAACTACATATTGTGGATGAAAGGGTGGATAAATGGCTTGCAAGTTGTGGATAAGATAGCCAGTGCAATCATTTTGCGAAGGTTTTGTGGGAATTACCGATCATGTCTAAAGAAATTAAAATTTGGACTTGTTCTAATTGGTCTCTTGGGCGCATACTGACGGCATAGACTCTCAAGGAAGGATGATATGACTGCTTCAACCCTCGATATAGCGCGTGCCACCTTGTTTACTCCCGGCGGTATCAGTGAAGGGGAGCTGGAAAAAGTGTTTGGCCGACTGTCTCATCGGGCGCTGGACGATGCCGACCTGTACTTTCAGTACAGTCGCAGCGAAGGCTTCAGTCTCGAAGAAGGGTTTGTGAAAAACGGGAGTCATTCCATTGAACAGGGGGTAGGGGTGCGCGCCATTCAGGGTGAGCGGCAGGGCTTGGCCTACTCCGATGAAATTGGCGTCGAGGCGCTGCTGACGGCGGCCGATGCCGCGCGCGCCATTGTCCATCAGCCGGGTGAAAATCGGGGCCTGGTCTGGCAGCGGCGCAATGGGCTGTCCTTGTATCAGCCAACCGATCCATTGGCCTCTATTCCCAACGAAGAAAAAATCGCCCTGCTGGAGCGGGTGGAGCAGGTGGCGCGGTCGGTAGACCCCCGCATTGTTCAGGTAATGGCCAGTCTGAGTGCCAAATTTGAGGCGGTGCTGGTGGCACGGCTGGATGGCACCATGGCGGCAGACGTCCGTCCTTTGGTGCGTCTCCATGTTTCGGCCATTGCCGAGCAGGGCGGACGGCGCGAGCAGGGGAGCGCCGGTGGTGGTGGTCGTTATGATTACCAGACCTTCCTGAAGGGCCAGATGGCCGATGATTTTGCCCGCGAAGCCGCGCGTCAGGCACTGATTAATCTGGAAGCTGAAGCGGCCCCGGCAGGGAGTATGGATGTGGTGCTGGGGCCGGGCTGGCCGGGCATTTTACTGCATGAAGCCATCGGCCATGGCCTGGAAGGTGATTTCAATCGTAAGGGTACCAGTGCATTTAGTGGTCGGGTCGGTGAGCGGGTCGCGGCTCCTGGGGTGACCGTGGTGGACGACGGTACCCTCGAAAATCGCCGGGGCAGCCTGAATGTCGATGACGAAGGCACGGAAACCCAGTGTACCACCCTCATCGAAGACGGAATCCTCAAGGGCTATTTGCAGGACACACTCAACGCCCGCCTGACCGGCACCCGTTCTACCGGCAATGGTCGGCGCGAGTCCTATGCGCACCTTCCCATGCCCCGGATGACCAATACCTACATGCGTGCGGGGGATCGGGATCCTCAGGAAATTATTGCCAGTGTCCGGCGTGGTCTTTATGCAGTGAATTTTGGCGGAGGGCAGGTGGATATTACCAACGGTAAGTTCGTGTTTTCTGCTTCTGAAGCCTATCTCATTGAAAATGGTAAAATAACCCGGCCGATAAAAGGGGCGACGCTGATTGGTAATGGTCCGGATGTGCTGACCAGGGTTGAAATGATCGGTAATGACCTCCAATTAGATACGGGTGTGGGTACTTGTGGCAAAGATGGTCAGAGTGTGCCGGTGGGCGTCGGTCAGCCTACTCTCAAAATACGCGATCTGACGGTGGGAGGAACACAGGGTTGAAAAAAATCTTATTGTCAGTGGCTTTTCAGAGGGCTAACATCAAAGCATCTGTCAGCCTTGAATCTGGATCAAATTCTCCCTTGCGGGGGGTAACTTATGAATAATGTCTTAAAAAACGTTTTGTTATGGGTGGCCATAGGCGTCATCCTGATGCTGGTGTTTCAGAACCTCAATACGAGTAGTTCGACACCCGCTCAGGCTATGGACTTTTCGACGTTTGTGAATAGCATCAAGCAAGGGCAAGTAGCCGATGTGAATATTGATGCCAATCATGTAACGGGTAGTCTCAGTTCCGGGCAAAAGTTCAGCGTTTACACGCCGACCAATGATACCCAGCTGGTGCCCCAGTTGCTTGCCGCAGGTGTGAAAATCAATGTGAAACCCCCGGCAGGACAATCCATTTTGCTGTCTATCCTGATTTCCTGGTTCCCCATGTTGCTGCTGATTGGCGTCTGGATTTTCTTCATGCGCCAGATGGGTGGCGGTGGCGCGGGTGGCCGTGGCGCCATGACATTCGGGCGCAGCAAGGCCCGGATGCTGACTGAAGAAAACAACAAGGTCACCTTCGCTGATGTGGCGGGCGTTGAAGAGGCCAAGGAAGAGCTGGCGGAAATTGTCGACTTCCTGCGCGATCCCCAAAAATTCCAGCGTCTCGGTGGTCGTATTCCCAAGGGCGTGCTGTTGATGGGTTCACCGGGTGCCGGTAAAACCTTGTTGGCACGCGCCATTGCCGGTGAAGCCCGGGTACCGTTCTTCTCCATTTCCGGCTCTGATTTTGTGGAAATGTTCGTGGGCGTCGGCGCCTCGCGGGTTCGCGACATGTTCGAGCAGGCGAAAAAACATGCACCCTGCATCATTTTCATTGACGAAATTGATGCAGTTGGACGCCAGCGTGGCGCGGGTCTTGGCGGTGGTAATGATGAGCGCGAACAGACCCTCAACCAGTTGCTGGTAGAGATGGATGGTTTTGAAGGTACGGAAGGAATTATTGTGGTGGCTGCCACCAACCGTCCGGATGTGCTGGATCCTGCCCTGTTGCGTCCTGGCCGTTTTGATCGTCAGGTCACTGTGCCTCTGCCCGATATTCGTGGTCGTGAACAGATTCTACAGGTTCACATGCGCAAAGTGCCTATTACGCCCGACGTGGATCCCAAAGTCATTGCGCGGGGTACGCCTGGTTTTTCCGGGGCTGATCTGGCCAATCTGGTCAACGAAGCAGCCTTGATGGCGGCGCGCAAGAGCAAGCGTCTGGTCGATATGCATGACTTTGAAAACGCCAAAGACAAGGTCATGATGGGTGCCGAACGCAAATCGGTAGTGATGAGTGACAAGCAGCGGGAAACTACGGCATATCATGAATCGGGTCATGCGGTGGTTGCCAAGTTGTTGCCCGGCACGGATCCGGTGCATAAGGTGACCATCATTCCTCGTGGCCGTGCCTTGGGTGTCACCATGCAGTTGCCCACCGAGGATCGCTTCAACTACGAGCGTGAGGAAATTCTCTGTAACATTTCCATCCTCATGGGTGGGCGTATTGCCGAAGAGGTCTTTCTGAATCAAATGACCACGGGTGCGGGTAATGATATTGAACGCGCCACGGATCTGGCCCGGAAGATGGTGACCCAGTGGGGTATGTCCAGTATTGGCCCCATGGTGATTGGTGAGAAGGAAGAAGAAGTGTTCATCGGTCGGGAAATGACTAAGCATAGTAACATTTCCGAACAGACAGCCATGACCGTGGACGGAGAAATCCGGGGCATCATTCGTGAACGTTATGATGTGGCGCGCAAGTTGATCGAAGGTAATCGTGACAAGGTCGAAGCTATGGCTAAGGCTTTGTTGAAGTACGAAACCCTGGATTCCAATCAGGTGAGTGACATCATGGCCGGGCGTGATCCACGTCCGCCGGTAGATGGCGCGGGCAGTTATCCGACCATGCCCACGGATGGTAATGCTGCCAGTTCGGATAAGACCGGTGGTCAGACCCTGCCGGGCCTCAATCCCGGAGAACATCCCGTTTGACCGTAACGCTGAATTGCAATGGGCGCCCGCTGTATTTGGGGCGCCCTTGTGTTATGGGGATTTTGAATGTCACCCCCGACTCTTTCTCCGATGGCGGAACTTATATCCGCCCGGAGTTGGCGGTTATGCGGGCACGCCAAATCTGGGAGAGTGGCGGCGATCTTATTGATATTGGTGCGGAATCTACCCGTCCAGGTGCCCCCGCTGTTTCCGAGTCCGAAGAAATGGATCGCCTGCTGCCCGTTGTGGAAGCGGTGATGGCAGCAGTGCCTTTGCCGGTGTCCATAGATACTTACAAAGCCAAGGTCATGCGCGAAGCCTGGTCCCTGGGGGCAGGGTTGATGAATGATGTCACGGCACTGCAAGGCGACCCGCAATCGCTGGCCATGGCTGCAGAGTTGGACATTCCGGTTTGCCTGATGCATATGCGGGGTACGCCACGGAATATGCAGACCAACACCCGCTATGACGATGTGCTTGGCGAGGTAATCGGTTTTTTCAGGGAACGTATGGCTGCATGCGCAACTGCAGGAATCCGCCGTGAACAGTTATTGCTGGACCCCGGATTGGGTTTTGCCAAAGATCTGCAGGGAAACTGCCGGCTTTTGCGGGAGTTGGACGCAATTCAAAGTCTAGGATTGCCGATTGTGGTCGGGGCTTCCCGAAAAAGCATGATCGGCGAGTTGTCCGGTGTCGCCCTTGCCGCTCAGCGGCTGGCCGGTAGCATTGCCGCCGCACTCTGGGCTGTGGCCCATGGTGCGCAGGTGTTGCGTGTCCACGATGTGGCAGAAACAGTGCAGGCCATCAAAGTCTGGGCAGGTATTCAGGAACAAGGGGCTGAAAAGCCGTTGAGGGAAGTACCATGAGCAGAAAATGGTTTGGCACCGATGGTGTCAGAGGGCGGGTCGGAGATTCTGTCATTCACCCGGAATGGGTACTGAAGTTGGGATGGGCGGCGGGACATGTGCTGACCGCCGGCGCCACAGAGCGTCCCCGGGTAGTCATTGGCAAGGACACACGGCTTTCCGGTTATTTACTGGAATCCGCACTGGAATCCGGTCTGGCCAGTGCTGGTGTGGATGTGTTGCTGGTCGGTCCACTGCCAACACCAGCCATTGCCTATTTGACGCGTACCCTGCGTGCGGACGCCGGAATTGTCATCAGCGCTTCGCATAACCCCTATCAGGACAATGGGATCAAGTTTTTCTCGGGCGATGGCTATAAATTGCCCGATGCCCAGGAAGAAGCTATTGAGGCCTGGATGGATCGGCCAATGCTGGTTTGTGATTCCGAACAGCTTGGTAAGGCGCGCCGTGTAGAGGATGCAGCAGGTCGGTATGTAGAGTTTTGCAAAACCACTTTTCCCGCCAACCTGGACTTGCGTGGCCTGCATCTGGTTGTGGATTGTGCTCACGGCGCCAATTACAAAGTGGGCCCCATGGTGTTCCGGGAGTTGGGTGCACAATTGACTTTGCTGGGTGTGGAGCCCAATGGCATCAATATCAATGCCGGAGTTGGTTCGACCTGTCCGGAAAGCCTGCAGGAGCAGGTGCGCAGCACTCAGGCTGACTTGGGTATTGCTTTTGATGGTGATGGTGATCGACTGATTTTGGTGGATGGGCAGGGCGCGCTGCTGGATGGCGACGAACTCATCTGGCTTTTGGCCCGCGACATGCAGCAGCAGGGTATTTTGTCTGGCGTGGTCGGTACGGTCATGAGTAATCTGGCCCTTGAGCAGGGCCTTGCTGATTTGGGAGTGCCCTTTGTGCGTAGCGCCGTCGGTGATCGCTATGTTCTTGAGGCCATGCAGCAGCACGCCTTCCCTCTGGGTGGCGAATCATCGGGGCATATTATTACGCCAGCCAATACCACGGGGGATGCAATTCTGGCCGCCTTGCGCGTGCTGGCCATTATGCGCAAATCCGGCAAAAGCTTGAAGGCACTTCGGGAAGGCTATCAGCCCTATCCGCAGGTGCTAATTGGCGTACGTCTGGCAGATGCACGACATTTTCTGGATCATCCCGCAGCGCAAGAACGGGTTGCGGCCGCAGAACAAGAACTGGCGGATAAAGGGCGGCTACTGGTGCGGCCATCAGGTACAGAACCATTGTTGCGGGTCATGGTCGAGGCAGTGTCAGCAGACCTGGCTGCGCGGGTCGCCGAAAAGCTTGCCAAAGAACTCAGTGATCTGGCGTCCGGATAAAATCAGAAAATGCAAAATTGACCGCTTCGAGTGGAGTCTTTACACTCGGTCGCACATTAGACGATCATGACATATAGCTGAACAAGGAAGATTTGATTTGCGTCCCACCATGGTTGCAGGAAACTGGAAGATGAATGGCCTCAGTGCCGATGCCGTGCATCTTACCCAAGCCATTCTCAGCGCCGATCTGGAGCAGATGCGTCCTGAAGTGGTGCTGTTCCCGCCGTATACCCTTTTGCATGCAGTGACTCAGGAAGCAAAGGGAACTGCTTTGCGCTGGGGGGGGCAGAACTTGTTCTGGGAAGCCAGTGGGGCGTATACCGGAGAAATTTCGGGTGCCATGCTCCGCGACATGGGTTGTCGCTATGTTTTGGTAGGACATTCGGAAAGACGGCAGATTTTTGCGGAAACGGACGAACTGGTGGCCCGTAAGGTCAAAGCGGCGTTGTCATCGGGCCTGATACCCGTAGTCTGTGTGGGTGAGAGCGAAACTGAGCGTGCCCAGGGCGCTACCGAACAGGTTCTGCAGCGTCAGGTGGAGGCGATATTGCCTTTGTTGAATCTGGAGTCCAACCAGCCTAATCTCATCATTGCCTACGAACCCATCTGGGCCATTGGCACCGGACAAAGTGCCAGTCCGGAACAGGCCCAGGCCGTACATGCTTTTATTCGTAAGCTGGTGGCAGGGCATTCCAGTCAGTTGGCCAAGCGCCTGATTCTGTTGTACGGAGGCAGCGTCAAAGGCAACAATGCAGCAGCGCTGTTTGATCAGGAAGACATTGATGGCGCTCTGGTGGGCGGAGCATCCCTGAGCGCGGGAGAATTTATCCAAATTTGTCGTGCTGCCGAATTGGCAGGACGAGGAGGTTGATTTGATGTACACCTTGTTATTGGTGTTTCAGGTGATTATTTGTGTCGTCCTGGTAGGGCTGGTTCTGATTCAGAAAGGTCAGGGGGCGGATATGGGCGCAGCATTTGGCGGCGGTGGATCGCAAACCGTATTTGGCGCCCAGGGAGCGGGAAACTTCCTCAGCCATACTACGGCAGTTATTGGTGCCATATTTTTTCTGAACAGTCTTGGTCTGGCGTATCTTTCTGATCATGCTGCAAGCAGTGCGGTTTCCGGGATTACTTTGCCAAGTAAGGCACCGGTTACCAGCACGCTACCGGAGAAACCTGCTACCGCGAAACCCACGGTCGTTCATCCTGCGGCAGCGGCTACGGGTTCTGCGGCAGCAGCCGTAAGCACATCTGCAGCAAGCAGTGTGCCGGCAGCGCCAGTTTCTACAGCAAAAACACCTGTGAAGCCTTGACGTAGCAAGCGGGTCATGAGAAAGTTTTAAGACTTCGGCCGAAGTGGTGAAATTGGTAGACACACCGTCTTGAGGGGGCGGCGGCGCAAGCTGTACCGGTTCGAATCCGGTCTTCGGCACCAAATTGCAGCCTATAGGGCTGTTTTTTTGTCTCTGGAGTATACCAGAGCATTGATTTATATATAAGAAAATTAATTTATAGCGGATTTTGAAGGTGGTATTTTCAGGTCCATATTTGGGTGGAGGAGTGTTGGGGATGTTGAACCACTATTTACCCGTGCTCATCTTTATTGTGGTGGCACTGGTGGTCGGTGTGGTCCCATTGCTGATGGGAGCCTCGCTGGGACCGCACAAACCGGATAGCGAAAAGCTCTCGCCCTATGAATGTGGCTTTGAGGCTTTTGAAGATGCGCGTGTCAAATTTGATGTGCGCTATTATCTGGTGGCCATTCTGTTCATTCTCTTTGATCTGGAAATTGCCTTCCTGTTCCCCTGGGCCGTGGTCTTTGATCAGATCGGCATGATGGGTTTTCTGGCCATGATGATTTTTCTCGCCATTCTCGTGGTGGGTTTCATTTATGAGTGGAAAAAAGGAGCCTTGGAATGGGAATAGAAGGCATCCTCGAAAAAGGTTTTGTGACCACCAGCATCGATACCGTGGTCAACTGGAGTCGGACCGGCTCCTTGTGGCCCATGACTTTTGGGCTGGCATGCTGTGCCGTAGAGATGATGCATGCCGGAGCAGCCCGTTATGATCTGGATCGTTTTGGTATCGTGTTTCGTCCCAGTCCGCGTCAGTCGGACGTGATGATTGTGGCAGGGACTCTGGTCAATAAAATGGCCCCGGCATTACGTAAGGTCTATGACCAGATGCCGGAACCGCGTTGGGTAGTTTCCATGGGTTCCTGTGCCAATGGTGGTGGCTATTATCACTACTCGTACAGCATAGTGCGTGGTTGTGATCGCATCGTGCCGGTGGATATTTATGTTCCCGGTTGTCCGCCCACTGCCGAGGCGCTACTTTACGGTCTGATCCAATTGCAGAAAAAAATTCGTCGAACCAATACGATAGCCAGGTAAGCCATGACTGACGCACTCGAAAATCTGCGCCAGATACTGAGCGCAAAGCTGGGAGATAATCTGCACGCTGCCCGTATTGATCGTGAAGAATTGACGGTGGAAATAACGCTGGAAGGATTCCACGCAGCTTGTCTCTGGTTGCGCGACGATCCGGCCTGCCGCTTCGACATGCTGATAGATGTATGCGGCGTCGATTACTCCGAATATGGCGACGGCACCTGGAAAGGGCCGCGTTTTGCGGTGGTGTACCATTTACTTTCCCTGCCACACCGGCAGCGCATCCGTTTGCGGATATTTGCAGATACCGAATTGCCGATTGTCCCCTCCGTAGTGGATGTCTGGGCGGCCGCTAACTGGTTTGAGCGGGAGACTTTTGATCTTTACGGGATTTTGTTTGATGGTCATCCCGACCTGCGCCGTATTCTTACCGATTATGGTTTTGTGGGTTATCCATTCCGTAAGGATTTTCCGCTGGTGGGAACCGTAGAAATGCGTTACGACGCCGATCAGGGGCGCGTCATTTACGAACCCACGCGCACCGAAGAACGGGTAGTTGTCCCGCGCATCATCCGGGCCGAGGAGGAGGGGCGCTACAATGCCAGAAATCAATAATTTTACGATGAACTTCGGGCCGCAGCATCCTTCGGCACACGGGGTGTTGCGTCTGGTGCTGGAGCTGGACGGGGAAGTCATCGAGCGTGCTGATCCGCATATTGGTTTGCTCCATCGTGCTACGGAAAAGCTGGCCGAAAATAAAACCTATTTGCAGAATTTGCCCTATATGGACCGTCTCGACTACGTGTCGATGATGTGTAACGAGCATGCGTACTGCCTGGCCGTGGAAAAGCTGCTGGGTCTGGAAGTGCCAAGGCGTGCCCAGTATATTCGTACGCTTTTCGACGAAATTACCCGGGTTCTCAACCATCTGCTCTGGCTGGGTGCCTATGCGCTGGATGTGGGTGCCATGAGTGTCTTCCTGTACTGCTTTCGCGAGCGAGAAGACCTTATGGACGTGTATGAGGCGGTTTCCGGTGCGCGGATGCATGCAGCTTATTATCGGCCTGGTGGAGTGTATCGTGATCTCCCGGCGCAGATGCCCCAGTATGTGGCCTCGCCTTACCGGGATGCCAGGCGCCTGGATGAACTCAATGCCAATCGCCAGGGAACGGTGCTCGATTTCATTGAAGATTTTACCCGGCGTTTTCCCGGTTATGTCGACGAATATGAAACATTACTGACCGATAACCGCATCTGGAAACAAAGAACAGTGGGGATTGGTGTGGTAGGTTCCGAGCGGGCGGTGCAGCTGGGCTTTACCGGTCCCATGTTGCGGGCTTCCGGGGTAGCCTGGGATTTACGGCGGACCCAGCCTTACGCGGCCTATGCGGATCTGGATTTTGAGATTCCCGTCGGTAGTACCGGGGATTGTTATGACCGCTATCTGGTACGGGTGGCGGAAATGCGGCAAAGCAACCACATCATTGCCCAGTGCGTGAATTGGCTGCGGCAGAATCCGGGGCCGGTCATTACGGATGATTTCAAGGTGGCAGCACCCCCGCGTGAAGAAATGAAGGGCAGCATGGAAGCCCTCATCCATCACTTCAAACTGTTTTCGGAAGGCATGTCCGTTCCGGCAGGAGAAGTGTACACAGCCGTTGAGGCTCCCAAGGGCGAATTCGGTATCTACATGATTTCTGATGGTGCCAACAAACCCTACCGGATGAAAATTCGTGCCCCCGGTTTTTCTCATCTGGCAGCGATGGATGAAATGGCCAAGGGACACATGATTGCAGATGTGGTGGCGATACTGTCCACCATGGATATTGTTTTCGGCGAGATTGACAGGTAGAGCATGTTATCGGAAAAGTCCCTGAAAGCTATTGCCTTTGAGCGCAGCAAGTATCCGCAGGAAGAGTCGCGTTCTGCGTTGTTGGCGGCACTGCGTATTGCCCAGGAAGAACAGGGTTATCTGCGTGATGAACTGATTGAATATGTGGCAGAAATTCTGGGTTTGCCAGCCATTCAGGCATTTGAGGTGGCGACTTTTTACACCATGTATGACCTCAAGCCCGTGGGTCGCCACAAGCTCTGCGTCTGTGGCAGCGTGTCATGCTTTCTGAACGGATCAGACAGAATCATTGCTCATCTGAGTAAAACCTTGGGAATCGGTCTGGGTGAAACGTCGGCTGATGGCTTGTTCACCCTGCAGGAAGTGGAATGCCTGGGTGCCTGTAAAGATGCGCCGATGATGCAGCTGGGAGATCGCTACTACGAAAACCTGACTCCAGAAAGTCTGGATGCCCTGATTGCCCAATTGCGGGGAGGATCTGAAGATGTACGTTAATGGCGTTACGCTGCAGAATCGTGGTATTCCCGACTCCCATCGTCTGTCCGTGTATGCCGGAACCGGTGGTTATGAAGCTTTGCGCAAGGTCCTCCAGGAACCGATGGCGCCCGAGCAGATTATTGCCGAAATGAAAAAATCCGCTCTGCGTGGACGCGGTGGTGCCGGCTTTCCGACCGGACTGAAGTGGAGTTTCATGCCCAAAGGGGTCAGTGGCACGAAATACCTGCTCTGCAATGCCGATGAGGGCGAGCCCGGTACCTGCAAGGATCGGGATATTATGCGCTATGAACCGCATCGCCTGATTGAGGGGATGATTATCGGTGCCTATGCCATGGGTGCCACGGCGGGCTACATTTTTATTCGTGGCGAGTTCATTGAACCCATCCATATTGTCGAGGATGCGGTGGCTGAAGCCTATGCAGCGGGGTATCTCGGCCAGAATATTCTGGGTACCGGTTTTTCCTTCGATTTGTATGTATATCGGGGTGCCGGGGCCTACATTTGTGGGGAAGAAACCGCGCTCATGGAAGCCCTGGAAGGCAAAAAGGGTCAGCCGCGCTTCAAGCCACCTTTTCCCGCCAGCTACGGACTTTATGGGCGCCCCACCACCATCAACAACGTCGAAACGTTCGCCTCGGTGCCGGACATTATCACCAGGGGCGGCGAGTGGTTTTTGAATCTGGGTAAACCCAATAATGGGGGCACCAAGATTTTCTCCGTCACTGGTCAGGTCCAGAAACCCGGAAATTACGAAGTCCCCATGGGGCTTCCGTTCCGGGAATTGCTGGAGATGGCCGGGGGCTTGCGTCCTGGTCGCCGGCTGAAAGCGGTGATTCCCGGTGGAACCAGCACGGCGATGGTGGCTGGGGAGGTGATGATGGATGTCACCATGGATTACGACTCCATTTCCAAGGCGGGTTCGGCTTTGGGTGCGGGTTCCGTGATTGTCATGGATGACAGTGTGTGCATGGTCCGCACGGTGGAGCGCATTGCCCGTTTTTATATGCATGAGTCTTGTGGTCAATGTACACCCTGCCGCGAAGGCATGGGTTGGTTGTGGCGGGTCATGCATCGCCTCGAAAACGGTCAGGGTCGCGAAGAAGACCTGCAACTGCTTCTGGATGTGGGTTCACGCATTGAGGGGCGGACCATCTGCGCCCTGGCAGATGGTGGGGTTGCGCCGGTGGTGAGCTCCATCAAGTTATTTCGTGAGGAATATGAATACCATATTGAACACAAAAGCTGCATGATCAGTATGGGAGAACACTGATGCTGCATATTGAAATAGACGGACAGCAAGTCGAAGTGGCAGCCGGGACCACGATCATGGAGGCCGCTGAGTCTCTAGGGATTTATATCCCGTTTTTCTGCTATCACCCCAAACTTTCTGTTGCCGCCAATTGCCGGATGTGTCTGGTGGATGTGGAAAAAGCGCCAAAACCCTTGCCCGCCTGTGCCACCCCGGTGTCTGACGGAATGAAAATAGCCACGGCTTCGCGCAAGGCAAAAATGGCCCAGCAGGGTGTTCTGGAATTTTTGCTGATCAACCATCCCCTGGATTGTCCGATTTGTGATCAGGGCGGCGAATGTCCATTGCAGGACATCACCATGGGCTTTGCCAATCCCCACAGTCATTACAATGAGGAGAAGCGGGTTGTCGAAGACAAGGATATCGGTCCGCTGATCACTACGGAAATGACCCGCTGCATTCAGTGTACCCGCTGTGTGCGTTTCGGGCAGGAAATCGGTGGCATCAAGGAGCTTGGGGCTACCGGACGCGGTGAACACATGGCCATTGGCACTTATGTAGCCAAGGCTGTGAAATCGGAATTATCCGGAAACATGATTGATTTATGTCCGGTGGGCGCGCTGACCAGCAAACCCTTCCGCTACAAGGCCCGCTCCTGGGAACTGAAGCACACCCCCGGCATTTGTCCGCATTGTTCCACGGGCTGCAATACCGATGTCCAAAGTCTGGGCAAGGAAGTGCTGCGGGTTTTGCCGCGCAATAATGAAGCTGTCAATGAACAGTGGATTTGTGACAAGGGGCGCTATGCCTACACCGGATTGAATGCGCCTGATCGGGTGACCAAGCCTTTGTTGCGCGATTCACAGGGTAAGTGGACGGAAGTCTCCTGGGCCGAAGCCCTGGAAGCGACGCTCGCCGGACTGGAAAAAGTGCTGGCCCGTCACGGTGCAGACAAGCTGGCCGGACTGATTTCCGGACAGTCCAGCAACGAAGAACTGTTTTTGTTCCAGGCCTTGTTGCGCGGACTGGGTAGCCCGCATGTGGATCATCGTCTGCATCAGCAGGATTTCCGTGCGGATGCGGCCATGCCTCTTTATCCGGCGCTGAATATGAGTCTGGAAGAACTGGAAAGGGAACCACTGATTGTGCTCTGTCATGGCTTCACCCGACACCAGCAGCCGCTGACCAACCATCGCCTGCATAAGGCGGTACTGAACGGCGGCAAGGTAGTGAGCATTGACAGCATGCGTCAGGATTTCAACTTTCCGGTCACTCAGATCGTTGCCGGGGCGGGTGAAGATCTGGCCTTGTACCAGCAACTGGCGGGGCATTTTGCCCATGTTCATGAAGAAAAACAGAGCGATGGTCTGGTAGATTTGGCCCGGGAAATGGCGGCAGCAGATAATCCGCTCATTTTGATTTGCAGTGCCCTGCTGCATCATCCCCAGGCTGCTGATCTGCTGGCGCAGGTGGAAAGCATTGCCGAGCTGGCGGGTGGGCGGATTGGCTGGCTGGCAGATGAAAGCAACAGTGCCGGAGCCTGGTTGAGTGGCTGTGTACCCCAGCGCGCTCCTGGCGGTCACCTGCTGGCAGAGTCCGGTTTACCTGCAGGTGCCTGCTGGAATACCGACATGCAGGGCTTTATTCTTTTCGGCGTAGAGCCGGGTGTGGATAGTCTTGCAGGAGCACAAGCCGTCCAGCGCCTGCGCGATGCCGAGTTTGTTTTAAGCATCAGTCATTTTGGGAATGAAGCCCGGCAGTATGCGGATGTTATACTACCCATGGCCGCGTTTGCCGAGGGTTCAGGTTCTTATGTGAATAATGAAGGACGCTGCCAGTCCTTCCGCGCGGCAGTGAAATTACCCGGTGAAGCCCGGCCCGGCTGGAAAATATTGCGGGTATTGGGTGATGGTCTGAAACTGCCGGACTTTCAGTACAATGAACTGAGCGAAGTGAGCGCCGCCTGGCATCATGCCGTAGGCGACTATGGTATGGATATTCCGCCTTTCCACGCCTTCCCAGCACTGGAAGCAGTGCAACCCATACCAGCAGGCGCGTTGTTGCGCCTTGGCGACTGGCCCATATATCAGGGGGATCCTCTGGTACGCCGGGCCAAGCCGCTGAGTACCCCCCTGGTTGCCAGAATGCATCCCGATCAGGCCCGTCAGTCGGGAATTCAGGGTGAGGCCGTGGAAGTCAGTTCCGCATCAGGAAAAGTCACTCTGGCCCTGGATCTGGATACGCATATTCCTCTGGGTTGCATCTGGATTCCTCTGGGCTACCCGGAAACTTCAGGACTTGCTGCGCCTTATCTGCCCTGTTCCGTAGCGATGGCAGCATTACTGCCGGAAACCCAGAGGGCATCATAATGCATGATTTTTATCAAACCGGCTGGTGGGCAGTCATCTGGTCGATTATCAAAATTGTCATTGTGGTGGTGCCGTTATTGCTGGGTGTGGCTTACCTGACCCTGGCAGAACGCAAGGTCATTGGTTACATGCAGGTCCGTCTGGGACCCAACCGGGTGGGTTTCAGAGGTTCGCTGCAGCCTATTGCCGATGCGCTGAAGTTGATGTTCAAGGAAGTCATCATTCCCACCAGTGCCAACCGCTTTCTGTTTCTGGCAGCGCCGGTGCTGGCGTTTGTCCCTGCACTACTGGTCTGGGCGGCAGTACCCTTCGGGCCGGATGTGGCTATCTCCAACATGAACGCCGGTTTGCTGTACGTGCTGGCGATTGCCGGGTTGGGCGTGTACGGCATTATCGTGGCGGGCTGGGCTTCCAACTCCAAGTATGCGTTTCTGGGTGCCATGCGTGCCGCCGCACAGCTGGTTGCTTACGAAATCGCCATGGGTTTTGCGCTGGTCGGAGTGTTGATGCTGGCCCAGACCCTGAATCTGAGCAAAATTGTCGAGGCCCAGGCCGGTGGCGGGTTCTGGTCCTGGTACTGGTTGCCCCTTTTCCCGTTTTTTCTGGTGTATTTTATTTCCGGTGTGGCGGAAACCAACCGCGCACCTTTTGACGTAGCGGAAGGCGAGTCGGAAATTGTCGCCGGTTTCCATGTGGAATATTCTGGAATGGCTTTCGCCCTGTTTTTCCTGGCGGAATATGCCAACATGATTTTTGTGTCATTGTTGACGACGGTCCTGTTTCTGGGCGGTTGGTATGCACCCATCAACACCCCGTTATTGACCTGGATACCCGGCCTGGTCTGGTTGCTGCTCAAAACCGCTTTTCTGCTGTATGTGTTTTTGTGGATTCGGGCAACATTCCCACGCTATCGCTATGACCAGATCATGCGCCTGGGCTGGAAAGTGTTCATTCCGGTAACCATTGCCTGGATTGTGGTGGTGGGTATTGCCCTGGAAACACCCATGCGTGCCATTCTGCGCTGAGGAGAACAATATGCAAATTCGCCCGAAGCAGTGGTTCAAGACTTTTTTCCTGACGGAAATGCTGCGCGGTATGCAGCTGACCGGCCGGTATTTTTTTGCCCGCAAAATCACCGTGCAGTATCCCGAAGAACAAACGCCCCAGTCTCCGCGTTTTCGGGGGCTGCATGCCCTGCGCCGTTATGAGAACGGTGAAGAACGCTGTATCGCCTGTAAATTATGTGAAGCCGTCTGTCCGGCATTGGCTATCACCATTGAAAGTGAACAACGTAATGATGGAACCCGGCGCACCACTCGTTATGACATTGATCTGAGCAAGTGCATTTTTTGTGGTCTTTGTGAAGAATCCTGTCCGGTGGATTCCATTGTCGAAAGTCGGGTGTTGTCCTATCACGGCGAAATTCGTGGGGATCTGATTTATACCAAGGATATGCTCCTCGCCAATGGTGATCGCCTGGAAGCAGAATTGGCAGCGGATCGCGAAGCAGACCGCGCATATCGTTGACAGGAAAATAATTATTATGATCATAACCACCATCCTTTTTTACCTTTTTTCGGCGATATTGCTGGGTTCTGCGACAGCGGTCATCACGGCAAGAAATCCGGTCTATGCGTCTTTGTTTCTGGTGCCGGCGTTTTTCAATGCCGCCGCCCTGTTCATTTTGCTGGGCGCAGAATTTTTGGGTCTGATCCTGATTCTGGTTTATGTGGGCGCGGTCATGGTGCTTTTCCTGTTTGTGGTGATGATGCTGGATATTAATTTGACCCGTCTCAAGGAAGGGTTTTTGAGTTACCTGCCGCTGGGGCTGGCCATTGCCATTCTGGGCGTGCTGGAACTGGCCGTGGTTTTCTGGACTTCGCCGTTGGGCCATATTCCTGCTCCCGGCCCTATTCCTGCCAATGCAGATAATACCCGCGCCCTGGGCGTATTGCTTTACACTCATTATTTATATCCCTTTGAAATTGCGGCGGTGATTTTGCTGGTTGCGATTATTGCGGCTATTGCCCTGACCTTGCGGCGCCGCCAGGGCACTAAAACCCAGAGTGTTGATGCGCAAATGGCAGTGCGTGCCAAAGACCGCATCAGCCTGGTGAATTTGCGGGGGCCGGAACAATGATGATGGGTGGACAACCAACGCTCGCCGCTTATCTGATACTCGGGGCTATCCTTTTTTCCATCGGTGTGGTGGGGATTTTCCTGAACCGCAAAAACGTGATTATTTTGCTGATGGCCATTGAATTACTGCTGCTGGCAGTGAATATCAATCTGGTGGCATTTTCCCGCTATCTGGGGAATCTCGAAGGGCAGGTTTTTGTGTTTTTCATCCTGACGGTAGCTGCTGCTGAAGCGGCCATTGGTCTGGCCATTCTGGTGGTTTACTTCCGGAACCGCCGGAGTATCAACGTAGAAGATATTGACGAGTTGAGAGGCTGATATGTGGGTTTTTGACTGGTTGAATACCTTTCCACCTCTCCTTGTGTACCTGATTATTCCGTTGGCACCGCTGGCTGGTTCTCTGGTGGCTGGTTTTGGCGGCTGGAAGCTGCAGGAACAAGCGCACTGGGCGCCCTTAGCGGGGGTCGCGGTCTCTTTTTATCTGGCCCTGGCGGTACTGTTTCAGACCCTGCATGGTGTCGATTTTTACGGCAATATCTATATATGGGCTGTGCTCGGCCATCTGCAAGTCCCCATCGGATTTGATGTGGACAGCCTGACCGCGCTGATGCTGGTGGTGGTTACCTTTGTGTCGCTTTGTGTGCATTTATATACCATAGGCTACTTGCATGGTGACCCTGGTTATGCCCGCTTTTTCAGTTATATTTCCCTGTTCACTTTCAGCATGATCATGCTGGTGATGAGCAACAATTTTCTGCAGTTGTTTTTTGGCTGGGAAGCGGTGGGTCTGGTTTCCTATCTGCTCATCGGTTTCTGGTTCCAGCGCGAAAGCGCCAATGTCGCCGCCCTGAAGGCATTTATTGTCAATCGGGTCGGCGATTTCGGTTTTCTGATTGGTATTGCGGCTATTTATCATTACTGCGGCAGTCTTGATTACCGCACGGTATTTGCCATGGTGCCCCATCTGGTCGGCCAGACCGTAGAAATTTTTCCCGGACATCCCTGGAATGTACTGACCTGGATTGCCTTGCTGCTGTTTATTGGTGCCATGGGCAAATCAGCCCAGGTACCGCTGCATGTCTGGCTCCCGGAATCCATGGAAGGTCCAACTCCCATTTCGGCGCTGATTCACGCCGCGACCATGGTCACTGCCGGGATTTTCATGGTGGCCCGGATGTCGCCCATTTATGAACAGTCGGCCACGGCGTTGACCGTCATTTTGTTGATTGGCTCTATTACCGCCTTGTTCATGGGGCTGATCGGCCTGGTGCAAAATGACATCAAGCGCATTATTGCCTACTCGACCCTTTCCCAGTTGGGATACATGACGGCTGCACTGGGGGCTTCGGCCTTTTCAGCGGCTATTTTTCACCTCATGACCCATGCTTTTTTCAAAGCGTTGCTGTTCCTGGCGGCGGGCTCGGTGATTCATGCCATGGCCAATGAGCAGGACATCCGTAAAATGGGCGGCTTGCGCAAGGCCATGCCCATCACTTACATCACCTTTCTGATAGGCGGCCTCGCGCTGTCAGGTATCCCGCCCTTTGCCGGGTTTTTCAGCAAGGATCTGATTATCGAAGCCGTGGGCCTCTCCACCCTGCCGGGAGCTGGCTGGGCCGAGTTCATGCTGGTTGCGGGGGCCTTCGTCACAGCTCTTTATACTTTCCGTATGTTTTTCATGGTGTTCCACGGTACACCCCGCATGGACCCCTACACCCGGGACCATCTGCATGAGTCACCCTGGGTGATTACGGTGCCACTCATTGCCTTGGCTATTCCTGCGGTATATGCCGGTTGGGCGTACATCGGTCCGGTAGGCTTGGGGCATTTTCTCGATTCTTCGCTGGTTATTGCTCCGCAGTTCAACACCATCGGTGAAATTGCCGCGCATTGGCAGGGCGCTGCTGTGTTTCTTTTGCATGGTCTGGAAGCCTGGCCCTTTTGGTTGGCCGTGGCGGGTATTGTCTGTGCTGCCTACTTTTATGCCTGGAATACGGGTTTACCCGAATGGCTCAGCCGCATCCTCAGTCCGGCAGTGTGGCTGCTGGAAAGCAAATACGGTTTTGATGCTTTTAATAATACGGTTCTGGTACGCGGAGTGATTCAGTTTGGACGGTTGTTCTGGCATGTTGGTGACGAAAAACTGATTGACGGCCTGATGGTCAATGGCACCGCTTTCGGCATCGGCAAGTTGGCGTTGTCCTGGCGTAAAGTGCAAACGGGATACATTTATCATTATGCTTTCGCCATGATTATCGGGTTGATTTTATTCATGACATATTTTGTGATCTGGAAGGGGTAAGCACTGATGAACGCTTCGCTCCTCAGCTATTCTATCTGGATACCCATCGTCGGCGGCCTGCTGGTTTTAGCCGTTGGAGATCACCGTGCGGCGCTGGCGCGTTGGTTGGCCCTGATCGTGTCCTTGCTGGCCTTTGCCGTTACCATCCCCCTCTATACGGGTTTTGATACGCACACTGCGGCCATGCAATTCAGTGAGCGGGTTGCGTGGATTCCTTCCCTGAATATTTATTATCACCTCGGTGTGGATGGTATATCCCTGTGGTTTATATTGCTGACCAGCTTTTTGACCGTACTGGTGGTCATCAGCTCCTGGCGTAATGTCCAGACCCGGGTTGCCCAATTCATGGCGGCTTTCCTGATTATGGAAGGCATGATGATCGGCGTGTTCTGCGCCCTTGATGCCATTCTCTTTTATGTATTCTGGGAAGCCATGCTGATTCCGATGTTCCTGATTATCGGCGTCTGGGGTGGACCACGACGGGTGTATGCCACCATCAAGTTTTTTCTATATACCTTCCTGGGTTCCGTGTTGATGCTGGTGGCTTTGTTGTACCTGTATTTTCACAGCGGCAACAGTTTCGACTTGCTGGTTTATCAGCATACCCCCCTGGGAATGACAGCGCAGATTCTCATATTTATTGCTTTTTTTGTGGCGTTTGCGGTAAAAATTCCGATGTGGCCAGTGCATACCTGGTTACCGGATGCCCACGTGGAGGCGCCTACCGCCGGATCGGTGGTACTGGCAGCTATCATGCTGAAGATGGGGGCTTACGGTTTTCTGCGCCTGAGTCTGCCCATTGTTCCGGATGCCAGCCACAAACTCGCCTGGCTGATGATTCTGCTTTCCCTGATCGCCATTATTTATGTGGCGCTGGTGGCTATTGTTCAGGAAGACATGAAAAAACTGGTGGCGTACTCCTCCATTGCCCACATGGGCTTTGTGACGCTGGGCTTTTTTGTGTTTGATAGTGTGGCCATTGAAGGCAGTATTATTCAGATGCTCTCTCACGGCTTTATCAGTGCCGCCATGTTCCTCTGCATCGGCGTGCTCTATGACCGTATGCATACCCGGAATATCAAAGCCTATGGAGGGGTCGCCAACGTCATGCCGATATTTGCGGCGTTGATGATGTTATTCGCCATGGGCAATGTGGGGTTGCCGGGGACTTCCGGTTTTGTGGGTGAGTTCATGGTGGTACTCGGCACGTATCAGGTGAATCCGTGGTACGCGATTCTTGCCGCTACCGGTCTGGTTACCGGAGCCAGCTACACTTTGTGGCTGTTCAAACGCGCTATTTTTGGTGGAATTGTGCACCCCGAGGTGGCAGCCCTGAAAGATCTCGATGCCCGCGAAATGCTGGTGCTTGGGACTCTGGCGGCGTTCACCCTGCTCTTGGGCGTATGGCCCGCACCTTTCCTTGATATCGTACATACCTCGGTACAGCATCTGGTGGCGCAGATAGCTGTTTCGAAAATTCCGGCGTAGAAGGACACTGCCTATGAATGCTTTTCTGCTGCATTGGACTTTTGCGATACCGGAAATCTGGGTGTTGATCATGGCCTGCGTGGTGTTGCTGGCGGATTTGTACCTGGGCGAACGACTGCGGGACGTGGCTCCGGTGCTGACCGTACTGACGCTGCTGGGTGCAGCAGTGCTGACCTTTTTTGAATTGGGACAAAGTGGTACGACTTTCGCCGGTTTGCTGGTGCTGGATCCGTTTACCAATGTGGCCGAATTGTTCAGCTATCTGGCCGTATTGATGGTGGTGCTCTATTCGCGACGCTATCTGATGGATCGTGGCATATACCGGGGCGAAATCTATGTGTTGCTGCTTTTTGCCCTCCTGGGTGTCATGGTGATGGTCTCGGGCGCCAACCTGTTGAGCATCTATCTGGGGCTGGAGCTTTTGGCGCTGAGTCAATATGCGCTGGTTGCCTTCAATCGCGACAGTCTGGTCGCAACCGAAGCCGGGCTGAAATATTTTGTTCTGGGCGCCCTGGCTTCGGGTTTGCTGCTTTACGGTATGTCGCTGCTCTACGGACTGACAGGAACCCTGGAGGTTCGCCATATTGCTGCAGCACTGGTGAATGTTACCAGCAGTAATCTGATTCTGGTATTTGCCCTGGTCTTTATCGTGGCGGGTATTGCTTTCAAGCTCGGCGCAGCCCCCTTTCACATGTGGTTGCCGGATGTCTATCAGGGCGCACCCACGGTGGTAACGACCTTTCTGGCTTCGGCACCTAAAATCGGCGCCTTTGCCCTGATTATTCGCCTGTTGGTAGATGGTGGGTACGGCATGCTGGAATCCTGGCAGCAGATATTTATTGCCCTGACATTGGTGTCTCTGCTGGTAGGCAACCTGATTGCCATTGCCCAACAGAATCTGAAACGGATGCTGGCCTACTCAACCGTAGGGCATGTGGGTTTTCTTTCCCTGGGCATAGTTGCGGGGACAGAAGCTGGCTTTGCCAGCGCATTTTTCTACACCATTGTTTATGTGCTGATGTCTCTGGCCGGTTTCGGGATGATTCTGCTCCTCACCCGGGCGGGTTTTGAGGCGGATCGCATTGATGATTTCAAGGGATTATCGCAGCGCAAACCCTGGTATGCTTTTTTGATGCTCATCATCATGTTTTCCATGGCGGGTGTTCCACCGACGGTGGGCTTTTATGCCAAGCTGGCGGTGTTCCAGGCCGTCATTGCAGCGGGATATGTGTGGTTGGCGGTAATCGGCGTATTGCTGGCAGTAATTGGCGCTTTCTATTATTTGCGGGTCGTTAAAGTCATGTATTTTGATGCCCCTGAACCGGAAGGCGGGCCGATCGTGCGCGATGATCTTGCCAGTGCTACCCTCAGTATCAACAGTCTGGCCTTGCTGGTTCTGGGGATTGTCCCCGGACCGCTGATGGCCTTCTGTTTTTATGCCATGCAGGGAGTGATTTGATGGATATGCATAATTGGGAACTACTTTATATATTACTGGCTTTTGTGGCAGCCAATTTGCCCTGGCTGAGCAATCGCCTGTTTTTTATACGCCCGGTTGCGGGAGGCAAGGCTCTGCAGTGGTATCTGCTGGAGTGGTTGGTGATGTACTTCATTGTGGGGCTGATCGGCATGGCTGTTGAAAACAGTCTGGATGGTAGCCTGCATGCCCAGGGGTGGGAATTTTATGTGATTGCCCTGTGCATGTTTGCCGTTTTTGCCATACCGGGTTTCATCTGGCGCTTTAACGTGCTGCCCATGTTGCGTAGATCTTGACCGGAGCCTGCGTAATGGGTACATTTGCGGGCTGCAGGCGCGTAGCTCAGGGGGAGAGCGCTACCTTGACACGGTAGAGGTCGGCGGTTCGAAACCGCCCGTGCCTACCAAATCCCGCACCAGAGGGAGGAATCTCTCTGGTGCTTTTTCTTTGGAGGGGACATATGCCAGACATTCAGTTGCCAGACGGTAGTCATCGACAGTTCCCTGAACCCCTCACCGGGCTGGAACTGGCGCGCACTATCGGCAGCGGACTCGCCAAGGCAGCAGTAGCCATGCGCGTCGATGGTACCCTCAAGGATCTCTCCACGGTGCTGGATGAGAATGTGGCAGTAGCCATTATCACCAAGGACAGTCCCGAAGGTCTGGAAGTAATTCGCCACTCGACCGCGCATTTGCTGGCGCAGGCGGTACAGTCGCTGTTTCCGGATGTTCAGGTGACTATCGGCCCGGTAATTGAAAACGGCTTTTATTATGATTTTGCCAGTGCACGCAGCTTTACGGTGGAAGATCTTGCCACCATTGAAAACCGGATGCGCGAACTGGTGAAACAGAATCTTGCCGTCCAGCGCGAAGTATTGTCTCGTGATGCCGCCATTGATCTTTTCGAGAGCATGGGTGAAGACTATAAGGTCCAGATTATCCGTGATATTCCGGCCAGTGAAGCATTGAGTTTGTACCGCCAGGGTGATTTCGTAGATCTCTGCCGGGGTCCTCATGTGCCCTTTACCGGATCACTGGGTGCTTTCAAGTTGCAGCGGGTTGCCGGAGCCTACTGGCGTGGAGACTCCCGCAACCCCATGTTGCAGCGTATTTATGGAACGGCCTGGGCGAGCCAGAAAGATCTGGACGCCTATTTGCAGCAGCTGGCTGAAGCTGAAAAGCGCGATCATCGCCGTATTGGCACCGAACTGGATTTGTTCTCCATTCAGGAAGATGCCGGGGGTGGATTGGTTTTCTGGCATCCCATGGGTGCCCGGATCCGGCGGGTCATTGAGGACTTCTGGCGCAGTGCCCACGTGGATGGGGGCTATGAATTACTGTTTACTCCGCATATTGCCCATGAACAGTTGTGGCACACTTCTGGACACAAGGATTTCTACGCGGAATCCATGTTTGATCCCATGCAGGACGAGGGCCAGCCGTATCAGCTTAAGCCCATGAACTGTCCTTTTCATATTCTGATTTATAAAGACAAGTTGCGTTCCTATCGGGATTTGCCCCTGCGTTGGGCGGAACTGGGGACGGTATACCGTCATGAAATGTCTGGAGCACTACATGGTTTGATGCGGGTGCGCGGCTTTACCCAGGATGACGCCCATGTGTTCTGCCGCCCTGATCAGATTGCGGTGGAAATTGGCGAAGTGCTGACGCTGGTTCAGAAAATTCTCGGTACCTTTGGTTTTGACCGCTACGAAATCAACCTTTCCACCCGGCCAGAGCACTCCGTGGGTAGTGATGCCATCTGGGAAACAGCTACCGAGGCTTTGCGGACCGCTTTGGATCGTGCGGGCCTGGAATATCAGGTGGATGAAGGGGGCGGAGCTTTTTACGGCCCGAAAATCGATCTGAAAATTCAGGATGCCATTGGCCGTAAATGGCAGTGCAGCACCATCCAGCTCGATTTCAACTTGCCCGAACGTTTCGGGATGGAGTATGTGGCCGAAGATGGTTCGCGGCAGGTGCCCATTATGGTGCATCGCGCCATATTTGGTTCTGTGGAGCGCTTTTTTGGCGTGCTCATCGAACATTACGAAGGAAAATTCCCATTGTGGCTGTCACCCGTGCAGGTTGCGGTACTTCCGATCAGTGAGCATTTTGTCGAATATGCGGAATCTGTCACGGCAGTATTGAGCAAAATCGGCCTCCGTGTCGAAACGGACTTGAGAAACGAGAAGATAGGTTATAAGATACGCGCCCACACCCTGCGCCGGGTGCCCTATATGCTGGTCGTCGGAGAACGCGAGCAGGAAGCGGGAACCGTGGCGATCAGGGATCGGAACGGTCAGGACTTGGGTTCCCATAGCATTGCTGCGCTGGGCACCGCTCTGCAGAAAATGCATCAGGAGCGGCAGAATACCCTGGAGTGGCAAGGCTAGCGAGGAGGATAAGGCGATCGCGACGGAGAAAGAGGTCAATATCAACCGGGAAATTACCGCAGCGCGGGTCCGGCTGATAGGGGTGGAAGGTGAACAAATGGGTGTGGTTTCCTTTATGGAAGCCTTGTCGGCCGCTGAAGAAGCCGACCTGGATCTGGTGGAAATTGCCCCACAGGCCGAACCACCGGTTTGCAGGATCATGGATTACGGCAAGTTTCGCTTTCAGGAAAGCAAACGTCAGCATGAAGCGAAGCGTCGGCAAAAGCAGACCCAGGTAAAGGAAATCAAATTCCGTCCGCGTACGGATGATGCCGATTACCAGATCAAGCTCCGTAATATCATGCGTTTTATTGATGATGGAGACCGGGCCAAAATCACCCTGCGCTTTCGTGGTCGTGAGATGTCTCACCCGGAACTGGGCATGGAACTGCTCAACCGGGTAGAAAAGGATTTAGCAGAAGTCGGGGTGGTTGAACAACGGCCACGCATGGAAGGACGGCAAATGGTGATGATTGTCGCCCCAAGGAAAAAATAGGAGAGCATCGTGCCAAAAATGAAGAGCAATCGCGGAGCGGCCAAGCGTTTCAAGCGCACCGGATCCGGCAAGTTTAAGCATCGTCAGGCGTTTTTGAACCACATCCTGACCAAAAAAACGACCAAGCGGAAGCGTCATCTGCGCCACACCTTGGTGACTTCGGGAAGCGATCAGGCTGCCTTGCGGCGCATGCTTCCCTACGCTTGATGACAGAGGAATCGTACTATGCCTAGAGTAAAACGTGGCGTAACCGCCCACGCCCGTCATAAAAAAGTCCTGGCGCGCGCCAAGGGCTTCCGTGGTCAACGCAAAAGCAACTTCCGCATCGCCCATCAGGCGGTGATGAAGGCCCTGACTTATGAATACCGCGATCGTCGTACCAAGAAGCGGGACTTCCGCAGCCTCTGGATTGTGCGCATCAATGCCGCAGCACGTTCAGAAGGTTTGAGCTACAGCCGTTTCATGAATGGTTTGCTGCGTGCGGGTATTCAGCTGGACCGCAAGGTCCTTGCGGATATTGCGGTGCGCGACAAGCCGGCGTTTACCCGTCTGGTTGAGGTGGCTAAGGGCCAGCTGGCCGCTTAATTGTGACGGAGGCTGTGGATATGTCGCTATCTTCCATAGCTTCCCTTGCAGAGGCCGCGCGTGATATTGCGGCCGCTGCGGATCTTGCCGCGCTGGAACAAATCCGTCTGCACTGGTTGGGGAAAAAGGGTCTGTTGACCCAGGCCATGCAGCAACTCGGACAATTATCTCCAGAAGCGCGTCGTGAAGCCGGACAATTACTGAATGTGCGCAAGGAGGAAGTGCAGAATCTGCTGCAATCCCGCCGGACCGTACTGGAAGCTGCACGGATTCAAGCCCGCCTGGAGGCTGAGCGGATAGATGTTACCCTACCCGGAAGGCGCGTTGCGTTGGGGAGTAGTCATCCCATCCGTCAGACCCTCGAATGGATAGAGCAATATTTTTCCGGTTTGGGTTTTGAAATTAGTGATGGTCCCGAAATAGAAGACGATTATCATAATTTTGAAGCGCTGAATATTCCCGAAGATCATCCAGCGCGGGCCATGCACGATACATTCTACTTTGACCAGAATCGGGTGTTGCGTACGCATACCTCTCCGGTACAAATCCGCTTTCTCGAAAACCATCAGCCGCCTTTGCGGATGATTGCAACGGGACGCGTATATCGGCGGGATTCTGATATTACCCATACCCCGATGTTTCATCAGGTGGAAGGGCTACTTCTTGATGAAGAAGCCAGTTTTGCTGATTTGCGTGGCCTGCTGGAAGATTTTCTTCAGAATTTTTTTGCCAAACCGGATTTGCCGGTGCGCTTTCGTCCTTCCTATTTCCCCTTTACGGAGCCTTCTGCAGAAGTGGATGTAGGCTGTGTCATCTGCGGTGGTTCAGGTTGTCGGGTTTGCAAGCAAACCGGCTGGCTGGAAGTGCTGGGCTGCGGCATGGTGCATCCGGCAGTACTGACTGGTGCCGGAGTAGATGGCGAAATATTCGGCGGCTTTGCTTTTGGCATGGGCATCGAAAGACTGACCATGCTGCGTTATGGGGTCAATGATTTGCGTCTCTTTTTTGAGAACGATCTGCGCTTCCTCAAGCAGTTTTCCTGAGGAGCGAAGGTTATGCGTATCAGTATTCAGTGGCTTCGTGATTGGTTGGATTTTTCCTGGAATACGGAAGAAATCGCCCGTCGCCTGACCATGGGCGGTATTGAAGTAGAAGCGATGGAGCCCGCTGCTCCGCCTTTCCATTCTGTGGTCGTTGCGGCAGTACAAAGCGTGGCAGCGCATCCGGAAGCCGACAAGCTGCGAATCGCTCAGGTAGATGCTGGTGACGGTACCCTGCGGACGATTGTCTGTGGCGCTGCAAATCTGGCTGAAGGGCAGCGGGTACCCCTGGCTTTGCCGGGAGCGGAGTTGCCGGGTAATAAAAAAATAGCCATTTCGGAACTGCGCGGGGCGCGTTCGGAGGGCATGCTTTGTGCGGCTGGTGAGCTGGGTCTGGAGGATGGCAGTAGCGGATTGTTGATTCTGGATGCAGAGGCTCCCGTAGGTGCGGATCTGCGGACCTACCTGCATTTGGATGATGAAATTCTGACTTTGGGTATTACCCCTAATCGCGGTGATGCCTTGTCCATCAAGGGCGTGGCGCGCGATCTGTATGCCCTTGGGGCGCAGCAACTGCATGACCCCCGGGCTGTCACACAAGACCACGAATGGTCTCAGCAGGACTCCACCCAAGAACCCGTGCAGGGTGATTACTCTGTCTCAATAGAGGCTGAAGCCAGAACGGCTTGTCCCAGTTATACCGCATTGTGGATTGACGGCGTACCAAATCGCTTACCGGATTTTTTGCGCGAGCGTTTGCGCCGGGCCGGCCAGCGCAGCATCCACCCGATGGTGGATTTGCTGAACCTCTGGATGTTTGATACCGGTCAGCCTTTGCACGCTTTTGATGCTGATACGATTCAGGGTGGACTGTGTGTACGCTGGGCCAGGACCGGAGAAGTCCTTGATGCGCTGGATGGCCGCGATCTGAACCTGGAGCCGGATATGCTGGTCATTGCCGACGCGCAGGGACCAGTGGCACTCGCGGGTATTATTGGCGGACGCCGTAGCAGTGTGACCGCGCAAACCCGTTCCATTATTCTGGAAGCGGCGTTTTTTCAACCCAAGGCCATTCAGGGCCGCGCACGTCGACTGGGTTTGCAAACCGATGCCGCCATGCGCTATGAGCGGGGTGTGGATTTTAATCTGGCTCCGCAGGTAGCCAGAGGCGTACTCGCGCAAATGATGGAACTGGCCACCGTGCAGTTGCGAGCCTCCCATTCATTTACCCTGAAGGGCCAGTTGCCAGCTTCCGTCGAAATTTCATTGCGGCAGAAACGTCTTGAGCGGGTGATGGGAATGCCCTACGCGGCGGCCGTTGTTGAGCAGTTGCTGACGCGTTTGGGTCTGCAGATCCGTCCGGTGCAGGATGGTTGGCAGGCTACTGCCCCCAGCCACCGTTTTGATCTGCGGATTGAGGCAGATCTGATTGAAGAGGTGGGAAGAATTTACGGTTATGACCATCTGCCAGCCCATCGCCCTCGTGGCCTCTTGCAGGCGGTGCCCGATAATCAATCATCATCTCAGCAGTTGCGTCATATTTTGCAGGCCCGCGATTATCACGAAGTCATTACCTACAGTTTTATCAGCCAGGAAGCTCAGGATGATTTCCAGCCGAATGCGGATGCACCCGCCTTGCTGAACCCCTTGTCAGCAGACCTGGCGGTGATGCGTGCCAGCCTCTGGCCGGGTTTGCTGCAGACCTTGCAATTTAATGCGAAGCGTCAGCAGGATCGTATTCGTCTTTTTGAAATGGGGCGGATATTTTCGGCAGATCGGCAGAGCATGATCCTGGCAGGTTGTATCTGGGGCGCCGCAGATCGGGAAAACTGGGCGCAAACGGCCCGGGATGTGGATTTTTTTGATCTTAAAGGGGATGTAGCCGCCATTCTGGCGTTATGGCCACAAACCCATTTTGAGTTCCAGACTTTGTCCACTGAGCATGCGCTGCATCCCGGACAGGCCGCAGAAATTCTGGTTGAAGGCTGCAGAATCGGGATGCTCGGGGCTCTGCATCCGACCCTTGCAGCGCGCTATGACCTGGACAAATCGGCCTTTTTCTTCTATCTAGACATAGAGATGCTGGAACATCTGCAGAAAGGGCGACATTTTACGGCGTTGTCACCCTATCCTGCCTTGCGCCGGGATATGGCGTTGGTCATACCCGATAACATTGAGGCAGGAGCTGTTCTGGCCGCAATGCAGCAAGCTGCCAGTGCGGTGGTGCAGGAAATTCGTATTTTTGATCGCTATCAGGGGGAATCCCTGCCAGCAGGGACCTACAGTTTGGCATTTGCGCTCATTTTGCAGGATCGTGAGCGTACGCTGACTGAGGCTGATGTACAAATGGAATTGGAGCGAATGCTTACAGCAGTGAAGCAAATCGGCTCCATAGAACTCAGGGCATAGGGAGACAAGAAAGTGGCCGTCACGAAAGCAGAAATTGTTGATATGTTGTTTGAAACCATGGGCTTGAACAAGCGTGAAGCCAAAGGCGTTGTGGAAGCCATGTTTGATCATATTCGCGAAAACCTGGCCCAGGGCGAAGAAGTGAAACTCTCCGGCTTTGGTAATTTCACCCTGCGCGATAAAAACCCCCGCCCAGGACGTAATCCCAAAACCGGCGTGGAAATTACCATCACCGCACGGCGGGTGGTGACTTTCCATCCGAGCCAGAAGCTCAAAGCCTACGTCAATGGTAGCGAACCAGATAACGGCTAAGGGTAAAGCTGGCAAAGAGCTCGTCGCGCTACCAGAAATTCCTGAAAAACGGTATTTCTCCATTAGCGAGGCGTCTCTGCTTTGTGGGGTAAAGGCCCATGTACTGCGCTATTGGGAGCAGGAATTCCCGCTACTCAGTCCGCTGAAAAGAAAAGGTAATCGCCGTTATTACCAGCGCCACGACTTACTATTGGCGCGACAGATTCGTGAGCTTCTATATGGAGAAGGTTACACCATCCACGGCGCTCGTGAACGACTTCAGGGGCTGCGCAACGAATCCAGTCACGGACATCCGGTCTCAGCAGCACAACTGGAATTCGAAATGGAGGATAATGCCTCCGGCCTGAACAGGGGCACGGGCAACCGTCTGACCTACCTGCGGACTGAGTTATCCGAATTGATAAAAATATGTGCCGGCAAGCATTGACCCGACGCCAGCGAAGCATTAGAGTAGCGGCTCTTGCGGGGCGTAGCGCAGCCTGGTAGCGCACCTGAATGGGGTTCAGGTGGTCGGAGGTTCAAATCCTCTCGCCCCGACCAATTAATCAATGGGTTAGGACGTTTTATCCTGATTCATTTTTCTACAATCATCCCCTTTTTCTACAATCCTGCTCAGTGGGGTGATTCGCTCCGCTTCTCTGGCTCTGATATATGCCTCGGTCATATCGCCGCTGGCATGGCCAGCCAAGGCTTGCGCGTAGTCTCTTCCAGAGACCCGCTTGGCGTCGGTAAGCGCCTTTGCTCGTATGTCATGAAAGTGAATATCCTCCACGCCAACTTTGGCCACGATACGCCGCCAGGCGCTGTTCCAACCACTGACACTATAGGGTTGCCCGTCGCGTGTACAAAAGAAGTAGAGCGACCCTACCCTGCGGCGCAAGCTCTTGGAACGTGAAATCACTTCCTCCAATGCAGGGCTAATGATGAAGGCCATCTTTTTTCCAGTCTTGCTCTGGCTGATGAGCAGAGAGTCACCGTTGATATCCGAAAGTCGAAGTCTCATGATGTCACCGCGCCGCATGGCGGTGAGGTAGGCGATATCAATGATGCACTGCCACTGGCTATCAGCATGTGACCTGATAAGGTCGAACTCTTCGTCAGTGATGTAGCGGTCCCGAGGTTTCTCCTTGTTTCGCCTGACACCTTTGGTTGGATTGTGTTCACACCAGCCCCATCGAATAGCGAAGGAGAATACCGTCGAAAGAAGGGCCATCTCGCGATTGGCTGCAACCGGTGATGGATGCTGATCAAGGTATGCGGCGATATCCATACCCCTCACCTCGACGATCTGCATGTGTCCAAACACGGAGCGCAGCAGCGCGGATTGACGGATGTATTCCTTTCTGGTGGACTCTGCGAGCTTGGATAGCTCCGTACCGATATAGCGATCTATGGCCTGTCCCACTGTGGAGCCAGAGGCATTGTGTCCTTCCATCTCGGCCCACTTGGCAACAGCCTCAGGATAATTGTCTGCGAGCCTGGTCCACTGGCGCTTTCCGGCGACGAGCGTGACGTAATAGTACACCTTGCCTTTCTGGTGCATCCTTGGTGGAAGATTATGGTGTGACGATCTATGCCGTCCCATGTCGTCGTTGCTCCTGCTTCAGAACATCCAGTCTCGGCACATTACGTCTGGGCATTGCCCCTGATCCAACGAGATGACGTTCGACCTCTGCCCAAAGTACCACTGGTCGCCCGGTTGCCGCCACTTCATGCCTGTAACCATGGTCACATAGCCATCTGACCTGCCCAGGCTTGGTCTTCAGTCCTGTGAGGCTATATAGATCTTCCGGCGTTAGAAAAGTAGCCATGATTCCAAAATCCAGTCTGCCACGCGGAAGTTCCCGCGGTGATAGCGCGTGATCCGGCGAGAGGGTTCTTTTAGGGGTAGGGCGCCCATGGATCAGCTCCCAAAATGGATTGCCAGCGGGGGCTGTGCCTGACGCCTTGCCGCAGCGTTATCCCAGGCTTCGGAAAGCGCTGGCGTAGCATCTTCCAGAGAGTATCCGAAAGCGATGGCGGCACCAATGGTCGTCTCGAACTCCACGTAAACGCCTGTTACTGAAATTTTCCCTTCGGATTGAAGCCCGGTTATGGGCAGCAGCCGGGTGCCGTTGGGCCGGATGAGCATGCCAAGACGCGAGGCGTCCTTTGCGGTCGAGATCATGATGGTACCTCGTCCCAGAGCAGAACAGAGCACCACCGTGAGGGGGTATCACCACGCGCGGCTATCCCGACGCGGCCCGGCTCCCGAAACAGAAAGGACCCTCTCGTCGCACACAAGAGTATCTGGCAAAGCAGCAACTCAGAATGGCTCCGTTGCTCCGGGTCCTTCTCTGTGGTTATGAACAGGAGGGTGCGATCCATCACAGCACCACCTTCCGCACCGTGCCGGCGCGGGAGACCATGGTCATCAGGTCCACAATGGTTGTGGAGCGATCGAAGATGAAGGTCAGTACAGCGCCGTCGCGGTAGGCGACGGAAACCGTTGCGTGATTCTGAGAGAATCTGAGAGGGATTAGGTGCTGCGGAGCAACCCCGTCCGCATTGGGGCGGAACCCCTGCCTGGTTGGCTCACCATTGAGCATGGCTCTTTGCATGGCTGTTAGTCTCCATGATGCCGCGCCGGGTGGGCGACTTCGATGGATTAAGATTAGCCAAAGCTAACAACTTAATCAATATCTGCAGCTAATCATTTTGAGTCAACGCAATCCCGGCGTGCCTAACGCTTACGGGGCTTGAGGGGCTGTGGCCCATGCCTGACTGCGGCAACAAAGATGCTCAGTTTTTCCTTGGCCTCTTAATCCTGTTGTGCTGCACCTCAGTACCAATGATGCGCAAATGCTCTACATCTGATCGCAATGTTGGGTAGTCGGGATTGAGTGGCACAAGTTCGAAGTATTCAACACCCTGCTCATTGCGGCCTCGTGGTCGAAACTTTTTGAACGTCGCCTCATGCTCGTGATTCTTTGCCACCACGCAATCTCCAGGTTGTGGGGATGCTTGAGGGTCGATGATGACGATATCCCCATCCGCATATTCGGGCACCATGGAGTTGCCGGTGATCCTTAGTGCAAAAGCAAATCTGGATACCTCAGCTAACACTGCGATCTCCTTCTCGCACGCTCCAAGAGCGTATGGATCGGTGACCTCAGTCAAGCGCCCAGCCGCCACGCTGCTGATAAGGGGGACAGTGCGTATGGGTTCCTCTACGGGCACTACATTTTGGTCGAAGGGTCTCGGCCCACGAAGATTAAGGTTTTCCGTTGATTGAAGGGCCCACCATTCTGGGGACTGCAAGACGGATCCAATCTTGATCGACAACTCCTCTCCACACTTCCTATTCCCGAGGATTACTTGGGATAGGTGAGAAGGGTCCATCTTTAGAAGCTCAGCAACACGGCGGTGGGCACCACGCTTGCCCCCACGCAGTTTTTCATCTTCCACCATGCGGGCAAGCGTAGCCCGCCGCTTTTCGTATATCTCGGGTAGGTTCTTTACTGTTTCCATAGCGACGATGCTAGCTGACGCTAATCGGTCATACGATGAGCTGTAGCTGTTGACAACATGCTTAGCCATAGCTAATTTATTTGGCATGAACCTGATCTCCTACCTTGATGAATTTGGAAACAGCGCACTTGCACAGGCGCTTGGCGTCACGCCATCGCTTATTTCTCAATGGAAAACGGGGCGTCGCAACATCTCGCCTGAGAGCGCGATTCGCATCGAGCGCGCCACCGCCGGCGCTGTCACCCGTGCCGAACTCCGCCCCGACATCTTCGGCCCCTTGGGCGGGATCAGAGACCAGGGGGCTGTATGAACGCTCCACCAGAAACCACTTCTTTGCCAGGAAACGGGGGCACCCGGATTGCGTTTCCAGCCGCGCTATCATTCCTGGCGCCTATTCGTAGGGCTGGGAAGGCTGGAAGAGACCATGCCGAGTGATGCACAAAAACTGGATTGTTCAGCGCTTCCGCCCCCACCAGTACCAGCAGACATCGATCTGCGTTCATATTGCTGGATGAAGCTGGATTTGAGCCGACTTCATTCCAGCGACTTCATCCACCTGGCCAGCAATGAGGAGTTCGGCGCAGCTGTAAAGCTATGGACCGAATCCATGCGGCAAGTACCTGCTGGTAGCCTTCCCAACGATGACAAGATCCTGGCGTGCCTCGCTGGATATCGAGGCTCACCCCGGCGGTGGATGAAAGTCAGGACTATTGCGCTGCATGGTTTCTCCCTTTGCTCCGATGGCCGCCTGTACCATCCCGTGCTTGCCGAAATGGTACTGGATGCCTGGGGCAACAAGACCCAACAGCCGACATCAAGCCCTTCGGACCCACGCGCCAAGGATCGTGAGCGCCTTCGTCGCTGGCGGGCGGCACAGAGGGCCAGGCAGGAAAACGCTCAGTCTAACAGAACTGAGGAAGCACACTACTCTACCCAAGCCGATGAAACGGCTGAAACGTTTCAAGACCGTTTCACCGAAACGTTTCCTGAAACGGCTGAAACGTTTCACAGAAAAGAAAGAGAGAGAGAAAAGAGAGAGAGAAGAAACGTTAATAACGTTTCAGAAACGGCGGGTGAAACGTTTCAGGAAACGCCACCACCAGAGCCCTCTCCACTGCCGACAGCAACCCGCGAAGGCACGTTGTGCAAGAAACTACGGGGGCTTGGCGTCCGTGCGGCCCCACACATGGTTGTTGTGCAGGAGATGTGCGCCCGTCATTCCGACGAGCACATCCTGGCTGCGGCGGAAATCGCCCTGGAGAAAAAAGGCAGCGGCATTCATGTCGGCTACATCGCCGCGATGCTGAAAGATCCTGGGAGATCTTCAGTGAAAGGAGCAAAGAACAAGCAAACAGATGGTCCGCCCAACCGCTCTCTCCTGCCGCCCGTCGCCGTTGCCGAATCTCATTTCATTGCCCTGTAGGAGAGCCGCCATGGCAATACCGAAGAAGTCCGAGAATAAACATCAGCCATTAGTTCACACGGGCGATGCTGCCAGGGATCTCCTTGCCCGATGGGGGTTCGATCCCAATAACGTGGCGATCCTGCCCGACCGGCATCCCCAGTACCGCGAGTGCGCGCGCCATGGCCGCTATCCGATCTCCATGGTGGATGAGCGGGATGCCATCCGCTACATGTCGCCAGTCTGTCCGGTGTGCGCGGCGGAGCAGGCCTCCCGCCGGCTCATGGAGAGTGCGGCCATCCCAAAGCGCTACGTTGACTGCGGCTTCGACAACTACGTGGTCGATGTCCCGGGTCAGCAGACGGCCCTCAATGTCTGCCGGGACTACGCAGATTATTTCGAGGAGCACGCCCGCAAGGGATCCTGTCTCGTCATCTGCGGGAATCCCGGCACGGGCAAAAACCACCTGGCGTCTGCCATCGCCCACGTTGTGCTGGCCAAAGGGCACAGCGTGCTCCAAGTCACTGCCTACGACATCATTGCCCGGATCCGCCAGACCTGGCAGCGGGGAATTGGCAACAGCACGGAGCTGGAGGTCATCCGCGGGTTTGCGGAAGTGGGCCTGCTCATCATCGACGAGGTCGGGAAAACCTTCGGCAGCGATGGAGAGCGGGTGCATCTCTTCGAGGTCATTGATCACCGATACCGCGATCTGAAGCCGACCCTCATCCTGTCCAACGAGAGCATTGGCGGTGTGGAGAAATACCTGGGTCCGGCCGCCTTCGACCGGCTGTGCCAGAATGGCGGGCTGCTGCTCTTTGACTGGCAGAGCCATCGTCGGGGGAGGGAGTACAAATCCGATACGGCAGCCTGCCTGCGGGGTGAACTATGAACAGAAATCATGAGCAGCAGCGTCTGCTGATAGCTCGTCTCTCAGAAGGCCACCCGATGCTGAACCCTCATCCTATCCGTTCTGGCTGCGCCCGAAGCACAACCGGGAACATGACATCCTACCTGATTGACCTCGGCCCATTCTTTTCAGAGCCAAAGCAGTTCCTGGAAGACCTGCGTGCGAGTGATTTTGCTCCGAAGGGATACGATTGCAGCGCTCAGATTGCCATCCGCCTGATGCGCTGGTCGCAAAGCATCCAGTTGACCCCCCGCCAAAATCACGTGATGAACCAGATCGTCTCTGAAGCCATTCGGCGCGGAGCCGCGATCATCGAATCCAAAATAAGGATGGCTGAATGGTCTATACCAGATCATCGCGACGATCATCACGACCTCGCCGTCTCTGCGGCCACCAAGGCATTGCAACACTTTACGGAGAAGCACGACCTGGCAAAGGTGCCGCACCCCAATATCGCGACATTCGTTGACGTGCATACCCGGTTTGCCTCCCGTGATGCCATGGAAGATTTTATTTATCGAAAGCGCCTTGATGCGGAATCTGCATTGCCACACGAACCGACGTTCTCCAAAGCATCGCTGGAAAGAGTCATCCGGCAGAGGCGATCGGAGCTCAAGAGTCTCTCCGGAGAAAAGCGGCAGACGAAAATGCGGGAGCTGGAAAGAATGGAAGCCACGCTTCATGGAGTGCGAACAGAGGTTCGCCTGGAATATGCGCTGGAAGAAAGGGGAGACCATGAGGCACGAGGCAGTAGCGAGCGACTTTCGCTGGAGGAGCAGGTGTCCATCGCAGTCGGAGGTATTGACCTGGAAGAGGAAGACGATAGTTATGAGATGCCCGCCGACCAGCGGGAGTTCCTGGACCTTCTGATTCAGGTGGGTAACCAGCAAATCGCTGCAAAGCAGCTCATACCTTACCTGGCCGAGGCAAGGGAATACCGTGCCATTCTCGGCCTTCTTCAGGTGCTGAAGAAAACCGATGAAATCAGCCTTGAAGCAGCATCGCTGCGTGAACTGCTGGGCAATCGAGGGTTGACCGATATTCGCAAGCAGGTCCTGCGTGTTGGCAGGGCCGACGGCTGTGAAGTGGTCTCCCTTTTCGACACATGCAAGGCATACCTTCGTGGGGAGAATGGTGAACGTGAAGTGTTGGCTGCACTGCAGGTGGCCTCCGTATGAGAGTACATCCGCCATTTCCCTGGCTGGGCGGAAAGGGGAAACTTGCTGACCAGATTCTTGCCCGGCTTCCCGAGCCGGCACGGGAACTGACCTACGTCGAGCCCTTCTTTGGTGGCGGAGCGGTGTTTTTTGCCCGTCGTCCATCCGGCATTGAGGTCATCAATGATGCAAACGGCGAGATCGTGACCTTCTTTCGTGTGCTCCGTGACCGCACAGACGAACTGATCCGATACTTGCAGAACACCCCCTACTCGCGCCAACTGTTTTATGAGTGGCGGGCCATTCAGGACCCAGCCCAGCTGCCAGAGATAGAGCGTGCTGCGCGGTTTTTCTATATTGCCAGATCCGCATTCGCGGCCGAATCCACCCGCAAAAATCCAGCGTGGGCCTTCGCCAAGGTTTTTGACAATAAGGCTCGGTCCATGGCCGCAGTCATCGATTCGGAATTGCGATTGGTTCGGGATCGGCTGCGGTACGCGCTGATTGAGAACGATGATGCCATTGCGGTTGTCCGGAGATTTGATACCCCATCCGCCGTCATCTACTGTGACCCGCCTTATCTCCAGGCCACCCGCAGAGACGGGCAATATGCCGATGAGATGAGTGACCAGGATCATGAAAACCTGCTTCAGGTGCTCTCAGCATGTGATGCCTATGTCGCGATCTCCGGCTATCCCAGTGATTTATATTCGGATCATTTGGAATCCGGGCAAGGATGGTCCTTTGTGGATGTCGCCCACTCCTGTCACGCGAACCGATCAGGGCAAGCTGGAGAAGATATTGATCGAGAGCGGACAGAAAGGATCTGGTTGAATCCGCGCCTTACGGATTGGTACGACCGGCACGCTCCGCGCCAGTGTTCCCTATTGGATCTGTGCGCCGTGTGACCCGCGCCCGATCTATACCGAGCCTGAATAATGATGGCCACTCCGGTAAATCTGGCGGGGGCGGTGGAAACCCCGCTCCGATGGATGATCTGGGCGAAGAGGAGATTCCATTTGTGACGCAGGCAGATGTTTTATTCCAGACGCGCAGCCTGCTGCGGCGTGTACGGTTTTGATAGCGGAGTAGGTGGTCTTCAGTGTATTTAATAGGTGTTTAACCCCAATAATGTTTAGTTAGTGCCTGACAGAAAGAGGCTGATTTTCAAAAATCAGCCTCTTTCTGTCAGGCACTATTTAGTCATTTAAGCAAAAAAACATAGCCGCAAAGCAGCCCTCCAATATGTTTAGTCTGTGAGAACCTCAACCTCTTCGGCAGTGAACCATCCCTCACCTACGACACTATTTCGAACTGCGTCCGGTTTTTCGGAATAGGCCACAATCGCAAGGCTTTCCATAGCTCGACTGCATGTCACATAAAAGAGGCGGCGCGTACGATCAATCGTGGTCTCGTCACCTGACTCTTCGTTTCTAATGTCTGAGGCACTTTTGGCTTTTGCACCGAATAATTTTTCATAGCTGAATGTGAAACCACGCGCTTCCTCGTCGCTGACTACGACTTTAACCCTCTGAAATTCGAGACCCTTCACGCCTTGGTGCGTACCGAAGGGGGATTTCCCTGCGACGTAGTCTGCGTATGCCTTGATCTGATCAAAGGGTGTGGCAAGAAATTCCCGCCACCCCTCCAACTCGATGTCAATCTTACTTGTCTCGTCCTCTTCCTTATCATCGACTGCCTTGTCCTCTGCCCGCTGATCTCCGGTTTCATCCATATCCGCTTGCGAAAGAAAGATCGCGAGTGCGTCAGGAATGACAAACAACTTCGTCGCTGCGAGTGTGTCTAGCACCAGCTGGAAGGATGGATGAGCATCGTTGTTCCACAGCTTTGCAAGTTCTACCACGGCCGCTTTTGTCTTTTGAATCTGGATCAGTTGGTTTGATCCGGCCGCAGAAAGCGCTTCCGGACGCAGGAGTGGGGAATGTTTTCGGGTGATCTCTGCAACACGAAAGGCGTTGTCACTTCTAAATGCCTCAACTACGGGTAAGACTTCTTCAGAGAAAAGGCGAAGGCTGGAGAGCGAACCGTCCAGCAGCGATGTCCTGAGCCGTTCAATTGCATAGAGGGGTGTGAACATCGCATCGAATCCCAAACGGCGAGCGGCCATATGATGTTCGAGAATGAGCGTCTTAAATTCACCCTTCAACCAGCCAGAGTCTCCAGTTACCTCCGCCATCTTAGTGGCGAACTGCTCTTCTACATCAGCCACGTCCGCCATGTTGTTGGGGAGAATGAAAAACCTCACAAAACCCTGTACACTGTCTTTGGGTCCCTGCTGCATTTGTCCATCAGCAGCTGAGCGGACTCGATTAATGAGCTGAATGATGCGATGGGGGCAGCGATAATTCAACTTCTTGACCGGAGTTGCCCAGTCGGCTGGAATGGCTTTCTCTAGTCCTACTTTTCCATCCGCATAAATGCGCTGCATGGTATCCCCGAAGAGTCCCAAACAGAAGCGATCCTTTTGAGCTTGCTGGATCGCCAGGAATGCATCCATCAGGTTCTTGTTAGTATCCTGGCTTTCGTCGATGAAGATGATTGGATACTTGCTTACCAGAATGTTCTGGAGAAGTGGCTTTCCTTTTAGGAAATCGGCAGCTATACCGATGACTTCGCTGTGATTGAGAGAGTCCCGAGTGCGGTTATCACCTGTAGGGCTGTAAACAAAGCGTTTGATTGAATCGAGGCGGCCGAGGCGTTTTTTACCGATTGCGATTGAGCGTTGACGATCCTCTGCAGCCTTGGTTCCCAGCCTGCCCTTTGCCGCAGCTGCTTCCAGTTCAATTAGTTTTTGCTTGATGTTCTCTCGAAGCCACTTACGGATATCCGCGTGATAACCACCGATTAACGACCATGCCAAGGAATGGATTGTGGAGACTTCAACTAGCGGATCAAAGTCGAGGCGCTGCTTGATCTCCTCGCAAGCGTTGTTGGTATAGGTGATGACTGCTACGCCGCGCCCAGCAAGAACTAGTTGTTTTCGTGAGCTAGTTTGAACTTCTTTGAGGGCATTTACGAGCGATCTAGTTTTGCCAGACCCCGCTCCAGCATAGAGGAAGAAGCTACGGGGTTGTGCAAGATCAAGGCACGCGTGTATCTCTTCCTCGACACCCGCATCCATTGTACTGTTATCTATTGCGTCTGGATCGCTCATTCCGCCATTACTCCGTCTTCAATGCTGGGAAGCACGTCAACCTGCTTTTTCTTTAGACGTTCCTCAAGCCAGATGAGGCCTTCAGCAATGTAGTCTGGGCATTTGAGTGTCTTGAACTCTTCGCTTAGTAACACGTCCAGAGCGAACTCTGCCTTATTGCCGCTCCGCAGCGCGACAAACATAGCATCCGCAGCTGTAATATCTGACGTAACCTTAGAATTATTAAGGGCATCTTTGAACTTTTTGACTAGCCCATGGCCATTTAATTGCGAGAAGAAATCAGCGTTCTCAAAGACTAGCGCATCCTCGAATGTACTGGGTAGTGCCTCTTCTTCAACTTCTCCGTCATTTTTTTGTACGGTGATAGGAAGCTGATAGGCCACACGTACCGCAAATAATTGGTCACCTTCGAGAGTCTTCTGCTCGGTCGTTGCCACCAGGAGGTCGTCGACGCTATCGATCTTGGGGACCCAAGTCTTCAAAACATTGTTGTGGGTCCGTTGACTCGCACCGCGCTTTACTGGCGCGGCCGTGACCTTTGTGCCTTCCACCTCAACCGCATCCAGATCAGTGACTACCAGCGTGAGGAGGCCTAGCGCGTTGATGAGAGGCTTTAGTCGATGCGCGTGGCTACCGTTGATTTCAAGGAGAGTGATGTAGCACTGTGTCAAAAACTCATGATGCTCCCGAATAAAGTTGGGAACGAGCATCTTTTCCGCTGGGCCTTCAACGAGGATTGCAGCATCGGCAAAGAAAAGGTCGCTATGCTGAGCACGCAGATATCTAGTCACGAACCGCTCTGTCTCGGTCCCTTCCCCAAACACGTCAGACAGATTGACGACCGTGGAAATCGGAACTGTTGCCCCCCCCATTCCTGCTGGCAAGCGGCGAAAATACCTTAGACACGCGAATTTAGCTTCGTGCGCCACATGGCTTGAGTGTGTGCTGACAATGAGCTGAGTCTGTAGATCTGGGTTCTCGCCAAGGTGGCCATGGTCCCTGAGCACCTTATATGCCTTATTGATGAAAACCTGCTGCACCTGGGCGTGTAGATGGGCTTCCGGCTCTTCAACCAGAACCAGATGAATAGGTTCAAACTTCGATTCGGTTCCGATTTTGCTCGCTTTTCCGACACGCATCCATGCGTCGCGAAAACTCATAAGCCGGAAGATCATGGAGATCAAATTCTGGTAGCCGAGACCGTTGTAGCTTTCCGGCAACCTCAGAATCGGCACTGTCGCTCCAGCCTTGCTGACCATCTTAATCTCGAATGAGAGTGCGGCATCGTGATCTAGGCCATCAACCGTCTTGAGCTTGGAAGTGATCTTTAACTTTGGGTCCGATACTCCCGGGTAACCCATTCCCTCCACTTCTGTGAAGGCATCGGCGAAGCTCGCGTGCAGTCGCTTATCAAAGGCTTTTTGGGCTGTTTCGATAGCCTGAAGCGCGGCAAGGTCGGCAACGCCTGGTGTCTGAAACGGATCAAGGTGCTTCGTGTAATACGTGCGCAGTTGGTCTGAAAGTTTTTGAGTGTCATGGTCCTTGGCCGCTTCGGGGTCAATGTCTGCGCCGTCCGTCTCACCCAAGCCACGTTGAGCATTGATCTCATTCACGCGAATGAGCCCGTGGAGTGGGTCTGGGTCGAGCGGAAGAGTGTCCTCTGCAAGCTCCTGTGGCTTCGCATGACCATTAACAGGGTCAACCAGCTTTTCCGGATCCAATACGTATGTCTGCATCTCCAGATGTTGCGACAGCTTGTGGCTGAGAAAATCAGTGAGGCTGACTGGCCAGAGTGTCAGCTTCATCTCCGCTTTTTCTGCGCCTTCCTCGGCCTTTGTTTCGGCGTCTTTTATTGCCTGATGGAGTTTATGAACATCTTGGATAGCAACCCGGAATTCGCGAGAGCTATGCTCGAAAGTGGTGTACGGGCGCGTTACAACTGGCTTGAATGAGGTGGCGTACTGTTGCTACAAAGGGTTTCCGACTCAAAGAGCAACATAAGGAGTACGCCGTGGAAAAGAATACCGTAATAGCAGGTGGGATGGGAGAGTTGGGTCTGGGCATTGAAGGGATACTTCGACGCGCGGCACGCTCTCTGATTGAGCAGGCCATAGAGGCAGAGGTGGCGGTATTGCTGGAAGAATTTGCGACAGTGCGGATGGTTGATGGGCGTCAGGCGGTCGTGCGTAATGGGCATCTGCCGGAGCGCGAGATCATGACCGCTCTGGGTCCGGTACCCGTCAAAGTACCCAAGGTGCGGGACCGCTCAGGATCGGGGATCAAATTCAATTCGGTACTGGCGCCTCCGTATGTACGCAAATCACGAACGGTAGCCGCTACAGTACCTTGGCTCTATCTGCATGGGGTGTCTTCCGGCCACATGCAGGAAGCCCTTTCCATTTTGCTGGGTGATGAGGCCAAGGGACTTTCACCTGCGGTGTTGGGACGTCTCAAGGCGGAGTGGGCGCAAGAGTATGCCCATTGGCAACACCGCTCCCTACAGGGAAAGCGCTATGCTTACTGGTGGGTAGACGGTATTTATACGAACCTCCGTGCGGAGGAGGATCCGCGTATCTGCCTGCTGGTGATTATCGGCGTGACGGCAGAGGGCAAGAAAGAGCTGGTCAGTGTCAGTGACGGCCTGCGCGAATCCAAAGCTTCCTGGCTGGAGATCCTGCGTGACCTGCAGGCGCGCGGTCTGGAGGCGGCCCCTTTGCTCGCCATTGGGGATGGTGCCATGGGGTTTTGGGCCGCACTGGATGAAGCCTATCCCGAAACTGGTCAGCAACGCTGCTGGGTGCATAAGACCGCCAACATTCTCAACGAACTTCCCAAAGCCCAACAGAGCAAAGCCAAGGCAGCGTTGCAGGAAATCTGGATGGCCGCCAATCGCCAGGCTGCGGAAAAAGCACTGGACGTGTTTGTGCGCAATTACCAGGCAAAGTATCCCAAGGCCGTGGCTAAACTGGAAAAAGATCGGGCTGAATTGCTCGCTTTCTATGATTTTCCAGCCGAACACTGGCGGCATATCCGGACCACCAATGCCATTGAGTCCACCTTCGCTACGGTACGCCACCGGACTACCCGGACGAAGAACTGTGTATCACGCAGCAGCTTTCTGGGATTGGGTTTCAAGATGCTGCAGCAGGCTGAAAAACGCTGGATTGGGATTTATGCTCCAGAGAAAGTCCTGCAGCTTTTTGCAGGGGTGAAATTTATCGATGGCTTACCGGCTAACCTCACCCTGCCGGATGATCAACAGACCGCCGCCTGATCTATGTCAGAAAATGCTCATACACCAGATTTGACTATAGCTCAATTCGCGATAAAGGGCTTCAAGGTCTTTGGGCCTGAGACACAACCTCACGCCCAATAACCCACCAGCCCAGTCGAGGCTGGGCAACAAGGCGCTGACGTGGTGAATTTCATTGTTCTCAGCCTGCAGCCAGATATCCAGCATCGGGAGGAGAGGGGCCCAAAGCTTGGGATCGAGTTCTGTGGGTTTGTCGTCTGTGGCTGCTGCCCAAGCTTTACCGATGTCGTCGATGGCGCTCCAATGCGCCAGGGTGAAATCTTGCGTCCTGAATCCCTTCCCTTTTTTGACAAGAAAACGACGTATGGCTTGAATGGCGGATGTCTTCCCGCTATTGTTTGCGCCGACAAAGAGCGTAGTCTCGTCCGCTAGATCGATCCGGACGGAGTAGAGCTTACGGAAATTAGCAATTTCAATATGAGAAATACGCATTCAAAAATTTCCTCTACGAAGGGAGTTGTCCATGTAGGTAATATGCACAAGATCCAGCCCCAACCATCGGGCTCGTCCCTATACGCTCAGTATGCATTTCGCCTAACTTATCTATCGGATTTCCTGCGATTGCATTCTCGACAGAGCATTTGTCCATTAACCAATTCCGTCTTGCCTCCTTGCGACCATGGTGTTACGTGGTCTGCCTCCATCTGGCCAATCTCAAAAATTTTCAGGCATGCGGCACAAGCACCGTTCTGACGTTCGTAGAGAGTACGCTTATTCCCGTCCGTAAACTCACGGATACTCAAGTATTTCTCGTTTCTTGTAAGTAGAAACTCATATATTCCTTTCTTCCTTGTCACATCGTCATCTGCCATAAGACGCGCCACCGATTCCTCCAGCGTCCTCGGATCAAGATCGTCATCCTTATATTTGTTATAAAGAATTCCCCAAGCGATACCCTTCATCTCCCTACGGTACTTCGTGAAAGTGGCCTTTACCCAGTTAATAACAGTTTGGAAATAAAGCCACAGTGGATTGGCGTTTTTATCATGCTGGTGTTTTGCCATATAACCATCTATGTCACCATTATTTATCCATGAGATGGCGGTTTCTAGGTAGTCTTGGCGGTTGGGCGCACCGTTCATATATTTTTCTGAGACTATCCAGGCAGCACACTGGTTCTTGGAGAAATAGCGCTTGGCATCTGCCGTCCATGAGCCTGCGTAGACCGCGTTTCGCAACTCTTGATCTGTCAGTTTTTCACCAGCAATATTGATAATACGAAACCAGTCCAGTTTCTCACTATCAGCGCCCTGACATTGGTACACGGTTAGTTTGTAGTTGAGGATGCTATCTCTCTCATTATGTTGAAGGTTATGGAAGTAACGATCTTTGTAGGAAAATACACCATCCACATACTGGCAGATCGAAATGGTACGCTGTTGACCGTCGATAATCTCGAAACCTTCAGGAGTTATAGCCCAGTACATCGTGTTGAGCGGAAAGTCTCTAGTGATAGTATCGATCACCGCCTCACGTTGTTTATCGTTGTAAACAAATTCTCTCTGGTAGGGCGGGCGGATATTTAGTCTGTCGCCGAAACCGACAACTCCGGCCTCCTGATTGTCCTGGTAACCTTCGACCAAATCTCTGATCGCGATATTATGCAGTTTTATCTCCATCATTTCTCCGAAGCAATATTATGGTTGCGGATGAAAAGGCGTTTGTAAACCCGCTTTCCTTTTATAACCGCCTGCGAAATGCCGCTTTCAGGTTTCCATAGCCCAAAAGAAAAGCCTGAGCCTTCACTTTCTGTTGCACCAATTATCTTGAATTGTTCAGGGTTATATTTAGTGAGGAACGTGATTGGGACGCCCATTGCGCCCTCATAATCGAGAGGAATATCCTGCGTCTTTGAGACCTCTATGGCATCATAGTTGTCATAGAGAGGATAAGCTGATTCATTGCCGTCGTAACGCTTTACCAAAATCATTTCCTCATGACGCTTGTGGTGGTCGAGGTTTGTGTACCAGACCACCCCAGATACCCGGATCATACCGTCCCGATGATCGGCGTCAGAAGCAGTATCCTTATAATGTGGTGCAACAAAATGAGCCATATTTCTTTTGAAACCGTAGCCAAGCCACATTTTGTTGTTCTTAATGAGAGGGAAAACATCTTTATAGGTAATCGCGTTTTGGTGCCCTATGATGATGAACTTTTTATTGTGGTTGGCTAACTGCGCCACATATTCACTGAACAACGAAAACGGGGGATTGGTGACAACAATGTCTGATCCATTGAGAATTTCTACGCATTCCTGGCTGCGAAAGTCGCCGTCACCATTGAGTGGTGTTATGCCAATGTCGTTCGGTTTCGGCATGCTGTTTGGGGCGCCGCCAGTGTATTCCAATTTGATGGCTTCTTTTGAATCGTTCTGACTGAAAAGATCCAGCCGCTGACTCTTATAGCAGGTGGTGACGAGCCTTTTTAGCCCCAAAAATTCGAAGTTCTTGGTGAAGTATTCAAAAAATGCGCTGACATACGGATCATCGCAGTTACAGTACACAACCTTTCCCTTAAACTGGTCTCGGTAATGCCTTAGCTCCCTCTCAACATCTACTATTTGTGTATAGAACTCGTCATTCTTGTTGCGCTTGGCTTTATGCAGGCCACTATTTTCGTTTGCCATCTACGTCATCTACCTTCTTGATTGTTACTATCTGCCCCGGCCCCCGGTGTCATTGTGAAGTTCGGACGGTCCCTCATTTTGGTACACGATTGAGTTTAGGATTGAAGTAGGGGGGAACGCAAGATAAAGAAGGGGTGCCGTGCTGTCATCTCTTTCGATATCAGCCTCTTAGCAACGGCCCGCGCCTGCCGCTTCGCTCTGGCACGCCCGTTGCGACCCACCCCGGCGGCTGGCGTCATCCAGTGTGGCGCGGTGTTGGCCCTTGGCCTCGCGCTTGCAGCCGCTTTTGAAACAGTCGTGGTCCGATCCCATGGTGACAGGTTGCAACATCACTGCACATTTCGGCTCTCCCGTATCCTGGCGGCAAGGCTGACCAAATACCGATCTTTCCCAACGCCCAGTGGCACCCCAGGAAAATGTTTTGGCCATGCGGTTTCCAGCCATGATTTCCAAGCGTCCACAGCCTCCTGGTAGGTCCCTCTGGTATCGTCATCCTCCGGATACTCATCTTCAGGGTAGCAGATGGAAAAGTCGTAAATACTGGACTCGTCCGTGATTAGACACTCCGCAATATTCTGGCCCAGAAATTCCAGAATCTCGCTGATTTCCCGCTGGTACGCTTCGGTCAAATCCTGTTCGGCGATGGTGATTTTCTTTGGTGACATAACGTAGCACTCCTAACATGCCCCGATTTCTCCAAGAGTTGGCGACAGCCAACCGAGCGCAATAAGGGATGCATCTGTTGCAGCTTGCACCTGAAGGAGGAAACCCTTCCAGCAGACACGCCATGCGGAAACTTCGGATTAAAGACCCGAATGGTTTTGTGCTACAGGATACCACCCAAACTATGCACCAACTGTCCCTGCAGCACAGGCAACGCGGTCTTGAACGGAGGAGCGGTCAATCGTCCGCATGCAAATCCGCCATCAGATCGTCCACACTGGCGAATTTCTGGCCCTTGCCCGCTTCCAGCTCGCTCCTTGGTGTTGGTGTCAATGCGGGCGCGGACGTAGGTGTCGACGGTAGTGCTCATGGTAATGCTCCAGGAAGGCTCAGGCTACACCGTGGGCAATTTTAGCTGTGTGGCATGAGTTTTGTGTTCCAGAACTTTTAATACGGCATAGTCCGTTTTTACCCCGGCATCTGTTTGCCATTGCGTGACCCGGACGCGGCAAATCAAAACGTCAGATTTTGCAAAAGATTCCTTATCGGTGTTCACTCGAAGGAGGAAGTCTGTATCCTCAATAGACACAAATACGGTCGCCTGCCCATCATACAGTCTCCACTTGTTGCCATCTTGAAACGCCAGATTGGCGATAGAGAAAGCCTGTGTTCGCTCTTCAGAGAACAAAATCTCATCCGTGGCTGGTGGGGTAACAAAGTATCCACGCTCCTTTTTGCTAACAGTGACATCGACAGAATCATCCCGGCCCAACGCTATAGTCTCAATGCCATCACAGTTCAGGGGGTCCAACGCTTTTTCGAGCTTTTCCCGAAATTCGCGGTGCTGAAGCAAAATAAGAGTATATTCTTCGATTTCAAGCTGATCCTCATCTTCCGTGATGAGAATTCGTTTGTTCCCGTGAATATCTATCCTGTGAATTTTTCGTCCGCGCAACCATTTCAGAGCAGCGATGACGCCACCGCCAAAAGCCCCCAACCCCAGGAGTACCGCTGTCGCATTGGCCAGTCCTTGCCCGTCCTTACCAGCAAACCAGTTTATCGTTGACTGGAGCACGCAGGATGCCAAAGTAAGGTCTACACCAAAACTGCCGGTTTTGAACGACGCCTTGACGTTTACCACCATTTTGCTCTTCGGGCCAAACAGTGCCTGACTGGCAGCATCACAAGCGTCTGCCAGAGAGAGCAGCGCGGGAGCCAGATCCCGCACATCCATTTCGTGCGTATCCAGGGCTGGACCATCGTAGGTAATCCGAAAATGTTCAGTGCTCATCGAAATTTTTGTCCGATCTGAAACTTCTCCTAGGATAGCACCATCTGCACAGATTTTCTTACGCTAGGTCGTGCGCTTCTTGGCAAATTTGTTCTCAGTCCCAACCATGCCTAGCGGGTGCTGAATTTTTCGCCATGCGCAGAGCACGAAGCCCCGACTACAGTCCTGGCTTAGTCGCGGGAGGATTCACTGTCCGCATGCTCCGATACCCGCCCTGAGCATGATCTATACCCTCCCATCAGCTTTCACGGGAGTATCGCCATGCCGGGTCACCTGATCCTTGTCCGTCCTCATGCGTCCTTACTGGACGGCCCAGTCGTTGTCCACTGTCTGCATCAGATTGGCGGCCACTGCGGCTACCTCTTCGCCGTCGATCCCGATTATGCCCGCCAACCTTTCTGGCGAAGGGCGCTGTCCTGGTATGGTCGGGTCAACGGCCACCATCGCATGGTCCCTCTCGATCAGCGATCACCCATGGCGCTTCGGGTGATTCTGCGCACCCTGGAGGCGGGCCACGGAGTGGTGCTGTTCCCGCAGGGAACGGGCATTTCCAATCCGGTCCGGCCAGATCTGCCCGGAGCATCCTGGCTAGCCCGAAAATCCCGATGCTTGGTCACGGAGATTCGTCTGGATCACTCCGGATGGATTCCTCAAGTGGCGTATCAGGGGCATGAGCGCCGCGCCACTTGTCACTGACCGGGCAATATGGCGCCACCGATGTGCGGCGTAATGGCGCCATTTCAAAGTGTCTGAAAGCGCAACGGCGCCGGGTAGAGCACGCACGCGTCGTAGATGACGATGAAGTTCGAACCCATTCATTCGTACCCCATCCTGAGCGCCTGGGCTTGCTCGGCCAGTGCATCAAGGGCCTTGCTGTGCTCAGCGTCGATCCGCTCCTTGTACGCGATCACGTCCTGGTAGCGGACACGACGGTGAGTACCGATCTTGTGGAACGGGATCTCGCCGCGCTCCAGCAACCGGACGAGGAACGGTCGCGAGACATTGAGTACGTCCGCTGCGTCCTGTGTTGTCAGTTCGGCGTGGATCGGGATGATACTGACCGCGTTGCCCTCACCGATTTCGGTCAGGACGTCCACGAGCAGGCGCAGCGCCGACACCGGGACGCGCACCGGATGGGACGTACCCTGGTCGTTGAATATCTCGATCTGCTGGGTTTCCGCGCGGGTCTGAAGGAAGGCGGACAACGCCCGGCCGCTCTCGCGGGCGATGGCAACTTCTTCGGCCGTCGGCAACGAATGGGTGGGAGAGAGTGTGGTCATGGCAGCCTCCAGGGAGTTTCAAACAGCATTATGGGAGGAAGTATAACCGAAATAAACGAATAATCGAAACATCCGAAATGGGATGGTCTTGCCGGGCAGGCAACCAAAGGGACACCTACTGGATGCGCTCGCGGATTTTCTGCCTGATAGACAAGCGACATGGCAGATTCTATTATGTGTATAGAAACCCTACACAACTGTCTGGTTCGCGCGCACATGAAACGACTGGATCTGCTGAATCGCCTATCCGCCCTGGAACAGAAGGGGCTTGTCGTCTATTCAAGACGAGACCTGGAGAAGATTTTTCCGGAAGAGGATGAGAAAGCGCTGGAGAAGAGCTTGCAGCGCATGTGCCAGGACAACCTTCTGGTTCGCGCCGCTCGCGGCATCTACCTTTTTGGTCCAGCTGTGCCGCGTCACCGGGGCTGGCTGATCGAGCGGATCGCGCAGGCCCTGCGCCCGGGAGATTTCAATTACGTTTCTCTGGAAAGTATTCTCTCGGAATATGGTGTGATCTCACAGATTCCTGTGGATCGCTTGACGGTAATGACCACAGGCGCGAAAGGGCTCCACAAGACCCCCTTTGGGGCTATTGAATTCACGCACACCAAGCGCACTATTCCGGATCTTCTGGAAAGAACATTAGTCGTCAAGGGGCGTCCATTGCGTATTGCCAGAAAGCAGGCTGCCATCCAGGATCTCCATCGTGTAGGACGGAACATAGACTTGATTGATCGGGACGAGGTGGATGATGAATAAAGAAGATTTTGCGCAATATGTAGATGCGGCCATGCGGGGTGACGGGCTGGGTTTTTTGCGTCCCGTGGTGGAGAAGGAACTGCTGCACTATGAGATTTTTAGCGCATTGGACGAAGAGGGGCTGTTAAAGGATATGGTGTTTCAGGGGGGAACCTCTCTGCGTCTATGTTATGGTTCTGAGCGATTCAGTGAAGACCTTGACTTTGCGGGTGGAAAGAATTTTTCCGCCCGGAGTATGGCTGCCGTCAAAGGCTGCATTGTCGGGAAGATTGGCAAGCGCTTTGACCTGGATATCACAGTCCGGGAGCCCAGGGATGCTCCATTTGATGGGACAGTGCGGGTAGATAAATGGATGGTCACGATCCAGACCAGTCCGGATCGTCCGGACGTGCCACGGCAAAAGATCAAACTGGAAATCGCCAACGTACCGGCCTATTCCAGGGATATTCTTCCATTGCGGATTAACTATTCCGTTCTGGAGGGGCGTAGTCAACCTTTGGTGGCGGTCGAGTCCAGGGATGAGATTCTGGCGGACAAGCTGATTGCGCTTCCTGCTTCCATTTCCAGAATGATTGGCCAGGAGATGGAGTTTACCCCATCGCGGATCAGGCATCGGGATATTTGGGATATCGCGTGGTTATCTGGTCAGGGAGCGCAGTTGGATACCCAACTGGTCAGAAAGAAAGTCTCGGATTATGGATTGGATGAATTCCCCCGGTTTTTGGATCGCGCCATTGCTGCGATTCCCGTGATTGCTGGTGGAGAGGGGTTTCGTGCGCAGATGGCGCGATTCCTGCCGCAAACACAACATGACAGGGTGTTTGGCAAGGAGGGGTATGAGAAATATTTCGAGAATACGGTCAGCGGATTGCTATCCAGTCTGCGGAAGGATCTGGAATTTGATCTCAAAAAAGTCCAGCAGGTGCTGCCAGGGAAGAAAAAACGTGGGCCGGAGTTATAAGGCATCCTGATTTTAAAGCACAGCAGAGCAACTGCGTCTCTATGCCGGGCAGGGCGCTGCTCGGCCCGATAAAGCTATACCACGATCGCCCGATCTATACCCTCCAGTCGAAGATTAACTGCGCTGGAGAGTATACGATGCCCGTCCCCGCCCCATCCCCTTCAGGGAACAACACCGATAGGAAAGATCCCCGTCTTGAGCTTGCCGACCGACTGATTGAACAGATCGGGGCAGGAACTGCCTCCTGGCAAAGGCCCTGGGAAGCCGGCGATGTGTTGGCCCCGGTCAATGCAGTCACAGGCAAGCCTTACAGCGGGGTGAACTACCAAAATCTCATGATGTTCTCTCCGGACCCGTCCGATCCACGTTGGTGTACCTACAAGCAGGCCCAGGAGCAGGGCTGGCAGGTGCGCAAGGGTGAGCATGGGATTCCCATCGAAAAGTGGTCGCGTTACGAGCACAAGCGCACCGATGAGGAAATAGAGAGGCTTTGGGCGCAGGGCGCCCAGAACATCGAGCCCGTGGAGGAACGGCTTGGTGTCCGTTACTACACGGTGTTTCACGCATCACAGATAGACGGCATTCCCCCGCTGGAGCGGTCCCCGCGTCTGGAGATCGAGGGGAAACCCGATGATCGGTTGCCGAAGCTGGCCGAGCGCCTGGGCGTGGAATTGCGGTACGGCGGCGGCCGGGCGTTTTATCGTCCGTCGGAGGACCGGGTGCAGATGCCTCCCGTGGAATCTTTCGAGCAGGCTGTGGGGCATGACACCACCCTCCTGCACGAGCTGTCCCATGCCACAGGTCATGAGAGACGACTGAACCGCGATCTGAAAAACTCCTTCGGCAGTGAGAAGTACGCCATCGAGGAGTTGCGGGCGGAGATGTCCGCGGCCATGACCGCAGCGAGTTTGGGGATTGGCTTTGATCCTGCATCCCAGGACCTGGAAGAGGGGCGCGAGATGGGTAATTCAGCCGCCTATCTTGCCTCATGGCTCAAAGCCCTGCCGGAAAAAGAGCGCAAGCAGATCCTGATGCAGACCATCAAGGATGCCCAGGGGATCAGCGACTATCTGATCGAACGGACGCCGGAATTGCTGGTGGAGCAGGAGCGACCAACCGTCTCCCGTGGCGATTACGTCCGGTACAGGAATGAGATTGGGCAAGAGGTTGAGGGCGTGGTGCTTGACGCCGCCCAGCCCGGCGAAGCAACGCGACTGAGGCGCATCTACCGGTGGCCCAACGGCACCCCCGGCCTGGACGGGGCGGACGACATCGCGCCCACGGTACTGCCTAACGACCTGGTGGAACACATCCCGGGCGCTGTCACCCCCGGTCCGGATCTGGACGCCATCGATCCGCAGACCGATGCGTACCAACGCACCATAGGCATGGACGATTCGCGCGATCGGGCGGGCCTCGCCGTGCTCATGGCGGTCGAAACCGCGCGTGGGCAGCCGGAGCGGGCGGCGGCCCTGCAGGCGGCGGCCTTGCGGGCGGCAGCCTTGCCGGAACGCGCCCTGGACCCGGAGCTGATTGCGTTTCTTGAAAACCGCACCCGCATCCGGCAAGGCGAACACCCGAATTTTGCCGGACTGAGCGATCCCGTCGCCAATGCCGAAGCCTTCGTTGAGCGGCAAGGCCGTACCGATCCCCAGCGTTCCGCGCAATGGGCCAGAGCGCTACAGGAAAGCCCGGTGGCTTACGGCGAGGCTGTGGGCCTCAGTCCGGCCACGGTGGGTCTCGTCGCGTCTCAACTGAACCAAGGCGCTCGGCGCATGGAACGACCCCAGGTCGGCGATTTCGTGCGTTTTGAACCGCATGAACCGGGCGTGACATCCAGTCCCTTCTCAGGACGGATCATCGCGGCCTTGGATACCTCTGGCGGCGATATCCGCTATCACCTGCGGGCGGAGACGGGGCCAGATCAGGGTATTGAGGCACGGGTATATGGCCGGGACGGACAGTTCTGCGAGATCGCTCTGGATCAGGCCGTGGGATTCGACCGGGCTCTCGCTCCAGAGGCAGAGAAAGCCCCCCAGATTCAGGTCGGAGACTTCGTGATAACCCGGAGAAATCAATTCGGGGCAGACTGGGATACTCCCTCCATCGTTACCCGCATCGATGACTCCGAAGTCCGGTTGCAGGACCTCTACCGCTCTGGCCAGGAATGGGAAGTCGCCCCAGCCAGGCGAATGATGTCTCGTGAAGACTTCGATACGGCTCTCAGTCATCAGGTTAGTGGCGTGGTGCCGCCCGAGATCGCATCAGAAAAGCTCGATTTCGCCGCCAGCCGGGACCGATTCGTCGGTGTGGTCCGGGCTTTTGATGCCGAACACAGTCTCATGTACGGCAAGGCACCGGAACCTTTGACGAAGGTCCCCGACGATGTGCGGCCATTCCTTGGAGGCCAACAGGCTACGGTGACAGATCAGTTGCTCCGCAGCAGCGAAGAAAAAGGCTTTTTCTCGGACAAGATGCAGGAGTTACAGGAGATTATCCGGCAGATGCCGGCGACCTATGAGACTGACGGCGTGCCGGACAGCGAGCGCCCAGTATCCCTGCGCTATTTTGGTCCCAATGGTGCCCAGTGGTTCATCCTTGAGAAGGATCGCGGAGATCCGGCCAATGAGGGGAACGGCTTCCCGAACCAGATGCAAGCTTTTGGTCTGGCGGACTTAGGTATGGGCCATCCCGAAGTGGGCTACATCAGTATTCCGGAGATCACCCGTGCCGGGGCGGAACTCGATTATCACTTTGCGCCCCGGACCCTTTTGGAGGTGAAGCTGGAGCACTACCCAGACCTGCTTCCGCCAGAGCATCGCCCAGTGGATCCGCGCAAGGAACAGGCACTTCAGGAGTACCAGGCGTTTTACGCCCAGTTGCCACAGCGGGAAGAGAAACTGGTGACGGCGGTCCGCGAGCGCTCCGAGCGTCTGGCTCCGGCGGATTTTCGGGGCTTCTCCGACATGATGCGGGATTTCCGCACAGGCGTGGACGATACCTTTGGGATCCTCCGGGAGGGAGAAAACCGGGGATCGTCGGCCCCGGAATTACGCCTGGCGCAGGCGTTCGCTCCGGAAGAGATCTCCGATCTGCCCGCCGTCCAAACCGCCCATGACCAGGCAAGACGGCTTGGCGAGCGATTTCACGATCTGGACCGGGAAATCAGGGACGCTTTCAAGGCGCGGCTCAGGGAGCATGGCAAGGCACTGCTGGAATCCGGCAGCCTGCGCGAACCCCGGGAAATCGCGCAGGCGACCTACTGGAAGCACGGGATTGAGGCAAGTCCGGACAGCCCGATGATCGGAAAAGTGGTCGGGGCGATTCAGGACAAGGATCTCAAAACCCTGCTGGGAATGATTGGCCACAACAGCCAAAACCCGGGATCGGAAGAGGTATTTACGCACATTACGGGAGTAAAACTGGGCAAGACCCAAAAAGAACGGGTCGCACAGTTGCTGGAGTGGGCCGGTCCTGAAAAGGCGCAGGCCCTGCGCGAAAGCAATGCGCTGGCAGAGCGGGAACGGGAAACTCGGGGCTTGCGGGATGGTATGACCAGAGCGTGGGAGGATCTGAAGGGCCTGCGCGTGGAGGTCGGTGGCCAGGTGGTGAATGGACAGGAGTATGTGACGCTGAAAGTTGCGGGCGGCCAGGAGCGCATTGCTTCTGGCAAGGCGGGTGCGGCAACCACATATCATCTGGTCAATGACCAAGGCGCATATTCCCGCGTCAAGGACGTGCGGTTCACGGCCTTTGCCAGGCGGGTTTTGGCCATGGACGCCGATGGTATGGTGCGTAACGCCCTGGAGAAGGCGGACATTGTGCAAGGGATTGCGCCGGAAGGGGTTACCCCAAAACCAGCTGCTGATCTTCAGAAAGAGGAAAAAGCACCAGAAGCTCCCGGGAAGAACGCCTACGAGCAAAAAATCGAGGCGCGTAAGGAGCGCTATCGCGCCCTTTCTGATAAGACGCGGGCGCGGGCGAAAGCGCACGTCGAGCAGGCCAGGCGCATGGCGGACGCCATCCCTTTTGGTCAGCCGATCCTGGTTGGCCACCACAGTGAAGGCCGCGACCGTCGCTATCGTGAGCGCATCCACCAGAACTTTGGCAAAGGCTTCGACCTGCTGGAGAAGGCAGCGTATTACGAGCGCCGCGCCAAGGGCGTCAACGACTACGCCATCAGCGCGGACGATCCGGATGCCGTGAAAAAACTCAGGGAGCGGGTGGAGAATCTGAAGTCTTCCCAGGAGCGCATGAAGGCGGCGAACGCCGCCATCCGCAAACATCAGAAGGATGGCCCCGAGGCGCAGCAGGCGGCCCTGGAGCGTCTGGGTTTCCAGCCAGACCAGGCAAAAGCCATTTTGACCCCGGATGTCATGGGAACCGTGGGTTTTGCGTCGTACTCCCTCAGCAACAATAACGCCAACATCCGGCGGCTGGAAGAGCGTATTCAGATCCTGGAAAAGGCCCAGGCCCTGAAGGACCGTGAGACACCGTATGCCTGGGGAACGGTTCGGGAGAACAGGGAGATCAACCGCATCCAGTTCCGGTTCGAGGACAAGCCTGACGAAGAGGTCCGCAATCTCATGAAGTCGAGCGGCTTTCGATGGGCGCCTTCCGAGGGCGCCTGGCAACGGCAGTGGACGGGCAATGCCGTATATGCCGCGCGGGATGTCATCAAAAAGCTGGACGCGCTGATGCCGCCTGAGCAGACGGTGGCAGCACCAGAACCGGCCCAACGGCTCGACACTGTGCCGGTTTCCCAGAGCCCTGATGTGAGCCCAGGTATTACTGTCCGCGACCCGAGCGCCGCGCTGTCTGCGGCCATCAAGGACCGCGACGGCGACTGGTACAACCTTTCCGTGCAGGAAAACGATGGCCGTCTGGTGGGGACCTTGCAGCGGCGCGATGCGGAAACGGGTCTGGTGGAGACGATGCCAGCCGGTGTTTTTCAGCCTGACGTGAATTATGGGGTGGTGGCCAAGTTTGAGCGCGAGTCCGGGGAACTCCTGGCGGTTGGCCTTTCCCGTGGTCGGGATGGCGGTGTGGATATGAAGGTCTTTTCCCAGTCGAGGGACGCCGCAGTCTTCGCCTGGCAGCGAATTCATGAGTACCCGGGACATCTGCGGGCCAATGAAGCGCTCCAGAAGGTCCCGGATCACCCGGAGGGCAAGGTGATTGAGCAGGCTTTGGGCGTGGACCTGAAGACGCTCAACCCGGCGCGTGTTGCTCCCAAGGCCTCAGCCCGCCGGCCGGAGCAGCAGAAGCAGCAGGGTGTGGAGATATAGAAACAGTAGGTACCGGAGTTTTTGTGAGCAATTTTTTCTGGAAATGAAAAGGAGAAAGTGATGGCTACCCGAATGATGCAACGGAACAACCTGGCAGATGCTTTTGTGCTGGTCAACGATGAACAGACCAATGCCGCCCTGAAAACCGCGCGAGAACAGATTGGGGACGCGGAATGGAAGAAGGGGTACTCCCCGGAGAACAAGGCGATTGTCCGCGACGCACTGAAGGAACATGGGGCACGGTACGAACAGGCGCTGAAAGGCAATCTGGTGGGTGCGGAGGTAGCTGAAACGCAGGCCAATGGGGAGACCTTCAGGAAGTTGCGCGTCACGCTGGAGAACGAAGCCGGCAGGACCATCCTGTCGGCGGACATGGGCTCCGAGTTTGCTCAGCGGCTGATCACCAAGCTCGACACGGCGACGCGGGAACATGCGGGTGGCGAGGTGAGCATTGGCGCTTTTGCCAAGCAGACTGAGCGGGATGGTCGGACTTTCGTGGATCACGTTGCGACCATGAAGGGGCCTGACGGGCAGGAAGTTCCGGCCACTCCCGGGCACTTCGAGAAGGCCAGGGAGCGGGTGGAGGCGGCGCAAAAGCCGATGCTGGATGCTGGCATGAAGGACAAGAAGATCCTGAACCAGATCGCCGCCAGCACTCGGGAGAGCTACTTCGCGGAGGTTGCCGCTGGCCTGTCTGAGCGGATGGTGGAGCAAGGGATTACGCCGAAGACCGTAGCGAACGAGCGCGGCGAATTCCCGGCCCTGGATGCGGGCATCAAGGATCGCGATGGCACCTGGCACAACATGTCCGCCTATGAGAAAGACGGGCACCTGGTGGGGACCTTGCAGCGGCGCGGCGGCCAGCCCGGCGAGTACGAGAAGGTGCCGCTGGAATTTCACCCGGGAGAACTCGGCGGCTTGCAGGCGGAGGCACAGTTTTCGGATGGTGCTCCACTGCTGGTTTCGTTGTCCCGGTCGGAGCCCTCTGAGACACAGCCTTCCAAGGTGGATGTGCGCATCTTCGCCAAGGGCCAGGATCTGGAGGGGAAGGACACCCTGGAGCAGATTCACGAGCACCCAGGGCGTCTGCGGGCCAACGACGCGCTTCAGAAGATCCCGGATCACCGGGAGGGCAAGGCCATCGAACAGGCTTTGGGCGTGGATCCGAAGATGCTCAACCCCCTGCCTGCGCGGGAGGCCCAAAGGGCTCCAGCTAAAGCACAGGAGAAGCAGCATTCCCAAGGGGTGCAGCTATGAGCCTGGCCGAAGAACTGCTGGAGTGGGCCGAGGAAGAGCTGGAGCGAGGGGATACGGCGCACCGGGAGCGGGTTGCGCTGATCCTCGCGCAACTCCGTGAACTGCCTGACCCTGAATCGCTCCCGGTCGGGTCCACCCAGCGATTTCTCGCACAACGGCGTGTGGACAAGCTCGCCGAGAGGGCCGAAGAGCTGGGTTTTGAAACGCCCGGCAAGACGCTGAAAAAGGAGATCGGCAAACAGATTGCCGGTCATGCCTTGGGCATAGAACTGTAAGGAGACGGTTATGTTTGGATTTTTCAAGGTGCTGACGGGTTCCCGTCAAACCCCGAAGAGGGAGGACCAGTGCAATCTGTGGATTGGCGGTCACCCGGATCATCTACGTCCGGTGGACGATCCCCAGGGGCGGGGCGGGTATCAGCTGGCCATCGAGGCGCTGATTCGCGATGAATCGCCAGAGGTCATTTATTTTCGCTCGGAAACCGGGGATCTGTCCGTGGTTCGCAAGAGTCTGGAGTACCTTTCCCGAATCGGCGGGCAGGTCGGCGTTGCCGATCAGCTTCCCGATGAGGAGGTGGCGGCGATCTTCGGTGTCGATGTGCGTTCCTACCAGTCCGCCGTCGTGAATCCACAGGGGGATGCGGCGGCCTATCGTTGAGGCAATTTTGCGCGGAGGTCACATGGCAGCACAACTGGATCACCTTTTGTCCTACGGCCCTATGGATGTAGTGGCCAGCAATGATGAGAAGAACCCAGGGCTTCACATCGTCCACATGGACGCGGAAAACCGCGCGTTCATTCCCCAGGATGACCCGCTGCATCGGGAAATCCGGAACCTCATTGACAAAAACCCGCATAGCAAAGGCTTTGTGGCCAACCAGATCCACGCACGTCTTGAGCAGGAGGGGCGCTGGGATGGGCCGGGGCATGATGCCGAGGGCCTGAGTTTCGGGCCATCCCTGAACCCGGAGAAGGAGAAGGGCGAGGCCCTGAATGTCGGAGAGACTCTGGTCCAGGGGACTGCAGGGCCAGAGATTGCGGAACCCGCACAGCCAGCGCCTGAAAAATCGGTTGAAGCGGAAATCGCGGACGCGACCGGGAAAAAGCCCGATCAGGAGCCGCAGCAAAAGACGATAACGGAACCCGACCCCCTTGCGGATTGGCCAGGGACATCCCAGAAGTCCCCTGAGCCGCTCATGCCGCCGGAGAAACCACGATTCGAGCGCAAGAATCCGCCGGAAGTCCTCTTCGCCAATCCCAAAGGCAAGCCCTATGTGCTGGATCATGGCGACAAGGTGACGGTGACGAACCGCGCGATGCTGGGCCTGGGGCATGAAGCAGCGGAGAAGCGGCAAAAAGCGGTCGAGATTGGCCTGAAGGCCGCCGTGGACCGATTTGGGGAGCCGGTGCGCTTCCAGGGCAATCGTGCCTTCCTGGAAGAGACGGTGAAAGTTGCCATGGAGCGTGGGATTGCCCTGGAGCCTGGCAGTCCAATGGCCAGGGACATCTACGAACGGGCGATCAAGGAGCGCGGGAATCAGCTTGGCCCGTCGAAGGATGCCGCCCCATATCGGGCGCCGGAGAAGAAGCGAGAAGTGGACAAGGGCAAAGGCATTGGACTCTGAGGCCGGTTATCCCTCTGCGCGCTGATCTATACCCTGTCGATGTTCTTGATGACAGGGTATGGCCATGGATGAACTGGACGAAATCGCACAACTGGAGGCATCAGGCCAAAAGCTGATGGCAGAACCTGTTCCCCCGCCGCGAAAGCGGGAGACGGCAGATGCAAAGCGGGCGTCCACCGCAGGGCGCAAGCCCCTTGCAGGGCGCAGCCCCAGAATGGCAGAGCGGCAGCCGATTACGGAGGGCGACTCCGCCCATGTCGAAAGCCTGCTCGCGGAGATCCGTGATCGCCTGGATCTCCTGTTGCAAGCGAATGACCCGTCGCAGGGAGGCCTTCCTGAAAATCCGCAGCCCCCCATTGCCTCGGCGCCGGATCTTTCGGTCACTGTCGCCGAAGAGTCCGATGAACTTCGAGAAGTATTCCCGCATGAGGATGCAGACCTGCCGGCAGCGGCCCCCGCGAACATCATGGTTTCCGATCCGGATATGACACGGTTGCTGGCCACTGTTGAGGACCGGGTGACCCGTCATGCGCTGTCCCATCATTCCTCTGTCGTCGTCCTGCTGGGCTGGGCGATGGCTCTTCTGGCAGCGGGTCTGGGCATGGGATATGGCTATATCGTCGCGTCTGGTCGGTATCCATTCTGGGAGCCGACCACCCATAGCGGCGTCCTGCCCAGGATTGCCGCCGCATATCTCGGCGCCCCGGTTGGGGTGGTCCTGCTTCCCCTGGCTGGGGCAATCATCTGGGAGGCGAGCAAGGAAGCCGGCGGTGAGAAGCAGCAAGCGATATGGAGACTGGCGGCTATCGGGATATTTCTCGCGGGTATCGCGCTTCCCTTGTCTTCGCTGTTCTGATGAAACCCAAAACACCACCTGGGCAAACCCGCAAGGGGCGCTTTCTCTCATCCACGGAAACGCTGGATGATCAGCTTTCTCCCGACCGATCCCCGCGGGGGCACAACCGCCCGGTCGCATCCCGTGTTCACAACAAGGTGCATCGAGCAAGGGGGAAACACGGATCTGGAGCGGCACGCTCCCTGATCAAGAGCCTGCTTCCTCATGTCGGGAGCAATTTCTACAAGGCCCCGTCGTCCCGAGGGCCGGCGTTGCAGCCTGCCGGGCGTCGCTGCACGGTAAAGGTGTCCTATGTGCGGAGCAAGGGGCCGGATCAGTGGCAAGCCCATGGCAAGTACCTGAGTCGTGAAGGCGCGCAGCAGGACGGCGAGAAAGGCCAGGGCTTTGACCGGGATTCCGAGAGCGTCAACTTGTCGTCGCGTTTGTCTTCCTGGCAGGAAGAGAACGACCCGCACCTGTTCAAGGTCATTCTGGCACCCGAAGATCCACTCCGGCCAGAGGCGTTGCGGGATCTGACGCGCCGATTCAATGCGCGCATCCAGCGACAGATCGGGCGGGATTATGAGTGGGCGGCCATCGACCACCACAACACCAGCCACCCACATGTTCACTTGCTGATTCGTGGCAAGGGCAAGCTGGAACTGGAGCCGGATCTGATTCGGCGGGGAATGCGTGCCGCAGCCCAGGAGATTCTCACGGAAAGCCTGGGCTACCGCAGCGAACGGGAAATCCAGGCGGCGCGGGAGCGGGAGCTGGATCAACGGCGCTTCACCAGTCTCGATCGAGGGATTCTCGACAAGGCGACGCCCGCGCCGCAAGGCGGCCGCCTGCAAGGCTATTCACTGGTCGATGAATCGCCTACCCACTTATTGGATGACAAAGTGCGCGAAAACCGCCGACTCCGGCTCGCCCGCCTGGAAAAGCTCGTGGAATTTGGGGTGGCCGACAAGATCGGGGCGAATCTCTGGCGACTGGAGCCCGGTTGGGACAAGGCCCTCAAGGAACTCCAGGTATTGCAGACCCGGACGAAGATGCTGGCCGAGGCGCGGGCTTTGATGACGGAGCCGCGCTGTCCGCCACAGGTCACCAGGATTCGGCCAGGCGACCGCCTGGTGGGACGTGTGCTGGGTACGGGGCTGGATGAGCAATATGACCGGAGCTTCGTGCTCATCGAGGGCGTCGATAACCGGGCGCATATCGTCTACCAGACGGGATCGATAGAGAAAGCCCGTGGACGGCAGGAACTGGGGCTGCGTCATCTCGTCGCCCTCACTGGCCTCGACCGTGGCGTTACCGTCAAGGACTACGGTATCGAGATCCCGGACCAGGGCTGGAAACGGACAGAGATTCCCGAAGTGGCACTGGATGACCAACTGGCGCATGAACGACGGAATCCGCCCAAGGAAATGATGGACCCGACTAGCGGCTTTGCGGCGGAGTGGCACAGACGGCTTCTGGATCAGCGCAAGCAACAAGAGAAAGAACGGGCACGACAGAAAAAACAGGCCCGGGAACAGGCAAAGCCGCAGCGGGGATCGGAGATCGAGTAGCGATTTGGGAGCGGGAATGGACAAAATTGGGGACTTCGCGTTCAGTGTGTTGGTATACACTTGCTACTGGATCAGCCTTGGCGTGAAAAGGCGTCAAGGCAGCGCCGAGGATCGTGTTTTGCGATACCAGTCCGAAGTATATGGCTCCGTGATTTCGATACCCTGGGTGAACCGCCTGCTGGCGGGCTTCGGGATGGTTGTACGGTAACTGAGCGGCGTACTCCTCACAACCGGACCCAGCGGCTTGACAGGTGTATAATTTGGGATACACTCCTCCACATGATCAGCATCAAAACGACGGCGACTTTTGATCGCTGGCTCCATGGCCTGCGGGATCGCAGGGCGAGGGCGCGCGTTCAGGTGCGAATCGATCGCATGGAGTTGGCCCATTTTGGCGACTGTGAACCCGTCGGAGAGGGCGTATCCGAGATGCGTATCCATTACGGTCCCGGCTATCGGGTGTACTTCAAGCGGTTTGGCCTGGAACTCGTCGTGCTTCTGGCCGGAGGCGACAAATCCACGCAATCGGCCGACATTGCCCTAGCATTGAAGTTGGCACGACAACTGGAGGGGTGAATCATGGAAAAATTGGAATTGCACACATGGGACAGTGCCGAGCACCTGAAAACCGAAGAGGACATCGCGGCTTATCTCGACGCCTGTTTTGAAGAGGCGGGGGATGACGCGGCCTTCATCGCCAGGGCGCTGGGTACCGTTGCCCGCGCGCGCGGCATGACCCGGCTGGCCCATGACGCCGGCATGGGCAGGGAAAGCCTCTACAAAGCCCTTTCCGGAGAAGGCAATCCCAGTTTTGCCACCATTCTCAAGGTAGCCAAAGCCTTGGGTGTGCGCATTCGCGCCGAAGCTCTGCACGTCTGACCGGATCATTGCTGGGGTCATTCCGGCATCCTGTCGGCGGCTTATCGCATCCAATCCTCTGCCACAGGTGTTTTTTGCAGTCATAGTGTCACCACCACGTTGTCGGCGTTGATCTCGCTGGGCCTTTCGATCCGCCCGGACTACGCCGCATTTGAAGCTGGAAAATCGTTTTTGTTTGCCTACGGATTTCTGGTGCTCTCTTCCCTGTATGCTGCGCAAACTGCGCCTCGCTTTTTGGAGACGGTAATTTTGGCGTTTTCACTCTATTTCGTGCCAGTCGTATTTCAAGGGGTACTTGCCGCCTTTGGCGAATGGAGTCAGAAACGAGACGATCTCATGGCCTACCCGATGTCTGTTTTTTTGCGGGATATCCGAATCCTCGAAAAGCAAAGAAAACTATTTTCCTTTGATTGAGGGGCGGGCTTTCGTTCGCATAGGATCCCAGCGCAGATCCCTTTGCGCATGGCCCAGTATCCGTCCCGCCGAATCTGCTGCTCCCTGGGGCAGCTATCGTCTCCGCGCCCGATCTATACCCCAATGGAATAATAGCTATAGGGGTAAATTCATGGCACTGCCCATCACGGTAAAAATCAAACTCACAGGCAGCTACGCAGACAAGGTGCGGGTGGCGAGCGCATCCCGGCGCATGTCTTTGGCGGCACTGACCGCCGAGTATGCCATGCGCGGGCTCGACGCAGAGGCGGAAGATGGCAGCGAACTGGCCGGTTTTGAGCGTCGGATTGCGGCAACCATACTGGCGTCCAGAAGCGATCTCGAAGCTGTACAGGCCGAGCTCGACACTCTGGCTGCGATGCTCGACACCTTCGTCAAACTCATGCTGGTTCACCTGCCAGAACCGGGCACGGAGAAGGAGGCAACCCAGGCTTCCGCGCTGGCCCGGTATGAACGATTCATCCAACAGGTCGGCATGGCCTTTGAAGGCGACCGGCCGCAGGCCCTCAAAAAAATCGGAGAGCTGATTCAGCAGCGGATCGAAACGGCGGAGGAAAATCAGTGAACATCAACGCGCACGATCAGCAGGAACAGCAGGCCCATGCCCGCCGGATCGAGCAGATGCGGCGGATTCTTGGTCTGGAGATCGCAGCCCTCTTTGATGACACGGGTGTCGTCGAGATCATGGCCAACCCCGACGGACGGGTCTTCGTCGAGCGCCTGGGGTCGGGTATATCCCACCTGGGCGAGATCGATGCAAGCCGTGTCCAGTCCCTGTTAGGGCTCATGGCCGACTACCTGCATACCACGGTGAGTCGTGATCGGCCTATCGTCGAGGGGGCCATGCCCATCGAGTTCCTGCGCAGCCGCTTTGCCGGCGCGATTCCGCCCATGGTGGAGGGTGCGTCTTTCAGTATCCGCCTGCCAGCCCGTTCGGTGTACACCCTCGATCAGTACGTTGAGGCGGGCATCATAACTGCGGCGCAGTTGGACACCCTTTCCGATGCCGTGCTCTCCCGCAAGAATATCCTGGTGAGCGGTGGCACGGGATCGGGCAAGACCACCCTGGCCAACGCCATCATCGACCGGATCTCCAGGCTGTCAGATATCGGTACCCGCATCGTGATTATCGAAGATACCCGGGAGCTCCAATGCACCGCTCCCAATGTGGTCCAGTTCCTGACCGACGATGATGCGGGCATCGACATGACGCGTCTCTTAAAGCTCACGCTGCGTTATCGGCCCGACCGCATACTGGTGGGCGAGGTCCGCGACAAGGCGGCCTTGGCGCTGCTCAAAGCCTGGAACACGGGACACCCGGGCGGCATCGCCACCCTGCACGCCAACAACCCCGAAGCGGCCTTATTGCGTCTCGACCAACTCTGCCAGGAAGCGGGTGTTCCCGCACAGCAGACGCTGATTCATGAGGCGGTGGACATCGTTCTACAGATTGCCCGTGACCCGAATCATCCTGCCGGCCGCAGGATTTCGGCCATTCTTGATGTGAAAGACGGCGTGCTGATCTCGTGATTCCTCAAACGAAGTGACGTTTTTCTCGCCAATCAGAGGTAGTTAAGAGGCCTCGCGGCGCAACGTCGCTAGGGCCGCGCGAGCCAGAAAACCAGAACGGCTCTCGTGACGGCTTTTGGCCGCCTCATCCACACGTCGCAGCACTCGTGCAGGCAAGGTAATATTGACTCGCTCCGCCTTGTCGGAGAGGATCGCTGGGTCCACATCCACCAGCGCCCATATCCAGTGAGCAAACTCCGGATTGGCCTGATGCTCCGTGATGGATTTAGGTTCTGGAATATCTCCGCCCTCATCAATCTGCACCTCCAGCCACAGTTCGATGGCTTCCTTGGCCATTTGGATGGCTTCGTCTAGGGTGTCCCCGGCAGAGAAACAGCCTGGCAAGTCAGGAACCACTACCCCAAAGGCATGGGTCTCATCCTCAGATTCAATAGCGATTGGGTATCTCATTTGCAGTTGCCCTCCTTAAGTCCGGCCTGCTTCAAAAGTTTGTGGAGCAATCCTGTGCCCAGGTCTTTACGCGGATGCGGTATCGAAAGATGCCCTGGGTGATCGGGATGCACATAGACGTGATGCGAACCTTTTGTGCTTCGATGCAACCATCCCGCCGACTCCAGGCATTTGATCAGTTCTGAGCTCGTCATGGTGTGTATTATACACACAGATTTCCGCAAGTCACTGTCGGGAGACTAACGGGCAACCCTCCATTTCCCTCGTTTTGTGCAAGGGGTGTATTCATGGATGTGCGTGCAACTTATTGTCGTCTGCGCCCGTGCGCTTCTGGAGTCCCGGCAGACCTTGGATGGCCAGCCTGGCAATAGCGAGCGACTGCGCGAACTTCCGGTGTAATGCAGGGTATACCAAAACCCGCCGATCTATACCCGCGCAAGGACAAATGAGTGTCCGTCCACGAAAGGGTGTTCACATGAAAAAGCGGTTGAAGGCAATATTTTCTGGAGTTCGCAAGGTCAGCGCGGCGGGCCTGATGGTCCTGGCCCCCGGCATGGCGTTCGCGTCCACGTCCGGCGGTGTGTTTTCTCCCATTGCGGGGCCGCTGAATACGGTCCTGACCGGTATGCAGGACATGGGCGGGCTGGTCGCCGCTGGCGGCGTGGTGTCTACGGGCCTTGCCTGGTGGCATGGCGGCGAGCACAAGAAGGCCATGATGATTGGCCTGGGTGCAACGGTCGGCGGCATTGCCATGGCCAATGCGAAATCGCTCGCCACCAGCATCACCGGCGGTGCCACGATGGGGCATGTGGGCATTATGGGCCTCGCCGCATCGCATGCCCTGCACGTCGTGGGGCTCTAGGCCATGGCGGCGGAGCTTACCCGCCGTCTCCCGCTCCACCCCTCCCTGACCAGGCCCATGCTCGTCGCTGGGGGTGAGCGGGAGGCCACATTTGCCCTTTGGTTCGTCTGTCTCTCTATACCGATTCTGGTCTCTCTCTGGTTCATCCCGGTGGGTCTCATCGTCGGCGGAGTGGGGCAGTCGTTTCTGCGTTTCCTGGCAAAACACGACCCGCAATCCTTTGGCGTTGTGCGTCGCCACTGGAGCCAGCAATCCGTCTACCTGGGCGGGGCCAGCGCTTATGCGCCGGTCAAATACAAGGCCCCCAAAGAACAAACGCAAAGTGCCGCGTCTGGTGGCGTGCTCAGGGCCTTATCGAAACTCATGAGGAAGAAGAAATAATGCGCTCCCTGAAACAGTACCGCGATAAGGCCCTGGGCCTTCCCGATCTTTTGAACATCGCTTTTCTGGTGGATGGCTGGCAGACGGATGCCGGGGAAATGGCCATCGCGCTGCAAAAAGACGGGAGCTTTCTGGCGGGGTTCCGCTATGACGGACCTGATCTCGAAAGCCAGTCCACGCAGGATCTGGAGGCGCTCTCGGCCACCTGGAACAATGCCATCGCTCGACTGGGCACGGATTGGGGCGTGCATGTCACGGCGATTCGCGAGCCGGCCGACGGCTATATCGACGAATCGGAGTGCGCCTTTCGCGACCCGGTGTCGCGCCTCATCGAGGCCGAGAGACGGGCGCAGTTTGGATCGGAAACCAATCACTATGTGAGCCGCTATGCCATCACCATCACCTGGCGAACGCCCATCGATGCTGAAGTACAGTTGGCACAGTCCATGATCCAAAAGAAAGCCGGTAAACAACCCGAGCAACTGGCCGATGCGGCATTCCGGGACACGCTGGCCCGCTACCGGCAGATGATCGAAGTCATCCTGGGTATTTTCAGGCACGGATACCGGGTGAAGGCCATGGATGCCGATGCCCTGCTTACCCATGTTCATGAGTGCCTGACCGGGGCCACGCATCGCGTCAATGCGCCCCGCATTCCAGCGTATCTGGATGCCCTTATTGGGCACCATGATTTTGTTGGCGGGTTGGAGCCGTCCATCGACGGGGAAGAGATCCGCGTCGTAACGGTTCTGGGCTATCCAGGCATGACCTTCCCCGAGATGTTGGAGAACCTGCATAGCCTGCCCTTTCCCCTACGCTACACGCTCCGCTTCCTGCCCCTCGATCAGTCTGATGCGGTGGCGGATATGGCGAAGATCCGGGATCGCTGGTTTGGCTCCCGGGCCAACATGAAGTCCCTGCTTACGGAGAAGATGACGGGCGAAGCCCAGGGACAGTTGTCCGCCGACGATACGGTGGTAAACCTCGCCTATGACGCCAAGCAGGCCGTCAATGAGGCGCGGGAGGGCGCTGTGAAGTTTGGCAACTTCACGCTATCCGTCGTGCTGCGTTCCGCCAATGAAAAAGTGCTCGCTGATCGGATAAAGGCGATCAAGACCTTCTTTGACAATGCGGGCTATGTCGCCCACCTGGAAACGACCAACACGGTGGAGGCTTTTTTGGGGAGCATCCCCGGTCATCTCTATGAGAACATCCGCCGGCCCCTGATGCACTCGCTGAATTTTGCGGATTTCGCGCCCAAGACGGAGATCTGGGCCGGTGAAGCGCGTTGCCCGAGCCCACTGATGAAACTGCCGGATGGCCGAAGGGCCCTCGCAGGCGGCAAGGCCCCGCCCCTGCTGTACGCGGCGACCACGGGAAATACGCCGTTCCGACTGAATCTCCATGTGGGCGATCTGGGGCACAGTCTGGTTGCCGGCATGACCGGGGGCGGAAAGAGTACGCTCCTGGCCCTGTTGGCGGCGCAATGGCAACGCTATCCAGACAGCCGGGCGATCGGCTTCGACAAGGGTATGAGTCTCTACGCCCTCACCGAGGCGATGCGGGGGCAGCATTATGACCTGAACGGCCCGACGTCCAATCTGTGCTTCGCACCCCTGCAGCACGTCGATGATCCGGCAGAGGCGGCTTTTGCTGCCGATTGGGTGGAGGCGTTGGCCACCTTGCAGGGCATGACGATCACCTCTACGGAGCGTTCGGCCATTCGTGACGCCGTGCATGGCCTGGCCCGGGAATCCGGACGATCGCTCACGGCGCTGGTCCAGATGATCCAGAACCGGGGAATCAAGGATGCCTTGCAGTATTACACCCTGACCGGGCAAACGGGGAAGCTGCTTGATGCCGAGAGCGACGGACTGTCGATGGCCGATGCCAGCATGATCACTTTCGAGATGAGCCACCTGATGAATGGCAGTCCGGCGGAGCGCCGGGTAACGGTTCCGGTACTGCTGTATCTGTTCCACCGGATCGAGCAGATGCTGGATGGGCGGCCAACCCTCATTTTGCTCGACGAAGCCTGGACCTTCCTGGACAACGAGATGTTTCTGGCGAAGTTGCGGCAATGGCTGAAGGAACTGCGGAAGAAAAATGCCGCCGTCGTTTTTGCCACACAGTCCCTGAATGACCTCAAGAACAGCCCGTTGCTCCCGGTCCTGAAGGAATCCTGCCCGACGAAAATCTTCTTGCCCAATCGGGCAGCCTCCAGTCAGGACCTCAGACCCCTGTATATCGACATGGGGCTGAATGATCGGCAAATCGATCTGTTGGCGATGTCCACGCCGAAGCAGGACTACTACCTGTCCACACCCGAGGGTCAGCGCCGGATTCAGTTTGGCATGGGTCCGGTCACCCTGGCTTTTTGCGGTGTCTCCGATCCGCGTGAGGTCAAGCGGGTAGCGGAGCTCAAGACACAGCACGGCGATCGCTGGCCGATAGCGTGGCTGAAAGAGTGTCTGTCACCCAGCATCCGGGATGGTTGGGTGAGCTATGCGGAGTCCCTTTACCAAGGAGAGTGAGCATGAAAAAGCAGATCGAAGTGGCGGTTCTTGGGTCCCTGTTCGCGGTCTTGCCAGTTTGTGCGCTGGGCGGCGATTCCGCGACGATAGCGCAGCTACAGGCGGAGAACGCCGCGATAATCGCAGGAAACCTTTCGGTGAACCCACAGGCGTCATTGCAGGCCATTCCCCAAGTGGGGCAGGGGGTTGGAACCGTATCCTCCGAATTGCAGGCCGTCCAGGCGGACAATGCACAGATCCAGCGGCTTGCGAGTGATTGGGGGAACGTGCAGCAACAGGCCGCCAATTATGCGCAGGTTGCGTCTTACGCCAGACTCTCGGGCATCGGTCCGCGTGTTCAGACCCCATTCGGCATTGAGCAATGCCATAACGTGCGATGGGACGACCAGATCCGGCAACTGATCACGGGCGGATTGAATCTCGCGGGAGATGCGGAGGCGGAAGCCTATGCCATGCAGGCGATCGACACGCAGATTGTGCAGGATGTCGCCGACCTGATGAACGCCCAGGCCCGCCAGGTGTTGAAGACCTCGTCCGCGCCGAGCCTGGCCACCGTGCAGGCGGAATCGAAACGGGTGGAATCGGCGGCCGATGCCCTGGACCGTCTGCTGAACGGGGTGGGGCAGCAGATTGCGGCCGCCTTTGGGCCAAACAGTACGTTCCAACCGCTTCCTCTGGCGGGCAACTCGCACCCGGGCATTGGTAGTTACCCGAATCTCTCGGCGGTGCAGTGGATTCCGGGACCCGATGATGGGGCACCGATTGGCTGGTACCTGCGGTATTCCAATGATCTATTCCCGCGACTGGAAGATCGTTGCCCGACAGGATCGGCCAGCATTCCCGAGATTTCGGCGTCCACCATTCTGACTTCTGCCCAGCAGGCGGTGACGGATGAACCGGCTCTGGCGCCTTTGCTTGCCAGCCTGGAGGGCGGGTCCGTGTGGAGCCTTGCTGGGGGCGGCCATGCTGGCGGCAGCCTCGCGGCGGCTGGGCCTTTGATGGGTGGGCAGTACACAGAGCGGACGCAATTGGTGAAGGCGTTGGGGTACGACATGAATCAGGTCAGCAACTACATGGTGCCCATAAACGGCGACGTGGCGAATTTCGCGGCCCAGGCCAATACGCTGACGCAATCGCTATCGCAGTAGGCGACAGGCATCTCCACCCAGCTCTGATCTATACCCATGGAGTCCAGATCATTGCGCCGGGATCGGCGCAGGGAGGTTTTCTATGAGCATCCAAAGCAAGGCCGTCTTTTTGGGCATGAGCCTCGCTCTATTACCAGCGCCCGCCTTCGCCGTCAGTGAAATAGCCGGGGCCACTTTCCCAGAACAGATTGTACAGGAAGCAACGTCTGTTGAGCAGTTGGCGAAGCAGGCGCAGGAAGTGACGACACAGATCAGCATGTATGCCAACGATATCGAGCGCTATCAGAACATGGTGACCAACACCATGGATATGCCTGCGGGCGTGTTCGCGCAGATCTGGAATCCGCTGGTGGGATCCATTCAGAAGCTCACGTCCATTTACAGCCAGGCGCAGGCCCTGGGTTATGCCGGGCAGAATATCGGGGCACAGCTGGCCCAGGAGTATCAGGGAGCGGGCAGCTCCATCCAGAACCTGTCCTCCGTCTATGCCAACTGGAACCAGACGACCAACACCGACATGGAAGACGCCTTGCAGTCCCAGCACTTGGCGGCGGCAAACTTCGCCACTCAGGACTCGTCCATGCAGACGATTCAGAATGAAGCACAAACAGCTCAGGGCCGGGAGCAGGTGGCCGCTGCCGCCGTGGCTGCGGCCAACGTCACCACCAAGTCGATCCAGCAACTGGAGCAGATCACCATGGCTGGACAGGATGCGGTACTGGCGTATCAGCGGCAGAAGAAGGCGGAAAAGAACGTGACTGCGCAAGAAGCGTCAGACGGGCTCTTTTCCGGTGGCACGAACAACCCAAGTCTTTTGCCTTGAAGGAGATGATGATGAAAAAAGCCCTATTGCTCGCAGTACTAGGCGCCATGTTGGCCGGTTGCGCACACCAGCCAGTATACACCGCGCATTATTATCGGACGCACAAGGCAGCGCTCAAAAAGGAAATTGCCTTCTGCGCGAAGGCTGAAAAGCTATCGGATAGCGAGGAAAAGAACTGTCGGACGGCGCACGAGGTACGGTCGGATGAAGAGGCGGCAGACGGACTCTTCTCTGGCGGCACGAACAACCCTGCATTGCTGCCATAAAGAGGTTGGGCTTATGCGTGGACTACGCAGGTTTCCGTGGGTCGTGGGCATGCTTCTGGGTGCCGTCCCCGCCATTTCATTCGCAGCGGGTTCGGGATCGTTGGGCCAGGTACAAAGCCTTTTGCGAGGCAAAATTCTTCCCTGGCAAAGTGTCATGCAAACGGCGGCCACGGATCTGTTCTACGTCCTGGCGGCGGTCGAGTTCTCCGTCCTCTTTTTGAACCATGTTCTGCAAAAGCGTGGGCACGAAGATCTCTTTGCCGGTATCATCAAGAAGGTGGTGACGCTGGGGTTTTTTCTGACCCTGCTGGACAACTCCGGGACCTGGATTCCCGACATCATCAATGGTCTGGCCGGTGGAGCGCACGCGCTTGGAGTGACGGCTGTGACGCCCGGGCAGATCGCGACGGAGGCTCTTCAGGCATTTCTCGGGATCGTGCTGTCTCCAATAGCTGCCGCCACCCACAACGCGAGCAATACCTTCAGCGACATTTTCAGTGGTAACTTCTCTGCGGCTTTCTCTTCTGCGGCCAAAACGGTCGCCAGCAGCAATCCGGCATCGCTCCTGGTAGAGACCCTCCTGGCGGGGATCATTGGTCTGCTGGCGGGGATGGGTATTCTGGTCATGGCCCTGGAGTTCCTGATGGTCCAGATCGAGAGCTACCTGGTGATCGCCCTGGGCGTGATCATGCTGGCCGGCGGCGGGCTGCGCTGGACGGCAAAGTATGTCGGCAGTTACTTCGATTACGCCATCAACGTGGGTGTCCGTCTTTTTGTCCTGACCGCGCTGGCGTATCTGGTGACCTACAGCATCGTGCCGCTGATCAAGACGATCCTGGAGAACGTCACCAATCCGCTCCAGGCGGGGTTCGAGGTGCTCATTCTGGGCGCGGTGATCGCGCTGCTTCCCCGAAAGGCTTCGAGTATTGCCAGCAGCCTGCTTTCCGGCCAGTCCAGCTTCTCTGGCGGGGAGCTTGCGAAAGAGGGCGGGATGATCGCCGGTGGTACGGTAGCGGCTGGAGCGGGAGTGGCGGCCCTAGGCGTTGGTGCGGCTGGCGGTCTCACCGCTGGTGGACTCTCCGCAGCGGCGGGCGCTGGAGGCGGTGCAGCCGGAGGCGCTGGCAGCCTTGCAGGCGGCGGCCTTGCCGGAGCCGCGGGTGCGGGAGAGACCAGCGCGGCGGCTGGTGTGGCGGCCCCGGAAGCTGGAGCGATGTCCGCAGGTGGTGGTGCGAGTTCCGGCGCGGGCGAGGGGAACGCTGTCCCTGCCCCCAGCGCTGGCGGTTCGACGGGTGATGAGGCTCCACAGGCATCCAGGGCTGTGCAGGCTCCAGCGACCAGCACGCAATCCACTGGCCAGCAAAACCCATCCAAGGGTGTCGAGGCACCGATCCAGGAAGCTGGAAAGGAAGCGGGCCAGGATAAGCAGAACGATCAGGAAATGAGCGCAAGCGAACCCTTTGCAGGGGGTGAACCCCATCCCGATGCGCCGCCCGCTCCGGTCAATGCGGTTCCGACTCCTAAGCCCGTCAGTGCGCCTTCCGGCGGTGGCGGTCAGGGAAGCACGGCGGCTCCGGCTCCGAGCGCGCCCGCAAGTGGCGGTGCCACGATGGACGATGTGGTCGAGCAGATGAAGCAGATGCAGGGGCAGCCGAAGGGGGTGGTGGATAAGGTGAAGGAGGACTTTGCCGATAGATTTCAAAAACATGTGGAGGAAATAGCTACAACAAAATCAAATCAAGTCCAGAAGAACGCCATAGATACCAGTCACCCAAGAGATTTTGATTGATGGCCTGCTCTTGACATGGCGGGATATCCGTGACGGTATACCACTAACAACGGGATTGGCAGAGCCACGGGCCAGGATATCTGAAATGACCGCAACGATTTTTCGTTATAAACCTAATGGCGAGCGGGACCATTACCTTGAGCAGATAGAACGCGAGGTGGCGGAGCTTCACGCCCGGCCTGGGGACGGCGAGCTTTGGGCGTATATCTTCAGCCTCCCCATCAAGGCCCTCGCCTTCGTCCTGTTCCTGCCCTTCCGCTACGGCTACGGCAAGCATTTCCTGTTCCTGATTTTTGTGGCTCCTCTGCTGCTGATATTCGGGTGGGTGGCGGTGGAACTCGTACTGAAAATCCACGCGGAGCCTCAGGTGTTCCTGGCCCACTGGCAGGCGCATGTCATCCGGCACCCGGCAGCGGTCCATTGGACCTGGCTGGTCCGGGATCTGACGCAGACATTGGCTGCGGCGTGACATGATTGCACCCGACCCTGTTCCTGACGTACCGGGATACATTTGCGGACACTCATCCTGTAGCGGCCCTCTGGACCTGATTGGCTCGGATGTGTGCAGGAAGGGTCAGAGACCATGTGGTCGAACGTGCTTGCGTCATGTCAAACGTTTATGCTACAAGGAGCACGCAGGAGATTACCTATGGAACGATACATGATATCAGCACCTTCGGCCTTTCCTTTCGATGCCCGGAAAGCTGCCCAAGTGGCAGCGTTCTTTCTTATTAAGGCGCGAGAGAGAGACGCAAACGTTTCCGTTCTGAAGCTCATGAAACTCATGTATCTCGCCGAACGGGAATCTTACAAGCAGTATGCTTCTCCCATGATTGGGGATGCGTTGTTTTCGATGCAACATGGACCCGTTCTATCCAATACGTTGAACCTCATCAACTCAGCACCCGATGAAAGGCAGGGTGGTGAACACTGGGATGAACTCATTTCAGAACGAAACGGGCATTATCTCTATCTACGCAGCGATGCACCGATACAACATGCTGATGACTTGCTTGAATTGAGCGAAGCGGATTTGGACATTCTTGAAAATCTATGGAATCAATTCTGTCGTTATTCGGCTCACGATATAAGGGAATACACCCATAACCCGGAAAACTGCCCGGAATGGGAAGATCCGGGCAATTCCAGTCGCCCTATTTCTATGGAGACCATGCTGAGGAGTATGAATTACACGCCTGTAGCCATACAGGATATTTGCGAGAACTTGGAGAAAATGGCATTTATCCAAGAAAAAACAAAAAATAACGTATTATATTAATATGGTTCTTTCTCCTGGCGTCGCTCTATTTATTCCAAGCGGGCCATCTGGCGATCATTTATTTGTGATTGTGTTTGGTCCCAAAAAGTTACCAGCCTACGGTGATCAGGATCAGTTCCTTTTGGTTCCAATTTGTACTGCTATCACTGGCTGTTCTCATGAGTGCCGAGTGCCTGTTGGGTGCCACCCATTCGTCACACATGACAGCTATGCTGATTTTGCGCATGCGCAAATAAGAAATATAGTGGACCTGTGCCAGAATGTAGAAACCACACTCTTTAGACTCCACCCTGTCAGGATTGACCCGCCGACGTTACAAAAAATGATCGACATCCTTCCAAGATCAAAGCAAGTGCGCCGATTCATAAATAAAGATTTTTTTGGAGATTCACGCTGAAATTGTGGTTGCGGGAGTCAGCAGCCAGTCTATACGGCGTATTATTATGAGACGCACAAGAAAGCGCTCCGTAGCAACTCTGGTTAAGCCCCTGTAGGGCACTTCGAATAACAAAAATTTCACGACTTGAGAATGGAATATTCCCCTTTCCTCGCCACTTTCAGGCGATTTTTACGCATTATCCCTACTTTATCTGCGTATTTCCAGTATTTTTAGCCTTTTTCGTGGGCTTTGGACGGATTGATCCCTACCTGGCCACCGATTGCTGCATTAAGCAGGTAAATCGCCGCATGTTATAGACCAGATTCATCATGCCGATTTTGACTTCAGCGCGAGCCATACCAATGGTGCGCAGAAACTTACCACCCTGCTGTACCATGGCGCCAAAGGCATGCTCAACCCGTGCGCGGTGGTGTGACCGGCGCGTGTTGGCCAACTCCTGGGCCTTGGTCAAGGGGCGGTTGCGTTGCGCCTTCTCGTGGATTCGGCTGCGGTAACCTTTTTGACATAGCATTTGCTCCGCTTCCGTTGAACGATAGGCGCTGTCCGCAAAAACCTGTACGCCCTGATTCTCCGGGTCCAGAAGCGCTTCCAGGCACTGACTGTCATGCACAGCGGCATCCGTGACCATGTACTGATGAATCAGCTTGTGGCGCTTGTCCACGTTGATATGGTTCTTGTATCCGAAGAAACTGCGGCCATTCTTTTTGGTCCAGCGGGCATCGGTGTCTTTCTGGCGGCGCTTGGCGGGCTGATCCTGCCACGTCTGGGGCGTTTCGCCCTGATTGACCTGTTCCCGCTCCTTCCGGTGCATCCGTTGCCGTGGAACCGTCACAAAACTCGCGTCGATGATTTGCCCGGCCCGTGCGGCGTAGCCGGCTTCCCGCAGAAAAGCATGGAAGGCCGTGAACAGTCGCTCCGTCAGTTTGGCCTGGGCCAGTGATTCACGGAATAGCCACAAGGTCGTGTTATCGGGTACGGCTTCCTCCAACCCAAGCCCCAGGAAACGCTGAAAACTGAGGCGATCCCGAACCTGGTATTCGGTTTGTTCGTCGCTGAGATTGTGCAGTTGCTGTAACACCATCATCTTGAAGAGCAGCATCCGGTCGTAGGGCTTCCTCCCTCCCGGCCCTTTGGGCTTGGCCTTCGGCACACTCTCCAGAATTGGGCGGAAGCGCTCCCAGGGAATGAGCCGGTTGAGCAGCGGCAGGCCGTCGCCCAGCAAATCCAGTTCCCGCAACCGGCGGTCTCCGGGGAAAAATCCTGTTTGCCCTACCAGTCCTGCCATGGTTGCTCTCCCTTCCAATCGGCTCCCTGCATTTTACTGGAAATGGGGAGTTTTTCGAACCGCCCTGTAGCCGATGGGTGACTGCTTGTGTGTGCTGGTTGGAAGGAAAGCCGCAGGCCGAGTGCCTGGGTTATTTTCAGCACCGTTACCAGGCTCGGGTTCCCTGTTCCGGAAAGGGCCTTGTCCAATCCTTGGCGGCTCATGCCTACGTCGCGGGCAAGCTGGCTGAGGTTGCGGGCGCGGGCAACGTCTCCCAGCGCTGCAAGAATCAACGCGGGGTCGCCATCATCCATCGCAGCATCGAGATAGTGCGCAATATCGTCCTCAGTCTTGAGGTAATTCACGGTGTCGTAGCGTCTGAATTGCACTTCCATGATAACATTACTCCTTCCATTGCGTTGCAATGGCTTTTGCCAAAGCAATGTCCCGTTCCTGGCTCCCCTTGTCTCCGCCGCACAGAAGCGCCACCACAACTGGTCCGCGCCTCATGAAATAGACGCGATAGCCAGGACCGTAGTCAATCCGCATTTCCGAGATGCCTTCACCTACAGGCTTCACGTCTCCAGGATTCCCAAGGCTCAATCGGCGCATCCGCACCTGAATCCTTGCGCGGGCTTGGTGGTCGCGCAGACCTTCGAGCCATTCTCTGAACACGTTGGTTTCTATGAGTTCAAGCATATGACAACCATAGTTGCTATGTGCTCGCATGTCAACCGCAGTTGACAGATGTTGATCATGCCCCGCGATCATCTCACCCGGCCCCGATCTATACCCTCTCAGGATCCCACCTGAGAGGGTTTTCCATGACCAGTCCCCTGCCTGCCGGCCAGCCTGCCAATGTCTCCAATCTCTGGTTCGAGATCCGCATGGCGCGATTTGATTTGCAGGACATTGCAATATGATGACGAATGACAACACGTCATCGAACTTTCTGGAGATGGCCTGTTTCGTAAATGGTTTGGTGTCAACAATCCCAACTCCCGAATGTTATCCAGTACTTGGGGCGCATGGTCACCAACCATTTATCGAGATTTCCCATGGTCAGCTGGAAGATAGGACCATCTTCTGTACAATTTATGCTGAGGTTGATGGCTGCTTCAGGCTGGGATCAATACCCGCATTCCCGAATAAGCGCGAGACCACCATTGAGCTTCCGCAGTTTGCTTACATCATCGGTCTCACAAGGCTTTTGGAATCAAAACTCCGGTGTTCCTGCAAAGTGCTGCATCCTCTGAATGATCACGGAGACTTCTTTGTAGATTGGCAGGAGGCGGTCATATCTATCATCGACGGAACTACTTGATATAAATGTAATCAAGGCTATCAACGATAACGTCACAGCCACGCCCCCCAATGGCTGGCCTCCCGTAGGCGTACCACTTAATAGTTTTGTCTGGCTGGCATAGATCATTTAGCCTTTGACATAGTGCATGATGTGAGCGCGGCGAATTTTGGTTCAACAAAGCAGAAGTGTTTATCTTCACAAAAAATTGGATCTTAGCCAAATTGGGGACTTTTGCGGCTATTTCGCTAGTTATTTTGTAACATCCATCTAAACCTATAACAACGCCTTTCCCGTGATAAATACGATCATTATTCCAATTGATATATCGGGGGGTACGGAAAGCGTCGTCATAGTTTGTATCATCGTCCAGCGTCAATGGCATTTGTTTCAGATTTTTCTTAAACCATTCGTTTCTCTTGCCTTCATGGAGATGGTCTCTCCCGAATAACTCATAGCCTTCGGCAAGAACAGCGTTGCGAACTTCTACCAATGGTTGCAATAGATATGTCCTTGGCCTTGCCAGGCCAGCAACTCCAGCCTCCCGTCGTCTTCTTCGTACTTCGTCTGGCGTCGGAGGTTCAGATCTGCTATTGCGCGCGGTATTGCTCGCTCGCGGTGCAGGACGAGTAATCAGAACTTCTGGCGCATGCATGACACTTTTCACATAGTGTCTTTTCGTTGGTTCATTAACATGGCTTGGAACGCTATCAGGTGTTCCGTCGCACCCATATCTATGGGCACCAAACCTTGCTGAGAAGTGGGGAGACTTCGATAGCTCTCCAGTTTCATATATCAGCACACTACTTAGCCTGATATCGCAGTATGGACAGTAAAATTTATCGAACGCGGTCTCATCCCGAAGGAATAGAGAACGGTAGTCCCATGCGCTTAACGGTTCGCCACCTGGCTCCGTTGAGGCATAATCTGACATATGCGCACCCCCCTACAGAATTCAGCCATGACCCAAGATACCCAACATCCACTCCGCTGGATATACCCTCGCTCGCCGGGCGCGAGCCCCGGTTATCCCCCCACCCCTTGATCTATACCCTCTCAGGAATCATCTGAGAGGGTTTTTTCATGTCGAGCAATCCCGATTATCTGGCCGCCCGCCAGGAATGGCTTGAGCGCTACGGCTCCTACATCGCTCAGGCGCGGAACTGGCGCATCGCTGCCCTGTCGGCCATCGGCATTGCCGCCCTATTTGGGGCGGGTATGGTGTACGAGGCAGACCGTGTCCATGTGGTGCCCTATGTCGTCGAAGTGGACAAACTGGGCAAGGCTGTGGAACTGGCGCAGGCCGTGCGTGCCGGTTCTTTCGCCCAGCCGGTGGTGCAGCACATCGTTTCCCGCTTTGCCTGGTTCGCTTTTACGCGCAGCCCGGACAAGTACGTGCAAAAGCACTTCATCGACGAGTCCTATCACTACATCGCATCGAGTGCGGAACCATCGCTGGATGCCTTCTACGCGCAGCACAATCCCTACGCGGCCTATTCCAACAAGACGCAGGGCAACACGGTCACGATCCAGAGCGCCGTTCCCGTTGGGCAGGTGACGGCCAAGGGTGGCTCGTACATCGTCGATTTCCTGGTAAAGCACTATGGCCCGCATGGCGGCATGGATGGCGAGCAGAACTGGCAAGGCACGGTCACTTACGCGACGGTCCCGCCATCGAACAACCCCAATGTCCTGAAAGGCAATCCCTTCGGCATCTATATCACGCACTTTGCTTTCAGTCCGCAGGTGTAAGGAGAAGATGACATGAAAAACAGAACATGGCTTTCTTTGGGGCTCGCCGTCCTTCCTGGATTGGCGTTGGCAGGCGTGGATACCAGTCTGCCGCCGGTGAAGCCGATCGCTTCGCTGCAGGGGAATCCGGCAACGAAGCCTGCAGGGACGAAAACCGAAGCAGTCCATCCGTCAGCGACACCATCCGCATCTGGCGGTACCACGTCTGCGGGCCAGAAAGTCCCGGCCATCTCCCCGGAGGCTGCCGCGCAGATAGCGTCGGCGCAGGTGTGGCAACAGTCCATCGCCACACCGCCCGAGGGGCCGGAAAGTGCGGCAACCAGAGTGCTGGTCCGCCAGTCACTGGCGGCGTCCCAGGCAATGGACAACACCCCTCCGGTGATCGGCGGCGCGAACGGAACCGTCACCAGCCTTGCAGGCGGCAGCCTTGCCGGACGGCCCGTGCTGGTCTGTTCGCCACTGCATACCTGCATCATCGAACTGCCAGATGGGGTCAAGCCCGTGACAACCGTCGGCGTCAGCCCATCGGAATGGAATGTGCAACAGGCGCTGGTTGGGAAACAGCCGGAAATCTTCCTGAGCCCGAAATTCAAGGGGCTCCACCAAAACATCGTGGTGGCCGCGACCGACCAGGGCAAGCCCATCAACTATGAAATCCGTCTGGTCAGTGACGCAGTGCGCTACATTCCCGCCCTGAAGATCGAGGATAGCGGGGGCGAGGTCCGTTCCTGGAAAACAGACTTGCAGTCAGCAGACTTGCAGTCAGCAGACTTGCAGTCAGCAGACTCGCAGGCGGCAGCCTTGCAGACGGCAGACAACGCACCAACGGATCAGTCGGCTGCCGACCTTCAAGGCAATGTACTGCCTCTGCCCAATATCCGTCTCAACCACGTCAATCTTCGCTGGTCCATTCATTGCGGTGGCGACGGATGGTTCAGTTCCAGCGACTGCAAACCGATCCGTCCATTGCGCGTGTATGACGATGGGACCCATACCTTCATCGACATGCCCCATGGGCTGGCGAGCCACGGAGGCTTTCCCATCCTGCAGGCCCGCAATGCCAGTGGACACCTGATCGGAGTCGATACCCAGATCCGGGGCAACACCTATGTCGTCGATTCAGTTCCTGCCGAGATCCTGTTACGTCTGGGTTCTGAGGTGGTCACCATTCAGCAGAGGGGGAAGTAACATGCGCGACGTTGCGTTGACGATGAAAAAACGGTCTGTGTTGATTATGGCCACGATTGCCATGGCAGCAAGCGTACCCGCTTCCATGGCATCCACGGTGAAGGCGCCGGAAGTTGCTGGACAATCCTCACCGATTGCCGGGATCGTGAACACCGCCCAGATCTTTCGGCACAGCATGAACATCCACTATGGCGAGCCTATCCAGGCGGTGGAGCAACAATCGGTGCGGGCCTTTGCCCTGGGCACGCTCTCGCAGCTCCCCGTATTCACGCGCCCAGGTGGAGAGGTCATCGTGCCACTGGGGCAAGTCCTGCCGGTGCTTCAGACCGCCCCTGGCAACTTCTCCGTGGTCATTCTGGGGAAGGGCGTCAAGCCGGTATCCCTGGTCGGCGCCCCAAGCGCCGAGTGGGTCGTGAAGGAGACCGCCGCCGGCGGGCTTGCAGCCGGCAGGCATCCCATTCTGGAAATCATGCCCCGTTTTGCCGGACTCAAAGGCAGCATCCAGATCGTGGCGACCAGCCCACATGGCTATCCGTTGACGTACACCGTGGGTTTGGTCAGCGGTGCCTCCCGGTTCACACCGGTTCTGTCCTTCTATCGCGTCCCTCACGTTATCCCCCAACCCCGGGAAGCCGTGATACGCGACCAGGACAGGCAGGCGACGGCCTCCGTCGCCAATGCTTCGCATGCCAATACTCCGCATGTGAATGCCACACATGCCGATCTCGACTGGAAAATGCAGTGTTTCACGGGCGACTGTAAGCCTGTCCAGCCGATCAGCGTGGTCAGCGACATAAAGGACAGGATGACCTATATCCGCCTGCCTACAGGGAAACCCCCGATGGTTCTGGTGCGCAACAAGGCAGGCAAATCCTTGCTGGTGGGCTACCGCATGGAAGGGCACACGCTGGCCGTGGGGGCCATCCCCTACCGCATCGATCTGCTCACGGGTCACTGGAGTCACCTGGCCGAAATTCGCCTCACGAACGAGGCAGGAGCATAGCCATGAAAAGCGGCAAAGACTTTTTCTCCGATTTGCTCCAGAAAAAGAAGGGGCTGCCGCCCGCAGGGCAACAGCCCGCCATGGATAGCAGCAAAGGCCCTGGCGGGCAGCAAGGTCCTAGCGGGCAGCAAGGACCACAAGCCGGTCAGCCCGGGATAGAGGTCAAGCCGGACAGGGACCGGATGGCGACGCGTATCAAACGGACGCCACTTTATATCGCGGCTGCGGTGGTTGGACTGGGCGCCTATGGCGGCTATGAGTATCTGCAAAGTCATTCGATGTTCGGGAACGCCAGGCCGCAGGCGCAGGCCAAAACCATCCGACCGGCGAACGGGACTGGCGCACCTGCCGCCCCGAAGCATCGGAAGCAGGTCCACAAGCCTACCGCTCCTGGAGGGGCTGCGGACACGCCGGCAACCGTGGCCACGAACAGCGCGGGTGGACAGTCCCATCCAACGCCCGCCCCAGCGTCCACAGGACCCCAAAAGAATCCCTACGCAACGCAGGACGCCGCCTTCGCGTCCGCCCTGGGTACGGGAAGCGCCGGGAGCGGATCTGGTGAGGGCCTTGCCTGGAAAACGCAGGGGTCAACGCCGTCCGCGCAGGCCCCGACAGTTCTCCCTATGGCCCTGCCGGGGGCAGCCCTGGCTGATGCAGAACAAGCAGCCGATGGCGCCAGAAAAACGAAGAAAAAGACCCCGCCGCCCCTGGTGACACGGGAGACGAGCCCCTACGAGATTCTTTCTGGATCGGTCATCCCCGCCGTTTTGCAGACGGGAATCAAGAGCTATCTGCCGGGAGAGATCGTGGCGGTGGTCAGCGAGGATGTCTATTCGTCCGTGAACGGGGCAACGCTCCTGATCCCTGCCGGCGCCAGACTGGTAGGCACCTATGATACCCAGACCGCCCTGGGCATCAACCGGCTGGCCGTTGCCTGGACACGCATCGAGTTTCCGAACGGCACCACCATGAACCTGCCGGGATACGGAGGAGCGGGCGGTTCCGGATACGCCGGCTTCGCCGGGGAGGTCAATGACCACACCTGGCTGATCTTCAGGAATGCGTTATTGATGTCGATCGTGGATGCAGGGATGGCGATTTCCTCTCCGTCCACTTCAACCAGTGTGACAGGCCAGATGTCCGGGAATGTGGCTCTTCAGGACAGCGAGCAATCCCTGGCGCAGACCTTTGGGGAAGCCGAATCCCAACTGCTGGAAAAGTACATCGACATAGCACCCACGATCACCATTCATCCTGGTTATCTGTTCTCGGTGGTGGTGGCTCACGACATGGTGTTCCCCGGCCCTTACGACCCGGCCATGCAGACGGGATTGGCAGGCACCGAGCCTGCGCTTGGGCCGAACCTCAATCCCTATGGGCTGCGCCCTGCGAACGGGTTGCACCCTGCAAAGGGGTAAGGAGAGAAACATGCGCGGAAGCATCATCGTCCGGACGGAACACGATTGCGCCGGGCTTTCGCCTGAAAAGCGAACGGCGATCGTGACGCAGAAGGTGCGCTCTCTATCCGATGAGGGCCTGCAGGAATTGGCGTGCCGCCGGGAGAAACAGCACCCGGGGCGCCGCCTTCGCCCCATGTCGATCACCCTGCCTGCCGACGTGCTGGAACGTCTGCAACGTTTCCAGGGAGCGAGATGGAGCGTCTCCGCGCTGATCGATCGGCTTCTGGAATCGGAAGATGCCCACCCTGAATCATCACGGAGTTCGCAATGATTCCATTACCCCAGATCAGTGCCGAATGCGCCCCTATGGTCGCTGCCCGGACGATGGCCGCCATTGTGCAGGTGGAGTCCGGGGGCCGCCCGTTGGCGATGTGGAACAACAGCACGCGGAGCATGGTCACTCCCGGCGGTCGGGCTCAGGCCATCCAGTATTTGCGGAAAGCCATGGCCGCTGGCCAGCGGGTCGACGTCGGGCTGGCCCAAGTGGATACCGGGAACTTCGCCGCCTTCGGGCTCACTCCCAGGACAGCCTTCAATGCCTGCGCCAACCTTCGGGCTGGCGGCGAGATCCTGCACATGGATTGGCAACAGGCGCTGGCCAGCGGCTACCGGGGCCAACAAGCGCTCTACCACGCCTTTGAGGCGTACAATTCCGGGCGGCTCCGGGGCGATGCCCAATATGCCAACCGGATACTGGGTGCCGCTGGAGTACCCACGTCCGCCGGCTGCAAGCCTGCCGGCTGCAAGCCCGCCGCCTACGGCGGATTGCGCCCCGTCTCCTGGGGCAACCAGGTCAATGCGGCATTGCCGACCAATCCCTTTCCTCAATTTCGCTGGCAGGCAAAACCTGCTCAGGCGGTAACGCCTGCATCATCAGGCGGCTCCCACTCGTGGCCGGTTCTCCCATAAGGACTTCGAGATGGTAAACAAGATCCATGCCCCTGACTCCGCCGTCTCAGACTACAAGGTCCAGCGTCTCGCCCGGGGCGGCAGGCTCAAGACGACGCTCGCTGGCGTTGCGGTTGGCGTCCTCGGTTACACGCTAGGCATATCCTATGTGGCCAGGGACGTGTTTCCTGGCTACCAGTGGACCGATGATTTCATCCAGAAGGCGCATGCCTACATCGCATTGCCTTACGGCTGGCGTCTATATAATCCTCTGCCTTTCCTGCGCCCCATGATCCTGAACATTCATTATCCAGTGATTCATCAGGCATTCTATGATGCCGGTCTGCCTGCCGTGGTGCTGGGAATGCTCACGGCGGGGATGCTCGGGAAAAAGCACAAGGACGCGCAAAAAGCCGTCCTGGACAATCCTGTGCATGGCTCAGCCCATTGGGCGGGCAAGAGCGACGCGATCCGCGCGGCGCTCCTGCCCTCTCCCCCGCCAAAGACGGTGATGGACTCCCTGCGCCCCTGGCTTGGCTTGCACCCTGCGAAGGGCTTGCACCCTGCAAAGGGCTTGCACCCTGCGAAGGGGCTCAAGGGAGATTCCGACTGGACCCACTGGAAAGACCGGCAGGAAAAGCGGAAAAAGGAGGCCGCCGAATGGCGGAAGAAGAAGGCGGAGAGCGAGAAGAAACGCCTGTCAGAGATCCCGGAGCCGACAGTTTTTGACCGGTTTGACTCTCCGCATGTCTGTTATGTTGGGGCTTTTGTCGAGAACGGGGTGGCCACTCCACTCCAGCACACAGGGGCAGAGCACATCCTGGTCTTTGCCCCGACCCGATCTGGCAAGGGCGTGGGCCTGGTGCTGCCCACGTTGCTGGACGGCTGGATGGACTCGGTGGTCGTGCATGACATCAAGGGGGAAAACTTCAACCTGACGGCGGGATACCGCAAGGCCATGGGGCACCACATCCTGAAGTTCTCACCAGGCTCGGTATCCGAAGAAGGTTGCCACTTCAACCCACTGGATGCGGTGCGTGTCGGAACCCAGTACGAAGTTAAGGACGTGATGAACATTGCCACGATGATTGTGGACCCGGATGGCAAGGGACTGAACGATCACTGGCAGAAAACCGGCTTTGCCCTGCTCACGTCCATCATCCTGCATGTGCTCTACGCCATGCCGGACAAGACCCTGCGGGGCGTTGCCGCCTATCTCAACGATCCTACGCTGGAAAGCGTGGACGTAGCCTTTGAACGCATGATGCAGACGGAGCATGACCCGGATGAGCAATATGGTTGGAGGGACGGCAACGGCCAGTTCACCAAAGTGCATCCGGTCATCGCGCAATCCGCGCGGGAGATGCTGAACAAGGCCGAGAATGAAAAATCGGGTGTCATTTCGACCATGATGAGCTTCCTGTCCCTCTACCGGGACCCCATCGTCGCGAAGTGGACCGAGTATTCGGACTTTCGCATCACTGACCTTCAGGACGCCGAACAACCCGTCTCTCTGTACCTGGTTACCAGTCCGGAAGACAAGAACCGGCTCAAGCCCCTCATTCGCCTGGTGCTCAACCAGATCGCCTCCCAGTTCACCGCAGAAGAACGCCTGGAAGCGAAAGACGGGCGAATCGTCGCCAAGGGAAGGCATCGGCTGCTCTTGCTGCTCGACGAGTTCCCGAGCCTGGGCAAACTCGATGTATTCCTGGACAGCATCGCCTTCCTCGCAGGCTACAACGTCAAGCTGTACCTTATCACCCAGGACATTGCCCAGCTGGAAGATGAAGGCCACGGCTACGGCAAGGCCGGGGCCAAGACCATCATTGGCAACTGCCACATCCGGGCGGCCTACGCGCCCAACCAGGTGGAGACGGCCAAGTGGATCTCTGACATGCTGGGCACCCGTACGGTGACCATGGAAAACGACAACCAGAGTTTCGACGGCTCCATGTTCAGCCAGAACAAGGGCTATTCGACGAGCCTCAGCTACCAGTCCCGCGCCCTGCTGACGGCGGATGAAGTCATGACCTTGCGGGGACCGGAAAAGGAAGGCGCCAATATCAAGACCCCCGGCGATATGCTGGTATTCGCGGCGGGCTTTCACCCCATCTATGGACAGCAGCTGCTCTATTTCAAGAACCCGGAATGGCTCGATCGGGCATCCATTCGGTGGCCAGAGAAGAGCGATTCCATCCCCGGAGCCAGGAAAGACTACAAGGCCATTCTGGGTGAGTCGGGTGGAACGCTACCCATCCCCCATATCGAGAAAAAGCTGGAAGGGCAGGCGCCCAATGGGCAGGGGCCTGTCGAGGAAGTGTCAGACGCAGAGAAGGAAGCCTTGGCAGCCACTCAGTCCGAACTCAATGCCCTCGCGGGGGGAAAACCTGCTGGCGAGGGGAAATATGATACCAGCGAGCGAGACGCGGAGAGGGAATCATTTGCGGGTCTGACGGAAGATAGTAAATCAGGGCAGGGGTGAATGGGAGGGTCGTTACGCACGCCGGGTGCCGATAGCCGAGATCGAGGAAAATGGCTATAACCTCAACATCTCCCGGTATGTCAGCACAGCCCAGGCCGAGGAAGAAATCGACCTGCAGGCGGTCCACAAGGAACTGACCACATTGGAGGACCAAATCGCAGAGGCCACGCAGCGCCACAATGCCTTTCTGCAGGAGCTTGGGCTACCGCTGCTGGGGACACCGTGACCGACTGCGTTATACTCTGGACGCAAGCTTTCAGTGCGAGAGGAATCGTTTTGTGACTGTATGGAAAATTTGGTGTGATGGGTCCTGTGGCCCAACCAATCCCGGCCCCTGTGCCTGGGGAGCAGTGATCGAGTCGCCGGATGGGGAGCGCACGGAACATTGCGGCTTTATTCAGAAACGGGGCACCAACAATATTGCCGAACTGACAGCGGCCATTGAGTCCTTGCGCAGGATTCCCGAAGGGGCAGAAGTAATTCTTTGCTCGGATAGCCAATACACCCTGAAGGGATTGGGGGAATGGCTTCCCGGTTGGATCAGGAAGGGCTGGAAAACGGCTTCTGGATCGCCGGTACTGAACCAGGAACACTGGAAACTGCTGCACCAGGAGTACCTTACCCGCAAGGTCAGGCTGGAGTGGGTGCGTGGGCATAATGGTCATCCGGAAAATGAGACGGCAGACCAGCTCGCAAACCGTGGATTGACCTTGGGATGAAGTGGGCGGGCCAGCATGTTCCCTATTTCGCCGCTGTAGCCCACAGCAAAAGAAGCACTTGGGATTCGCTGCCATCATGAGAAAACGTAGCGCCAGAATAGAGGCCCTTCTGGGAGAAATGATGCCGCTCGCGCACGCGGTCGATAATGCACTGAAGCACGGTTCGGAGATGTCGCGATTGCTGACATCGCTCTACAGCATCATGTACGAACGTGACGACGAAGCCTTTCAGGCGGTGCTTGAAACGCTCCGTGCCGAGGGTCTGACCGATCTTTGGCAATACTTTTGGGATCGGGCTACTGACATGGCTTGTGCGAAATCCTATGAAAATGACTACCGCAGCCTCCTGATTGCCGTTCCCTTCCTGGCCCCCTGGTCCGGAGAATGCCGAGCGGCTGACCGCAAGGCGCTATCCCAGGTTCTAAAGAAGCAGGGTGTCATACCCCCGCGTGGCAAAATCCACTGGGTTCAGCAACCGCAGTCGATTTACCATTTGAGAGATACCAGCCCAATGCAGCTGTGGGCATTGAACACGCCCACAGCCACAGCCCCCTATCCATGGAACTATAGCCGTGTGACGACGCCTACCATGTACCTGTTGGTGGGGCGATTGGAGTTTCCAGAGCAAAGCAAGCTCCACTGGCCCAATCCGGAATTGCTCATCCAGGCCCAAGCCGAAGCACTGGGCTGGCCGGTAGAAACGCTCGACGCCTGTGCCCCCTTGCAATTCTTTCTGGAAAGTGTGGATGATGAACCCGATTCCAGGGAGGATCGCCTGCTAGAGATGGTCTTCTCGGTCGCTGCAGCAGCAAAAAAACAGATTGAGGAAGAGCACCTTCCTGCAAAGGACTGTAGGGTCCTCCTGGAGGATGGATTAGATAATATGATCCATATCTATCTCCAGCCCAAGCATGGACGCAGAAACCTGCTCTGCAGCCTAGACTACGAGGCCGTCAGAGTGGCTCGGACACAGATCACGGACAAACTCAAACAAGTGCTGGAGGATTTCGGTTTCCCGGTGATCCAGAGTGGGCCTGCTGAAGCGCCCTCGACTAAGCTGCACTAATGGGCTACTAGGTGTGGTTGGCCAAATCTTTGGTACTCTGGCCAAGCTTTTTGAGCTATGTGCGAATCCTGGTTATAAACCCAAGAGTCGGGAGGACAAAGACCTGAGTGACCCATGCCTGCACTGGGTTGAAAAATGACAATCGGTGAGAGGCGCATGCAGAAGGCTATGTGGCACTTCGAAAAACCCTAGTTTTTGCTGAATGCCGATCTGCAACCATTTGATTCTTTTAGGTCTGCTTTTCGTCCGGCGGAGTTATTCGGAGTGCCCTATGGTAGTAATGCGGTTGTAACCACTTTATGGAGCTATGGTCTGTGCAGCTCGTGTCAACGGTGTTCTGTGGGAATTCCAAGTTGAAGGGCCGGTACAGACTGATTGCAGACATTGGGTTGTCCAGATGCCTGTTAGCTAATATTGAGGAACCCGATCACAATAATAATGGACGACTTGGCTCGCTGAATTGCACTATGCTTTCCCCATCACGGCATGCCAGCAGGAGAGGCCACCATGGCAATGGCACGACAGGCTGTTCGCCGGGTATCTGTAATCGATACCTTGCTATTGGCCGAGCAGAAACTCACCAGACACAATGATACCTTCTGTCTGGTGGAGCTAACCGGGTAGTGACTTGCAGATCCTTCGGCCCGCTCACTCAAAAGTCTCCAATATCCTCTCCCTGCATCATCACTGGAGTAGTCGTGGTGTTTGACGTACTTGAAAGAGGCGAATTGCCTTTTCCGCGTTCGCTACCGGATCCCCAGAGCATGTCGGTGCCGCCATGACGGATAGCTCTCTGGGTGGCGGGGACCATTGAATTTGAAAATCATCCCGAAAATTCCCGCATTTCTCACCCGTCCCATCACTATGCCCCCCTATCGGCGGACCATATTTCTGGTCTTTTGGGGGACGTTGGTAGGGATATTGGCTTTTGCCGGATGGTATGCCTGGTTCTCCTGGCATCGCTATGAGCAGAACAGTCAATATCGCCTGACGCTGGAATCCGATATGGTCGCAACCGTCACGCAGAATCTGCTGGACGGCCACGCCTCCGGGCTCCAGTTTTTGGGGGTGCAGTTACAGCGCGCAGATGCACTCCAGCATCCGCGCCGCGCCCGGACGCTCCTGCTCGATTACCTGAAGGCCACCTCGGATATCGCCAGCGCGAATCTTATTGCACGAAATGGCCAGGTCATTGCCTCCACGGCCGTACCGGCGGGGAAGCCGCTCCTGGATTTTCGTAATAATCCGGCCAGATGGCCGGATTTTCAGAAAGTCTTGCAGGCACATGGCATGCGGGTCTACCACCCGCTGCGTGGTCCGCTGGTGGGCGATCATTGGGTCATCCGCCTGAGTCGCACGGTGTTTTCCCCTGCGGGAAAACCCTTGTTTGTGGTGGCCACGCCGCTGCGCTTCAATGATATTGAAGACTTCCTGAGACACCTGCCCTTGCGCACGGGAACGGCTGTCGGTTTGATCCGGAGTGACTTTTATATTGAAGGGCGCTGGCCCACACCCCAGGGTGATCTCTCCAAGAGGCTTGCCCATCCCGTGCCTGCAGGAGAAGCCTTACGGCAAGTCTTGCAGCGTGCCCCCCATGCACGTCATGGAACTTATGCGGGCGTCGTCGCGGTGGGGGCGCAGGCCTACCGCTTTGGGGCCTTTACGCGTTTGAGCCATTATCCATTGACCGCTTTCGTTTCCATCCCCAGGGATCAATGGCTGGCCGCCTGGTGGCGACGACATATCCAATTCCCTCTGATCTTTCTGATCGTTGCTTTGGGGTTCGGCTTGGTTGCCTATCGACGCATCCTCTTCCTGGATAGCCGGCAGGATGTGCAACGCCAGACCCTGAAGCTGTTTCGTACCCTGCTTGATAATTCCAACGACGCAATCGAGATTGTCGATCCTGTCACGTTGCGTTTTTTAGATATAAACGAGACGGAATGCCTCGCCTTGGGCTACACACGGGGAGAGCTCCTGTCCATGAGCATTTGCGACATAGACACGGCTTACAGCGCGGATCCCCAGAAAGTGCTCGCGCAGTTACAGGAATCAGGACGCGCGTTATTCGAAACCATACACCGCCGCAAGGATGGCTCGACGTTTCCTGTGGAGGTCAACGTGGTATCTGTCGAACTCGATAGGCCTTACCTGCTGGCCATCACGCGTGATATCACCGAGCGCAAGGCGCTGGAGGCCGCCCAGCAGGACAGCGCCAGACGCCTACAACGGATCACCGATTTCAGTGTGCTTCTTTCCAGCGCCAATGAAGCCATCGCCCAGATGGAGAACGAAGCAGATTTGCTGCGATCCCTCTGCGAACTGGCCGTCCATCACGCTCATCTACGGCTGGCATGGATTGGTCGGCCCGATAGCGATGGCTGGTTTCAAATGCTTGCCGCCGCCGGGCCGATCGGCTATCTGGCGGGGATACGTATATCCGCGTCCGCAGAACTTCCAGAGGGACAAGGACCAGCAGGTCTGTCCTGGCGCGATCAAAAACTGGTTTACAATGCGTCATTCACCAAAAACCCTCGCATGAAGCCCTGGGCGCAGCGTGCCGAAGCCTTCGGGATTAGTGCGAACGCCGCTCTACCCATTTTCCGTGGTGGCAAGCGGTGGGCCGTCTTGGCGATGGGTCACGGTGAAGATGATATTTTCGATGCCGATCTCCAGAAGATATTGACGGACTTGGCCAAAGACGTCGGCTATGGCCTGGATCGCCTGGATATCCTGCGAAGGGAGCGGGAAGCCAACTTCTTCAACGAGGCGTTGCTGAACACGCAGTCGTCCGGCATCACTGTTACACGCTTTCCAGAAGGGATTCTCGAGCGGGTGAACGCGCGGATGCTGGAAATGTTTGGGGCCTCTTCGCAGGAGGAGTTTCTCGGGCACCCGATACGGGAGTTCTACCTCAATGAGGAAACCTACGATCAGGTGACAGTAGCGAAGCAGAAGAGCCTAAGCGAAGGCCACGGGGCGCTCAGAGATATGCCTTATCGCCGTCTGGATGGAGAGATCATATACATTGATATTTCTGTTCAACGCCTGGACGGCACGGATGGCGTGCAGCGCGTTCTCGGCACCCTTGTGGACGTGACGGAACGACATCGATTGGTGGATGAGCTCGCGCGGCAATCGTTCTCCGACATGCTCACCGGCCTACCTAATCGCCGCGCCCTGGATGCGGAAATGGATAAGGCGCTGGCGCGGTCCGACCGCCAGGAGCGGCTCCTGGCGGTGGGGTTTCTCGATCTCGACGACTTCAAACCGGTCAATGACACCTTTGGCCATGATGCCGGTGACGACCTGCTGAAAGAAATGGCCCGCCGCCTGCAGGACGCTGTGCGTCGGATGGATACGGTCGCGCGCCTGGGGGGTGACGAGTTCGTGCTGCTGCTGGAAGGCTTGCGCGATATGAATGAACTGGATCAGGTCCTGACCCGTCTCCAGACCGCGATTGCACAGCCCTTCAACATCAAGGGGGAGATGGTCAGTATTCAGGCGAGCCTGGGACTGACTATCTATCCTTTTGACGAGGCGGATGCCGACCTGCTCCTGCGGCACGCCGATCAGGCCATGTATGCGACCAAGGCGCGCCTTGGCCGGGCGCGCGAAGGGTGGGTGCAGCTCTATCACCCTGATTTTGGCACCCTCACCGTGGGCGATGAAACGTTGCGCCAGGATTTCCTGCGGTCCTTGGCCAGCGGAGCGGTGACACTACGCTATCAGCCTCTGGTAGCCATGGCGACGGGTCGGGTGGCAGGTCTCGAGGCCCTGACCCGCTGGCACCGGGAGGGTCAGGAGGTCTCCCCCGATCGGTTCCTTCCTTCCCTGGGCGTGCGGGAGCGTCAGGCCTTGGGGCGCTTCGTGCTGCAAATGGGGCTGCAGCAACTCGCACAGTGGCGGGACATGGGTCTGGACCTCTTTCTCAGCGTCAACGTCACCCCGGAAGAGCTCAACCAGCCCGGATTTGCCGATGCGGTCTTTGCCATCCTGGCCACCCAGCTGGGCATACCTCCGGAATCCCTGGTGCTGGAGGTGCTGGAAATCGGGGAAATCCTCGAACAGAAGGTCGTCATGGGGCATCTACAACGACTGCGCAGTGCGGGCGTCAAAATCGCCCTGGATGATGTGGGGAGCGCGTATGCCTCTCTCCTGCGACTCAAAAATCTGCCCATCGACGAAATCAAGATCGATCAGGGTTTCATCCGCGAGTTGTCGAACAAACCCCAGGACCTGATTTTCGTCGAAAGTCTCGTCAACCTGGGTTTGGGGATGGGCATCCTCATCACCGTGGAAGGAGTGGAAACTGAAGCGCATATCGCCCTCCTGCGCGAGATGAAAGTCGACTATCTCCAGGGGTATGCCATTGCCAGGCCGCTGGAGGCGGAAGCGGTAGCGAATTTTGTGAGCACCTTCGTCCTCGGCGCAGGGGATGCGGACACGCCGCTGCTGGCTTTGTACCAGCATCTGGAATGGGTGCGTGCGGCAGCAGAGTCCGCAATAAATCATGGACTTTACGAACATGCGGAACTGGCAGCCTGCCCGATCACGACCTGGCTGCACGCCCATGCATCAGAACTGCCCGAGGTAGAGACCTTGCTGGCCGAGCACAAAACAGTGCATATCCTGGGTCGGGAAATTCTCCAGGTACGGCAAAAAGGAACACGCGAGGAACTTCATCGCCTGCTCGGCCAGTTGCATGGGCACAGTCTTCAGTTTCAGGAAGGCTTGGGACAGGCGGTGAAGGCCATGCGGGAAAACGCAGAGGCCAAGGCACCACCTCCAGAAGGCGCCAACCAGTAATTCGGCGGTGTTTGCCAAACATCTGGCGAACAAGATTCCACAAAAACGAACGTTTTTTGACGCTTCGGTTTCATGACATTTTTGGGGCCATTTCTGGCCCTGAATCTGTCAATCGACTCGTCTATCTTTCCTATGTCTAGGTCGCGGTAGAGACAGTAGTTACCCACTGCCCCCCGCACAGATCCGTACGAGCGGAATTACCGCATACGGCTCCTACCTTAGGTCATGACGCGAAACCTTTGCGATGGGTAGGGATGAGCCAGTTTTACGGGAGGAAGGTATCGGTTCACTATCGGCCCAAAACGCCGCCAAGACATTCGTACGCGCTGACTGCGTCGCCTTAACGCATGCAGCCATGCGCGAATCACTTCCGTCCGGAAGCCATTCAGCCTATCCATGTTGCCGGGGACGGCGAAGCGAAGTACGCAAAAGTACCCGCGTAGCACCGTTCCCAACCAACGGCCTGACACCCTAATGGGTTCATGCCGTCGCCGCATCAACGTTTCCCTGATAGCACGCAGCGTCTGGCGCATGCGTTTCTTGACCGTCAAGCGTTGGATTTCATACCAACCCTGCCGGTTTTGGCTGCAGCAGTGTGTGAATCCCAGAAAGTCGAAGGTCTCCGGCTTACCCAGCCCTATTGGTGACAAAATGGCGCCATTTGGGCATCCGATGTATTTTACTGCGTGCATTGGTCATTTTTGGTGCGCCCGGTCACCGCGGATTCAATGGAATTGCGCCATGGGTTGCGACGACAGCAAAACTGCATTGAAGAAAATCTGTAAACGCAGTTTTCATGGGGCTTTTCCTATCGTTAAAAACACGCATTCGATAAACCTAGCAGGGGGAGAGTTGTCGATCAGAACCGAAACCGCTACGGGGTCGAGCCCATTTGCAAGGTATTGCAGATGGCCCCATCGGGATACCGGCACTCCGCTGCAGGTCGACGTAACCCGGCTTTACGGATCCCCCGCATCTTCCGGGATGAAGTACTACTGACGGAGATTCAACTTCATTCTTGAGCCGTCCCCATCTCGGGCCGCAGCACCTCCATCTCGCTCAGGAACTGGATCACGGCGTAATGTTCGTATTTGGATTTCGCCATGTTCAATGGCCGATTCTGCAAAACCTTTGAAACCCGAATGAATACGTGTTTCTATGGGTCTGGTCATTTTTTCGTTAATGGCATAATCGTTCGTTCTGCAAGAACAACCCGCCGGTAACCGGGTCGTAATAGATCGGCCTTGCGATCCGAAGCGGATAATGGATATTCAGTCGCTTGATTTCGGCACGAACCTGTTCCTTGAGCGTGTCGCGGGCGAAGACGGGTGAATAGCGGCCGGCCCTCCCGCTGTCGCCCCGCGCAAGCCCAATCAGCGCATCGAGCATCATATCGTGGGATAGCTTCATGCCAGCCTTTGGCTCCAGGCACGCGGGATCGATCGATGCGACCGCCCATATCCCCCACAAGGCGAAAGTTTCCCGCACCGCTAGCAGAATCGTTTGGTTGGATGGTAACCGCAACTCCATCTCCTGGGGAAGATTGGTGACCGTGTGCTCATCAATCCAGGCCCCCAAGAGCCGCCCGTTGGCGAATGAACCGCCTTGGCGGCTGCGACAGAATGCGAGAAATTCCTCCACCTGGGGGCAGGCGCGGACAAGGTCGTCTGTTGTGCGGACGAAAATGAGCAGATTCGTCATTTGACCATCCCGCGCTTCATTGGCATTCGTTCTCATGGCGCGATCCGCTCCCGTTCGTTTCGGGGCAAAGCCGCGTGATCGTCGCGCTGCTTCGGCTTCACGGGTTGCACCAGTCGCAGCGGCCTACTGGAGCGGCCTTCTCCGGGCGCTCCGCCATCACCTGGTGGCCGCATCTGGCGCAACGGTGGATGTCCGCCCTGGCTTCCCGGGTCGGGGCGCCGCAATCCTCGCAAGGCAGGCCGGGGACGCGCTCCACGATCTGGAAACCGGGCGAGTTGCAGGCCGGGCATGGGGTGCAAAGCTTGCGTGCGAGATCCCGTGTGGCCTGGGCAATGATCTCCATGCGCATGGGGTTCATATGGGCGCGCACGTCGGTTTCCAGGAAGGCACAGCCATTGTCCGCCTCGCCGCAGGCCCGGCGAAAGGCCACGCGCAGTGTTTCCCAGTCGGCAATGCCTTTGCGGATGCGGGGGTCGTCCTCGTGTCGCGGGCGTACTACCAAGCCGTGTTCGGGAAAACCTGTCGCACGGGCGAATGTCTCGGCCTGCTCCCAGTTTGCGGTGAGCAGGTGAGAGAAGTTGGTCTTGCCCGAGGCAACACCGATCACTTCGATGCCCAGCGTATCGTCGATCCAGACAAGCATCTCTACGTTCATAGAAAACATCCCGGTGAACGGGTCCGGCCCGAAGCTGCCTTCGCTGGCAAGTCCCAAAGCCAGGCCCGCCAGTCCCATGCCGATGCGCGCCTTTTTCCGGGCCGCCTCGATTTGGGTGCCGGAGCGGGGAATGTCGCGGGTAAATGTGCCCAGCTGGTCGGTGTCGAAGCCGGTCACCTGCACCACTTGGCAACCGATGGTGGCAGCCAGTAAAGGAGTGACGACTTTCTCCTTGCCGTGCTGCGTGAGTAGGGCCACAGTTGAGCCCCTGTAGATAGCGTTTCCTGAACTCATAAATTTCGTGTGCTCGAACTTATGCATCGGTTGGCCCTCAGCGGAAATCGAAGATCCCCCAGCAACGGCTTGTGGCGCGTGTAGCGGGAGACCACGAATCCGACGAAAGAAACCAGAGCGAGCATCACCAGCGTCACTGTATTGATATAGATGCTCAGGGCCAACGCCCCCATGTCCCGGGGCAAGACAAAGAAGAATGGGGTTACCGTTAGGGCTTTCCCGCCGACCGCGTACAGCAGTGCGGCAAGGGCCGCACCGATAAAGGACAACCCTGCGGCACCGTTACTCAGGCGTGCCATCAGCCGGATATGTTCGCCGGGCAGAACACTCCCGAAAAGCCCCGTCACCCAAAGTAACAACGGCGCCCCAGAAATGAGGATAAGAATAATGAAATTCAGGTTTGATGGCATGACAATCTTCCAAGAGGGTACTCATAACGGGGCTGCCATGTCAGCCCCTAGTCATTTTGTCTGTCTCGTAGGTACCAGTGGGGTCCGACATGACCGGCGCGGATCCATTCCAAATAACGGCGCGCTTCATCAATGCTGAGATAAGACGGCTCTTGGCTGTGGTGATAACGCACACAGACATAACGCCCGGCCGCTCGGGCGTAGGCACCGTTGAATCCATTGTGGAGCAGCCCCACCTTTGACACTCTGGCATCAATGGCCCGTGCAAGCTCGAAAACCACGATCTTCGAACTTTTCTGCTGGATGTCTGACATTTTCTTTTCTTTAATTTTATCCATGCTGTGTCCTCTCCATATCCGAAAAAACAGCTGAAACCTGCTGCTGGCTATCAGGACTTGGGGTATGACCCCAAGTCCAGACAACCTATATCGCCCCCCATTGGCCCTGCGCACGTCGCTCGAAGAGACTGCCGTCGGGAGCAATTTGGACGACGGTGAGCCAGCGATTATTCACCAGCTGACCAAGAACATTGTTATCGGCAATGATGCGGTCCATGACCTCCGTTGGGGCCTCAATGAAGGCCGACAAACGCAAGGGTTCATGCTGCAATCCGCCACCGCTATCCCGCAGAGATTGCTCTGAAAGCCCAATACGCAGGTCGCCTCCATTCCCCTCCAGGACACCAATGGTACCGCCCACCACGTTGTGCAGGACCTTGTTGCCACATCCTTGCCGCTGGTTGTCGACGATGGAGCCGTAGTACTGCATATTGATCCAGTTGGCGACGATGAGCGGCGCGGTCATGATCAGTGTCAGGACGGCGAATTCCGGGTCCTTAGAGGCGTCGTAGTCGTGGAGGAAGGCCCGACCCGCCAGATTCATTTCCCGGGTGCGCCAGCGGGGTGCCGCGATGAAACCCGCATTGCCTGCCAGGGCCCATTCCGGACGCACCTGGGACCAATCCCGGCCACGAAAGGCCATGTTTCTGGCCACTGCCTTCTGATCCCGCATGTCTGGCTCCAGACGCAAGATTCTTTCGAGTCGGGTAAGATTGGCCGCTTTCTCCAGGGCCTCGCGCAATTCTGTAAGCAGTCCTACATCCAAACGGGGATCGTCCATCCCGCCCAGAATATCGACCCGATCCGTGGTGGTGTCGTGGAGAGCCGGCAAAAAGCAGGCTTTTGGATCCAGATCCCAACCTTTTTCCACGAGGGACTTTCGTACCTGCGGATCATTCAGGAGGTTGGCTGCCGCCTTGGCATTCACTTCTCCCGTTTGCCCGGCACAGGCGCCACAATCCAGTCCCGCCCGGTGCGGGTTATTGGTGGTGGAACTTCCGTGCCCCACAAGCAGGACGATGGGGGCTACTCCCTGAGTCAAACCCAGACCACCCAAGATGAACTCGGCCATAGCCACTCGCTCCTGTAGGCTGAGAGATGGTGGCAACACACACTCCAAAGTGGCCCGCTCCGTTTCGGAAAGACCGGCTTCGTCCGGCGGTATGGAAGGACGGTGCCATCCTAAGGTATCTGCCAGTAGACGCCCCACATAGGAGAGTCCCGCCGTCTCCACAAAAGAAAAACAGGAAGACGCCGAGAGCTTGAACTGCTTCCATGCGGCCCCGCGTCGCAAACGGCGGAACCGCGCCTGAATAATGGCTTCAGGGCCATTTTCCTCCACATGGACGCTGGGATTGAGCAACACCGGAGATTGCGTCCTCGCTGTGTGATCTCCTTGCCGACGGTAATCAAGGAGTACCCCAAAAAATCCTGCGAAGCCAATGGATTCAAGATTGGGCATAACCCCTTCCAGGTGCCGGCGGAAGACCTCTGAGCGGACGTCGATACAGAAGGCGGCCTGCACTTGAGGCTTTGATGTGCCTTTTTTTCTGGCCGGCTGGCGTCGGATCCGGGTCGCCACTTGGCGACGATAGGCTATTTCAGAAGCGCGCAGGAGTACCTCACCACGCTGAGCGTCTTCCAAATCCTTGCCTTTGTTATCGAGAATCCAGCCCTCGATTTGCCGTCGCCAACGCTCCAGGACGTTTGGCAGGACCGTTTGCCGCAGGAGGGCTTCCCAGACCATACGGATCGCCAAAAGATCGGCCAGATCCCCATGGGTGCCGCCCTGCAGTTCCGCTTGCCAAAGCAGATAACGACACCAGCTGGCCCAACCTCCGATAGACTTGAGCAGTACCAGCAAGTACGCCTCCTCAGCGAAACTGGGAATGCTCAGGGTTTGCAGGGCCCAGAGCCGGGCCTCAGTGCCATCAGCAGATACGGCCAAAAGCTGCGTACGAATGCTTTTGAGGCCCATGGGTCCCAGACTGCGGTCCGTGAGCGTATATTGGCGCCAGGCACCGAACAGACCCATCTTGGGGTCCTTGGGAAAGGACCAAAGCGACTGTCCCCGATCGTAATATGCCGCCAGGAAGTGACTGATCTGCTCCACCACATACTGAGAGATGGAAGCATGCCCTTGCCGATCCATCAATTCGGGCAAGCGTGGCAAGCGCATAGGCAGATCAGACGCCTCACGGAGATACGCTCTCCAGCCCTCCTCGTCAGCAGCCAGACCCAGGTCTTCGGCCGCCCGGAGGACATCGGTCATGTCGAGCTTGCCCGTTTGAAGCAGGTCCGCGTACCAGCGCCGATCCATGAGGACCCGCTCGCCGACGGTCCCCTGGAGCTGTGCGGCTACCTGGGAGAAAGGTTGATCGGCGAAACCCCAGTAGGGGTTGACGGCCACGAAGCTATCCAGGGGCCATACCGGAGCAATACGGCGAATCACCCGATCGAAAAGCTGCTCGGGGTTTTCAGTGGTAGTTGCAGTCATTGAGCACCTCCAGATTTTCCAAGAACATCCTGATTGCGGGCAATGGTTTGAAGAGATTCCACGGCAAGATTCTTGCGTGGTAATTGCACACCGACGCGTTCTGACCAAAATCGGTGGGAGAACTGCTCTACCCAATAATCGGTATACAGGCCGTTGTAGAGATGGGTAAACATCGCCAGCTGGACTTTTCTGGGCAACAGGACACGTCCTGGCCCCTGTAACCAACTCAGGAGCAAAAAGCCAAGCGCTGTTAGCCCAACGAGTGCCAGGTAGAGACCGGATACCGTCAGCATGGAACGTGTCAAATCGGGCGTGAACCCTAAAACGAACAACGTGTGTAAAATCAGATAGACAAATCCCATACTCGTGGCAATCAACAGCGCGGTGATCCGATCCACCAGGGCATCGAACTGAAAGCCTTTGAGCAGGATCTGCGATATCGCTATCGCCACGATAAGTATCAGTACGATCCATGCCGGGTTTTTGAGAGGATTCTCCCCGAAAAGCCAAGCGCCTCCTCCAGCAATAAATACTCCAAGAACGGTGGCAGCCATCCACGATCCCATACTGGGAATCTTCTTTCCTCCTGGCGGTACCTGTCGCAATTGATCGGTAACGCTGCCCGAGGACAGAAAGGCATGTGCCTTATAGAGGGAGTGACCGATCAGGTGCAATAACGCAAGAGGGAAGAGCCCCAACCCCAACTCCAGCGACATGAATCCCAGCTGGGCCGTGGTAGACCATGCCAACATGGATTTGATGGACGTCTGGGTGGTCATCACCAGAGAAGCAATAATGACCGTCGCCAATCCAGCTGCTCCCAAGAAAATCAACGCATCAGGAACCCGGACCAAAAGCGAACTGGTACGCAGAGCGACAATGGCGCCGCTGTACACAACACCGGCGTGCATCAGCGCCGAGACCGGGGTGGGCGCCTCCATGACCTGAATCAGCCAGCCCTGGAATGGAAAGTGGGCGCTCTTCAAAATCACTGCTGCAACGATCAACCAGGCCGCCATCTGCAACGACACCGGTATGCTTCCCGCCTGCCCGGCAAAGTGGCGAATGGCGCTGAACTGAATGCTGCCAAGCTGTTGCCCGATCAGCACGGTGGCCGACACCAGACAAAGATCTGCTGTTCGGGTGAAGAGAGATTTTTTATGGGCCGCCATGATGGCTTTGGGACGATCGCTGTAGAACTTGAGAAGCCTATTCAGGCTGAAACCCATGACGACGATTCCAAAGGCAAACAGACCGATATTCCCGGAAACCATCGCCACCAGGAAAAAGCCTCCCGTGAAAGCCAGCAAGCGAAAAAAAAGTGCTTGCTGCGGGTCACCATCCAGGTACCCCACGCTGTATTGAGCGATCATGACGATGACGAAGGACACCAACGTGGCCAAGACCAGGGTCAAGCCGTTGACGGCAATCGACAGGGGGAAATCGAAATGCAAACCTGGCAGTGGCAAACTTGCCACATCCAGATCGCTTCGTGCGCCCAGAAAAAAACAAAGGTCGCTGGCCAGTGCCGCGAGCAACGCCGCCACCGCCGCCCAGCGAACGCGATAGCGGGTCGACAGGGCCGATTGCCGCGTTGCCCGCACACCGGGTAAAGACGCGACGATGAGTCCCAAAGGCATCAACGCCAGGAACGCACCCGCAAGCCAAGGTATGGAAAGTACGTGAGTCATAGTTGCCTCCGTGGTTCAGTTGACTGGCGGAGACAATAATGGGATACGGATATTTATTCTAATTTAATATATAAATCATTGTGATTTATATTTATAAATGCGTTATTCTTAACCAAAACCATGGGCCAGCCTCCCCCTCGCTTGTTTGCGAGCAGGTGATTTAGAGATATCGGGCCAGGTCAGGCCACAACTGCACGAGGCGGTCGGTGATGAACTGCTCTTGGGAAACGGAAAAGTCCAAGAATTTTTGTGCTGTGAGCGACAACAGCCTGCCCCGGGGGTAGACCAGAAACCATTTCCGGAGGATGGGAAAGCCCTCGACTTCCAGCACTTCAATGGGTCCGCTAGTTCCTTCCAGGGCCAGGGAATGAATGGAGAGAATGGATACCCCCAAACCACTGGCCACAGCGTGCTTGATAGCCTCGTTGCTACTCAGTTCCATAACGATGTTGGGTCGCAAGCCCTTTTCACCAAACAACCGTAAGTAGGCATTGCGGGTGCCAGACCCCGGTTCCCGAATGAGGAAGGGGGCCTGAGCGATGGCGTCTAATGGCACGGGCTTCGCAAGCCTGGCAAGATGATGGGCTCGGGGCACCATGACCGTGAGCGGGTTCAAGGCAAAGGGGATGGCCTCCACATCGACCTCATCCGTGGGCACTTGACCCATCACATAGAGGTCATCCTCGCCATTCTGAATGCGTTGAATGATTTCATCTCGATTACTGACTTTCATGCTGAATTCAATGCCCGGGAATTGTGCACCAAAGGCAGCCAGCAACTCCGGAGCAATATACTTGGCTGTAGTCACCACACCCAGACGCAACTTGCCCCGCCGGATTCCCTTGCGGTCAGCGATTTGCGTCTCCAGGTTCTCAAAGGTGCGGAACAGGTCGCGACAGGCAGCGTATAGATCCTGCCCAGCATCAGTCGGTCGAATCTCTTTGCCAACTTGCTCGAACAAAGGGATACCAACGGCCTCTCCTAACTTTTTCATTTGCAGAGAGATAGTGGGCTGAGCCAGAAAAAGTTCTTCTGCGGCCCTGGTAAAACTCCTCGTGTGAACAACTGCAGAAAATATCTGTAATTGCCGGAAAGTAACATGGCGCAAGAGTGAATGAGTCGATCTGGACATACTCTTTTTTTAATTATTACTCATGAAAAATAATGGGTACTCCATGGTCAGCCATTAAGGAAGCCCTGATCTGAACGGAAAAGCTCCTTTTTCGGAACACGAAAATTCCACTCAATGATGGGTTTCCCACCGAAATTCGCGCTATCTGAGGGCCATCGGCAGATTTTGGGCGCAGTGCGCTTCTGGCGGCTAGCAAATGCCGCATCAGCAGGTAAAGATTGGCTAGGGCGAAGGGCGTGGTCAGCTGAGCACCGTTCTTGTCCAGCCCCTGGTAGCGGGTCTTGGGGTAGCCGAACGGACACTTCAGCACCCGTAAGGCATGCTCTCCCAAGGCACGGATATGGGCTACGCCCCGGCTGCAGCGCTTCATCACCGCCAGCCCTTTCTTTTGCCCCATATATCGACGCAAGGCCACGGCATCCTGGGTTCCCTAGGCGGCCAAATGCTCGTAGACCGGGGGATAATCATAGCCCCGGTCCACGAGGACTACCGATTCTTCTCCGGCCAGCAACCGGCCCAAGACTTGATGGACCAGTATTTTCTCCGCCGTGCAGCCACCGCATGGTCCGCTTCCAGGGAAAGGAAAGATCCTCTTCTTCCGCAAGAGTCATCTGCCCGGACATACTATCTCCCCTGTGCATCGTTGATGCTTACCAGTATACCACAACACCAGGTGACAAATTCCTGAATTTTGAATCAGTCCAGTACGGCGTGCAGATCGGATTCGTAATTGAACAGCGAAGCGCCTGCACCTTATTATCCAGCTCAAGCGCCATCTGCTGAGGGAAGCACTGTGCAAGAACTAACCCTGACCCGCCCCGATGACTGGCATCTCCACCTCCGGGATACAGACCTGATGGCGTCGGTACTGCCAGACAGTGCTCGCCGCTTTGCTCGCGCCATTGTTATGCCCAATCTGCGACCGCCGGTAACGACGGTGGATCTGGCAGCCGCCTATCGGGACCAGATTAAGCGCGCACAAAAAACCAAACACGCCTTTGAACCGCTCATGACCCTTTATTTAACCGACAACACCCCGGTCAGCGAAATAGAAAAAGCCAAAAAAAGCGGCTTCGTACATGCCCTCAAATATTATCCGGCAGGAGCCACCACCCACTCAGAAAACGGTGTCACAGACCTGAAGCGCGCGTACAAGGTACTGGAAGCCATGGAAAAACTGGAAATTCCGCTGCTCTTGCATGGTGAAGTCACTGACCCCACAGTGGATGTGTTTGACCGCGAAGCCGTCTTCATCGAAAGGCATCTCGACCCGCTGATTCGAGCTTTACCAGGCCTGCGCATGGTGCTTGAACATATTACCACTGCCACTGCCACTGCCACCCAGTTTGTTGCCGATGCAGGGAGTCAAATTGCGGCCACCATCACCGCCCATCACCTGCTGCTCAATCGCAACGCCCTCTTTGTAGGCGGAATCCGTCCTCATCATTACTGCCTGCCGGTACTCAAACGGGAAATCCATCGTCAGGCATTACTTGCCGCCGCCACCAGCAGCAATCCCAAATATTTTCTTGGCACGGACAGCGCCCCTCACCCCCGCCATGCCAAGGAATCCGCCTGCGGCTGTGCCGGCATTTACAGTGCCCATGCCGCTATTGAACTGTATGCAGAAGCGTTTGAAAGCGCAGGCGCTTTGGATCGCCTCGAACCCTTCGCCAGTTTTCATGGTCCAGACTTTTACCGCCTGCCCCGCAACACGGATAGCATCACCCTTGAAAAACAAAGCTGGACCGTGCCAGAAACCTTAGACTGCGGCACCGACACCTTAGTACCTCTGCGCGCCGGGCAAGCCATAGCCTGGCGCATGAAAGCCGAAGCGTCATAACCTATGCAATCGCGCTTCATCCAGCAAGGGGCGCTCTGATGGCAAAAATCTGGCAAAACTGAATGGTATAGCTTTCTCGTGAACCCTCTATCTTGCGTTCGCTGAAGTGCGTCGCCGCGACGCACTTCCTCCCACGCTGCGAGCCTGGAGAGTGCAACGAAGGGACCACTCAAGGCCCGGCGGTAGCCCTGGTCATGGTCAGCCCTCCAAAAAGCCAGCGCGATCTTTCGACGTGAAGAGAGAGCACATTCATCCCTGCGATCGCCGTTCTACGCAACGAAAATACCAGAACCGCATAGCCTGTTGCGTATTCCGGGGCATCGTGGGCATCCATTCCGTTTGATCGTGGGCAGTGATTCTACAGGGCCCAGGGCAGTCATGATCTCTCGCTCCGGCAGGTGGCCGTTACGAACGACCGCCTGACGACCATTGACCATCCGTACAGCAGAAAACTCTTCCAGCAATACGGCCACCTCTGTCTCTATGGCCTGTTCGATCAGGGAACGTGCCGCTCGCCGCAGCACGCCCTCTATCCCCAAGCCCAGCTCTTTTTACAGCCATGGTGACGAGTTTCGAGAACATGACGGTCAGTTCGCTGGACGACTGCTTACGCTGCAGAGCGTTCCTTCGCGAGTCAGGCAACCAGAGCCAACGTATTCCGCTGGGATGGGGTGCGAAAGATTTAATGTGCCTCAGCTTGATAGGTCTCGACTTGTGTATTATATTGTGTACACATCGCGGCAGAAAGGAGGCGATCATGAGCCTGCGTGTAGGAGTGCGAGAATTACGCGACAAATTGGCCGAATATCTCGAAGCCTCAATGCCCATTGAGGTGACACGACATGGGCAGACCATCGGCTTTTACATCCCGGTTCCTAAAAAACCCAGCCAATCAGAAAGAGATGCTTTGCTCGAAGCAGGACGGCGAATGCGTGAAGAAATGGAACACATGGGTATCACAGAGGACGAACTGGTAGCGGGGTTCAAGGAATGGCGCAAAAAAGCTCATGCCGCGTAGGCGGTTGGTTGTAGACGCCAACATCCTGATTCGTGCTGTCTTGGGGCTGCGAGTACGATTACTCATCGCCGATGCATGTGACAGGGTCAGTTTCTATGTGGCCGAAGAAAATTATGACGAAGCCAAGCACTACTTAGCAGAATTGGCTCCCGCCCGGGGGATATCCGAAGTGGTGTGGCGGGACGCGTTAGATACGCTTATGACGGCCATACAGTTGATTGGCCAGGAAACATTGTCGCCTGTAGAAATTGCCGCAAAAGCCAGAATTGCCCGGAGAGACGAACGGGATTGGCCGGCGGTAGCGGCGTCCCTGCTGCTGGATTGTCCGATCTGGACGGAGGATCGAGATTTCTTTGGTGCCGGTGTGGCAACCTGGACGACAGAAACCATATCTATATATCTTGATAGCTGCTGAAGGCTGCTCTGCCTCCATTAGGTTCTGATCGGCGGTACCAGACATTGGGTTACGCTAAAGTTTAGCTATCGGGAGGATTGGCTAGGCCCGAATTCTGGAGTGTCTGTGAAAGACTGATTACGGTCATTCAGCAGCGGAAAAAGCCGAGATTTTTTTGCGCCTCTTTTGGCCGCGATGTTATCAGGCCAGCGGCAAATCGCCCGCACCTGTAAACTCTCCAAGGGTGCCGTTGGCAAGTATCTGCAACGGGCGGCAGATGCGAAGATCACCTGGCCCTTGTCGGCGGGGGTGTTCCCGGCGGATTTGGAACGTTTGCTGTGCCCACTCAGGCAAACAGGAAGTAATGGCAGAACAGGTAAGACCGTGGTCTGAACAGCCCGAAGTTACCGAGGCACCCAGAGTGCGTGTAAGCGATAGAGGCGTAGACCAGCGAAGCCCATCAGGGACAGCGATTGTATCTCGCAGCGAAAGTCCGCATGTACGGGAGCAACCTTTTCCTTATCTGATCATCACGAATCGATTGTTTGGCAAACTGGAGACGTCCGGGCACCTCTAAAAACCGGCGCTCAGAACGAAGAATAATCTGAAAAATCAGAATTCAGGTTATTTTCCTGCTGTTTTGATGCCGAATGCTGTTCTTTACGGCTGTTTTTCCATAATTTGCCGCATTACGGGCAAGCCACCGCCCTCATAGGACCTACTTCGAGAAACACCAGTCGCTTGATGTTGTAGGTAACCGCCATCATGGTCAGCGCAAAGTCGGCCCGCGCCTGGCCTATGGTCCGGATACACTTGCCGCCCATCTGCTCCATGGCGCCGAATACATGTTCTACGCGCGCCCGCACTTTGGCGATTTTATGGTTGCGCCGCTGTTGGCATTCGGACAGTGGGTGGTTGCGGCTGCCTTTCCGTTGGATACGACTCCGGTAGCCTTGGGCCTTGAGTTGTTCTTCCCGCTCCTGACTGGGGTAGCCTCTATCCGCATACACTTCCGCACTGGTATTCCAGTCATCCAGTACGACTTCAAAGTGTCGGCTGTCATGGACAGAGGCCGTGTCGGTCACCAGCTTGCGGATCAGTTTGTGTTTGCGATCTACTCCGATAGAGAGCTTGAAGCCATAGGTGCTTTTGCCATGCTTCTTCGTCCAGGTCGCATCCAGATCTTTCTGACGGCGTTTCGCTGGGCTCCAGTCGGCAGGCATAGCGTTTTTTTTGATCTGTTCCTTGTCATCTCTGGAGAAATGTTGCTTGGGTGCCGGTACCAGCGTGGCATCAATGATCTGGCCCCCCCGGGCCACATAGCCGTGCTGCAGGATTTGCTGCTCGACTGCCGCGAACAGCGCTTCGGCACCGGCTACGCCAATACGGTTTTCAAAGTGCCAGATGGTCGTGCGATCCGGAAGACGTGCAGCATCCACCAGACCGCAAAAACGCTGATAGCTATGGCGATCCAGCAGCTGATACTCCATCTGCTCGTCTGAAAGATTGTAAAGGCGCTTTAACACCAATATCCGCACCATGGTTTCCGTGGGATAAGGAGGGCGACCGCCCTGGGGACTGGTCGGACGAGGGGCCACACGATCAACCTCTGCCGCCAGGGCAGGAAAGTCGATGCAGGAAGCGATGCGCAGCAATGGATCACCCAACTGATCCAGTTTCTGCTGGTGGAAATCCGCTGCAAACAGGTCGGTTTTGATTGCGCTCTTTCGTGGTGTCATCCGGAATACCCCATAATATTCAACTGGTTATATTTTATCATATACAGCCGAAATGGGAAGGTTTTTCGAGGCGCCCGTCCATGTACGGTAACTGAGCGGCGTTGTATCTCTGATTTTCCTATGTGGAGAATAGACTTCTGGAAACAGCCAAGGAGCCTATGAACTATGCAATTGGATACACGGAGGAGATACCAGCGGCGTAGCGCGGAAGCGTGATTGCAGCCGATGCCGGTATTACGCTTCTCTGTGCTCAACTGCTGATACTTCCGTCCCATTCCTCACCTCCGATCTCTTTTGACGATCGGTGTTGCGCATTATTATTGAGCGAGTCCGCGTTGATTAGGCTGTAGATTATACATTCTCATGGATCATAATAACTCATATGAAATATTTTTTATGATTTCGTGACCTAATTGTAATAAGCTGTAACAATGTTTCACATTGTTACAATTTGCGGGGTTGACGTAGTTTAATAGCGTGTCTAATGTCAAACAATCGCCCAAATAAAATGGATAACTTATTGGCCATATTATTTATTTGTAATTCAGTTGTTGTGCTGTTCTTTGCGATATCCATCGCATGTCTTTAGCGCTTTAGGAGGAAGTATTATGAAAACCAGAAAAATCGTCGTTTTATCCATAATGTGCAGCGTGATTTCCGGCACGGCTTGGGCACAGACCGCCATGGTCCCGCAGGACCCGGCCAATAATGCGTTAGACCCGCAAAGCCCCTTCGCCACACTTTACCTGCCGCAAAACGCACCCGCGCCAGATGATCAGGTCGGCCCCTCCGAGTGGACCCATGCCTACGGAAATCCTCAGCATAATGCGGGGTTCCGGGTTCCGGCCAGCGCGCCAGCCTGGGTTCGCGAGGGCGTGCGCTGGAATTTCCCGGAGGCGCGTGCCTGGCCGTTGAGGGATTCCCACCCTTGATGGAGAAAAAGTGGATGGCCTCAAGGAAGCCCTGCCAGTACAAACCCAGTTTTACGGCAATGCGCTTGGGGTTTCTGTCGTCAACGGCGTGGTTTACGCTGAGAGCGATGACATGTTTGCCTATGCGGTCAATGCGCGGACGGGCAAGCTGATCTGGAGAACCAGCCCGGTCGCTAACACTTTGATGGGTAACCCCTTGGTGATCGGCAAGCATGTATACCTATCCGCCGGCAGTGTGTCTTTCAATTTTACCAACGTGATGGAATACGCTAAGCATCCGACTAATGCGGGGCGCGGCAAGGACATCAGTTACAATGGGATATTCTGTCTGGACCGGACCGACGGCAAACTGCTCTGGAGCTTCAAAACGGCCGGTGACGCTATGCCAACTCCGGCTTATGCGGATCATGCCCTCTTTATCAGTACCGGGGATGGCAACATTTACCGTATTCGCTCGGCGGACGGCCAGAAAATGTGGCGTACCCATGTTGGCGGCATCGCCAACATGGCGAGCCCCGTCGTGTGGCGTGGAAAAATTTTCGTTTCCATGTCCGTCATTCCTGGTCTTTATGCCCTGAGTGCTCGTACGGGTAAGGTCTTGTGGAAGGGTGAGATTCCCGGTGCCGTGAATACGGGGATGGGGGATGTATCACCTGCCGTGGCAGATGGCATTGCGGTAGACCTGAACCCGCAGCGGCAGGATACAAAGGCAGCCTAAAATGGGAGACGCGATAACCGCCTTGACAGATACCGATACACTGCGCAACACGCCTATCATTATCGTGACATCTTACGCGATGGTGGGCGACCGTGAAAAATATCTGGCCGCGGGTTGCAACGGATACATCGAAACGCCAATCAATCTGGATACTTTTGTGGCGGAGATCGAGCGCTACTTGTCCCCGCCGATCGGGGGGGGGCGGCCATGACCCGGATACTGATCGTCGACGATAAGGAGGAGAACCTCTATTACCTGCGTGCTTTGTTGGAAGGGAACGGCTGTGTGATTGAATCTGCGCGCCATGGCGCCGAGGCGCTGGTCAAGGCGCGGCAGACCCCGCCCGGGCTGGTAGTTTCCGACCTGCTGATGCCGGTGATGGACGGTTATACGCTGCTGCGCCACTGGAAGGCCGATGCCCGCCTGACGGATATCCCGTTCATTGTCTACACCGCAACCTACACCGAGGAAGAGGACGAGCGCCTGGCCATGAATCTCGGCGCCGACGCTTTCATCCTAAAGCCTTGCGAACCGGATGATTTCATCGTCAGGTTGCGCGAAGTACAGGCCAACGCTGGCGCGGACAAACCGGTACTGCCGTACCAGCCTGTGGGCGATGAGAATTCCATGCTCAAGTATTGCAGCGAAACGCTGGTCCGCAAGCTCGAAGACAGGATGCTGCAACTGGAGGAGGCCAACCGCGCGTTGCAGTTCGAACTCGCCGAACGCAGGTCTATCGAGGAAGAGTTGAATTTCAAGAACCAGATGCTCCAGACCCAGCAGGAGACGTCGCTCGATGCGATCATGGTGGTCGGCGAGAATGGGGAAGTCCTCACTTTCAACCAGAAATTCATCGAGCTATGGGGGCTACCGCCGCAGTTCATCAACACCCATGTCGACACACTCGTGCTTCCGTCCACCGCTGAACAGACTAAGGACCCGGAAGCATTGACCGCCACGGTGAAATATCTGTATGCGCACCGCGACGAAAAGAGCCGCGACGAACTGCGGCTGAAAGATGGCCGGATAATCGACCGCTATTCCGCTCCTATCGCGGGCGAAATCGGAAAATATTACGGGCGCATATGGTATTTCCGGGATGTTACCGAGAGCAGGCGTGCGCAACAATCATTGCACGCCAGCGAACGCGAGCAGCGGCAATTGGTGCAACAACTCGAGGCGGAGCGGGGCCGCCTGGTTGCCGCCCAGCGGGTCGCCAAGGTGGGCAGCTGGGATACAGATCTGACCACACTGGAGGTCATCTGGTCGGACGAAACCTATCGCATCTTTGAAACCGATCCGGATAGCTTCCACCCCTCCCATCAAAATTTCATCGCGCTTGTACATCCCGAAGATCGCGCGGCGGTAGATGAGGCATTTGTGCGATCCCTCGACCAGCGAGTCCCATGTGCGATCAAGCACCGAATTCTGCTGCCGGATGGCCGCATCAAATTCGTGGAACAGAATTGGCAGATCTTTTTTGATGATCAGGGAACGCCAGTCCGGGCATTCGGCACTTGCCAGGACATTACCGAACGCAAACAGGCTGAGTATGCATTTGAGGAGCTGTCGCGCAAAACCGAACGGCGCGATCACATGCTGAGTTCTGCGCTCTCCTCGATGAGCGATTTTGCGCAGATATATGATCCCGAAGGGCGCATCCTGTATGTGAATCAACCGCTGCTCGACCTGTGGGGGATCGCCCTTGAGGAGGCGGTTGGCAGGAATTTCTTTGACCTGGGATACCCTGAAGAATTGGCTGGAAGACTGCAGCGGCAGCTGCACCATGTATTCGAAACCGGGCAGCGCGTGACCGATGAGACATCTTATGTCGGCCAGGACGATCGAATAGGGTATTACGAGTATATTTTTTCGCCGGTGCTGGATGCCGATCAAAGCGTCGCCTTCGTGGTCGGGTCGAACCGCAACATCACCGAGCGCAGAGATTCTGAAGCCGCGCTCAGGGCAAGCGAATTGCGTTATCACTCGCTGTTTGAAAATATGCTGGAAGGCTATGCGTATTGCGGAACGATCTTTGAACAGGATGTGCTACGCGATTTCGTCTACCTTGAAGTCAATCGCGCATTTGGCAGACTGACCGGCTTGAATGACGTGGTCGGCAGGAAGATCAGCGATATCATCCCCGGTGTGCAGAAGGATAATGCGAATCTTTTTGAAATATATGGCCGGGCTGCTTTGACCGGACAGCCGGAAAAATTCGAAACATACATGTCGGCTGTGGGCGCATGGCTTTCCATTACCGTATACAGTTCCGACCGAGGGCATTTCGTGACTGTGTTTGAAAACATCACGGAACGCAAGGAATCAGAAGCCAGGATACTTTACCTGAACCGTGTCTATGCAGTATTGAGCGGCATCAGTACGCTGATTGTGCATGCAAGCGACCGTGACGAGCTGTTCAGGGAGGCGTGCCGGATAGCAGTTGAGTTAGGCGGGTTCCGCATGGCCCTGTTATGCACCGTCGACAACAGCACGGCCCGGATCGTTCCTTGCGCATCCGCAGGCAAAAACGACGCGCTGATGGCCGCCATCAAAAACATCCTGTCGTCGAGCGAGGATGCCCCGAAGACTATGGTCGCACGAGCGATCAGGGAAAAGCGGCCAGTCGTGTCAAATGAATCGCGAGATGATCCTCAAGTAGTGTTCGGCAGGCAATACGCTGGGGCAGGAGTAAACTCGATGGTTGTAATGCCGTTGATCAATTCCGGTGCAGTCCTAGGTGTGCTTTCGCTATATGCAAGCGAGATTGAATTCTTCCATCAGGAAGAAATGAAGCTGCTGAATGAGCTTGCCGATGATATCGCATACGCCATCGATCACATCGACAAGCAGGAACGGCTCAACTATCTCGCCTACTACGACGCGCTCACCGGGCTCGCGAACCGCAACCTGTTTCTCGAGCGCGTCGAACAATTGATTCGTGCTGCGGACAGGGACGGGCAACGCTTTGCGATAGGTCTGATCGATCTGGAGCGGTTCAAGAACATCAATGACAGTCTCGGCCGACCGGCCGGTGACGCGCTGCTGCAGCAGGTGGCAGAGTGGCTGGCGCGTTTCGCGCATGACGCTGATCTGCTGGCGCGTATCGATGCGGACCATTTCGCGTTCGTGGTGCCGGAAGTCAGGGCGGACGGCAACCTGACCGAGTTGTTCGATAAGGTCGCACAGAGCTTTCTGGCCCACCCGTTCCGGGTGGGTGACACCGAGCTGCGCCTGGCAGCCAAAACCGGCATCGCGCTATTTCCCGACGATGGCGCCGATGCAGAGGCCGTGTTCAAGAACGCCGAGTCCGCACTTAAAGCAGCCAAGAAGAGCGGCGATCGCTACCTGTTCCACACCAGAAAAATGACCGAAGCGGTAGCCGCCAAGCTTACCCTAGAAAATCAGCTGCGCCAGGTGCGTATTCTGTTGATCGTGGGCACCGATTCTGGCGATCGTGGGCACCCCTGGAGAGGGAACATTTTGGTCGTTGTGATTTTAAGCACGGGTGGTCACGATGGGTCAACTTTGGGGGCGGTGCCGGGGTCCCGGTGACGGCGTAAGGATTCGCCTTTCAGCTCCAGGCGGTGGGCACTGTGCAGCAGGCGATCCAGGACGGCATCGGCCACGGTGGGCTCGCCCAGATAGTCATGCCAATGGTTGACCGGTAGCTGGCTGGTAATCAGGGTGGCCTTCTGGTTCACCCGGTCATCGAGGATTTCCAGCAGGTCACGGACCGCTTCTCCGCGCATGGGCGCCAGGCCCCAGTCATCCAGAATCAGCAGGTCCACCTTGGCCAGGGTGTTCAGGTAGCGCCCGAAGCTGCCGTCCCCATGGCGGGTCTGCAGTTCTTCAAACAGCCGGGGGAGACGGAGATAGCGGACACTCAGTCCCTGTCGGCAGGCCTGCTGTCCCAGGGCACAGGCCAGCCAGGTTTTGCCGGTACCGGTGGCACCGGTGATCAGGAGGTTCTGGCCCTGACGGATCCAGGTATTCTGGATCAGGGAGAGCATACGGGCGCGTTCCAGGCCGCGCGAAGCACGGTAGTCGATGTCTTCTACACAGGCGTTGTGCTTGAGGTGGGCGAGCTTCAGTAGGCGCGTCAGGCGGCGCTGGTCGCGTGCACTGAGTTCCCGGTCCAGCAGCAGGCCCAGGCGCTCCTCAAAGGGGAGATCCTGGACCTGGGGCAGCAGGGATTGTTCTTCCAGGGCTTCGGCCATGGCGGTGAGATTCAGTTGCCGTAAGGTGTGCAGGGTGGGTTGGTATAACATGAGAGACTCCTTGTAAATCACTGGTAGTAGTGGGGGCCACGGATATTGTCGTGGGTCGGGAGGGGGGTCGTGGGAGAGGGGCTCTCCTGAACTTGATCCATCCCCTGCTTCAGGATGGACTGGATGCTCCGGGTCGTCGGAGAACCGATCTTCAGCGCCCGGGCACAGGCGGCATCGAGGCGTTCCTTGCCATAGCGCCGGGAGTAGCTGAGCAGGCCCAGACAGGATCGGTAGCCTTGTTCGGGATGGGCGCGCCGCGCCAGTTGCCAGCGCACTACGTCCCGGGTCGCAGGGCCAATGGACAGGGCCCAATTCAGGAGCCGTCCCGGGGACCATTCCCGGTGTTGCTGGTAGGCTTTGGGCAGGTGTTCCGGGACGGTGCTGTAACGCCCTTGCAGAGTCTGGCGGGGATGGCTGGCCACCCGCTGTTGCTGGTGGAAGATTTCTACCGTCCGGGCACTGACCCGCAGGTCAACCCGCACACTGACCAGACGATAGGGTACCGAGTAAAAATGCCCCTGATAGGCCACATGGGAGTCGATACTCACCTTGGCGCTTTTCCAGAGCGCATACACATAGTCCTGTGCGGGCAAGGGCTGTAGGGCGGGCCGGTCCAAGGATTCAAAGACGCTTTGGCGGCTGCCGGGCAGGCGCTTGAAGGGCCGTTGATTGAGGTCCTCCAGCAGGCGGCGGATCTCCCTGTTGAGCTCCATCAGCGAGAAGAACTGGAAGTGGCGTAGACGCGCCAGAATCCAGCGCTCCACCACTTGTACGCCGACCTCGACCTTCGCCTTGTCCTGGGGTTTGTAGGGGCGTGTCGGAAGCACTACGGTCCCGTAATGGGTGGCCAGATCCCGATAGCTGCGGTTGATCTCGGGTTCATAGCGGGAGGCCTTGGTGACCGCCGCCTTGAGATTGTCGGGGACCAGGAGAGTCGGCACTCCGCCGAAGTACCGGAAGGCCCGGACATGGGAGCCCAGGAAGTCCGGCAGACTCTGGCTCCAGGTGGCCTCGCAGTAGGTATAGCTGGAAGCCCCCAGCACCGCCACAAAAATCTGCGCCTGCCGGATCTCGCCGGTGCCCGGGTCCACGACCGCAACCGTAGGCCCGGCATAATCAATGAAGAGTTTTTCGCCCGCCACATGCTGTTGCCGCATGCTGGTTTTGAGGCGGGCTTTCCAGCTACGGTAATGGACACAGAACTGCGCATACTGATAGGTGCGCTCATCCGGATGGGTGGCTACATACTCCTCCCAGAGCAGTTGCAGGGTCACGCCCTTGCGCCGTAACTCCGTATGGATCTGCGCCAGGTCGGGCGGGACCGGCCGGGACGCCGGGAGGGGCTGGCGGCGCGGGTTCAGCCGCTGTTCTACCTCCACGACCGTCAGCCCCTCCGACAGCGGCCAGCCGATCCGGGCTTCCGTCGCCCGTTGCAGATACTTGCCCACGGCCCCCTTGGACAGCCCGCAGGCCCGGGCTATTTGCCGCTGGCTACAGCCGGCGGCATGTAATCGCAGGATCTCGATAATCGCTTTCATGGTCATCCTCGGTGTGGGCATGCTGGATCTCCTCTAAAAAAGACCCAGAATGCCGCTCAAGCCAATGAATGACCAAAATGTTTTTTACTCCACAGACGAATTTCCGCAGGCCATTCTGGCATCGTGGGCACCGATTCTGGAAAATCGTGCAAACTGCCCACGATCCGCCAGAATCATTGCCCACCATCGCCCAGAATCACCGCCCACGATCATTCAGAATGACTGCCCACGATGGGCCAGAATACGCAGCCAGGCGATCGATAACGAGGAATTCGTGCTTCATTACCAGCCCAAGGTGAACCTGGCGAGCGGTAAGGTCGTCGGCGCCGAGGCGCTGATCCGTTGGAACGATCCGCGCACAGGCCTAGTGCCGCCGGACAAGTTCATTCCTATCCTGGAAGAAACCGGTTTGATCTCCGAGGTCGGGCGCTGGGCGCTGCGCAGAGCGGTCGAGGATTACCTGCGCTGGCGGGCAACCGGACTGGAAGCGGTGCGCATCGCGGTGAACGTGTCGCCGCTGCAACTGCGCAACCCCGGCTTTGTCGCCGAGATCGAACGAAAAATCGGTATCGGCGCGCATGCGGCGGATGGCCTGGAACTGGAGATCACCGAAAGCATGATCATGGAAGACGTCAAGCACAGTGTTTCCATTCTGAGGACTATCCGCGACATGGGCGTACACGTTACCATCGACGACTTCGGCACCGGCTTTTCCTCGCTGGGTTACCTGTCGAAACTACCGTTGGACACGCTGAAAATCGACCGCTCGTTCGTGACCGACATTACTGCGGGACCGCAAGGCTTGGCGCTGGTGACCACCATCATCAGCCTGGCCCATGCGCTCAAGCTCAAAGTCGTGGCGGAAGGTGTGGAAACCGAACAGCAGTACAGTCTGTTGCACCTGCTGAGCTGCGACGAGATGCAGGGCTATCTGTTCAGCAAACCAGTGCCGGTCGAAGATTTCGAAAAAAGATTTCTCGGTCGGATGTGAGGTATCTGTAAAAAGGTTGGCCCATCACGGGTGGGCCTTTTGCGGGCCGTGCAGTAAGCGGTAACTGAGCGGCGTATCTTGCGGCTTAGTTCGAGATGTTATAGAGGTCGGAGCGCAGGGGAAACGATCATGGCTAGGCTTTCGACGTGCATGTACGACTCCTTTTGGTGCCTAACAGTTAATGTAAAGGCTGGCGGATCAGGACTTTGTTTGGTATAGAAACTGCTTACATAATATCAAATCATCATGGTTTAACAAGGTTATTCCTCCCGTCGGTCTCTATATGCATGTAGGAAAAGGCGGGCCCAGCACTGCCCCTCCTTTTTTGCTCCTTAGGTTTATGCTCCACTTTTTGTCGTCAACCATAGGAGCGAACATCATGGAGCCACACCGTACCCCGCCTGATAGATTTGGTATCCATCGTCTGACGCCGCTGCCACTACAAGCCCCGTAGCGAGGACAGGCACATCCCACCCAGGTGCGCCGCACCACCAACCAAGAATCTGGACGTCCGGTTACGCTGCCCTGCCGCCGTTGGCGGCTTGATCACTGATTGCGGCCGTTCATTGGCGGTGATACATGACATTACCCGACCCTTAATTTAACACCAACTCCAACACCTCAATGATCTCCACCGTTCCCATCGTCCCGGGCAATTCGCGCCCGGCCTTCTCAAAGGCTCGCTCCAGCAGAGGGCGGGGAAGCGTCACCGTCACCTGGTTCGGCAGGGATGCTCTCGGCAGAGGTGCTCCCGGCAGGGTGCCATCCTCCTGCGCATCATCCGCCGGATCTCCGACAACCACTCCGTTCTCATCGACGGCGCCCCCATCCTCGATGTCCTCATCGCTATCGACGTTGTGCATATCGATCGTGGACAAATCCACTTCTTCCCCATTGGCATCAAAAGCCCTCACGGCCCCATTTTCCTGCTGCATGTCTACCTCCTGCGGTTTTCCGCTCAAACCTCGTTCGTATCGGCTTTCCTCTCTATCCACCAGCACGCGGGAGAGGGTTTCCCCGGCCTGCAGGCTGGCACGGATGGCGTCCAGCACGATGCGCTTGTCCTCGTCCTTCATCCATCCTTTCATGCGACTGATGTCTGTTTGCCCGATGGACTCCAGCGGCACGCCCAGATACTCTGCCACCGCCTGCGCATCTTCGCTCCCCAGAGAGAGCATCTGGTGTACCCATGCTTTGGATCGACCCAGCCGCTTGCCCAGATCCGACAGGCTCGGCTTGGGGGCCAGGCTATCCATCAGCTGCTTTACGGCCTTCGCCGTATCTACGGGCGTCATATCCGCTCGCGCCAGATTTTCGACCAACTGCATTTCCAGCCGATCAGCGTCTGTGTCGGGCTCCAGGATCACGGCTGGAATCCGGGACAGGTCATAGCCCTTGCGACGGCATGGCTGGCCACTGTCTCGGGCAGCCATGGATGCCCTCCAGCGCCGCTCGCCCGCTATGATCCGATATCTTCCCGACACGACATGACGTACCGCGATGGGCTGCAATACCCCATGCTGCAAGATGCTTTCCTTCAGCAATTCCAGATCATTGTCGATGGCATCCTGTGCCCCGGATGCCACAAACGTCTTGCGCGGCTGCTCCGGGTCCGGCTCGATCTCCGACAACTCCAGAAAGAGCGCCGAAGCGGCTCCGCTGCCGACAGTTCCGCCCGAGACGGTATTCTGTTCATCCGCCGGGGCCGCTTTCTGTCCCGGAAGTCGTCTACCGGGTAGACGATTGGCTTTGGCATCGGTCTCGCCGGAATCTCCCGCCATCTCGGCCAGCGTGCGCTTCATCTCATCAAAGAGATTCTCTGAAAGATCTACCTTGGCCATCTTATCCCTCCTTCACTGTTTCTTCTGTCGGCACCCGGTCCGTTTCCAAAATCATCTTGCAGGCCATGGCCCATTTCGCCGCCGCCGCGTCTTTCGGGTCCAGCTTCCAGACGGGCATCCCCTGTTTCAGGGCGTTGGATACAATCAGCCGATTCGTCAGATGCACTGGAAGCACATGCTGACCAAAACCCGACTCGGTGATCGCATCCACGACCATTTGCTGATTCGTGGAGTTCAAAACCCGCTTGTTGATGACCAGGGACAATCCCAGGTCGACTTGCGAGGCGATCTCCCGCCATACCTTGAGCAGCGAAGTGAGCCCCTGCAACGCCAACAGGTCGGGCTCCACGGGCGCCACCAACAACCCGCCCAGATAGAGCGGGGCCAGCTGCTGCACGCCGGCGGCTGGTGGCGTGTCGATGACCACCACATCAAAATCAATCTTCAGCAAACGGCTCATTGCCTCCTGTCCGGCCTTCAATCCCTGCTTTTCAACCAGATGTACATGCTGGTGGCCTGGCAGGATTTTGAGATCCCCAAACCGGGTGTCCTGGAACTCCAGGCTGGTGTCCCCGTCCCACAGTTCCAATACCGATTTGCCACGGCCATTCGGCTCCCCCGTAGTGATAAAAGTGGCGTTGCGTTGGCCGTCCATGTCCACGAGCAATGTCTTTTTCTTCGCCGCCATGCTGGCGTAAGCCGCAATGTGAACGGCAAGAGCGGTCTTTCCTACCCCGCCCTTCTGATTGGTCACGGTAATGATCTGTGGCATCTCTACCTCTCTTCTTGCGCTTTCCGACGCTCCTGCTCATGCAGTGGCGGATACAGAACCCAGGAATACCAATACAACATCGTGTAAAGCACATCGGGCAGGCCGACTCCGTTCCGGTGGCTGACCTCTACCAGGTTGTCCGCCAGATCGCAGGGAATCCGCACGTTCACTTCCACCCATTCCGTGTCGGCCAAGGCCGGGCGGTGCCCATCCCGCCATCGAAGTCCTTTCTCCCACGCTTTTTCGGCCAGAAACCGGGAAGCGCAGTCCTCATGGACGGCCCGAAGCGTCATCCCCTGAACGAAGGCCAGGGCCTGGATGTACAGGTGCATCTTTAGCGGGATAACCGTCGATTCCCCCGCATAGGGCATACCGTTAAAGAGAGATGGTGTCAGCATGCTTTTCCCGGCTTGACCCTTTCACGAATGGGTATAGATCAGCGCCGGGCCAGATCGTCCACCGGGTAGACGATTTACGAGGACGGCCCGGGGCTCAGTCTCCCTTCTGAAGCCAGAACTGACTTCCGGGAATCGTCCACCAGGGAACCGCCCGTTGCAGGATGCTGGTCTCCGGGACTGGGCCATAATAGCTGGAGTCAAAGGCATAGTTTCCCGGGGCGTAGAGCCAGACCTGGCCACGCTTCAGGTGATAGGTGCCGAAAGGGTAATGGACAATCCGGTGATGGTGGCCGGGCGTCCAGCGATCCACATGGGAGTTGGGCAGGTAATGGCCGGCTTCGCCGTCCGCAGGACCGCCGCCAGCAGGGCTGCTGTCAGCAGGACTCGCATCCCCGGGACTCACCCAGTCTCCCGCGCGGGAGAGTTTCACGGTTTGCCCAGGAACAGCGGCGATCTCTTTGATCCACGGCTGTCCAGCAGGAAACCAGTGGTACTTCAGTCCCTCTGCGACGGCGGCGTGATGGGTGGGGCCAGGAATCTCGACTTCGACCAGTTCTCCATCATGCAACGGATAAGGCGAGCCGAGAAGCTTATAGATGCCGATGGGTTCGCAGGTCGAGTCGTTGAAGACCAGATGCTGGTACTGCATCCATAGCCCCACGGCAGCATTCAGTACCAGGACGCCGACAATCGCCCACGCGCTCCACCAGAGTAGCCGCTTAGCGATGGTGGCGGACATTCTTTGCATGGCGGCGCTCCAGAAAAAAGCGTGCGGGGCCTGTCAATAACCGAAAGGGGAAGAAGAATAGCCACTCGATATGGGTGGCACCCCATAGCATGGCTTCAGCCACCTTGCGCGGGCTGGGCCGCTCGAAGAAGGCGATTAGCCTCTGGTCAAGCCGAGCGATGACTTGCCGAAGAGGATTGCTCACGCACCCGCTCCTTCAGGACAGTGATCGCCTCTTCAAGAGAGGCTTCCAGGGTAGCAATGTGCTGTTCAGCCGGAATCCGTGAATAATCCGCAGAGAGCACCTTTTCCCATTTGGCAATCCGCTGTTGCGCGGTGAGGGGACGGGACAGGTGCGTCTTGAGCAGATCCTTGAGTCGTTCACGGCGCTTGTCATCCAGGGAATCCAGAACGGGCTTCCAGGCAAGCAATGGATCGCAGGGATCAGATGGGTTTCCCATGGAAACTCCTGCCTTCATATGATCAGGCTTCTTCATCCGTTCCCCCATCATTGATTCACCGCGAACAATACCGGCACCCCAAAAAACGCGGCCCAGGCTTTTGCCGAAGCCCTTTGGATGGCCGGAATATCCGTCCCCCGCGCCCACCAGTCATTGGCCGGAGCCAACAGGACTTGTATCCCATGCGGGTATAGATCGAGGGCAGGCCACATCAGCAGTTGCTCATAGCAGATGAGATAGCCGACTTTTTTGCCGTCAATCTCCGTGGTTTCCGGTTTCCTGGAAAACGGCGCCATCCGGAAGCTGTCACGGGGATGCCACGGGTGCCACATCGAGAAAGGCACCGGGATGTGATCCGGCAGTACCGTCTGGTGGCCATCCTGGATCTTCACCAGAGCATCCAGATAACCCTTGGCAGGGCGCAAGTCCCGCCCATGGGGCTCGCACCCTGTAAGGGGCACATCGGCCCCGAGCAGCACGGTTTGTCCGGGATGTCGCGCCGTCCAGCGGATGACCGGACGCCAAATGGCCCGGGTTCCTGGCAGCCAGGGCCCGGCCAAGGTTTCCGGGAGCAATACCACCTTGTCGCCTGCGTGCAGATCGGCCAAAATCTTGGGAGCCATTTCCATGGACGCATCGACATAGGAAAGATTGGAACGCAGGCGGCCCAGGTGGGTATTGATGCCCACCCATCCAGCGGGCGCTGTGGGCAGCGGGTGACCCATCATGTCAACTAGTGCCGGCACCCGCTCGGCCAGGGCGGCCAGGGCAGGGAAGACAAAACCCAGAAGCCAGAGATTGAAGACGACGATCCCGGCCATCAGTAAGCGCACCGGGAAATCCTGATTTTTCCGCTCCCAGTAGCCCAGAGCGAAGATTCCGAGAATGGTCAGCAGGATGCCGGTTGGGCCTGCGGCGACGGCGCCGAGCCATGGGGAAGTCCAGCCGATGATCCCCAAGGGTGGCAGAATCGTCGAGACAGCAGAGGTAATGATAGTGGCCGTGACCGCGCCAAAACCGCCGCCTGCAAGGCTGCCACCTGCAAGGCCGCCGCCACGGAAATACAGAGCAATGTACGGGTACGCCAGATAGGGCAGGGCAAAGGCCAGAGATGACAGCGACCAGAACCCAATACCGAGAAATAGCCCGGAGTGTGGGAAGAAAACCGACGTGCCTTTGATGAGGCCGTAGGTTGTCGCCATGTGATATCCGAACATCAAGCAAAATGGCGCCATCCAGGAACGCTTGTTCAAAACAGGCAGAAGCAGCAAGGCCAGTGGCGCAAGCCAGATGGCATGAGGCCAGGCCAGAACACCCACCAGGGCACCCAGGAGTGCCGGAATGGCGAATCGGGAGACGAGAGCGGACTTTCTCCGCGAATCGTCTACCGGGTAGACGGTGGAGCTCTGGGCCGTCATGCGGCCCGGGCCGCTTTGAAGAGGGGCTCGACCACCACCGGGAAGTCCAGCAGATCATCGATTACCGTAACACCATGAGCGGGCTCTTCCTGCCCCTGGTAGGCACGGTGAAGGAATACCGGAGCGGCGATGATGCCTACCGCCGCGTTGACGTTGGCCGCCTGGTCATCTACGAAAGCCTGGGCATGCAGGGCTTCCAGGATTTTCACGCGGTCGTGGGCAGAGGCATCCTCGCCCAGGCAGATGATGCGGCCAGAGGGGATCAGCCCTCCCAAGGAGATCGCTCTGGCGTGAATCCACTGGGCATCAACATTGGTGACGGCCCAGACGCTGCCCCCGGCTGCCTCCACGTTGCAGACGGCATCCCAGGCGGAACCATGGGACGGCACTCGCTCCCACCAGGCATCCCGATGAAACGCGGACCACACCCGATGACACTCCCTCGCGCTCAGCGCGAAGCGCTCCTGAAGGTCATAGGCCTCGGAGACTTTCTGGATGGGCCTGCCCAGTTCCCACGAGGCGCACTGCGCCCAGGCGGACTCGAAGTCTAAGAGCACACCGTCCAGGTCAAACACCACAATCGGATTCATCACACCCCCCTATCGTCTACCGGGTAGACGATGTATGCCCACCCGTTGGCGGGGTATAGATCGGGGGCAGGCCAGGGGTGGGATTCCACAACGGGCTATCTACCTAACGGTTGGCACGAAGGGTTAAAAAGGATGGGAACGGAAGTTTTGCCATTAGTAGTTTGTGAACTACAAGCGTCATGCGATGATCGAACTCAAGTAAACAGAGACTTTCAGAAAGTGGTGGACGAAGCTCAAAGATGAACGAGCTCGTGGCATCGTTGCTGGTCGCCTGGATCGTCTCGCTTACGGGTTGATCGGCGACGCGGGGCCGGTGGGGGAGGGGATCAGTGAGCTACGCATCCACCATGGCCCTGGGTACCGCGTTTATTTTCAGCAACGGGGAAGCATGATCATCGTCTTGCTCTGTGGTGGCAACAAGAGCACGCAAGCGAAGGATATCAGGGTAGCAAAGCGCCTGGCTGCTGAATGGAGTGAATGACCATGAGTGAAAAATTATCTACTTTTGACCCTGCCGAAGGGCTGGCATCAGACGCGGCCATCGCAGCCTTCATGGCCGATGCGTTTGAATCTGCAGACGCCGGCTACATTGCGCACGCGCTGGGCGTCGTGGCCCGCGCCAAGGGAATGGCTCAGATCGCTGGGGAAACTGGTCTTTCGCGTGAACAGTTGTACCGCTCATTCAGCGAGCGCGGCAATCCGACGCTCAAGACCACGCTAGCAGTCATGAAGGTCCTAGGGATTGAACTTACGGCAAAACCGGGGCCACAGGGCCGATGATGGCCAATCATATCGGTAAAGCCACCGACTATTAGGCTACGCTCGCCAGAACCGACCGTTTTCTGAGCCTGGATAGCTCCGGTGTGCCATCACCGCACGACAACCAGGACTGCTGCAATAGAGATCGAGCGAAGAGATCTTCCTGACAAACATCGTTCCACGCATTGTGCGCTTCAGTTGTTTTTGGGGGGCAGGGCAGGGCAGCGGGGCGGGCGATCGTCTACCGGGTAGACGGGCGCAGCGGCCACGTTTTCCCGGAAAACGCCCACATTACCCCTTCTTTATCTTGCGTTCCGCTTTTCTTTCGGTAGACGCTTTTTTTGGCGTTTTCGCCTACCGGGTAGACGATTTTTTAGAGCAGCGTTCAGCGGGAATACGCTTTTATTTACCGATTCTGGGTCCAGCGTCTACCGGGTAGACGCCCGAACACAGGCCCGATTGGGTGAAAAATGCGAGATCGTCTACCGGGTAGACGACTCAGAGAGCAGTAAGTGGTATTCAAGCCACCAGGCGTACCTGCCGCCGATTAGAGCTCCGGCCCATCGAACCAGAGGGATGATGCTCACAACCAATACACAGGAAAGGACGAGGCCTTGTACGGCCAGACCAGCCAGCCCCGACAGCATGAGCTGTAGCGCCAGTGAATATAGCGGGAAGAGCACGATGAAGATCGCGGCGACGAATCTCCAAAGATTGCCATCAATAGGATAGAAAAACGTCGGCTCCATCTTTGCCAGATCGGGGTGAGTGCGCTCGAACAAGGCAAACCAAGCGAGCCGCTCGCCGTCGTTCGCGCACATTCCGAGTAGTTTTCGCCTCACGGAGGAATCGTTATATGCGCGTGGAATAGCCAGCAAGAGGAAACCCATCTCGAATGCCAGAAAGACCAGAAGCGTCAAATGCAAAAAGAGCGTCAGAGCGAAAGCGAGTGCCCAGATCAACCAGAGAACGCTCCCAACAAAGAACAATGGAACATCCCAGCGGGTCATCACCCGCAAAGGTATGCAGGCAACCTGCGGAGGATGGCGAAAGTCTGCCCACACTATGAGTGGAATCCTCCAAAGTTCGGAAAGCACAGATTTACTCACTCGTCGTACACTCCAGACCGCAACGATAGCGGCTACCAGCCAAGCCAGAATTTCCATGGTATCTACAAGCCCTCCAGTGAGAAAGGATCAATCCCAGACGGGTATAGATCAGCGAGAGGTTTTCAAACCCGAATCGGGTCAGTCTCCTCGGTAGACGATTTCTGACAGCGGAGATCGGCCCAGCGTCTACCGGGTAGACGATTTTTTGGAGCGTTATCCCCGCGATCCACGGTCCGAAGCCCAGACAACGAAGCGGGGTCCAACTGGACCCCCGGCGGCCGTCTGGGTTGTGGTCGGCAAGCCGGAATGTGTACCGGCTGGTCGTTACACGGTAACGAGCCGTCCACAAGGCGGTGGAGCTGCGGGGATAACGCGACCACATGTCCTGCGGCAGGAAAAGCGGGGTTCGTCTACCGGGTAGACGATTTTTTGGAGCGTTATCCCCGCGATCCACGGTCCGAAGCCCAGACAACGAAGCGGGGTCCAACTGGACCCCCGGCGGCCGTCTGGGTTGTGGTCGGCAAGCCGGAATGTGTACCGGCTGGTCGTTACACGGTAACGAGCCGTCCACAAGGCGGTGGAGCTGCGGGGATAACGCGACCACATGTCCTGCGGCAGGAAAAGCGGGGTTCGTCTACCGGGTAGGCGATCTCAGGAAGCAACAAATTGTCTCGCTCATGTTTTTTTCTCGCTCCACTTCGTTCCGAGCTTCTTGGCATCCTGCTTGTCCGGCCACCAGCAGGACTGGCAGCCCTCGCACTTGAAAAAGGAGTCGCCTTTCTTGGTCTTCAGGGTGATGGTCGGTTTTTTGCAGTCTGGACAGGAAGGGCCTGCTTTCGCAGCGCCTCCGCGCATTTTTCCGGTAGACGCCTTACCCCGCGCGCTCGTGGCGGACCGCGCTTGCCCAACGGCGATGGTCGCCGCCTTGGCTGCTTCGATCATGCGAGAAACGAATTTGCGCTGGGCTTCCTCGAACTGCTGTAGCGTCACGCGGCCCTCAGACACGGATGATAGGGCATCTTCCCAGCGTGCCGTCAGGACGGGATCCGTGAGGTCTTTGGGCAGCGCGTGAACCAGCGCCCGCCCTGCCTGGGTGGAGAGAATCTGCTTGCCTTTGCGCTCCATGAATCCCCGGGTGAGCAGTGTTTCGATGATGCTAGCCCTGGTGGCCTCAGTCCCCAGGCCAGAGGTTTCCTTGAGTTTGGCCTTGGCGGCCTCATCCTCAACCACCTTGTGGATGTTGCTCATGGCCTCAATGAGCGACCCATCCGTAAATCGTGCCGGCGGCTTGGTCTGTTTTGCCTGGACATCTGCATCCTGGACGGTCAGAACCTGGCCTTTTTTGAGCGCCGGGATCGGCTGGGCGGGGGTGTCATCATTATCGTCATCGGTCATCCCATACACGGCTTTCCAGCCTGCGGATACCGGAATGTTGGCAGTCGCCTTCCAGTCCTCGCCGGTGCAAGTCAGTAGGGCCTTGATCGCCCGGTACACATAGGGCGGATAGAACTGCGCGAGATAGGAGCGGACGATGATCTCGTAGACTTTGGCCACTGCGGGGCTCATAGAGCCCTGCATGGAGCCGGTCGGAATGATGGCGTGGTGCGCCGTCACTTTGCCCGTATTCCAGATGGCCGACTTCCGGTTAGAATCGGCGGCTTTCACCAGATCCGCAAATCCAGCTTTTGCCAGGCCGGACAGTATCTGTCCGGCATCCCCATGCTGTTCTTCAGGTAGATAGCGGCAATCGGTCCGGGGATAGGTCGCCGCCTTGTGCTCCTCGTACAGCGCCTGGGCCGCATCAAGGACATTTTGTGCCGACATGCCGAGCTTGGCCGAGCAGACCTTTTGCAGTTCGGCGAGAGAGAACCCTAGCGGTGCCTGTTGCTGCTTTTCGTCGCTGGTGAAATCCTTCACCGTGGCCTTGCCGTCTGCCTTGGCCTGGGTTGCCAGTCGGTCAGCTGCTTTCCGGTCGGTGAGGAAGCCTTCGGCATCGACGCCCTCGAAGTCCTCCCGCAGATCCCAGGCGGCCCAGAATCCTGTGTAAATCCGAGGAACGTAGTAATCTTTGGGTTTGAAGTGCTCGATCTTCTCATCACGGGCCACGACCAGAGCCAAGGTCGGCGTCTGCACCCGACCCACGGAGACGACTCCGGCGCCGCTGTTGCGCAGCGTAAATGCGCGGGTGAGATTCATGCCCATGAGCCAGTCCGCGCGTGCGCGGGCTTCGGCAGAATTGCTGAGATTCTGATATTCCCTATTGTCCTTGAGCGATGCCAGAGCCTTACGCACGGATTGCTCATCGAGGGCGGCCAGCCAGATCCTCTGGGTTGGGCCTTTCCAGCGGAGTTCCTCCAGGATCTCATCCACCAGCAGCTGACCCTCTCGGTCCGGATCGCCGGCATTAACGACAGACGAGGCTTTCTTAAGCAGTTCCCGGATCACCTTGATCTGGGCCTTGGCGTCATCTTTTGCCCGCTTCTTCCATTGCTCAGGAAAAATGGGCAGTTCCTCAAAGCGCCATTTCTTCTTGCCCTTTGGCGTGGTAGGAACATCATCAGGCGTGTAGAAGTCCGGCTCTTCCTGCTCGAATATATGGCCGAAACACCAGGTCACGACGGTATCGGATCCGCACTGAATGAACCCGTTACCCTTGTTCTTTGGTCCAGGCAAATACTCGGCTATGCCTTTACCCAGGCTGGGTTTCTCGGCAATGTATACTTTCATCAGGCACCCTCTATTGTCTACCGGGTAGACGCTCTGCGTCACCCCAACGTGAGGGTATAGATCGTTGTTGGGTCGGTCACTGTCACCGACCGGCAGACGTTAAATCCGAACGACCAAGATGCAGCGTAACCGGCCATCCAGAAATTGGTGGTCCCGTACGTAGCGCGCTTGGGTAAGGTTTAAACGACGCTCCCTTCCTTGGACACTGCAACCGGATTCCGCTCATCATTGAGCGCGCCTTGGTGACCCGTAACACCACTGATATCCCTGACCGTACGCGCCAGCACTTGAAATCTGCTAGGTCAATGCACGATGATCGGGAAATATATCCCAGATTATTGGAGAGAGACACAAAATGTTGCTATGCTGTACACCTCAGCTACGCGTTTTGGTAGTCAACTGTAGAACTATCAACTGTCCGGCGTTTCGCAGGACTGCGGTGTGGTGGATCGCAATTACGGCTCGAAAAGCCGCGATGGCGAGCCATCGCAACTTTTCGAGTCTAGTTTAAGGTAGTTGAGGGTGAACAGCGAGCTGGTCACAGTTCTGACCGAGCAATTGGATCCGGCAGGTTGTGAAGTCATCAACCTGCCGGCTCGTATTTGGGTATTCGGTGGTCCCACAGAGCCCTCCAGCGAACCAGCAGGTTCTCTTCGAGATTGTTTCTGGCGGCGTACGTTGAAATCTACGTTTAATCGTCCTTGGGCCGAGCACTTGGCGCGTCCTGAAGACTTTGACGATTGGTGGGCCTTTTCAGGTTACTCTGACCTTCTAACATTCGAGCGTGACGCGTGTTTCTTGGCTCGCGCGATCATTTTATTTGTGGAGTCGCCAGGGTCGCTTGCTGAGCTTGGTTGCTTGGCATCGCATGACAGCATCCTCCCGCAAGTTTTGACAGTCGTGCAGCGGCAGTACTGTGAGCAGGGCTCACGGCGGTCATTTCTGAGGTTAGGGCCGCTGAATCGCGTGCAAAGCCACGGGGCAGAATGCGTCATTGGCACCAACCAAGAAACGGAACTGCCGGACGACGATTTCGATGCCATTGTTGAAACAATTGACGAGTGGCTCAAGACAAATCCACAGCGCACTCGTTTCGATCCGAATAAACCCGCCCACATCTTCCTGATAGCTGCTGATCTGGTCGATTTAATGTTGATCAGCAAGCAAACAGAAATTGACGCTGTTCTGAAGTTTTACGGCGTTAATTTGGATGAGCAGATACTGGCACAGCACCTCGAATTGCTTAGCTTCTTTAAGTTGATTCAGAAAGAAGTACGGGGAAGAGAGATCTTCTGGGTACGAGCGCCGGGCAGCGATGCGCCATGGGTTGACCATAAGGCTAAAAGTGGCGGCAGATTTTTCCGAGAAAAGTTTAAGATTTATGCCGAAGAGTATGTAAATGGCAAAATTCGACTGAAGTCCGTTTATGGGAGACTCCCATGAACTTTAGGAGCGCTAATTTATTCACTAGACTTCTTGAGATGTCTCCCCTATCAGCGAGAGAGCTATCTCGCGTGATTGCCACTGCGCCTCATCGTTACAAGAGCCACTTCATAGAAAAGCGACACGGTCGTGGCAAGCGGTTAATTTCGCAACCAACAGCCGAGCTGAAATATTTCCAAAGATGGTTGGTCGATAATGAGCTGAATCAACTGCCTGTGCACGATGCGGCTACGGCATACCGCAAGGGGCGCTCAATTCTCGATCATGCTACTCCTCATGCAAAACAGAGATACCTTCTAAAACTCGATTTCAAGGATTTCTTTCCGAGTCTAAACGAGCACGCGCTTCGGCATTGTCTCGAACGTGATTGCAACTATTCTGAGGAAGAGATTGAGATCCTCTGTAACCTACTTCTGAAGTCCGCAAGCATTGAAGGTGGGCCGTTGCAGCTTTCCATTGGGGCCCCAAGCTCTCCTTTTATTTCGAATTACCTGATGTGGGAGTTCGACATAGCAATGCAGCAGTACTGTGAGGTCATGGGTGTGATGTACAGTCGCTATGCCGACGACTTGGCATTCTCTACGGACACCCCTCGGCTATTGGACAAAGTCTTCGATACTGTCCAGAAAATATTGGCGTCAATATCCTACTTACCCCTAATATTGCATCCGGACAAGACCGTCAATGTTTCGAAGAAACGTCGAAGGTTGCTAGTCGGACTTACGCTTGCAAATGATGGTAATGTTTCTATCGGACGGGAAGAAAAGCGTCGTCTGCGGGCTGCGTTGCACGCGTATACACAGGGCCGGTTACCCTGTGACGAAGTTGCTCGATTGGCGGGAATGCTGTCTTTCGTCTGGTCAATAGATCCAAAATTCGTCGAAAATTTGTGTCAGCGGCATGGCTTTTCACGCATTTCTGATTTGCTCCGATGATGCATCAAACAAGCATGTTTGCTGTGGTAGTCTTGCCTGGATAGACGCAAGGAGTGGCGCTCATTACTGAGGCACTAACGAGAGCTATGCTCGAAAGTGGTGTACGGGCGCGTTACAACTGGCTTGAATGAGGTGGCGTACTGTTGCTACAAAGGGTTTCCGACTCAAAGAGCAACATAAGGAGTACGCCGTGGAAAAGAATACCGTAATAGCAGGTGGGATGGGAGAGTTGGGTCTGGGCATTGAAGGGATACTTCGACGCGCGGCACGCTCTCTGATTGAGCAGGCCATAGAGGCAGAGGTGGCGGTATTGCTGGAAGAATTTGCGACGGTGCGGATGGTTGATGGGCGTCAGGCGGTCGTGCGTAATGGGCATCTGCCGGAGCGCGAGATCATGACCGCTCTGGGTCCGGTACCCGTCAAAGTACCCAAGGTGCGGGACCGCTCAGGATCGGGGATCAAATTCAATTCGGTACTGGCGCCTCCGTATGTACGCAAATCACGAACGGTAGCCGCTACAGTACCTTGGCTCTATCTGCATGGGGTGTCTTCCGGCCACATGCAGGAAGCCCTTTCCATTTTGCTGGGTGATGAGGCCAAGGGACTTTCACCTGCGGTGTTGGGACGTCTCAAGGCGGAGTGGGCGCAAGAGTATGCCCATTGGCAACACCGCTCCCTACAGGGAAAGCGCTATGCTTACTGGTGGGTAGACGGTATTTATACGAACCTCCGTGCGGAGGAGGATCCGCGTATCTGCCTGCTGGTGATTATCGGCGTGACGGCAGAGGGCAAGAAAGAGCTGGTCAGTGTCAGTGACGGCCTGCGCGAATCCAAAGCTTCCTGGCTGGAGATTCTGCGTGACCTGCAGGCGCGCGGTCTGGAGGCGGCCCCTTTGCTCGCCATTGGGGATGGTGCCATGGGGTTTTGGGCCGCACTGGATGAAGCCTATCCCGAAACTGGTCAGCAACGCTGCTGGGTGCATAAGACCGCCAACATTCTCAACGAACTTCCCAAAGCCCAACAGAGCAAAGCCAAGGCAGCGTTGCAGGAAATCTGGATGGCCGCCAATCGCCAGGCTGCGGAAAAAGCACTGGACGTGTTTGTGCGCAATTACCAGGCAAAGTATCCCAAGGCCGTGGCTAAACTGGAAAAAGATCGGGCTGAATTGCTCGCTTTCTATGATTTTCCAGCCGAACACTGGCGGCATATCCGGACCACCAATGCCATTGAGTCCACCTTCGCTACGGTACGCCACCGGACTACCCGGACGAAGAACTGTGTATCACGCAGCAGCTTTCTGGGATTGGGTTTCAAGATGCTGCAGTAGGCTGAAAAACGCTGGATTGGGATTTATGCTCCAGAGAAAGTCCTGCAGCTTTTTGCAGGGGTGAAATTTATCGATGGCTTACCGGCTAACCTCACCCTGCCGGATGATCAACAGACCGCCGCCTGATCTATGTCAGAAAATGCTCATACACCAGATTTGACTATAGCTCCACTAACGACGTTATCCGTGTTGAGTGGCGTTTGATTTATAAAGATCCTCTACAATCTGTAGAGGTTACCTTAATCTCGTGACTGGGGATCTTCGGAGTGACTGAAATCAGTCTTCTGCCGACGATCATGGCTCAACGGCGGCAGGGCAGCGGTCATTCGGCGCCCATGCGAGATTATTTTTCGGACGGCGATGGTTCTATGGATTTCTGAATACAGAACGGACATGGAAACTGGCCGCAAGTGTTCAGAAACCTTAGGTTTTGGAAACGTTCCATTTTGAAACCTTGAAAAATATAAAAGATATATAAACAGGAATAAGTGAATAACCGAGAAGCTGCTCCGCCATCCTAGCGATTTTATCAATGGGTTGATTTATGCCAATGGTTACCGGATCGCCGGTGTTGCAAAAAAACTGCGATGAGTTATAGAAATAGGATTTTGATGGCATAATAAAAATAGTACTTGTTGTGGCAGCTTGGTAATAAAAAGCAAAGTCGCAAATAACAAAAAGGCTAAACATAAAAATAAAAACCACTAAAAGAAACGAAAACAAGATTACCTCATCATCTTTAATAAAGGAATCACCTGAGGCTATAAATTTTAACAAAAAAAGATATAAATATAGAATAGAGAAAAGAAGCATTATGACGGAAATTATTTCATAATGTATTGTAGCAAGAAAACAAGAAAACAAAGAAAACAAAGAAAACAAAGAAAAAATAAAGATAGAACACACAAGAATAGAAAACAAGTACAAACGGTTTCTTGGTGCCTGTTTATTTTCTTTTAAATTATTTGTTAAAATTATTAATTGGTCTATTAAAAACAAATCTTTTAAAAAAATATACAAATTCTTGATTCCTTCATCGCTCGTTTTCCCTTCGAATAGCTGTTCGAATACTGTGCGCCAACGTATTGCAAGCCATGGCCGTCTCACGCTCGAAACAGGTTAGTGCTAATGGACGTCCGCTTCCAGTCTTGAACGGCCGTTCAGGCTGGCCCTGCTGCCAGCGATTTTACCACCGATCATGGAGTAGCCCGATTCAACGACGGCACCAAGTCTTCGGTGTGTGCATCCTTCTTCAAGGCATTGCCGTCGTCAGGCATCCTCCTTCCCTCTGGGTTCCACGTTATCAGATTTTGGAGCAACGACCCCTCATAGCCAAAATACCACAACTTTTCGTGGCTTCTCACCTTTTCTGCGGCTGCGCTGTTCGATGTGTCCCGTGATCTCTCCGCCGGCGTCGAGCTTTTGCAGTACGGCATCGCGGTTGCCGTCTTTGCGATAAAGCCAACCGATGGGCGTTTTCGGGTGTCCTCCAAGCCAGATCCCCACCGCATCCCGATCATAGGGGTTGCCCGTATCCCGAGAAATCCGAACCTGGTTATCCGCTGGGATACCAGACAGACCAGAAGCTTCAGGGAACTCCTGGTTAAATGCAAGATTTGAAATTCGTCGCATGGTTACCAGCTATAGCTTGCGGAACCAGCCACCGGAGCATTGGCCCCGGTCCCGTTGCAGCCTAATGTCGCCATGCAGGCTGTAACAAAAGCACCTTTGAACATCGGGCATTCCTCCATATCAGAACCCGCTTGGGTATAGATCAAAGAATCTGGAGATACCTGAAGAGGCGCACCCGAGTCCGATCTATACCTGGCCAGGAATCAGACTCAGAGCGAGGGTGAGAGGGATGAACTACGAGGAAATCGAGATCCCAGACGAGCTGCTTTGTGGGGGAGCTTTTATCGAGGACGGGGCGCCAGACCTGCTCATCGCCGCGGCTTGGGCCATAAATGGGTATCGGTGCCCTGTTGACCATTTGCAGCAAGCAGAACCAGAGGAAGACATTGATGATGCGGAGTGAATCAACTCTCAACGCGATCCCGCAAGACCTTAGAAAAGAACTTGTCTTACTGGCCGACTTGCTCCCAGAACAAAGCCCATTGCCATATACAAAGGCCAAACTCCTGGTGCTGTCTTGGAGCAGGCTCGGCCAGGATGCCCTGGCCTGGGCCGGAGCAAACCTGATCATCAAGATTGATCCAGCCCCCTACGAATCCGGAGATCTGGCATACGGCCCCACTCCCATTCAGACGGTGAACCGATCGGTTGACCTTTGGAAGCCGTTCTCACCTGAGCACTGGCGAGAGCATGTGCGAGGAATGAGCCTGTTCGACCTGGCTGTTTACCTGAAACTGAAGGTAGGAACGTGGGGAACGACACCGATAGCCCGCCGGCGGCATGTCACAAAAGATCGGCTTGATGGTATTGGACTTGGGTGTCAGATTCATCCCACCCGCTCAACCGCCTCGATCTTCCTATGCGGTGAGCGATCACTGCTGGAGATTGTCGAAACAGACCTTGCGGACCAGATCAAATAGGCTTCACAGGTAGAATCAGGAATGACTAAAGCCTTCTACAACTGAAAACTCGCCATTGTTTTGTAATGGAAATATTTTGTCCCGGCATGCCATTTTGTAGAAAGTATCCGCGCAGGAATATGCTATAAATACATAGTGTAAGCGGGATTATGGGGCTAGAATGGGGTTCAGGTGGTCGGAGGTTCAAATCCTCTCGCCCCGACCAATTTTACTATATGAATCATAATGATATAATTTTTATGGGCCATAAGTAATATCTGTGGGTAAACTTTGGGTTTATAATGGGGAAACCAGTAGGGATAACCCGACGGTATTCGTTACAATCCAAGGTTCCTGGTGTTTATCCAGGTAGTGTTTTGTCATCTTTTCGGTTGAGTGGCCCAGCAGTCTCCCGCATCGTATTGGACTGGCGCAAATCGGCCCCTATCCGGATTACAGGAAACGCTTGGGAATTTCTGAGGAAGAAATACAGGGCACAGGGCAAGCGTCATCCGGCTCAGGGGATCATCAGGTCTCTGAAGACTTCACTCGGCGGAAGCAATCAAAGCCTTCGGAAGGCACCACAAAAGCAAGGTATTTTTGTTTCCTGTGTCGAGTTCCCATGGTTTAAACAAGCCACGGTTGAGCAAATCACCACGATTGAGCGGCAGTCCTCTGCTCATCTTTATTGGCCCTTGCTTGATGTTGACCTTGCAGTTGAATCTATCCGCAGTCCAGCTTTGCTCCCATTAGTTGCCAAGCCCAACCCATCATTCCAGCGAACGCGCTAAAGCGCTCCATTGAATTCAGATAACCTCTCAGTAATGGAAACGCAATTGAGCTATTTGAAGTTGGTCGCCTTCAACGCGATACACCATGCGGTGTTCGTCCGTGATCCGGCGTGACCAAAATCCGGAGAAGGCGTGTTTCAGTGGTTCGGGTTTTCCGATGCCGCCGAACGGTTCACGCTGAGTCTCGCGAATCAGTTTATTGATCCGCTCTATCATCTTTCTATCCTGCTTCTGCCAAAACAGGTAGTCTTCCCAAGTCTCATCTGCGAAGACCAGCTTCACATGGACAGTTTCAGTTCAACGCCCTTACCAGCGTTCAATTGCGCTGCCGCCGCAAGAAGACGCTTCGCGTTCGCGGGCGTGCGCAAGAGGTAAGCGGTTTCTTCCAGCGCTTTATAATCTGCAAGCGAGAGCATCACAACCGATTGCTCTCCGTTGCGGGTAATAATCAACGCTTCGTGGTCGTCGCAGACTCGATCCATCGCGCTCGCCAAGTTCGCTCGAACTTTCGTGTAAGTAATAGCATCCACTGTCGGACTCCTGATTTGTACATGTTACTGTACATTCTTGCCAACCCGGATGTCCATCCCCCTGTCAACCGGATGCTGGTTACGCTGAGCGTTAAAAGCTTCCTTAAATCACTTTTTTGATGGAATACTCACCCACATCCGTTCAGCGGACGTTATTACCCCACTCCGCATTTGCTGCGCTTATGGGTAGCACTGCGCGTAAGGCGCGTTTGACCAGTTGGCCACTGGCATCGAGAACGCTGAGCTGATAAAAACCGGCCACCGCTGGTGTCCAGTCCACGCTGCGTAACGCCGGGTTGGAGTCAAGTGGGCGACCGTCCAGCAGAAAATGAAAGGGCCGATTTCCGCCAATGATGCGAATGCTGACCGGTTCGCCAACTGTCAGCTGGCTTCCCGGTGCGGGAGAGGCAATTTCTAAAAGCGTACCCATGGGCTGGCGTTGCAAGGTCAGGGAACGGGTCGTCGGATGGATATCAATCGGCTGCCCCGGCAGAATGCTGAAAACCTTGGCGAGGATGGGGATGGCGGCGAGCGCTGTGTCACCGGGCAGGGCGGCGCCATTGGGTTGACCAATCCAGACTGCTGCGGCGTAGCGGTGATTATATCCCATGGCCCAGTCGTCGCGATTTCCGGCGCTGGTGCCGGTTTTCCAGGCAATGCCACCAGGACCACCAAAAGGGAAGGAACGATTGAGGATGGCGGTGACATCTTCTGCTGCATAAGGGGATAACAGACGGCGTGCGCGGCGATGTTGGCCAGCAATCAGGTGCAAGCGTTCGACGACACCATCGTTAGCCAGTCCGGCGTATAGTGCCAGCAAGCGGCGCATGGAAATGCCGGCACCACCCAGGGCCAGGGGCAGGGCGGGATCCGCGCCATAGGGGAGCAGCAACTGCGTACCGGCAGCCCGCAGATGTGCCGCAAAGCGCAGGGGGCCGTAGGCTTCGATAAGATCTACGGCCGGCACATTCAGGGAGCGTCGTAATGCGGTAGTTGCGGTGACGACCCCCATATAGCGGTCATTATAATCATTAGGTTCATAAGCGCCGAAATTGCTGGGAAAATCAGCTACATTGGTGCTTGGGCGGATGATTCCGGCTGCAAAGCCGAGGCCATATAAAAATGGCTTGAGGGCGGAGCCCGGAGACCGAATAGCGCGGGTCATATCGACAAAACCATCGCGCTGGACATTACCCCAATCACCACTATAAATCGCACGGATGCCTTTTGTCTTGAGGCTGACAACCACAATAGCGATGCTCTCCGAGGGGGCCATCTGCTGCAGGGCATGTTGGGCGATGTCGGCCACCGCGCGATCCATGGGCGCATCAATTGTGCTATGCGTCCCGCTGGGTAGTGTCGAGGCTACCTGGGGAGAAAGCAGAGGCATGGGATAGAGCCGTTGCGGCAGCGCTGTTGCCAGAGCGCGCTCCAATGCTGCCTTCGAAATAATGCCCCGGCGTTGGGCTTCGCGCAGAATCTGATTGCGGGTGGCAAGAGCCGCGCGAGGGTGGGTCAATGGATTCAGCCGATTAGGATTGCGCACCATCATGACCAGAAAAGCCGCTTGTGCCGGACCCAAGGTGCGTGGAGACTGATTGAACCAGGCATGTGCAGCCGCCTCGATACCCTGAATGTTGCTCCCCTCAGGAGCCAGTGACAGCCACATGCCCAGCACCGCAGACTTGGAATAATGTTCATACAGCGAAATAGCCTGCAGGGCCTCCACTATTTTGACGGGCAGGGTGCGCGGTGCCGGATGGAGCATGCGGGTGACCTGCATGGTGAGGGTGGAAGCGCCGGAAACTACGTGCCCCGCCATGATCATCTGTCCAGCAGCACGGATGATGGCCAAGGGATCAATACCGGGGTCCCAGGCGAAATTATGGTCCTCAATGGCGATCAGCATCTGGATCAGGACCGGACTGACCCGCTTTGCGGGCGTGGCAAAAGCCCATTGCTGTTGGTGATTGAGAAACATACTCAACACGTGGCCGTGGCGGTCGTAAATGATGCGCCCCTCCTGCTTCAGCGTCTGGGTATCGGGCGGCATAAACCAGGCAATGACGGCCACCAGAATGATGCTGAGCAGCAGCCAGTGTCCGCAGCGACGCCACCAGGCGTAGCGGCCCCGAGGCCAGAGGCAGCGTCGGCCCCCGCGCAAAATGCTCGAAAATATTCTGTCCGTCCTGCGCCCACTCATAGACTGTAGACTGTTCATGAAGCTGGCGCTGCTGTCACGCTGACCTTGCGCCCAGCGCTGCGGGCGAAGATGGAAGGGTGAAACATGTCGCTTAGCGTAACGCCGGGCAGAAGATAATGCCCCGGAGTGACGGCGCGCAACAAAATGGCCGTCTTGAAATCGGGTATCCCGTCGCCGTCGAAAGCCTGACTGTCTTTGGGGGCCATTTTGAAGGCGGCTTCGTAGCGGTCATCGGTAGCCGCAGTGGCTTCCGGAGTGCTGAGGTTTTTGAGCCAGGGCAGCCCATGCACCTTGCCCGCCGAGAGGTCGCCTGCCAGTTCCCAGCCCGGTGGCAGACCCATGTTGAGCAGTGCACGATGGGGTAAATTATCGCTGATGCTCCCTTTCAGAACGACGACGAAGACGGTGTTCTGCGGCAGGGAGTCAGGCTGCAGGGGCTTGCCCGAGAGTGAATAAAAAGCCTGGCTGACAGTCATCCCCTGGTCGGCGGCCGGAGGGGGGCTGCTGGTGATGCCGGTCGTGCTGAGGGCTACTGTCAGGGCTTTGCTGCCAAGATTACGGATGTTGATTGCCTGTCTCAGAGGCAGAACAACGGGTCCAGTCTGCTGGATGGTTCGCTGACCCCATTGCACATGCACTGGTTGATTGTTGCCGCCTAGTACGCCATCGGCGTAAAGCGCCCAGGCGAGTTCCTGGGTCGTCAGACTATCGGGTTCCAGTCCTGCGCCGGGCAGATTCTGCCGTAATTTGACCATGGCATCGGGCATCAGTCCGGTCTGGGCAATGATGGTCGGTACTGCCCAGGCATCCCGTAAAGGTGAACCGAAGGCCGCATCCCAGTCTGAGCGTCCCCACCACCAGTCGCCGCCAATGGGTCCCTGACTTTTGATGGCTTTTTGCAAGGCCTGCTCGGCCAAATGGCGTTCGCCAATGGTGTTCAATGCCGAGCCCAGTTGTGCCAGGGCCAAGGGCATGGTGAGTTGATCCATGTGTCTTGCCAGCATACGGATGGCTCCTGCTGGCGCTTTCCCAGCCAGACTCAGGTCGTAGACTGCATAAATGCGATCAAATACCGGATGGTTTTCCTCTTCCACCTCATTACTCAGCCAGTGCAGGGCCTGGTCGATGGTGGGTTGCGGCACCGTTGCACCGGCTTTTTGAGCGCGCAGGAGAAATTCTGTGGCAAAAGCCGTGAGCCAGGGCTGGGCGTCACCATTATTGGACCAGAGCCCGAAAGCGCCATCATAACGCTGATCATTGAGGACCTGATTCACGTAATCCTGAAGCTTGGCGGCTTGTTCCGGGGTGATGAGCGGAGACTTCAGAATGGTCAGTGGTAAACCCTGGCTGGCAGCATTGAGCAGTGAATGGCAATGCCAACCCTGATACAGCGCCTGCACGTAGACCTTGGGGTTGAAGGGCAGGGTGTTGCCCAATGTGACCGCAGTGGTGCTGGAACCGGGAATGAAGCCTTGCAGATCCGGCTTGAGGAGATGCTGGCTTCCGGCTACCAGGGTCAGCCTATGATTTTTGGAAACCGGGGGCTGGGTAGAATGCACGACCATATCCCAATGGCGGATGAGTTGGTATCCACCTGGGCCGGTAATACGTAGGGTTAGATGAGCGGTACCTTCACCCGTACCGGTCAGGGTAACCGGCAAGAGATGCATGGCCTGCACTTTCAAAAAGGTTTTGTGCTGTCCATTATTCCCGACCTGAATGGGTCCGGTAGCGGTGACTACACTTTGATAGTCGCCTGCGGGCAGCTTCAGGTTCTGCAGCATGAGCGTGGCCTCGGCGCCATCACCGGAGGACAAAAAGCGGGGCAGCAGCAAATTGGCGATGAGCCGGTTGCGGACGATGATGTCGGCATTGCCAGCACCCACCGCATCTCCCTGCCAGGTCACGGCCATGAGATGTAATGCGCCATTGAACTCCGGAACATCAATGGGAAGTTCCGCAAGCCCGGCACTGTTGGCCTGCACCGGACCGGCAAATAGTGCCACCACCTTCTGGGGAATGGGACGCACGGCCGGGCCGAAGTTGGCCCCGGCGCCATTTTGCAGGAGTGCCTCATAGCCGGTAGGTCGCGCCAGTAGCGCAGCGTAGTTGTCTGCTACGCTGATATCCAGCCGCCGTTTCCCGAAAAAATGATGCAGCGGATTCGGGTTGGGAAACTGGGTAAGGTTGAGAATTCCCTGATCGACGGCCGCCAGCGTCACGTAGGCACCGGGTCGGGTTTTAACAGGAATCCGGATGATTTGACGGGGGCGATAAACAGGCTGCACATCAAAATGAACGGGGATGGCGCGCTCGCCAGGCTTGAGGCCCAGCCAGGTCAGGCCGATGGCGCGTTCTGGTGCCTCGCTGGCGCTGGCCGGCCGAAACACATCGACCAGCGCATAAGCACCTGCACCCCAGTTTTTTTCCACCGGGATATGCAGGGTGATACCCCCTTTGGGTAAATTGAAATTTTTCAGGGACAGAATTTTGTCGTTGGCGAGCACCAGTACGGCTGGGCCGCCAAAGGGGGCGTCAATATGGATATCTGCCGTGCTGCCCGCCGCATATTCTGCCGTGTTACTGCGTACTGAAACCCGTTGGGGTACGCCCGGATTGGCACTGGTCTGCCAGCCGGAGTAAAAAATCGCGGAACTGGCTGCCAGCCCACCGTGCGCCTCAACAACCCGCAGTCGGTAACGACCATAATCCAGCACCGGCAATTGCAGGGTATAGGTATGACCGGCGGGTAAGCTGATATTTTTCTTCAGTACAGGATGGTCAACGTAGCTATATCCCCAGCTGGCTACGCCGTGTTGCATGGAAATGTTCCATTGCGAAGACTGTCGGACTACTTCGATTTGTACGGGCATGGCGCTGGGCTTGCCGTCTGGTGCCAACGCCACAATATGAAACTCCGGTATTTTCCCTGCGGCTACCGTGTCATTTTTAAAAGCATTTTCGATGCCAATAAGGGGATGGTCGGGGGTTACCGGCAAAACGATTTCGCTGCTTACCGGACGGCCAGAAGGCTCATTGATGGATACCGCGACATGCGCTTCAAGAAAACGGGTACTGTCCGGCAGTTTTTGTAAATTGATGGGTACTTGTGTCTGACCTTCAGCATCGGTGTCCGGCAGTGTCGGCTCCTGGACCGGGGCGGTAAATATTTCGCTATGTAGCCCGAACTGATAGTTCTGCCATTGCGGATAGGGCGTAGGACCACTGCTCAGGCTGATCCGCGCCGTTCCCGACAAATGCCCACCCGGAGCGCCATAAAGATAACGTGCCTCTACCGGCCACTGCAGGGCTTGTCCGGCCGGAATGGGCTTGGCTGTTCCCAGTTTGACAGCCAGAGTTGGCGGTACAAAGGCAGATACGGTAAAGCTTTCCTGCGCCAGGGCAGGCTCCTTGAGACCGGTCGCCAGACTCACACTCCAGTTGCCATCCTGAGCGGCCAGGGGTAGTTTGACGGGTACGGCAATGGCATCATCGTCAGACAATTTTGGAACCGTATCCAGAAATACCTGCCCACCGGGCCGCCGCACAATGAGATGTAGAGGCAAATTCAGCGGTTGACCTGCGGCGCTGCGATAAATGGCCGCCACATGGACCGTCTCGCCAGGGCGATAAATGCCCCGGTCCAGCCACAGGAATGGACTGACCGGTTGCAGTGCCGGGCGTCCGGAAATGCCGCGCCCGGACAAATTCAGCGGCGAGTTTTCGAGATTGAACAAGGTAAATTCATTATCCGGCCCATAAATGTGCAGGGCAGCCGGGCTTTGCCCACCACTGCCCTGGAGAATGGGTTTGGGGAAAAAGGCAATGCCATCGGCGTTGGTCTGGACGGTCTGGAGGATATCATTGTCCTGGGCAATGAGTTTCACACTGACGCCACTCCAGGGGCTGGCATCCGTATAATGGCGGATCTGCACATATAATCCATTGCGGCCCTGCCAGACGGTAGGTGCCAGATTGGTGCGCAATACCAGTTGCACGCTTATGTCTTGGAGCCAGTCAGTATGTACTGGTACCCTTCGGCTGATCCCCGGAGTGAGGCAGATCAGATTGTTTACACGCTTGGGGCATGACTCCGTTAAACAGATTAATCGACTGCCTCAACTTTGCCACCCAGTTCGGACGGTATCCGAGGCCTGCATTGCGCATGAGCCTGCACAGATAAGGATGAACCGGCATGGTCCGTAGATCGCCATGATGCTAGTCAAGGAGGTTTATGATGAATCCAGTTTCCTGTGTTGGTATTGACGTAGCGAAAGCCAAATTCGATGTTGCCCTGCTGAAACCCAATGGTAAATATCGCAGCAAGGTCTTTTCCAATAATTCTGAGGGGTTCCGGCAATTCCTGGATTGGTTGGAGAAGCAGGAGGCCCTCAAGGCTCATCTCTGCATGGAAACGACTGGCGCCTATGGCCGAAGCCTGGCGCGCTTTCTGGCGCAGCAACAGTTAGTTATCAGTGTGATGAATCCTGCCTTGATTCACGCCTTTGGTAAAACCGAGCTTTCCCGGGCCAAAACAGACAAAGCGGATGCTCGGCTCATTGCCCGCTATTGCCAGATGCACCGACCTGCCCCTTGGGTGCCACCGGCAGAAGCCATTGTGACTCTCCAGGCTTTGGTGCAGCGTCTGGACGACCTTCTGGGTATGCAGAATATGGAAAACAATCGCCTCGAAATGGCAGAGCCTGCCGCTCGCGCGTCCATTGAAGCCCTTTTGCTTACCATCCATCAGCAAATTGACGCCGTCCGCCGACAAATCCAGGATCATATGGATGATCACCCGGACCTGAAATCCCAAAAGGCGCTTCTGCTGAGTATTCCCGGCATCGGCGAGGCTACCGCAGCTATGCTACTGGCTTTCCTCAGTCCACTCACGCGCTTTCATTCCGCCAAACAGGTCGGCGCCTATGCGGGACTCAACCCGCGTATTCGTGAGTCGGGCCAGTGGGCCGGTAAAAGCCATATTGCCAAGGCAGGCAATGTTCTTCTACGCAAGGCGCTGTACCTGCCAGCCGTAGTGGCCAAGCGTTACAATCCAGCGATCGCCGCCTTTTGCGATCGGTTACTGTCACGGGGTAAATGTCCTATGCAGGTGATCATTGCCGCCATGCGCAAGCTCCTGCATATCACCTATGGCGTCCTCAAATCCGGTCAGCCGTTCGACCCTGAAAAAGCTCTTGCATAGGCGTCATCAAGACGGTATCTGTTCAGGCCGCCGTTAGGGTTGGGCGTACCATCTCCCGGACTGATCTCAATGGCATAGAGCCCGGGTTTCTGCAGGATTTTGGGCAGTGGCAATATACTGTGCATCAAACGGTTGGCGCTGAAATGCGGAATATCCGCGCTGCCTTGCCAAATCGTCAGGCTGTTCTGGTTGTTCAGGGTGGATTCGCTCTCGTCCTGGTTCAGCAGTGGGTGGTTGGCCACAAAAGCCGAGCTATGCTCGAAAGTGGTGTACGGGCGCGTTACAACTGGCTTGAATGAGGTGGCGTACTGTTGCTACAAAGGGTTTCCGACTCAAAGAGCAACATAAGGAGTACGCCGTGGAAAAGAATACCGTAATAGCAGGTGGGATGGGAGAGTTGGGTCTGGGCATTGAAGGGATACTTCGACGCGCGGCACGCTCTCTGATTGAGCAGGCCATAGAGGCAGAGGTGGCGGTATTGCTGGAAGAATTTGCGACAGTGCGGATGGTTGATGGGCGTCAGGCGGTCGTGCGTAATGGGCATCTGCCGGAGCGCGAGATCATGACCGCTCTGGGTCCGGTACCCGTCAAAGTACCCAAGGTGCGGGACCGCTCAGGATCGGGGATCAAATTCAATTCGGTACTGGCGCCTCCGTATGTACGCAAATCACGAACGGTAGCCGCTACAGTACCTTGGCTCTATCTGCATGGGGTGTCTTCCGGCCACATGCAGGAAGCCCTTTCCATTTTGCTGGGTGATGAGGCCAAGGGACTTTCACCTGCGGTGTTGGGACGTCTCAAGGCGGAGTGGGCGCAAGAGTATGCCCATTGGCAACACCGCTCCCTACAGGGAAAGCGCTATGCTTACTGGTGGGTAGACGGTATTTATACGAACCTCCGTGCGGAGGAGGATCCGCGTATCTGCCTGCTGGTGATTATCGGCGTGACGGCAGAGGGCAAGAAAGAGCTGGTCAGTGTCAGTGACGGCCTGCGCGAATCCAAAGCTTCCTGGCTGGAGATCCTGCGTGACCTGCAGGCGCGCGGTCTGGAGGCGGCCCCTTTGCTCGCCATTGGGGATGGTGCCATGGGGTTTTGGGCCGCACTGGATGAAGCCTATCCCGAAACTGGTCAGCAACGCTGCTGGGTGCATAAGACCGCCAACATTCTCAACGAACTTCCCAAAGCCCAACAGAGCAAAGCCAAGGCAGCGTTGCAGGAAATCTGGATGGCCGCCAATCGCCAGGCTGCGGAAAAAGCACTGGACGTGTTTGTGCGCAATTACCAGGCAAAGTATCCCAAGGCCGTGGCTAAACTGGAAAAAGATCGGGCTGAATTGCTCGCTTTCTATGATTTTCCAGCCGAACACTGGCGGCATATCCGGACCACCAATGCCATTGAGTCCACCTTCGCTACGGTACGCCACCGGACTACCCGGACGAAGAACTGTGTATCACGCAGCAGCTTTCTGGGATTGGGTTTCAAGATGCTGCAGCAGGCTGAAAAACGCTGGATTGGGATTTATGCTCCAGAGAAAGTCCTGCAGCTTTTTGCAGGGGTGAAATTTATCGATGGCTTACCGGCTAACCTCACCCTGCCGGATGATCAACAGACCGCCGCCTGATCTATGTCAGAAAATGCTCATACACCAGATTTGACTATAGCTCACAAAAGCCAGCAAGGCACGTTCTGGTACCCGATTGATTTTCAGTTTAACTCTGGAAATATTGATACTGGAAAAACCTACGGCGGGGGGCAGTGATGCCGGGATAATGAAGCGCCCGGTATCGGTGATGATGCTGGGAGAACGGTTGGGCAGGGACAAGGTGACTGTTTGCGCCTTGGTCAGAACAGCGCCGGCAATGGCGGGCAGACCCGCACGGATATGCATCTGGGTACTGCTGCCAGCGGGCAGGCCGCTGATGCAGATGCCGCCATTTTCGCGAACCACGGCGACATGCGCCTGGGCAGGCGAAAAAGTCACCCAGTTGCTGGCATGAAAATCAGGGGCCTCGGAGAGTGGGGCTGTAAACTGGACGCAAGTACGGGTGGGGAACTGGTTGGTATCGGGTGTGATTTTCTGAACCTTGAAACCGTAGTGCATTACGGTTTTTTTCAGATCGACAGCCACTTGGGCATTGCCGGGATAAGCGCGATACATGGCCTCGAGCAGATGAATTTCACCGAGATGATCGTCCTCTGCAGCCAGTGCTTTCTGCAGAATCTGCAAAGTCGGAAGCAGGAGGGTGACATCCGGTTTCTGGCTGTAGATATTACGATCATAAGCCAGATAGGCAGCATATTTAGTCTCTTTTGCAGAGGTCCGATCCCGCTTTTGCAAGGCATCGGCCATATGCCACCAGATTTGTGGATCGGTATTGTCTTCGAGGGCAATGCGTTTTTGGTAGTCGGTGACGGCTGAAGACCAGTCTCCTGCCGAGTAGGCCTGATCTGCCTTGCTGAGCGCGTCGCTGCGCTCTTGTTGTTTCCAGCTTTCATATTGCTTTTGCAGGGTTGCAGCCTGAGCCGTATTTCCGGATTGCAGGGCATTAAGAATGGCTTTTTCCTTATCCTGACATTTTTTGCGGAAACTTTGGCCCGGCGCCGAAGACTCCAGCGTGCTGGCATAGTTTTCGGCGTCATTTCCCAGCCCGGGCAGAGTCCGGGATAAGTTGACGACCGGGACGGTAGTAGCCCTTGGCTTGGAGATGGTGGATGCGGCAGGAAGCGTATTATTAGCGTTGGTTACTTCAGAGTGATTTGGAGCCTGGGGTGGGGATGTTTTGCCGGCATGATCTGCGGATCGGGATGTTTGGTTGTTATGGGTCTTGGACGAATGGGCTGTTGCGTCTTGTCGGGCACTGAAAGCCCAGGCCGCAAAAGCGATGAGTACCAGCAGTAATGTGATGACTATCCATAGGAGCCGGGAACTGATTTTATGCTGAGTCATATATTCTCTCTATGTAATCTGCCGGATAGATTGTCAAAATGTGTAAGAATTTGCCAGAAAAAATCAACCGCTCCCGATAATTGTGAATAATAATTTAAACGTGTTCAGGGGACAACGTGGAAATGAGTGGCAATTTCAGCAAAACTAATACGTGATATACTGTTTGCAGTAGATTTTCGTTTCGGCCTATTTAATTGCTGCGATGTCGTTGTTTTATTTATTACTGTTCCCGTTAAATAATAGGAGTGTTCATGTTTGCCCTTAAAGTTTTATTCGCCGATGAAAATGCCGCCAGGGAAGCCATTTCCAGTATTCGCGAGGCCGGGATGGAAAAGCATGCGGATCATCCTGATTACTATGCAGCGCTGCAAAAACTGCTGCAGCAGCCTTTACGGTGCAGCCCCGCTGTTTTTGCCGAGAAGGACGTCATTTCCTGTGAGTTTTATGGTTTTGACGAGAAGGAGTCGGCGATGGTGGAAGCGGCTTTTCTGGATGTAGGGGCGCTGGAAGTGGTTGTCGAATAGTCGGGTAACGGCTGGCGGGTTCCCGATTCATTGGGCAATCAACCCGCCCGTACCACGGGAATGTCTGACCACGCGTTCAGATAACGGGGGGAGCGGTTACCGGCACGCATGGCCCAAGCTCTTTCGGCCCGCAGCCCGGCTACCCCGAATCCTGGAGCCGCTTTACCGTAACGCTTTTGTAGCAGCGTAAGCACATCAGCCAAGGCTTTTTTCTGTGTATCGCCGGGTGTGGCCGCATCGTCTTCCGGGGTAAACAGGCTTTGGGTTTCGGGCATGTTCACGTCCTGCAAGGCACTCAGCAAAATGCCGGATTTGATATAGCGCACGCCTGGTCGATAGGCTTCTGCCAGCGCGGCCTTGACCGCCTGCCACAGATCCTGGTAATGATTGCTTGGATTCGCCAGCGGGCGGAAGGCTACTCCCGAATAATAACGTCCCCGATGGGGCGATCTGCGAATTTGTATCTGGACGCCTTGGGCTTTTTGACCGTCCTGCCGTAACTTTGCGGCGCAACGCTGGGTATGCACGGACAAACTTTCTTCCAGATCAGTAAGGCTTTCCACGGCTTGGCCGAAAGAACGACTGCATTGAATATGCTGCCTTTTCTGGGGTATCTGTTCCAGCTGCAGACAGGAAATACCCTGCAACTCCTGCTGGGTACGGGCTAACACGACGCCATAACGTTGACGGATAGCGACGGGATCCGCCCGTAAAAATTCCGCAATCTGCTGAATATTCTGGCGGCGCAGGGACTCGCCGAGCTGTCTGCCGATACCCCAGACCGCATCAATAGGGGTATCCTGAAGCCACTGGACCTTCTGGTTGTCGGGAATGCTGTCCCAATCACAAACGCCTTCTGCCACGCGCCCTTTTTTAGCCCAGTGATTGCAGAGTTTGGCCAGGGTTTTGGAAGGACCCATGCCGACACAAACGGGCAGGCCCAATTCCTTGCGAACGCGATGCCGGACTGCACTGCCCCAGTGCAGCGCTTCCTTTCCGCTGACCGGAATATGCAGAAATGACTCATCAATGCTGTAGATTTCCTGCGCAGCGCTGAGGCTGCCCAGCAGGCGCATCATTCGCGCCGATAATTCTCCATAAAGGGCATAGTTGGAAGACAGTACGACTACACCCTGCTGTTTGGCCAGCTTCTGCCACTGAAAATAGGGGGTGCCCATGCCGATTTTCAGGGCCTTGGCTTCGGCGGATCGGGATACGGCACAACCGTCGTTATTGCTGAGGATGACCACGGGGCGGCCCTCCAGTTGTGGCGCAAACAGGCGTTCGCAGGACACGTAGAAATTGTTGGCATCCACCAATGCAAAGCGCATGTTTACTGCCCCAGGCTATGAATCACATGCCGCACCACACCCCAGATAAGCAGTTCCTGTTCGGGGTCCAGCAAAATGGGTGGGTACGCACTATTGCCGGGCAGCAAAGCGGGCTTCCCGGTGTGTTTTCCCAGCTTCTTGACGGTCAGTTCTCCATCTATGGCGGCAATGACAATATGACCTTCCCGGGCATCAATGGCACGATCCACAATCAGCAGATCACCATCGTGGATGCCATAGTCCAGCATGGAATCGCCGGAAACTTTCAGAAAAAAACTGGCATCGGGGTGAGGCAGCAAGTGTTCGTGTAAGTCCAGAGACCGTTCGACATGATCATCGGCAGGAGAAGGAAATCCGGCTGGAATGCGTGATGCGTACAACGGTCTTTTCAAAGGTGCAGGTTGGCTTGGCGGGTAAAAAATGATTGGTTCACCCTCCGCCTTGTCGGCCCCGCTGGATGTTGAATACCCCATGATTTTCACTCCGCTATAGGAATGCTGAATATAATAACAAAAAGCCCCCTGAAAGGGGGCTGACAAATAATCAAATAAAAAAGATTATTTACAGGTCGATGCCTTCATGATCCATGGCCGCAAAATAATCGGTAACGCGGCCATCCGGAACGGTGACTTTCAGTGCCCAGATCATGCAGATAATGGCCAGAATGGCGACCAGCAACATGGACAGATAGAAAGGAATATCCCCGGATCCCCCCAACACCTTGGGTCCAAACCAGGAAAGTACCCAGAGCCCGATAAAATAGGGAAATATCCAGGTAATATGTTTGAAACCGAGGGGCTTGTCACCGGATTTACCCCGAATCAGGTGCACAATCCAGTAAATGAAGAGAATGGCAAACAGGACGCCAAAAATATAGGAAAGCGCCTGCAAACCACCCCAATACGCCACCAGTGAGGAGAGAATAAAGGCAATGGGGGCGATAACGTGCGCTCCCCAAAGGCGGAAGGGTCGCTTCAGGTCCGGTACGGAACGGCGTAACTGCAACAAGACGATGGGACCAATGCCGTAGGTAATGACTGAAATGGTGGTAATGAAGCCCACCAGCTTTTGCCAGGAAGGAAAAGGCAGAAAATACAGACAGCCAATGACATAAGCGACAATGACACCCACCCAGGGCACGCCACCTTCACTGATTTTGGTGAAGAAGCTCGGCCCTGCCTTGACTTCGCCATTGGCGACTACGGCGCGCGCCGCTGAAGTAGCATACACAAGCGCCGTGCCGCCGGGAGAAATGAGCGCATCGGCATAAATCAGCACCGCCAGCCAGGTAATCCCGAGCATGCCGGCAACTGCCGCGAAGGGACCAAATACTCCAGTGAAACTGAGCTTGGTCCAGCCCTGGGTGAGTTGATCGGGTGGCATGCTGACCAGAAAAGCCCATTGCAAGCCTACATAAATGACTGCGCCAATCACAATGGCACCAATGACTGCCATAGGGATATGTTTACCCGGATTTTTACTTTCCCCACCCAATTCAATGGCCTGTCTGAAGCCTAGGTAACTGAAGACAATGCCTGAAGAAGCTACAGCCACAAACATGCCATGCACATTTTCCTTCATATGTATGATATGAAGATTTTCCGGGTGGTAGGAAAACGCTACCAAAACGATGATGGTCAGAACGGGAACTGCCAGCTTCCACCAACCAAGGCCCGTAAATATCTGGCCGATGCGTTTTATGCCCAAAAAGTTAAGTAAAAACATAATTCCCAGCAGAACAACAGCAGCAATTAGACCAAGTCCGCTGAGCAGTCCGGTATTGCCTTGTAAAAGACCGGGAATATAGTTGTTGGCATAAGTGAGTACCGCCACGACTTCCACAGGAGCAATGGCAATATAAAACATGAACAGTAGCCAGGCCCAGATTTTGCCGAGCAGATTACCATGAACCACATTGGCGATATGCGCAGCGGCACCCGCACGCGGAAATAACGGACCGACTTCGGCGTAGGTCAGCCCTAGAAACAGGATGGTAACCGCACCGATGACCCATGAGAAAATGCTGAGGGGGCCCGCGATTTGTGCCGCATCCAGTGGGCCAAACAACCAGCCTGACCCAATGATGCCCCCCAGGCTGGCAAAAATTAACCCTGAAAATCCTACCTCTCTTTTTAATTTCCCAACCATTTTATGTACCTCTTATAGTGGTAGAAACAGACTATGGTTTACAACAGGAAACCGGTATTTATCATTGCCACAAATTGGTTGGGTTGATTACCATTCTGCCCAAAGGCTTCCCCGGAAGTAATGTGATAAGCATGTACGTAACTCAGGTCTCCTTCAATAAACCAATGTTTATATTGATAAATTGGAGTAAAAGTCAGTGATACAGCACGACTTCCAGGCCCGTAACCCATCTCGTTCCCGACAAGTGTTGTTTGGTTGTTTCCAGTTCCGAATGTGCCAGTATCACTATAGGCCATGTAATCCAGACGTGCACTGAGTGAATAATGCTTGGTGAACGCATAGTTCCCATCAATGCTGGCACCATATTGATTACCATCATTCAGATTATCAAAATTTCTACCGTTTAGTAGTTTTTGATATTGCAGGTAAGCGAACATATTCCATTTTGTACCGCTATAGCTATAGCCAAGCAGATAAAAATCAGAGTTATCCAGTGGACCTATGTAGCTGGTATGCCCTAAATTGCCGCCGCCTTGTAAATAAAAAGTGCTGCTGGCACTGGGTGAATAAGTGAGCTGGCCCACTGCCCAATTGAAGCGTTTGGAGTAGTAACCGTCAGTCCAGGCCAGAGAAGCGGAAAAAGGACCAGCACTGTAGTTAGCCTGTATCCCACGGCTGATAGTCTGCTGCTGCCATCCATCCAGTCCAAATTGCACATTATACGAATCAGAAATCAGTCCCGTCAGTGGGGTGATACCTGTAATAGCCGGAAGCTTGCCAATTTGTACATTGAAGTTTTTGCTGGGTGTGATTTGTAGATAAGCGAGCGGAAGCGCACCAAAAAGATTAGTTGCAGTCCCCGTAGACATTGCAGGTTGTCCTACACCATATAAATTATAGCACCAGCTTCCAGATAAAACTGGATGAGACCATGGGTTTTGGCTACAGAGACCAATCCGTCAGTGACATTGGCACTGAAATATTTACCGGCGGGACCCGATGCGTCGTAACGATTGCTTTGCGCCCGGCCGTTAACACTAAGGATTCCTCCTACGGATAGTTCTCCGAGTGGGCCCGCATTGATATGAACGCTGGGCGGCATGGCGGGAAGGACGGCAGCCTCTGCGAAAGGACTCACGAAAAGGGCTGCTAATGTGCTCAGGATTACTTTACGGTTGTTAAGCGACATTGAGTTTCTCCTTGTTTGAAAAAAACCAATACAATCTACGCAAAAAACATTCCAATTGAACAGATTCTCGTCTACAGTACTTTGTGTTGTATGGCTAACATTTTGATAGTTATAAATTAATTGTACAGATGATGCCTACTAAGTCATGGTTAACCAACAACAAGACGATTGCCAACTATACCACGAATAAATATTTCTGCACCAAAATAGGGCTTGTCTTGCACCAATATAAGGATATTCTGTTTTTTTGGGCCAAATGGGTGCCCGAAGTTCAGAAATATTCGTTGCCTTTGAATCGGCAGGGCATCAATTCTGCAGCGGTTTGGATATGCTGCATTGCCGGTTGAATTGTTGATGTGCTTCCAGAGGCATATAGATGCCATGAAATTTCTTTTCATGGGTAGAATTCTGACATGCCAGCAAAAAAGATAAAATGACATGGTCATATCGAATTCTTATCTCATGGTTAAATGATGATCAAACTTACTGATGTGAAATCTGCTGGCGATATTACCTATAAGCCAATGAAAAAATTAATAAAATACGTTATTATATGTGACTTATTTTAACAAATTAAAATTGATATTATTTTGTATTTGACAATAGGTTAAAACTATGTATAGAGTATAAAGGGAAGACATGCAACATGTGGTACGATAATCGCTTCTCTATCTTTAATTTGTTAAGACTATTGATCTTGGCATATTCGTTGTCATCTTGAATTTAGGTGGGCAATACGAATTTTGTTTCCGGAAAAAAGGCTATTAAATAATTTTTAGCCCTCATATTGATCTGATGGTTATAGTGATTGCATATAATCATCCTGAAAATACTAGGAGTAAAATTATGACTAGCAAAAAACCCAGATTACATCGTGAGCTTGGTAAAAAAGAACTGATTATAATTGGTATAGGTGGTGCCGTAGGTACGGGCGTTTTATTTGGTACGGCGGGCATGACTGCTGTCGCTGGTCCAGGGGTAATTCTTGCTTGGCTAATTGGCGCACTCATGTACTTGACAGTGGGCCTAACATATGTAGACCTAAGTTATTTGTATCCTGAAGAGGGTGGCCCTTCTCGATATAGCCTATATACTTTTGGCCCAGTGACCAATATGATTAATGCCATTTCTGATTTGCTTTGGTATCTTTTTATACCACCCATCGAAGCACTTGGCACCGTAATGGGTTTAAATTATTTTTATCCACACTTGGTTAACTCATCCGGAGATCCAACTTTATCTGGCGCGATATTAGGTGTTATTTTCATGCTGATGTTTTTTCCTTTCAACTATTACGGGGTGAAGGCATTTTCAAATAGTACCAACTGGTTCGGTGGGCTGAAGTTGGTTTTATATTTCTTGGTAGCTCTTGGATTTATATCATTTGGTCATTTCGGTAATTTTAGCCATTTTGGTGGCGTCTTGCCATTTGGTATGGCAGGTGTCTTTGCGGCCATCCCTCTGGGTATGTTTGCTTTTGGTAGCCTTAGGGTCATACCTGACTATACCGAGGAGGCAAAAGACCCAAGTGTCATTATGCCTTCCATTCTTTGGTCTCTACTTGGCCAGTCTATCTTATACATTCTTTTTGGTGTTGCATTGTTGTCGGCATTGGATTGGGGTACGATTCATATTGCTGCAGGTCACTGGGCGGACCTTTCGAAAATTGCAGGAAATCCATTTTTGGTGATGGCAGCGGGTTCGAAGGCGACATGGCTGATTGCTATTGTGGTAGCCATTGCCATAATCGGTCCCTTTATTACTGGATATATTTACCAGGGTGCTGGAAGCCGAATTTTGTTTGCCATGGGTAGATCGAAAATTGTCAGCAAGAAAATGGTTGAACTCAGCCATAATCATGGCATTCCTGTAAAATCATTAGTAGTTACAACCGTCATCGGAATCATAGTAGCTTTTATAGCTGCGCCATTACCATCCATTTACAATTTGCTGAGTGATGCCGTGGTTGCTGGTTACATTGGTTTTGCAGCTAACCCGCCAATCATGCTGGCATTACGCAAAGAGGGACGTCAGGGGCGTTTTACGTCAAATTCTGTTAGTACCATCATTGCTGTATTGGCATTTGCTTCGGCTTCATTGATTATCTACTGGTGTGGCTGGCCCTCTGTCCCTTATGCAAGTGTTATAGTCTTGTTACTCGCTTTAGTCTTTGCTATGACGGGAAATGTGAAAAAAGGCCTTATAAATTCAGTATGGTATATTGCCTATATTCTCTTCCTTTCAGGCATGACTTACATTGGTAGTGAGGGCGCAAAAAACTTTGTCAGTGTGCAGATTGGTAGCGTTATCGTGGTGGTGGTCGCATTGGTTATTTTTCTACCATGGGGCGTCGCATCACGCATGGAAGAAGCCAAGCGTCCCAAGTTCTCGCCTCAGTTACAGAGCTAGTTTTTTATCTGGAGTTCCACTTGCGCAAGGTCGTAAATGGAACTCTGTAATATTCGGGCTTCTGCGGATTCATTGTTATCCGCAGAAGTTTTTTTATACGGTTTTGTGGGAGGAGGCGCTGATAAATTTTCATCCCTTAGATCTGTTTAGTTGCTTTCGAATCGTTCTGGCCACATCACATGCACAATGTGGCATATTCAATTACTTTGATTCCCTGAGTATGCAAGTAAAGAATCCTGAACAATAAGTTAGGAGGATATTGAGATGACCTGTATTTTATGAATGAGCGATCTTCTGCGCCCCAACGCCTGGGGAAATCCGATCGGAACATGCACCTTCTCTCAGCCACCTCTGGCGGAGCAGACATTGTCGCCTTTCTCAAATTCCACATGGTCTTTACCTCGGCCATGACCGGCAATCTGGCTCTGTTTGGTATTGCCGTAGGCCAGGGACGCCTGCTCTCAGCTACCCATTCTCTGGCCGCACTTCTGGATTTTATAGTGGGTATCGCGCTCGGGAGCATGTGGAAAGAACATCTCAATGGATTACGAATACTTCTCTGCATAGAGACCTTTTTTTTGGGGATTTATGCTTTAGTCTGGATGCTTGTAGGTTTTCCTGGTGATGGTGTATTGCTCTATGTCCTGATTATGGCTTCAGCGCTAAGCATGGGCCTGCAAAGTGTGGCAGCGAGATTAATTAATGTCGCAGGCGTTCCTTCTGTCGTGTTCACGAATACCTTGACCAGCATTGTCATTACTTTTGTCGAAAATCTTCGCAAGAAACGCCCGCTTCCCTTTGCCTGGCATCAACAGCTAGCTGCACTATTTGCATATCTGGTTGGTGCGATTTTGTTTGCTTTTTTTCTTTTCCGGGTTCCCGTTCTCGCAATGGTTTTGCCGGTATTTCTAGTTGGTATTGCGTTGCTAAGCCACTGGAAAAGTACGAGGGCCGGCTCCGATTAGGGATTGAGTCGGAGTGGTGCCCCGAGCGTGAGTCGAACGCGCGACTTACCGCTTAGGAGTCGGTTAAAATGCGTTTTTTCCTCTTTTTTCATCAATGGCATATAGAAAAAAATTACAATATGTTATGCGTGCATCTGTATATTGGAAATCCCTAATATTCCCCATCATTCCTGTGTTCGAGATGGCGCCAGGGTGGCGCGGGAATCAAGCACTTAGAGCGTGACATCCAATGTGGTAGTGAACACGCCACCGGATCAAACCGATAGCTGATTACAGCTGTTGGAAGCCGGATCAGTCGGCACCAAGCACAAGGGCAGATGGCTGTCGCTGTTATCTGCGAAGTCATGAGATAACCGCAATGTCACGTTTACATGCTACCCCGTCCAGCCCTCACCCAATCCCGATTAAATTGGGCCTGCAGTTCCGATACCGAACGACCATGCAGCAATAACCCCATTTCTCGATTGGCCTCCAGTGAAGTCTCCGTGAAATTCTCGGAGCCTATCAATGCCTCATTTCCGGAAATTACGGCCTTGGCGTGCATGTAAACCGGCTTCACCGGCATCAAGCGTACCTGAACCCCATGCGCGCGCAGGAAGGCTACATCCTGCTTGTCTTGGGCGTTGATACTGGCGGGCAGGATTACTCTGGCCAGAGCGCCTTTTTGGGCAATAGCATCCAGTGTCGGGCGATATGGACCCATTTCCTCGCTTTCGATGTCTATCGGACCCGGTTGCTGGATGACGCCGATGATCTGCGCGGCAGATGTGCGCGGCGCAAGAACCAGAACGCGATGTGCATAGGCCGGGGCCCGTCGATTGTTCCAGTCGGCATGGAAAACAGCGTTGGCCGCCTTGACCAAGGCAGGATCCTTCGTGACATATAAATACTCCCGATTCCGATGAAAAGCACTCCAGTCAAAGTTTGCCGTACCGATCTCGCATTCATGGCCTGAACAGACGTACTTGGCATGAAGAAAAGCATAGTGATTTCCATGGCTGGTAAAGCGGTAAGGGGCCAGATGTAAAATAGCGCCTGTCGCCTTGATCTCCCGTTCTTCCTTGCGCACCTGCCAGGGTTTCATGTCATAGGGCTTACCCTCGATAATCACACGCACATTCACACCGCGCGCATGGGCGGCTTTCAATGCCCGGAGAATAGGGCGGTCGGAGAGATAATAAACCCCGACACTGACCGCGTGATGGGCTGATCGTATCAGCTGCACAATGGGTGCAGGTCCCGCATGGGGCTCAATATAGAGCGGCATATGGATCAAAGCCCGCCATGATATTTAAACGAAATCTCGCTGCACTGTGGGCAGACAAAGACCTGTACCTTGAGCTTCTTCTCGAAGGCTTCCTCGCCATCATCGGCCATCTGCCCAGCGATCATGCCCAAAGCGGCACCACCCAAGCCCGTTAAACCGCCCATACGAAGGCCATGGGCGCCCATATTCTGCATGGGCGTCTGGCAGCAAGGGCAAATGGCAGTTTGTTGTTCCTGGTGTTTTTCTCCAAATCCAAACATGTGATGGTGCTCCTTTTTGCTGGTTTGCGGAAAGATGTCGTTAATCGGGATACGCCACGCCTCGTGCCCGGCACAAAGGCAAAGAAAGACGGCCAGCCCGGAAATATTGTGATGAAGATACCACCAAGTGAGTCCTATTGCTGTATCCCACAAGCGCATCATGGATGGCAGCCATCTTGATCAAGGCTGTAAAAACCAACTTAGGAAAATAGTTAAACATTCGCCTAATAAAGTGGTAAGTTGTCCCTAGCTGGAATCTATAAAAACCACTTTATTAGGCCGCACCTTGAACGAAAATAAAGAAACCCGCTTTGCACCACAGTGTTTATCCATTGACCTTGAAGTAGGCAAAGCGGATGAGCAAATTCATCAACTTGCCGGTATTCGTGGGGATACCGGCAAAACAGTTACCTATCGTAACGGCCCGCTCAATGAGGCCCTTTCCCGTCTTGATGCCCTCTCTGTAGGGGCTGCCTTTACGTTGGGGCACAACATTATCGCTTTTGATTTACCTTATTTACGCGCTGCCAAACCGAATCTTCAACTACTGCAACTGCCGGTAGTCGATACGTTACGGCTCAATCCTCTGGCATTTCCCCGCAATCCTTATCATCATTTAGTCAAACATTATCAGGATGGGCAACTTGAGCGTGGTCGTCTGAATGATCCCGAACTGGATGCGCGCCTTACTCTGACACTGTTTTCCGATCAGCGTGAGGCCTTTGAATGCCTGCAAAAAACCAATCCTCGTCTGCTTGCGGCATGGCACTGGCTGGTTACTGCGTCAAAAGGGCATTGGAGCAGAATCCAGAAGTAGTCCGTCAGTGGTTGGAACAGGATTATCCCCGCCTGCGCGCGCAAGCGGCCCAAGAGGGAGCGGTGATTTATTGGGGGGACGAGACGGCCGTCAAGGAAGATGCCCATTGGGTACGCGGGTATGCGCCTCGGGGACAAACGCCGGTATTGGCGGTTCCCGCCCGATGGGCCACGCTCTCCATGATCTCGGCGATTTCTCCGCAGGGCAAAGTTGCTTTCCAGATTGTCGAAGGCCGCATTGATGCGGAGCGTTTCATCACCTTTCTTACTGCCTTGATTCAGGACGCGCCCCAGAAAACCTATCTGGTCGTCGATAATCTGCGGGTGCATCATGCCAAAGTGGTAACGGCTTGGCTGGCAGATAAAAAAGACCGCATTGAGCTGGCTTTTCTGCCGCCCTATGCGCCAGAATCCAACCCCGACGAATACCTGAATCGGGATTTTAAAACTGCTCTGCGCACAGGTGCAGTCAGTACGGCGCCGTCTGTTTAGTTCGCAAAAAATGGTCTTCTTCTCACAACCATGGAGACCGTGTCATGCAAACAAAGCTCAACGCCACCCAGCGCCTCAACACCCCTTGGAACAAAGACAAAAATCATAGGTCAGAAACGGCCCTTGAAACTACAGGAGGTATGGGCCACTAGGATTCGCCTGCAACTGGCCTAACAGATCCATGAATTAGCCCTCTTCAACCTCGCCATCGATAGCAAATTGCGGGGCTGTGACCTCGTGGGACTGCATGTTTCCGATATCGCACATGGTCACGCCGTCATGCACCGCGCCATTGTGCTCCAACAAAAAACTCAGAGGCCCGTCCAATTGAGATCACCGAACACACCCGAGAGGCCCTGACTGCTTGGATCACCCATGCCAAACTCAAGGATGACCAGTTTCTTTTCCCCAACAGGAAACACGCCTCACCTCATCTTTCCATCCGTCAGTATGCGCGTGTTGTAGAACGTTGGGTTATTTCTATAGGTGTAACTCGTGGCAGTCTTTTGAGCATGAATATTGAGAATCGCGACTGGTAGATAGGAAAGGCCAAGAGCTTGACTATAAAGTAGACCTTCAATCGCGCTGCTGCGTAGGTTTTTCTGGGCCTAGATCGTCAATGCGATAGCCATCTGGGTAGCTTGGCCGGTGCAATTGCGTACGCATCACGGGTTTGTTTCTGATCGGTAGCGCACTGGCTATTCGTCCGCGCAAGTGTAATGCACGGGTGAGCATTCGGCTCAACCAGATTGATTGTCCAGGTAAGCCTAAGGCGTTGAGTAAGGGTCGATCCAGCAGCGCATAAACGGCAGGCCGTCCCAGGCGAAACAGTACGGGCGGCATATAAAAACCCAGCAGCAAGTCTATCGTTTTTTCTGCGACACATCGGTTTGAATTTGAATAATGAAAACGCTCTGCCTCATAGGACTGATTAAACTGCTCCAGTTCAGCATATTCATCATGAATACCTTGGATGTTCATGCGCATGCCTATGGCCCGCCAGAAGTGGAACCAGGCCAAGCGTTCTTTTTCTGATAGGGGGGGATGCCCGAAACGCTCTATCCACCGTATAGGTTCAAAAATAAACGTGGACAATACATATAGATAGTCCTCATTGCGAATCGTATATTTGGCGTGCTGGCGGTTGATGTTTTCAATGGCAGCCTGTCCTCGTGGACTATCGTAGCCGTGTTCAATCAATTCACTGAGGAGCAGGTCGGTATCATCGTAACGTTTGCGGGTGTATTCAGTGAGTTCTCCTGTGTGGCGAAGGAGACCAGAAATACGGGGGACCGCATACGTACGAAACAAAGCTAGTTCAAGCGCACGCGGTATATCAAAAGGATACACACAAGTTGCCATCAGAAAAGTGATTCGGCAGTGATCCTTGACCGGATCTAACTGGAGAATTTCACGATCATATGCGGTAGTCATGGCTGATTTACAAAAAGCTTGGAAGGCATCGGTTTCCTATGCGCGCCTTATGAGCGCTTCATGTCTTGTAGAGAATCAAAAATCTGTGGAGTCACACTACTACAATGGCAGGAGACGGGTACAGTACGATGAAGAAATCACTGTCCGGACTGGCAGGTTTCGGCGGCCACGCTGGAAAGTCATGACATGCTCTGTCTGAATTTTATGGCCACGCCGCTGACCAGTCGTCGCTCCAGAGCATTGGACAAGTTTCTGGAAATCGTAAAAAGTTAGAAAGATACGGATGCGGCGTTTTATGGAAGCGCTGTACTGTGAATACCCCCCTCAATAACTCTGGGTATGCTTATCCCGACAAAAAGCATATCCTCTATACAAATGCGATTTCATCCATGAACTGAGCAACTGGAGGCTATTCAAAACACATGAATCAGAACGGCCGACAGGAACATGGGGATAACGCAGAAACTCTGATAGAGATTACCCCGGATAATAACCCACCGCTTATTAATATCGGGATCAGCAAAGAAAACTGGAAAAAACTGATCGTAGCGAAAGGCAATGAGACGAAGGCCAATGCCTGGGTCAGATCACGTCTGCATGAAGTGTCTGGGTTAAGTGCCGAGGTGCGCGGCATTTATATGCGGGTAATGATCGAAAACTTTTTCGGTTAGAGACCTCTGCCGAACCATCGGAAAGCATCAAACGAGCTTCTGGAGAATATCAAAAATGGACAACGCGATCAGAAGCGATAACCAGTGCTTTTCGGTGAATGCTGCAGATAGACTAGCGGCAAGCAAAGAAGATGAAGGAGGAAGCGCCCATGGAGCTATGCTCGAAAGTGGTGTACGGGCGCGTTACAACTGGCTTGAATGAGGTGGCGTACTGTTGCTACAAAGGGTTTCCGACTCAAAGAGCAACATAAGGAGTACGCCGTGGAAAAGAATACCGTAATAGCAGGTGGGATGGGAGAGTTGGGTCTGGGCATTGAAGGGATACTTCGACGCGCGGCACGCTCTCTGATTGAGCAGGCCATAGAGGCAGAGGTGGCGGTATTGCTGGAAGAATTTGCGACGGTGCGGATGGTTGATGGGCGTCAGGCGGTCGTGCGTAATGGGCATCTGCCGGAGCGCGAGATCCTGACCGCTCTGGGTCCGGTACCCGTCAAAGTACCCAAGGTGCGGGACCGCTCAGGATCGGGGATCAAATTCAATTCGGTACTGGCGCCTCCGTATGTACGCAAATCACGAACGGTAGCCGCTACAGTACCTTGGCTCTATCTGCATGGGGTGTCTTCCGGCCACATGCAGGAAGCCCTTTCCATTTTGCTGGGTGATGAGGCCAAGGGACTTTCACCTGCGGTGTTGGGACGTCTCAAGGCGGAGTGGGCGCAAGAGTATGCCCATTGGCAACACCGCTCCCTACAGGGAAAGCGCTATGCTTACTGGTGGGTAGACGGTATTTATACGAACCTCCGTGCGGAGGAGGATCCGCGTATCTGCCTGCTGGTGATTATCGGCGTGACGGCAGAGGGCAAGAAAGAGCTGGTCAGTGTCAGTGACGGCCTGCGCGAATCCAAAGCTTCCTGGCTGGAGATCCTGCGTGACCTGCAGGCGCGCGGTCTGGAGACGGCCCCTTTGCTCGCCATTGGGGATGGTGCCATGGGGTTTTGGGCCGCACTGGATGAAGCCTATCCCGAAACTGGTCAGCAACGCTGCTGGGTGCATAAGACCGCCAACATTCTCAACGAACTTCCCAAAGCCCAACAGAGCAAAGCCAAGGCAGCGTTGCAGGAAATCTGGATGGCCGCCAATCGCCAGGCTGCGGAAAAAGCACTGGACGTGTTTGTGCGCAATTACCAGGCAAAGTATCCCAAGGCCGTGGCTAAACTGGAAAAAGATCGGGCTGAATTGCTCGCTTTCTATGATTTTCCGGCCGAACACTGGCGGCATATCCGGACCACCAATGCCATTGAGTCCACCTTCGCTACGGTACGCCACCGGACTACCCGGACGAAGAACTGTGTATCACGCAGCAGCTTTCTGGGATTGGGTTTCAAGATGCTGCAGCAGGCTGAAAAACGCTGGATTGGGATTTATGCTCCAGAGAAAGTCCTGCAGCTTTTTGCAGGGGTGAAATTTATCGATGGCTTACCGGCTAACCTCACCCTGCCGGATGATCAACAGACCGCCGCCTGATCTATGTCAGAAAATGCTCATACACCAGATTTGACTATAGCTCTGAATACCCATGTGGGAAGCAACTGAACCCAAATGAAACAATCCCTGCGTATCACCCTTGCTACTGCACTCCCGGCGGTAGTTCTTGCGTGTATCGCGTGCGTGAGCAATCAGGCTCTGGCCAATACCACGCCTGCGCAAACCCTCGCTCCGTCTGCTGCGACTTCAGGAGTGGCCGTCGTGGACGGGCGGTTAGTCGTGGCTGGAACCAATCAATTATTTATACCGCGAGGATTCACCTCGGTTTCCTTGGCCTATCCCACGCAGTACGCTGCCACTTTATGTAGTAGCCATTTTCGTGCCTCTCCCGCAGCAACTAATCTTCAGGAAGCGCAGGCAGCTATAACGGCAACAGCAGCGCAGGCCTTATTGTTATCTTGTGTATGCAATCGAGTTGATGGGATTGATCTTTAATTTCAGCCGAACTTCCCTATGGCACGATTTGCTTGACAGGACGAACCAGAATTTCTTCGACAAGCACATGAGCCGGTTGAGCAAAACTGTATACGAGAGCCTGGGCAACATCATCTGCATGGAGAGCCTCCAGGGACTCTCGTCTTTTGTGCATGCTCTCCTCGGAAACATTAAAACCCCATTCTGTCCAGACTGCACCCGGCTCAATGAGTGCCACCCGAATACCTTCCGGCCCGAGCTCCTTACGTAAGGCGTCATGAAAGCCGACTACCGCAAATTTGGTCGCATTATAAACTGACCAACCAGGAAGACCGTAGCGACCACCCACGCTGGAAACCGTCGAAATCATTGCCCCGGGCCTCCCTCTAAGTAAGGGTATAGCTGCATGTGTACAGCGGAGCACTCCGTACAAATTGGCATCAATCATTTCTTCCCATTCATGCGGTTTACTATCAGCAAACTCAGCGTGATAACCGAGACCAGCATTATTGAATAGCAAATCAATTCCATTAAAATGATTTCCAACAGCTTCAAACAAATGAAGCACTTCCTCCGGTTTTCGCAAGTCAGCAGGCATCACCAAAGCGGTATCGCCAATTTCCTGGGCCAGTTTTTCTAAGCGCTCGCGACGACGAGCTACCAGGACTACATGCATACCCTCGGCCGCAAGCAGTCTGGCGCTAGCCTCACCAATTCCACTGGATGCTCCAGTGACAACAGCAACCCTACCTTTTAAATCTTGCATTTTCATGAAATAACCTCTCAACATGGGGAATTTATATACCGTCCAGTTGGTATTAACCGTAGTCAAGGTAAACCGTTTCGTCAAGCTGGGATGGCTTTTGTGACGCAAGATTTGATCTCGTTGGTCTTGAAAATTAGCGCTGAAAGGCAGAGCTCATCAGAAACTGGATCAGTTGGACGAACCGCTCCTGCGGATTGACTCCTGTATCGACTTTACGGCACTGGCAGCACAGGTGGATGGCGCGGCTCCTCGACCGGTGAGTCCCCAGGGTGGTCGCCCGCCTTATACAACTCCTTTTTCACAGGACGAAAGTTTCCTGCCAAATGACCATTTACACAAAAATTCTTACACCCCCGACGGTGAATAATTTGAGGATAGCAACCTCAAAAGAGGTGCCGATCGCTCGCTGGTCTGGGCTGCATACCGATATCGTCGCAGCAGGAAAACGGGCTTGTTCGATAGCCCCGCCTACAAGTAATGGCGTAACGCAGCCATCTCTCCTTCAAAGTGGAGAACATGGCCTGGAAGATCGCGCACAAACTGAAAGTCTCGAAAATCAAAGCCGGGGGTAACAATGCACCCCATCAGAGAAAAAGCCCCAAGGCTACGGGCACACTGCCAGGCTTTGCCGGGAACAATTGCCTGGAGAATCTGCCCTGCGTCGAGATCATTACCCAGAATGTGTTTCTGAAGATGGTGTGTCTCCGTGTGGTAGATGATCAGCTCCAAGGGGGCGCCCTTGTAAAAATGCCAGAGTTCAGTAGAGGGGATCATATGCCAGCGGGACAATTGATTTACTGCCAGCAGGTAAAAAATGCTGGTCAGGGTAGGGCGATCTCCCTGTGGGGTGCTCACCATTTCTGGCGATGTAAAGTTCCGCCGATACCAACCCCCTTCTGGGTGCGGTTGAAGATCAAGCTGGTGGATGATTTTCTGTGTGGACATGGTTAAGAATAAAAGGCGCTCTTCAACCCAACAGCCTTGCCAAATCTTCTGCTTTCAGATGATTGTATCGTTTTCATCGTCGGTTAGACGGCAATCTCGCGATTGCGGTTGCGCTGGCATTTCCATCTGTAGGCAAGGATTCCCGTGTGGTAAGGGGATGTTCCATTCTTTGATGGCGTGAGTAATTACCCTGGACAGCAAAGCGATTTCGTGTCGCACAGTCTGACTAGTGTAGTGTTGCATTCTGTTTGCTGCTTAAATGGCTGTTGGCGCGAATGACTTTTTGCAGGATGTCGCGGGCGGTTTTGGTCCAGATGAAAGGTTTGGGATGGGTGTTGTGGTGGTCGATGTACCCCTCAATGGCCTGGATGAGTTCAGGCACACTGGTGAACACCCCACGACGTAACCGCTGGGTCGTGATATCCCGAAAGAAACGCTCGACCATGTTGAGCCAGGATGCCGAAGTGGGCGTGAAGTGCATGTGAATACGCGGGTGCTTGTCGAGCCACGCCTGTACTACCGGGTGTTTATGGGTCGCATAGTTGTCGGCAATCAGATGCAGAGCCTTGTCCCTGGGCGTCTGCCGATCAATTTTCTTCAGGAACTTCAGCCATTCCACATGGGTATGGCGCTGTTGACACTGTCCGATGACCTGACCATCCAGCACGTTGAGGGCGGCAAACAAGGTCGTAGTGCCATTACGTTTGTAGTCGTGGGTCATCGTTTCTGCGCGGCCCTTTTTGAGGGGGAGTCCCGGTTGGGTCCGGTCCAGGGCCTGTACCTGACTTTTTTCATCCACGCAGAGCACCAAGGCATGCTCCGGGGGAGACATATACAACCCCACAATATCTTCCAGCTTTTCCACAAAATGCGGGTCACGTGACACCTTGAAACCACGCAGCAGATGAGGCTTGAGGCCATGCTTGCGCCAATGCCGTGACACACTGGCGGCACTGACACCCAGTTCTGCCGCCATCCTACGCGTACTCCAATGCGTCATCGCTTCCGGCTTACTCTGCGTGGTCAATTCTACCAGACGGGCCACATCCACTTTCACCGGAGGGGCGCCGCGCGGTAAATCGCGTTCAATGCCCGACAAGCGGTGTTCCAGATAACGCTTGCGCCAACGTGCGACTTGCAGGCGATCCACCCCCAGGCGCTCCGCAATTTCTTTGTTCTGCAAGCCCTCTGCCGCCAGCAATATCATCCGTGCCCGTAATGACAAGCGGACACTGCTTAATCGGGAGGCGACTATACGGGACAACTCGGACCGCTCTTCGCTGGTTAAAGTGACTGTGGGCGCAACTCGCAAGGCTCGACTCCATTCATACCCTCAACATGGAGCTATTTTATCATCATTAACCTTAAGGTTCACCAAGAATGCAACACTACACTAGAAACCTTGCGTCCAGTTTTTGAACTGACAGTGTTTAACCGTTTGTCCCTGTATTTTGCAATCAAGTCTGGCGTCAATTGCGACAGTGCATATTTCCCTAAGCTGGATTTTTTGAGAATACGGATCACAGATTCCGCTCATTGACGGCTCTTTTTCAAAGGCAGTATTTCACGGGAGTAGCGATCCAGTAAATCGGCAAGGATGGTTGAGTCCGCCAGTCCACGATCCCGCCAGATCCCGCGCATCATTTCAGATTCTGTAACGGCTGCCCATTCTTTGGCTTCAGCTTTGGTTCTGAATGTCTTGACCTGGAGTGGAAATCCCTTGCGTTTGATCTGCGCTTGCCAGCCGATGGTGAAACCGTCCTGGTCTTCGCGTGAGCGGATGGTAGCCATATTTGCCACATCAGTTTGTAACCTAAGTATGGCGTCAGGGTATTGTTTTATATGGTGCCCCGAGCGCGAATCGAACGCGCGACCTACCGCTTAGGAGGGGTAAGACGTACCAATAACGGCAACACAAGGGAAGGCACAGGATAAGTAAAAACAGTATATTACGCGCTTGCGCTGTTTCCGGTTGCTTCCTGAGATTGCCCCTTTTTCGCCCCTGAGTGTCCCGCCAGTGTCCCACGGGACAATCCACGCTGCCAGCGCCAGCACCCCATAACGACGCGCACGCGCACGCATGAGCTTCCACTCTTTAGGGCCCCCAAAAATTCAGGGGCAGGGGATTGACAGGGGCATTCATGGGGTTGGTTCGATAATATGCCCGTTTTCCGCTTTTAGGTCAGCAGCCCATGACAGGCACGCGCGTTTATAGCTCCGTAAAAATACAGACGCTCAGGAAGGGGTCATATCTGCCGTGTAGCGCACGCAATCGGTGCGGGTGGTGCATGGGTGGCTCAGGCACAAAAAACCCCGCCAGAGAGGGCAGGGCGATTGCTCAGGACTTCCGGCGGCTTCCGGGTGGCTGTGGTGGTGGCGCTGGGGTCCGGGCTTGTCGTTCCGCCTCAATCTCGGCGGGTGAGCGGGCAAACAATCGCGCCCAAGCATCAGCATACCCACGCGGCACGGCTGCCAATGGGCGCGGCGGTGTAAAGCCTTTCCGCTTGGCCTCCTGTGCAAGCTGCTCCTGCAAATCCTCGGCGGTGGTGCCAAGGTCAGCGGCAAAATGGCTAAACTTGGTCATGGCGTACCTCCTCAACGATACGCGGGTCAACGATGGTGCGCCTGATTTCGACAATGGGGTCATGGGTAACGTGGGCATCCAGCGAGATTTCAGACGGTAGTATCCGGCCCAGCAGAGACATAAACGCCCGTGGGTCTGCTTTGGCTTGCGCGACAAGCCATGTTTGCCCGCCCAAGTCATCCAAAGCGCCCAAAATCATAGCCTTAACGCCCGCATTTATTCGGTTCGGGCTGCCCGCAGGTCTGCCGAGTCCGGCCCGACCCCGCGTATTTTGGCCTATTTTATCGCTCATGCTTCACCCCCTAACGATTCACGAATGACGGTGCAGGCATCCGACAAGGCCAGCTCGCACAAGCTGCCCGGTGCCGTGAATACCCCCGGCGCGATATGGTGCAGGTCCAGAACGGCACGCCACGGCTTCCGGCTTTGCCTGTAGAACAATGCGGGCTTGCGGCTGAGGTCATCGGCCTGCCGCTGGGTCTGGCTCCACCATGACGCAAGGCTGAGGGCTTCGCAGCGTTTGCACTCGATAGCCCAGCCCGGCACGTCCAGAGCATCAGCACCCCCGCCCCGCGTCTGGGTGAGATTGCGCGTCACGGTGACGCCTAACTGCTCGGTCAGCAGGGCGAATAATTCACGCTCGCCCCGGCTGCCCTTGTTTCTCTGTGACGCGCTCATTCCGTCACCTCGAACGGCACGCGGCCAACTTCGCGCCCTTCTGTATCCTCCGCCACCAGTTCGGACGTGTCAGGGTCAAAGGCGATATGTAGAGACTCGCCCCCGCAGGTGGTAAGGGTGGCCTGCTCTAAGTGCGGCAATGCCCGGAAAAATGATACTGACCGGCGCAGCGCGGTTTGTGGGTTCCATCGTTCGTCTGTCATGTCTCGTTTCCTTCATAGCTGTGGCACGTCCTCGGTGCCATCGGGTAGCAGGCTTTATAACCAGAGCCACCAGACGGCGGCCCGGCTCCGGTGACTCCGCAGCGGCCTACCCCTTGGGCTGGGTTGATGGTATCGGGAAGGAAGTGACTACATGCCCCGCAATGGGCCATATCTTGCTCAGGATGCACGCAAGCGGCGGGGGCGGCATCAGTGGCGCTCCGACCGGCTGGCGCTGATTCTGCCGCCAATATGGATACAAGCGCGGCGCGATGTTCCCGGATGCGCTGGCGTAGTTCATCGGTCAGCATGTCAGCAGGTGACACCCTCAGACGTGAACCCTCGGCGGTGAGGGCGAACCCTGCCGCCTTGAGTTCCGCCAGAATGGAAGATGCCGCCATAGGTGAGGGGTTAGAAGTCTTCATAATTTTCCCCTTCATCGTTCCCCACGGCGTCCTGTTTCCGGTAACGGGGCGGTAACGTAACGGCGGGGTCTATAGACCCCCCCGGACCGGACGTTACCAGTGAGCCGGGGTAACGTTTGTTACCGACCGTTACCGGACCGTTACCCGTTACTTTTACGGTACTTCCTTGAATTTCAACAAGTCCTAGCTTTATGAGGGACGTTTTAGCGTCATAAAACCTTTGCTTATTAAGGCCCGCACCCTCCCGCCACTCAGTAGTCGTTACCTTGGCGGATTCTGGGTCGTTACCGGCCTGCTCAAGATTAGCGCGGCGGTTGGCGTACATTTCCCGCAGGACGCCAAGGCATAACGTCTGATTTTTGCCTATGGCCTCATCCTGCCCCGGTGCATCGCACGGCTCCAGCACGGCGCTATAAACGCGCTCCCCATCTTCATCGTTCCAGCCCGTATCCACCCCCGCCAGTTGGAAGGTAAGGGGCTTGAACCCTTCCGACTCTTTGGATTTGGTCGATGCCAGAGTAATAACCTGCCCGTCTTTGGTGGCGGATAGTTCGGTATCCAATGCCGCCTTGATTGCAGAGGAACCCCGCGCACGGTCTTGATTGTGTCCGGCATGGTGGACCAGTATCACGGCGCACCCGTAACGCTCCCGGATGGCATCGCAGGCTTTTATGAGTTCGCCCATGTCTCGACTTGAGTTTTCATCAAGGCCCGCAGCGGCACGGGCAAGGGTGTCAATCCAGACTGAGGACGGTTTGCCTGTTCCAGCGTCCGCTATGGCGGCGGCGATTTCCTCCACGGCCTCAGCTTCACCCATCGGAACCATGCGAGAGGACACATAAAGCGGCGCGTCCTGTAGTCGTGCATCTGGGTTGCTGAGCTGCCACGCCCGCAGGCGGCGAGATACACCCCCGCCACCTTCGCCCAGAATGTAGACGGACGGCCCTTGGGCGACTCGGTGGCCGTGCCAGTCCGACCCGCAAGCGATGGATGCCGCCATGCTGAGAGCGATAAAGCTTTTTCCGGCCCCCGGCTGACCGTACAACATCGCCAGAGTGTCGGCCTCGACAATGCCGCGTATCAGCCAACGGACGGCGGGCGGATTGGTCAGCAAATCCCGGACGTGCCGCAAAAGGGGCGGACGTGCTGGCTGTGGCTCCGGCAATTCATCAGCACCAGCAGACGGACCCGCAGCAGGCACAACAGACAGGCGCGGTGTTGGCTGTTCAACGAGTTCGTCGTATGCGTCCAGTGGTGGCAGGTCGTCCGGCTCAGTGAGTCCGCGCAGGATGGGGAAGTCTCGTAAATCGCTCATGAGGCCACCCCCTGCCGCCATATTTGCAGGTCGTTAAAGTCATTCACCCATGCCGGTGCGTCGTCTGGGAGGTGAGGCCATATCCATTTGGCACGGGAGGCGACAGCGGCGGCTTTGGCTTTTGTCATTCCAATTTCGCCAAGGTCGGCGCATATCACAATATCCAGTGCAGGGAATCGGCGGCGTGCCTCGACTGCCACGGCCTGCATATTTCCGCAGTCCAAAGCAGCCAGAACCACGGCCCCCGGCGACAGTGCCGACAAGGTCTGACCAGTGGCCCAGCCTTCGCATATCAGCAAGCGGGAATCGGGTGAAGGCATCCCGGTTACAGGGATATAATGCCCAGCCTTTGCCATGCCGCTGATAAATCGTTTGCCGCCTTGCTCATCAATGAATTGCAGGCCATGCAATGCCCCTGAGAAGTCCACCACGGGCAGGACCAGAGACGCCCCGGACTGGCGGGCAATGCCTGGCACAGTCTGTTTTTTCAGCAGATACGGATGGTTCGGGCTTGCTGGCGCTGCATCTGCCCATATCCTGATAGCCTTTGCAGCAGCGTCACGGTGACGGGCTTCCTGTGCCTCCTGAGCGCGTTTCCTGTCCTGCTCGATGCGCTGACTCAATAGCGCACGTTCGGACGCTGTGAGGGCACTTTGACGCTTTCCGCACCATGTCAGACGCGCACCTGTCCGCCAGTTGCCAGCAGCACCAGAGGCAGGCGCGTCCGGGTGGAAGTTATACCAGATTGAAAGCGCCCCGGCCTTGTCATCAGCAGCACGGGCGCGGTGTAGCTGACCGTCTGGGGTGATATGGGCATCTGCCGCTAGAAAGACACCAGAGGCACGCATGGCTTCCTGAAAGGCCACCAGAGGATTATTTACCATGGCGGCCCTCCTTGGTCTGGCGGCGCACCCAAACGAGAACGCCCAGAGAGTAGGCAACAATGAAGGCGGCATATATGAAAATCAGCAGGATACAGGTATCATTCCCCATGGCGGCGGCCCTCTTCGTCGGTGGCTTCGTCGTCGGTCTTGCTTGCCGTGCCTTGGGCGGTGTTCTCAGCATCGCCCCCTACCTCGAACATTTCCCCTTGAGGCCCAGCGCCCGGCATCACATAAACAGCGATGCCCCCCGGCCCCCGTAGCGTCTTGATGTTGGCCCCGCGCTTGCGTTCCTTGTGGACCCACGCGGCCAAGCGCCAATGACCTGTTTCCCGTATCTGGCGCGGGTGGCTGATAGGTTCGCCCGCTTCCAGCTTTTCGGTTGCCCAGGTGTCCACGGTCGGGCGCGGTTTCTTCTCTGGCGCGGCGCTCATGCTGCCCCCCGGATATGCTTTGCTCCACCTTCCCGGACCCACGAGAGGAAGCGCGGCTCATCAATCAACACGCGGCGGCCAAAGCGAACCACGGCCCCGGACTTCTCGGCATCATCGCCACGGTAGAACAGCAGACTACGGATTCCGCCAGCAGTGAAAGCGGGCTGCTTTTCGGTGAACTGGCGGACGGTCAGGAATTGCGGATTGTTCGTTACTTCTTGCATTTGTCTATCCTCAGGGTTGCCGGTTTATTCCGGCGATGTGCTGAGAATAGAGAAGCCCCCCGCATAAATAGAAACGCCCCAATTAAGGGGCTAAATATTTAATAGTTAAAATAATAGATGATTATTTAATCACGGCTTTCGGGTGCAAAAAGACTAAGCATATCGGCCTTGTTGCGCTGTGGCTTCGTCTTGGTGGTGCGCTTCCTGCCTTTAAGAATTGTGGCAACATAAGCGGCGGGGTTTTTGGCCTTCAATTCACAGAGGACGGCCAGCCTTGCGATAACGCTGTATCCATTATTCGGGCGGCTAAAGAAGTCGGGCGAATCTGGGAAAAATTGCGCTATGGCTATAACGATATTTGCATCACGGGATTTTTTATTTCCATGTCCAGCGTGCATCCCTGTTAACGCGTCCGGCATAAGTCCGCCAATCGGAGAGACGCGGCCATATTGTGCGCCTGTGGAGAGTGTCGCTAATTTCCGGAACTCATGCGCCAATAGTTGATTGTCAATTCCATCCAATAGCGCGGCGGCTTTCAATGCGTGCTGCACGGCCTCTTGTGCGGCTTTCTTCCGCGACTCGCTCAATTCCAGAGCGTTTTCCTTCTCCCGTAGCAGGTACGCCATGACGGACAGAAAGGCAAAGCGCGGATGCTCTCCGTTCGGTTTCAGGAATAGCAGCGCGTCATCTATGGCGGGAATACCCACGCGCTCAATGTCTGGCTGGCCTTCATAGATGTTGTCAGGCGCGGGGTGCGGTTTCCCAGCGGCTTCATATATCTGCATTTGCCAGCGTGCCATAGCGCCCTGAATATAGGCGCGTGCAAAGTCCCTGTCTGAAATTTTCCCCGCAGCATGGGCACGCTCGAAGGCTTCGGCAAACTCTCGGCGCTCGTTTTCCGTCTCGTCCACCATGTCTCCGGCACTCATGCCGCACCCCCGCCCAGCATCTTAGAGGCCACCCGCTCCGCCAGTGAAGCGGTATGCTGAGGCGACAGGTGCGCGTATCTCTGAACCATTGCCAGCGTTTTATGACCGAGTAACGCGGCCAATTCGGGCAGGCTGGCCCCATTCATTGCCGCCATGGATGCAAATGAATGGCGCAAGTCGTGCCAATGGAAGCCCTCGATGCCTGCCGCCTGTAACGCCTTTTCCCAAGGCTGGCGCAAGTCCACGGCCTGCTTAGGATTCACGCGGGAAGGGAACAACAGGTCAGTATCTATCCGGCGCACTCTGGCCCTCAGCAGCGCCAGCACAGGGGCGGCAAGGTGCAGAGCGCGGCGGCTGCCGTTCTTGGTCTCCTCAAGCTGCAAGGTGGCCCTGTTCAGGTCTATCTGTGACCATGACGCGCCCATCGTCTCAGCCTGCCTGCCGCCAGTGGTCAGCGCCAGCAGCACGGCAAGATATAAATCATCATTGGCGGATTCTTTGCAGGCTAATAGCAGGCGTTCGCGCTCATCGTCTGACAGGTAGCGCACGCGGCCACGGGGTAGGCTTGGCTTAGGTACGCGGTGCATGGGGCTTTGCTCCATCCATTCCCAAGTTTTCACGGCCTCAGACAGTACGGACGCCAAGGCCTGCCTATAGTGGGATACCGTCTGGGCGGCGCGGGGTCTGTCCGGGTGGCGTTCGCTGGGTTCCAGTGCCAACGCTTGCAATGCGTCATTGATGGCTGGCGCTGTCAGGTCTGCCAGTGTCACGGTGCCCAGCTTGTTCCGCCACCAGTGCAACAGAGGGCGGCGGTTGTGCGCTGTCTTAATGCCGGGCAACTTCTCCCGCTCGTAACGCTCGATAGCCTCCGCCAGTGTGTGGCGTTTGGCTTCCACGGTCTGGAAGTACCGACCTTCCCTTATGGCGGCCTCGGTCTGGGTGCCCCATTGCTTGGCTTTGCTGAGACTGGCGAACGTGGCGGACTGGACAGGCTGGCCCCGTAGTCTGACCTTCACCCGGTAGGATGTTGCGCCATCGGTTCCGGTGCGCTTCTCTATGGCTGCCATGCTCAAGCCCTCCAAATGGTGAGGGCTGGCGCTGTATGCGGTAAACTGTGCTTATCCATTGCAGGCTCCTTGTCAGTTTGCCTTGGTAGGGTCGGGCGGGTGCTGATAACACCCCTCGGCCTGTTTTTTATTATAGCAACACGGCAAAAAAAGGCAACACAGGCTGAGCAAGCCCATGCTGTTACAACACAAGGCAATGATTTATATATTATCAGTCCGCCATGAAACGGAGTATGGGGCACTAGTGGGACAGTGCGGGACAAAATGGGGCACTTATCCACAGGTCAGACGGTTGTCACAGTGACACCAGAGGGAAGGTTTAAGGGTGCGGTTTGGGTTCCGGTGAGTGCCCACGGCTTGCGGCTTAGTGTCCCAAGAGTGCCCCATGACGGGGTTTTGATAGTCTGGAATGTTGCTTAACTAGTTGTTTTATTTGGTGCCCCGAGCGCGAATCGAACGCGCGACCTACCGCTTAGGAGGCGGTTGCTCTATCCACTGAGCTACCGGGGCATGAGTCTAGTCTAGCAAAAGCAGGTTACCGGCGGCGAGTCCCCGGTTTATTCGCAGCAGCCAAGCAGATGCTTTCAGGTTAAGGCAAAAAAATACGTGGCATAGCACAAACCGTTTACTGCAAAGTGATAAGGACGCAGGATGACCCCACGTATGACCAGCAAGTAGGTATAAGTGCCGGCCAACAAAGTGAGTCCCGCCCCCAGCAGTACGGGGAAGGAGGGCGACCAGGGGGTGAGTAATACGCCAATGGCAGGCAGGAGGCTGCCCTGAAAAACCAGCGCACCGGTGATGTTGCCAAAGGCGAGGGTATCTTTGCCGCGCCGAATCCAGAGGATGCTGTTGATTTTTTCCGGAAGCTCAGTGGCTATGGGAACCACCAGCAGCGACAGGATCAGCGCCGAGATGCCCAGCCAGTGGGATAACCCTTCAATACCATCCACAAATAAACTGGCACCGAACACTATCATGCCCAAGCCGATCGCCAGTTGCAGCAGAATCACCGGCATTTGCACGGGCAAACCCGCTTTGCTGAGGTATAAGGCATGACCAGCTTCTGTGCCATGACCCTCGGCAACCAGGGCTGCCGAAGCGCGTAGGGTGACCAGCACATATAAAAAATACAGGGTGATCAGAATCAGGGCGATGCCGACTCGTACCAGGGTAATATGATGAGGGACAAACAAGGCGACGCAGGAGAGGCCAAAAGCCGCCAGAAACCATCCCAGATCACGGCGTATTCCGCTGGGTTCTGGCTGCAGGGCACCCTGCCAGCCCCGTTGCGGAGACACAAAAATGGCCATCAGAAATAAGGTCAGGGTGGATAACATCATGGGCGCGCCCAGAATGGCACCGACACCGACTTCTTCACCAAGATGGGCGGGTTTTCCCGATGCGGCCGCAAATACCGCGACGATGGGGACCATGGCCTCCGGCAGTGCCGTGCCTACAGCGGCAAATATCGAACCGGTGACGCCTTCGGATATGCCGAGGCGGTCACCCAGATGTTCCAGGGCATTGGTAAACGCCTCGGCCCCGGCGAGGATGATGATCAGGGCAGCAATCAGCAGGAGTATATTCATGAATGGATTATGCCACAGTGGTCTGTATCCACAACGACAAAAAACAGTCGCAAGATGAGTTTCAGCGTGGATTATGTTTATACTGCAAGCATCATCTGGAATGACCGAGGCAGGAGCAGAGTATGCAAAAGTTGTGCAGTTTCTTCGATCGGGATATTTACCATGTAGAAGGTGGGGGCGTACAGCCAGCAGTATATTTTATTGCCGATAAAGATGCCGGGGGCATTCTCGTCAACGCGCCGGAATATACCGAGGTATTGAAGGCAGAACTGGAAGCTTTGGCTCCGCTGCAGATATTGTTTTTGCCCAGCCATTTTGGGGCTCAGGATGTGTTGCTCTGGAAGCAGGCCGGTTGCAAGCTGGTGGCGCAGCCCGCCGAGGCCCAATTTTTGAACACGCCCATTGATATTGCCCTGGATAGCAAGTTGCGCCTGACGCGCACCATTGATTTTCTGCCCATGTCCGGCCGCACTCCCGGCAGTTGTGCTTTACGCCTGAAAAACAAGCCGGGTGCCATTTTTTTCGGTCCCATCCTCGAATGTGCCAGTCCGGACCAGTGGCCGACCCTGCTGGCCCATGCCGATGATCATTGCTGGGAAACCCGCATTTTCGGCAGCCTCGGTCTTCAGGATGTGCATTTTGAATATGCCTTCACAGATACCTTTGTGGCAGACAGGACGCCCGTTGGTCCCGGGGCAGATCTGGCGATTCAAACAGAACTGCAGGCGGCTCTCGACGCCGACTGATTTTGCCGAAGCGCATTTATCGACAAGAAAACACTGCAAATTCGCGATAATTGGCGTATAGTTCTGACCCTGAATTCTCTTCCGGGTGTGTCCATGTCTCAACAATCTGATCTCCGTTTTAGTGATTTTGCTCTCGCCGAACCTTTGCAGAAGGCGGTGGCGGAGATCGGCTATGAACAGCCTTCCCCGATTCAGGAGCAAAGTATCCCGCCGCTGCTGGAAGGCCGTGATGTCATTGGCCTCGCCCAGACAGGTACGGGTAAGACGGCGGCTTTTGCCTTGCCACTGCTCAGTCGCGTCGACATCAGCCTGCGCATTCCGCAATTGCTCGTTCTGGCTCCCACTCGCGAATTGGCCATCCAGGTTGCCGAGGCCATGCAAAGCTACGCCAAATTTCTGCCGGGTTTTCATGTATTGCCTATTTACGGTGGACAATCCATGGGCTTGCAACTGAAGCAACTGCAGCGGGGGGTACATGTAGTGGTAGGGACTCCGGGGCGTATTCAGGATCATTTGCGCCGCAAAACCCTGCGCCTTGACCAATTACAGGCGGTAGTTCTGGATGAGGCCGACGAAATGCTGCGCATGGGCTTCATTGATGCAGTGGAAGACATCCTGCAGCACACGCCGGATGGTCGGCAGGTGGCCTTGTTCTCGGCGACCATGCCCGATGCCATTCGCCGGATTGCGAAAACCTATCTCAAGGACCCTCTTGAAATCAAAATCAAGTCGGCGACGACCACCGTAGCCACTATTCGTCAGCGTTACTGGCAAGTGAGTGGTACCCACAAGCTGGATGCGCTGACGCGGATTCTGGAAGTCGAAGACAGTAATGCCTGGATTGTATTTGTCCGCACCAAAACTGCGACTGTAGAACTCGCCGAGCGTCTGGAAGCACGCGGTTATGCCTGCGGTGCCCTGAATGGTGATCTGAGTCAGGCCCTGCGTGAACAAACCATCGAACGCTTGAAATCCGGTGCGCTGGACATTGTGATTGCTACGGATGTCGCGGCGCGGGGCCTGGATGTGGAACGCATCACCCACGTCATTAATTACGATATTCCCAATGATACCGAGGCTTATGTGCATCGGATTGGGCGTACCGGACGGGCAGGACGAACCGGTGATGCCATCCTCTTTGTGGCGCCGCGCGAGCGTCATTTGTTGCGGGCTATTGAAAAGGCTACCGGCCAGACGATTACGGCTATGCATCTGCCGAGCATCGAAGATGTGGCCGACCGCCGCATGACCCAGTTCAAGGACCAATTGTCGGAAGTGATCAATGCTCAGGATTTGTCGGTTTTTGAATCGCTCATTGCCGATTATCAGCAGGAACATGACGTGGGCCTCAGTGAAATTGCGGCAGCTCTGGCCTACATGGTGCAAAAAGAACGGCCACTGGTGCCTGTTGAAGAACCCACCCGGCCCATGCGTACTGAGTCCTCAGGATCGGGGCGGCCAAGTCCTTCACGGCGGCGCGGCGATGACGAAAGGCCAGTGCGCAGTGATCGCGGTGCTAACCGCACACCCCGTAAACCCCTTGCTGATGATCAGCCGATGCGGCGCTTCCGTCTGGATGTCGGCGAAGATCACGGCGCCCAGATCAAAAATATTGTCGGCGCTATTGCCAATGAGGCAGGGATTCCCAGTCGCAATATCCGCAAGGTGGAAATCCACGGCGAGTACAGTACGGTAGAGTTACCGGCGGATCTTCCTGCGGCCGCCTTGCAGCATTTGCAGAAAGTCTGGGTGGCGGGACGGCCGTTACAAATTGCCCCACAAGAAGCTGGAGGCGATAAATCGGGAGCACCCCGTCGGTCTTCAGCACCACGTGCGCGTACCGGGGGAGACGCGAAACCATCCAGAAAGATTTTGTCGGCAACTACCAAGCCATCGAAAGGTGAGGGTAAACCGCGTGGTAACTCGGCTGGCAAGCGCAAAAAGCCAACGAGAGAGAGTTAGAAAATATAAAAACCGGATGCGCGAAACATCCGGTTTTAACGCTGAGCCCTAATTAAGCCCGGCGGACCTTTTCGGCCTGCAGACCTTTGGGTCCACGAGTGACTTCAAAGTTGACCCTTTCACCTTCAGCCAGGGTTTTGAAACCCGTACCTTCAATGGCGGAATGGTGCACAAACACGTCTTCCTTACCATCTTCAGGTGTAATGAAACCAAATCCCTTACTGTCATTGAACCACTTCACTGTACCAACCGCCATTTCACACCCCAAAATAATCAAAAATAGCCCAACCGGCTACTTTCAAGAATAGCATATACCTGCCCCTGCGCAAGTTGCTATGCTGATCAGCCTGTTAGCGTATATTCAGCTTTTGGAAATGCCGTGTTTTTCCATCAGGCGATATAAAGACACCCGCGAAATGCCCAGCTGGCGGGCAGCCATGCTGACGCTGCCGCGACTTTGTGCCAGTGCTCCACGAATACTACTGGCTTCGGCACTGTCACGGGCTTCATTCAGGGTGACCTGCATGCGTGAATTGGTGCGCCGCTCCAGACCTAAATCAACCAGTGAAATCAGGAATTTTTCACACATGACCATGGCTCGACGGACACGATTGATGAGTTCCCGGATATTGCCCGGCCAGTCATAATGATTCATGGCATGGAGTGCTTCTTCGCTGAATCCTTTGACTCGATGTGCTTTTTCATCCGAAAAGCGCGTGAATATATATTGCGCCAACAAGGGAATGTCACCCACACGATCACGCAAAGGCGGCATTTTTATCTGCAACACATTCAAGCGGTAGTAAAGGTCCTGTCGGAAACGTCCGTCCTTGATGGCTGCTTCCAGATTAATATGGGTGGCAGCGAGCACGCGGACATTGACTTCTATATCCTGACGGCCACCAACGCGGTGAATGGTTTTTTCCTGTAAAAAACGCAGCAGATTGGTTTGCAGGTCCATCGGCAAGTCGCCAATTTCGTCCAGAAAAAGGGTTCCGTCAGTGGCAGACTCAATGCGTCCGATTTTGCGTTCATGGGCACCGGTAAAAGAACCTTTTTCATGCCCGAATAATTCTGATTGAATCAGGTTGGCAGGAAGAGCACCACAATTGACGGCTATAAAGGGCCCTTCTTTACGCGTGGACCTTTCATGAATAGCTTGAGCTGTCAGTTCTTTGCCCGTCCCGCTTTCGCCCGTGATGAGAACGGGCGCTTCTACGCCAGCGACTTTGCGAATTTCCTGATAGATTTTCTGCATCTGGTCACTGGCGCCAACCATCTGGCTTTCGGGATGATGGTGAAGATCCCACTGTCCGCCCTGAAAGGTGTCAGCCGTCATTTCTGCCATTCCAAATGCGTGTCCCAAGGTGATGGACAGACGCAGGGCATCTAAAGGCAAGGTGTGATAATCATAAAATGCGCTACCAATCAGCTGACGGAAAGCCGGTTGTTCAGCGGCATTGGGGGGGATCAAGGCAATCCATTTCAGCATGGTGGACTGGGCGAGCATCAGTTCGACACGATGCGCATGATCCACGAACTCTTTCTGGCTGAAGCCGACTACGCCAACCAGCGCGCCGCTTTTGCTGGCGTATTGGGGAGCCTCTGCTAAAGAGGGTGCATAAATGATACTCCAGCCTTCTTCTTTCAAAATTCCTGTAGAGGCAGCAATGATCTCTTTTTCACCCACATACAATACACTGCGTTCTATTGACGGATCGGAGAGTTTGAGCTTGGCATTTTTGGGCATGTTTACTCCTTCGAATTTGTTACGAGTGTCGCATAAATTTCACGCATACCCAAAATATATAGGCGCTTTTACCCATCACGCCGGAATCAAAGCATGAATTGCGGGTCGACATCGACAAACCAGCGCACCCTCCGGGCTTCTGGCAGCTGCTGGCAGCAGGGTAACCAGGTTTTAAGAGCCTTCTGCATGATCTGGCGGGTGGGTGCTTCCACCCACAGTTCAGCGCGCTCAAAACCGGCCCGTCTTTCCAGCAGTGCAGGCTGCGGTCCGCTGATTACCAGCGAATCGGGAGCGCAGGCTTTTGCCGCTTCCAGAAAGGCCTGAATGGCTGCCCGTTGATGGGCTTCAGCACACATCAGCGTCAGGGCTGTGCCGGGAGGAAGACTTGCTTGCAGGCGTTCTTCCAGGAGTAAGCGGGCGGCTTGCTGATAGTCTCCCTCACTGAGTTTCTGGATCAGGGGATGATGGGGCAGGTGTGTTTGCAGAAGGACTCGTCCGGGTCGGTCTTCGCGACCCGCCCGTCCCGCCACTTGCAGAACCATCTGCAGCAAGCGCTCGGGAGCCCGAAAATCGGCACTGAACAGGCCCTGATCGGTGTTGACGATGCCGACCAGGGTGACGGCTGGAAAATGATGGCCTTTGGCGAGCATTTGCGTGCCAACCAGGATGGCAGGTTGGTTTTGATGGATTTGCTCCAGTACGGCGGAAAAAGCCTCCCGACCGGGTAATGCATCCCGATCAATCCGCCAGACTGGCGTATCGGGAAAGCGTTGGCGCAGGACTTCTTCCAGTTGCTCGGTTCCCTGTCCGGCAGTGATCAGCGCAGTACTGTGGCATTCCGGACAGTCTTCAGGCCAGCGTGACTCGTATCCGCAGTGGTGACAGCGCAGGCGTTGCTGGTGGCGGTGCCAGGTGAGGGCGGCACTACAGCGTGGGCAGTGCAGGACATGGCCACAATCATGGCAGAGTACGGCGGGTGCATAACCCCGCCGGTTCAAAAACAGCAGGACCTGATTTCCCGCCGCGAGCGTTTCTGAGCAGGCGTTCAGAAGATCACTGGAGAGCCCCCCCTGAAGATATTGGCGGCGAAGAGCAACAATCGTGATGCCCGGCAGGGGCGCGTTGGTAGCGCGTTGCCGTAATTGCAGACTTTGATAACGTCCCTGCTGGACATTGTAGAGACTTTCCAGAGAGGGCGTGGCCGAACCGAGAATGACCGGAATATTCTCCAGTTTGGCCCGCTGAATGGCCATGTCCCGGGCGGAATAGTGCCAGCCCCGATGTTGCTTGAAAGAGGGATCATGTTCTTCATCAATGACAATACAGGCCAGCTGCGGCATGGGCACAAAAAGAGTGGAGCGGGTGCCGATGAGCAGTTGAATATGCCCCATGGCCGCCAATGCCCAGATGCGCAAACGTTCGGTGTCGGTCTGGGCGGAATGCAGTGCGGCGACCGCTGCCTTGCCAAAGCGGGCCTGACAGCGTGCCAGCAGCTGTGGGGTAAGACCGATTTCCGGGACGAGAATAAGCACCTGCCGACCGGCTTCCAGATGGGGACGGATTGTTTCGAAGTAGACTTCGGTTTTGCCGCTTCCGGTAACGCCATCCAGCAGCCAGCACGTAAAGCCTTGGGTAGCCCGTAATTGGGTGATGGCAATGCGCTGCTCTGCATTCAGAGGGTAGGGAAGCGGTTGCACAGTTACCCGGGGAGCGGGAAGAGTGAGGGCTTCTACCCAGCCGTTGTGAAGTGCCTGGCGAAGGACCGGACGTAAACGTGCTGGTACTTCTGTTTCAGCAGTAGGGCTTGAGGTGCTGAGCACGGTTATCAGGGCTTCCTGCAGTTTGCCGGGACGGGCAGGCGTCTGTTCATGCCGGGTGAGTTGATAAGCCTGTGCTGCGGGCCTTGGCAAAGGCCGACCCTGACGGAGTAGCGCTGGGAGGGCGGCAGCCCAGACATCGCCCAGGGGATGCTGGTAATAATGCGCACCAAAATTCAGAAGCTGCTGCAGAGATTCCGGCAGCAGGGGCCGCGTATCGAGAACAGCCTCGATGGGTTTCAGGGTGATTTCTGGTGGACAGTGGTCATATCCCACCAGAATACCAATACGGCTTTTTTGACCAAAAGGGACACGCAGGCGTACGCCGGGAGGCAGGCGTTCCGGGTTTTCCGGCAGGGCATAGGAAAATATCCGGGGCAGATGCCCCAAAACAGCCACTTGCAGGCAGGCCGTCGCAGCGGGCATTAAAGTTGCCCACAAGTTCTGTGGATAAGTCTGTGCATGGACCTCAGGAAAACTCGCATATGCCTAGTGCTTCAAGACCTTAGCCGGCTTGCCCAAAAAAGTGGCAAGGATAAATAATAAATGAAAACAATTAGATGATGACTTTCAACAACAACTTAACGGTGCTGCTCTGGCTTTTGTCGGTTTATGAGTAAACTGTGTATAAGTTTTTCAAAAACGCACAAGATGCTCCGTTTCAGCCCCAGGCTCCCGGTATGGGCAAGCTGCTTGATGGCGCTAAACCGGCCACTATTCCCCAAAACAGCACCAGCCCAATCCAGTTGTTGTGCAGAAAAGCACGAAAAGCCAGATCTCTGTCTCCCCCCAGCAAGCTCTGTTCATAAATGCCGAGAAGCAGCACCAGGAGCAAGGCAATCCAAAAGGGCCAGTACATTTGCGTGCTGACGCCAATGCCGACAAATATGCATAGCATGGTCAGTTGCAGACCGGCGATGATATGACGATCCCAGCGGCCAAACAAAATGGCCGTAGATTTGATACCGGCCTTCAGATCATCCGGACGATCCGCCATGGCATAGGCCGTATCATAGGCGACCACCCAGCAGGCATTGGCGAGCATCAGCCACCAGCCAATAGCCGGAACGGTCCCTGTGCTTGCCGCAAAGGCCATGGGAATACCAAAGGAAAAGGCAATGCCCAGATAAGCCTGGGGAAGATGGGTGAAGCGTTTGAACAGGGGATAGGTAATGGTAATGAATACCGCGCCACCTGCCAAAGCCAGACTGAGCAGATTCAAAAAGGGCAATAAAGCCGCAGCCATCAGGCAGAGCAATACAAAAAGACGTAAAGCTGAAGCGGGACTGATAAGTCCTGCTGCCAGTGGTCGGTGCCGGGTGCGTGCTACCTGTTTATCAAAATCCCGATCAAAATAATCATTGATGACACAGCCTGCCGAGCGCATAAGCCATGTTCCCAGGGTAAAAATCACAAACAGGCGCAGGGAAGGCGTCCCTTTGGCCGCCAGCCAGAGTCCCCAATAAGTTGGCCAGAGCAATAACAGCGTACCAATGGGGCGGTCCATGCGCATCAGCGCCAGATAGGCGGAAAAACGCTGACGAAACGGGATGAAATCATTCATCAGCGTCGACCTCGACCCGCCCAAGGGGGTAAGTCCGGCAGGAAATGTTCTTCAACCAACACTTCAGTATGACCCCGGCGTAAAATGGAGCGTCGTCGCCAGGCGCGTTGGCCGAAGCGCGGCAAGGCCTCCATGGTGATGGAGGAACGGCGCAAGCGGCGATGCCGGAACAGAGTATTGCCGATGGGACGGGAACCATGGCGCGCCAGGGGAAGCAGACCATGGCGCAGACCGCAAAGCGGTATGGTGGTCATAGCCCATATGGCGGGCCGATCCGGATTACCAGCGTGGAGAAGGACTTCCCGCCAGAAAATTCGCTCGCCCCGCTTTAAATGCAGGAGCCGCTGTTCACTATAAGTCGGTTTCCGGCGTCCACTCCCCATAAGCAGCGCCGTGACCCGATGGGTATGACCATAGGCGCGCTGCAGTGCTGCAGTCAGCGATGCCGGGAGCGCCAACCAGGGCCATAAATGCCTGGGCGCATGATTCAGTGCTGCGGTTTTGTAAGCCATGATTCGGGGCAAATCAGACCGAACCTTTGCCGTGAAAAATAAACTGATCAATGCGGGCGGGAGGTAAATTGCGCAGCACCATGGCGGGGCGTCCGCGCCGGAATTCAGTGGGCAAGCCCTGGCAGGAACTGCGGAAATGATAGGTGAACTGAATAAATACCGTGCCCTGCTGGCTGACTGCCGGCAGTTGCTGAAAAATACGATCGACGATTTCCCGGGGAATGGTGCGCAGCGGCAGGCTGGAAACAATAGCCCGGACCTTGCCACGATGGGCAATCATTTCCTGGAGTCGCGCAGCATCGCCTTCGATGACTTCCAGTTGCGGAAACAGGTGGCGCAGATGGCGGACCATCGTTGGCGCCTGTTCCACCAACACCAGATCACTGGCATCTATACCCCGGGCGAGCAGGGCCTTGGTGACCGGCCCCATGCCGGGTCCGAGTTCAATCACCAGTCCCGGTCCGTCTGGGACCATGGCGGCCATGCGTCTGGCGAGAAAAGGAGAGCTGGGCAGTACCGCGCCTATGGCCTGGGGGTCGCGTAAAAACTCGCGGGTAAAGTGCCAAGCCTGGGATGCCGGCCCGGAAGATCTGGACATGGATTTTCTCCACCGGATAAAGGGCAATGCACGGATTTGCGCAGAACCCATATGAACGGTCAATACTCTAGCATGGGCGGCATGCAGAGCGAAACTGAGCGAAACTGAGCGAAACAGGGCCCTTGTCAATCCGGGTTGCTGGCCCTATCATCGTGATAAGGCCGCTTTTTCCGGAACTGCATTGCAAAATCTGTTTATTAAAACCTACGGTTGTCAGATGAATGAATATGACTCCGAGCGCATGGCGGATCTGCTGGCGCAGAGTCATGGACTGAAATTGGTAGACGATCCCCAGCAGGCTGATGTGCTTTTGCTCAATACCTGTTCCATTCGCGAAAAAGCTGAAGATAAAGTATTCACCCAATTGGGATTCTGGCGTCCGTTCAAGGAAAAACGTCCGGAAGTGATTATTGGCGTGGGAGGCTGTGTAGCCAGTCAGGAGGGCGCAAAATTGCGTCGTCGTGCCCCTTACGTCGATCTGGTGTTTGGTCCTCAGACCCTGCACCGTCTGCCCGATCTGCTCGATGCCTGTGTGGCTGAACGTCATCCTCAGGTGGATGTGGATTTTCCGGTTCTCGAAAAATTTGACCGTCTGCCCCAGCGTCCCGGTCGCGATGGTGCCACGGCTTTCCTGACCATTCAGGAAGGCTGCGACAAGTTTTGTACATTTTGTGTGGTACCCCATACCCGGGGACGGGAATACAGCCGTCCCATGCCCGATATTATCCGTGAGGCACGCAGTCTGGTCGATCAGGGGGTGCGTGAAATCACCTTGTTGGGGCAAAACGTCAACGCGTATCGCGGCGCGACGGGCCTGATTGGTGAGGGCGGCCTTGCCGAATTGCTGGAAAGGCTTGCCCGTATTCCGGGTTTGCTGCGCCTGCGTTACACCACTTCTCATCCCAGTAATCTGGATGATGACCTGATTGCCGCTCACGGTTCTATCGAAAAACTGGCTCCGCACTTACATTTACCGGTGCAGAGCGGCTCAGACCGGATTTTGCGGCGCATGCACCGCAAGCATAGTGTCGAGCAATATCTGGAAAAAATTGCTCGCCTGCGGGCGGCGCGTCCGGGTATACAGATTTCATCAGATTTCATCGTCGGATTTCCGGGTGAAAGCGAGGCAGATTTTGCGGCCACCATGGACTTGATTGAGGCCGTGCGTTTCGACCAGTCCTACTCCTTCAAATACAGTCAGCGGCCCAATACCCCCGCCCTGAAACTCAAGGACAGTGTCCCCGAAGCCGAAAAAGATGCCCGTCTCGCCATTTTGCAGACACGTATCAACGGCTTGGCCCAAGCCTACGCCCAGAGTCTGGTGGGGACACGTCAGGCGGTATTGATTACCGGCCCTTCGCGCCGTGATCCGCGTGAAGTGACCGGAAAAACCGCCTGCAACCGCTCGGTCAATCTGCCCGGCAACCCTGACTGGGCAGGACAAATGATGAATATAGAAATTACGACCGCTTTGCCGAATAGCCTGCGTGGTCGTCTGACGCAGTCCAATCCTGCGGCACATCGTCTTGCCGTATAATCCCATGGAGCCTCCCAGTAAGAATCCCGCCATCTGTCATGGTGATTTTATCGCTGAGCAGGCCAGCGCCGCTGACTTGTCGGAAATGGCCGGCGAACTGGACAGTCATCTGCGGCAACTGGAATCCCGGCTGGGTGTCGTCATTCTCCCGCGTGGGGAACGTTTTCATATTACCGGTCCACAAGCGGCGGTGCAGGCCGCAAAAACCGTTCTGGCAGAGCTTCATGCTCAGGTCGTTCAGGGCCGGAAGCTTTCCAGCCACTGGGTGCATCAATGTATTCAGCGTGTTCAGGTGGAAGCCGAGTCTGAAACTCATGAAGTCTCGGAATCCCCAGGGGTGCAAACCCTCAAAGGGACCATTCGGGGTCGAGGATTGCGTCAACGCCGCTATCTGGATTCCATCCGCCATAATGACCTGACTTTTGGCATCGGTCCGGCCGGTACGGGAAAAACCTATCTGGCCGTCGCAGCGGCCGTCGAGCAGATCGAACGCAATCAGGTACGCCGCCTGGTGTTGGTGCGTCCCGCCGTCGAAGCCGGTGAACGGCTGGGTTTCCTGCCCGGGTCTTTAAGTGAAAAAGTGGATCCCTATTTGCGCCCCCTCTACGACGCCCTGCATGAAATGATCGGTTACGAGAAGGTGGCAAAACTCATCGAGCGGCAAATCATTGAAGTGGCTCCGCTGGCTTACATGCGCGGTCGGACGCTCAACGACGCCTTTATCATTCTCGACGAGGCCCAGAATACGACGCCGGAGCAGATGAAAATGTTTTTGACCCGTATGGGTTTCGGTGCAAAAGTAGTCGTCACTGGCGACGTCACCCAGATTGACCTTCCGCGTGGCCAGCTTTCCGGTCTGGTCCAGGTGCTGGATGTGCTGGATGCCATGCCGGGCGTGGAAATGGTCTTTTTTGAAAGTGCCGATGTGGTCCGGCACCCGCTCGTGGCCCGCATTATCCAGGCTTATGATCGCTTTGGGGATAAGGCATGAGCGGACTTTATCTGCGTCTATCTGCGGATGATTCCGTGGAGCCAGCTTCTATTCCTTCCCGCAACCAGGCCAGGACTGCCATTCTTCAGGCGCTGACGGTTGCGACTCCGCGATCCCCGGACGCAGGGCGCATGGCCGAAATCTCCCTCGCCTTTGTGAGTAATGCCGAAATCACCCGATTGAATGCCCACTATCGGCAGCAGGAAAAACCGACCAATTGTCTATCTTTTCCCCAGGATCCCCTGCCTCCAGTGTTCCGCCGCGACCTGTTGGGCGATATTGTGATAGCCCCGGCCGTGGTGCTTCAGGAAGCGGCCGAGCAGGGGAAAACTTTGTTGAATCATTATCGTCACTTGCTGATTCACAGTACCTTGCATTTGTTGGGCTATGACCATGTCGAAGACCACGAAGCACTGATCATGGAACAACTGGAAACCCGATTGCTGGCTGAAATGGGTGTGGCCGACCCTTACCTGAACCAAATACATGAGTGAAGATCGAAGTACCCAGGAGCGCCCACGGAGTTGGTGGGCGCGCTTTACCCAGTCCCTGCGCGGCAATGTGGAAGATCAGGATAGTTTGCTGGATCTGATCCGGGAGGCTGGCGAGCGTCAGGTGATTGATGCCGAAGCGGCACGCATGGTGGATGGGATTTTCCGGATGGGCGAATTGACCGTCCGTGACGTGATGATTCCCCGCGCTCAGATGGAAGTGATTGAGATGGATATGCCATTGCCGGAAATCATCGCCAGGGTTTCGGAAGTCGGGCACTCGCGTTTTCCGGTGGTGGGAGAGGATCGCGACGACGTGCGCGGCATCCTACTGGCCAAGGATTTGCTCCAGGCCTGTCGTTCGGGCATGTCCTTGCCGCGCTTGGGAGAATTGTTACGACCGGCGACGTTTATTCCCGAAAGCAAGCATCTGGATCACCTGCTCTATGAGTTTCGCACAGGTCGCCACCACATGGCGGTGGTGGTTGATGAATATGGCGGGGTGGCCGGCCTTATTACCATTGAGGATGTGCTGGAAATCATCGTCGGGGAAATTGAAGACGAATATGACATTGACGAAGATGTCATGATAGCCTCACGGGAAGATGGTGACTTTCTGGTGAATGCGCTGATTCCCCTGGAGGATTTCAATGAACATTTTGTGGCGCATCTGGCAGATGAACACGCGGACACCCTGGGTGGCTGGGTGGCTACGCGTCTCGGGCATGTGCCGAGGGTGGGCGAAGTGATTGAGGAGGGTAATTTGCGACTGGAAGTGTTAAGAGCCGATCGACGCCGGGTACAAATTGTCCGGGTGTCTCCTCCGCGCAGTGCAGCGCTGCCCGAATCGCCCGATCAGGATAGTGCATGATTCAGGATTCCATCAAAACATGGGCGTTTCCTTTGCGGCTTCTGGCCGCATTAATTTTGGGTGTGCTCTGGCCTTTGGCTTTTGCCCCTTTTAATGCCTGGTTTCTCGCTATCATTCTGCTATTTGCGCTGTTCTGGTTGGCTACCACAGCTGAACGTCCCCGGCGGGCTGCCGCTTTGGGGTACGCTTTTGGTTTCGGGGCATTTTGTAGCGGAGTCAGCTGGATATCCGTCACCCTGCACAATTTTGCCCATATGGACTGGCTACTTGCGGGTGGGGCGGTAGCGCTGCTGGCGGCTTATTGCGCCATTTATCCAGCTTTGGCCCTATGGCTGGCTATCCGTTTTTTTCGGGGAAATGCGCGTCTTGTCGCCTTACCGGTGTTGTGGATATTTGCGGAATGGTGTCGAGCCCGGTTCTTCACGGGCTTCCCCTGGCTGGCCACAGGATATACGCAGACCCATGTTTTTTTGGGTGGTTTCTCCGCCTGGCTGGGGCAGTATGGGGTCGGGCTCGCCACCGCCGGTTTTGCCACTATTTTGTTATGGATGTTGCGCGAATCCTCATCCAGACGGGCACTGCTCGGCGGCGTTTCTGCCTTGCTGGTGCTTTCCGGATTGGCTCTGGCGGCAGGGTCAGTCAGCTTCACCCATCCCGTCGGGCACAAGCTTCGGGTTAGCCTGGTGCAGGGTAATATTCCCATCACCGAAAAATGGAATACTGCAGCCATCAGCGAGATACTGCACCATTACGTACAACTGATTTTGCAGACGCCCAAAAATAGCCAGCTGGTGGTTTTGCCGGAAACCGCCTTTCCCATTTTTCAGACGGAAATTCCTCAACTGATTAGTCAGTTACAGGAATGGTCGGCGCGGAATCACAAGATTCTGATTATCGGCATTCCCGAGTTGGCAGATGGCAAATACTACAACGCTGCCATGGAAATTGACGGGAAAGCCCCCCTGCGCTGGTACCAGAAAGAACATCTGGTGCCTTTTGGTGAATATATTCCCTTGCCGCACCTGCTGGGTCCTCTGGTCCACCACTTTTTACCGGGTCTGGGGAGTTTTTCCTTTGGGCATGGTCCTTATGTCCTGCCTGTAGACGGACAAAAGGCTGGCATGACCATTTGTTATGAAGAATCTTTTTCCCGTGATGTCCGTAAGGGGGTCAGAGAAGGGGCGACTTTTTTACTCAATATCAGTGATTATGCCTGGTATGGGCATAGTATTGCTGCCGCCCAGAGTATGCAGATGGCTGCCATGCAGTCCCGTCAGGAGCAGAAACCGGATGTGCGCGATACCAATACCGGTATCACCACGCTGATTTCTCCCCAGGGCGAAATCCGCACCCAGCTTCCGCAATTTGTGGTGGGCACGCTGAACGGCTCGGTGCAGCCCATGGCCGGAGAGACTCCCTATGGTCGTTGGGGGAGTCTGCCCTACCTGCTACTGAGTGCTTTGCTCATGCTTTTGGCCATAGGGGTTACTCGCCGGCAATCATCATCTCGTCAATGAGAATGGAAGAACAGCCGGTGTTGCCATGGATAAGCAGGTCGTTGCCGACCATCTGCATACCCTTGAACATGGCCTGCAGGCTCCCCGCAATGGTGATCTCCTCAACCGGATATTGAATCTCGCCATTTTCTATCCAGAAGCCGGCGGCACCGCGTGAATAGTCGCCGGTGACCATATTGATCCCAAAACCGATCAGTTCGGTGACCAGTAAACCCCGTCCCATTTCCCGGATCATTTCCTGCAGTGATCGGCTGCCGGGCTCCAGGGTCAGATTGTGGACACCTCCGGCATTTCCGGTGGTCGCCATCTGCAACTTGCGGCCACTGTAACTGTCGAGGATGTATCCCTGCAGAATGCCTTCGGAAATAATGTCGCGATTGCAGGTGGCTACGCCTTCCGAGTCAAAGCTGGCACTGCCCAGCCCCTTGGGGCGCAAAGGTTCTTCATAAATGCGAATATGTTCCGGAAACAGGGTCTTGCCCAGGCTGTCCAACAGAAAGGAACTTTTACGATATAGACTGCCACCACTGATGGCACTGGCCAGGTGTCCAAGGATGCTGGAAGCCACCTGATTTTCAAAAATCACCGGTGCCCTGGTGGTGGGTAGCTTACGGGCATCCAGACGCCGCACCGCCCGTTCGGCGGCAATTTTGCCGATACTTTCCGGACTGGCCAATGCGCTGGCATTGCGGGCTACATCATACCAGTAGTCCCTTTGCATGCCGCCTTTCAGATCTTCGGCAATGACTGAGCAGGACAGGCTATGCTGGGACGATTGTCTTTTCCCCACAAAACCCAGACTGTTGGCGTAAACGGAAAGGCCTTCGCTGGTGCCCAGGCTTCCCCCTTCAGAATTGTGAATACGTGGATCACTATCACGGGCAGCCGCCTCGCAACGGCGTGCCAACTCTGCGGCCGTATCGGCGTCTATTGACCAGGGATGATAAAGATCCAGATCAGGGAACTCGCGGGCAAAAAGCTCCGGATCAGCCAGGCCCGAAAAGGGGTCTGCGGAGGTGTGACGGGCAATGGTGAGCGCGGCTTCCACGGTTTCGGCAATGGCCTTGCGCGAAAAATCCGAGGTGGAGGCACTACCTTTGGACTGCCCCAGGTAGACCGTCACACCCATTCCTTTATCCTGATTGTACTCAATGGATTCCACTTCACCGAGGCGGACGGTCACAGAAAGTCCCTTGCCCGTACTCGCTGCCGCTTCTGCTGCAGTTGCCCCCTGTTTGCGGGCGAGAACCAGAATATCCTCGCTGATCTGGCACAGGGTTTCGGCATTCAGGGTGGAATGGGGGGCTTGGCTCATGGGCTTGGGTCTCGCTGTGAATGAAAGAATCCCGACATCTTACTCCCAAGCCATCCGATGTAGAAAGAAAATGGAGCTATAGTCAAATCTGGTGTATGAGCATTTTCTGACATAGATCAGGCGGCGGTCTGTTGATCATCCGGCAGGGTGAGGTTAGCCGGTAAGCCATCGATAAATTTCACCCCTGCAAAAAGCTGCAGGACTTTCTCTGGAGCATAAATCCCAATCCAGCGTTTTTCAGCCTGCTGCAGCATCTTGAAACCCAATCCCAGAAAGCTGCTGCGTGATACACAGTTCTTCGTCCGGGTAGTCCGGTGGCGTACCGTAGCGAAGGTGGACTCAATGGCATTGGTGGTCCGGATATGCCGCCAGTGTTCGGCCGGAAAATCATAGAAAGCGAGCAATTCAGCCCGATCTTTTTCCAGTTTAGCCACGGCCTTGGGATACTTTGCCTGGTAATTGCGCACAAACACGTCCAGTGCTTTTTCCGCAGCCTGGCGATTGGCGGCCATCCAGATTTCCTGCAACGCTGCCTTGGCTTTGCTCTGTTGGGCTTTGGGAAGTTCGTTGAGAATGTTGGCGGTCTTATGCACCCAGCAGCGTTGCTGACCAGTTTCGGGATAGGCTTCATCCAGTGCGGCCCAAAACCCCATGGCACCATCCCCAATGGCGAGCAAAGGGGCCGCCTCCAGACCGCGCGCCTGCAGGTCACGCAGAATCTCCAGCCAGGAAGCTTTGGATTCGCGCAGGCCGTCACTGACACTGACCAGCTCTTTCTTGCCCTCTGCCGTCACGCCGATAATCACCAGCAGGCAGATACGCGGATCCTCCTCCGCACGGAGGTTCGTATAAATACCGTCTACCCACCAGTAAGCATAGCGCTTTCCCTGTAGGGAGCGGTGTTGCCAATGGGCATACTCTTGCGCCCACTCCGCCTTGAGACGTCCCAACACCGCAGGTGAAAGTCCCTTGGCCTCATCACCCAGCAAAATGGAAAGGGCTTCCTGCATGTGGCCGGAAGACACCCCATGCAGATAGAGCCAAGGTACTGTAGCGGCTACTGTTCGTGATTTGCGTACATACGGAGGCGCCAGTACCGAATTGAATTTGATCCCCGATCCTGAGCGGTCCCGCACCTTGGGTACTTTGACGGGTACCGGACCCAGAGCGGTCATGATCTCGCGCTCCGGCAGATGCCCATTACGCACGACCGCCTGACGCCCATCAACCATCCGCACCGTCGCAAATTCTTCCAGCAATACCGCCACCTCTGCCTCTATGGCCTGCTCAATCAGAGAGCGTGCCGCGCGTCGAAGTATCCCTTCAATGCCCAGACCCAACTCTCCCATCCCACCTGCTATTACGGTATTCTTTTCCACGGCGTACTCCTTATGTTGCTCTTTGAGTCGGAAACCCTTTGTAGCAACAGTACGCCACCTCATTCAAGCCAGTTGTAACGCGCCCGTACACCACTTTCGAGCATAGCTCAAGAAAATGACTGATGAATGACTGTTGAACCTAAAAAATGGCCGTTGGGTCTGCAGGCTTTTTGCTCCATTGTTCATTGCCTGTTGTTCTACGGCTCATCCTGCTGTCAGGAGAGAACTCGCCCTGCGGGCTCAGACAGCTCTCCTGACGGGCGCAGGATTTCGCCAAGAACAACAACGGCTCGAAACAAAAGTCGCTGCAAAGCCTGCAGACCCAACGGCCATTTTTTGGGGTAATGTTATTGACATGCATTATCATTTGCGTTTGAATGCTGTGTAAGAGCTTTTGATGAGAATAGCTATGTATATATGCCTATGTAACGTTGTCACCGAAAAAGACATTCATCAGGCAGTATGTGAAGGTGCCTGTTCCATGCGGGATCTACGCCAACAGTTAGGTGTGGCCTCCCAGTGCGGGCGTTGTGCGACTTGTGCCAAAGCGATTCTGGATCAGGAAACGCAGCATGCCAAAGCCATGCAATATCCCATGCATCAGCATTCCCGGTCTACACTCAAGCGTGCGGTCTAAACACTCATTTTCTAGTCCATTAAATTAACTATTCAACCAGGAGCGCGTCATGAAAGGGGATAAAAAAGTTATTCAGTTGTTGAACAAGGCACTGGCCATTGAGCTGACGGCCATTAATCAATATTTTCTGCATGCCCGCATGTACAAAAACTGGGGACTTTTTGCTTTGGGTAAGCATGAATATGCGGAATCCATTGAAGAAATGCAGCATGCCGACAAACTCATCGAACGTATTCTGTTTCTGGAAGGCCTACCCAATCTGCAGGACCTGAATAAATTACTCATCGGTGAAAATGTCGCTGAATGCTTGGCTTGTGACTTGAAACTGGAAGAAGCTGGCCGTGCCCATTATGTTGAGGCCATCCATTATTGTGAATCGGTCAAAGACTACGTCTCGCGTGACATTCTCGTCGAAATTCAGGAGCAGACTGAAGAGCATATTGACTGGCTGGAAACCCACATTGATCTGATCGACAAAATGGGTTTACCCAACTTTATGCAAACGGCCTCGGGTCCTTTGGGTGCTGGGGCCGATTAATCATTCCAAAGCGCATCCAGGGAAAGCGCAATGCGCATTTTCCCTGTGCTGCCCAGGGCCGGGGAACGATGTATGATCCCCTTTCCGGCATTGTTTTCCCAGGCCTCTCCTTTGAGCAGAGCGATGGCAAATGCGGGGACCTCCCCGATGCCGCGAGGATCGCGAATTAGCCCGGATTTCAGGTCCGCCAGTCCTCGGGATCCCTCTCCCAGTTTACTGCGATCCGCATAATCACTGCTTAGCCATTGCGTGCCCGGCCCTTTCCAGGTGCACAACAAACGGATTCCCGTAAAATCTGTATGGAATCTTGGGCACATAGCCCGATCGAGAACCATCAGGCGAAGCGCGATAGCGTCGCAACCGGTTAAATCGAAGTAAAGCTCCATCAGGAAGCGTATGTCTTTCAGTAAGAACTCCCGGCCGGATAAGTCGGGCAACAGCTCTGCAGGGAAAAGCGTTCCACGATTGAAGGATTGGCGAATTCCGCTGCCCAGATCATTTTCGGCGGCATCCAGATAATCCAGTATTTCCGGTTGTTGGGATCTTTGCATTATGCACAGCTGGACGTCCGTATCGAAAATGCTGACAAGATCGGCAAGTTGATCTACGAACAGTATTTCATCGGTTCCTGCACCTTGTTTTAATGTGGCTTGCGACATGGGAACTCCTCACCATTCCGGAAATGGGTCAACAAAACCATTCCATGCCGACGGACCCTGCTGCCACTCTGCATCGGTAAGCAAGCAATCGCTCAGAGATTGACGGATCTTGTCTTCATCCATGTTTTGTCCGATAAAAACCAGCTCCTGGCGGCGGTCGCCCCATTCTCCCTGAAAATGTTTCTCGATAGCCTGGCGTTCTTCAGGATCTTTAGGCCAGTATTTTTTGGGGGTGTCGGCCCACCATTGTCCGGCCGCTTGATGTCGGAAAATTCCCCCGGCCTGAGACCAGAGTCCTGCGACATCCGGCCGGCTCGCTAACCAGAAAAATCCCTTGCTGCGTAATACGCTGTCCCAATTCTGATGCATCAAGTCCCAGAATCGTTGCGGATGAAAGGGGCGGCGAGCGGCAAAATGAAAACTGCCAATACCATATTCCGTACTTTCAGGAATATGTTCCCCGCGCATTTCCATCAACCATCCGGGGGCCTGGCTGGCTTCTTCAAAGTCAAAAAGACCGGTTTGCAGTACGCGACTGACAGGAACCCGACCAAACTCGGAAATTTCAATGCGCGCCCGAGGATTGAGCGCATTCAAAATAGCCATCAAGCTCTGCTGTTCTTCCGGGCTGATGAGGCCCACCTTGTTCAACACCAGCACATTGCAGAATTCAATCTGCTCAATCAGGAGGTCGGTAATGGTGCGCTCATCTTCTGCGCCCAGTGACTCTCCACGATCGCGCAATAATTGAGCGTCGGCATATTCCCGTAGAAAGTTATAGGCATCCACGACCGTCACCATGGTATCCAGGCGCGCCAACTGTGACAGTGAGCTGCCTTGTTCATCCTCAAATGTGAAGGTTTCGGCGACGGGCAAAGGCTCAGAAATCCCCGTGGATTCAATTACCAATTGGTCAAAACGCCCTTCTTTTGCCAATAAGGCCACCTCCTCAAGCAAATCTTCCCGGAGCGTGCAGCAGATGCAGCCATTGGACATTTCAACGACTTTTTCTTCCGTGCGTGATAGTTGCGCGCCCCCTTCACGGACCAGGGCGGCATCAATATTGATTTCACTCATGTCATTGACAATTACTGCGACACGCCGGTCTTCCCGGTTGTGCAGGATATGGTTGAGGAGCGTGGTTTTGCCGGCACCGAGAAAACCCGACAACACGGTGACGGGAAGGGGAGTGGTGGAGAGCTGGGACATGGTAAATCCTCACAATGATAACTGAAACGGCATGCCATAATATGCAACTAAGTTGCACATAACAACATGGGAATCCTGTGCAGGTCAAGCGAGGAGAACACAAAGCGCCCTCTTTTGTTGCCAAAGTCGCGGCAGGCCTCCGGGCTGACAGCCGGCTGGGTTCCATTTGCAGAGGTGTGGATATTACTGGTATTGACTACACAAATGATAATCGTTTACATTAATAACCAGTGGTTGTGCTGTTTTGTCTATAAGACTTTCAAGGAGACGAATATGCTGAAAGAAGTACTCGCCCATGTGCGCCAATATCCGGGCATCACTCTGGAGTCGTTGATTGATTTACATGCTGCCGATGCGGAGTACATGTCCGCATTGCTGGCTAAACTCACCAAAAATGGTCAGTTGCTGGCGATGGAAACCGGCTGTGCAGAAAGTGGCCGTTGTCGGGAAGGCGGCAATAAACCATCCCGCATCTGCTTTTTTTGTTCGGCTGTGGATAAGGCCAACCTGGAATACAGCCAGTCCGTGATGTTGCATTCCTGAACAGAGCCTGTTTTTTATGGGCCTTATGACATTTTTTGTGGGTGTTGGTTTTTCCGCAGACTGTTTGCCTGCTCCGAAGGCATAGTCAAACATCAATTATGTCGGTCGGAAATCATGGGAAACCTGAGCTGAACAATGACTTTTTCTTCACGACGCGCCAGCATATGGCGATTGGTAGCCTGAATGAGGCTACCTTTTTTATGGTCCGCGAGCGTAACGGGTTTTAATCTTAGGTTTTCCTGGTCGGAGCGTATGGTGGCCATCAATGGGCAATTTTCCACAAAAAGCGCTGGTGTGCTGCTCCGTGTGGCATTAAAGCCAATAGTAAGGTTAGGGTATAATTAAAATTGTAGCGAGCTAACTGAATTTCTATTTTGTTACTGGTCTTGCAAAGAATTAAGATTAATGATGTGTTAATCGACACAGGAGATCGATAATGGATATGCATTCAATGAGCATGCAGGCGATGACCAACAGCATGCATTATATTTCTGATGGGCAAACCGCTGCGGGGATCATAGTGACGGGTTTGATTGCCTTTGCTTTTTTTGGGTTGGCTGCAGCGCTGTTCATGCGCGCTGCGCGTGCCGAGGCAAAAAAAGAAGCACAAGAGGCAAGCAAGCACTAAAAGCGATGATGCTATTTAGAAACCTGCTGTTTGGTTTTCAAGCGTGCAAATGATAGTGCCAACCCAGTCGGATAATGGCGACGAAGGCATTTGGGAGGGTGTACCCGGGCCCATTGGCGCCGGGGTTGATGATATATTGCAGGTCGGGTTGGATATACAAATCCTTGAAAACGGGCTGTTTGAAGTTCACTTCCAGACTGGTTTCTGCAGCCCCCGTATTCGAACCGGATTGGCGTTGCCAGGCGCGGGCCATGCCCAGGCTCAGGGTAGAGCCGGGTGAATCCGGAATGAAATGTCGCAGCCGCAATCCTGCGCCCACATAGGCATTCACCGGCGAAACGGCTGCAGCATTGGGGGCTCCGCCACCTTGCAGGAAGACCCCCCAGGTCATCTGATCGGCTTTCCAGCGATACTCGGCGGTACCGTAAAATCCGCCCTGACTGGTAGAAGAACCGATGCCAATATTTTGGGTGAGGTAAGGGCCGTAGATGTGGTTGTAATAGCCTCCGGCCTTGAGCATCGCCGTGCCAGGACCGACGGGAATGCTTTGGTCGACTTCACCATAATAAATCATTCCGTCACTGCCCCAGGGCGCACGGAAAGGATGGACGCCATCCGCACCAAACGCGCCTAGTGTAGTGTTGCATTCTGTTTGCTGCTTAAATGGCTGTTGGCGCGAATGACTTTTTGCAGGATGTCGCGGGCGGTTTTGGTCCAGATGAAAGGTTTGGGATGGGTGTTGTGGTGGTCGATGTACCCCTCAATGGCCTGGATGAGTTCAGGCACACTGGTGAACACCCCACGACGTAACCGCTGGGTCGTGATATCCCGAAAGAAACGCTCGACCATGTTGAGCCAGGATGCCGAAGTGGGCGTAAAGTGCATGTGAATACGCGGGTGCTTGTCGAGCCACGCCTGTACTACCGGGTGTTTATGGGTCGCATAGTTGTCGGCGATCAAATGCAGAGCCTTGTCCTTGGGCGTCTGCCGATCAATTTTCTTCAGGAACTTCAGCCATTCCACATGGGTATGGCGCTGTTGACACTGTCCGATGACCTGACCATCCAGCACGTTGAGGGCGGCAAACAAGGTCGTGGTACCATTACGTTTGTAGTCGTGGGTCATCGTTTCTGCGCGGCCCTTTTTGAGGGGAAGTCCCGGTTGGGTCCGGTCCAGGGCCTGCACCTGACTTTTTTCATCCGCGCAGAGCACCAAGGCATGCTCCGGGGGAGACATATACAACCCCACAATATCTTCCAGCTTTTCCACAAAATGCGGGTCACGTGACACCTTGAAACCACGCAGCAGATGAGGCTTGAGGCCATGCTTGCGCCAATGCCGTGACACACTGGCGGCACTGACACCCAGTTCTGCCGCCATCCTACGCGTACTCCAATGCGTCATCGCTTCCGGCTTACTCTGCGTGGTCAATTCTACCAGACGGGCCACATCCACTTTCACCGGAGGGGCGCCGCGCGGTAAATCGCGTTCAATGCCCGACAAGCGGTGTTCCAGATAACGCTTGCGCCAACGTGCGACTTGCAGGCGATCCACCCCCAGGCGCTCCGCAATTTCTTTGTTCTGCAAGCCCTCTGCCGCCAGCAATATCATCCGTGCCCGTAATGACAAGCGGACACTGCTTAATCGGGAGGCGACTATACGGGACAACTCGGACCGCTCTTCGCTGGTTAAAGTGACTGTGGGCGCAACTCGCAAGGCTCGACTCCATTCATACCCTCAACATGGAGCTATTTTATCATCATTAACCTTAAGGTTCACCAAGAATGCAACACTACACTAGCATTACCGTGGTATTTCCCCAGCTCGCTGCAGCAATGGCTCCGAGACTGGAATAGGGATAAGTGGGCGTGAAGGGAATGTTGGCCGAAATGATGGGATAAATACCATAAGAGGCATTGAACAGTTCGCCTGCTACTCCGGTATCATTGAAATAGTCGTTAGGATTGAGCAAGCCGAGGCGCAAGGTATAGTCGCCGAATTTTTGTCGATAATAAGCCTTATAAAGATGGGCCATGTGTTGATAGGGCGTAGTGAGATTGGAGACGCTCTGTAGATCACCAATGTACAAACTGTCGGGGTTGCTGCTGTCCGCAGCAAGGCCTTCGACTACAAAAAGGCCCCCCTGCCACCAACCGGCCTTACCTGTATGCAGGGCCAGTCCGCCTTTCCAGAGCCCGGTTGCGGTGCTGCCGGTACTGATGCCACCACTCAGATTGGAAACGCCTTCTACCTGACCATGAATGACCAGGGAAATCCTCCGCCACCAGTTTTGGTGCGCTGCTTCGGGGATGGATTGCCCCGTACTGGCAGCCCAGGCGGGGGCAGTAGATGCGCAGAAAAGAATGCTACTCAATAGGATGTTGCGGTAACGGTTTTGCTGGCGAAGCATGAGTTCTCCCTTGTTTACTCGATATTGACGGTAACTATTATCACTATCAACTGCAATAAAAGTGTTTATATCGTGGTGAAAGGCCACTTGACAGACCCGGCATCGTTCCTTAATATGCAACAAAGTTGCATATAATATGACGCACAAACATGCCGTTATCAATACCACTTTTAGGAGAATCACTATGTATCACACTGAATCCAATGAGTTATCGCCATCTAAACTGTTCAGGCGGCATACTGGCGCCGGGTGGCGTTTTCTGCCTTTGCTGTCCTTGTTGCTGGGTCTGGGTGCTGCACAAATGGCCGCAGCAGACACCATTCATGCCGTCGGCGTAGAAAATGAATATGCTAATGTCATCAGCCAGATTGGTGGAAAATATGTTGACGTGAGTGCCATTGAGAGCAATCCCAACACGGACCCCCATACTTTTGAGGCGAGCCCGTCCGTGGCCAGAGAAATTGCGGCGGCCCAGTTGGTGGTCCGTAACGGCGTGGGTTATGACAGTTGGGCCAAAAAAATTCTGGCGGCTGATCCTAATTCCAAGCGGCAGGTGATTGTGGTTCAGGATCTGTTACATTTACCCGACAGCACCAAAAACCCGCATCTCTGGTACAAACCGGAAACCATGCCGGCGGTTGTCAAGGCGGTTGCGGCGAGCCTGAGCAAGCTGGATCCTGCCCATGCGGCTTTTTTCAAGGCCAATGTTCAAAAGTTTGATGCTTCGCTGAAGCCCTGGTACGCCGCCATTGCCAGTTTCAAAGCGCAATATCCCCATACTCCGGTAGCGGTTACCGAACCCGTAGCGGATTACATGCTGCAGGCGGCAGGCTGCGATCTGAAAACCCCCTGGAATCTCCAGGCGGCGATCATGAATGGGACCGATCCGGCACCCCAGGATGTCAGCATCCAGAATCATCTGTTCAAAAATCATCAGGTCAAGGTGTTTCTGTATAACCAGCAGGTCACTGACTCCCTGACCGCGTCTTTCCTGAATAATGCCAAGGCGGCGCATATTCCGGTGGTGGGCGTTTATGAAACCATGCCAACCGGGTACACTTATCAATCCTGGATGCTCGCAGAAGTGGATGCCCTGCGCGCAGCCGAAGAACATGGTACCTCTACGACGGTGTTGAAATAATATCTTGACCAATCAGAGTCCGATTCTTGCGGTCGCCGATCTTTCTGTGGATCTGGGCGGCCGCAGTATTTTACGGGATGTCAGTTTTGACTTGTATCCCGGGCAGCTCTGCGCCCTGATCGGTGAAAATGGGGCGGGTAAAACCACCCTGTTACGTACCTTGCTGGGCCTGATTACCCAGCGTGCCGGCACGGTGCTGATCGGCGCTGCGCCGGCTCGTGAACATCGCGAGATGGTGGGCTATGTTCCCCAGAAAATCAATTTTGATCCGGATCTGCCCTTGCGCACCCGGGATCTGGTGCGTTTGGGGCTGGATGGTCAGCGTTTGGGGTTGCCGTTTTTTAATGGACGCACCCGCCATGCGGTGGATCAGGCGCTGCAAGCCGTGGGCGCGGAAGAATTTGCCGATCAGCGGGTTGGAGAATTATCGGGGGGGCAGCAGCAGCGTGCCGTCATCGCCCATGCTCTGGTTCGCAAGCCGCGTCTGCTGATTCTGGATGAACCGCTGGCAAATCTCGATTTTGGTAGCGCCAATGCACTGGTAGATCTGCTGGGGCGTTTGATTGTCCAGCAACAAATGACGGTGCTGGTGACTGCTCATGATATGAATCCGCTGATTCCGGTGATGGACCGTCTGGTGTATCTGGTAGACGGGCGCGCCGCCACCGGCACGGTTGCCGAGGTCGTGCAGGCGGAGGTGCTCAGCAAGCTTTACGGTTATCCCGTTTCGGTTCTGCACCATGGCGGGCGGATTCTGGTGCTGCCCGATGCCCCCGAAAATGCCGATGTGGCCAATATGAATCGTTGTGCAGGTCACGGAGTGTGAGCGGATGTTTGCTTTTTTAAGCAGTCAGCCGGTACAGACTGCGCTTATTGTGGGCAGCTGCGCGGCGTTGGTCAGTGCCCTGATTGGGGTGTTTACTGTGTTGCGTGGAAATGCTTTCGCCGGTCATGCCCTAGCTGATGTCAGCAGTGCCGGAGGAGCCGCTTCGTTTTTATGGGGTATCAGCCCCTTGCTGGGTTTTCTCGGCATGGCCTGGATTGCTGCATTCGGGATGGAATTTCTGGGGGTCCGCAAGGCGCGGGAAAGAGATCTGGCGACCGGGATTGTGCTGGGTGCCGGTCTGGGACTTTCGGCGCTATTTTTGTATTTGGATGTCACTACCACCAGTACCACCGGTGCCGCTGTATCGGTGATGTTCGGATCTTTATTCGCCATTTCGCAAGGCTTGATCTGGCCAGCCATCCTGGCGGTACTGGCGGTGTTTTTGCTGGTCGGCTTGTTTTATCGGCCGCTGATTCTGACAGCGGTGGACCCGGATTTGGCGACTTTGCGGGGTGTTTCCCCACGCTGGATGGGTTTGCTACAACTTCTGGTGCTGGGACTGGCCGTTGCGGTTTGTGCTCTGGCGATTGGCGCGGTACTGGCGACGGCGCTCCTGATCGGCCCTGCCGGAGCGGCGATTCGTCTCAGTCGACGACCTGCCCAGGCTATTTTCTGGGCGATGATTATTGCCCTGACGGCGGTCTGGTTGGGAATCTGGATGGCCTACGAAAGTTATTACTGGTTTTCCGGTAATGCCTGGCCCGTCAGTTTTTTTGTGGTGGTCCTGATTTTTCTGTTTTATCTACTGGCTATGTTCGGTTCTTCGTGGAGCCAGAAATACCAGCGCCGGGGCATTGCGTCCCTGCGCCGCCTTCAGGAGCCTTAGCCGTGTTTTCCAGTTTTATGATCAACACCTGGATTGCGGGTACCGCCATTGCGCTGGTGGCCGCACTGGTCGGTTATTTTGTGGTAATTCGCCATTCGGCCTTTGCAGCCCATGCCTTGCCGTTGGGAGCCTTTCCGGGGGCGGCAGCGGCTAATCTGCTCGGAGTGAATCCTTTTGTTGGCCTCCTGGTTTTTGTGGGAATGGGGGTGCTGCTCTTGCGTCAATTGGCCCGTATAGGGCGGCGTGACGTGGGAACCGGACTGCTGCTGGTGCTCTTTTTGGGCGTCGGTGCGCTGTTTCTCAGTATGACCAGTGAATACGCCCCTGAGGTATTTTCGCTGCTTTTTGGTGAGATGCTGGGTGTCAGCGATGCGGATTTGTGGCCCATACTGGTGATTTCCGCCCTGGTCACGGTGGTTATGATCACTATTTTTCGCCCCTTGCTGCTGGATTCCAGTTTTCCTGATCTGGCTGCTTTACAGGGGATTTCTGCAGCACGCATGGATCTGATTTTTCTAAGTCTGCTGGCGCTGGTGACGGCTTCAGCCCTGCCAGTCGTCGGTGCCTTTCTGGTTTTTACCTTGTTGGTGGGGCCACCTGCTGCTGCCCAGTCGCTGAGTATTCACCCGCTGCGCAGCCTGCTCCTGGCAGTAATTTTTGCCGAGAGCAGCATCTGGTCAGCCATTGCGCTGTCTTATTGGACCAACTGGCCCATCGGTTTTTTTGTCGGCATGCTGGGCGCCGGACTTTTTACCCTGGCCCGCAGTTATCGTCACTGGAGTCAGCGACAACGCCCGGTCGTGCAGGTTTCTGGCTTGTGAATCTTTATGCAGTAATCAGGCGTTGACGGTACTCAGGCGCAGCATCAACGACAAGCACAAAACTCCTGCTGGCCCCTCTGAGCTGGTTGCTCATCGCTCAGAACGGTTTTTACCCAGCAGGTGGGCGTTGTGGTCAATAAGATCACGTTGCTCCGGCAAAGCCCGCAAGTTGATGGCGGTAGCGCGCATGACAGCCTCCTCATGAAACGCAATAGATATACAAACGGTAGAGTGGCGTATAGCTGTTGTCAATTCAAAGCTAGCGGCGAGTCATACGGCTTAGGCATGGGCATGAGTGATGATCGGTTGAGTTGATGTCGTCTGGCACGACTATTCACCGGCCTTGATTTTGATGACAAGAGTCGGTCGCGTGGTGAATATAGTACTATAGATGCGGCTGAAAAGGTTTTGAATAAGATTCGGCTCAATACCCAAATTTTATGCAGAGAAAGGGAGAATCTGCTTGCACACTCAAAAAAGAATCTTCTAGGACAATGACCCAGGCTCAGAGTAGGAGATAAGAATGGATCGTCGTTTATTGATTCGATTGTTGGCGAAGCAGGAGCTGACAATCATTTTGCCCTTGGTACAGGTCCTTAATCCTGATGTGCTGCCCGATCTGCTCGCGCAGCGGCTTGAGGATATGATGGGGCAAGGGTATCAATGTGTTGCCGCCTTTTTGGATGATGATTGTGTCGGGGTGGCGGGGATTTGGCAGGGAACGCGCTTTTGGTGCGGTCGTTATCTGGATGTAGACAACGTGGTCGTGGATCCTGCATATCGCAGTTCCGGGATAGGACGGCAGCTTATGGACTGGGTTGAACAATATGCCCGTCAGCAAGGCTGCGAAATCATGGTGTTGGATGCGTACGTCACCAACCATTCGGCACGCTGGTTTTATGAGCGAATGGGTTATCAGGTGCTTGGCCATCATTTTGTCAAGTCATTGTGATCAAAGGTGAAAATTGACATATTTTGGCATGCGCTGTATGGTAATTTTAGCATTTCAGGCGGTTAGCGCGGTCTGGGTAAACTCCAGTGTCGGTACAAGGCCATCATGCGCAGAATAAAGGACAGTGATGCGCCAGCCAGAGTACTTTCGATGGCGGGTAAATGCGCATAATCGCCAACCAGAGTAACTGCTGCCCCCAACAACGCCGCAGATGCATAGATTTCCGCACGCAATACCACAGGAATCTCGGCGGTTAAAATATCGCGTACCATGCCGCCGCCAATGCCACTGATCATTCCCAAAACTGCTGCCATGACCGGAGACAAGCCATATGTCAAAGCCTTTTGTGCCCCCGTAGCAGCAAAAACACCCAGGCCGGCAGCATCAAAAAGCAGTACAGGATGGCGCAAATGATCAAAAAGGTGATGAAAGAAAAATACACCGACCCCTGCGAGAACCGCCAACGCCATGATATGCCAGTTGGCAATGGCCTCCGGGGGAATGGCACCGATCAGCAAATCCCGTAAGATGCCCCCTGAAACCGCAGTAACAACGCCCAAAACGACAATACCAAAAATATCCATTTGACTGCGCACCCCGCGCATTGCTCCGCTGATGGCAAAGGCGAATATCCCTAACAGGTTGATCAGGTTCAAGAAGAATGTTGTGGTAGAATGAGTCAACTGCATGGTCTCCATTTGTTTGGTTTTTTTATGCGTCCGTACATTGAGCGCCGGGCGATACTATATGGTCAGTAAATCAGGTGGAAGTCATCCATCCTTTGAGGCCTTGGAACAACTGGGCGCGGTATAAATTGCCACGCGAGACCGGAGTTTGTGAAAATGCTTTATGGACGGTAGAGACTTAAGCTGGGACAGCTATCAGTGGATCAAGATAGTCGACATAGGTTTGTTGAAAGCGTTCCTTGGGCCGTTTGTTCGCTTCATGGCGCTTTCCGGCCAGTACCCAAGCGGCTGCGGGCCACGAGGAAGTAAGCGATGCCGGTAGCCAGCAGGGCGCCGCTGATCATGGCGTAGAATATGAGGTCATCCTGCGGGATGGTTTCTCCTCCGCCTTTCACGGGGATCAGAATCAGTTGTCGCAACAGCGTAATCATGGCGACTTCAAAAAACACCTCGACATGAAAAATACCGCTGCGCATGAAGGTGATTTCGGCGGAAATCAGGGCTGACAGGACCCAGACAATAAAAAGCGTGCCTAAGGCGTGGAGAAAGCCAGCTGCCAGTATGTGCTCCCGGAAAGCGTCCACCACATCATGACTGAATTGGATCATGATCAATACGCTGGCAGCCGCCAGGGCGACGGCAATAAACAGGTGAAGGGTATAATTCAGCATTCGTAGAACGCCGTTGAAACCATCATTCAACATCAGGACTCCTTTGGCTGGATGCGCATGCCTGGCGACGCAGGGCATGATAGATGATAACGAGGGAACCCTGCCATTGATTTAGTCTGGCAAATAATAATAAATAAATTATAAACATATAAAAATTAATCAAGCTACTGAACTCAGCGAATCCATAAATCCACGATCATGTTGTTTCCAGTCTCCCTCGCGAGCTAAGAGCGATGATGAAGTGGTATATTACCGCATAACCCTAGCGGAGCATTGCCCTTCCACATGGTTACACAAGATCATCTTCCTGATAGGGCAATAAAATCACCAGTTTCATATCCGTATGTGCCGCTGGTAATAAGGTGCTTTGTTCATACACCACGCGCCCATGCATTGGGTGCTGGAATATCCGGCGACCGCCTTCTCTTTCCACTACATCCTGGGCAGGCCAGAGCCCGGCAAATGTGCGGCTCTGACTTTGCAGTTGGGTGATGATCCGGGCCATTTCGGGATCATCCAGGTGCTTGCCAACATCGGCACGAAACTCGGCGACCAGACGTCGGCAACGGCTATGCCAATCATCGACGAAGTTTCTGGCGCCGGGGTCGAGGAACAGAAATTCCAGCAAATTGGGAGGCTTTTCCTCGGGAACCGGACTGGCTGGTAACCAGCCCGCAAAATGTGCGGCGGCGGCAGCATTCCAGGCAGGTACATTCCAGTAGCGATCCAGGATATAGGCAGGATATTGCAGGATTTTGAGAAGGTGGAGCAGGGTGGGCGCTACGGCAGAAGGGGGAGATTCCAGCTGGGGATCAGCCTTGCCCGCAAGATGAAACAAATGCTGCCGTTCAGCTTGGGATAGTTGCAGTGCCTTGCTGAGGCGATCCAGCGTGGGCACGGAAGGTTGTATCGGCCGCCCCTGCTCAATCCAGGTGATCCAGGTGCCACTGACTCCCGAGAGCATGGCGAGTTCTTCGCGGCGCAGCCCGGGAGTGCGGCGGCGTCCAAGCGCATTCAGGCCAGCCTGCTGCGGTGTTGTTTTTTCGCGGTGGCGACGAATAAACGCCCCCAAGGCCAAGCTGTCTCCAGACATCGGTATAATCCATGGAAAGCACAATACTGGTAGTAAATATACCAGTATATATGCTCATATTGTACCAGTTTAATGGCCTTCGTATGATAGGTGTATATTCTTTTGGAAGACCTAAAGCCCATGAGTAATCAGCAAAAACTGGTAGAGAAGCAATTCGGTGTGGCGGCGACGGATTATCTCCATAGCCCGGCACACGCACAGGGTGCAGATTTACAGCGTCTGCGTCGGGAGTTTACCGGACAGCCGGCCATGCGGGTGCTGGATCTTGGCTGCGGGGCGGGGCATGCCAGCTTTACACTGGCGGAAGTTGTCGGGGAAGTGTTCGCGGTGGATCTTTCCGGCGAAATGCTGCGTGTGGTAGCTGACGAGGCGCAACAGCGTGGATTGTCTAATCTCCACACCGAAAAAAGTACGGCAGAATCATTGCCTTTCGCCGATGCTTATTTTGATGGAGTGGTGACGCGTTTTTCCGCCCATCATTGGGCGGATGTCCCTGCGGCACTTCGGGAAATGCGGCGTGTACTCCATCCTCAGGGAAAATGTGTCATCATCGACGTATGCGCACCCGAAAATCCATTACTGGATACTTTTCTGCAGACGGTCGAAATTTTACGTGACCCTTCTCATGTGCGGGATTACCGGGTTTCAGAATGGCAGGCGATGTTGGCTGCAGCCGGGTGGCAGATGCCTGATCAGGATACCTGGAAGCTGCCCCTGGATTTTGCCAGTTGGATAAGCCGGATGCGCAGCCCGGAAGAGCGCGTAACAGCGATTAAAAGCGTATGGGCCGGGGCTTCAACCGAGGTCTGTGACCACTTTGCGCTGCAGCCGAATCATGATTTTTCGCTGGATGTGTGCTGGATGACGGCATTGCCCTTATGAACAACATTGGTTAATTTTGGACATGGATGTTTGAGGAGAAGCTTGTGGCAGCAAAAACGCTTTATGACAAGTTGTGGGAAAGCCATGTGGTGCATACGGAGGCCGACGGTGCCGTATTGCTTTATATTGATCGGCAGTTGCTGCATGAAGTCACCAGCCCCCAGGCCTTTTCGGGTTTGCGCGCGGCGGGGCGCAAAGCCTGGCGGATTGATGCCAACATCGCTACGGCCGACCACAATGTCCCGACTACGGATCGGGCGGCGGGTATTGTCGATCCGACTTCCCGTTTGCAGGTGGATACCCTGGATCAGAACTGTGCGGAATTCGGTATTGAAGAATTCGGCATGCTGGATCCGCGCCAGGGCATTGTGCATGTAATTGCTCCCGAGCAGGGACTCACTCTGCCGGGCATGACCGTGGTGTGCGGCGATTCTCATACGGCGACTCATGGTGCGCTGGGTGCGCTGGCCTTTGGTATTGGCACCACGGAAGTGGAGCATGTGCTGGCGACCCAGTGTCTATGGGCACGCAAATCCAAAAGTATGCGGGTATGGGTGGATGGCGAACTGGGTCGGGGCGTCACCGCCAAGGATATGGTGCTGGCCATTATCGGCAAAATGGGTACGGCGGGCGGTACGGGCTACGCCATCGAATTTGCCGGACCAGCCGTGCAGGCTTTGTCGGTAGAAGGGCGCATGACCTTATGCAATATGGCCATTGAAGCCGGCGCGCGCTCGGGTATGGTTGGCGTCGATGCCATAACCATTGATTACTTGCGGGGCCGTCCCTATGCCCCGGTGGGCAGAATCTGGGATCAGGCTGTGGCGGCCTGGAATGAACTGCATTCGGATGCGGATGCCCGCTTTGATGCGGAAATTCGTCTCCATGCAGCAGATATCGCGCCTCAGGTCACCTGGGGAACCAGCCCCGAGATGGTTGCAGAAATTAACGCCACCATTCCCGATCCTGCCCAGGAATCAGATATGGTGCGTCGTAAGGGCTGGACGGACGCTCTGGCCTATATGGATTTGCAGGCCAACACCCCGTTGTCTGCGATAGCGCTCGACAAGGTTTTTATTGGCTCCTGTACCAATGCGCGCATTGAAGATCTGCGCGCTGCTGCTGCTGTTGCCAAGGGGCATCAGAAAGCGGCTTCGGTAAAAGTGGCCATGGTGGTTCCCGGCTCGGGACTGGTGAAAGCCCAGGCCGAAGCGGAAGGGCTGGATCGTATTTTCAAAGCGGCGGGCTTTGAGTGGCGTGAACCGGGTTGTTCTATGTGTCTGGCTATGAACGCCGATCGTCTGGAGCCTGGAGAACGTTGCGCCAGTACCAGTAACCGGAACTTTGAGGGGCGTCAGGGAGCCGGTGGCAGAACTCATCTGGTCAGCCCGGCTATGGCAGCAGCAGCCGCGATTGCCGGACATTTTGTGGATGTACGTGACTGGTCCGTACCATAAAAAGCGCGCCGGCTCCTGGGTGTTGCGCATCGCTCTGGGCTTATGCAGCCTGGGGATGGTGGAAATTGGCATTTTTTCGAGCTTGCGGGGTTGCTCGGCAGAAGTGGCTGCCGTGGAATATCTCGTCAAGCGACAACTGGAGAAATAATGGAAGCTTTTACCGTATTAGAGGCAATTGTCGTCCCCCTGGATCGTCCCAATGTGGACACCGACGCCATCATTCCCAAGCAGTTTCTCAAAACCATTGAGCGACAGGGCCTGGGCAAGCATCTTTTCGATGCCTGGCGCTATCTGGCACAGGATGGCAGGCAGGTGGAAAACCCTGAATTCATCCTCAATCAGCCGATATATGCTGATGCAAAGATTTTACTGGCCCGGGAAAACTTTGGTTGTGGTTCCAGTCGTGAACATGCTCCCTGGGCGCTGGCAGATTATGGTTTTCGCGCCATAATTGCCCCCAGCTTTGCCGACATCTTTGCAAACAATTGTGTGCAGAACGGGATTTTGTTGATTCGACTGTCCGCAGAAGAAGTAGATCATTTGTTTCATGAAGTGGCGGCTAACCCCGGCTATCGTTTGCGCATTGATCTTCCGGCCCAGGAGGTGCAAACCATGGGAGATAGTCGCTATTGTTTCCCCATGGATGCCGGACACAAACACAAGTTATTGAATGGTCTGGATGATATTCAATTGACCCTGCAGCATGAAGGAGCCATTCGCGCTTATGAGGCAGCCCGTCGACAATCAGCGCCCTGGTTATTTCGGGATGGTATTTAAGGAGATTTGATCAATATGATTCAGGATGCAGCGATAGAAGAGGAGGGCTTGCAGCCCGTTCGTGCCGATGCCGTTATCATCGAAGGGAAAACCAAACGTGGCAAGCCCTGCAAGGTCATTGACAATACCTGTCAGGTTCCCAGGCAGGAGTTGCAGGCGCTACTGTATGACCTGATCGAACAGGAACATTTCGGCCCTTCCGGTTTGAGTATGGCGGGAGGCAACAGCATTCGTATCGGGGCACCGCAATCTGCCCATGTGCAGCTTGGCAACGATATTTATCGCATGATTCTGGTGGATTACGAGGCGCGTATTGAAGTGTTTTGAGCCATGACGGCTCAGGGCATGAGTCGTTCAATCAACCAGGCATGACTCGCGTCACCAGAACGCCGATAAACAAACCGGTCATGCAGGCGGTCACGACGGCCCTGCCAGAATTCAAAACGCTCTGGAATCAGCCGGTACCCACCCCATGCCGGGTTGCGTGGGACGTTGTCCTCAGGATAGCGCTGCTGTAATTCGGCAACACGCGCTTCCAGATCAGCACGACTGGCGATGACCTGACTCTGGATGGACGCCGCAGCAGAATAACGGCTGCGGCTCGGGCGTTGTTGAAAATAGCTTTCGGCCGCTGCCGTATCCAGGGGTTCTACAGGGCCGTTGATGCGCACCTGACGATCATTTTCCGGCCAGTAGAATACCAGTGCTGCATGCGGGTTGGCGGCCAGTTCCTGACCCTTCTGGCTGCGCTGGTCGCTGTACCAGCAGAGCCCCTGTTCATCAAAATGCTTGAGCAGTACATAGCGCGCATCAGGATGCCCGTCAGCATCAGCCGTAGCCAGCACCATGGCGGTCGCATCAAAATTACCCGCCTCTGTCGCGGCAGCCAGCCAGGTGGCCAATTGCTGAAAGGGATTGCTGTCCAGATCGTGTCGATGCAACTCCCCGTGGGTAAAGTCCCGCCGGGTACTGCGATGGTCGATTTCACCTTCCATTAGGCACTTCTCCTTTGAGCAGGGCTCAGGCCTTTTTCTCAATGACTCCGTTTTCGCTACCGAAGAGCATCACATCGGCGCGCCGGTGGGCGAAAATGCCGTTGTCCAGCACGCCCGGAATCAGATTGATGACGGCCTCCATTTTCACCGGATCAGAAAAATCCAGACCGGTGACATCAATGATGACATTGCCATTATCGGTGGTCACGCCATTGCGTAGGGTAGGGGTCCCACCCAGCTTGACCAGTTGTCGGGCGACAAAGCTGCGGGCGAAGGGGATGACTTCCACGGGTAGGGGAAATTTGCCCAGCATGGGTTTGTCCTTGCTGGCGTCGGCAATGCAGACGAACAGCCTGGCCGCACTGGCTACAATTTTTTCCCGGGTCAGTGCCGCTCCGCCGCCTTTAATCAGCCGGAAATGCGGGTCAGCTTCATCGGCACCGTCTACATAAACGGGAATGTCACCGGTGCTGTTGAGGTCCAGCACATTCAAGCCCTGGGCTTTCAGGCGATTTTCGGTAGCAATGCTGGAGGCGACATAGCCATCCACATGAATTTTTGCAGCACCCAGGGCGTCAATGAAAAAGTTGGTGGTTGAGCCTGTACCTACGCCCACCACCATACCGGGCTGGATGTAGGCGAGGGCGGCTTCGGCCGCCATTTTTTTGAGAGCATCTGCATTCATTGCCTGTTTTCCTTGTTAGTCTGAAAAAATAATCGTTGTATAAAAGCTTCCGTCAGTGCTGCTGCCGAGGCTGGATTCTGACCACTCAGAATTTGCGCATCATCGACCACATGGCTTTGCCAGGATTCTCCGACACTAACGAGGAATCCCGCATTTCTCAAGTGCTCTTCCAGAGTATAAGGCCAGCGGCCGGCCAGCGCAGTAGCGGCTTCTTCAGCGGCACTGAAGCAGGTGACCGGATTGCCGGAAAAGGGCGGGTCGCTGTGATCGTGCGCAGTCGCCAATAAGGCAGCGCTCCCGTGGCATAAGGTCGCCAATACCTTGTGATGATCACGGCAATGCTGGAGAAGGCGTGCAACATCGACAGACTTTGCTAAATCCATGAGAGGACCATTTCCGCCCGGAATAAATACTCCCTGCATAAGATCCAGCTGCCCGGCCTGCAGACTTTGCAGGGAAACAGGATGCTCCAGTTCGGGTATGCAGGTGATCTGCTTCGCCAGTTCGCTGGCTTTTTGCGAGTCATGGTTGAGATTGGCAGGATCCAGACTTTCCGGATCTACTATGGGGATACTGCCGTCTAGCGTACCAATAGACAAAGTCCAGCCAGAGTTTTTCAGCAGATTCCACGGAACGACCAATTCTTCGGCCCAGAAGCCAGTGGGTACCCCGGTGCCATCCCGGAGTTGCAAAACCCGGGCGCTACTGAGCAGAAATAGAATATAGGGCTGCTGGTTCATGAGAAAAGTGTAACACAAAAGTCTGCTGAAACAATAAAAATATATGTAAGGTTAATCTTGTATTTTTATAATATACAGTCGTAAATCAGGCCATTTTAAATATTAATAAAAATATAATAATATATTATTTTTTAGATTATCTTGTTGATACATTCTAAATCTATTCAATGCGAGAGAAGAAATTATAAGCGGTTTAATACAACATTAAACATTGAAGTAATGTTTTTTAAATTTTAATTTTCGCAATAACAAAATGATTGTTATTGATTTTTTGTAATATAACAAAATAAGAGTATTATTATATTCGTAATAAAAAATTAAATATATTCATAGCACTAATGAGACTTTTATTAACCCAAAAATATTTGTGGGGATGTTCTATTGATTTGCAGGCTTCTCTGCACTACTTTTACACCCGAGATTCGAATTAGCATAAAAAGTATAAGTTTGTATTGTTTTAATCAAAGCTGATTGGATAGTAACCGCTATCTTGTTTTATTGCGGATCATTTGTTGTCCGCCAGGGGGAAATACATAATGGATTTAAATTGGAGGAACTGGCTGAAAAAGGGGTGGCGCGCTGCGGCGTTGGCTCCCGTTTTGTTGCTGGGTGGTTGCGCACATAACCCTTTCTGGATATTCGATCCCAAGGGGGTCATGGCCAAAACCGATTTGTTTTACATGATCGTGGATGTACTGATCATGGGTGCGATTGTCGGACTGACAGCCTTGCTGGTGGTCTGGTTCATGTGGCGTTATCAGAAAGGCAAGAACCGGGGCATGTATGATCCGCACTGGTCTCATTCCAACACTATTGAAGTGTTTGTCTGGGGTATCCCAATCATTGCCGTCGGATTTCTGTCCTACTTTGCCGTCAGGGGAACTTTCGAAATCAACCCTTATAATCCGACGGTCATCACCCACCATATGAAGCCTAATGGGGACCCGGTGGAAGTGGATGTCATTGCTACGGATTGGCAGTGGTTATTTGTTTATCCGCAATATCACATGGCGGTAGCCAACGAGCTGGTTCTGCCGGTACACACTCCAGTTTTCTTTCGTCTGACTTCCAGTGCCGTGACCACAACCTTCTTCATTCCCCAGCTGGTCGGCATGATTGACGTAATGCCCGGTATGCGTACCAAAAATGCTTTGTTAAGTGATCATGCAGGTGAATATCAAGGTATTGCTTCTGACTATGCCGGTGCAGGTACTTCCTGGATGACTTTTAAAACCAAGATGGTTGACAAGGCAGACTTTGCGCAATGGGTGCAAAAAGTGCAGCAGGCCCCTGGCAGCATGACCTATGCCAGCTTTAACCGTTTCGCGGAGCCTTTCATTAATGTCAATCACCACTTGGTTTACTTCTCTTCAGTGGAGCCGGGTCTGTTTGATCATGTCATGACTGAAGTGATGCGCGGAAAAACCTGGCCAATCCCGCCGATGATGACGGAAAACATGGTTGACTACATGAAAAAGCAAGCCGCTGAACATCGCGATTAATCGGAGGATCATCACATGCTCGTAGATTTACCTGGGGGCTGGAGCCCTCTTCTGGGGCGTCTCGCCTGGTCGCAGATTCCCTATGCCAATCCGATTCTGGCACCGCTCTTCGTAGCGGTGGTCATCGGGGCCATTGCCATCATTGGTCTGATTACCTATTACGGTAAATGGACTTATCTCTGGAAAGAATGGTTGACTACGGTTGATCATAAGAAACTCGGTGTCATGTACATCATCATCGGTCTGGTGATGCTGTTTCGGGGCTTCATCGATGGTTTGATGATTCGTACCCAGCAGGTCTGGGCCGTGGGTCCACATTCTTCCGGGGTGTTCGGATCTCTGCATGGTTATCTGACCCCTTTTCACTTTGGTCAGGTTTATAGTGCCCACGGTCTGATCATGATTTTGCTGGCAGCAACCCCGTTGCTGGTTGGCTTCATGAACATTATCGTGCCGATCCAGGTTGGTGCCCGGGATATGGCTTATCCCTACCTGAATGCCCTGGGATTATGGATTACCGCTGCGGCTGCGGCGTTGATCATGATTTCCCTGTTTGTGGGGGATTTTGCCCACAACGGCTGGTTTGAATATGCGCCGATTTTTGAAATGCAGTACAGTCCGGGTGTGGGTGTGGATTACTGGATCTGGACCCTGCAACTGGTGGCTTTGGGTACGACCCTGGGCGGTATCAACATTCTCGCCACAATCATTAAAATGCGGGCTCCCGGCATGACCTGGGGCAAGTTGCCGATTTTTGTCTGGGCCTCACTGTCGGCCAACGTCATTGCTTTGACTTCTTTCCCGGCCCTGCAGATTGCCTTGGCTCTGGTTGCTGCCGATCGCTATCTGGGTGCGCATTTCTTCACGGCCGGTATGGGCGGCAATTTGATGCTCTATACCAACCTGTTCTGGATCTGGGGTCACCCGGAAGTGTATTTCGTAATCTTGCCGGCTTTCGGCATGATGTCGGAAATTTTCCCGACTTTCTCTGAAAAACCCCTGTTTGGTTATATCACCATGGTGCTGGCCAGTATGGCGATTGCCGGGGTGTCCTGGCTGGTCTGGCTACATCATTTTTTCACCATGGGTGCAGGCCCCTATGTCAATTCGGCTTTCAGTGTGGCCACCATGCTGGTAGGCATTCCTACCGGGGTGAAGGTGTTCAACTGGGCATTTACCATGTACCGGGGGCGCCTGACCTTCAACGCTGCCATGCTCTGGGCGATTGGCGCGCTGTTTCTGCTGCTGATCGGGGGCTTGACCGGCATGATGCTGGCCATTCCTGCCATCAACTACATGGTTCATAACAGCGTGTTTGTGGTTGCACATTTTCACTCCATGTTGCTGGTTATCGTCTACGCCATTTTTGGCTCTGTTCTGTACTGGTTTCCAAAAGTGTTCGGTTTCAAGCTGGATGAGTTCTGGGCGAAAACCATGTTCTGGTTGTTCTCCGCTGGCACGGCACTGGTATTCGTGCCCATGTACATGCTCGGCTTCATGGGCATGACCCGGCGTCTGGAATATGTATTCAATACCGGATGGCAGCCTTATCTGGACGTCATGGAACTCGGCATTGTCGTTTATACCCTGTCGGTATTGGCCTTTTTCATCCTGCTTTATGTCAGCGTACGGGATCATGCGAAAAATCGTGTGGGTGCGGACGCCTGGGGAACCTCACGTTCCTTGGAGTGGCTGACCCATTCTCCCGTGCCGTTTTACAACTTTGCAGTGCTTCCCCATATCAATGAACGGGACGAAGTGGCATGGCGCCGGCAGCATGGTATCGACAACGTCCGTCCTGAACATTACGAAGACATTCACATGCCCAACAACACGGGTGTGGCCATCATTATGGGCGGCCTGACTTTCGTGCTCGGTTTCGCGCTGACCTGGCGCATCTGGTGGCTCTGTCTTGTGTCTTTGCTGGCCATCATCGGGTTGATGATTATCCGTTCATTCAGGGGAGACCCCGGCTACATCATCACCGGTGCCGAGTTGCAGCGGATGGAAGAAGAGGCCTATCGCCGTGAGGCGCAAATTGCCGACAGTCATCACAGCCATCCCGTCAGCGGTGGGGTAGTGGGTAATGCCATGGCCTATCAGCGCAACGATTCGTCGAAATAAGCGGTTCTAAATTCGACAGAATGGCTTCAGTGCGCAGGCGGCATTCAGCACAACGGACGTCTGCGCTACTCACGAATTGAGGAGTTTTAATTATGAGTTCACATGCCAGTACGGTTGATCCCAAAAAAGCGGAATTGTGGGATACCCATCATCATTCCCATGATGTGATTTCCACCCGCACCCTGGGATATTTTTTGTACCTGCTCAGCGACGGTATGTTGTTCGCGACATTGTTTGCCGCTTATGGGGTGCTGAGTTATCAACATAGTTATTTCGGTGGGCCGACCCCTGCTGAATTCGTCAAACCCTGGTACACCTTTGCCCAGACCATCGCCCTGTTTTTGAGTGTTCTGGCTTATGGTTTCGGTATGAATGCCCTGAAGCACAAAAACAAGAGCGGCTTGATCAACGGTATGCTGGCAGCTTTTGTGCTGGGTGTGGTTTTCCTGGTTCTGGATATTCGTGACATGAGTCATCTGTATTCCATGGGTATTACCCTTGCCAGCAGCGGCGGCATGTCGGCATTCATGGTGCTGACTCAGGTGCACGCGACCCATATTTTCTTCGGCTTGATCTGGATTCTGGTGATGATTGCTCAGGTGATGACCAAGGGCTTTACCGAGGAAACGGTGGGTCGTCTGCTCACCCTGCGGATGTTCTGGCATTTGCAGGCGGTGATCTGGGTTTTTGTTTATATCTTTGTCTACTTGTGGGGATACATATCATGAGTCACGGTGCCGCAGATCCGACCATGCATCCGGAAGTGCAACTGTCCACTTCCAAGGGCTACTTTCTGGGTTTTGCCATTTCGGCTTTCCTGATGTTGGTGGCAACTTTTCTGGTGACCTCTCATTCGGTTCCACCTTTCGGTTTGTTGATGGTGATTTCAGTGTGTGCGGGAATTGCCGTGATTGCCCAGATTTATTTCCTGCTGCATATCGATATTTCCGAGCACAATATCTGGAATACGGTGGCCCTGGTCCTGTTTATTCCTCTGTTCCTGATTACCATCGGACTGACCTGGTGGATGTTCTCACAGCTGTATCTGCGGACCATGGATATGTCAGTGATGTCATCGGCCATGCAACCTGCCGTGCACGCATCAGCCACTCCCGGAATGGCAGCCATGCCGGGTATGAACGCTCATTCGGATTCAGGTAACTAAGGAGCACGAGAATGGCTACGTCCCTGGGAGCAAAGCCCGCAGTAGTTTCGGATACAACACTTCCCCACGCCATAGAAGGGGAGATGACGCCGGCGGTGCGCATGATTGGCCGGATCATCACGGCCGGTCTGCTGCTGGCGGTGGCGGCAGGTCTCTGGCAGGGTTTCAGCAGTCACGGACTGCTGAATGGCCTGGTCAACGGCCTCAAGGCCAGCGAAGTCGGCTTTGCCATGGTCCTGATCCTGCTCGGCAGCATCGTCGAAGGCTTCGGTTATGGCCTGTCTCTGGGGACCAAGTGGCCCTACACCCGCAATATTGTTGTGCTGATGGTCCGGGGTGACCCGGAAGCCGCCCATCGGGTCGTCGCCACCCTGGTCGGACTGGTTGCCCTGGCACTGGTCATTCTCGCCCCCACGGTCACCACCATCAGTGGTCTGATTCTGATTGTCGTGACCGCCCTGTTTGGCATGGGCACCCTCTACGTGCTCGCCGGTCGGGCCCCGGCTTTTGTGCACGGCACCCATGGCCTGCTGGCTTATGGCGTGTTCCTGGTTTACCTCACCGGGCTGGCCTACCCCGGTCTCAATTTCTGGACTTATCTCGGTGCCATGGGCGCGCTCCATGCCCTGCTGCTCGCGGTCTTTCTGGGGGGCATGACCACCGGACAACGCGGCTTCGGCACCGCGATCGGCGCCTTCGTACAACCCCGGAAAGCCTCGCAGTGGACCATTGCCGCCCACATCACGGCGGGCCTCATTCTGGTCGCCACTCTGGGCTACATGATGCCCGCCTACCCGATTGCCTTCTATCTGGCTGTCGGGCAGTTCGCGGTTGGATTTTTACTTTTTCACGCCGTCAGCCTCAAACCCAAAGACCCCGGCATCATGGTCGCCTTTCACCAGAGCATGGTACTGCTCATGGCCCTGGCCATTGTCCTGGTCTGGCGCTGAGACACGGCTACAGGAACCCGCATGAAAAGTCACGTGATCACCGCTACCCCCAGCGACCCCGACGGCCTTCTGTCGGCCGCAGGAACAGAAGCCGCCCGCCACCAGAATTTTCGCCCCGGCCTCTTTCTCCATGACCTCTGGGTCCTGGCCAAAGCCCGGGTCGTCTCCCTGCTGGTCTTCACCGCCGCCGTCGGCGAAATACTCGCCCCCAACGCCCTGATCCACTGGCAGTCCGCTCTCGCCGGACTGTTCGGCATTGCCCTGGCCGGTGGTGCGGGCGGCGTGCTCAACCAGATCGTCGAACCGGACCTCGACCAGCACATGCGCCGCACCCTGCACCGGCCGCTGGCCGAAGGCCGCATCAGCCGCCGGGGCGCCATCGTCTACGCCGTTCTGCTCATGACCGCCGCCATTGCCATTCTCGCCTGGGGCACCAACCCCCTGACCCTGATTCTGACCCTGGCCGGCACCGTGGGCTACGGCGTGGTCTACACTCTCTACCTCAAACCCAGCACCCCCTGGAACATCGTCTGGGGTGGGCTGGCGGGTGCCCTGCCCCCCCTGATTGGCTGGACCGCCATCACCGGCAGCATCGCTGCCCTCCCGGTGGTTCTGGTCCTGCTGGTGTTTGTCTGGACCCCCGCGCACTTCTGGCCCCTGGCCATCAACTGCCGGCGCGACTACGCCAAAGCCTGCATACCCATGCTGCCCTGCACCCACGGCATCGACCGGACCCGCAAGGAAGTCCTGAACTACGCCATCCTCACCTGGGTAGTCAGCATGATCCCGGCGTTTCTGACCGGAGACTGGATTTATGGTGGCATTGCCTGGCTCTCGGGCGCCTGGTTTGTGGGCATGGCCTTGCGCCTGAAAGCCCTGCCCGAAGGCCAGGAAATGGATCAATACGCCCGCAGCATGTTCGCTTATTCCATCTCTTATCTGTTTTTGCTTTATACTGCCCTGATCCTTGGTAAACTAGTGATGGGTTATGGCTTCTTCTGAAAAACGCCGTGGACGGGTGAAAGGCCCGTCCATGAGTCCGCAGGAAAAACGGGCTGTCAGTGGCCTGAGCTTTATTTATGTCGCGCGCATGCTCGGCCTGTTTATGCTCATGCCAGTGCTGGCCCTCGATAATGACCAGTTACGATACAGTACGCCCCTGTTGCTGGGTCTGGCTATTGGAGTTTACGGGCTTGCCCAGGCTGCTTTGCAATTTCCTTTCGGGGCAGCCTCCGACCGCTTTGGACGGAAAAAGGTGCTGGTTTTCGGCATCATCCTTTTTATTCTGGGCTCATTGCTGGGCGCAGTGACCCACAATATTTATGGCATTATTCTGGCGCGGTTACTGCAAGGTGCCGGTGCCGTGTCTTCGGTGCTTCTGGCTACGGCTGGAGACCTGACCGGCGATCAGCATCGTACCAAAGCCATGGCGGCCATTGGTGGCAGTATTGCTGTTGCCTATGTGCTGGGTATTGCTATCGGTCCGGTATTTTACGGACTTTGGGGTTTGACCGGGGTGTTCCTGGTAGCGGCGGCACTGGGAGTGCTGGCGCTATATCCGCTCTGGAAAATTATTCCACCTATTGCGCACGCGCAGCAGAATCGTATGGGTAGCTGGGCGGATGCCATGAAAATGTTCCGCCATCCACCGGTACTCACGGCCAGTGTTGGAATTTTCATTTTGCAGATGGTTCTGGGTGCGAGCTTTGTGGTGCTTTCTCCAGAACTGGTCAATGCCATGCACATTCCCGAAAGTGGCATCTGGGAAGTGTATTTGCCGGTCATGCTGCTTTCGGTGCTGCTCATGCTGTTTCCGGTAATTTATGCGGAAAAAAACAAGCAACACGGGCAGATGCTGATTGTCAGCGGTCTCGCCATTGCGGTTGGAGCCCTGATTATGGGACTGGAATCCGGAAATTTTTGGCCCGTAGGTATTGGCGCGGTTATTTTCTTTGCCGGCTATAATATTGCTTCGGCAATATTGCCTTCGATGATGAGCCGCAGCACCCTTCCCGAACAGCGTGGTGCCTCCAGTGGCGTGTATTCCATGATGCAGTTTCTGGGTATTTTTGTGGGCGGGGTGTTGGGAGGATGGGGTCTTGGCCTCGCGGGAGATCAAGGCGTGTTTTACATTCTCACCGCAGTGGGTATTATTCTGGCGATTCAGAGCTGGAATGGTAAACGCATGGCCTTATTACTTGCTCCGGATAGTCATTCCTGAACTTTCCCAAGCACAGTTTTTAGCCGCCTATCAGCAATGCCAGCGCCCCGAAACCGATGCAGTAAATTCCGAAGGGGCGCAAGGCGGTAACTTCGTGTTTGTGGAAGTAATGCATCAGAAACCAGACTGAACCCCAGGCACAAAGTCCAGCGAGGGCCCCTGCCAGGAAAATGGTTCCCAACAAGCCGCTGTGCATGTGGGCGTGAAAAAGTTTGGGTACTTCCAACGCACCGGCAGCCGCAATAATCGGTGTTGCCAGTAAAAAGGAAAAACGGGCAGAGTTTTCATAATCCAGTCCTACGCCAATCCCGGCCACCAGAGTGGCACCTGAACGGGAAAACCCGGGAATCAGAGCCATGGATTGAGCAAAGCCAATAATGATGGCGCGCATCCAGCTTAGGTTATCCAGTGAATGACTGGGATGACGGGAGCGTAATCGGTCACCCCAGATCAGCATGATTCCGTTTGCCATCAATGCAACGGCCGCAAAAGTGAAACCGCCAAAAAGATAGCGGATTTTATGGGCGAGAAGGAGGCCGAGAAGACCCGCAGGAATGGAAGCAACGAATAGTATCCACAATAATCGCGATTGGGGATTGCTGGGCTTGCCCCGCGCCCGTACAAAGCCACCAATCAGGGCTGCCCAGTCTTTCCAGAAAAACAGCAGGAGAGCGGCGGCGGTGGCAAGATGCAGGACCACCACAAAAGGCAAAAACCAGTCCGCGTCGCGATTGATGGGCCAGTGCAGCAGGGCCGGAACGAGAATAATGTGCCCGAGGCTGGAGATGGGAAACAGCTCGGTAACCCCTTGCAGCATGGCCAGCAACAACAGGTAGATATGATGGATCACGATAGGATGCTCTTAGGCTGGTTTTTATTCGTAGCGTACGGCGAGAATGGTGTACTCGCGGGCACCTGCAGGGGCGCGCACTTCTACCAGATCGCCTTCGTGTTTACCAATCAGGGCGCGGGCAATGGGCGAACTGATGGAAATTTTATTTTCCTTAATGTCCGCTTCGGCATCTCCTACAATCTGATAAGTTACTTCCTTGCCTTCTGCGTCTTCCAGCTCGACAGTTGCAGCAAATACAATTTTTCCACCGGTATTCAGCGTCTTGGGGTCTATGACCTGGGCGCGGGAGAGAAAATCCTCCACCTCACGAATGCGTCCTTCAATAAACGCCTGCTGTTCCTTGGCGGCGTCATATTCGGCATTTTCCGAAAGGTCGCCCTTGGCACGGGCTTCGGCAATAGCCTCAATGACGGCGGGCCGTTCTACGGATTTCAGCCGTTGTAATTCTTCGCGCAAACGTTGTGCGCCGATGACAGTCATGGGGACTTTATCGCTCATGTTAACCTCTCGTACTGGTTAGTTTTGTTGCAAATCCTGGAGACGAAGAACACTGCGCTCTTCCCGCATCAGGGCACGAATAGCTTCCGCCCCCGCAATGGCACCTGCCAGAGTGGTGTAATAGGTCAGGCCCATTTGTAAGGCAGCCCGGCGGATACTGAAGGAATCACGCACAGACTGACGCTCATCCACGGTATTAATGATGATTTGTACTTTACCATTTTTGATGGCATCTACAATGTGCGGCCGACCTTCGGTCACCTTGTTGACTGTGCTTACTTCCAGACCCTGCTGGCGGAGGTGTTCGGCCGTCCCTTTGGTGGCGATCAGTTGAAAACCCAGGTGGGCCAAGGTGCGAGCAGCAGGGGTGAGTTTGACTTTGTCGGCATCGCGGACGCTGATAAATACGGTTCCGGAGGATGGAAAATGCTCACCGGCACCCATTTGCGCCTTGAGAAAAGCCTCACCAAAGCTGGCCCCGATGCCCATGACCTCGCCGGTAGATTTCATTTCGGGCCCTAGCAAAATATCGACGCCCGGGAATTTGATGAAAGGAAATACGGCTTCCTTGACGCTGAAATGCGGAGGATTGGGGATTTCGGGTATGCCTTGGGTTTTCAGGCTCTGGCCGGTCATGCAGCGTGAGGCAATTTTAGCCAGTTGCCAGCCCGTGGCCTTCGAGACAAATGGCACGGTCCGGGATGCGCGGGGATTAACTTCAAGGACGTAAATCCGGTCTTCCTGCACGGCAAACTGGCAGTTCATGAGGCCAACCACACCCAAAGCCAGAGCCAGTTCCACGGTTTGCCGCCGCAATTCAATCTGGATGTTTTCAGGGAGAGAGTAGGGCGGCAAACAGCAGGCCGAGTCGCCGCTATGAACGCCAGCCTGCTCAATATGTTCCATGATCCCTGCAACAATGACCTGGCCATCCTGGTCGGCAACGGCATCGATGTCCACTTCCAGAGCATCATTGAGAAAGCGGTCCAGGAGAATGGGCTGATCGTTGGAAATACGGACGGCTTCTTCCATGTAACGCTGCAGGTCTGCTTCAGCGTAAACAATACGCATGGCCCGGCCACCCAGTACATAGGAGGGACGAACAACCAGCGGATAACCCAGTTCCCTGGCTTTGCTCAATGCTTCCGGGGCGCTGCGGGCAATGGCGTTTTCCGGCTGGCGGAGACCCAGGCGCTGCAGCAGTTGCTGAAAGCGTTCGCGATCTTCAGCCAGATCAATGGAATCCGGAGTCGTACCGATGATGGGTACGCCGGCTGCTTCAAGATCGTTGGCCAGTTTGAGAGGGGTCTGGCCGCCAAACTGAACAATGACGCCCTGAGGTTTTTCCACTGCGACAATTTCCAGCACGTCTTCCAGGGTCAGGGGCTCAAAATAAAGGCGATCGGAAGTGTCATAATCGGTAGACACGGTTTCCGGATTGCAGTTGACCATAATGGTTTCAAAACCATCGGCATGGAGTGCCATGCTGGCATGGACGCAACAGTAGTCAAACTCAATACCCTGACCAATGCGATTGGGACCACCGCCCAAAATCATGATTTTGGGTTTGCTTCCAGGCTCCGCCTCACATTCCATTTCATAAGTGGAGTAAAGATAGGGCGTTGGCGAATGAAATTCTGCCGCACAGGTATCTACGCGCTTGTAAACGGGGCGAATGCCCAGTTTGTGGCGCTGTTCGCGCATTTGGGATTCACGGCAGCCCAGTAGTCGGGCCAGGCGACGATCCGAAAAACCCATGGCCTTGAGTGCCCGCAAGTGGGGTGCATCGAGGCTCGCCAGAGGCATTCCACGCAGTTTTTCTTCCTGTTGCACCAGCTCAATAATCTGTTCAAGAAACCAGGGATCTATATGTGTGATCTGCTGGATTTTGTCCTGATCCCAGCCCCGGCGGATGGCGTCGGCCAGGTACCAGAGGCGATCCGGACCGGCTATGCGCAGCTCCTGCTCGAGCTTCTGCAAGGTCTCTGGATCATTGCCCGGCAGTTTTTCATCCAGTCCATCGACCCCGGTTTCGAGGCCGCGCAGGGCTTTTTGCAGGGATTCCTGAAAACTCCGGCCAATGGCCATCACTTCCCCCACAGATTTCATCTGGGTGGTCAGGTGCGCGTCGGCTTCCGGGAATTTTTCGAAAGCAAAGCGGGGTATTTTGGTGACTACATAGTCGATGGTCGGTTCAAAACTGGCAGGAGTGGCCTGGGTGATATCATTGCGCAATTCGTCCAGGGTGTATCCCAGGGCCAGCTTGGCCGCAATTTTGGCAATGGGGAAGCCGGTAGCCTTGGATGCCAGGGCGGAGGAGCGGGAAACGCGCGGATTCATTTCGATGATAATCAGGCGACCATCCACCGGATTCACCGCAAACTGGACATTGGAACCGCCGGTGTCCACGCCAATGCGGCGCAGGACAGCTATGGAGGCGTCACGCATGCGCTGATATTCACGGTCAGTCAGGGTCTGGGCGGGGGCTACGGTAATAGAGTCACCGGTATGAATCCCCATGGGATCCATGTTTTCGATAGAGCAGACAATAATACAATTATCTGCTTGATCCCGGACCACCTCCATTTCAAATTCTTTCCAGCCAATTATGGATTCTTCAATAAGAATTTCGTGGGTAGGGCTGGCCTCCAGACCCCGCGAGGCAATATCCTCAAACTCCTCGCGATTGTAGGCAATGCCGCCACCCGTGCCGCCGAGAGTGAACGAAGGTCGAATAATGACCGGAAAACCAATATCTTCGGCAATTTGGCGGGCTCCGTCCATATCGTGCCCAAAAGCCGAACGCGCCACTTCCAGACCAATTTCCTGCATGGCTTTTTTGAACAGCCCCCGATCCTCGGCTTCGCGAATGGCTTCTACCGAGGCCCCGATCAGGCGCACTCCGAACTTTTCCAGAATACCTTCACGGTGCAGATCCAGCGCACAATTCAGAGCAGTCTGGCCACCCATCGTCGGCAAAATGGCATCCGGGCGCTCCATTTCGATGATGCGCGCTACTGTTTGCCACTCCACAGGCTCAATATAGGTCGCATCAGCCGTTTGCGCGTCGGTCATGATGGTCGCCGGATTGGAATTGACCAGAATGACGCGGCAGCCTTCCTCGCGCAATGCCTTGCAGGCTTGAACTCCCGAGTAATCAAATTCGCAGGCCTGACCAATGACAATGGGGCCGGCGCCAATCAGCAGGACGCTGTGAATATCTTGATGCTTAGGCATGGGTTTGGGCTCCGTATTGATGCATGGCAACTACGAAATCATCAAAAATGATGCTGGCATCGTGGGGGCCGGGTCCTGCTTCCGGATGTCCCTGAAAGGAAAAAACCGGGAGGCTGTTATGGGCCATACCCTGTAAACTGCCATCAAACAGGGAGGTATGCGTAATACGCACGCAGTCCGGCAAGCTTTGGGCGTCCACCGCAAACCCGTGGTTTTGACTGGTAATTAATACCCGACCCCTGCGCAGGTCTTTGACCGGATGATTGGCACCATGATGCCCGAATTTCATTTTGATGGTTTTGGCACCCAAGGCGATGCCGAGTAGCTGATGTCCCAGACAGAGCCCAAAAGTGGGTATTCGTGCCGCAATGATGTCGCGCATGGCTTGCTGGGCATAATCGAGGGCCTCGGGATCTCCCGGCCCATTGGAGAACAGCACCCCATCCGGGCGCAGGGCGACGACTTCAGCTGCCGGTGTTTTGGCAGGCACCAGGGTAATCCGGCAGGCGCGGTCGGCGAGCAGACGCAATATATTATTCTTTTTGCCGAAATCGTAAACCACTACATGATATTGCGGATGGCTGACGGGCCGCGCCTGATAACCCTGTTCGGGCTGGCCACTGGCCAAAAGCCATTCCGAAGATTTTTGCGCTGCCACGTCCTGCACCAGATCCCGACCCAGCAAGCCGGGAAATTCGCGCGCGGCAGCCAGGGCTTCGCTTTCACTCACCTCAGCGCCAACCAGCAAAGCCGCATTCTGAGCGCCGCCATTGCGCAGGCGGCGGGTGAGTGCGCGGGTATCGATACCGGCAATGGCGGGAATACCCTGCTGGGTCAGAAAATCGGGGAGCGTCTGGGTACTGCGCCAGTTACTGGGGGTACGAGGTAAATTACGCAGTACCAGAGCCGAGCAGAATATTTTTGATCCTTCCATGTCTTCGGGGTTGATCCCGGTGTTGCCAATATGCGGATAGGTCAAGGTCACGATTTGGCCGCGATAGGAAGGATCCGTCAAGATTTCCTGGTAACCCGTCATCGCTGTATTAAAACAGATTTCACCGACGGCCAGACCCTTGCTGCCAAAGCCTGTACCCCGGTAGATACTGCCGTCTGCCAATGCCAGGACCGCCTGCACTTTCTCACCTCGTCTACCATGGAAGATGCAAAAAAGGGAGGGTGTCCCCTCCCGCATAGATTGCCCGTATTCTAGGGATATGCCGGGCACTGGTCAACGCAGTTGTCGGCACATTCATTCCGAAAAAAGTGGCGGCGGTAAGCATTACACAACGATAAGTGCTTGAGTGTGTGGAAAGTGATGTTAAGCTTGTGACCATGATCAGCTGTTCATAATTCCAAAAGGAGTGGTTCCGTATGCGTCGCATTCAGAGTTCGTTGTTGTTTGCTGGAGTCGTGTTGGCCCTGTCTGGCTGTGGTTCAGCGACTAATAATGGCTTGGGTCCGCAGGCCGAAAATACTTATCCTGTGCCCTCGGCTATTAGCACGCCATCCAGCTACAGTGCACCCGCGCCTACCTTGCAGGTCCCTGCCCAGCCTCTGTCGCAGCCAAAAACTTTACCCGCTCCTTCGGCCCCCAGCGTGAATTATTCGTCTACGACTTTACCCTTGACGCCTCTGGCATCCTCCACCGCAGCCATATCCAGCGCCACGCAATCTGTCACCCTACCCGTCACCCGGACGGTGGAAAATGCCAAAAATTCTGCGAATCAGGCAGTGAGTAGTGCCCAAGGCGCAGTGCAGCAGCAGCTCAATACGGCAACGTCTTCCTTTTCTGGAAAGTGGCAGCAGGATATGGTCAAAGCTCGACAGGACAGCGCAAAATGTGCTGCTTTGAGTTCGACAGCGCAAAGTGACTGCTGGCAGAATGTGTCAACTTGGGCAAAAACGCGGGCTACGCAGTATCAGAGCATGAGCGCCACGGCGACTGGTGCTCAGGCACAGCAAATGCAATCCGCCGCCAAGTTTTTCGGTGTAACTGGTGAATGGGCCAGTGCCTGTAGTTCTCTCAGTGCTCAGTCTTGCGCGGAGTCACCGCTGATCAGCAAGATGCAGCAGTGGAAGGCTTCAGTGGGCATTCCCGGAACCACTGCCGGGCAATAAAATTTGCAGACTTCTGAAAATCTGCCATTCCGTTTTCTTGGCGGGGCGACGACTTAAATGAACATGGATCACTTTGCACTGGTTTCCCTGATTAGTCTGGCTATTACCCTGGCGGTAGCAACAACGGGGTCACTGTTTCGGCCGGACGCCTGGTATACGCGCCTCCAAAAGCCCAAGGGCACGCCTCCACCCTGGGTTTTTCCAGTAGTCTGGACGCTGTTGTATATTATCATGGCTTTTTCGGCAGCGTTGATTTATGTCAGCCCGGCCAGTCCATTACGAACAGTGGGTTTGTCTTTGTATGGCCTGCAGTTGCTCTGTAATGCCGCATGGTCATGGCTGTTTTTCGGGCGGCATCAGGTGCTTTGGGCCCTGGCAGACCTGGTTTTGCTCCTGCTCCTGGTGTTGGCTTGTTTCCTGGTTTTTATGTGGATCACGCCGCTGGCCGCCTGGTTGTTGCTGCCTTATTTACTCTGGCTCTGCGTGGCGTTGTATCTGAATGCCGCGACCTATCGCCTGAATCGATTCTCCTGATGTGGCTCATGCGCAATCCGGAAAAAACCATGGTTCAGGTGGCTGATCTGAACCTGCAGCTGACGCGCAAGGCGGTGAAGAATTTACGCATTATGGTTTATCCCCCTGACGGGGAGGTAAGAGTCAGTGCGCCCTGGGCGATGACAGATGGAGACATTCGTGCGGCCATTCTGGCCCGTTTGTCCTGGATCAGGCAGCACCAGCAGCAATTTCAGCATCAGACTCCGTCACCGGTTCTGGAATATCAATCCGGCGAAACCCATTCCTATTTGGGACAGGACTATATACTCCGGGTGCATGCAGTGGCTGGTCGCGGCCGTATTGAATTGCGCGACGCTGCCTTTATGGACATGTACTGTCCGCCCGAAGCGGCACAAGCTGAACGACAGGCTTTGCTCCACAAGTATTATCGTCAGGCACTAAAAGACCGCATTCCGAAAATTGTTGCCCGCTATGAACCGATTCTGGGTGTAAAGGTGGCTGAGTGGGGCGTTAAACGCATGCGCACTCGCTGGGGTACCTGCAACATCCGCGCGCGGCGCATCTGGCTTGGCCTGGAGCTTGCCCGCTACGCAGAAATTTGTCTGGAATATGTGGTGTTACATGAAATGGCTCATTTGCTGGAGCGCCTGCACAATGATCGTTTCAGGAGCATCCTCGATGCGGCCATGCCAGACTGGCGTCGGGTGAAAAATCAACTCCGCTCTGGTTCTGCCCCTTTTTGCTGAAAACTCTTGATGCTTACTCTGTGATAAATACTATAATTCTTGAACTACCAGCATTATGGTGGCTCAGGTAATTAGCAAGAGGGTAAAATCATGCAAAACAAGCGTTCAAAACAATTACTCATCATTTCCATCAGCTTGGGTCTGGGTTTGGGGATGATGCAGGAAGCGGCCCAGGCGGCGACAACGGCGCCGGCCACAGCTGCGGTGGGGCACTACCACGCGCTGACGGGTAACCCGAGTGGCACCTATCAGATTGATCCAGAGCATTCCGCTGCTTATTTTACCATTGGTCATGTGGGTATTGGCCCCTTTAGCGGACGTTTCAACAAGATTTCCGGTACTTATACCGTTAACACTCAGGATCCGGCCAAAGACACGGCCAAAATTGTCATCCCGGCGGCCAGCATTTTTACAAACTTCGCCCCTCGCGATAAATATCTCCGCAGCCCGACCTTTTTTGATGTCAAAAAATATCCTGACGTGACTTTTGTCAGCACCCGTTATCAGCCGATCAGCAAAACGACGGGCGATCTCTATGGCAAGTTGACCCTGCATGGTGTTACCCGGGCGATAATGTTTCGGGTCAGGGAAACCGGCGCTGGCGATGTGAAATATCTTCCCAAGCCTTGGGGGGGGTATTTGTCCGGATTTGTCGCCGTTACTACCATTCAGCGCAGTAATTACGGCATGAAAGCCTATCTTCCCGAAGGACTCTCCAACAAAGTCCATATTCGGGTAGAAATTGAAGGTAAAAAAATCGCCTGACGGATCCAAACAGAAATCGGCGTAAAGCAAAGTCGCTGTAATGCGGCTACGCGAACTGCCGATTTTTTTCTTGCAATTACTTAGATAGCTAAGTATAAGGTTGCGAACTATATAACCAACAAGCCAGGAGTGGGCCATGTCAGAAGAACAGATACAGCAGGATTTTGCTCTGGCGCTCCATGATACTGCGCGAGCCTGGCGACACGCTTTGGATCGCCGTCTGAAAGGGTTAGGTCTGAGCCAGGCCAGCTGGTTGAGCATTGCTTATCTGGCGAAAGCACCCGCACCAATGACTCAAACCGAGTTGGCCCACTGCTTGTCGGTAGAACAACCAACCGTGGTGGCCATGCTCGACCGTCTGCAGCGCGCGGGACTGCTGCGCCGGGAAATAGACGCCCATGATCGTCGTATTCGCCGTGTACTGCTCACGCCAGAGGGTATTGAGGTGTATGCGGAAGTTCGGCGCGTGGCGATGGACTTCCGCCATGAAAAACTCAAAGAACTGGACGTTGAGGTACTACGCCAGATAACAGAAGTCCTTCAGCAACTGCAAAGGACGTTGGAAGATCCCATTCCATGATCTCGACATCTGTTCCCATGGGTGCTGCAGGGCTGAACCGTCCGCTGATTACCCTGGCCATCATGCTCGCCACCATCATGCAGACGCTGGACAGCACCATCGCCAATGTGGCTCTGCCCCATATGCAGGGCAGCTTGTCAGTTTCGCTCAATCAGATCGGCTGGGTGCTGACATCCTATATTGTCGCCACCGCCATCGCCACACCCTTGACCGGCTGGCTGGTAGACCGCTTTGGTAAGCGCAATATTTTCCTGGCCTCAGTGGCCGGTTTTACCCTGGCCTCCATGTGGTGTGGTATTTCCACCTCCTTGTTCGAAATTGTCATTGCCCGGGTTTTTCAGGGCGTATTTGGCGCTGCCCTGGTGCCGCTTTCACAAACCACCTTGTTGGATATCAATCCCCGGGAAAAACAGGGCTCGGCCATGGCATTGTGGGGTATGGGGGTCATGGTGGGTCCGATTGTCGGCCCGACTCTGGGTGGCTGGCTGACTGACAGCATGGGCTGGCGCTGGGTATTTTTCATCAATGTTCCAGTAGGTATCCTGGCACTTTGGGGTATCTGGAAATCGTTTCCGGCCGATACGCCGGGACGCAGCATGCGCTTTGATATGGCTGGCTTTGTCAGTCTCAGTGTGGCCATTGGCGGTCTGCAATTATTGCTGGATCGGGGGCAGCAACTGAACTGGTTCAGTTCGGTGGAAATCTGGGTGGAAGCCTATCTGGCCGGTTTCGCAGCCATTTATTTTATCTGGCATACCTGGCGCACTCCACCCGAGCACTCTTTTTTTGATTATCGTCTGATTTTGAATCGCAATTATGTGACCGGATTACTATTCATTTTTATCGTAGGGGTGGTGCTTTTTGCCTCGCGTGCCCTGATTCCCACCATGCTCCAGGATCTGATGGGTTACACGGCCGAGGCTGCCGGGTGGGTAACGGCCCCCAGTGGTTTAGGCACCATGCTCGCCATGCTCATTGTAGGTCGGCTGGTGGGTAAGGTGGATTTGCGCCTGTTGCTGGCTATCGGCTTTGGCATAACGGCCTTTTCTCTCTGGGAAATGCAGGGTTACAGCCTGGTGATCAGCCAGGGTGAGGTGATCTGGCCCGGTGTCTGGCAGGGCCTGGGTATTGGTCTGGTATTCGTGCCATTGAGCACGGCTACTTTCGCCACGCTCAGTCCCCAGATGCGCGCCAATGGTACGGCCATATATAGTCTGGTACGCAATGTCGGCAGCAGTCTGGGGATTTCCTTGGTGGAGACCCTGCTGACCCGAAATACCCAAATTGCGCACGCTACGCTGGCCGCGCATATTGATGGCCGCAATCCGGGTTATGGAAACCCTGCAGTCGCAGAACTGTATAATCCCCATTCAAGTATGGGGCAAATGTTGCTCAATAATGAAATTACCCGGCAGGCCAGTATGATTGGCTATATTGACAACTTCTGGTTGATGATGGTGATGACGCTGGCGATTTTCCCTTTGTTGTTGATTATTCGTACACCAAAGCGGGAAGCGGCGGCAAGGAGAAGCTGATGTTCCAGAAAGTGATGGTCGCTTACGATGGGAGTGCTTCAGGTGGTGTCGCTCTGCAGCAGGCGACAGATATTGCAGGTCTCACACAGGCTGAACTGCATTTGTTTGGCGTCATTGTGAGTACGGGCGGTATGGCGATGGCACAAGCTGCAGGTGCCGAAGACATGCTGGGTAGGGAAGGGGAGGCTATACGTACCCGGCTGGACGAGGTCGCTACAAAACTCCGTGAGAATGGCCTGTGCGTGTATACTCAAGCGGTTGAGGGGAGTCCCGCTGAGGCCATTGCCCAATATGCCCGACAAATCCACGCTGATTTACTGGTGATTGGTCATATTCCCCAATTTTCCTTTGGTCACTGGCTGGAAGGATCTGTTGCCAAAGCCCTCCTGAGAAGTTTGCCCTGCAGTATTCTGGTCGCAAAATAGATCTGATAAAACATCCAAATGGATGATCCTTTATGTGATTAAAGAACATCTAACATTTTGTTTGGTAAGTGGTTAAAATCAATGGAAAGAAATGCTTGCATGCATTAAAGCAAGCATTGGCCATGATTCCGTTGACTACTGAATAAGGAAACAAAGTGTATGATCCTGCAGAAAGAATCGCTTGAAACGAATAATAGGATGAAAAATTATGACCGTCATTTAATGTCGGCAGAAAAACGTACATCAGAAAAACTTAAAATTAAACATCGATTATGGTTAAGCAGTTATTTGCTGATGGGTTTATTTTTTTCTCAAGGATCAATGGCCACGCAATATGCTACTTCATTCGACTATGCGACTGCAAATACCGTAACAGAACAGGTGATTTGCAAGGATCAAAAATTGGCAAGCCTGGATCTGCAATTGTCTCAGGAATATAATGAATTAGTGAACAATATGAAAAAAAGTGGAAATCATAAAAAAAATCTCAGTTATCTCCTTGTCTCTCAGGAAAAATGGAAAAAAGAGAAGATCCAGTGCAAAGGTGATAGTTTCTGTATAACAGATGCTTACGGGAAACGTTTAGCCGAGCTGGGCGCCTGTTATCATTAGAACTATAGATTTTGCACCTTGAGGATCATCAGTGGCGCTTTGTTTGGCCACTTTTGATATTCCATGGGCCTTGTGAAATATTGCGCTCAGATCTGAGGAATACAATTCATGAGATATGGAGTCTATAAAGACAAGCAGGAATTTTTCTGTAAATATCGGCAACATTTGCGTGGGGTATTGCTGATAAGTATTTTTTTCTCCCAGCTTGCACATGCAACTCAATATACCACTTCTTACAACTGTAAAACAGCAAAAACTGAAACTGAAAAAGCGGTTTGCCAGGATGCGCAGTTGGCAAAAATGGATCGACAGGTATCCCATGATTATAATCAATTGACGAATAGAATGGAGAAAGAAGGAAATTATCATCAATCTTTAAATAATGTGACTACAACTCAGTCTAAATGGAAGGAAGAAACTCTCCAGTGTAAAGGTGATGTTTTTTGCCTAACGGATGCCTATGGCAAACGACTGGCTGAGTTGAATTATTGCTACAGAAGTGACAAAGCCATTGCAGTAGCTGCAGTTGCAGACTGTACCCCGCTGGACCGGGTGGATTATCATTTTATTCAAAAGTCCGAAGGCATGATGTATGATTTTTATGTGCCCGGGGCGTTTGGGACCAATGTGGAGACAGGAGAGAATCTTGGACCGCGATACAAGAAAGATAAAATAACGGGAGAAAAAATCCAGAAAGCCATAGGCAATAGTGGTGTTACGGTAGGTGAAGGTGTAGATCTGGGACAGCAGACTATTGAAGGGTTGAGACGTTATATGGAGATTGAGCAAAAGAAATATGGTAAGCCTGATGATGTAGATATTGAATATATAATAGATACAGCAAAACCTGGTTCCTCGTCATTTCAAGTGGGTAGCCTGAGATCCAGCTTACCCAAGATCAGGTAGGCCATATTGATAAAGTTCTTGTGGGTACGGTAACCCCGAGCTTTCGCCTTGGCGGATTGAATGAGGCTGTTAAAACCTTCCAGAATTCCATTGGTGATCTGGCTCTCAAACCAGTGGAGCACACCATCCCAATGATTCATGATGGTGTAGGCAACCTTGACGATAGGCGGCAGATCGCTGGTCTTGGCGTTTTCCAACCAGGCTTTCAAGAGGGTAGCACCCTGATGGCGATTCTTGATCGTGAAGATGTCCTGAAAGGTCAGGCGGAATTGGTAGGCCTGCGCCGTCTTGAGGTTCTGGTCTTTGAGTAATGCCTGCAGCTTTTCTTTCTGCTTCACCTTGAGTTTCCGTTCATTCTTGAGCCAGAGCCAGCGGGTCTTTTTGAGGTCTGGCTGGGTAAATGCTTCGCTCCTGCGTACCGCGTCCACGGCCTCGTTGACGAGCTTCATGAGGTGGAAACGATCAAAGGTCACCTGGGCGTTGGGAAGATGCTCTTTAGCCCCTTTCTGGAAGGCGGGAGACAAGTCCATGCTGACGTCCGTGACAGCTTCTGCGCTGCCCCCATGGGCTTCAAGGTCTGTGGCAAATCGCGCAAAAGTGGAGACGTCCTTACCGGGGGTGGCAAACAGCAGTCGCCTAGCTTCCAGATCTACGAAGAGCGTGATGTAGTCATGGCCGCGCCGACTGCTGGTTTCATCGACGCCGACGGCATGGACATGGGCCATATCCACTCTGGTACGGGCTTCGGGCACATAGTGGTCAATCACCCGCCACAGGAGCGTGTCGGTCTCGCCGATCAGGCGGGCTACTGTCAATACCGGCATCTCCCGCACCAGGGTCATGATCAGCGCTTCAAAGAGCAGGGTGAAACGCGAGCCTTCCCGCGCCCAGGGAACAGGGATCTGATGCACCCCATGTTCCGGGCACATCACACGGGGTACGCGGGCGTGGAGATAGGCTTCATGCTGAAAGAAATCCATGTGCCGCCAAGTATGTTCACGGGTGTCATGTACCGGACACTCCTCACCACAGACGGGGCAAGCAAAGCGACTGCCCTTGGGAAAGTTGATGTGCAGATCCAGGCGCTTCTCCTCCACTTGGAAGGTCACATCGTCCACCAACCACGGCGGTACCAACCCTAACGCGAGAGAAAACAGCTCTTCTGGGACCATCAGCTAACTCCTATTCGGGACACAACTGCTCCGCTGCATTGTAAACCCTACCCACTCGATCTGACGAAGAGCCCAAAACCTTTTATTGGGAAGAAAAAAAATAATGCTATAAGTGCGTTAAATGATTATTATATAAGTAGAAATAAAAAATATCCGCAACTATCGAAATCCGAAGCAACATTTATATCAGAAGCGGTGCGCCACGGCTATGCTGAAGACACATCTGTTCTCTTTGATAAAAATGCCCAGCATAAAATGAGTTTTTGGAAGATGCCTATGTCAGTTCAAACAGTGCTTACAGACATGAAGTATCATTCTTATGTTTCCAGCGTGAGTCATTATTTGTATCAAGCAGACTGGTTGGGTGCAGCAAAAGAGCTTGAAAAATTGGCTGTTGGGCAGTACGCAAACTATAAAAGTCGTTTTCTTGCGCGGGCACAAATGTTGCGCGATGCTATTAATTATCATTACTTGCCATCGCAGGGTGACCCTTGTGCACCAGCCAAAGTGCCTCTGGCCTATAACGAAAATCTGGTCTGGCACCGTGTCTTGCGATATCTAGACTGGGCATAGCACTTTGAATTTATAATAATCTGGAGATCACAATAGATGAAAATATTATCTTTTATAGCGCAAGTTACAGCTTTGCTTCTCAGTTTGAGTAGCGTGGCGCATGCGGCTGTTGACTCCTTGAATTGTCCAGCTATTGCGGCAAATACTTCAGATAATTATGCGAAAGGCTGTATAGCACCGCTAAGCCCTCTGCGTGAGGCTATATGTCACTATAAGCCCAAAAGATGGGTGGATAATCTGAGGCTTTTTGATAGTACATTGGGCAATTATTATGTCCGATATTTGCGATCAGCTGGTGTTGGTACATCTGTGTGTAAGCAATTGCTCAATGGTCATCAAGCCTACGAAAGTCAGATAGAACAATGTGGTAATCATGGTGACTGTGTTTTAAAAGTTATGGATGCTTGGTCTCAAAAGCTGTCAACAATAGAAAAATCCCTGCGCGTACCCATTAAAATGTCCAGTCTGCAGCAGTTTGCGGGTAAGGCATATATTCAGGATGGGTCTAAAACGGTTCCTCTGCTGGAACGGCTGAAGCAAGGGATGGATTTATTTCCTCTGCCCCGACTCGCATTGAAAAATGGCAACGAGTTAATCTGGGGTTTCCAGCCGCATAATGCACAAGTGCAGTCCCTGATGATTCTTAATCATCAGGGCGATGTGCAGGTCATGGGTCTGGTCGATAACCTTTATCTTGGTATGTCTGGCGGGCAGGCCCCTGCTGGCTTGGACCCCGAAGCTCGACTATCACTTTTAGTCAGGAATCCGGCAGCTCTCAGCGAAAATCTTCCTGCCATTCATGCCTGGGCAGCGGCGAGTCTACTGGGTTTTAATCAGACTTGTCCCGGCAAGGATCAACAGGCTTGTCAGGCTGCCATGGCGCAGACACTACCCATCAAGGCATACAATCTGAACTGTAAGGTCAAACCTCAGGGGAACATCTTGGTGGATCATTGTACCTTGCCATTGCCCTCCGTAAAAAACGATGTTTCTCCAGGCTTATTCTGGCAATGATGCATGTCTTCTGAGCCTATTTGATTGAGTAAACCCAGATGACTTTGCTCAAACCTTACTCCGGCAGCTGCATGGTTACGCAGTGCAGGCTGCCATGTTGGCGGGCAAGTTCCAGACAGGGGATAGACACAATCTGACGGTCCGGGAAAGTCGTTTGAAGACGCTGGACGGCAATATGATCCGCAGGATCATCATAGACGGGGAGTAAGACGGCTCCATTGAGGATCAAAAAATTGGCATAAGTCAGAGGCAAGCGGTTGTCCTCCTCATCCCATTGCGCCTGTGCCCAGGGGAGGGGAATCAGATGGTAAGCCTGCCCATCATGACTGCGCAGGGCGCTGAGTTCCGCAGCCATTTGCTGCAAAGCCGCAAAGTGACTGTCGTTGGGATCATCACAACTTTGATAAGCGATGGTATGCGGATTGCAAAAGCGCGCCAGAGTATCGATGTGTGCATCGGTATCATCGCCTTCCAGATGCCCACTGTGCAGCCAGAGTACGCGCTGCATGCCAAGCTGCTGGCATAAGGCGCTTTCAATTTCCGCAGCTGACCATTGTGGATTGCGATTGGCGGAAAGCAGGCAGGCGCTGGTCGTCAGCAAAGTACCATGACCATCACTTTCAATACTGCCGCCTTCCAGCACCATTCCCGAAATTTCCAGGGAACATTTGCCAAAAGCCTGATGGGCATGGAGATGACGCGTAATCTGATTGTCCAGGTCGGCGCGAAACTTGAGGCCCCAGGCATTAAAGCCAAAATCCAGCAATTTGCGTTCCCCTGCTGAATTCTTAAGGGTGAGTGGTCCGTGATCACGCGCCCAGGAGTCATTGCTAGGCACCAGATACAGATGGCAGTGGGACATGTTGGCGTGGACATTCTCCAGGCGCCGTTCACAATCCCGTAAACTTTCGCGGTCATGGCAGGCCACCAGCAGATGCTCGCGCAGACTGATTTCCCTGGCAATCTGCACAAAAACCGGAAGGACCTCATCCAGCCGGAGTGCCCAGTCACTTTCTGGATGGGGCCAGGTCAGTTGTACACCCCACTGCGGAGCCCATTCGGCGGGGAGTGTATAGTTGGTCTGCATAGTGAATTCCTTCCAGAGGCGATGCCTACATCATAGGCAATTCGGGGGTTTCCGTCAGCCATGCAGGCAGGCTAAACTGTCCGCATGGCGCATTCCAGCGAACGTTTAGATCATCTGCTTTCCCGACTGGGTTATTGTAGCCGTTCGGAAGTGCGTGATTTACTGCGCGAAGGGCGCGTGTCAGTGGATGGAATGCCGCTGCGCAAGGCCGCTACCAAGGTAGATCCAGCTACTGTGCAAATCGATGAAGAGCCTCTGGATCATCCCTATCCCCTTTATGTGCTGTATCACAAACCCCTCGGCAAGGTCTGCGCGCATGATGATCCTCGTGCCATTTATCAGGATTTTCCACCGCGATGGCGTTATCGGCGACCCAGCTTCAGCAGTGTCGGACGACTGGATCGGGAAACCAGCGGTGTGTTGTTGCTGACCGATGATGGAGACTGGCTGCATCGTTGGACCAGTCCCCGCTATGCAATTCCGCGCCGGTATCGAGTGACTTTGCAAAATCCTTTGCAGGGGCATGAAGCCGGCATACTGGCTTCGGGCACCTTGCTGCTGGAGGGAGAGCACAGCCCGTGCAAAGTGGCAGAAATGATCCCGCTCGACACGACTGAACTACAATTGACCCTCCATGAAGGACGTTATCACGAAGTGCGGCGTATGTTTGCAGCTCTGGATAATTTGGTGTTGAGCCTGCATCGGGAGGCATTCGGACCTTTCACTTTGGATGATCTGGCTCCAGGACAGTGGCGGGAACTCAGCGAAATCGAACGGCAAATGGAGTCATAATCATGGTCTGGAAGCCGCATGTGACGGTTGCTGCAATTGTGGAGCAAGACGGGCGTTTTTTGCTGGTCGAAGAAATGGTAGAAGGACGCCGATGTTTCAATCAGCCTGCGGGTCACTGGGACCCTGGTGAAACCCTGCTTGACGCAGTCGTACGAGAAACCCTGGAAGAAACGGCCTATGCCTTTGAGCCCGAATATCTCACGGGCATTTATCATTGGGAACACCCCGCCAAAGATTTGACCTACCTGCGTTTTGCTTTTGGCGGGAAGTTGGGTGACCAGCGTCCAGACTACACGCTGGATACCGGAATTATTGGTCCGGTGTGGATGACTCCGGCAGAAATACAGGCGCAGAGCGGACACCTGCGAAATGTCATGGTGCAGCGTTGTATGGCGGATTATCTGGCCGGGAATCGCTATCCTCTAGAAATTTTACACAGTCTGACAGACTGACGTTGGCTCTGCCTCGTGCTATATTGGGCAAAAGGCATCGGTAGAGACGATGAATATGATAGACGCAGACGGCTATCGCCCCAATGTGGGCATGATTATTTGCAACGAACACAATCAGGTGTTGTGGGCCAAACGCCGGGGTGAGAATGCCTGGCAGTTTCCGCAAGGTGGAATTGATCATGCAGAAACACCAGAACAAGCCATGTTCCGTGAGCTCGAAGAGGAAGTGGGTACGGCCAAGGTCTGTATTCTTGGGCGGACTCAGGGGTGGCTGCGTTACGAGGTTCCCTGTTCCCGGCATCGTGCCCAGCGGCGTCGTTATCGCGGGCAGAAACAAATCTGGTTTTTGCTGCGTTTCGAAGGCGATGAGGCGGAAATAAACACCTTGACGACTCAGCACCCCGAGTTTGAAACCTGGCGCTGGGTGGATTACTGGATGCCTGCCCGGGAAATCATCGCCTTTAAACGGCGGGTTTACTGGCAGGCATTGCAGGAATTGGCCCCGCTGATTAATGTGGGACCGCCTCCTGCCGATGCTGCTGAGTCTAAGAGAAAAGTTTCCCCTTCAGCAGGTTAAGCCCCTGGCTCAACAGGTCTCCATCTCACACGTTAAACAAAAAATTCAGTACGTCGCCATCATGGACGACATAATCCTTACCTTCCGCACGCATTCTGCCCGCTTCCTTGGCACCATGCTCGCCTCGGTACTGAACGAAATCCGCGTAGGCGATAGTCTGGGCGCGAATGAAACCCCGCTCGAAATCACTATGAATGACGCCAGCTGCCTGGGGGGCAGTGGCCCCGATGGGAATGGTCCAGGCCCGTACTTCCTTGACGCCAGCCGTAAAATAGGTCTGCAGGCCCAGCAGGCCATAGGCGGCGCGGATGATACGATTCAGCCCCGGTTCTTCCAGTCCGAGGTCCTGCAGAAAGGCGCTTTGCTCTTCAGCTTCCAGTTCAGCCAGTTCGGATTCAATGGCTGCACACACCGGAACTACGCTGGCATGGCGTTCGCCCGCCCAGGCTTCCAGAAGCGGGCGCCAGGGTCCATCCTGAATTTCATCTTCAGCCACGTTGGCAATGACCATCATGGGTTTCATGGTGAGCAAAAACAGGCCGCGCAAATGGGCTTTTTCTTCAGCACTCATGCTGAGACTCGCGGCAGGTTTGCCACTATTGAGATGCGGTAGCAGGCGGGTCATGGCAGCGGCTTCGGCGACGGCATCCTTGTTGCCACCCTTGGCCTGGCGGGCAACCCGCGCCTGAGCTTTTTCGACCGTACTGATATCCGCCAGAATCAGCTCCGTCAATACAGTATCCAGATCGGCCACCGGGTCCACCTGACCGCTGACATGAACGACGTTGGGATCTTCAAAGCAGCGCGTAACCAGGGCAATAGCGTCCGTTTCCCGAATGTGGGCCAGAAACTGGTTGCCCAAACCCTCGCCCTGGGCAGCGCCCGCCACCAGCCCGGCAATATCCACAAACTCCATGGTGGCCGGAACCACATTTTGGGGCTTGACGATTTCAATCAGCGCCTGCAGCCGGGGGTCCGGCACGGATACCAGACCAACATTGGGTTCTATGGTGCAGAAAGGATAATTTTCAGCAGCGATACCGGCTTTGGTGATCGCATTGAACAGGGTGGATTTGCCCACATTGGGGAGACCGACGATGCCACAGGCCAAAGCCATAAAAAACTCCTAATCGCTGTGCAGGGTTTTCTGGGCCGCATCACTGCGACCATCAAGAAATTCCGGAAGAACCGCCAGGCTGCGATCAATTGCCAGATCAATCGCGGATTTATCCATTGTCGAAGGCGCGCCCAGTACATAATGAATCACGGCATCCTTGTGTCCAGGATGGCCGATGCCAAGGCGCAGGCGCCAGTAATCCCGCGTACCCAGCGCCCGATCCAGATCGCGCAGGCCGTTATGCCCGCCATGTCCGCCACTCCATTTCAAACGCGCCGTGCCGGGCGGTAGATCGAGCTCGTCGTGTATCACTAAAATACGCGCCGCCGGCACCTTGTAAAAAGCGGCCATGGCCTGGACCGGCGCACCGCTGCGATTCATGAAATCCTGGGGCAGGCACAAGCCCAGTTGTTGTCCGGAATTTTGCGTAGTTGCTGCCAGACAATGCCAGCGTGATTCCAAACGTAAAGACGCTCCAGCCTTTTCTGCAAAGGTCTGGAGCGCCCAGAAACCGGCGTTGTGACGGGTGCGGGCGTATTCTGCCCCGGGATTTCCCAGCCCCGCCAGCAACCAGTCCATTTTATCTCACTCGGCAGCTTCCGGGGCTTCTTCTTCTGCTTCAGCGCCGGTACGGGGGCTATGAATGGAGACAATTTCCTTATCATCTTCATGCTGGAGCGGAATCAGGATAACACCGGCCGGCACGCTGATCTGCGACAGATGCAAGCTCTCGCCTTTTTCCAGCTTGGCAATGTCCACTTCGATGGCTTCGGGCAGGCGATCAACCGGTGCTTCCACTTCCACGTCTGTCAGGGCGCGGTGCAATACGCCACCGGCCTTAATACCCACGCAGGTGTTTTCGTGGAGGAAGTGGATAGGCACGTGCAGACGCACGGTTTCACCGGCATGAACCCGCATAAAGTCCATATGCAGGACTTCTTCCTTATAGGGATGCATCTGGATATCGCGGATCAGAGCGGTTTCCTTGCCTTTGGGGAATTCGAGAGCGATTACATGGGTATAAGCCCGCTCGTCGGCGAGGAGCTTGCGCAACAGGCGCGCTTCAATACTCAGACCCATCGCTGCCTTGTTATCCCCATAAAGTACGGCCGGGACCATGCCTGTACGGCGCAGGCGGCGGCTGGCACGCCGACCATTTTCTTCGCGCGGCATGGCCGCAATTGCAAAATCTGTCATTTTCATTACTCCTTATTGTACTGTGGATTGAGCGGGGCGAGGGTTGACAGAACCTTTCTCCCCATAACTAAGGGGCGCATCATAATGCGCGCTTGCCGATTGAGCAACCTTTGCTGGCATTTTTGTGGATAATTTTTGTGGAGCTGGAGCTGGAGCTGGAGCTGGAGCTGGAGCTGGAGCTGGAGCTGGAGCTGGAGCTGGAGCTGGAGCTGTTTGGTCCGGCTGCAAATACGCCTTAATGACGGCACGAGCTACCGGTAGGGCTTGCCAGGCATTGTACCCGCCATTTTCGACCACCACCGCTACGGCAATTTTGGGATGATCCACCGGTGCCCAGCCAATAAACAGCGAGTCATTATTGTAAATGGTGCGTCCATTTTTATAGCCCATAGGGACCTGGGCCGTACCGGTTTTGCCGGCAATGCTGATACCGGGAATGCTCACCGTATGGCAGGTGCCGGTATTGACGCAGGCTTCCATCCCCAGATGCACCGCATGCATGGCTTCGGTAGAAATATGCAGATTTACGGGCGCGGCATTGGGAATAGGAATAGTCTTGCCGCTTTGCGGGTCAATGAAGGCCTTGGCGACCTGGGGTTGCACCAAATAGCCGCCATTGGCGAGGGCAGAAACGGCGCGGACCAATTGTAGCGGCGTTTCCAGTAAATAGCCCTGACCAATACCCAAAATCACCGAGTCACCGGTGTACCAGGGGGCATGAAGATGTGCGCGTTTCCAGGCCGGAGTCGGGACCAGACCGTTTGCGCCACCGGGCAGATCAATGGGTGTTTTCTGCCCGAAGCCGAAACGCCAGAGGGTCTTGTCCTGCAAATCAATTCCCATTTTCACGGCCAGCTTGTAGTAGAAAACATCCACTGACCAGGCCAGTGCCTTGGTGATGCCGGTCTCCCCGAAACCACCCCGATTCCAGTCCCAGTAGGTGTGTCCTCCCAACTGATAATTGCCGGGGCAGTAAGTATGGAAAGCCGGACTGATTACGCCCTCCTGCACGGCCTGGATGGTATAAAAAGGCTTTGCGCAGGAACCTGGCGGGTACAAGCCATTATCGGCCCGGTTCATGAGCGGACGGCCCGGATTGTTGAGCAGTGATTGCCAATGCGCATTACTAATGCCGTCCACAAACCAGTTGGCGTTAAAGCTGGGGCTGGTGACCATGGCGAGAATGCCGCCATTATTGGGATCCATGGCGATGACCGCACCGCGATAGCCTTTCCCCTGTAACGCTTCTGCCCCTGCCTCCTGAACCCGCAGCCGGAGATGGGTCATCAGATTACTACCAGGATGAGCAGCGATCTGGCGGAGGGTGCCTACTGGTAAACCCCGGGCGTTAATATCCTTGATTTCATAACCCATGTCGCCACGCAGCTGGCGTTCGTAATAGCGTTCCAGGCCATTTTTACCAATATAATTGCGACCCACATATTTATTGGCATGAAAATCCTTAAGGTCGGCGGCAGTAATCGGTCCGACATAACCGACGACATGGGAAAACAAGGCGTCATAGGGATAATGGCGGTGCATCATGGCGACAATACGCACGCCCGGCAGTTCCATGGCGCGGACGGATACGGCTGCAATTTGCGTCGGATTCAGATCAGCCTTCAAAACAATCGGATCAAAGTCCGGCTTGCCAGCGCGCCGTGCGGTAAATTGCTGCAACTCTTCCGGACTCAAGTTCAGAAGATGCTGCAAAAATTGCAGGCTTTGTTGCAGATGGGGGACCTGATCCGGGGTGATTTCGAGGGCATAGGTGGGCTGATTTTCTGCCAGAACCTCTCCATGATCCGCCAGAATCAGGCCCCGAGGCGGAGCCAGGGGCACCAGAGCCACATGATTGTCATAGGCCAGCTCGCGAAATTTGGAGTAATGCAATACCTGCAGGTCCACTATCCGCAAAACAACCCCCAGTATGGCCAGGAGCATCAACAGTGCCGCAACACCCAGACGAAGGCGAAAACTGCGCGTACGTTTCAATGATTCGGATAAGGGCATGGGTGCAACAGACCTGCTTCAATTTGCAAATGACGGAGGTGCTTCGTAAACTCGGTGTCGGAATGTCCGGCTAAAAGTGGGTGGCGCAGTGTTAGAATCCCGATATGAATCCCTGTTTGCAGAGTTGGAGAATGCTATCACGGATTATCGCGGATTGCGTCGACAACTGGAAGGTGACGGACGCAACAAGCATTCCGTGCAAGCCCTGCAGGCCCAGATTCAAAAGCTGAAAGCAGAAAACCGGATGCTGCAAGAGCGTCAGGAAGAAATCTGCTTACGCCTGAATGATCTGCTGGCGCAGGTTAATTGCTGGGAAAACGAACTTTGACATCCTCCCCGACATGAATGTCGGGGATTCCTGACTTCACAATCAGGTCTTTCTGCTTCATCGAAATCAACCCGTTCTACCTTACAGTAGGACAGGACTTACGTTTTCTCCACAGACGAGCTCCGCAAGTCCTGCGGTTAGTACATTACGAGCAGCGTTAACATCCCGATCATGGATGGAACCACATTCGGGACAAGTCCACTCGCGGATGTTCAATGGCATCTTTGAAACGATATGGCCGCAGTCCGAACAGCGTTTGCTGCTGGGGTACCAACGGTCGATTTGGACCAAAGTCCTGCCGTACCACTGCGCCTTGTACGCTAACATCCGTACAAATTCGCCCCATCCTGCATCGCTAATGGATCGGGCCAGGCAGTGGTTTTTCTGCATATTGGATACCGCAAGACTTTCCATGGCGATGACTTGGTTCTCGTCAATCAACCGGCTGGAGAGTTTGTGTAAAAAGTCCTTGCGGGTATCCGCAATTTTTGCGTGTAAACGTGCAATTTTCCACTTCGCTTTGGCTCGATTACAAGAGCCTTTTTGTTTCCTGCTCAAACGACGTTGCAGCCTTACCAATTTCGTCTCGTTTTGGCGCAAAACGTTGGGGGATGCGATCTTTTCACCGTTAGATAGAATCGCAAAATGCGTTAGGCCAAGATCAATTCCTATCTGGTTGTTTACAGGAACCTTCACGCTCACAGCATCATCACACAAAAAGTTGACGAAGTATCGTCCGGCCGTATCTTTACTGACGGTTACCGTCGTTACTTTGGCGGCCTTTGGAAGGGTCCGGGAAAAGATGATATTCAATGTCTCTTTCATCTTGGCGAGTTTTAAAGTCTTCCCGTTCCATTGAAAGGCGCTGTCCGTATACGTAGCCGATTGGTTACCATCTTTGCATTTGAAAGTTGGATAACTGGAGCGCTTTGCAAAGAAGTTCCCAAACGCGGTTTGCAGATGCCGAAGCGATTGTTGCAATGGGACGCTGGAGACCTCATTCAACCATGTATAATCCGGCATCTTCTTCATGATAGTCAGTGCAGCGGAGGTTTCGTGGTAGCTTATGTGCTCGTGCCGCTTCATCCACGCGTCAGAACGTAAACGTAGCATGTGATTGTAGATGAACCGCGCACAACCGAAGGTCTGAGCCAAAACCGTTATCTGCTCAGAAGTCGGATAGAATCGGAATCTGTAAGCGCGCTTAATATCCATTTTCAGAATTTTACACAATTCAATTTTAAGTGTAAAGTGTTTTTATCGTGCTATCCATCTCAGCCCTAAAGGACGAAGTTTTCGCGTATTTTTGATAAAATCATCAGGGAGAAGTCTGTGTCCGAAGTTAAACCCACAAATGTCGTGCAACAAATTTCCGTCACCCTGCTGGATCAGCATTATCAGATACCCTGTCCGGATGAAGAACGGGAGCTGTTGCTGGAAGCCGTGCGACTACTCAATGAACAATTAGAGGTGGCCAGAAGCCGTGGCAAATTGCTCAGCCGGGAGCGCGCTACCCTGATGGTGGCCGTGAATCTGGCAGCGGATTTGCAGCGTACCCGGCAGACATTGCTGGCGCGTGAGCATGATCTGCAACTCGTCGAACAGCGTCTGCAGCAACTGGTTGACAGAGCTAAGGGCTCAGAGTAACTTGAAATTGCCTCCTGCGAGGCACGAGTGGCCGAGACGATTCCTGAACCAATACTGTCTATCCAGGGAGTCCCCAGTCATCATCGTGGTGTGCAGCTCCCTAGCGGAGTAGCCTGAAGCGATGTGTGGATTCCCACCTGTTCATCAGGTTCTGGGGGTAGCGGGCCGCACGACCATCGCGGGAGGTTTTTTGTTTTCTGAAACTGAAACATCAGATTCATCTGATCCGGTTTCCAAGGGTAGCTTGCGCAGAACAATGCGGCAGCAACGCCGGACTCTTTCTCCGCAGCATCTCCAGCAGGCGGCGCTGGCACTCTCCCGGCAAATTCTCCAGCTTAGCCATTACAAAAAGGCTCAGCGCATTGCCCTCTATTGGCCCATGCAGGGCGAAATCAATCCTCTGCCGCTGATGTACCATCGTCTGAGTCGTCACAAACAATTCTATTTGCCGGTATTATCGGGAAGTTTTGCGCAAAAGCTGCGTTTCGCGCCATTTCATGGGGAGAGCCGCATGCGCCCCAATGGCTTCCGTATTCCCGAACCGCAGGTGGCAGCTGATTTGCTGATGACTCCGCAGGATCTCGATTTGTTGATTCTGCCCCTGGTGGCGTTTGATACAGAAGGTTATCGCCTGGGTATGGGCGGGGGATTTTATGATCGCAGCCTCGCCAGCATCTCCCACCGTCAGCATTGGCAGCACCCGCGCCTGCTGGGGGTCGGCCATGCTTTTCAGCAGTTAGACAGAGTCCCCCGCGAACCCTGGGACGTGCCGCTCAGCATCATCTGCACCGACCTTGCCTGTCACCGCATTATGGTTTGATTGTAATGAAATAATTTGGATATATTTTCAAGATTCGTTGAGCGCAGCCATTACGAACAGTGTTAAACCAATGGCCATAAAAAGCCCTCCGGTTCCCCTCTGTAAAATCTGATGTGCCCGGGGGCTTCGCAACAACGCACTGATTCTGGTTCCCAATTGTGCATAAACCATATACCAGCTCATTTCAATGAGCCAGAAGGTAAATATCAACTCTGCAAACTGTATCCAGGGGTTAGCCTGAGGACGCATGAATTGTGGCAGCAACGCGACGGTAAAAAGCAGCGCTTTGGGATTGGTGATGGTGACGAGAATACCGGTGCGATACAAAGCTGCAGGGCGCTGTATCGGGGTTCGGTTTACTGCCAAATCCTGGATATTTTCTGGACGCCGTCCGCCTGACTGCCATGCCCGGATTCCCAGATAAATCAAATAAGCAGCACCTAAAATGCGGACCAGATCAAAAATACGGGGCCAGGTTTGAAAGAAAATACCGAGTCCGGCTGCGGATAAAGTAATCATCAACAGAAGGGCCGTCATGCATCCCAGCATGGTTGCCATGGATCGACGCCAACCATACAGGGCACCATGACTCATCACCAGCATCATGTTGGGACCTGGAATTGCAGAAATTACCAGCACGGTAAGCGCGTAAAATATCCAGATATGCAGTGTCATGCTGGAGTGAGCCACGCGCTGCGGCGGGCGCTTACCACTGCGTCAACGTCCTCCAGCCACTCCAGCCAGAAGGTATCCTGCGGCGGGGTAACAGGGGTCAGGCGGGTCTCGTAAAGTACGTCATCGCGAAAGTAGTGGAGGCGCAGCGGGCAACCGGGGATGCCGGAGCTGATTTGCCCGGCGAAACTGTCCGCCGTGCAGCGCATTCCTTCCAAAGCAACGAGGAGGTCATCGGGTGACAAACCGGCCGCTTCTGCCGGGCTACCGCTGAGGACCTGACGGATTTGTGCGCCTTGCGGCTGGCTTTGCCAGTGGGCACCAATCCAGGCCGTCGGCACGGTCGCAGCCGCCTCGCCGCCTGAATCACTCAGACCGGTGGCGGGACGGCTGTGCAGGGCAATGCCCATGCGTGCCAGGAGAGATTCCAGAGGCAGTTCGGCGCGGGCTTCTATCCAGGTTTTCAACTGTTCTGCCATTTGCGTACCAGCAAGGTCGGCTATTTGTTGCAGGGCTTCTCCCTCGGGGAGTGCCTTGCCCGTCTGACCGTGCTCTTTCCAGGAGCGCATCAGCAAGTTATCCAGACTCAAACGGCCTGCACTTTCCAGACGCAGGCTCAAGTCCAGACAGAGAGCTAGCAGCGCTCCCTTGTTGTAATAACTGATTTCAAAATTGGCGCTGTTGACATGCGGATGATAAAGCTTGAGCCAGGCATCTTCGCTGGATTCTGCCAGGCTTTGCAGATATTGGCCGGGGCGTCTTTGCAGGCGCGTCCATTCCTGAGCGATCCCTTGCAGGTATTGTTCCGGACTGATTAAACCGGCACGACAGAGGCAGAGATCATCGTAGTAAGAGGTAATTCCTTCAAATATCCAGAGATCCCGGGAAAGTTCTGCGCGCTCCAGGGAGCTGGCGCTGAATACCGCCGGTTTGATGGCTTGTACCAGCCAGCTATGAAAATATTCATGGCTGACCAGGCCCAGAAAGCGCCGATAGTTTTTGGTGTCGCGGCCGGTCAGGTCATCCCGGGCGCAAACCAGAGCACTGGAGGCCCGATGCTCCAGACCGCCATAGTCGTTGCTGCGCGCCTTGCACAGAAAATGATATTCCCGAAAGGGGGATTCACCCCAGAACTTCTGCTGCCAGTCACAAATGCGGGCCATGTCTCGTCTCAGTGCCTGCAGATCGGCCTGATGTTCTCCCTGAATCAGCAAGTGGTGAGGCAACCCACCCGCCTCAAAATTCAGCAGGGTCAGCGTCCCCATCAACAGCGGATGATCAATGAATGCCCGATAATTTTCTGCCTGAAACTGACCCCAGCCCCAAGTTTCACCCGCCGCGCGGGGCATGGAAGTCCCCAACTGCCAATGATCCGGGCCGGTAATGCGCAAGGCATGCATTTGTTGCTCCTGACCGACTACCCGTAAAAACAGGGCGGGGCCATTAAAAAACCCGCCCAGTTGATCCAGAAAAGCCGTACGCACCGATTGATCCAGCGCATAAACACTATAAAAGATCTGGAGAGGCCCTTTTACAGCGGCACAAACCCAGCGATCAGTGGCCATTTTGTGCAGTTGGACTGCTGCGCCCCGGGATTCTGCGGATATTTGGGTAATGTGGCGGGCCAGATCGCGGATGGTGTAACTGCCCGGAACCCAGGCCGGCAAAGCCAGCACCTGACCATCAGGATCGGGCTCAGGAATTTCCAGGGTGACCCGGAACAAATGCGCCTCGGGTTCCAGATGGATGCTGTAAGAGAGAGCAGGGGATTGCATGGGAAAATACTCCGTTTCAGCGCCAGGCCGGGGCGAGACTCCGAAATTGGGGATGGGCCGCGTCACCAAGCCATTCATAAAATACCGACTCTGCCACCGCGACGGTGATACCCGCCTGACGCAGTCGCAACAGGGCCGATTGGGCATTTGCGTCGTCGCGGCTGGCGCAGGCATCGGCGACGACAACAGGCTTCCAACCAGCGCTATGCAGATCCAGAGCGGTTTGCAGAACACAAATATGGGTTTCGACGCCGGTCAGGATAATCTGACGACGACTCTGCTCAGTTTCCAGTAAGTTTCGGAGCGGAGCATGCCGCCAGCAGGAAAACACCGTTTTATCCAATGGGGGGGCACAGAATGACTGCAGGTCGGCACGAATCGGTCCCAATCCTTTGGCATATTGGAAAGTAGCCAGACGCGGGATTTCCAGAGCCGCCGCAGCGGCCAGCAAACGCGTAACGTTTTGAATGGCTTGGTTGCGTTCTGTCTCTGGGATGGCACCCAGGAGACGATCCTGCATATCGATGGTCAGGATCAGGCTCTGCTGGGCTTCAATACGCATGGCCGCTCAAAAAACAAAACGACCAGGAACTGGGGCATGCCGCAGGGGAGTGACTTCGGTTTCAAAAAGTACGGTTGTTTCATAAACGTTCTGCTGAGTGCGCGTGATGCGCTGGGCGCGCATGGCAGGACCCTTACCGATAATGGCGATCAGACACCCACCCACCGCCAGTTGTTCCTTGAAAGCCTCGGGCAATGCGGGCAAGGAACCGGTGACACAAATGGCATCATAAGGCGCATGATCAACCCAGCCGCATGAGCCATCGCCAACATGGAGCTGCACATTGTGAATGTCTTGCACGCGCAAATGGCCTTCCGCCATTTGCGATAAATCTGCGCGATCCTCGACGCTATGCACCATACCACTCAGTCTGGCCATAAGTGCGGCCATGTGGCCGGTTCCTGTGCCAATTTCCAGCACCCGGTGATGTTCGCGCAAATCCAGCTCCTGAAGAATACGGGCCTCCATTTTAGGCGTCCACATATGTTCGCCGTGGGCAATGGGCATGGCGTAATCGGCAAACGCCAGATGACGATAGGCGGTCGGCACAAATAACTCCCGCTTGACCTCGGTGACGATGGCCAGCACGCGCGGATCAAGCACATCCCAGGTGCGAATCTGGGTATCAATCATGGTACGGCGCAATATGTCAAAGTCCATAGCTTCAAGGGCTCCAGAGATTTTGGCTCATTTAGTCATGGGTTTCCGGGCAAGTCAATGACTTCCATTGGGCCAGCAGGCAAGAGGTCTTGCCATTGAGCAGATCATTCAGAAAGATTGGCTTGCAACGGTTCCTGTGCTCCAATAGGGACACATCTCATTCAGGAGCTACCTTCTTGGAAAGCCGTGCGCACGCGCTGGTCGCGGTAGTTTTTTTGCTGGTACTTGGCGTCGCGGTCGCGATTGTCGGATTGTGGATGCATCACGGCGAAAAACCCGGGGTCAACTTTGATGTGATTTCGCCCTACAGTGTTACTGGTCTTAGCATTCAGGCGCCCGTGCGATTCAAAGGGGTGAGGGTGGGTGAGGTGACAGCCATCGGTCTGGACCCGACGAATCCGCGCATGATTCGGGTGAAAATCAAAGTCGATAAATCGACACCCATCACCCGGGCGACTTTCGCAGAACTGGCTCCTCAAGGGGTCACCGGTCTCAGCTACTTATCCTTAACCGACAAGGGAACCGATTTTGCCCCCATTACGCACAATCCGGGTCAGGTTGCTGAAATTCCCATGCATCCCAGCTTTTTTGAGGTGCTGTCCCGCAATGGTGAGTCTCTGGTAAACCGCAGCAATGAGTTGGCGGATCGTCTGAATGACCTGCTCAATGACCAGAACCGTGCCCGTTTCGGGCAAACCTTGACGCATCTCGATCAGGCTACTCAGGATCTGGTGCAAATGGAAGATGCCATGATGCCGGCGCTCAAGGCGCTTCCCGCCATGGTGGCTGCCACCCAATCCACCATGGTCGCCAGTCATCAACTCATCCAGCATTTAGATACCCTGGCAGTACAGGCGCAAGCCCCCCTGGCGAGTGCTACCCAGGCGGCCAAGTCCCTACAAAAATTGGGTACTGCCAGTGAGCAGGCAATGAATACGTTAAATTACCAGACACTTCCCCAGGTCCGGCAATTGACCAGCAGTCTGCTGCATAGCAGTGAAGCGCTGTCCAGCCTCAGCCAGTCCCTCAAACAATCCCCCCAATCCCTGCTTTACGGAACTCAGGGGCCACCCCCAGGCCCGGGTGAGTCGGGTTTTTCTGCAGGAGGTCACTAAGCTCATGAGAGTTGTTCGCATGCCACGTTTATGGGGCGCAGCCCGTCTGGGATTTTTTGGGACCGCTTTTTTGCTTGGCGGTTGTGCCACCGCGACGCCCTGGCAGACGCCCTACAATATTACTGCGTTGCATTCGTCGGTGCCTGTTGAAGCCAAAAATGCACCGCACACTGCTCAAGTCGTTTTGCAACTGGCCTCGGTCAGCGCCCCCTCCTGGCTGGATACCAATGCCTACCAATACCATCTGCTTTATCAGAATCCCCAAATGCTCCTGTCTTATCGGGACGCGCGTTGGGTAGGGACCCCGGCGGAAATGCTGGATATGCGTCTGCTACAGCATCTGCAGCAAAGCCAGCACTGGAAAGCCGTACTTTCCGGGCAGTCCAGTGGTGCGGCACAATATGTGCTCCGCCTGTACCTGAGTAATTTCGTGGTAAATTTCACTGCACCCCGGGCTGGTCAGGCGCTGATAGCAGGTACAGCCACTTTATTGAATGACCGCAATTTTCAGGTCATCGCCCAGCATGCATTCCAGGAAAGCGTGCCACTAAAAACCCCTTCGGCGGCGGGTGGAGCGGCCGCCATGACCCAGGCCGGCAGTGATTTTGTGGGGGCGGTCAGTGCCTGGGTTAACCAGTATCAGTGAATCAGGTGTGTTTGATCACCAGCACCGGACAGTGGGCGTGGTTGAGCACGTCATTGGCTACAGAACCCAATAGTAAGCGTCCCAGACCACTATGACCATGGCTGCCGACCACCAGCAGGTCGGCCTGATGGGCCTTGCCATAAGCGGCAATGGCGCGGCCAATATTGTCCGCACTTTCCTCCAGCACCATTTCTGCTTGCATCCCTTCGCTGTCCATCGCCTTGTGGAGCTTGTCCATTTCGGCGTGGGCCAGATGCAGCAGCTTTTCCCGAAGATCCAGAGTCGGGGGCAGGATTTCCTCGGGCATCTGCAAATTGAGCATTTGCGGGTTGAATACATGGATGATGGTGAGTTTGGCCTGATGCAGCCGCGCTTCCTGAGCCGCCGCCAGCGCGGTAGGCAGCGCCATTTCTGAAAAATCTACGGCCACCATTACATGCTGCACTGGAAAATTATCCATGATCCTGATCCTTATGGTTAATGAACGGGCGAACTCGCGTTCAGGCGGTCCATCAGTTCGGCTTCATTCACCAGCGTATTTTCGCTGGCGCGGCGCGCCCGATATTCCCAAACATTCTGCGCCAGTACCTTGTCACTGACCACCACCCGATGCGGCAAGCCGATCAAATCCATGGTCGCAAACTGCACACCGGGGCGTTCATCCCGATCATCCAGCAGCACATTGAAACCCGCCTGCTCCAGACGATCATGCAGAGCCTGAGCGGCGGCGGCAACTTCTGGGAATTTGCGGGCATTGATGGCGACGATGCCCACATCGAAGGGGGTCAGCGACGCGGGCCAGATAATGCCGCGTTCGTCAAAATGCTGCTCCACCGCCGCTGCTACTACCCTGGATACCCCAATTCCGTAGCAACCCATGGTCACTGTGGCGTCGCGTCCGCTTTCGTCCAGCACAGTGATTTTCATGCGTTCACTGTAAACCTGCCCGAGCTGGAACACATGGCCTACCTCAATGCCCCGGCGGATGCCCAGCGTACCGGTACTACAGTGGGGGCAAGGGTCGCCAGCCCGGACATTGCGCAAGTCGGCGCTGTCCGGGCAGGAAAGATCCCGATCCCAGTTGAGATTCACCCAATGCGTATCCATTTCATTGGCCCCGGTGCTGAAATTGCCGACATTCAGGGCTCGATGATCAGCTAGCACCCGAATAGAAGTTTTTAAATCTTTGGGACCGATGAAACCAAGAGGAGCACCGGTAGCGGATTCGGCCTCTTCGGGCGTGGCCATTCTGACTTCGTCCACTTCCAGGGCATGAGCAGCCTTGATCAGGTTCAGTTCGTCATCGCCGCGTAACAGCAGCATGACCGGTTGCTCACCCGCCACGACCAGCACGGTTTTGACGATCTGGCTGCTGGAAATGCCCAGCATGGCAGCCTGTTCGGCTACCGTCCGGATACCTGGCGTCTGCACCCGTGCCGCCTCCAGAGGGGCTTCTGCGGGCGCAGCTTTGGCGGGACTGCTGGCTTTTTCCATATTGGCCGCATAATCACAATGGTCGCAGGACACAATGGCATCTTCCCCGGAATCGGCCAGAACATGAAATTCGTGGGAACGCTTGCCGCCAATTGCCCCGTTGTCTGCCTCCACGGCCCGAAAATCCAGACCCAGGCGGGTGAAGGTCCGTTGGTAAGCGTCATACATGGTCTGATAAGTGATTTCCAGAGAAGCATGATCCACATGAAAGGAATAGGCGTCTTTCATGATGAATTCGCGACCACGCATCAGCCCGAAACGGGGTCGGATCTCGTCGCGGAACTTGGTTTGAATCTGATAAAAATTGACGGGAAGCTGCTTGTAGGAATGAATTTCGCGCCGCGCTAAATCGCTGATGACTTCTTCATGGGTAGGACCCAGACAAAAATCGCGCTGGTGGCGATCCTTGAGGCGCAGCAGTTCCGGCCCGTATTTTTCCCAGCGTCCTGATTCCTGCCACAGCTCGGCGGGCTGAACCACCGGCATCAGCACTTCCTGGGCACCGCTGCGGTCCATTTCCTCGCGGACAATGCGCTCCACCTTGCGCAATACCCGTAAGCCCAGAGGCATCCAGGTATATAATCCCGAGGCAAGGCGGCGAATAAAGCCCCCGCGCAGCAGCAACTGGTGGCTGACGAGTTCCGCCTCGGCGGGAGTTTCTTTCAGGGTCGGAATGAAAATCTGACTGGCGCGCATAAAAGTCTCAAATGAAAAGGTAGCGCACAGTGTAAGAAAGGCCACAACACAAAGAAAGAGGTAAAGCTTTTTACTAACGAATCAGGATGACGTGAACTTCAGTACTTCAGAGAAGCCTATGAGTTTATGGATAAGTAAGCAACGCGGAAGCATCCAGTACTGACTTACTCATATTTTGCTGCAAGGCGTCGTTCGGCGATGAGCTCTTCTGTGAGTGATCTGCCATGTTTGTTATTATCTGTCAATTTTTGAAATAAACCACGGCTTCCTCGTACTGCTTCTTCCGGGTGAAACCGGTGCTGATAATCAGGTTGCTCGCGACTTTCCATAAAGTCAGCACTGACCCCTTCACCATTAAACCAGCTTTCCCAGGATTCCCCTGCAGGTACCAGGATGCGCACACGACCCAAGGCGACGACATCCACGCGCTTCACATCACTGGGGAAAGCGATGGATTTGGGCAGTCGTACGGCCTGACTACGATTAATTTGAAAGACGGTCGCTTGTTCCATGATGGCTGCCTCTACTGTATATGGCGTTGGGATATCCTACCAACTGCCGGACTCGGTAGCAATTATCAGTGACCCAATTTCCTACAAATATTTTCAGTTTTCTGAACCGTCTGGCGGGAGATCGTCACATTGCAGCTTGGCGGTTTATACGGCAAAATACCGTATACGGTATTTTGCCGTAATCTCTGGAGATGGATATGACGGCAGCTCGGTTTGAGTTGAAAATGGATGTAGAAGAAAAGGAAGTTGTAGCGCGTGCTGCGGCCCTGGCGGGTACGACCATGGCCGCATTCGTACGCAACGCAGCCAAAGAAAAGGCACGCGACCTGTTGGAACGGGAGTCACGCATTACGATGTCGAACGACGATTTTCAGGCCTTAACAAGGGCTCTGAATGGGGCATTTATGCCCAACGCTCCCTTACAAAATGCCATGGATCTTGCGCGTAAAGTTCGGCGTGCTTGAAATCCAACTGTTGGACCCGCAGCGTCATGACCGTCAGGCTTTTACATCTGCTGTGGACGCGCTGGATGAGTATCTGCATCGCTTTGCCGTTCAGCATGTGAAAAAGGGTATTACCGTGGTTTATGTACTGGTTGATACAGACAAACCGAAAACTATTCTGGGTTACTACAGTTTGAGTGCTGCCCAGATTGACGCCATGCAAATGGACGCGCCCACCCGAAAAAAGCTGCCGCGCTACCCCGTGCCCTGTTTCCGACTGGGGCGTCTGGCAGTGGATTCAGCGCATCAGGGGAAAGGATTGGGGCGCCTCCTCATGGGTTGTGCTGTTGAACATTGTCTGGAGGCCCGTAAAACAGTAGCTGCCTATGCGCTGGTGGTCGATGCCAAAGGGGAAGAGGCCAAGGCGTTTTATGTGCACTACGGTTTTCTGTCTTGCAAAGATGATCCGATGACCCTGTACCTGTCGTTGGGCTTTTTCTGGCAGAGCTGACCGTACGGTGGCATAATCCCTCGCCAGCAGAAGCACCAGGCAGCACACCCCTATTTGGCGGATACCTACAAATTTGACCAGTCCCAGCTTTAGCGCGCAAAACGCCCACATTATTCTCATCAATTGGAATAGCCTTGCCGATACGCGGCGTTGTTTGCGGGCACTGAGGGAACTCAGCGAAACCCCGGGGCATATCTGGATTGTGGATAATGGTTCGACAGATGGCAGTGCCGATGCCATGGCAGCCTGGTTAGCTTCCTGCACCTTACCCATTACCCTGATTCGTACCGGCGAGAATCTGGGTTTTGGCGGGGGTTGTAATGTCGGCATCCGTCACGCACTGGATGCAGGTGCTACCGCCCTCTGGATCCTCAATAATGATGCCATTGTCCACAAGGACGCCCTCAATGCGCTGCTGGCAGAGATGCAAAGCAATGCGCAGGTAGGTGCGGTCGGTTCAGCCATTTACGATCTGGAACACCCGCAAAAGGTGCTGGTCTGGGGCGGTGGTCATGTCCTCTCGTGGTTGGGTTTGGCGCATCATGCCAAGCGTACGCTTCCCGCCGCGCGGCTGGATTATCTGACAGGGGCCAGTCTGTTGCTGCGCCGTGAGGCGCTGGAGCAAATCGGCCTCTTTGATGACGATCAATTTTTCATGTACTGGGAAGACACCGACTTGTGCTACCGCCTGCGGGCACAGGGCTGGCAACTGGCAGTGGCCGCCGACTCCCATATCTGGCATCAGCACTCGTCCAGTCTGGGGCACGATCATCCCCTGAAGGATTATTATGTGACCAACTCGGCGGGGCACTTTTTGTCCCGCTACGCGCGTTTTCCCCGACTAAGCTGGACGCTGGGTTCTCTGGTGCGCATCAGCAAGCGTTTGCGTGCCGGCCAAAGGAACAATATTCGTGCCATTTGGGAAGCGCGCAAGGGCTTGGCCTACAGCGAACAGGTGCCCACGCCGGTACCCTTGCCGCAAACCGAAAGGCGCCGCACCGTCCGTGTAGCCATAGAAGCCACCACGATGCAAGGACGTCCAGCAGGTATTGGTCATTTTTCCGAAGAACTGATTAAAGTCCTGACCCAAACCCCCGCCGTAAAGCTGACCTATTTCACCACCACCAGCTACTCCGATCAGCCCCCGCATCCCGCCGGATTAAGCATTCCGCAGCGGGGCGAGTGGAAAAAGAAGATTCCACTGGGCCGTGAAGTGCAATTTTATCTGCAGGGACGGCAACTGGAACGCCTCAAAAAGCGCTGGCGACCGGAAATTATTTTGGGCATGAATTACGTGCTGCCTAAGGGCCGTTCCCCCCAGGTGCTGGTAGTGCATGACCTTTCCCACATGGACATGCCCGAAGCACATCCTCCGGGACGGGTGCATTTTTTGAATCGGCACCTGCGTCCGGCCCTGGAAAGAGCCAATGCGGTGGTAACCATCTCGCATTTTACCAAGGGCGAACTCCTGAAGCACTTCCCGGAATTGGCAGGGCGCATTCATGTTGTGTACCAGGGTATTTCCGAGCGATTTTCAGCGCCCGTGAGCGAGGCAACCCGGCGGGCATTACGCGTCGCCCTGGATGGAGATCCGCGCTCCTATTTTCTGTTTTTATCGACGCTGGAACCCCGCAAAAACATGGAACGACTGCTCCTTGCCTATGAGGGGTTGGCAGACCGCATCAAACGCCAGTATCCCCTGGTGCTGGTGGGGCAGATGGGCTGGCAGGAAAGCCGTTTTGCCCCCATTCTAGAACGCATGCAGACACGGGGTGAAATTGTCCTGCTGGGCTATCTGCGCGATGAACTCTTACCGGCCTTATTGGAGCGGGCTGTGGCCCTGATTTATCCCTCTCTCTATGAAGGTTTTGGTTTGCCGCCCGTAGAAGCTATGGCCAGTGGTTGCCCAGTGCTGGCCAGTAATAGCACGGCTATCCCTGAGGTTTGTGGAGATGCTGTCCTTTACTGTGATCCGCTCAGTATAGAATCCATTCGCGATGGCATGACCCGTCTGGCGGAAGATAAAGCCCTGCGGCATGATCTGGCCAAAAAAGGGAAAACGCAGGCGGCACAATACCACTGGCAGCGGGCAGGGAAGCAGATGCTGGGGATTTTGCGGGAAGTCGCGGGGCGGGGGTAGGTTTTGCGGAAGAACTTGTTTTTTTTGGTACCGCTATGATGCAGATAGTGAAATAACGTATGAGCTATGTGATGTCCTAGAGACGTGTTGCATAGGTTACAGTCGCGAAAAATCTTCGGATGGTAGCTGAGAAAGGTTAAGAGGCATAAAATTCATAGAATAACCATGACATTACCGAAAATTGAGTATTTTGGTTACTTGAGTGCTGCCAGTGGCCTAGGCGTCGCAGCTAGAGGATATCTGAGCGTCTTAAAGTCGATCGGCTATCCATTACGCTGCCACGATTTGACGCCTTCCAGCCATCGTAGCCTGCAGCTACCTGTTGAGTGTGCAGGAACATGCTGGAACCAACAGGGCCCAATTATTCGCATCTTGCATGTCAACGCTGAAGAGTTACCCCGCATCCTCCGCGTTATTCCTTCGGAATCCTCAGACAATGTTTATCAAATTGGTATTTGGGCTTGGGAAACTGATAGATTTCCCAAACAGTGGCTGGATAGATTTTCATATTTAGATGAAGTGTGGGTGGGTAGCCAATTTATGGCTTCAGCGATCACTGCGTATAGCCCTGTTCCGGTAACCGTTGTACCTTATGTTGTGGATGTCCCAAAATCTATGACCATCAATCCTGGTTCAGATAATAGTCCCTTCACCTTTTTTTTCAGCTTTGATTACAAGAGTATAGTTGAACGCAAGAATCCTCTTGGTTTGATTGAAGCGTTTCGCGCTGCATTTATCGCTGGTGAGCGGGTTCGTCTGCGCATTAAATCAAGCCATGCATCTTCGCGACCAGAGTATGCCAGGCAACTGCAAAATGCGGCTACTGGTTTGCCTGTAGAGTTTATGGATGAAATAGTAGACACACAAACTAATTGGGAACTGCTGGCATCTGCAGATGCCTATGTTTCATTGCATCGATCCGAAGGTTTCGGGTTGGGTATGGCTGAGGCAATGGCTTTGGGAAGGCCTGTAATGGCAACAGCTTATGGTGGAAACTGTGATTATATGAATGGTGATAATTCGGCCTTGGTGAAATATACCTTGTTCAAGACTCTAAAAGCCTATCCTCCTTATCCTATGGGTACAATATGGGCTGAAACAGATCACAATGATGCAATAATACAGATGCGGCGTTTGTACGAAGACGTTGCATGGCGCCAGACCATAGGCCTTAATGCGCAGGCTTACATGCTTAACTATTATAGCCCTGAAGCTATCGCAGGTTTAATTAGTCAGCGTCTTTCTGAAATTGAGAAACTGGGATATCCTCGTTCAAAAGGTCCATCTAAGAAGAATGCTCGAATTATTAGTCGAAGCATATGGAGGCCACTGCGAAGTGGATGGCATTTTACATTGGCTATTCTTCCTGATCGGTATCATAAATATTTGTTTGGATTACGCAGGGTTTTGGGATCAAAAAAATAGGTTAACTGAAGTCAGGATAGCCTGCGATACACGGCAAGTGTCTGTTCTGCGCATTTCTGCCAACTGAAATCCATGGATCGCTTTAGACCAGATTGTGCATACTTTTGTGCGAGAGATGGGTTGTTTAGTAGATTATTCAATCCGTCTCTAATCGCGTCAGTGAATGTCGGATCGATCTCCAGTGCAGCGCCACCAGACACTTCGTGCAAAGAGGTATTGTTGGAAGTGAGCACTGGCGTCCCGCTGGCAAATGCCTCTAGCACTGGCAAGCCGAAACCTTCATATAAAGAAGGGTAGGCAAAGACTGCAGCCGAAGCATACAAGTCCTGCAATTGCGTGCGAGGCAAATAGCCAGTGCGTATGATATTTGCCTTTACCTCCAAGCTTTTTAAGCAAGCCAGCAATTTTGAATCACGCCAACCGCTTCCACCCACTAATACCAATGGATATTCCTTAAGGACACTCTCGGGAAGAGTGGAATAAGCGGTAACTAAACGTTCAATGTTCTTGCGTGGCTCCAGTGTGGCTACGGACAACACAAAGCCACGATAGTGCAGTCTAAACTGTTTAAGCGTATCCGCAACATCATTTGCAGTTCGTTCGTGAAAACCGACATCGGTACCTAGATACGTGACGGTAATTTTGTTCAGGGGGACACTATATAGTTCAGTAATTTCCTCAGCTACAAAATGAGAGTCGGTCACTATATGATCCGCCCGCATGATGACTTTGCTAAGTTTGATGTTCAATAATTTTACGCGTTCAGGTGGATGAAACTGAGGATGTCGAATATGGGAAAGATCATGCACATTAATTACTAATGGCCCTGAATAAGGAACGGGAATAAAATTTGGTTCGTGATACACATAACCCGTACTTGCAAGCTTTCTAATGGATCGACTTTCAATCCACCTGTTCCAGGCGTTCACAGCTACATAGGCATCAGGAACGCCCTGTCTGATAAGTTTTTTGACAGCATCTAATGGGGGCTTTTTTGTTCTAATGGTGGTAGGTATTTGTTTTGTTTTAACAAAATTACTTAGTGTTGTTCCACTATAAATTTCTCTGCTCAGAAATCCGCTTAATTCTTCAATCTCATCACTATTACCCATTTCTTCAATTAAATGCTGTGTATAGTGACCGATACCTGTACGCGGATATAAAAGGGTTTGTAAATTGAATAATACTTTCAATTTGTCACCATAATATTAACTCTCCAACATCCAGCGCAAAGTCTGTTTTATGGGAATAGGGGAGAATGGGCCGAGGTGTTGTTGCAGTCTGGCCGCAGAGCCCAGCAGGCGGGGGACTTCATTGGCGCGGACAAAGGCCGGGTTCACCCGGATGTCTAGAGAGTGGCCACTGAGTTGTTCGGTCAGGGCCATGATCTCGCGTAGGGAGTGGGCTTGCCCGGAGCAGACATTGAAGGTTTGTCCGGCTACGCCTTCGGCCTCCAGGAGCAGATGCACATAACGGTCCACCACGTCGCGCACATCCGAAAAATCCCGGCTGACATCGAGATTACCCAGCTCAATGAAAGGCGCGCGGCGTTTGAAGTGACTGACGATTTTAGGAATGAGAAACTTGTCATCCTGCCCGACGCCGGTGTAGTTGAAGGGCCGAGCGATGACAATGGGCAGTTTATCCAACCAGGTATGGGCCATGTGCTCCATGGCCAGTTTACTGCAGGCATAGTGATTGACTGGCGCCGGACAGATGCTTTCGTCGATGACTTCCACAGCGGGGGTGCCATACACATTGGCGGAACTGGCGAGCAGGATTCGTTGCGGCGGTGTTTTGAGGGTGCTCAAGGCTTCCAGCAGATGGAGAGTCCCGAAAAGGTTGACGGCATAAAAAGCCTGGGCGTCGCCATGACCAACGAAGGCCAGCCCGGCGAGATGGACGACATGGGTAGGTTGGACTTGGGTAACAGCGGCTTTTACGGAAGCGGCATCGGTCAGATCGGCACGGATTTCCTCGGCATTTTTTGCTTCGCCCTGCACCAGTCCGATGACCTGGGCGCCACGGGCACGCAGACGACTGGCCAGATACTGCCCCGTAAAACCGCGCAGGCCAGTGACCAGAATGGTCTGGCCTGCAGCACTGGGTGTTGGCTTGGATTCAGGATGCGTCAATTTGGCCTCCGCAGGTTGTTCAGCCGTTCCTCTGTAAATCGGCTTCGACCATCATGGCACAAAGCTGTTCCAGCGTCGTCGGGGTTTCCCAGCCGAGTTCGGCCTTGGCCTTGGCAGGATTACCGATCAGGAGTTCCACTTCAGCGGGACGGTAGAACTTGGGATTGACGGAGACAATGACTTTGCCGGTAGCCGCATCTCTGCCACATTCGGCTTCGCCTTGGCCTTGCCATTCCATGGTGATGCCTGCGGCTTTGGCGGCCATGGTCACAAAATCCCGGACGGATTCGGTGCGGCCGGTAGCCAGTACATAAGTATCGGGGTGATCGGCCTGCAACATGCGCCACATACCTTCCACATAATCCTTGGCATAGCCCCAGTCACGTTTGGCATCGAGATTGCCCAACTGCAGTTGATCGAGTTTGCCGAGTTTGATTTTGGCCATGCCGTCGGTGATTTTGCGGGTGACGAATTCCAGACCGCGCAGAGGACTCTCATGGTTGAACAGAATGCCGCTGCTGCCGAAGATGTCGTAGCTTTCGCGGTAGTTGATGGTCATCCAGTGGGCATAGAGTTTAGCCACCCCGTAAGGACTGCGCGGATAGAAATTGGTGTTTTCATCCTGGGGTATGGCCTGGACCTTGCCGAACATTTCGGAAGTGGAAGCCTGATAGAAACGGATTTTGGGATTGACGATGCGTATGGCTTCGAGCAGGTTCAAGGCACCCAAGCCGGTAATCTGGCCGGTGGTGTTGGGCTGATCGAAGCTGACGCCCACGAAACTTTGGGCAGCAAGATTATAAACCTCCGACGCCCCACTGCTTTCAATCAGGCGAATGGCGGAACCCAGATCCGTCAGGTCAAACTCGACCAGATGGAGATTGGGATGATCAGCGACACCCAGTTCTTCCAGACGCCAGAAGCTTACGGAACTGGTACGGCGGTAAGTGCCATAGACGGTGTAACCCTTCTCCAGCAAGAGTAAGGTAAGGTAGGCACCGTCTTGGCCGGTGATGCCGGTGATAAGGGCTGTTTTCATGGTTGTGACTCCGAAGCATCAAGTTGAAATTGAGTGATTTGTAGCGCGGCAAGAAGTTGTTGAGCACTTCCCCCCCAAGTCAGCCAAGGCATGGCATCCGATTTGGGGTGCTGATCTTTGGCGTATAGCTCAAGCCAGTGCCGGATTGATTCCGCGAAATCCTCGAATGTGAGGGCGTTGATATATAACGCATGCTGACCTGCTATTTCCCGAAATACCGGAATATCCCGAGCAATAATCGGCAGCTTATGCTGGGCGGCTTCGATAAGTGGCAGGCCGAAGCCTTCGCCGTAAGAAGCTGCAATCAGGCAGGTGCTGGCAGCGTAGACTTTTTCGAGATATTCGTCGCTGATACCTTCAAGCCAGAATAAACGCCTGTTCAACTCCATGTGGGTGCGTAAACGCTCAACGAGGTCTTCCACCATCCACCCTTGCTTGCCGACGATAACGAGATTCGCATCAAGGCCCGACCGCCAGAGTTGCTCGAAGGCATCCAAAACTTGTGTATGGCCTTTGCGAGGCTCAAGCGTTCCAATCATGAGGAACGAAGCTCGCTCATTCAAAGCGTTCAGGATCTTGGGTGCATCTGTGGGTAGGCCTCGTGTCGGCGCGCAGGCGTCGACATCGGCTCCCAAGTGAAACCATTCGATACCCAAGGGGCGCTCGCGCTGGGGGCCATGCTTGGCCAGCCATTCGCGCATTTCATCCGCCACGGCGCGCGAGATGCATGCCACGCCGTCGAAGTGACTGATGCTCTCAAGCCAGCGATGGTGTTGGCTCTGTGCCTCGGGCGGAAAGACTTGGGGCATCAGGGTTGGCAGCAGGTCGTAGATCACAAACCAGACCCTCACGCCTCGGTGGCGCCATCTCTGCAGGAAAGCCTGCTGGGCAGGAACTACACTGGGTTGCAAATCCAATCCGACGAAGACATCACCTGACCATGCCTCGGTTGGTTCGTCCTGCGTCCAGTTGTCCGGCATCCCTAAAAAGCTACTGGTAAACCGGCGTGCATAGCGGTAACCCGGAGAATCTTCCGTGGCATAGACCGGCTCCACCCGGAATCCCTCCGGAGGATTCATCAGCCACTCCCTCAGGATGGCGCGCACGACGCGTTGAATCCCAGTCTTGGCGTCTCGCTGTACCAGTTCTGAAACATCCACCAGCCAATGCCGTTGGCGTGGCGATGGCGGGAAGTTATCAGCCAGGCAGGATGCCAATGGCACAAGCCCCTGCTCTTGCAAGTTTAGGTTTGCTATTGCAGGCAGAAGCCCGGGCAAACCAAATTTCGCTTGTTCATAACTTTGCTCAATGGCTCTGAAATACATTTGAGCGCAAGCTTGTGGCGCGTGTTTGGTGTGCACAATATTTCTTGCTTTGGAGCCCAAGTGTCGTCTTAATTCGCGGTCATGTGCAAGTGTGGTCAGGGCAGTGACTAAATCATCATCTTCAAAGTCGTCTGGCAACATCCATACGCCATCCTCATCCAGGTCAGCCAGGCTTCCATGTGTGTTGACAATCGTGGGCAGGCCGTAATTCATGCAGTCCAGAACCGCACCGGATGTTTCCCCGCGCGATAATGTTCGCAACTGAACCGCAATGTCAGAGGCCGCGAGATAGGCGCGGTAGGTTTCCGTATCTGTCCATCCCGTGATGCGGATGCGCGCGGAGCATTCGCTGGCCGTAATGGTTTGAAGCAAGTCTTGACCATACTCGCCACTGTGGTTTTGACCGAGGAATACCAGCTTTGCCTTGGCTTTGGCATTAAGGGGGGAGGCAAGAAAGGCTTGCAGTAGCCGATGGTTTTGTTTGGTGGGTCCGATATGGCCAAAAGAGCAGATGACCAGATCATCGGGCTCAAATCCAAGTTGGCGGCGTATTCCCTCCCGATTTGAAGGTTCTGCGGGAACACGTAGGTGCGGGATGATACTCCAGTCCGCCGCAGCCTCGGGTCCATACCACTGAGTGGCCAGTTTGCGTGAGTTCTCACTATGGACAATAACGCTCTGTGCGCGTTGAAGCACCGGCAAGTTCGCCGGATAGCGCCAGATGACATCCGCTGTATCAGCAGCGGTGTAGCGCTCCAGAGCAGCATGGTAGCCGTGGCTTGAATATAGGGCCTGTGCCCATGCATGTGGCGCGCCGCCGTGTATGTCCCGGTGCGCCTGAATGCCTGAAAGAAAGAAGTCATGCAAAACAACCACGCCGGGAATGCTTTCCAGCAAAGGGAACATATGCTGGTGAAATGAGGAGTTGCCAAAGTGGTACATGATCCTGTCGAACTGGTGATGATTTTCTTCAAACCATTTCACAGAGCGTATGGGGCAGCGTTCCTTGATCCAGCGATCCTCGACATCCGCCTGGTCAACAATCACCTCGATCTCATAGTGCTCTGCCAGTGCCGGGAGTAACTCAGCAGTGTAGTCGGCAATACCCGATCTTTCCGGAGGCAATGGCGAAATATAGGCCAGCTTTGGTCGATGCGGCTGCGCGAATTTTTGGCTGATTTCGGCATTCTGAGTATTCATGCCTGAGTGAAGGCGTTCCATGGCTTCTATGGCGCGCCGTGCACTTTCATCCCAGGAAAAGTGTTCAGCCTGTTTTTTGCAGTGGCGGATCAGTTTGTCGCGGAAATCTTTATCCGTGAGGCCGCGCTGGATGGCTGCTGACATTTCATCGTCTGAATGAGGATCAAAAAGCGCCTCTTCCCAGCCAATGACCTCCGGAATACTGGAAGTATTTGCGCCAATCACTGGGGCACCGCAGCGCATCGCTTCAAGCGCGGGTAAGCCGAAGCCCTCGTGCCAAGAGGGAAATACAAACAATGCACAAAGGTTGTAGAGCGCAAGCAAGTCCTCTTCGGGAACAAAGCCTGTGAGAACCAGTTCACCACTATCAAGACCCTGCTCCATCGCTAGGGATTCCAGCAGGGCTTTCTGCTCTGGCTGAATGGAGCACACGATAGCCAGCTGATGATCTCTGCGAAGTTGTTGTGGCAACTTGGCGTAGGCGCGAATCAAACCCTCAATGTTCTTGCGGTAGTCAATGCCGCCTGTATACATCACGAAGGGCCGGTTGAGACCATATTTCTGCCTGATTCTTTGCTCTTCATTGGGTGAAATTTCCAGCGGTATGAAGTGCGCATCCGCGTCACTGGAAATATTGATGACCCATTCTTCTGGCAGGATGAGATGCTCTACCCCTTCACGCCGGGATGAATCTGAAATGGCAAGCCAAAGGTGGGCGCGGCGAAGGTGCTCGATTTTTCCCCTATACCATTTATTCACGGATGGGTTTTCAAGATACGGCTTGGGGTGGATATAGGGGATCAGGTCGTAAAGCGTGACTGCGGTTGGAATATCTTGGTTAAAAAGACCAATGCTGGTGATGGCATCGTCACCCAATCCCTCGAACAGGCTGGTGACATGTACGACATCGGGCTTGAGGCTAGAAAGAAATACCTTGCGGACAAGTTCTGCTGCCTTCCGACGTGCACTGTTGCGCTCATCCATTTCTGATACGGGGCCGATTGCATGCCATATGCGAATATTTTCCTGCGGCAGCAACCCATCGAAGGCCTTGCGGATGGGCTCAATTGTGTCCGGGAAAAGCCCGTTAAGGGCAATAAGCACATCATGGTTGCCGCGATTGCGTACCATGGCGAGGGCAAGCGATAGACTGTAGCGACCTATGCCACGATTATGGTTGATGGCTTGCGCGCCTTGTAAGTCAATAACAATACGCATCACATACCCTCCCTGTTTCTCTTTTCAATCGCGGTTTTAAGGTCCAGGTAGATTTGTCGGGCGCGGGGCGTCAAATTAGCTTCGTGCGGACGCATTGCAATAGGCGGCGATACTGCAGCGTGCTGGAGACGCATGTCCCGTAAACGCTGCTTTAGACGTGGATGCCGATTCAATATCTTTAACGCAAATATTTTTATTCGAGGGCGCGATTGCACTGCGGTCATGGCCGCGACCAGAGTGGAGCGCATCATCCGTCGCGGACGGCTACCCGGTTTCAAAGTCAACCAAGCAATGCTTCCCTGCACAAACCATCGCGCAGATTTGCCTGCAAGCCGCAATGGCTTGGTCAGTTTCCAAGAACGACTATGAATAACAGCTTGATACTGCGCCTCGGCATGGTTGGCGCGCTCGTTGGCCTGAGCGGCTTGGGCCTCGGCATGGTTGGCACGCTCAACAGCCTGTGCAGCCTGCTCGATCGCAATATTAACCTGCGCAAGTACAGAACGGCTTAGTGATTCAATTTCAGAGAATCGTGTTGCTAGCGACACATCGGCCTGAGCGGCTTGGGCCTCGGCATGGTTGGCACGCTCAACAGCCTGTGCAGCCTGCTCGATCGCAATATTAACCTGCGCAAGTACAGAACGGCTTAGTGATTCAATTTCAGAGAATCGTGTTGCTAGCGACACATCGGCCTGAGCGGCTTGGGCCTCGGCATGGTTGGCACGCTCAACAGCCTGTGCAGCCTGCTCGATCGCAATATTAACCTGCGCAAGTACAGAACGGCTTAGTGATTCAATTTCAGAGAATCGTGTTGCTAGCGACACATCATAGCGGCTGGCCAAATTGTCAAGATTCAGGCCATATTCAAATTCAAATTCAGGGTTAAACAAATCTAGTTCAGATTGCCTTCCCGGTTTTTGGGCCACAACCGAATAATCCGGGCTGACCCCAGCCAAGACATCCATCAAAACAACATCCGTTTTCTCTCTCAGCGATTCGGGTTCCTGCAGCCGTACAACTTTGGTGCGATAAAAACCCGTGTATTCCGGCAAAAAAGAAAGCAATGGTGCAGGTATGGGGCGCTGATGGGTAGGGTCAACATAGAAATTCGCGGTGCCTACCGAGATGTTTTCCGGATTAGGCGTTTCAAGAATCAGCAGGCCAGCTGGTTTAAGCACCCGAAATGCCTCACGCACCAAATCCATCAGGCTTTCAAAGGGAATGTGTTCCACCACATGAAAAGCAGAAACCACCGTTTGGCTTGCATCCGGCAGCTCCCGCAATGCGGTGATCAGATCTTTATTTTCGGCGTGCAAACCTAATTCATGACACGAGGCCAGCATGCCATCATCCACATCAACACCATAGGCTGTAAATCCACACTCTGTGACTAATTCTAGCCACTCACCACGACCGCAGCCCAAATCAATCACCGGGGAATTTGGGTATATTTCGAGCAAAGAAGTTAAGAATGGCATATATGCCTGTAAACGTTTTCTAATTATGGCGCGCGAACCGCGATGTCTATCTTCAAATGCGCGGTAAAAAGATTTTTGGCTTACTTCATCGGAAAACATACTGGATCACACTTTTACAAGGTATGAATAATAATGGACGGTTTGAAGCGCTAAGTGCATCAACTTATTCATCACGAACGAAAATCATTTTTTCTGTTTCTTTCTCCATAATCTGGCCCTGATCTACAGTTATTCCCCGGTCAAGCCGTACGTAGTAATTACAAAACTTCTCAACTTGATCCTGGCTATGAGAAACAAGAATCAAAGACATCCCATTTTTCCGCATCTCGGCAATTTTATCCAGACACTTATCCTGAAATGCCTGATCTCCCACAGCCAATATCTCATCAGCCAACAGTATGTCTGGTTGCAAGTTTACTGCAACCGCAAACCCCAAACGCATTTGCATGCCAGACGAGTAATTTTTTAGTGGTGTGTCAATAAAATGCTCTAATTCCGAAAATTCAATGATGTCTTTGACGCGTTTCCTAGTATCTTTATTCAGAAACCCATACAAACTGGCGTTCAGAAAAATATTTTCATAACCCGTCAATTCTGGATTAAAGCCTACCCCCAATTGAATCAATGGTGCCACCCGCCCATTGGCGATGACGCGCCCTTTGTTTGGCTGCAATATCCCCGCGATAATTTGCAGTAGGGTGCTCTTGCCGGAACCATTATGGCCCAGCAAGCCCAATGCCTCCCCTTGTTCTACCGTGAAGCTGACATCATCCAGTGCCAGAAAATGCTCGCGTTTCTCACGCTTGTTTTTGTGAAATAGTCCGAGAAAACGGGTTTTCAGCCCCATTGCCCGATTATGACGCAGGATAAACTCCTTGCTGACGTGCTCAACAATAATGGCGGGTGGCATCAGAGGTCTTCCACCAGATGGCGGGCTTTACGGCGGAAGAGCACCATACCCATACTCACCGTGCCGATGGCCCAAGCGCACGCGATGAGGACGTGATTCAGGGCGGGGAGGGTGCCTGAATAGAGCAGGGCGTGAAACAGGTCCATGAACTGGGTCAGTGGATTCAGGGAAATAATTTCGCGGGCTGTGGGTTTCATTACGTTGATGTCATAGCCAACGGGTGTTAACCAGAATAAAAACATTACTGCAATATCCACCATGTGCTTCAGATCACGGAGTTCTACCTGTAACACCGAAAAAGTCAGCACAATTCCCCAGATGAAGGCTATATACAGACCCAGTGCCAGGGGATACAACAGCAAACCCCAGTGATAAACCCCGCCCAGAAAGGGGTAAAGCACCACCAGAATGAATATGGCGATGACCCACAAGGCCAGGGTAAACAGCAGGCTGGAGGTGGGCACCAAAATGCGCGGGAAGTAGATTTTCTGGATGAGGCCAGAGGCACTGGTCAGACTTTCACAGCTCTGGCTGACTGCCTGGGCAAACAGGTTGTAGTGCAGGACGCCGATGACCAGATACAAAATGTAGTTGGGCAGATTACTGCGAAAAATGTGGGTAAACACGAAGTCGTAAAGCAGAATCAATGCCAGCGGGTTGCCCAAAGACCAGAAGAAACCGAGTACGGCGCCCTGGTAGCGGACTTTCAGATCCTTGATGACCAGATTGCGTACCAGGTCGCGGTATTGCCAGTAGGGACGCAGGGTGGCGGTAATCGGGTTGGGCACGTTTTGCTTGTCTCAGGCTGCACTGGGTTGGAGCGAAACCTTAGCGTTTATGGTCGGGTAGGTCAATCCACCCAGTTCTCGATAATCAGTCCCGCTCCGATGAGCCTGTTTCCCTCTCGAATCACAACCAATTTGGTCTGTTTCGGGAAGGCCATACTCACCGGGATACGGACGGCAGGTGAATTGCCAGCCATGAATTGGCGGGTATGAAAAACTTTGCGCATGAGTACCTCCAGAGGTGCTAACGTGACGTTATCACGCCCATGGAGCCGAGGTGCCAGCGCTCGCGTAAAAATTCATAACCTACAAATTCCGTCATATTTTCTTCACACATCTAGGATTTTTTTCAGAATAGCATATCCTGCACAGATTTTATTCAATACCAGTGTGTGCCTTATGAGTTTAAAGACGCACAACAACTGATCAGCGACTTTTTTTACAGACGTTGATCGCTGTTTAACATAGGACGCACCGTTATACTCTCTGGTGTGTTTCCAGCCATTCCTTCAGCGCTGTGTCAATGCGGGTCTGCCAACCTGGACCGGAGGCCCGGAAACGAGCAACCACCTCTGGTGAGAGCCGCATGGTAACGCGCTCTTTAACGGGTGCCTTCTGCGGCCCTCGCGTGGACAACTTGGCCTGCAAAGAACTGGGCAGGGAGGTAAACGATTGGGCACGGGCAAAATCCTCCGTCGTCCATTCGGGATTGTCGTTCTCAGACTTCTGATGAAGGTCTGCTGCTTTCATAACGCTTGATCTCCCTGCGATTTGCTTTCCGAAAACTGATCACCCGAATACCAGTAGCCTGCTCCACAAAAACCAGCGCATGTAATCGTCCGTTCAAGGTTCCCATAGCCCGGATCCTGGTCTCGCCATACTCACGACGGTCATCCACGCGATAGAGCGCGGTGTGGAAGTCAAAATCTATTGCCCGATCAAAACTGAGGCCGCGCTCTTGAACGTTGCGGGCATTTTTAGCCGGATCATAGGTGATTTCCATTGCCTTTATTGTACGCACAATCTGCGCATGGGTCACGCCCCTGTCACAACTGGACTATACTACGTGTAGCGGATGAATTTTTTAGCGACATCACAACAACGAAACCTGCGACCATCTGAGCATTTCGCTCCCTGGATAATTTCCAGCGTACGAATGTGAACTGCTGATAAACGTCGTGATGTGTAACAAGCCAAATGGACTGACAGGCTTGAACCAAAAAGGTATGGGGGTCGGAGATGAGGTTTTGTCTATACCCATCCGACGACAATGTGCCCCCCGGCGAAAAGGCAGGACCTAACCCGTCCAGATGTCACTTACGCGGAACAGGGTAAGCCCGTATCCCCGCCCTGAATATTAGGCGAGCCGACCATAAGGAAGGTCCATGAGGATGCGGGTATAGGAACGGGGAAAAAGCAAACGCCGTTTTGTAATGTCCCAGAAGGTACGTGCCTCTGATCGACGGACGCACGCGTACCGCACTCCAGAAATGCTGTTGGGGTGAAAGGCTCCTCGATCGGCATCGCCTCAATGCGCTGGCTTGCAGCAATGTGGAAGCCAAAGAATACTTTGCCAAACCGAAGGGCGTCAGGACACTTTAACAAAGATGGTGCTATTCCTAACTTATGGAATTTTTTGGCGTCCCCAGGGGGGTTCGAACCCCCGTTACCGCCGTGAAAGGGCGGTGTCCTAGGCCGCTAGACGATGGGGACCTGGACAGCGGGGCAATCGTACACAGAAGCGCGCTTCAGGGCAAGTGTCTTTTCAGGCTTTCACTCCATAGCCCCGCAGGGGGGTCTTCGGTTAGACTGGGCGGAGTGTACTTTTTAGCCACCTGTAGGAAGAAGGATCTTATGGAAGAAGCAGAAGCAGTATTCATGATTGAACGGGTATATGTGAAGGACAGTTCTTTCGAGTCGCCCAACGCCCCTTTGAGTTTTGTGCAGACCGAGGCGCCCACCGTGGATGTGGGTCTGAATACGGCCAGCAATCAGGTAGAAGGCATGGATGGCTTGACGGAAGTGATTCTGACGGTGACGGTCAAGGCCAAGGCGGGTGAGAGCACCTACTTTGCGGTGGAAGTGCAGCAGGCGGGGCTGTTCCGGATTCAGAATATTCCCGAAGAACATATGCCGGCGCTGATCGCTGTGCATTGTCCGACCATTCTGTTCCCTTATGCCCGCGAAGTGGTGGCGGATATGGTGGGACGCGGCGGCTTCCAGCCCTTGCATCTGCATCCCGTCAATTTTGAGGCGCTATATCAGCAGGCGCAGCAAGAACAAGTGGGTCACACGACGCAATAAGCCATGCGCTGGGCTGTTCTTGGAGCCGGGCACTGGGGAACCGCGTTGGCGGTGCATTTGTGCCGCCAGGGCCATATGGTGCGGCTCTGGGGGCGCCACCCGGAAACTCTGCCGGGTTTTATGGATTCCACCTGTTTATCTCCGATTTTTCCAGAAATCCGCTTTCCGTCCGGTCTTGGCGTAGGCTCTGATCTGGCGGCGACGCTGGAAGGGGCTGAGGGTGTGCTGCTGGCAGTGCCCAGCCATGCCTTGCGGACGGTTCTGGCGACTATTCCCCAGGCTTTATTACCCCCGAATCTGCTGCTGGTGCTGGCTTCCAAAGGACTGGAGCTGCCGGGCGCCTTGCGTTTGGATCAGGTGCTGGATGAAAGCTGTCCGACATTGCCTAAAGTGGTACTTTCCGGGCCGAGTTTTGCCCATGATCTGATTCTGGGTAAGCCTCTGGCCATGACCGCCGCTGCTGCAAATATGGATGATGCGCGGCGGGTTGTGGAAGTGTTTGCCAGTGACCAGATGCGCGTGTATCGCAGTGATGATGTGGCGGGTGTGTGTCTGGGGGGGGCAATCAAAAATGTGCTGGCCATTGCGGCAGGCATTTCCGATGGGCTGGGCAATGGTGATAGTGCCCGCGCTGCGCTCATTACCCGTGGCATTGCCGAATTGCACCGTTTGGGGACGGCATTGGGGGGGCGCACGGAAACCTTTATGGGATTGACCGGCGCGGGGGATCTGATTTTGACGGCCAGCAGTGATTTGTCCCGCAATCGCCGGGTGGGTATGGGCCTGGGGCGGGGTTTGTCGTTGGAGGCAGTATTGCGTGATCTGGGCCAGGAGGCGGAAGGCGTGCGCAGTGCCCAGGCTTTGTTTTTGCTGGCCCAGCGACTGGGGGTGGATATGCCCATTACCGAGCAGGTCTATCGGGTGCTCTATGCCGGTGCGGACCCGCGCGAGGCCAGTGAACAACTGATGCGCCGCGCTGCACGTGCCGAGCATCCTGCTGATCTGGAGTCCATAACCGCTTCCCCGGTTAAGGGGAGTCGCTAGGTCCATGGCGATTTTGCGTTTGCCCGGTGGCGGGTCAGACAGCCGCAAGCGCATCCCTTTTGCGCCTTTCCGGACCATTGGTTTTTTGCTGGTGCAGTTTGTGGTGCTGGCTTTGCTGCTGCTCGGCGTGCTGCTGGTTCACACTAACCAGGATTTGCATACGCTGGATGCTTATACGGCCTACATGGCGAGTTTGGCGCAGACTTCCCAGGAAACTCTGCGTACCTGGCAAAGTGAGGGTCCTGCGGCGGCGCTGCCCGTGCTGCAGCGCAATCTGGCCCAGATTGCAGCGGCGCATCCGGAGCAGGTCAAAACCAATGCGCACTGGGGGCGTTTGCAGGCGTTGATGGCCAAACAGGACCCGGCCCTCTTGCCTCAGGCTTTATTGCAGCTTTCGGATGTCAGCATGGAAGAGCATCTGCGTGGTCGCAGGCTGGTATTGGCGGCGGGGCATGATGCCCGCTATACCCTGATTGGAACCGCCGTAGCATTGTTTGCGTTCATGATTTTTGTGCTGGTGACGTTGGCGTTTTTCCGTCTGCGGATTTTAGGCCCATTGCGGCGTTTGCAGGGGGCCATGCGCTCCCTGGAAATCGGGGCTTTTCGGCGGGTGACGGAAGCCCATGCGGATCCTGGCATTAGTCCTTTGCTGCAGTATTACAATCACATGATTGGGCGTTTGGAAGATCTGGAAAAAACCCGGCGCCAGTATTTGCAGGATTTGCAGCGGGAAGTCAATGAAGCGGCCCATACGCTGGTGGCGCAACAGGCGGCGGTGGCCCGCTCGGAGCGCCTGGCGGCGGTGGGAGAGGCCGCTGCCGCCTTTGCCCATGAATTGCGTAATCCGCTGGCGGGCTTGCAGGTGGGCTGTGCAAATATCCGTCGGGAAATCCGTGATCCGGAGCTGGCTGAAAGACTCGGGTTGATGGAAGAGGAGCTGCGTCGGGTCAGTCGTTTGCTCGATCAGCAATTGCGCGGTGCGCGTCAGGTTCATGAAAAAGGCCGCCGGGTGGCGCCCCGCGAAACGGTGGAAACTTTGCTGAATTTGTTGCGTTATCAGATGCCTGCCCAAGTGGTGCTGGAGCTTTTGCCGGGAGATTGCCGCGATTGTCTGTTACCGTTGGATCAGTTTCGTCAGGCATTGCTCAATCTCATTTTAAACAGCATGCAGGCGCTGGCCAGCGAGGGTGGAACCATCAGCGTCGCCATTGCCCAGGTGGATAAACAGTTGCAAGTGACCGTGTCTGATAATGGTCCGGGTTTTCCCGATACCTTGTTGCGCGAGGGCATTCGTCCCTTTGCCAGCAGCAAGGAACAGGGTACAGGGCTGGGTTTATCCATGGTGCGACGTTTTGTGCGCAGTCTGGGGGGAGAGGTGCAATTGCGTAATCGGGATCCGCATGGGGCAGAAGTAGGCTTGTTGTTACCTTGTCCTGACATTGCTGGTAAGGAGTAACCCAACATGGCTGATGCTTTGCTGATTATTGAGGACGAGATTTTTCTGGGCCGGGAAATGTGCCGCTTTTTTGAAAAGGAAGGCTGGGAAGTGCATTGGGCGGAACGCTTTGCCGATGCCGAAGAGCTCTTGTTGAGGCAGGATCTCAGCCCTCTGGTGACCCTGGCGGATCTCAACCTTCCGGATGGTAACAGTCTCGATTTGTTGGAAAAGGTGCGGGCTAAAGGCGGTACCGGAGAATGGATTTTTCTGACAGCCTTCGGGAGCGTGCCCGATTCGGTGCGGGCTTTGCGGCTGGGCGCCTACGATTTTCTGGAAAAGCCCTGTGAAATGGAGCGTCTGGAGATGGTGGTGCGTTCGGCTGGTCGGGGTGCCCGCGCCCAGCGTCGGGTGGCGGAAGATACCTCCAACCAGCATCGCCGCTATCGTCCCGAAACCTATCTGGGAGAAAGTCCGGCTGCCGCTAACGTGCGCAGCATGCTCGATCGCCTCAGTCAGGTTCCTTATAGTGCCCTGGTGATTTCAGGAGAAACGGGCACGGGTAAAGGACTGGCTGCGCGCATTTTGCATTATAGTGGCGCTCAGGCTGGCGGCCCCATGGTGGAAATCAACTGTGCGGCTTTGCCCCGGGAATTGCTGGAATCCGAGTTGTTTGGATATGAGCCCGGAGCATTTACCGGGGCCGCCGTGCGCCATCGGGGGCTGGTGGAGCAGGCCAGCGGCGGCACCCTGTTTCTGGATGAAATTTCGGAAATGGAGCTCGAACTCCAGGCCAAGTTGTTGAAAGTCATTGAAGATCACAGCCTGCGCCGACTGGGAGGGGATCGCCCCATTGCCGTGGATGTGCGTTTTATTGCCGCCAGTAATCGGGATCTGGATGCGCAGGTAGCTCAGGGTGCTTTTCGTGCCGATTTGTTCCATCGTCTGAGCGTATTTCGTCTGGCTTTGCCTTCCCTGCGCGAGCGTAAGACGGATCTCCATGAACTGGTACCGCATTTTGTGGCGGAATTCAATGCTCAGGCTGGCAAGCGCGTGCATTATATCAGCCCGGCCGTGTGGGCTGCGCTGGAGTCTTATGACTGGCCTGGAAATGTCCGGGAACTGCGTAATGTGATTGAGCGGGCAGTGCTGTTTTCCGAAACCGAAGAACTGCCCAGGGAATGGCTGCAGTTGCCCGGAAATCTGAATAACGCCTGTCCGGCCCCATCTGGCTGTCCGGTGGATGACCAGCATATTATTCTGCCCATGGATGGCAGCATGGATCTGGAGGCTATGGAACGGCAGATTCTCCAGCAGGTGCTGAGTCTGACCGAGGGTAATGTCACCAAGGCCGCGCGGGTATTGGGGATTACCCGCGAGACGCTGCGCTATCGGGTCCGCAAACATGGCCTGGGAGATGACGGGGAGTCTTGACAGGGCCGCCTAGGTACAATTAATCTGGTCTTAGACTGGTTTAAGGAGAGGTCAGCGATGCCTGAAATTGGTGCCTACGAGGCAAAGACGCATTTGTCCGAGATCCTGGATCGGGTGCGTCAAGGGGAACGATTTATCATCACGAAACACGGGCAGGCAGTGGCCGAGTTACAGCCACCCAAAGGCCAAGGAACTGAGGAACGGCGGGCGGCTGTGGCGCGCCTGAAAGCGTTCCAGGCCAGCCATGACCTGCAGGGCGTATCCTTGCGCGAGTTGATTGACGCGGGACGCAAATACTGATGACTTTTATCGCCGATGCTTCCATGACCCTGGCTTGGTGTTTTCGGGATGAAACCGCCGAATTCCCAAACCGGGTGCGTGAGCGGCTGCTGGTAGAGGGACTTTGTGTGCCCGCACATTGGGCGTTGGAGGTCTGCAATGCACTCCTGGCCGGTGCGCGACGCGGACGTATCACCATGCCAGAATTGCGTGAACTGCTGCCCGACCTGCGTTTGCTGCCAGAAGCCATAGATCATCAGACGGATGCCGCAGCGTGGTCCGCGACCTTGGACCTGGCGGATGAACATGGTTTGACGATCTATGATGCGGCCTATCTGGAATTGGCTTTGCGGAAAAAACTGCCACTGGCGACGCTGGATAAGCAGCTCCTTGCGGCGGCTCTAGCAGTGGGTGTTGCACTTGTACCAGAGTGATTTGGTGATTTTCATTACACTCCATTGAGGATCCTACTATACTTGCGGAATTGTTGCGGGATCGTTACATTGCCGCGATGCAACGGGTCAGCACTGGCGCCCGGACCAAAATAGAACAAGGAGTTTGGATGTCACCAGTCAGGACCGCCGCATGACTGCGGCGCTAGATCAGGCTTTAGCCTGGCAGCAACATAGCCTGCAACTTGTTTCCCGCACTTTTGCGCTGACCATCCCGCAATTGCCTGAGTCTTTGCGCGTCGCGGTGGGAAATGGTTATTTGCTGTGCCGCATTGCCGATACCATTGAAGATGATCCGACCATGCCCTGGGAAGAAAAAGCCCACTGGCAGCAGGTATTTTTGCAGGTAGTCGAGGGACACGAAGATCCGGCAGTATTTGCCGGAGGTTTTGGCGCTCAACTGTCTGCGGATATGCCTGCTGCCGAACATGACCTGGTGCGTCATACGGCCGATGTCGTGCAGATTACCCACAGTTTCAGTGCCAGCCAGCAAGCGGCTCTGGCGCGCTGTGTGCGCATCATGGGGGCGGGCATGGCCGAGTTTCAGCAGCACGCCTCCCTGAAAGGGCTGGTGGACATGCCCGCTATGGATCATTACTGCTATGTGGTGGCGGGCGTGGTCGGCGAAATGCTGACCAGCCTTTTTGTGGAGTACGAACCGCGTTTGCGTGCTCAGGAAACAGAAATGCAAGGTCTGGCGGTGTCTTTTGGTCAGGGCCTGCAAATGACCAATATTCTCAAGGATATCTGGGATGACTGGGCACGCGGGGTCAGTTGGATGCCGTCCAGCGTGTTTGCTCAGTATGGTTGTGATATTGCCGCCGTCCAGCCCGGCAGTCACGACCCGGGCTTTCAGGCCGCCTTGCAAAACCTGCTGGATATTGCCGCCGAACATCTGGAAAACGCGCTGCAATATACCCTGATGATTCCTGCGGATCAGACCGGCATGCGTGATTTTTGCCTCTGGGCCCTGGCGATGGCCGTGCTGACTTTACGGCGTATTGCCGAGAATCCGGCTTTTGCATCGGGTGCTGAGGTGAAAATCAGTCGTAATAGTGTGCAGTGGGTAGTCATGTTATCCAAGCTCATGCATCGTTCGGATGGGTTGTTGCTGGCCAGTTTCCGGGCTGGCATTAAACCCCTGCGCAAAACGGCACGGGTAGCGACCGCATGAACCGTGTCCTGCAGCCGTTACCGCTGGTGGGCGGATATTTGCGTCGCACGCTGGAGCAGACCCTCGACGGGGCGCTGGAGCACGCCCAGTCGGTACTCCTGGAGAAACAGGCCCCTGATGGGCACTGGTGTTTTGAATTTGAGGCGGACTGCACCATTCCGGCCGAATTTATTCTGATGCAACATTATATGGATGAGCGTGATGCGGCGCTGGAGTCCAAAATGGTGGTGTATTTGCGCAGCAAGCAGGCGGATCACGGCGGTTGGCCGCTGTATTATGGGGGGCATTTTGATTTGAGTGCTTCCGTGAAGGCCTATTACGCGCTGAAGCTGGCGGGAGATGCGCCGGATCTGCCCCACATGCGTCGCGCCAGAGAAGCCATCCTCGCCCATGGCGGTGCCGAACATGCCAATGTGTTCACCCGAATCACTTTGGCCCTGTTTGCCCAGGTGCCTTGGCGTGCCGTGCCTTCCATCCCGGTGGAAGTGATACTTTTGCCGCGCTGGTTTCCTTTTCAGATTTACAAGGTGGCGTCCTGGTCACGGACCGTCATGGTGCCTCTTTTTATTTTATGCAGCCTCAAGGCCCAGGCCAAAAATCCCTTGCAGGTGCATATTCGCGAATTATTTCGTCACCCTCCGGAACAAATTCAGGACTACTTTGCGGCATCGCGACAGGGCTTGGTGGCGCGCAGTTTTCTGGCTCTGGATCGTTTTTGGGGATTTATTGAAAACTGGATTCCTGCAGCCATTCGCCGCATTGCGGTACGTCGCGCCGAACAGTGGTTTACGGCCCGGATTAATGGCGAAGATGGTCTGAATGGCATTTTTCCGGCCATGGTCAATGCCCATGAAGCCCTGGCTTTGTTGGGCTATGCGCCGGAGCATCCCTACCGTCAGGCCACGGGTGCGGCGCTGCGCAAGCTGGTGGTGGAGCGCGCTGAGGATGCCTACTGTCAGCCCTGTATGTCACCGGTCTGGGACACCTGTCTGGCCCTTCATGCGTTGCTGGAAGCTGACGCTGTTGAGGAATCCGGTGGATCAGACAGAATTACCGGCGAACAGGAAAAAGCCATTGCCTGGCTCAAGGAGCGGCAGATTTGCAGTGATCCTGGAGACTGGCAGGTGCAGCGCCCGCAGCTGGCGGGCGGTGGCTGGGCTTTTCAGTATGCGAATCCCTACTATCCCGATCTGGATGATACGGCGGCAGTGGCCTGGGCCCTGGCGCGTGCCGGGCGTCCTGAAGATCGGGAAAGTATCGAAAAAGCGGCAAACTGGCTGACGGGAATGCAATCCCGCAATGGTGGGTTTGGTGCCTATGATGTGGATAATACCCACTATTATCTCAATGAAATCCCGTTTGCTGATCATAAGGCCTTGCTGGATCCGCCGACAGCGGATGTGACGGGCAGGGTGGTGGCCTTTCTTGGCTACCTGGGCAGGCCCCGTGATCGCGATGTGCTGCGCCGGGCCGTCGCTTATTTGTTGCGTGAGCAGGAGTCTTCCGGGGCCTGGTTTGGACGTTGGGGGACCAACTATATTTATGGAACCTGGTCGGTACTGATGGCTCTGGGAGAGTTGCAGGATCCTTCCTTGCAACCGGCCATGGACCGGGCCGCTGACTGGTTGCGGGCCATGCAGCAGGAAGATGGTGGTTGGGGGGAAAATAACGATTCCTACGCAGAGCCCGGCCTGGCGGGAGCTGGTCAGGTTTCTACGGCGGCCCAGACTGCCTGGGCCTGCCTGGGTTTGATGGCGGCGGGAGATCGCGGCTCCATCGCCCTGCGCCGGGGTATTCAGTGGTTACAGACCCATCAGAATGGTGAAGGTGATTGGCAGGATCCTTTTTTTAATGCGCCTGGCTTCCCCAAAGTATTTTACCTTATTTATCATGGCTATAATTTTTATTTCCCGCTTTGGGCGCTGGCCCGTTTCCGGAATTTGGGATGCAGCCGCAGCGGATAGGTATCGTTGTGGCGCTGGCTGCCGAGGCGCGCATCCTTTTGTCCGGGAAGTTGCGCTACCAGACAGTGATGGAAATTGCGCCGCAGCTTTGCATGGTGGTTTCGGGAATGGGTCCAATACGGGCTGATCAGGCGGCTGAACAGTTGTTGCAAGCCGGAGTAGGCAGACTCTTGTCCTGGGGCACTGCCGGCGGCTTGAATCCTGCCTGTCGGGCCGGGGATTTGCTGGTTCCCGAGCACATATTCTGGGCAGGACGTAGTTGGTCTGCCGACGCGGGCTGGCGGAGTGCGCTGTTGCAAAAATTTTCCGAAAAAGTGCTGGCTGGGGAGCTTTGTTCGGTCAGTGAAGCCTGTGCTTCGGTGGCGGCCAAGGCCCAACTCCGGGCAGATTATCCGGAAGCCCAAGCGGTGGATATGGAAAGCGGAGTCGTGGCGCAACGGGCAGCACAAGCCGGGATTCCTTTTCTGGCGATTCGCAGCGTGGTGGACCCTGCCCATCAGTCCATTCCCGCTATAGCCATGCACAGTGTTGATGGTTATGGTCGTCCCCAAATTTTGCCCCTGTTGCGGGGATTGTTACTTCATCCGGGCGATTTGCCGCCACTCATGGGTTTGGGCCGGCAGATGCAGGCCGCCGTAAACACCCTGCGTCTGGTTCAGCCGCACCTGGTTCAGCCGCATTTGCGGGAAGCCAACAGCGTATGAAAGCCTTATTGACGGGTGCCTCGGGTTTTGTCGGCGGAGCGGTGCTACGCCGCCTGCTCGCTGAAGGACTGGAAGTACGAGTGTTACATCGCAGCGGTGCGGATTCCAGCAATTGGGAAGGTCTGGATGTGGAGCCGGTGCTGGGAGACCTGGCTGATGCTCAGGCTTTGGATAAAGTCGTAGCGGGTTGCCAGCTGGTTTTTCATGTGGCGGCGGATTATCGTCTCTGGGTGCCTGATCCACAGTCTATGTACGCGGCCAACGTCAGCGCCTCGGAGCGTTTGGCCCGGGCGGCTTTGGACGCCGGGGTGGAGCGCATGGTTTATACCAGCAGCGTTGCCGTGCTGGGTCATTATGCCGATGGCCGGGTGGCGGATGAGGCGGCTCCTTCCCGTCTTGCCGATATGATCGGGCATTATAAACGCTCCAAATTTATGGCTGAGGAAGCTCTGCAACAGCTTTGTCAGAATGAGTCTGCACCCATTGTGATTGTGAACCCCTCCACACCTGTCGGGCCTGCAGACCGCAAGCCGACGCCGACCGGGCGGCTGGTGCGGGATGCTGCTGCCGGGAAAATGCCCGCCTATGTGGATACCGGACTGAATGTGGTGCATGTGGATGATGTCGCCATGGGCCACTGGCAGGCCTATTTGCACGGAGAGCCGGGACAACGCTACATTCTTGGCGGTGATAATTTGTCCTTGCAGGCTATTTTGACCCGCATTGCCGGACTTACCGGAAAGCGTTCACCCCTATTCCGTATTCCTCGCAAAATGTTATTCCCCCTGGCTTGGGCCGCAGAAAATGTGGTCCGTGCGCGTGGCCGGGGTACTCCTTTGGTGACCATGGATGAGTTGCGGATGGCCGCTCACAAAATGTATTTTTCCTCACAGAAAGCTGAAGAAATGCTGCATTATGTCCATCGTCCCGCCGAAGAGGCCCTGCGCGATGCGGTAAGGTGGTTTGCGGAAAATCATTATCTTTAGGCTGATTCAATAACTCACCGTTCAGGATATAACTGCTTATGGGTTTTGAGGAAGGGCTGTTGGGCTTGGCGTTTCTGCTGGCTTTGGCGGCTTTGGGTTATCAATTGCTGGCCATGTGGGTGCTGCGTGTCTGGCAACCGGTCCTGACGAATACGGATGCCACTTTTTTACCCCATACCATTCAAGATTTGCCCGCTCTCAGTCTGCTTAAGCCCCTGCATGGAGATGATGGCAACCTCTATGCCTGCCTGCGTAGTTTTTGTCTGCAGGATTATCCCCGTTACGAAATGGTCTGCGGCGTGCAGGACGCCGCTGATCCGGCAGTTGCCGTGGTCCAGCGCTTGCAACAGGAATTTCCTGCTCTGCCCCTGCGCTGGATACTGAGCGACAAGCTATTGGGTTGTAACCCCAAAGTGAATAATCTTGCGGGTATTTTGGCGGCCTGCAATCACGATTTACTGCTGATCAGCGATGCCGACATCGTGGTGGGACCGCAGTATTTGCATCATCTGCTAACGCCGCTGATGGATTCTCAGACCGGTGTGCTGACCTGTTTATATCGCGGGCTTCCTGATCATCATTTCAGCTCCAGATTGCTTGCCAGCCAAATCAACAGCCTTTTTCTGCCTTCTGTACGGGTCTCTGCGCACTTGGGTCCCAATATATTTTGTGGAGGGGCAACCATGGCCTTGCAGTGTTCGACCCTGGAGGCGATAGGCGGGCTGGAAAGCCTGGCTGATCAACTGGCGGACGATTACTGGCTGGGAGCCCGTGCCCGCCAGCTCGGAAAAGCCACCATACTGTCGGATTATGTGGTGGATACGCAGGTCCATGAGGCCAGTTTTCGGACATTTTACCAACATGCCCTGCGCTGGTCGCGGACCACACGCAGTGTTCAGCCTCTAGGCCACTTTTTTTCTTTTTTCAGTTATCCACTACCGCTGGTTGCGGTTTTGACGCCCTGGATGTTTTGGGGGGCCGGTTATTGGGGGATCATACCGCTGGGTATGGTTCTCTTGTTGCGCCTCGTGTACCATAGGCAAATTATGCACAAACTCGGTGCAACAGATTCTTTGGGTGCGGCCCTGCTGGCAGATTTTTTGGGGCTGTGGATTTGGTTTCATGCCCTCTTTGCGCGGCGCGTTGCCTGGAGAGGGTCACAATATGCAGTCACCGCCGACGGGCGACTGAACGGCCACGATGGAGTAACATAATGACGATGAAAACCCTTTTCCTGCAGGCTCCTTCCTTTGAAGGTTTTGACGGCGGTGCTGGTTCCCGTTATCAGGCCAAGCGGGAAATTCGTTCTTTCTGGTTTCCCACCTGGCTGGCCCAGCCCGCTGCGATGATCCCCGGCAGTCGTCTGCTGGATGCACCCCCCGCCGATGTGAGCGTGGAAGAAACCCTGGAAGTGGCTGCCGGATACGAGTTGTGCATCATCCATACCAGCACCCCTTCTTTTGCATCGGATGTGCGCATGGCAGAGTTGCTCAAAGAGCACTATCCGAAAATGATGATTGGTCTGGTCGGAGCCAAAGTGGCGGTAGAACCCGACGAGTCTTTGCGGGAGGCAGGTCTTGCCGTCGATTTTGTGGCTCGGGAAGAATTTGATTTCACCCTCAAGGAAATTGCCGAAGGCCGGCCCCTGAGTGAAGTGGATGGCATCAATTATCGTGCGGAAGATGGCCAGCTGATTCACAACCCCGACCGGGCCATGATTGAAGATATGGACTCCCTGCCTTTTGTTTCTGAGGTCTACAAGCGGGATCTGCACATTGAGGATTATTTTATTGGCTACCTCAAGCATCCCTACATTTCCTTTTACACGGGACGGGGATGCCGGTCTCAGTGTACATTCTGCCTCTGGCCGCAGACAGTCGGCGGACATCGTTATCGGACCCGCAGTGCAGCCAATGTGATTGAGGAAGTGCGTTACATCCAGAAAAATTTCCCGCAGGTGAAAGAAATTTTCTTTGATGACGATACGTTTACCGATGATCGCCCGCGTGCTGAGGAAATCGCCCGGGGTCTGGGCAAGCTGGGGGTGACCTGGTCCTGCAATGCCAAAGCCAATGTGCCTTACGAGACCCTCAAGGTCCTGCGTGAAAACGGCCTGCGTCTGTTGCTGGTGGGTTATGAGTCGGGCGATCAGCAGATTCTCAATAATATCAAGAAAGGCATCAAAGTGGAGTCGGCCCGTAAGTTTACTGCGGACTGTCATAAGCTGGGTATTGTCATTCATGGTACTTTCATTCTTGGTCTGCCTGGCGAAACCAAGGAAACCATCCAGAAAACCATTGAATTTGCCAAGGAAATCAATCCTCACACTATCCAGGTTTCACTGGCGGCACCTTATCCCGGCACGTTTTTGTACAATCAGGCCAAGGAACAGGGTTGGTTGACCGAGGAAGACGAGGCCCACATGGTCAATGATCGCGGTGTGCAGATCAGCCCCATGAGTTATCCGCACCTGAATCACACGGAAATTTTTGACTCGGTGGAAACCATGTACAAGCGTTTCTATTTCCGCGCCGGGAAAATTGCTGAAATTACTGGTGAGATGCTGAAAAGCACCCAGATGATGAAGCGTCGTTTGCGGGAAGGCGTTGAGTTCGTGCGCTTCCTGCGGCAACGCCACGGCTGAAGTGGGGCAGGGGCATACCCGGCGGCTGGTCGTTAACGCCGACGATTTCGGACTGGATCTCGCGGTTAATGAGGCGGTGGAATCAGCATATCAGAAGGGTGTGCTGACCACCGCCAGTCTTATGGTGGGGGCCCCTGCGGCGGCTGATGCCATACGCCGGGCGAAAAGCCTGCCTGGACTGGGTGTCGGTTTGCACCTGACTCTGGTGGATGGAGCGCCGCTGTTGCCAGCGGAACAGGTGCCGGATCTGGTGGACGTTCAGGGCCGTTTTGCAGCGGATTTATGGTTGCGCGGCGTGCGTTATTTTTTTCTGCCCAAGGTGCGCAGGCAGTTGGCGGCAGAAATTCGCGCGCAGTTTGCCGCCTTTGCAGATGCCGGTCTGGTGCTCGATCATGCCAACGCCCACAAACATCTGCATTTGCATCCTACGGTGTTAAGTCTGATGCTGGATATTGGGGAGGCATTTGGATTGCGGGCAGTACGTCTCCCCCGGGAGTCACTGGCGGTGGCGCGATGTGGTGGTGCGCGGGGCTTCGCACCTGCCTTCTGGGCTTTTTTTTTGCGCCCCTGGTTGGCAAGAATGCGCCGACAACTAGATAAGCGTGGACTGCTTTATAATGATTTGCTTTGCGGTCTGGATGCCACCGGACATATGACCGAATCGCGCCTGCTGGGTCTGCTGAACTGTCTGCCAGAAAAGTCTCTGGTGGAAATTTATTTTCATCCGGCCACCACCCAGAGTCCTTTACTGCGAAAGCTCATGCCTGATTATGAGCCCCAGGCAGAATATGCCGCCCTGTTGAGTCCCAGGGTTGGGGAGTATTTGCGTGATCATCAAATTGTGAGAGGTAGATTCAGTGATTTCACCAGCGGCTGAACGATTCCTGGAAAGTATCGGCAAATCCATTGCGCATTTTTTGGTGCAGGTGGTCGATTTTTCAGTGCGACGGGCTGTTTGGGTGATGGGGTTGGTGTTGATTGGTACCTTGCTGGCCCTGTTTTATGCGTTTACACATTTTGCAGTAGATACCAATACCAGCCATGCCCTGTCTCGCGATCTGCCCTTTCAGAAGCGTGAGCTGGCTTATCACAATGTTTTTTCCCAGGACCAAAACACCATTGTAGTCGTACTGCAGGGAAAAAATCCTCAGAGTAGCGACGCAGCAGTTACCCGTCTGGAGACCTGGCTGCGCGCTCGCCCGAAGATGTTTCACAGTGTTTACGTGCCGGGTGGTGGCAGTTTTTTTGAGCGGAATGGTCTGCTCTATTTGTCTCCGGAAAAAGTAAAGGATTTTGCCGATCGCATTACCAATGCCCAGCCCCTGATTGCCCGTTTGTCCGCCGATCCCAGTCTTGGTGGTTTAAGTGATTTGTTGAGTATGGCCATCAGCCAAAGACTGAGTAATGGTGTGCAGTTGCCGGGCATGACGGCCATATTCTCGGCGTTGAATGAGGCCGTGAAAGCCCGCCTGGAGGGTAAGCCGTACCAGATTTCCTGGAGTGAAATGATGGGCGGAGACCTGGCCAAGCTGGGCCCTGCCCAGCGCTTCGTCATCATTCAGCCAGCCATGAATTATCATTCCTTACAGCCTGCCGAGGCTGCCATCCGGACCTTGCAGGCAGGTTTGCAGAGTTTGCAGTTAAATGCCGCCCACGGCGTCAGCGTCGGTGTGACCGGAGGGGCTGTGCTGGATGCGGAGCAACTCCAGACCGTCAGTCATGGTGCTGGTGAATCCCTGGCGCTGACTCTGGGGCTGGAAATCATTTTACTCAGCATTGCCCTACGTTCGGTGAAATTGGTGAGTGGTGTGCTGATTGGACTGGTATCGGGCATTATTCTGACGACGGCCTGGGCCTTGTTTTTCGTCGGCCCCTTTAATCTCATCTCTGTGGCTTTTGCTATTTTGTTCATTGGTCTGGGTGTGGATTTCGGCATTCAATTCTGTCTGCGCTATCGCGAGGAATTGTTCAACGGTGCGGTGCATCGGGTAGCCATGCATCGGGTGACCCAGGGTATGGGAACAGCGCTAGGTTTGGCTGCAGTGGCGGCGGCACTGAGTTTTTACGCCTTTGTGCCTACCAGCTATGCCGGAATTGTGGATCTTGGGCTGATTTCCGGGACCAGCATGCTTATTGCGCTGCTGTTGACCCTGACTTTTTTGCCTGCTTATTTGACCTTGTGGCCCATTGCCTTAAACGGGCAACATCGGGTCATTAATTATCCGCATTTTACGATGGTGCCTACTCTGGCAAAACATCCAATCCATCGCTATGCCTACTGGGTATTGGGTTTGGTGGCCATACTCGCCGTTGCCGCCATTCCCCTGGCGATGCGGGCAAGTTTTGACTTTAATCCACTCCACATGATTGATAGTCACGCCGAAGGGGTAAAAGTCTTTGAAAAGCTGTTGGCTAACCCTGATACCGCTCCCTACCGGATGGAAGTACTCACGCCTAATATTGCCGATGCACAGACCGTGGCCCGGCGTGTCGAGCAGTTACCAACAGTGGCACGGGCATTGACTGTGGACAGTTATATTCCCAAGGACCAGTCCAAAAAATTGGCCATTTTGCAGAATCTGCAGATTCTGGTGCCCCCTTTTTCACTCATGATGCCGACAGCCTTGACCCCACCGGCTGCAGATACGCGTAAGAAGCTGGATAAACTGGTCAAGGATCTGCGTGCTCTGGCTGTCAAGGATGGTCAGACGTCTGCAGATGGTAAAATAACCGGGCAGTTGGCTGATCATCTTCAGACATTTTTACAGAAGCAGGGAAAACAGCCCGCCGCCATGAATGCTTTACAGAATAGTGTGATGGGTACTCTGCCCGGGGAGCTGAAACAGCTGGGCATGGCTTTGTCCGCCGGACCGGTCAATTTGCAAACCCTGCCGGCAGCGCTCAAGGATCGCTATGTAGGTGCGGCGGGTCAGGCGCGTGTAGAGATTTTCCCCAAGGCCAATCTGAGTAGTAACCAGGCCATGTATCAATTTGTTCAGAGCGTGCTCAAGGTCGAGCCCAGGGCGGTTGGAACCCCGGTCATGCTGGTGCAGGGTGGAGAGGCTGTTCTTGGTGCCTTTCAGGAAGCTACCTACATTGCGCTGGCCAGTATCAGTCTGTTGTTGCTTTTAGCCTTGCGCCGTTATCGGGATGTGCTGCTGATCATGATTCCGTTGCTGCTGGCGGCACTGTTTACGGTCGCGGCCATGAGTCTGCTGGGCTTGAGTTTCAATTTGGGTAATATTATTGTCCTACCCCTTTTGATTGGTCTGGGTGTGGCATTTGCCATCTATATTGTGGTGCGCTGGCGCAATGGTGTGGATGTTGCCCATTTGTTGGGAACTTCAACCCCGATGGCCGTGTTTTTCAGCGGTCTGACCACCTTGAGTGCTTTTGGCAGTATGGCCGTATCCCGTGATCCGGGCATGGCGAGTCTTGGCGAGGCGCTGAGTCTGGCATTGGCCATTGTACTTTTGTGTATATTGATTATTTTGCCGACCCTGATGCTGCTGTTTACGTCTTCTCCCCGCGAAGAGGGAATCGCACAGGATGAAGGCAGCTAAGCCTTGAAACAGAAAATGCTCATTCTGCTCGCTGGATTACTGGGTCTGGCCTTAGGTGTTTATCTGGTGCTGCATGCCGGTTTTGCCGGAATTGTGGCACTGCTCGCCGTGGCGGGCTGGGGGTTGCTCTGGTTGCTGCCGTTTCATTTGCTGCCGCTGGCTCTGGATACCTTGAGCTGGAAGTGGCTGTTACGTGCCAAGGCGCGCGCCCCCTTTGGTTTTTTGTTGTGGCTGGCCCTGATTCGCGAATCGGTGAACGGTTTATTGCCGGTGGCACGGATAGGTGGTGAACTGCTGGGAATCCGAATGCTCAGTCAATATGGTGTCTCGCCCTACGTGGCCGGTGCCAGTGTCATGGTCGAGATCACTTTGACTCTGGTGAGTCAGTTCTTGTTTGCTTTGCTGGGAGTTGTGGTGTTGCTGTTTGCGGTCAGCAATCACCTCCTGGTTTTCGAAGTTCTGGGTTTCCTTTTCCTGTCGATTCCGGTGATGGTCATTTTTTTCTGGCTGCAAAAACATAAAGGCTTGTTCTCGCTGGTGCAGAACATCAGTAAGCGAATGCTTGACGGTTATGATGTTTTGGGGATTATCGGCGATCCGCGTCTTCTGGATGCGGAAATCCGGAGTTTTTACGACAAGGGGCGCGCTTTGTTAGTGGCCAATTTTTGGCAATTAGCCGGGCTTTTTGCGGGCACTCTTGAGGTCGTTTTTACTTTTTGGCTGTTGCACCATCCGGTACCTTTCTGGGCGGCCTTGCTCCTCGAAAGTCTGGGGCAAGCTTTGCGTAGTGTGGCATTTGTGGTGCCAGCAGGTATTGGAATTCAGGAGGGCGGTTTTATGCTGTTCGGAACAGTTGTCGGTATCGGTCCAGATCTGGCTCTGGCTTATGCTTTGGCCCGTCGTCTGCGTGAACTGTTTCTGGGTATCCCGGTCCTCTTGTCATGGGTTGCATCAGAAAGTCATTATATGCGTCGAAGGTGGTTACAGGCTTCAACCGGGAAAGAGGGGGTTTTATGACGGCAATGGCCATAGAGCTGGGTTCTGAGCAGCATCGGGATTTGTTTTGCCAGTTCATGCACGATACCCATGTGCATTTTGATCCTGCAAATATGCCTTGGCCGGAACTGGATGCTGCCACGGAACAACGGGTCAAATCCCTGCCTTTCTGGGGCGAGGCGGTAGCGACGGAGAGTGTCACCGCGCGGATGGTTCAGAGCATGGCGGCACGGGAAACCGATCCCGTAGTGCGTGCTGCTGTGGCCCTGGATGGTCAGGAAGAACAAAGGCATTCGGAATTACTGCAGGCTTTGATAAAACATTATCATATTCAGATACCTCCCTCTCCGCCGCCGCCGCCCTTGCGGGATCCCTACTGGGAGTTTCTATTTACGGGGTATGGCGAATGTCTGGATTCCTATTTTGCTTTCGGGCTGTTTGCTGCGGCCAAAAACTCGGGATTTTTCCCGCCTGAGCTGGTCAAGATATTTGAGCCGGTCATGCAGGAAGAAGCGCGCCACATCATTTTTTTCATCAACTGGTTAAAATGGCACCGTCGGCGCCTGCCGTTCTGGAAAAAAATCGTCCTTGAGTTTCAACGTATCCAGGTCATCAGCATGCAGGCCTGGGCGCGGATTCAAACGGCAAGGGGCCTGAATGATCATCAGGAGGAAAATTTTACCATGACCGGCCATGAACAGGTGAGTAGCGACATTAGCCTGACACAGTTGCTCGCATTATGTCGGACGGAAAACGAGAGACGCTTTGCTGCTTATGATGCCCGTTTGCTGCGTCCGAAATTGGCACCGCGTATTGCCAATATACTGTTTTTCTTTCTGTCCCGGGGTAAAGGCGCCTGATTATTTGCTGCGCTTGTCCTGCATACGCTTTGGTATGTTATACTTGAGCGATTAAGGTTGTTATTTGTTCACAGGCTGTTTAGCCACCAGGTGGGGGTGTTGATACTATGGGTGTTCCTTTAATTCAGAGCTACAAGGTGGGTCGCTACATTGTTTCGCAAAAACTGCGGGGGCGTAAGCGTTATCCTTTGGTCCTGATGCTGGAGCCGTTGTTTCGTTGTAATCTGGCCTGTGCGGGTTGCGGGAAAATCGATTACCCCGATGATGTGCTGGATAAACGCCTGTCGGTGGAAGAGTGTATTGGCGCAGCGGAAGAATGTGGTGCGCCCATCATTTCCATTGCCGGCGGTGAGCCACTGATTCACAAGGATATGCCGGAAGTGGTGAAGGGTTTGGTGGAACGCAAGCGCTTCGTTTACCTATGCACCAATGCGCTCCTGCTGAAAAAGCGTATGGATGATTATACGCCTTCTCCTTATCTGACATTTTCTGTCCATCTGGATGGCAATGAACACCGCCATGATGATTCTGTCTGTCAACCGGGGACCTACAAGCGGGCAGCTTTGGCTATTCAGGAGGCGGTTGAAAAAGGCTTCCGGGTGACCGTGAATTGTACCCTCTTTCAGGGTGAAGGGGCGGAAGAAGTAGCCAATTTCCTGGATGACTGCAAGGCCCTGGGTGTTGAGGGTGTGACTATTTCTCCCGGCTTCAACTATGAGAGAGCCCCCCAGCAGGAAGTATTCATTCAAAGGCGCGCATCCCGACAGTTGTTCAGGGATATTTTCCGTATTGGTAAGGAACGCAAGGCGAAATGGACGTTTAATCAGTCCAGTCTGTTTCTGGACTTTCTGGCGGGTAACCAGAATTATCAATGTACGCCTTGGGGTAATCCTACCCGCAATATTTTTGGCTGGCAGAAGCCCTGCTACCTGTTAGTGAGTGAAGGCTACGCCCAGACTTACAAGGAAATGATGGAAACGACTCCTTGGGATCAGTACGGCGTCGGGGTTAACCGCAAGTGCGATCAGTGTCAGGTCCATTCCGGTTTTGAGCCGACAGCGGTCAATGACACGTTTGCGCACCCCCTGCGGGCGCTTAAAGTAGCCTTGCGTGGGCCGCGTACGGAAGGCCCTATGGCTCCGGATATGCCAACCATTCCCCCTTCACAGGGATCCGACCATCCGGTTTTTCCATTACGGGTTGAACGTTAGTAAGCGATTGGCCGTCCAAAAAGGGCTAACAGGGAGATTTTATGCTTATGAGAAATGCCATGTTGCTTGCTGTCGCAGCGGCTTTGTCCATGTTGCCAATGATTTCAGCCGGAGCAGCTGTCGCAGCACCTGCTCCGGCTGCCGCGCAAGCCAAGGTCCTGACACCAAAAGCCACTATTGACACCCTCGATGCAGCCTTATTGAAAGCCATGCAGGGTGGCAGCAAAATGGGTTATCAGGGCCGATATGCCGTGGTGTCTCCTGTAGTCCGGAAAGTCTATGATTTTGACCGGATTGCCAGTCTGACTCTGGGCAGCCACTGGTCCAAACTGACCACTGCGCAACAGAAAGAATTTGTAAGCGTGTTGGCGGACTATACTGCAGCCACATATGCGGCTCGTTTTGATAATTATAAAGGCGAACATTTTGCGGTCGTCAACAGCGAAACCATGCAGCCCGGAACTGAGGGCGTATTCAGCACCTTGACCATGCGCAATGGCAAGGTCCATCGTTTTGATTACCTGCTCCAGCAACAGGATGGACAGTGGCGTATTGTGAATGTGGTTGCCGACGGGGTCAGTGATTTATCCCTGAAACGTTCTGAATATGATGAAACCATTAAAACCAAGGGGTTCCCGGCCTTGATTGCGCATTTGAAAGCGCAAACTGCTCATTATGCGAGTGGTAAAAATTGATGCTTCGCTGGCGTTGGTTGCTTGGTGGCATCTTCGCCAGTTCCGTGCTGGCGCTATCAGGCTGCGCTACAGTGAATGGTCCCGGCTCCGGCACATCGGGATCCGGTCGACCGCCTTTGCAAACCTTCAACCATACTATGTTCCATGTGAATATGGGACTTTACGATTATGTGCTTGAGCCGGTATCTACGGGTTACAAAGCGGTGACACCGGGTTTTGTCCGCGAGGGCGTCAGTAACGTGTTTTCCAACGTGGGCATGCCTTACATTTTTATCAACGATTTTTTGCAAGGTCGGGTACAACAGGGTATGGAAGATTTGAGCCGTTTTCTGGTCAACTCCCTATTCGGTGTGGGTGGTTTGGTTGATGTGGCTGACAAACTGGATTTACCCATGCACGACAATAGTCTGGGGGTGACGCTTGGAGTCTGGGGCGTACCACAGGGACCCTATCTGGTATTACCCTTTTATGGACCCAGTTCGTTGCGGAGTTTGCCGGGTCTCGCCATGGTCATGTTTACCGGCCCCGCATATTATCTCACCAGTACCCCTGCCCAATATGCCTTGAGTGGCATGGGGGTGATTAATACGGGCTATGTGGATGGTCCGAAAATCCGCATGGTTCAGGAAGCGGTGGACCCTTATCAGTTTATGCGCAATGCCTGGGAACAGCATGAACAGTATTTGATCAGTGGCGGGGTAGTCAGTAAAAGCCAGTTGCTTGAAGGTCTGTCTTTACCTCCGCCTACTGGAACGACCCCAGCCGGCAATGAATCCAGCGTCAACACGAAAGGAAAGCATTAATATGGCTTTTGATCAGGATGCAGTGCGCCGTACGGCTCATCTGGCCCGTCTGGCCCTACCCCAGGAAGAAGTGCCGGCAGTGGCCAGTCAACTGGAAAAAATCATGTCGCTCGTTGAGGAGTTGAGTGCCATACCCACAGAGGGGATTTTACCCATGGCCCATCCTCTGGATCTGGAACAGCCACTGCGCCCGGATCAGGTTTCCAATCATGATGAACGCCAACGCCTGATGGCCAGTGCTCCGGCCACCGAGCACGGGCTTTTTCTTGTCCCCAAAGTCATCGAATAACAGGAGCAGCATTTGGACCTCCACGAATTTTCTCTGCGGCAACTCCGCGAGGGTATGCAAAAACGGGATTTCTCTGCACAAGAGCTGACGCAAACCCTGCTCAAGCGTATCCATACCTTAAACCCGGAACTGAACGCTTTTGTAACAGTGACCGAGGCTGCTGCCCTGGAATCTGCCGCTCGGGCTGATGACCGTTTGGCAAGAGGCGAAAGCGGAACGCTGCTGGGTTTGCCCATCGCCCACAAGGATATTTTTTGTACGGCAGATGTGCCGACTACTTGTGGGTCGAAAATGCTGAAAAACTTTGTCGCCCCTTATAGTGCCACTGTCGTGGAGCGTCTGGACGCAGAAGGCATGGTCATGCTGGGTAAGCTTAACATGGATGAATTTGCCATGGGCTCTTCCAACGAAACCAGTTATTTTGGACCTGTCCGTAATCCCTGGAATACGGAAATGGTACCCGGAGGTTCTTCCGGTGGTTCGGCAGCGGCGGTAGCAGCGGGTCTGGTGCCGGTGGCCACAGGCACAGATACCGGCGGCTCCATTCGTCAGCCGGCTGCCCTTTGCGGTATTACCGGGATTAAACCTACTTACGGACGGGTTTCCCGGTATGGCATGATTGCGTTCGCATCAAGTCTCGATCAGGGGGGGGCGATGGCGCGTTCCGCCGAGGATTGTGCTTTGCTGCTGAATGCCATGGTGGCCCATGATCCTCGGGATTCTACCAGCCACCCGGCGGCTGCCAGTGATTTTCTGCGTGGACTGGATCGTCCTCTGCAGGGATTGCGCGTCGGCGTGCCCGAAGAGTTTTTTGGCGAGGGACTGGATCCGGAAGTGGCTGCCGCCGTGCAGGCGGGGATAGATCAGTTAGCCAAACAGGGCGCTTCCATTCAATCCATTCGCCTGCCAAATAACCCTCATGCGGTCAGTACCTATTACGTCCTGGCACCGGCTGAGGCTTCCAGCAATCTGTCGCGTTTTGACGGAGTACGCTATACCCATCGCAGTAGTGCCGTAGAAAACCTGGATGACTTGTATCGGCAGAGCCGTTATGAAGGTTTCGGTGCCGAAGTGCGGCGGCGTATTCTGGTCGGCACTTATGTCCTTTCTGCGGGCTATTATGATGCCTACTATCTCAAGGCCCAGCAGGTGCGAAGTCTGATTCGCGAAGATTTCCGCCGCGCTTTTGCCGAGGTGGATGTCATTGTCGGCCCTACGACCCCGGGACCCGCCTTTGCACTGGGTGCAAAAAACGCTGATCCAATTTCCATGTATCTGGCCGATATTTATACCATTGCTGTGAATCTGGCGGGGATTCCGGCTCTCAGTCTGCCCTGTGGCTTCACCCAATCCGGCCTGCCCATTGGCATGCAGTTGATGGGCGATTATTTTGCGGACGATTTATTGTTGAATGTGGCGCATCGCTATCAGCAGGAAACTGACTGGCATCTGGCACGACCAAACTTGAAGGCGGGGGAGGCATGAGTATGGACTGGGAAGTGGTTATCGGTCTGGAGGTTCATGCGCAACTCAACACCGCCACCAAAATATTCTGCGGCTGCCCGACTGCTTTTGGTGCAGAACCCAATAGTCATACCTGTCCGGTTTGTCTGGCCATGCCGGGAGCATTGCCGGTTTTGAACGGGGCAGCCGTCGATAAAGCCATTGCTTTGAGTCTGGCGATTGGTGCCGAGCTGAATCGGCATAGCGTGTTTGCGCGAAAAAATTACTTTTATCCGGATTTGCCCAAGGGCTATCAAATCAGTCAGTACGAGTTGCCGGTTGTCGGCAAGGGGCAGTTGACGGTACAGATGGCGGATGGTTCTGAAAAGGTCATCGGCGTCACCCGCGCACATCTGGAGGAAGACGCGGGTAAATCCCTGCATGAGGCTTTTGTCGGCCAGACCGGTATTGATTTGAATCGCGCCGGGACGCCACTGCTGGAAATTGTTTCCGAACCGGATATGCGTTCATCTGCGGAAGCGGTGGCTTACTTGAAGAAACTGCATGCGCTGGTGCGCTATCTGGAAATTTGTGATGGAAATATGCAGGAAGGTTCGTTTCGTTGTGATGCCAACGTTTCCCTACGTCGTCCTGGAGACCCTTTTGGTACCCGGGCGGAGATCAAGAATCTGAATTCTTTCCGGTTTCTGGAAAAAGCCATTGAATATGAAATCCTGCGCCAGAAAGATATTCTGGAGAGTGGTGGCAGCATTGTTCAGGAAACGCGCCTGTATGATGCCAACCGGGATGAGACACGCTCCATGCGCAGCAAGGAAGAGGCCAACGATTATCGCTATTTTCCGGATCCTGACTTGTTGCCTCTGGTTCTGGATGAGGCGCGTATTGAAAAAGTCCGGCAAAGTCTGCCTGAACTCCCGGATGCCAAGCGTGAACGCTTTATGCAGGCCTATCAGCTCTCGGCCTATGATGCCGGTGTGTTGACCGCCGGGCGTGATCTTGCCGACTACTACGAGAGTGTGGCTGATGGCGTGGAAGGTAAGCTGGCGGCCAACTGGGTCATGGGTGATTTGCTCGGAGCTTTGAATAAAGCGGGGGTCGAAATTCAGGATTGCCCGGTGTCTGCCGAAAAATTACGCCTGTTGGTGCAGCGTATTGAAGATAAAACCATTTCCGGGAAAATTGCCAAGGAAATATTTGAGGAAATTTTTCACCAGGGTGGTGAAATTGATGCCATTATTGATAGTCGTGGCCTGCGTCAGATTACCGATGCGTCAGCCATTGCTGCTATGATAGATGAAATTATTGCTGCCAATCCCCAGCAGGTTGCGGGTTTTCGGGCGGGTAAGGATAAGCTCCTGGGCTTTTTTGTCGGCCAGGTGATGAAAGCCAGTCAGGGTAAAGCCAATCCTGATCAGGTGAATACCCTGTTGCTGGAACGACTCCAGAAGCCGGAATGAAATTTTGAAGTGTTGTTTTGCGGGTGGGTAATGCCCGTTCATTCAAAAGGGTGCCAGCAGAAGGCACCCTTTTTATATGACAACTTTTGGGTGCGCTCAGGAAGCCGGAACAGTGGCGGGCACTTCCTTAACCAGTTTCAGAAATTCGGAGAACGGACCCATGTTTTCCATGGCTTCCATTTTCGGGCCCTTGAAGTTGAGACGTCCAAACATCATGGCCATTGCAGGTGAACCCATGTGATGCCAGTCATGGGTCGTTGCCCACATTTTGTAGTCGTAGTTGTAATTAAGGTCGGCAACCTTCACCGCACCACCGTAGGTGCATTCAGCCTTACCGTCTTTAGCGGCAATTTCGAGCTGAATGGGCGGCGTGGTTTTCATGCTGGAGTCAGAGACCTCCATTATCTTGTAACCCTTACCGCCATTATTTTTGATCCAGGATCCCGCGAGTTTTTCGGTCAGCGTCGGATTATTGTTCCATGCGGTGCAAAGCTCCTTGGCCCAGGCAGGAGACATGAAAGCGGGGGTTGTGGATGCTGCTGTTATGGCACTACTCTCTGTTGCGGAACTGCTTGTATCTGCTGCAATTGCCATCGTAGAACCGGCAAGACCCAATCCCAAAACCGTCGCCATCATCATTTTTTTAAACATCATTTTCTCCTCCGCCATATGTATGGAATGCTCCCATTGAGCATCTCATGAGTATAGACCGGGTTTGGTCTTGCGGAAACCAAGGTATTTTTAATTTGGTGATAAACAATTAGAAAATAAGAACATAATGAGTTTCTGGTGTACTGAAGGAATATATTTTTGTATGAGTTAAAGTTGTCTGGCATTCACATTTGCCCGGGCTTTGGTTAAACTCCACTGTCACGGAGGTGTGGCAGAGCGGTTGAATGCACCGGTCTTGAAAACCGGCAGGGGTTTGCGCCCCTCGTGAGTTCGAATCTCACCGCCTCCGCCACTATCAATAGCAAAAATCGGTCAGCAGTTTTCTTGTAGAGCTTTTTCAATAGCTTTACATAATCTCTCAGGTTTCTTGTTGGGTGCATAGCGGGCAATAGGTTGTCCGCTTCGATTCAACAGGAATTTTGTAAAATTCCAGTGTACTTTACGACCCCAAAATCCCGGGAGACTTTTAGTTAACCATTGATAAAGAGGGGATGCATGTGCTCCGTTGACGTCAATTTTCTCGAACAACGGAAAATGGATGTCAAAATGTTGAGAGCAGAATAGTTGAATACTTTGGTTGTCTCCTGGTTCCTGATGCCCGAACTGATTGCAGGGGAAACCTAAAACCGTGAATCCTTGAGAAGCATAGGTTGTGTATAATTCATTCAGTCCGGCACATTGCGGAGTGAATCCGCAAGCGCTGGCAGTGTTGACGATCAAGACAACCTGCCCCCGAAAGTGGCCAAATCTTATTTCCTCTCCGGTAATGCTGCGGGCCTGCATATTATAAAATGGGCTCATTTTAGCGTAATCCACCTCAAATTATGCTTTTGCTCAATTTTTAACGTTTTATTATAGCGGTTCAATGCTACCTTCAAGAAATTGTTTAAGCGTTTCTGACTGTTGCTTGTCCTCAAAAATAAAGGCAAAACCCAAAAGAGCAAAGCCGTTAGGTCCGATAGTCACGTCATCAGAATCGGATAGGTTTTGTGTCACCAGTGCAGAGCGCCGCAGCTCAGCCCGGCTTTTCCAACTGCTACGATCCGATTTGAGCAGAATAATTTCTCCTTGTTCATGCAGATGTATATTCAGTTTGCCATCATCATAGGTGGCCATATGCATTCCACCCATAAAGCCACCATAACTCACATCCATAACCTGTCCATATATGGGTTCATTCAGTTGTGGGTTACTCCAGTAGGCAGTCATATTGACCGTTAGGCTGAAGCGTTCATGTTTTCTGGTATTTCGAAGCCATAACTGTTTTGGATAATCGATATGCATTCCTGAGGCGTCGATCGCCCTGATGGTAGAGAGGAATCCTAGGGACTGGTCTGTACCATAGTACACACAGAGTACTTTTTCCCCGATTTGTCCGAGAAGACTCAAGGGGTTGTCCGTATTTATCTGAATAGATGTGGCTGTCATTTTGGTGATGGCAATTTGCTGGGTGAGGGCAGTCTGTTCGCGGAACAGGGTCAGATATCTATGTTGTAGGCGCAGTTCAATCAGCAATTCCGGAATGTCTTCGGAATCTACGGTGTTCCAGGAAAGAAACAATTCTTGCGCGTGTTCGTATAGAGGTTTGTTGATCATGGCAGCCGCTCTGGTTGGGTATGTAAGCATATCATGGTTCGTGATATTCGCTAATCAAATCATCATTATTTCGTTATATTAAATATAAATAATATTACTTTTATCCACTTTTAATAAGAAGGGTGATCTCATAGATTTTTTATAGTTGTTCTACAGATGGTAGTAATGTATATATCGCATAACACTATCCAATATAAATCAGGGTTGAGAGTATAAAGAGTAGAGCTAATTATTTAACCTGATGAATATAATAATAAATTTTTACATTTGAATAGTGGTTTAGTACCTTTTTCTAATAAATACCTCATTGAAGGAGAGGTGAATATGTTGAAGAAAGCAAAGCTAAGTCACTTGCGTTATTTGGCGATTATTCCGTTACTGCTGTTATTGAATGGCTGTGCAAAACATTCCATCTGGTGGATATTTAATCCCAAGGGAGTAGGTGCCCATGCCAGCTTCATATACATGATGATTGATGTGGCCGTCATGCTGGCGATTGTTGGTGTTACGGCCATTTTGATTGTCTGGTTCATGTGGAAGTACCAAAAAGGCAAGAATCGTGGCACCTATGATGGGAAATGGGAGCATTCCAGAAAACTGGAGGTGGCCTTTTGGGGTATCCCAATCGTTGCCGTTGCTTTTCTTTCCTGGGCCGTAGCCATACATGGCAGTTTCGCGGTCAATCCCTACAATCCTACCATCATTACCAAGCACATGAAGCCGAAAGGCGATCCCATACAGGTCGATGTCATCGCGACGGATTGGCAATGGCTGTTTATCTATCCCCAGTTTCACAACATGGCCGTCGCCAATGAACTGGTCGTGCCAGCCCATACGCCGGTGTTTTTCAAGTTGACCTCTACGGCGGTCACTACGGACTTTTTTGTACCCCAGTTGCTGGGCATGATTGATGTGATGCCAGGCATGCGCACTAAAGATGCCTTAGAAAGCAACAATCTCGGGACCTATCAAGGTATTGCTGCAGATTATTGCGGAGCAGGAACTTCGTGGATGCTCTTCAAAACCAAAGTGGTCAGTATGGCCGATTTCAAACAATGGGCGCACGGTGTTGAAAACAGCCCGAATACCATGGATTACGCGCAGTTCAACCGCTTTGCCGAACCCTATATCAATGTAAAGGATAAAACCCCGGTTTATGGGCATGTTGAGCATGGTCTTTTTAATCATCTGCTTCTGGAGGTTATGGATGGCAAAAAATGGCCTTTACCCATGTTTATGACTGAAAACATGTTTCACTACTTAAAACTGCAAGCCGCAGAACATCGCGCCTGATAACAACAGACTCGCAATGGAGAACCGCTATGCTGGTTAACGTACCTGGACCTTGGAGTCCTCTGCTGGGACGTCTCGCCTTGTCCGAGATCCCTTACACCAATCCCATTCTTGCGCCGCTCTTTGTGGTGATCGTTCTCGCCGGAATAGCGTTGGTGGCAGCTATCACTTATTATGGAAAATGGGGTTATCTCTGGAAAGAATGGTTTACCACGGTAGATCACAAGAAGTTGGGTGTCATGTATATCATCCTTGGTCTGGTTATGCTTTTTCGAGGATTTATTGATGGCCTGATGATGCGTACCCAACAAATGCTGGCGGTGGGGCCTGGTGATAATGGTATGAAAGCCATGGGCGCAATTCACGGCTATTTGACCCCCTTTCATTTTGGTCAAATATATAGTGCGCATGGATTAATCATGATTCTTCTGGCGGCTACGCCACTATTGGTCGGCATCATGAATATTATTGTCCCTTTGCAAATTGGTGCTCGGGATATGGCTTATCCCTATCTGAATGCTTTGGGTTTATGGATTACTGCCGCTGCTGTGTTTCTGATCATGATATCTCTATTTATAGGGGACTTTTCGCACAATGGCTGGTTTGGTTACGCGCCTATATTTGAACTGGCTTATAGTCCTGGTGTAGGTGTGGACTACTGGATATGGACTCTGGAGTTGGTGGCTCTTGGAACGACATTGGGAAGTATCAATTTTCTCGCAACAGTGGTTAAAATGCGGGCACCTGGAATGACCTGGAGTCGTCTGCCAATTTTTACCTGGTCTGCTGTTTCGGCCAATATTATTGCGTTAACTTCCTTTCCCTGTTTGCAGGTGGCCTTGGCACTGGTGGGTGCGGATCGCTATCTGGGTACTCACTTTTTTACCGCCGGATTTGGTGGAAATTTGATGCTGTACACCAACCTGTTCTGGCTCTGGGGCCATCCAGAAGTTTATTTCGTCATTCTTCCGGCTTTTGGCATGATTTCTGAAATTATTCCTGCTTTCTCCGAAAAGCCGATTTTCGGTTATACGGCCATGGTATTAGCTACTTTTGCCATTGCTGGCGTATCCTGGATTGTCTGGCTGCATCACTTTTTTACCATGGGTATGGGTCCTTATGTCAGTACGGAGTTTAGTATTGCGACCATGCTGGTGGGTATTCCCACAGGTGTGAAAGTCTTCAATTGGGCAGCAACCATGTACAAGGGAAGACTCACTTTTAGCGCAGCCATGCTCTGGGCCATTGGTGCTTTGTTCCTGCTGTTGATTGGTGGTCTGACCGGAATGATGCTTTCTATTCCAGCGGTTAACTATATGGTGCACAACAGTGTATTTGTGGTGGCGCATTTCCATATGATGCTGCTTTGTATTGTCTATGCGGTTTTCGGTGCAGTGATTTTCTGGTTTCCCAAGGTTTTCGGTTTCAAGCTCCACGAAGCCTGGGGAAAAATCATGTTCTGGTTATTTAGTGCCGGCACCTTCCTGGTCTTTTTCCCGATGTTCATGCTGGGCTTTATGGGCGAAACACGGCGCCTGGATTGGCCTTTTGATCCGCATTGGGCAGTATGGTTTGATGTTCAGGAAATCGGCATCGTCGTTTATGTGCTGTCGGTACTGGCCTTTCTTTGGATGATTTATGTCAGTATTCGGGATCGGGCGCATCATCGTGTGGGTGCAGATGCCTGGGGTACTTCCCGGAGTCTGGAATGGCTGGCCGATTCACCTGTGCCTTTTTATAATTACGCTATGGTTCCGCATATCAATGCCCGGGATGAAGCGGCCTGGCGTCGGGAGCATGGCCTTTCAGAAAGTCGGCCAGATCACTTTGCTGCCATACATATGCCCAATAACACAGGCGTAGCCGTTTATATTGGTGCATTAACCTTTGTCATAGGTTTTGGACTGACCTGGCGGATCTGGTGGTTGACCGTTGCGGCGCTGGTTTTAACGGTACTGATCATGATTTATCGTTCCGGTAAAGGTGATCCTGGTTACGTTATTTCTGCAGAAGAAATGGAAAAGCTGGATCGGCAATCCCGGCAGAACATGTCTGATGGTCAACAACATCTCCCCAAAGGCGGTGGTTATACCGGAGGAACAGTAACGGCTTATTCCGCCGCAGCAAGTGATCAAAGACCTCAGGATACTCCGCCTGGAAATTCCCGACCGTTGTCTTAATTCCACCGGATAGCGTGGCAGGATTGATACTGCCACGCTTTTGCCCAGCATTTAATGAAGGAGTTGGATATGAGTTCTTCTCATGATAAGCCCGTAGATCCCAACCAGGTGGTTTTGTGGTCGGATGATTACGAAGGGCATGATGTAATTTCCACCCGAACCTTCGGGTTCTGGATGTATATTTTAAGTGACGGAATGTTGTTTGCGACACTTTTCGCAGCTTATGGCGTGCTGAGTTATTCTCATAGTTATTATACCGGTCCGACACCGGCACAATTTGTTGCTCCCTGGTACACCTTTATTCAGACCATGGCCTTGTTTCTGAGTGTGCTGGCTTACGGGTTTTCCATGGCTTCACTGAAAACCGGCAGTAAGGCCGGCGTTATCAATGGAATAATTGCCTCCATGGTTTTGGGTATCGTCTTTGTTGGCTTGGATATTCATGACGTGTTGCGCATGATCAGCATCGGCGTAACGCCGGAAGTCAGTGGCGGTCTTTCCGCCTTTTACGCGTTGACCCAGGTCCACGCAGCCCACATTTTTGTAGGCCTGATCTGGATGCTGGTGATGTTGTATCAAATCTTGAGGAAAGGCTTTACGGAAGATGTGGTTGGACGTCTGATCAGTTTGCGCATGTTCTGGCAGTTTCAGGCGGTAATGTGGGTCTTTATTTATGTGTTTGTTTATTTGTGGGGGTATATGTCATGAGTCATGGTCATAGCAATCCGATTGAACATCCGGAAGTACAGATGGCGAGTCGTGGGAGTTATTTGACAGGATTTATTATTGCATCTTTATTGATGCTGGCTGCTACCATTCTGGTCAGTGGTCAGGTCCTGGCACCTTTCCCCCTGTTGCTGACCATTATGGGTTGTGCGGGTCTGGCGGCCATCGCCCAGATTTATTTCCTGCTGCATATCGACATTTCTGAACACAACATCTGGAATACGGTGGCCCTGGTAATGTTCATTCCCTTGTTTGTCATCACGATCGGACTGACCTGGTGGATGTTCTCACAGTTATACCTGCGCACTATGCCGATGATTCCGGGTATGCCAGGCATGCACTGAAGGGTGACTATATGGGTGAGAAAATCATGAGACAAGCTGCTGAGTTAGGTGGGGCGGGCGGGGAGGGGCAGCTTCCCCACGCCATAGAAGGGGAGATGACGCCGGCGGTGCGCCTGATTGGCCGGATCATCACGGCTGGTCTGCTGCTGGCAGTGGCGGCAGGCCTGTGGCAGGGCTTCAGCAGTCACGGACTGCTGGATGGCCTGGTCAACGGCCTCAAGGCCAGCGAAGTCGGCTTTGCCATGGTCCTGATCCTGCTCGGCAGCATCGTCGAAGGCTTCGGTTATGGCCTGTCTCTGGGGACCAAGTGGCCCTACACCCGCAATATTGTTGTGCTGATGGTCCGGGGTGACCCGGAAGCCGCCCATCGGGTCGTCGCCACCCTGGTCGGACTGGTTGCCCTGGCACTGGTCATTCTCGCCCCCACGGTCACCACCATCAGTGGTCTGATTCTGATTGTCGTGACCGCCCTGTTTGGCATGGGCACCCTCTACGTGCTCGCCGGTCGGGCCCCGGCTTTTGTGCATGGCACCCATGGCCTGCTGGCTTATGGCGTGTTCCTGGTTTACCTCACCGGGCTGGCCTACCCCGGTCTCAATTTCTGGACTTATCTCGGTGCCATGGGCGCGCTCCATGCCCTGCTGCTCGCGGTCTTTCTGGGGGGCATGACCACCGGACAACGCGGCTTCGGCACCGCGATCGGCGCCTTCGTACAACCCCGGAAAGCCTCGCAGTGGACCATTGCCGCCCACATCACGGCGGGCCTCATTCTGGTCGCCACTCTGGGCTACATGATGCCCGCCTACCCGATTGCCTTCTATCTGGCTGTCGGGCAGTTCGCGGTTGGATTTTTACTTTTTCACGCCGTCAGCCTCAAACCCAAAGACCCCGGCATCATGGTCGCCTTTCACCAGAGCATGGTACTGCTCATGGCCCTGGCCATTGTCCTGGTCTGGCGCTGAGACACGGCTACAGGAACCCCCATGAAAAGTCACGTGATCACCGCTACCCCCAGCGACCCCGACGGCCTTCTGTCGGCCGCAGGAACAGAAGCCGCCCGCCACCAGAATTTTCGCCCCGGCCTCTTTCTCCATGACCTCTGGGTCCTGGCCAAAGCCCGGGTCGTCTCCCTGCTGGTCTTCACCGCCGCCGTCGGCGAAATACTCGCCCCCAACGCCCTGATCCACTGGCAGTCCGCTCTCGCCGGACTGTTCGGCATTGCCCTGGCCGGTGGTGCGGGCGGCGTGCTCAACCAGATCGTCGAACCGGACCTCGACCAGCACATGCGCCGCACCCTGCACCGGCCGCTGGCCGAAGGCCGCATCAGCCGTCGGGGCGCCATCGTCTACGCCGCTCTGCTCATGACCGCCGCCATTGCCATTCTCGCCTGGGGCACCAACCCCCTGACCCTGATTCTGACCCTGGCCGGCACCGTCGGCTACGGCGTGGTCTACACCCTCTACCTCAAACCCAGCACCCCCTGGAACATTGTCTGGGGTGGACTGGCGGGTGCCTTGCCCCCCCTGATTGGCTGGACCGCCATCACCGGCAGCATCGCCGCCCTCCCGGTGGTTCTGGTCCTGCTGGTGTTTGTCTGGACCCCCGCGCACTTCTGGCCCCTGGCCATCAACTGCCGGCGCGACTACGCCAAAGCCTGCATACCCATGCTGCCCTGCACCCACGGCATCGACCGGACCCGCAAGGAAGTCCTGAACTACGCCATCCTCACCTGGGTGGTCAGCATGATCCCGGCGTTTCTGACCGGAGACTGGATTTATGGTGGCATTGCCTGGCTCTCGGGCGCCTGGTTTGTGGGCATGGCCTTACGCCTGAAAGCCCTGCCCGAAGGCCAGGAAATGGATCAATACGCCCGCAGCATGTTCGCTTATTCCATCTCTTATCTGTTTTTGCTTTATACCGCACTCATTCTGGGCAAATTGCTTTTAGGATAAAAGAGGATTGGCAAATGATGTTCAGCAAAAGCAGTGAATGCGCCTTGCGGGCCATGATTTATATTGCCGCCCGAAAGCCGGGTACGCCGGTATTAAGTCGCGACGTAGCTGAATATCTGGGAATGCCAATTCAGTGCATAACCAAAATCATGCGTGGATTAGCCAAGCGGGGATTGCTGGAATCTTTGAAAGGGCGTGGTGGCGGTTTTGTACTTACGCGCAATGCGGACAGTTTGAATATTCTGGATGTTGTGGAAGCAGTGGAAGGGCGTCTGACCCCGCATTGTCTGTTGGGTTTGAAGGTGTGTGCCGATGAAACTGCCTGCCCGGTTCATTGTCAGTGGGCGCAACTGCGCGGGCAGGAAATGGAAGTGCTGCGTCAACAAAGCATTGGTGCCATGGCACAGATGTTGTTTGCTAGCCCGGGGAATTTGGCATAGGTCCCTATGCGTTCATTGGGAGGTTGTGCACATATCGGGACCAAGATTAGCTGGTTCTGTGCCATCTGGACCAGTCTGGTCCTGGACCAAGAATCAGCGGCGAATGGATGGGGTGCTGCGGGGTGCTACAGAGAAACATCTGCCGTATGTCTTTACCATAAATACACAATCAACTTTTTGTTCTATTTGATAAAATAATTAAAAAAATGGCGCCATCAGGGATTTTTGTGGGTCTCAATGGGTGCATTTCAAGGTTTGGCATACAGTTTGCTATAGACTAATCAGTTTAGATTTGGCGGCTCCCATGATGAGCTTGATCAGATTGCTGATGTGAAAAATCAACAGTACGTGATGTTTTTGTCGTGAACAATTGGAAAGGGGTCGCCCGGAATGAAATTTCGAGGATTGGTAGCACTGAGTGTGAGTGTTTGTGCAAGTTTATTCGTCACTGCGGTAGCAAGCCCGGTGTATATCGAGAAAGTCGATATGCCCATGAAAGCGGCCATGTCAGAAGTCAAAAACGTTTTGCATGATGGTGGTTATAAAATTGTGCTTCATCTCAATATTTTGAAGCTGATTCAATCCCAGCAGAAGCAACTGAAAATACCCAATTTTAATCGGCATAAATTTACCGATGTACAAGCTTTGGTATTTTGTAATCCCTATGACTTCAGTAAGTTGCTGAATGCCGATTGGCCTGCTGCCGCAGGTTGTCCATTGACTTTGGATGTGTTTTCAAAAGGACAAAACAGTTACATCGTTTACGGATTACGGGCTGACTTTGCGAATACGCCGGCTTCCAAAAAAATCACACAATCTTTTGATAGTGCCGTGATTAAAGTGCTGCAGGGTATTCCCATGTCTCGGCAGATTACCAAAATCCCTGACTTTTCAGGGAAATAATTTGTAAGTTCACGTTTGGCTAGAAGGAGAGATCAATGGAACAGATGAAAAGACGGAAATTTTTGGGAATGTCAGCAGTGGGTATGGCGGCAGTAGCCGGTTCCGGGGTGTTGATGCCAGCCATTGCCAATGCCGCCAATGTGGCAGGTTGGCCTGCAGCGGAATTTGATGCCAAAAAGCTGGATGAGGCGATGAAGGACAGTATTGATACAACCTCGGTAAAAACTTCGGCGAAAGTCCGCCTGACCGCACCAACCATAGCGGAGAATGGCGCGGCAGTTCCGGTAACCGTGGATGTAGATCATCCCATGACCGCCGATGATTATATCGAATCTGTATATTTGTATGTGGATCATAATCCTACGCCATTGGCCAGTGCCTTTCATTTTACGCCGGATAGTGGTCATGCCTATTTTCAGGAACGCATCAAGATGGCGAAAACCGATATGGTCAGAGCTGTCGCCAGGACCAATAAGGGCGTGATGATGTCTTCCAAGCCCCAGGAAATCAAAGTAACCATCGGCGGTTGTGGCGGATAAATATCAGAGAATTCCAAGCATCAAAATTGATTAAGGAGAAATTATTATGGCAGCAATTGGTAATCCAATGATCCGGATGGCTTCACACGCCAAAAAAGGACAAATTGTTGAAGTACGTTCGTTGATCATGAATCCGATGACTACGGGGCTGAGCAAAAATAAAGCGGGCAAGTTGATTCCTGCGCATTTTATTCAGACAGTCACCGTGACTTTTAACAACAAGCCACTCTGTAATGTAGATTGGAGTACAGCGATCAGCGCCAATCCCTATCTGGCTTTTAAAATGCGCGCCGTTGAAAGCGGTACGCTGGAAATGACCTGGAAAGACAATACGAATGGTATCTGGTCAAGTAAGGCATCCATCACTGTTGCCTGAATGAACCAGCGTTTTCACAAAAGATAACCCGCGAGGTGAGTATGAATCTGTCACGTAGAGATTTCATGGCGATGATGGGTATTGCTGGAGCAACAGGATTTTTATCGCCATCTGCCATTGCTTCTTCCTGGGGTTCAGGTAAGGACCCCTATGAAATACCCGAATACGGTAATGTCACGTTACTCCATATTACGGATACCCATGCACAGTTGCTGCCCGTTTGGTGGCGTGAGCCGGGCACCAACATTGGCACGCGTGAACAAAAGGAATGGGGTGTCACACCGCATATGGTGGGTGATAAGAAGCTCGAATATTACGGGATCAAAGCCGGGACTCCGGAAGGTTATGCTTTATCCTGCATGGATTTTGATACTCTGGCGCATAAATATGGAAAAATCGGCGGTTATGCGCACATTGCCACCCTGGTCAAACGGTATCGGGAGCAGGTGGGCAAAAAAGCCATTCTGCTGGATGGCGGCGATGCCTGGCAAGGATCTGCAACCAGTCTTTGGACCAAAGCCGAAGATATGGTGGGCGCCCAGAACCTGCTTAAAGAAGACTACTTTGTCGGCCATTGGGAGTTTACCTATGGTGCAGACCGGGTTGAGTATCTGCTCAAGCATAAGCTCAAGGCGAAATTTCTTTCCCAGAATGTGTTTACGATTCCATGGGATGAACCTGTGTTCGACCCCTACGACATTCGCGAAGTGAGCGGACGGAAAGTGGCTATTATTGGCCAATCATTCCCTTTTACACCTATTGCCAACCCCGCTTATTTTGTTCCTAAATGGTCTTTTGGCATTCATCCCGGACACATGCAGAAAATGGTGGATGAATGTCGGCAAAAGCATAAAGCCGATATTGTTGTAGTACTTTCCCACAATGGCGCAGATGTCGATAAAAAAATGGCATCTCAGGTCAATGGTATTGATATTATTCTTGGTGGGCATACCCATGAAATCATGGGACCACGTCCGGTGAAAATCAATAATACCTTGATTATTAATACCAGTACCAATGGTAAGTTCCTCGCCCGCTTTGATCTGGATGTGGGTAAAGGCAAACTCAATGGCTGGCGTTTCAATTATCTTCCCATCATTTCCAACATGATTCCCGAAGACCAGGAAATGGCTGATTATATTACCAAAGTACGTGCACCCTATGCCAAGAAACTGGCTGAGCCTTTGGCCGTTACCGAGAGTCTCCTGTATCGCCGGGATAATTTCAATGGAACTTTTGATCAGATTCTCTGTGACGCGTTGCGTGAAGAAATGGATTGTGAAGCGGCGTTTTCTCCGGGATTCCGCTGGGGTTATTGCAAACTCCCGGGGGAGACCATCACCATGGAAGATGTCATGGGGCAGACGGCCATCACCTATCCTCAGGTGACTGTCACTGAATACACCGGCGCCGAGCTGAAAAATGTGATGGAGCAGGTGGCCGATAACTTGTTTAATCCCAATCCCTATTATATTCAGGGTGGGGATATGATTCGGGTGGGTAATATCCAATACACCATGAACCCCGGTGAAACCATCGACAAGCGTATTACCGATTTGCGGGTAGGTGGCAAAATGGTTCAGGCCAACAAGCGCTATAAAGTGGCTGGTTGGGGCGCCATGCAAAAGGTGGAAGGGACGCCGGTCTGGGAAATTTTCGCCAAATGGTTGCGGTCTAAAAAGACCGTGTCGGCCAACCCGCGTGACTTACCGGTGCTCACTAAAAACATGGCCGGTAATCCAGGAATTGCATTTCCCAAAGAATACGATCTCTAAAAGATTTTATGAGTTTGGGTTTGATTGGGAGTCGAGCCGATTATGCGTAGCTTAGCAGATCTCAGTATGGCTGAAAAAATCATGCATACGGGTTTCATTTTTCTGGTTGGTTTGGGTCTCCTAGTTGCGGAGGCCTACACCTATGTCACCCATGCAGGACTGGATGGTAAGCCGGGTATATCTGTTCAGGATGTAGCTATGTCTTACTATGGAAATCGCAAGTCCAGCAAGTTGCAGGAAATGTTACCAGCCATGATGCCCATGGCGCATGTGCCCGTCAGTGAGCGGCCTAAAATGGTGCAGGCCGTCAACCATTGGATTGCCAATGGCGAAACCCGCAATGATTATGAACAGGAGGTAAAGCCATTAATTAATGGCTCCTGTTTGAAATGTCACACCATGGGTATGCCAAATATTGGTACATACAAACTGCTTAAAGCTAAGGCTCATGTGGATATGGGGATGCCTTATTCAGAGATGTTGATGATGGGTATGATCCATTTGACCACATTGGGTGTCATTTTCTGGATTGCGGGCTGGATATTCAGTAAGGCACGTTTTCCGCGTGTTCCTAAATATTTGATGATTGGCGTACCGTTTTTCGCCTTTTTCCTGGATTTTGCAGGTTGGTTCCTGACCAAGCAGGATCCTAATTGGGTCTGGTTGGTATTAATTGGAGGGATACTGTCCTGTCCACTGGTATTGGTTGGTATGGCCATCAGTTTATATCAGATCTGGTTATTTCCCCGCCAGGAGGAAGTGCCACCCTTGTGAGAGAAAATTTATGCTAGAAACCCAAGCCAGCGTTTTTACCGAGCCCTTGAGCTTCCGGATTATCTTTCGGGTTCTGGGCTCCATGCGCCTGGCGGTCCATTTACTGCTATTTGTCGCCATAGCCTCAATCATTGGCACTATTCTGCCGCAGCAGGAAGTGTATACAGATTACCTGCATCAATTCGGTACCTTCTGGTTTAACGTATTTGGCAATCTCGATTTGTATGATGTTTATCGCTGTGGATGGTACATGGGGATTGTCGCCTTTTTGATTGTATCGACGACAGTTTGCGTATTTCGTAATGCACCTTCCATGCTACGGGAAATGCGTCATGTTAAATCCAACCCATCAGAAAGTTTTTTACAAAGTAGGCCGGAGCAGTTCGAATCTTTTTCATCAAAATCAGATATAGAGTCTACTCAATCGGCAACAGCCACCCTGGACGATTTTGGTTATCAAGCCCGGGTGCTCAAGACCTCCACCGGAGACTCGGTCATTTTTGCTCAAAAGGGGAGATTTTATCGGACCGGATATTTGTTAACCCATGTGGGAATTATTTTGTTTTGTGCGGGTGCGTTATATAACGCCAATCTTCCCCTGAAATGGTCCGAATGGACAGGTACCGTACATCCTGAAAAGAATTTTGATCTTCCCCTCTCAAAAATTCCGCAGTCCAGTTGGCTATCGTCCACAAGCTCGGCATTTCGCGGCATTATCACCATCCCGGTTGGACAAACCGTCAACGCCATGTTTGAGCTGGTAGGTGATGGTTTTTTGGTTCAGCATCTTCCATTTATGTTGCGACTGGATGCTTTCAAGGTCACGCATTATTCCAACGGTCTCGCCAAGGATTTTGTCTCGACGATTTCTCTTTACCATCACGATGGGAAAAAGTTCAAAACCGGTATTGTCCGCGTCAATCATCCCATGTCGGTGGATGGTGTGCAGATTTATCAGTCCAGTTATTCCGACAGTGCTTCAAAATTAAACCTGCACAATTACCTGTTGTCTGCACCAGCGTTGCCACCGGCTGCTATTTCCACCAGTGTTGGCGAGCATCTGAAAACCTTTGGTTCACAATATGCAATTTCCATCACTGATTTCAAAACCCAGAATGTCATACCCCGTAAAGCTGTAGGTCTTTCTCCAGGACCGGATCATGGAATGATCAATATGGGGCCGACCGTGAGTTATCTGGTGAATAATGATCGTGATCATACCCGGATTATTCTTAAATCCTACATGAAAGCTTTTTCCCGGCATGGTGAAGCCTATCGATTGATTGGGTTTAGAGAGAACGGATCGAGTGCTTATCACTATCTGACAATTCCACAGGGGCCAAAAGATGGTATCCACTTGTTTATGAGGTATCTCGGGGACCTGGAGCAAGCTGCCAGAAATGGTGAAAATGCTTCAAAAACAGTTTTTATCAGTAATCTGAAAAAGGCCGAAGCACAAACTCAGGTTTACTTAACGCCGCATGAGAGAGACGATTTTTTACAGTCCAGCCTGAAAGCCATGCAGGAGTTGCGCGCCTATCCATTACCATTCCTGACTGTATTTCATGATTATGATTTGCATTGGTCTGCAGGCCTGGAAATAACCCGTTACCCTGGCATGAAAGTTATTTATGTGGCCTGTTTCGCCCTGGTCTTTGGAATATTCATTTTATTTTATGTTCCACGTCGGCGTATCTGGATTCAGATGAGTGAGGATGATGATAAAGGGCGTCGGTTCAAGCTGTTTGGGGATAGTTCAAGAAATGAAGAAGATTTTCATCGAGACATGGAGGAACTGAATGATAAATTACAGGAGAGACTATGAAGGGACACCTTTTTAACGAGTGTTGGGAATTTTAACAGGAGGTCGTTATGAAAACATCAAAATTAGTTGTCATAGCCGCAATAACATGCGCTGCTGGTTTTATAGGATTTGAAACTACCGCTGTGGCAGCACCCATGACTAATGCGCAAAATATTGCAGCCGGAAAGTCCATTGCATTTAACCGCACGCAGGGCAATTGTTTGGCCTGCCATGTGTTGCCTGGCGGTAAAATGGCGGGTGATGTAGGTCCCGATCTGGCGGTTCTGCCCCTTAAAGCCATATTTAAAACAAAAGAAAAGCTTGTAGATTTTTTGTATGACCCGGAAAAAGTGATCCCGCACATCAATATGCCCCAGTTTGGTAAAAACAAGGTGCTGACGCACCACCAGATGGAGTTGGTAGCCGATTACCTATGGTCATTAAAGGGCTAAGGTCGTTATCCCAAAAAGGAGTGCAATCATGAAAAAATTATTGATAGTTGCTGCCGCGATCAGCCTGGTAGGCATCTCAGGGAGTGCAGAAGCGATCGACTGGTGGAACCTGGGTAATACCAAAGTGGGTCCTGAACAAACCCTCAAGGATTTTCACCAGTATTTTAAGGAACAGTTTCCGAAAATGTCCTTACAGAAATACGCGCTCGGCAGTTATGCTTTCAGCCCGGAAATGTATCAACAATATCAGCAGGCCATCCAGTTTAATCCGGGAGATCTGACGCTCAGTCAGGGTAAGGCCGCCTGGCAGAAAAAATTTCCAGACGGGAAAACCTATGCGTCCTGCTTTAAGGATGGTGGCAAAGGTGTGGCCGCCAGTTATCCGTATTTTAACAACAAAACCGGTCAGGTGGTCACGACTCAGATGCGTTTGAATAGTTGTCGGGTTGAAAATCATCTTCAACCTCTCAAGTATGGGAGCGGCTCCATGATTGCTTTGGATACCTACTTTACTTCGCTGTCCAACGGTATGCCGGTGGATATCAAAGTACAGGGGCAAGGCGCCGTTAAAGCCTTTGAAGAAGGGAAGGCCAATTACTTCATGAAACGCGGACAACTCAACTTCAGTTGCGCGACCTGTCATGTGGCTTATGCTGGTAAGTATCTGAGAGCCCAGATTATTTCTCCATTGTTGGGCCAAAGTGCGCATTATCCGACTTATCGGGCCGCTTGGGGAGCAGTCAATACCTTTGAAAAACGTTTCCAGGGCTGTGACAAAAAAGTGGGTGCGATGCCGCAAAAACTGGAAAGCGTCAATTATCGCAATCTGGAATATTTTATGTCCTACATCAGTAATGGCATCAAAATCAATGTGCCTGGTTACCGCCCTTGATAACTCATTTAATGTGAATGGATGCTGAACGATCAGGTTAATCTGTCAGCATCTGCAGGAGTATATATATGTCTACCGAAAGCTCTGAAATCCGACACCTACTGACCTTTGGTGGTATGCGTGCTGAAGGGCGTCTTGCCGCTCAGTTATGGGCAGCTTTTCTGACCATCGGTGCTTTTTTGGTCTGGTATTTGTTTCGGGCCGATTTTTGGATGTGGCAGTTTATTGTTTTGGGTCTGTGGTATGTGGGCCTGATGTGGTTTGGAATCCGCTGGCCGGCCTTCAGAATCCTGTTTTTGACCGTTATAGGGATTGCGGCGATTGGTGTGGCGCTTTATCAGTCAGGATACACGGCCGCAAATAATGTGCTGCTGTATTATGTGCTCCAAAGTAACGCCATGTTTTACTGGATGAGTGGGGCGATACTGATCAGCGCCATAGGATATTATCGTTATTTATTCAGCGGTAATCAATCGGCTGGGGACTGGGGGCATCGTTTTGCCTGGATTACTGTAGCTCTGGGTTTTGCAGGCCTCGCCATTCGTTGGCAGCAAACTTACATCGGTCATCCGTCCTGGGGACATATTCCGGTAACGAATATGTACGATGCCATGGTTCTCTTGTGCACGACTACGGTACTTTTTTACCTGTATTACGAAGGCCAAGGCAAAAATCGGGGTCTAGGCGCTTTTGCCATGCCGATGATTCTTGTTGCCGATATTTTTCTGGTCTGGGTGGGTGTCGCCTATCATCAGAATCAGATTCAGCCCGTCATTCCTGCTTTGCAGAGCTTCTGGATAAAACTGCATGTTCCCTGTGAATTTGTTGCCTATGCCAATTTTTATCTCGCTGCCATGGTCGGGGTTGCTTATTTGTTGAGAGAGCGGGCAGAACGTACCGGAAGTGCTTTGGTGCGTCGTCTTCCGGACTTGAACAAGCTGGAACGCATTATGGGTTCTATGGTGATGTTCGGATTTCTCTTTTTCACGGCAGGTACTATTCTCGGCGCAGTGTGGGCCGCCAAAGCCTGGGGCGGTTTTTGGTCCTGGGATCCCAAGGAAACCTGGGCTTTGATTGTCTGGTTGAATTATGCGGCTTATTTGCATATGCGCAGCAACAAGTCCTTCGGGCAACATAACAAGGGACGCAAACTGGCTTGGTGGGCGGCTATCAGTCTGGTCACGGTGACGTTCTGCTTTATTGGGGTTGATCTTTTTCTGGGCGGGCTTCATTCTTACGCCAAGCTGTAAGGTATTGTTGTTTATATTAGGCATCGCTCCGGTCGGCGTTGCCTAATGATTTGCTCATGATTTTAAAAGACTAAATGCCGCAGTAGAGCACTTCTAAAAAATAACTATATTATAATAATAATATATACTGCTTATTCTACATTCATATATTCACAATCCTATTAAAAAATTTATTGTTGTTATCAGGGAATGCATAAGCTATAAACTAGATAACAGTATCTCATGTGAATGAATAATATTTCATTCCGATAGTAATGATGCTGTGTAATAGATCTGATAAAAAGAGGTGTCGATATGAATTCACAAGCATCAACTCAGCATGCTCGCCTGACCCTGTTCTCCTGGCCGTTGCTCGCCGCAAGGGGTGTTGCCGCCTTATTATTTGTAATTGCATCACTGATCGCTTTTGGTGAAACCATGACTTTGCTGGTTTGGTTTTTTGCCATTTATGTATTTTTTGACGGAGGTTACTCGGCAATGCGTCTTGCCCAGAAAGGGAGTGGCGCCTGTCCAAAAGTGTTGATTGCCATTAAGGCCGTCATTGGCATTGCGGCAGGCATTGCGGTCATTATTCTTTCACAGGGTGCCAGTTTGTTACCCACATTGCTGACTATTTTTGCCTGGGTGGCGATTGTCGGGGTGATTGAAGGCATATGGGTACTGCGTAATGTGCGCAATAAAGAAGCGGTGATGATTATCGGTTCTACTGCTTATCTGGCCCTGGCCGTTGCCCTGCAATTCATCTTTGCACTGGCACCGGATGCCGGTCCTTCCGTGTACAACTGGATCATTATCGGGTTCTCAGCTGCATTTGCAGCCGCCATGTTCGGTATGGCCTGGGCCATGCGTCGCAATCTTCTGAAGATGGGTGGTGGTACCTCATCCGCTTCTGCACAGGCGCATTCTGCCTGAATTAACCTGCACTGCAGAAAACAATCCGTCATTTCTGCAGTAGTTTGATGATTGTCATCAAGAGCTGCACTGTAAGATGTGCGGCTCTTGTTATATGTACAAGAATAGGGGAAAACCCATGGTATTGAGCAAAGCCACCGAACAGGCCCTGCGCGGCCTGATATATATTGCCGCACAACAACGCGGAGAGCCGGTACTGAGTCGTGAAATCGCCGATTACCTCGGGGTTCCCGTTCAGTGTATTACCAAAATCATGCGGAGCCTCGCCAAGCGCGGATTTCTGGGATCGGTAAAAGGCCGGGGAGGGGGATTTTTGCTGCTTCCCGCAGCTGAATCCCTGAATATTATGGATGTGGTCGAGGCCGTTGAGGGGCATCCTTTATCGCCACATTGTGTGTTGGGTTTGAAGGTGTGCGCGGATGAAACGGCCTGCCCTTTGCACCGCCAGTGGACGGACTTGCGTCGTCAGGAAGTGGACTGGTTACGTACCCAGACCATTTGTGAGTTGGCAAAAATGACCTTTTCCAAGATGCAGGTGGCTTAATGCCGAATCGGAACGGCTTGAGCAGATGAACCTAAAAACGGCAGTTGCCGTGGGTGCTTTTTGCTCCGTTGTTCCTTGCCTGTTGTTCTAAGGCTTATCCTGCTGTCAGGAGAGAACTCGCCCTGCGGGCTCAAACAGCTCTCCTGACGGGCGCAGGACTTTGCCAAGAACAACAACGGCTCGAAACAAAAGTCGCTGCAAAGCACCCACGGCAACTGCCGTTTTTAAGATCACCCCTCATCGTGCGCGTCGCGACGTACCCGAATAGTCTGAAAATGGCGGTAAATAACCTGACCCGGTCCGGCGCCGGGCTTACGTTGCACATGTCGGACTTCTGTCCAGTCCACTTCGGCACTCAATGCCCGTGACTGGCTGTGTTGCAAGGCCAGACGGGCAGCCGCTGCAATAACCGGTTCCGGGACCAGGGTACTGGCATTTTCCCTGCGGAGAATCACATGACTTCCGCCCAGGTCCTGCACATGAAACCAGATATCCCAGCTTTTGGCGAAACGAAAGGTGAGGCGATCATTTTCCCGGGCATTATTTCCCCAAAAAATGTCGAATCCCGCAATCATCGTGTGGTGAAAAGGCTCTGCCAACCGGCGCGTTGTTCGCTCCTGGCATTTATGTCGAACGGGTGCATTTTGCGTTTGCGGAAGCCTGTGCGCCAGCGGGAGTGCGCCCTGTCCCTTGGGCAGCAATTCGTCGAGCAGCTTTTCACTGTCCTGCAGACGCTGCTGAATTTTCTGAACGGCACGTTGGCTGCGCAGAGCTTTCTTCATGTATTTCTGGGCTTGCTGGTGCAGCGACTTGCCTGGTGTGACAGCGATCTCCAGCAACCTGCCATCCCCATGGGTATGATCGATAGCCTGAATGCTGGCGGCTCGGGCGGTGGAGTCCGGTACGGCAAACAGGGCAAAGGCCAATGTCCTGTAGTATTCGGGGGCTTCCCACTGCTGCAGATCGTGGCGCATTTTCTGGATGCGTTGCTGCAGGCGATTTTTCTCTGTGGCGAGCGCGTGTTCCGCTGGCGATGGCGCCCGAGTAAGAGTGGATGCCGGGAGTTGCAGGGCAATTTCCGGGGCCTTGGCCTGCATGGGCGGGCCGTCCGGCAAGCATAAGGGATAAAGCAGATTTTGCCCTGCTTCGGTTTTGGCTTGCCACCAGGAACTGGAAGCTGAACGCTCAGCCCATTGCTCCTTCATGAACGCTTGTGCTGTCGAACCGTCAGGGCGATAGCGTGGTGCCATACACTGTAACCAGATGCTCAGATCAGACCGGGATTCTTCAAACAGACGAGCAGATTCTGGTGGATGGTAAACAATTCCCGGGAGGAAACGGGGTGCGGTCGGGCCGTCAAGACTATCCCAACGCCAGGCCCAGCGAATTTGTTCCTGGGCATCCAGCAGAGCCAGGTTGCCGCGCCCTCCGAAACACTCGGCAATGAGGCTGAGCTGATCTACCCGCTTGCTGATATGCATCCGACTGAAGTCCATGCGCACAATCCGGTCAGCCCAGGGAACGGCAATCCGCTCTATCCGAAAGCCTTTAAGCTGTTGCTGAAGGGGGGCACTCCAATGATGGCCCTGTTCCTCTGTTGTAGCACTTTCTGGAGCCAGCCAGAGCCCCAGTGGTGTACGCTGAACCATGCAGACCAGGGTCTGCTTGCCCGTGTGCAAGTGGAGGCCACCTGCTGCCGAACTAATTTTATGGATGCTTTGTCCTGCCAGCTGTTGCTGGAAAAATTGCGCAGCGGCGGCCAGTTGCAGGGTATCCATGCGGTGAGAATTCAGCGCCCGGCAACGTGGTCGCTCACGGCTCCGGAACGATGCAGCAAATCCATCAGGGCTGCCAGGGCTGCTGCAGGCTCCTGCTGGGCGTGATTCACCACGCAATCCGGGTGTTCGGGTTCTTCGTAGGGATCATCTACGCCCGTAAATCCTTTGATTTCTCCGCGCAAAGCTTTGGCGTAAAGCCCCTTGGGGTCACGTTCGGCACAGAGCGCCAGGGGCGTCGCTACATGCACCTCCAGAAAAAGCCCGCCCGCTTCTTCCACCAGGCGTCGGGCTTCAGCGCGTGCCTGTCGATAAGGAGAAATGGCTGCTACCACCGCAATGCCGCCGTGGCGTGCCACCAGACTGGCGACAAAACCAATACGGCGGATATTTTCATCGCGATCGTCGCGACTGAAGCTTAAGCCCTTGGACAGAAAACGGCGGATAATGTCGCCGTCGAGCATGGTTACCGCACGTTCATCCTCCGCTTCGAGCTGTCGCACCAACATCCCCGCCAGCGTACTTTTGCCACTGGCGGAAAGGCCCGTAAACCAGATGACCAGCCCGCGTCGATCCGCGCCACGATATGCCTGACGCAAAATTCTGATCACCTCCGGGGGAGAAAACCATTCGGGAATTTCCTCGCGGTTGGCGAGCTTGCGGCGCAATTCGGTCCCCGAGATGCCTGCCAGGGCTTCACCATTGGCTTCACTGACCGGAACGTATTGGCGTCGGGTGGGAGAGTAGGCGAATTCCGGGAGGAATATGCCGGAAATACCCATTTCCTGTGCGTGCCGGGCAAATAGTTCCTGGGCAGCAAAAGTGGGATAAAACAGGCCACCAGCAGAAGCACCAGGGTCTGCATGGCCCCGCCCGATAATAAAATGAGTCGCACCAAAATTGCGCCGGATCAGAGCGTGCCACAGAGCCTCGCGGGGCCCGGCCATGCGCATGGCCAAGGGCAGGGGAGAAAGCAGCGCCTGCCCCTGCGGATAATGATCTAGTACGGCGCGGTACACCCGCATGCGATAGGCGGCCTCTATGTCTCCGGGTTTGGTGGGCCCGATGGCGGGGTGCAGCAAAAGTTTGGCACCCGTTCCGGCCTGCTCCAGACCCGCCTGGGTGACGGCAATGTGGGCATGATGTAGAGGATTACGGGTTTGGAAGGCAACCACCGGGTGCTGTCCCGTCCACTGGGCACGGAGTTGCGCGGGAGTCTGATATTCAGGCGGAAACTCCACCGCTGCAGCCCGGCTGAGTGTCTGGGCATCCCAGGGTGTGACCGTACCCCCCATATACCAGGAACCCCGGTCAAACAGCTCCGCTACCCCGGGATGGTTTCTGTCCGTGCTGCCATAAACTGCCTCGGCCTCCAGTTTTTTGTCCGGTTGATAACACTCCGAGACTGTCAAGGCGGCGAGTGGCGTGCCGTCACTGCGTTCCAGGCGCAAATGGTCACCCGCGCGCAAAGTGCTTCCCAGCGCATCATCAACATCCAGCACGACGGGAATGGGCCAGAGTGTCCCATCCCGAAGGCGCATATTTTCCACCACGGATTGCCAGTCGGCCTGATCCAAAAAGCCCGTCAGTGGCGCAAATGCGCCCGTCAGCAGCAACTCAAGATCACAACGCTGGCGCAGCGTCAGTACATGTACGGCATTATTTTTCATGGGAAGGCGTTCAGGCGCTTAGTGGAAAAACGGGCAGGTGGGCCAGCGCGATGACTTCTGCCCATTGCTCTGCATTGCCCTCGGTGCAAATGGCGGCAACGGCAGCGACTTCGGCTTCAGCCTGAGCCATTAGCGTGCGCATGGCTGCCAAAGTAGAGCCGGTACTCACCACATCATCCACCAGGGCTACCTGCCTGCCCTGAATTGCCGCGCGGTCCTTGGCATCCAGGTACAGGGTCTGGGTTTTGCCGGTGGTAATGGACAGTGTCTCGGTCGATAACGCCTCACCCATGTAGGATTTGTAATTTTTGCGAAGCACCACATAGGGGCGACCGCTATGCACGGACAGTGCATAAGCCAGTGGAATGCTCTTGGCCTCGGCGGTGACAATCACATCAAAATCAATATCCGCCATGCGCTGCTGAAGGGCGGCAGCCGCAGCTTCGGTGAGCTCGGTATCACCAAGAATATTGAGGACAGCAATGGCTAAATCCGGCTGTACCTTGAACAGGGGAAGGTGACGCTGCACCCCATTGATGTTGAGAGGATGGCTGTTGGAATGGGAATCTGTGGGGTTCATGAATGCTCCTTTTGCGACATTTTGCCACAGGGGGAGGGGGGTGGGTAGTTGCCAGGGCGATCAGGCTAATATTGATCAGGGGAAATACCAGGATTGGGTGTGGTCATTTCATCCAGTTGTTGAAGGTGATCAGTCAGCCACTGGAAACCGATGTGTTCCTGTTCCAATCTGAGTCCAGGGCGAATGTGCGCGTCGCGCAGGTCATCGTAGAGGGATTGCTCTGCGCTTGTGAGTCGGTGCAGGTCAATCCGCAAGGGCTTGTCCTCACAGCCCCACAAGGCAGCGTGGGCATCCAGCGTGGCCCTGTCCATCAGGAAAGAATCCACATGGTCAAAGTGGCCGCGAAGCTGATCCAGAATGCCAAAACCATGGGTATCAATATCTCCCCAGTAATGGATTGCGCAATTGTTTAGCCAATGACTACGAGCCAGTGCATCCCAACCATAACCTGCACCAAAAATCACGATGGCATGATGCATTGGTGGGAAGACCAGGAAGTTGGTCTCATTTTCCGTAATGAATATCCGCTGCACAGCCAGATCCAGGCGACTAAAGCTGTCTGCATCCAGCGTCACGTCGGGGGATGATAAACCGGGCAAGATACAAATCCTGGGGTCCAGCACGCGAAAGCGAATGCGCGTTGGTTTTTCCAGAAAGCCATACCGGGCAGCAAACTGGCTGATGCCGGTTTTTCTGACGTCCACCACATTTACTGGCAAGGTCAGGTCGAGTAGCTCGGTGAGTACTCCGCGATGATTTTCGATGAATTTGCTGTGTACGTTGGGTAAATCCACTTGCCGCAAGTAGATGCCAGGGCGGGGATGTTCGGCCAGCCAGGTCACCACAGACAACAAACGGGGCCAATCGGCGGACAGCGCCAGCGCCTGGAGAGGGCGTTTTTCCAGCCAGGGCAGCAAGGCGGGATGGGTTTGCCGGGTGACGGAAACCTGCTCAATAAAGCAGTTCCAATCTTTGCGCTTGCCCAGGCAATTCAGTGCATCTTCCAATGTCTCGACCCACACGCAAGCTGGCAAGTTCTGCGTGCCCTGAACGTGATGGCGAAGCGCCTGCCACTCCACCCGCACGAATTTGGTCGATGCCAATTCGGTGGCCCAGGCGCGCACTGCCTCAAAATGATTGGTGATGTCCGCTGAGTTGGGGGTTTTGAGAGCCAGGCGTAAAGGAAAACGCTCCCTGCCGGTCACTGCGTCGCGCAGTAGTTCTCCGCGTTCCCAGAGCCGCATCAACTGCTTTTTCAATTGCTGCGGGTCAGTCCAGGTCACGGCACTGACACCTGCACAGATTGGGCGGTCATGGCGGCTTTCTGCGCCCGATATTCTGCAATGGAGAGATTGCGGAGCTGCGAGGATCGCCCGCCCTCGTTATGAACGAATCCCACACTGGAAACAAAGGGTTCGATAATGTGGATTTTCTGCAGCGGAGTCACGATCAATAGTTGCAGGTTGAGTTGCTGGAATAATTTCAGGCCATATTGGGCAGATTCATCTGAACCACGCCCGAAGGCCTCATCAATGACCACAAAACGGAAAGAACGGGAACGCACTGCGCCCCATTCCAGGCCAAACTGATAGGCCAAACTGGCTGCCAGGATGGTATAGGCCAGTTTCTCCTTTTGCCCGCCTGACTTACCGCCGGAGTCTGAGTAATGCTCGTGCTCGCTGTTATCTTCCCGCCAGCGCTCACTGGCAGCGAAGAGGAACCAGTTACGTACATCGGTAACCTTGCTGGTCCAGCGCCGATCCTGCTCCGACAAACCCTCTCGGCCCCGGAAGCGGTCGATGATGGTTTTGACCTGCAGGAACTTGGCCTCGGAATACTGGTTGTCGTCCGAACCGGTGACGGTACCCTCGGTGCAAGCGCGTAATTCCTGCTGGAAATCTCGGATTTCTGTATCGGGACTGGGCTGTGATTCAAGCACGATGTAACGGCCGGGATTGTAGTCGATCTCACTCAGCGATTGGTTGATATGGGCAATACGTTCCTTGATGGTTTCGCGCTCGCGGGCCAATTGGGCATTGAAATTGGCAATTTCGTTGATGGTGTTGACATTGAGCAGTTCTTTGAAGCGCGTCACAAAACGCGGCAGGTCGTCACGATTCAACTGGGTCAGCAGGTTTTCATATTCAAAAGCCGCCTCAAGACTCGCATCAATCTCGGCGGTTTCGAGCTTGAACTGCTCTTTGAAGGAAACCATGGCCTTGATGATTTTCTCAGCAAGGTTTGCCAGTCGCCTTTGCTCGGCATCGAGTCGGTCCTGCAGCCATTTGCGTAGATCCTGCTCACGATTATCACAAGACTCAATGCTGAGTTGGTGCTCACCCAGCGCTTCAGAACGCATGGCTTCGAGTTTTGCCTGCAAGCTGTCGTCGATGCTCGTATCATGAAGCAGTGCTTCGGTTTGCTGACGCAACGCTTGCGCGTCGGCGCGCCGCTGCTCTACTTTGGCGCGCTTTTCGCGGGCCGCCTGCAGCGCTTCCCCCATCTCTTTTTGCGTTTTCAGCAGGGTATGCAGGTTGTCGTTGAGTTGTTTGAGCACATCCGACGCGGATTCCAGCCGCTGGCGCTCATCCACCAGCTGGGCGATCTCGGTGGCGACGCTGGCCCAATCCAGTTCATCAAAGATGGTGAATTCCTCAAGACGGGTCAGGGCATCAAGACGATCATTGAGCACATCACGCTCTTTCTGGATGGACGCAATCTGACTGCCAATTTCAGCCAGTTGCGCCTCAAGCTGGCGACGTCTGGCTTCCAGTGCGGCGATCTTCGCAGTATTGCTCCAGCCCAGCACGTAGCGGCTGCGATCATCAATGCGGTGACGGTCGTCCTTTTCATGCCGGCCACTTGGGTCTTTGATATGACCTGCGCGAGTGATGGCACGTGTTTCACGGCGAAACTGTTCTTGCGTACTACAACAGGCCATATCAAAGCGATGGGCCAGTTCGCGTTCCAGCCAGTCATAATAGGGCGAGTCGGGCTTGATGGTCAGTTTGCGGACCAGGGAGTCCCGGTGCAGGTCCGGCAGTTCAGCGGTCTTGCGTGCGCGCACCTGAAAGTACACCAGACGGCCACGCAGATGGGCCGCATCCACCCACTCTGCCACTGCCTTGTAATGTACATCCGGCACCAGCAGCGCCAGACCGAAGCCGCGTAACAAGCGTTCGGCTGCGCCTTCCCAATCGCGTTCATCGTCACGCACCTGGATCAACTCACCGATGAAAGGCATGTCATCCACATTCAAATTCAAAGCCGCACTTAGGGCATCACGAATCTGGATCTGTTGATCATCGATGTTGCTGCGCCGCCGTTTGAGGCTGTCGATTTCCAGGCTTTGTTGGGCATGCTCCTGCTTGCCCTGGCGCATGGTTACGCCATATTCAGTGAGGGTGTTTTGCAGGTCGGCAGCGCTGTTGCGGGTTTCCTCCCGCCAGCTTTGATACTTGCCCCGTTGTACGGCGAAGTCGGCGGCCTCGTTGGCGGGTGCTTCGCCCAGTACGGCGGTCAGTTCCGCATAACGGGCAGCCTTGGCTTTGCGTACATCCCGCGACTTCTCTTTCTTGTGGATTTCGCTGGACAGCCATTCCAGTCGATCACCACCATTGGCATTAATAGCCTGCTTCAGTTCATCTACTTGCTGACCATGCGCTTCATGTAACGCGCTCAGTTTTTGTATCTGGGCATCCACCCGATCCCAGTCTTCTGTCAGTGAACTCAGGCGTTTGTCGATCAGCCCGAGTTTCAGACCAGCAAAGTGGGGGCGCAGACCTTCCCGGCAGGCCCGCAAGCTGTCAGCCTCAGCCTGCATGGCCTTGTGGCGAACGCAGTCTGCGATCAGCGGCGTGAGTAGCTCCACCTGTTGGCGGGTTTTCAGTACAGCCTGATGGGCCTGGTTGAGATCATCAAAGTGACTGATCAAGTCTTGTAGGCGCTGGTCAACTGCAAAGGGTTCCAGCATATGGCTACGGACGAAGTCCGTCAGGTTACCTACCGATTTCATCGATACGGTCTGGTGGAACAATTCCAGCGCTTGATCGTTTTCAATACCGAAACGTCGACGAAACCATGCCGCATAGGGAGGAAAGCTGTCCTGTAATTCTGCGCCCTTGGCGCGCAGATTTCTGCGCAATTGAGCGATGTCCGATCCGAATTGGGCGAAGTCGGCGGTAATGGACAGCGCCCCTTCCGCGCCCAGAAAAAACCGTGCGGGCTGCCCCTGGGCGTCTTTCATCCAGAACACCTGAGCCAGTGTCACCGTCTGGGCATAGCCGGCATTCTGGAATACGCCGAGAATGACGGAGTAGCTATTTTGGTCCCGCAGGCTCACTGGTTTGGCTGCTCCGGTAATCTCATTGCGCTCGGATTTGTAATGCCCAAGCACATAAGAGCGCAGGGTGCGCTCCTTGTTGTCTGCTCCGGCTGCCTTGTTGTAGGCGACCCGGTTGGCAGGTACCAGCAGGGTAGTAATGGCATCCACCAAGGTGGATTTACCCGAACCGATATCACCGGTCAGCAGTCCGTTTTTGCCATCCAGTTGCAGCGTCCAGACCCGGCTGTCAAAGGTGCCCCAGTTAAACACTTCCAGCCTGGTCAGCCGGAATCCTGACAGGGTGTCATCAGCACAGAAGTCGAGGTTCAATAATTGTGGATCATTCATGATCAATTTCTTCCCTGCTGCCGGTCTTGCCAGCCAGTTGCCCCTGGTAACTGGCCAGACGTTCATCCAGTTCGGCCAGCCATTGGGCGTCTACAAAGGCCTTCAGAATGCGCCGCACCTCATAATTGGCTGGTCCAGCGGTAGCGCCACCAGCCGTTTTGAGTTTTTGTAGAAAGCCCAGTTCGACGACTTTGTTGATGGTGGTTTCAATCTGGTCAATCAGCCTGGCTTCATTCGGGCCATCGGGCAGAAATACCCGCACCAGATCCACGATGTCATCGCGGGACAGGACCAGTCGCGTATCACCCCCACCAGCATCAAATTCGGCCAGTTTTTTGCGCAGCAAGGCAAGCAGTAAACTTACGGCAAATGATAATGGTCGACGGGCCACCAGACGTGGTAAACGCGGGGAGGGATCATCCTCAGTGGGTTCGGGGCGGCTTTTCAGGAAGGCATAGCCTTCAGCCTCATCCAGTACCAGGTCGAGATTGAGCACTGCCACATAATCACGCACCCGCACTTGTAGCTGCAACAGTGCGGCCCATTGGCGCTCGTCATTTTCACGGTAAAGCACGCCTTTGAGCAGGCCAATCAACAGCACCGACAAGTCAGCAGGCGGAGCAGCCGGTGTAGCCTGGGTTATGTTCAAATATTCCACTTCCATTTCTTGCCTCGATGCTTGTTCAGCGCATGAAAATCACGCGGGGTAGTCGCGCGCTGCGGATAAGTGTTTGCCCTTCCATATCCGCTGTCTGCCAGTGGATGGATTCAGTCGTGTCTTCATCCACTACGCTGCTGAACACTTCACTGCCCAATTGCAGGTAGGCAATTAATTCAGCCAGCCCTTGTTGCAAGGGCTGATTAGTGACCAGTTCGCGCAAGCTGATCTGGGTGTGGTCTTGCAAAGTGTTGCGAATATGGCGGGTTAGCCGAGCCTTATCGACGACGACCTGTTCAAAAAGTCTGGAGGGATCAATGTTTTCATCGCCAGCCTGGAGGATGATTTCGGTAATCATTGGTTTGCTGGCCGGAGTGAACAGTGGCCGTTCCATCGCCAGCACAACATCCGCGCTGGCTGCAGCCATTTCCATCACCGTGCCGGTCGGAGCGATGCTGCGCAGCGCCAGCGCCTTGCTTTCAATACCATGCAAAATATCCATGATGCGGCGGTTTTCCAGCCAGGCCTGGTCATCCAGAAAGCGGCGTAATTGCTGGGACAAGGCGGCGACGGTACGCTGGGTCTGTTCACCAGCTTCCATCCAGTCGTAGTGTACCCGGCGAGTCCGGGTGTCCGGGTTCAGTTCCGCCACAGCGGGTAGTGCCAGTACCTGATCCAGCAGATTGGTCAATTCTTCCTGCCGACGGCTGGATAACAGAAAATCCCAAAGGGCACGGAAACTCTTGCCCTGGTCGGAATCACCAATAGCATCGCGCTCACCCATGATGTCTTCCAGCAACGCCCCTTTGCTGCCTTCCCATAGCGCAATGCGCTCACGCACGCGGCGATCCAACTGGCGGAAATTGTGCTCCACCTCGCGAAAATCGGTGAGTAACTCGCGTGCGCCCTGCATGAATTGCTGAAAACGGTCCTTCACCGCTGTGTCATCCAGCAGTGATACCTCGCCCGCAAGCACCTTTGCAATCTCGGCATCAATGGCGTCACGCTTTTTGTGCAACTCGGCAATGCGTTTGGCAGGGTCGGCTTCGCTGCCCTCGCTCATCTGCTTGAGCAGGTCAAAGAGGGTAAGCAAGCGCGATTCGGTTCCGACAAATTGCCGTTCACTGAGTTGCGTCAACCAGGCAATAGCCTTTTCGGTAGCGGGGGTCAGATCAAACTGCGCCTCGTCCGTGCCCATGCGGTAGAACTTGCGCAGCCAGCCCTTATCGGGTTCTGCCCAGTCGTTCAGGTATTCCAGTGCAGGCTTGGGGAATGCAGCCTCACCCAGATGCAGGCGTAAGGCATACAACTCATCTTCCAGTGCTTCGGCCAAATCCGCCGCTGCCATCACCCGCTCATTGGGCACTACGAATACCCGATGCAAAAAGCTTGCTATCAGCGGTGCATGATCTGAACGCAACAGGCGCCATGCGGGGTGATGGTTACGCAGGACGTCAAGGGTGGCGTAGTCGAGAGTTACATGGTTCATGGGCTGATCAGATCGTGAATGGCTGACAACGTGTTCCCCCTGTTATTTCAGAATTTTTTGCTTGCCCGTCCCGGATGCCGGGCTTACCAGACTGACCCCAGAGAAATACGTGGAGTATCGCTGCCTGTCACGGGTCAGCACGGGGCAGCCAGCCACGGCAGCATGGGCGCCGATGAAGAAGTCGGCAGGCACGTTGTTTTTCTTTCCTCCCTGCCGGCGGTAGCGCACGAATGCCTTGCCAGCCAGAAACAGCGCGGGCCGGGGAATCTCGATTACCGCCAGGCCTAGATCATCGACAGTGCGATCCAGGGCTTCGACCGTCGAGAACGTCAACGACAGTTCGGCATAGATGATCGGATTGATGACCAGGCGATGAATTTTGGACTGCGCCCGTAGCTGGCCGATGGACCAGTCCGCCCATTCCGGATCGTCCTCCAGAACGTCGACCAGCACATTGGTATCGACCAGCAGCATCAGTTATTCACCGCGCAGCAGGGCCATCAATTCATCGGTGCGCCACTTTACGTCGGCCCTGCCACGGGCTATCTCGAAGCGATCCGGCTTGCGGCTGGGCCGGGCACCGACCTTGTGAATAACGACATCGCCTTCGCGATTGACCGCGAAATCAACAGAGCAGCCTGGCGCGAGATTCAGTGCGTCGCGAATCTGCTTGGGGATGGTGACCTGTCCCTTGCTGGTGAGTGTGGTTGCCATTTGATGACTCCTGACGTATTACGGTATCGGCAATTGTAATACTTCCAAGACACAACGGCAATTTCCGAAAATTCGCAGCGCCCGTGAAACCCTGCCACTGCTGGCCCTTCGCGGGCGTAAAAAAGCCCGGAGCATGTCCGGGCTTTGGAATGTTGGTGGGCGGAGGAGGATCAAAGTTAATAATAATATTTAATTAAAACAATATGATGAATAATGACATCTTTTAAGTTGCCCCCATAGTTGCCCCCTTAAGAAACAGCCTACTCCAAAAAAAACACAGCAGCCTGGACGGGCAGCGCACCTTTAAAAAAACGCTAATGCATAATCGAGCTATAGTCAAATCTGGTGTATGAGCATTTTCTGACATAGATCAGGCGGCGGTCTGTTGATCATCCGGCAGGGTGAGGTTAGCCGGTAAGCCATCGATAAATTTCACCCCTGCAAAAAGCTGCAGGACTTTCTCTGGAGCATAAATCCCAATCCAGCGTTTTTCAGCCTGCTGCAGCATCTTGAAACCCAATCCCAGAAAGCTGCTGCGTGATACACAGTTCTTCGTCCGGGTAGTCCGGTGGCGTACCGTAGCGAAGGTGGACTCAATGGCATTGGTGGTCCGGATATGCCGCCAGTGTTCGGCCGGAAAATCATAGAAAGCGAGCAATTCAGCCCGATCTTTTTCCAGTTTAGCCACGGCCTTGGGATACTTTGCCTGGTAATTGCGCACAAACACGTCCAGTGCTTTTTCCGCAGCCTGGCGATTGGCGGCCATCCAGATTTCCTGCAACGCTGCCTTGGCTTTGCTCTGTTGGGCTTTGGGAAGTTCGTTGAGAATGTTGGCGGTCTTATGCACCCAGCAGCGTTGCTGACCAGTTTCGGGATAGGCTTCATCCAGTGCGGCCCAAAACCCCATGGCACCATCCCCAATGGCGAGCAAAGGGGCCGTCTCCAGACCGCGCGCCTGCAGGTCACGCAGGATCTCCAGCCAGGAAGCTTTGGATTCGCGCAGGCCGTCACTGACACTGACCAGCTCTTTCTTGCCCTCTGCCGTCACGCCGATAATCACCAGCAGGCAGATACGCGGATCCTCCTCCGCACGGAGGTTCGTATAAATACCGTCTACCCACCAGTAAGCATAGCGCTTTCCCTGTAGGGAGCGGTGTTGCCAATGGGCATACTCTTGCGCCCACTCCGCCTTGAGACGTCCCAACACCGCAGGTGAAAGTCCCTTGGCCTCATCACCCAGCAAAATGGAAAGGGCTTCCTGCATGTGGCCGGAAGACACCCCATGCAGATAGAGCCAAGGTACTGTAGCGGCTACCGTTCGTGATTTGCGTACATACGGAGGCGCCAGTACCGAATTGAATTTGATCCCCGATCCTGAGCGGTCCCGCACCTTGGGTACTTTGACGGGTACCGGACCCAGAGCGGTCAGGATCTCGCGCTCCGGCAGATGCCCATTACGCACGACCGCCTGACGCCCATCAACCATCCGCACCGTCGCAAATTCTTCCAGCAATACCGCCACCTCTGCCTCTATGGCCTGCTCAATCAGAGAGCGTGCCGCGCGTCGAAGTATCCCTTCAATGCCCAGACCCAACTCTCCCATCCCACCTGCTATTACGGTATTCTTTTCCACGGCGTACTCCTTATGTTGCTCTTTGAGTCGGAAACCCTTTGTAGCAACAGTACGCCACCTCATTCAAGCCAGTTGTAACGCGCCCGTACACCACTTTCGAGCATAGCTCTGCATAATCGGGTGCACACCGAGAAAAGAACAGGCAAAAAAAGAGGTATTCGGGGGCCCCTTATCTCGGCTTGGTTCAGCTCAGTCAGGCAGGAAGAACACCTTCCGGTCTTACATCTACGGTTTAGACGAGCGGCAGACTTACTCCGGGGTTTCGAGGCGGTTGCCGAGCACGCAGAAATGGTGCGTCATCAATTACAGTATTGTCTCATCAGGGGATCCTGATGAGACAAAACTGTAATTGATTAATTTATATAAAAAACAAATAGATTGTATAATCTTCATAGGGTTAAGTTAGTGATCTTGGCAGATTTTTGTTTGGTTGCTATGAAAATGGGGGCTGATGAACTGGCAGGAGGAATTACCTGCCCTGTTATCTATGTCCTTAGTGTCCAAAACCCTGACGATACTTTCTGTACCATGGGTTGGAAGAAGAATGTCTGTGAGGAGCTTGTCGCCACAATAGGAACCCCTTCGACTTTCTTTCTTCCGCCCGTTGCAGATCCACAGCTGTCACGTGACCCGCCATTTTTCATCCTGCGTTAAATATAACACCGTTATGGACCTTCTCTTCCCGAGCTGAAGACGGACCATAACTTTCTTTCAACCCCTTTTTCAAGCGTCCGAGTCAGATCCGTTAAATTGATCAGAATAAACGAGGGGCTATGACTACCGCCCCTCACACAACGTGACCATCAGCGCGTCTAAAGCCATCAATATCGCTGACCATACTCACTAAGCCGCCCACACGGCCGATAACGCTGAGCCTGGATATGACCCAGTTACCTCTAAACTGTATCTTCCGGCGGATAGCATGCATCAGTATAGGCACACCGATATCACGCTTCTAAGCCGCCTGTATGGCGGATAACAGCCGTGGGTTGGAAGACGGTAGTTTCTTTGCTAGTGAAGGACCAGTCCAGACTGAATGGGGACATTCATTGCCGATGATCAATGGACAGCTTCCGATCGACAGTGCCACCTACATACACCATTTCCGCGCACGACCGCAAAGCGCCGCATGGCGGACTACACTGTGCCTATGTCCGAAGGATTCTCTATCACCTGAAGCAAAGGGCATACGCAGACAAGCCCCGCCCCTGCCTGAGAGTCAGACAACGCCCACGAGTCTGTTCGCCTGACAAAACAACCGACCACAAGACGCTGTGCCGTGAGCTGCGGCGACCTTCCGGCGTGCCGGAAGGTCGGGAAGGGAGTAAATGGAGAGTACACGGGCTGGTTTTCAGACGATGGCCGCGCAATTCGGGGTATGCTCTGGATTATCGGACGGTGAAGTGGCGGACCGTTGACGGTAAGCTGCTGCTGGACTTAGGCAAAATAGCCGTTTTCTTCTTATACCCCAATAGTACCACGGTCATTTCAGGCGACTGCTCACCGGCAAGTCATGAGCTATAGTCAAATCTGGTGTATGAGCATTTTCTGACATAGATCAGGCGGCGGTCTGTTGATCATCCGGCAGGGTGAGGTTAGCCGGTAAGCCATCGATAAATTTCACCCCTGCAAAAAGCTGCAGGACTTTCTCTGGAGCATAAATCCCAATCCAGCGTTTTTCAGCCTGCTGCAGCATCTTGAAACCCAATCCCAGAAAGCTGCTGCGTGATACACAGTTCTTCGTCCGGGTAGTCCGGTGGCGTACCGTAGCGAAGGTGGACTCAATGGCATTGGTGGTCCGGATATGCCGCCAGTGTTCGGCTGGAAAATCATAGAAAGCGAGCAATTCAGCCCGATCTTTTTCCAGTTTAGCCACGGCCTTGGGATACTTTGCCTGGTAATTGCGCACAAACACGTCCAGTGCTTTTTCCGCAGCCTGGCGATTGGCGGCCATCCAGATTTCCTGCAACGCTGCCTTGGCTTTGCTCTGTTGGGCTTTGGGAAGTTCGTTGAGAATGTTGGCGGTCTTATGCACCCAGCAGCGTTGCTGACCAGTTTCGGGATAGGCTTCATCCAGTGCGGCCCAAAACCCCATGGCACCATCCCCAATGGCGAGCAAAGGGGCCGCCTCCAGACCGCGCGCCTGCAGGTCACGCAGGATCTCCAGCCAGGAAGCTTTGGATTCGCGCAGGCCGTCACCGACACTGACCAGCTCTTTCTTGCCCTCTGCCGTCACGCCGATAATCACCAGCAGGCAGATACGCGGATCCTCCTCCGCACGGAGGTTCGTATAAATACCGTCTACCCACCAGTAAGCATAGCGCTTTCCCTGTAGGGAGCGGTGTTGCCAATGGGCATACTCTTGCGCCCACTCCGCCTTGAGACGTCCCAACACCGCAGGTGAAAGTCCCTTGGCCTCATCACCCAGCAAAATGGAAAGGGCTTCCTGCATGTGGCCGGAAGACACCCCATGCAGATAGAGCCAAGGTACTGTAGCGGCTACCGTTCGTGATTTGCGTACATACGGAGGCGCCAGTACCGAATTGAATTTGATCCCCGATCCTGAGCGGTCCCGCACCTTGGGTACTTTGACGGGTACCGGACCCAGAGCGGTCATGATCTCGCGCTCCGGCAGATGCCCATTACGCACGACCGCCTGACGCCCATCAACCATCCGCACTGTCGCAAATTCTTCCAGCAATACCGCCACCTCTGCCTCTATGGCCTGCTCAATCAGAGAGCGTGCCGCGCGTCGAAGTATCCCTTCAATGCCCAGACCCAACTCTCCCATCCCACCTGCTATTACGGTATTCTTTTCCACGGCGTACTCCTTATGTTGCTCTTTGAGTCGGAAACCCTTTGTAGCAACAGTACGCCACCTCATTCAAGCCAGTTGTAACGCGCCCGTACACCACTTTCGAGCATAGCTCGCAAGTCATCGGCCATTGCCGACGTTAAGAAGGCTGACCTTGGCTGCGCATCTTCTGATGGTGGTAGTGCTCCAGCAGCACATTGAAGGTCGAGAACGTCATGGGAATCGATAGCCTCGTCCTCACCTCAGTAAGCGATTGCACCCCTTCCAATAGGACGTCGAGCTGGGCCACGCTCGCGGAAGCGGCATTGAGCGGATGGGCGTTGATGTGTTGGCCTGCCGCCTCAAGCAGGCGTGTCTCCTCCTGAAACAAGCGCAGATTTGTGTTGAATTCCGCGACTTGCCTTTTTTTCGTATAGCCGGGATCGCAGGTGAATTGAGCCGACAACAATGCGTTATAGACGTTCCTAAGCATCGACCGATCTTGGAGCGCGCCGTGATCCAACAGGGTCGCGGTGAGGCGCGTGATGTGCCGGTCTCGAAGCTCAAGCCTTGTCCCATCGTGGAAATGTATCGAGCCCGCACTCCGCAAAATCCGCTCATGCCTGAGAGCCTGCGCTTGAGGCGCAAACAAACCACTCGCAAAATCGAGTAACGCATCGCCCTGCATGCCGGTCATGGCGCCCCTGGTCAGCGCCTTAGCTTTGCACTCGACAAGGATGATATTTTCCTCATCCTCGAAAACGAGATCGCACTCGCCGGCACCTTGTTCACCCAGATCATAGAGCGCGTTCTCGAAGCTCGGTTGAAAGCCGTGTTTGGCGAATAGGTATTTCGTCAGCCGCTCTGCTGCATTGCCTCTCAGGCTAGCGATTTCCTGGTCGGTCTTGATGATTTTCCAAGCTGTGAATGTGGCTTCGAACAGGGCTGGGCCCAATACCGAGGCCGCCGGCAGAACGACGCTGTCTTCCTTGAGCAAAATGAGTGGCTTGAAGATTACGTCAGGACCCGCAGCTCCAAAGGGAGAGCGATAGTATTTGTTGGCCTCTCCCTCTCTATACGCGAAGAACTGTAACATGGATTTGAAAAGCCCCAGGTCGAAGCCGGTTGCAACCAAAGCGGCGATCGGTACGACCTGAGTGCCCGGTCTGGCATGAGCTTTGAGAACCCGAGCCAGCTGCACCGCATCCGCAACATTCCAGCCGAGCCGTTGTTTCATGCAGACATCGAAGCTTTCGCCGAAAAAAACGGTGAGAAACTCGGGCGTGAAGCTGAGATGCCACTGACGAAGAGAGAAGCAGTGGTCGTAGTGAGCAACCTCTCGCAGTCCATCCTCCAAGGCTTGGGCATTCAAACCCAGAAAAGCAAATTGTGAATAGGGTTCGAGATCGAGCATCGCCACGAGATCACGCGCCAGGCTGACGGCCTTGTCCCAGAAGCGCTTGGGATTGTGGACATTGGTTCCTTGGGCCGGTAGCTTGACAGCAATGTTATAGAGCAGTCCAATCGGCAACTCCGGCGGTCGGTCGCCAAACCCTATGACGTATTTCCTGCCAAATAAAATTTGCTCGTACTCGTAGGGGTGGACATTAAGGGCAACCTGCATGATGTTCGAGAGCGCATTGAGGCAGCCTAGGACACGGAGGCATTTCTGAATTTGGCCGACGATGTTCTCGGTAACCTCATCCCTGATCTGGTATCGCCCTGAGCGAATTGAAAAGTCGTAGCCGAGCCGTTTGATCCGAGTCGCTGCGCCCGCAACTGCTGTCGTGCGAGCATTCTGGAATGGAAATCGCTTGAGGACCGTGAAGGCGCGTCCGATGAGCATGGCTTCCAGCCAGGCCGACTCATGGTCGAGTGTCCTCACGAAGGCGGTGACTTGCGGAGAAGGGGGTGCGCCTGGTTGAACGGGCCCGGACGGAATCCTCTTTCCGTCGGGCTGAGCTATCCCGGGCAGGCAAGCGGCAATGTTGTTGAGTGCCTCGGCGATCGGTATGCTCACCATATCCAGCACATTAGCCAAAAAAAAATGATTGGCTAGGGCGCGCACGGTGCCAACCGTTTGACCCGTATTGTCCAATATGATCAATAAATCGAAGAGGTGATCCGATGCTTGTTGAAGGCTCTGATAGGCTTCCAAAGCCTCATTCGCGGCGGCTTCATCTGCCATTGGCACGGCTGTGACGGAATCTTGAAAAATTTCTCTTAGCTTTTGTGCCCGATCGTCCAGGTCCTGCAAGCGGGTCTCCTTGAGGCGGGATGTTTCATGATGGGCGGTGCCAGAAATTTAAACGGGCACCCCACAGTGGCTATAGCAAAGCATTTTGAATCAGCTACTCAGTATCAAAGGCTTTCCGGCGGATTACTATGTGCAGCAGTCCTTCGGATGGTTGCAGCCAAGGGAATGATTAGCGACCGACCGTCCCTGATCAATAATAGTCTTTCCCAGGCTATCTGGGAATGTCAGCCTTGTCCAATATGAAATGAGTCTGAAGGGTGGAACGTGTTTCTAACATGAAATGCGTCTGGAGTGAGCTGCAACGGAATTGGGTTCCGTTCATGATGGAGGGATGAAAGCCATCATGAAACTTGAAGAGTTAAAAACGATTGAACAACTCGAGACCTTTCTGTCCGGTACCCAGGCGGTGGCCTTTTCGGTCATGGGCGACAAGGACACTTGCTACCGCTGGATTCAGGGGGAACTGGTCAAGTTCCGGTATGTGACGTTGCCCCGCCCCGCCAGAGGGGTGGTGATCCGCTATCTGATGAAGGTCAGTGGTTACTCCCGTCAGCAGATCACCCGGCTGATTGCCCAGTATCGCCAACACGGTCGGTTACAGCGCCGCCAGCGCACGGTGGCTGGTTTCCAGCACCAGTACACCGCCGAGGATATCCGCCTGCTGGCGGCGATGGATGAGCGCCACGACACGCCCTGCGGTCAGGCCATCAAGAAGCTGTGTGAACGGGCCTGCACGGTCTTCGGTCAGGCCGAGTACGAGCGGCTGGCCGCGATCTCCGTGAGCCACCTGTATAACCTGAGAAAATCCACCACCTACACCTGCCAGCGCTGCCACTTTGCAAAGACCCGACCCAAAGCATCAACCATCGGCGAGCGGCGCAAACCCCAGCCCAACGGCCAGCCCGGCTATATCCGCATCGACACGGTCCATCAAGGCGACCTGGACAAACAGAAAGGCGTGTATCACATCAACGCGGTGGATGAACACACCCAGTTCGAGATCGTCGTGAGCGTCGAGAAAATTAGCGAGCACCACCTTATTCCAGCTCTGGAGCAGCTGTTGGACAGTTTCCCCTTTACCGTGCTCGGCTTCCACTCCGACAACGGCTCGGAATACATCAACAGACGGGTCGCTGGGCTGCTGGAGAAACTGCGCATCGAGTTCACTAAGTCCCGCTCACGTCATTCCAATGACAACGCCCTGGCCGAAAGCAAAAACGGCACTGTGGTGAGAAAGCTGTTCGGGTACAGCCATATTCCTCAACGCTGGGCGGCACTGATCAACGCCTTCAACCAACAGCACCTCAATCCCTATATCAACTTCCACCGTCCCTGCTTCTTCCCGGAAACCCACACTGATGCCAAAGGCAAACAACGTAAACTCTACCCCTATGAGAACATGATGACGCCTTATGACAAGCTCAAATCATTGCCCCAGGCAGAAAGCTATTTGAAACCCGGCGTAACCTTTGAAATACTCGACCAGCTCGCTTACCAGATCAGCGACAACCAGGCGGCGGACCAGCTCCAGAAGGCCCGTCAAAGACTATTCAAAACGATCCATGGACGGCCACCGAAAACCGGTTGACAGGGCATTCTCTACAACCACTTCCCAGACTCATTTATGGATTGGAAAATACTTGTCTGCTCCCGCTACCCTAATGCCGTAGGGCCCCGGCCCTGACGGTCGGCAGTCTACTGATATTACTCCTCCCCAAGCTGGCTAGGAACGACCACTCCCGCTGCTTACCAGTAGTTCATGTATGGTGTACCCGTCCCTCAGCACTAACCGAAGAGATTTCTTCTTTCTTTATTCCAGCGTTACCGCAGCCAATTCCGCCCATCGTGTCGTGTAGGCAGGATATTTATTCTCCCTTTTCATGGCCCATTCCATGGGTGCCTTGGTTCCGGCTATGCCCGGCTGCAGGCTGCCTCTGCCAAAGCGGACATTGATCTGGTCCATGGTTGCCATCAACTGATTGGCACGATTCTCGGCTGCTGTATCCTGGAATAAATTGATCTGTACATTTTCTACCGACTGGATGGCCATGAGATGCACCCCTGCTTTGGCACCAGTTCGAGACTGAGATCCGGAGCCTTATATGGACAGCGAAGCACGTTGTGTGCAGTGGTTTCGGGACTGTGTAGCTTATTCTGAACGATTATGTGCTTACCTATTCCTCTAGTCCTATGATCCATCCATCTTTTTCTGGATAGGACTGGGCTGCAACAGGTAAAAAAAGGGGGCCAAAGCCCCCTAAGAAAAGTACAAAAGTTAAGCTGCACCTACTTTGCCTGTAGCCTCCACGTCCGCCCCAGGGAGCTGGATTTGTTCGACGGTCCATCCTTTGGTTCGGTCCGGAGAAGCCGTCAGACGAATTCGTATGGTCACCGCCGTTGTGTCAATTATCGTTGAACCAGTTTCTGTCGCAACCAATGCCCCCGGACAAATTTCGACCTCAAACAGAGACACAAATCTGCTTGTTTTCCCCAGCGCTATGATCTTGGGGAATATCCTGGAAAGCACTGCTCGAATTCGCGCGGGGTCGAGTCTGCTATCAAATAGCTGGGTAGCCGCGTTTCTCGGATTAAAATTCAATTGTTTTGCGATTACCACCTTGTCTATCTGGTCCTCCTCCTCCCGGATTCTCTTGTACTGAATTTCAAGCATTTTCCACGATCCATACAAGCTGGTAATGCGTTTTTCAAGATTGTCTTCGTGTCCAATGGTTTTCAACAAATCCAGTGCCCTGGAATAAGTTATCTCCGCTTGGTCACACTCTTGCTTGAGTTTACTAAGCTCTTGTAGTCTGTTGCCCGACAACTTTGCTCGCAGCCGATCCCGGAACTCTTTCTGTATCTGAGGATTTTCCAGGATCTGATTCAGGACGAATTTGAGCATGGCCTCAATTCCCGCACGCGCCGTGTGTCCCACACCTACGCTTTTGAGGTGATGTCCGACTGTTCCCCGCTGCGCGCAACTCGCACAATAAAATGCCTGTACAAATTTCCCGTCTTTTCCTTTTCCAGACAATGACAGCTTCGTCCCGCATTGCGAGCAGGTAATCAGTCCCGAAAAAGGATTATTACCACCCCCGTACATAGCTTTTGATCCTGTGCTCCGATTGCAAGCCGTCCAGGTTTCATCGTCGACCATCCGCAGGTTCGGTCTATCAAAAAGTAAAATCGCTGGACCCTGATTTCTCCCAGCAGTTGCTGCTGATGATGAAAGTTCGCTATCCCTGCCGACGAAAATCCCTCGGAAAATCTGATTTGATAATAAGCGGTTGACAGTTCCGGGGCGCCAGAACGCGATCGAGTCCGGTTTTTTTGCCGCGCGGGGAGGCGGGATCCGCTGGCGATTTAGTGTCGCGCAAATCTGGTTTAGACTGCGCCCTGACTTTCGCAGATTAAATATGGTCTTGACTACATTGGCCTGCTCCGGGTCAATGATCCAACGCATTCCCGTATGCTGTTCTCCAGGCATGGCGGGTTGCCCCTCTTGCCCCACTCTCATGGTGTTATAACCATATGGCGGTGAAGCAACGTCATAACCCCGCTCAAGCTGCCCACGCATTCCTCTTTTTACCCGGAATGCTGTTTCACGGAGAAAATGTTCAGCAATAACCGCTGTTATTTCAACGCCGAAGCGCCAGTTCGGATTCAGAGAGTCTTTCCCGTCGACCGTGAGAAGCCGCACACCCGTTTTCGTGATCCGGTCATTGAGTCGGCTGATTTCGGCTATGCTTCTGCTTAGCCGGCTTAACTCGTCTACAATCAAACATTGAAATTGCCCGGCCATCCAGGCCGCCAGCAATTGTGCGTACCCGACTCTTTGTGCTGTTTTAGCTGAACTCCCAGAAATAGCGGAGTCCGAAAAAATAAGGTTGTCAGGAACAGTATAATTGTGACGTTCGGCAAACTCTTTACAGCGCCGAATCTGGTCGTCGATAGAGGTTTCCCTCTGGTTATCCGTACTGTAACGGGCATATATAGCTGCAGTTGGCATGTTGCCTCCAAATGTTGTGTCGTGAGTGAATGCGGGGGGCGATGGATGCAAAGAGGCACCCCTGTTATTGCCACCCAAGAAATATAGGAACCGCAATCGCAAAATGGATAAGTGATCGATCCAAGATTTTGTAGGTCCTGATCAATATAGCGACGGTGGCCACCGTTTTACGCGGACCAGGTCTTTGCGATCACGGTGACTATATTAATGTGCGCAGTTTGGACAGCTCTTGAGGCGGCCAACGTGCGCATAGGCCTAACCAAATTCCGGAGGAAGCAATGAGGATTAAAAGTAATGACGGTGATCGAGCAATCTCAGAGAACGATGTGGGGGGCCAGGCCATCGGCCCTGGCGCAGAAGGAACAGACTTTGCGTATCCGGGTTTCAAAGATCTGTTTGCCGAACTCGCGGCCGGGAATGGAAAAACATTGGTCCGGTGGCTGCGCTCCGAAGCGCAGCGGAGCTATGCTCGAAAGTGGTGTACGGGCGCGTTACAACTGGCTTGAATGAGGTGGCGTACTGTTGCTACAAAGGGTTTCCGACTCAAAGAGCAACATAAGGAGTACGCCGTGGAAAAGAATACCGTAATAGCAGGTGGGATGGGAGAGTTGGGTCTGGGCATTGAAGGGATACTTCGACGCGCGGCACGCTCTCTGATTGAGCAGGCCATAGAGGCAGAGGTGGCGGTATTGCTGGAAGAATTTGCGACGGTGCGGATGGTTGATGGGCGTCAGGCGGTCGTGCGTAATGGGCATCTGCCGGAGCGCGAGATCCTGACCGCTCTGGGTCCGGTACCCGTCAAAGTACCCAAGGTGCGGGACCGCTCAGGATCGGGGATCAAATTCAATTCGGTACTGGCGCCTCCGTATGTACGCAAATCACGAACGGTAGCCGCTACAGTACCTTGGCTCTATCTGCATGGGGTGTCTTCCGGCCACATGCAGGAAGCCCTTTCCATTTTGCTGGGTGATGAGGCCAAGGGACTTTCACCTGCGGTGTTGGGACGTCTCAAGGCGGAGTGGGCGCAAGAGTATGCCCATTGGCAACACCGCTCCCTACAGGGAAAGCGCTATGCTTACTGGTGGGTAGACGGTATTTATACGAACCTCCGTGCGGAGGAGGATCCGCGTATCTGCCTGCTGGTGATTATCGGCGTGACGGCAGAGGGCAAGAAAGAGCTGGTCAGTGTCAGTGACGGCCTGCGCGAATCCAAAGCTTCCTGGCTGGAGATCCTGCGTGACCTGCAGGCGCGCGGTCTGGAGACGGCCCCTTTGCTCGCCATTGGGGATGGTGCCATGGGGTTTTGGGCCGCACTGGATGAAGCCTATCCCGAAACTGGTCAGCAACGCTGCTGGGTGCATAAGACCGCCAACATTCTCAACGAACTTCCCAAAGCCCAACAGAGCAAAGCCAAGGCAGCGTTGCAGGAAATCTGGATGGCCGCCAATCGCCAGGCTGCGGAAAAAGCACTGGACGTGTTTGTGCGCAATTACCAGGCAAAGTATCCCAAGGCCGTGGCTAAACTGGAAAAAGATCGGGCTGAATTGCTCGCTTTCTATGATTTTCCGGCCGAACACTGGCGGCATATCCGGACCACCAATGCCATTGAGTCCACCTTCGCTACGGTACGCCACCGGACTACCCGGACGAAGAACTGTGTATCACGCAGCAGCTTTCTGGGATTGGGTTTCAAGATGCTGCAGCAGGCTGAAAAACGCTGGATTGGGATTTATGCTCCAGAGAAAGTCCTGCAGCTTTTTGCAGGGGTGAAATTTATCGATGGCTTACCGGCTAACCTCACCCTGCCGGATGATCAACAGACCGCCGCCTGATCTATGTCAGAAAATGCTCATACACCAGATTTGACTATAGCTCAGCGCAGCGTACGAAGGTGCAAGCACAAGATCTTCCCAAGGCGCTAAACATTTCAGAAGGGGACTACCAGAAACTGATTTCCGGTCCCGAGCAGTCGCTGACGCTGTCAGCCACTGTATTCGCACAGGTGGCAGATTGGCTCCAAATCTCGATCGTCGGCACGCTCGCAGCAGCAGGAGTTGGCGATTTTGATGCGCGACATGATCAGCATTTAAAGAGTCAGTGCATCGATTTTGCCCTGGATAAAATCGCTCGGCATCCCGTGCTCGGAAAGCTGCTGCCGGTCGAGATATACCTTGCTGAGGAACGGGTGCGTGAAAGCTTTGTGCGCCTGTATCAAGAAGAAATGGGGACGCAGTTAATCCCAGAGGAGGTAGACTGGGACGAAATTCTGGATGCGATGATAGTTCTCCAGGTCCAGTCCAGAGCGTATCGTCAACAAATATAAGACATCGTTTTCAAGACCGCCTTTGTGCGGTCTTTTTTTTTTGCACATAAAAACCCCGGAAGATCCGGGGCTGAAACTGACTACTGATATTACGCGATGATCTCACACAGCCGGTCTATCTTCCAGGTCGTGGGCCTTGTATGGCTGGCTTGGACAGTATATTGGGCTGTGATCACATGCTCCTCTATCTCCTCGGAATTTGTAGCTGTAGCAACAGCCACTCCGATATCCATGTGGATTTCAAACAGACAAGCCTTTTTGGGGGTCCGACCGCAAAACTCAATCACGGGAAACAGCTTCTTCAAAATGGGCCGTAACCGGGCAAGGTGCTGGGTATCCTGCAGCAATTGATGGATAATTTCCTCCGTGGTGATTTCCTGTTGTTTGCGGATGTTATCCGGATCCGTCACGAGGATCTGTTGTTCAAGTGCGCGGCACTCCTCTTTCATCGTCGTGAGGCACGTAAAAAGCCTGGAAATGCTATCTACCAGCGTGTCGTCCCCACTGCTGATGTATTGAGCCAATATTCCCTGATAAGCTTTTTCCTGAATGCGGATTTCTTTCCGTAGTCTGGTCACTGCCTGCATATCGTCCGTTTTTAACTTATCCGCTAATCTTTCACGGTATGCTATTAATACATCAGGGTCAGCTACGACCTGCTTTATGACCGCCCCCAAAAGTTCCAGGACCCCGTCGACTCCAGCACCGCTTGTTTGTGCCGGAAGATCGGGGCTAACGGCTTTGCGGCTCGCACAAGCAGAGCAATAAAGCACTCTGGATGTATGGCTGGGAGAGGTTAACGATAAATTACCCCCGCAGATCCCACAAGTGACAAGGCCCGCGAGAAGGTGGTCCGATCGCGTTTTTTGGCCTGTGTACCCTTTAACCTTGTTGCATTGGTGCCACAGCGAGTCATCAACCAGCCGCAGGTGCGGTCGAGAGAATGTTTGAGCTTTGTTGTCGGCAATCAACCCTGCTTTCTTTGAGGAATATCGATAAGAGGCGCTGCCACGGTATACAAAATCTCCCCGGTAAATCGGATTCCTGATGATGTTGCTTACTGTGGAGCCGAGCCAGAGAGATTTGCTTCCATCTCTGGGACGCGGAGGCAATACTTTCTGCTGATTCAGCTTTCGTGCAATTTTGGAAAGCGTTGTTCCCGACGCTCTTTGACCATAAATATTTTTAACAACATCAGCTTCAACAGGGCTTACTTCCCACAACGTCCCGGCGACTTCTTCCTCGTTTCTTGCAGGTTGTCCGGCAGCATCTACTCTCACTCGACGATAACCATAAGCCGGGGCTGCAAGCATGTAGCCCCGTTCTAGCTGTCCGACCATGCCACGCACAGTCAAAAATCGCACATTATCGATCTCCTCTTGCGCTAGTATTCCGCCGAGTCCAACCAAGATTTCCCATTCTGCTGCTTGGGAATCGATCCCATCGACAGTTATGAGGCGTACCTGGTGTTCTCGGATCAGATCCTTCAGACCGAATACCTGAGAACTGTTCCTGCTCAAACGAGAAATCTCATCCACTACTAGTAGATTGATTTTTTTTGATTTAATAGCATTTATCAGGTCGTTATACCCAGCGCGCTGTGACTGAACACTGGCAGAGCCAGAGATTGCTTTGTCCTGGAAAACGTATTCTTTAGAGACTAAAAGTCCTTTGCTTTTGATGGTGTTACGACATCGTCTGATTTGATCTTCGATCGAAGTTGCTGCTTGGTCAGCGGTGGAATACCTTGCGTAAATGCCGATGTTGTACATGTGTTTGCTTCCTCCAGCGTGATGTTGTTGTGGATGATTGTTACTGCTACGTCGGCCAGAAGGTCGACGAGGTCGAGAAGTGCCTGTTTCATGGTTTTGTCCTATTAAATTAACAACTGATTGAATTATATGGCGTACTGCCATCTCTCTGTTTGTCCTACACAGAATATAGCAACCGTACCCGCACATTCTGTTGCGGGCTGCTCTGCGCAAGCTGGTGCCTATATTAACTGCCAGGGCGATGTGTTTCTGGCTTTAGGGCATGAAAAGGAGAAGCTTATGAACAAGGTGGTAAGGCGGAAGTGCAACAGAAGGACTGGCTGGACGGATGGTCTGACAGAAAAAGAAACTTCAGTACCGGGGGCACGGCTGATGCAGATGCTGCTGACTAAAGCCAATGAACAGGGGCTCCAATTGCGCGAGCTGGCCACGAAGTTGGGCGTGACAGCAGGTTATCTGCATCAGCTTCGCACCGGGCGCAAGCCTATGACGGGGATATCCAGTCAAATTATCGAGAACATGAAGATATTTCTTGGCGTTCCGAGGATTTCCGTGCTGCTCGCGTCTGGGATCGTGAAGATTGAAGACTGCTATCCGGAACCAGACATACTCAGCATTTATTTACGACAGGGGGTCGATTTTATCCGGCATGATCCTGTGTGGGGGCCGTTGGTGCCTGCCCATCTGGAAAACCCTGAAGAAGATATGTTGATGTTTATCATTAAATTGTACGAAGAGGCAACGGGTCGAAAAATATTGCCGCAGAGAAATGAGGAAGCGTGGCCATTGAGGTTGACCGATTTGTTGGCTTTAACGGCGTAAAATTTGGTAACGACTATTAGTTAGTCTTTTTTTGAGCGGATTTGGCTTTAAAAAGGGAGCGTTGGCTCCCTTTTTCTGTTGGCGCAGATTCCAGCACAACGGTCCGTTTCAGGTGTTCAGTCACCCAGTTCGGTGTCAACCCAGTCCGGAGTGATACCCCTTGCGCCTTCTGCGATACGGAAACAGCCTTCTGCGCAGACAGCTCGATGTTCTGCTTTTATGTGTACGATTTCGACAAGCCCTTTGATGTAATTCGTGCCGTCGGGGCTCACAAAATGTTCACCGTCCACCATCACTTGATGGGATCCGCCACCGAGATGGAACTCTAAATCTCTATTTTGCACCGACCCAGTAGGGATGGATCTGACGGGGATCAGGGCAATGTCGCCCTGACGAATGATCGCGCTCAGTTTACCAAGGGGTACCCCGAATATCTTGGACTCCGACCATCGGACCACGTCTTGCGGGGTGCTTTGCTGCAGTCCTTTCATTTTGAGTATGCTGCTTGGCAACAGATGTGAAAATAGTTGTCCTTCATCATTCCCAACCAAGTAATACAACTTCTGGACATTTCGGTAATACCCCTCTCGCTTGAGATAAACTCGGCGAAACTGTATGACTACCAGTTGCCTGGATTCGTCGTAACCATAAATGCTCATGGACCGCGCCTCAAACCCGCCACGCCTGTTGAGCGAACGGATGCCGCTCTCAAACCCCATCAAATCGACAACATTTTTGTATAAGGCTTTGGTGGCTGAAGGTATATTCCCGTTGATCGCACCATATACATCTCTGGTTACTTGGGGAAGACTCTGGCTGTTAACCAACTGAATTGAGTTGTTCATTTCGCTACTCCTCGTCGACAAAGTGGGCCCGCTCTTCTCAAGCGGGTGAGGAGTATAGGAACCCTAATCGCACATCCCCTGGGTAAGGGGATCGGCATGTTCAATGCGACCAGTTGGAAGAGGCTTGGAAAGTGGCGTCGGGGACTTGATGGTTTCTGTTTTCAATTTCCCAATGGCCACGGGCCCCAAATCCAACAGATTTTCGGGAGCCTCCGGGAGTAGCACGATCTGGGGTCAGACTGATGATTCCGAAGGCGGAGGCGTTTGGGGCTGACGAGATACGTTCGGCGTAGATCTAGGTCAGGGTGCTGGCGAGCCGGCAGAAATTGAGGTGGTTCAGTGGTATTTGCTAGAGGTAAATGTTATAATTCAAGCCTGACAAGCAGTTAGCTGGAGCTATAGTCAAATCTGGTGTATGAGCATTTTCTGACATAGATCAGGCGGCGGTCTGTTGATCATCCGGCAGGGTGAGGTTAGCCGGTAAGCCATCGATAAATTTCACCCCTGCAAAAAGCTGCAGGACTTTCTCTGGAGCATAAATCCCAATCCAGCGTTTTTCAGCCTGCTGCAGCATCTTGAAACCCAATCCCAGAAAGCTGCTGCGTGATACACAGTTCTTCGTCCGGGTAGTCCGGTGGCGTACCGTAGCGAAGGTGGACTCAATGGCATTGGTGGTCCGGATATGCCGCCAGTGTTCGGCCGGAAAATCATAGAAAGCGAGCAATTCAGCCCGATCTTTTTCCAGTTTAGCCACGGCCTTGGGATACTTTGCCTGGTAATTGCGCACAAACACGTCCAGTGCTTTTTCCGCAGCCTGGCGATTGGCGGCCATCCAGATTTCCTGCAACGCTGCCTTGGCTTTGCTCTGTTGGGCTTTGGGAAGTTCGTTGAGAATGTTGGCGGTCTTATGCACCCAGCAGCGTTGCTGACCAGTTTCGGGATAGGCTTCATCCAGTGCGGCCCAAAACCCCATGGCACCATCCCCAATGGCGAGCAAAGGGGCCGTCTCCAGACCGCGCGCCTGCAGGTCACGCAGGATCTCCAGCCAGGAAGCTTTGGATTCGCGCAGGCCGTCACTGACACTGACCAGCTCTTTCTTGCCCTCTGCCGTCACGCCGATAATCACCAGCAGGCAGATACGCGGATCCTCCTCCGCACGGAGGTTCGTATAAATACCGTCTACCCACCAGTAAGCATAGCGCTTTCCCTGTAGGGAGCGGTGTTGCCAATGGGCATACTCTTGCGCCCACTCCGCCTTGAGACGTCCCAACACCGCAGGTGAAAGTCCCTTGGCCTCATCACCCAGCAAAATGGAAAGGGCTTCCTGCATGTGGCCGGAAGACACCCCATGCAGATAGAGCCAAGGTACTGTAGCGGCTACCGTTCGTGATTTGCGTACATACGGAGGCGCCAGTACCGAATTGAATTTGATCCCCGATCCTGAGCGGTCCCGCACCTTGGGTACTTTGACGGGTACCGGACCCAGAGCGGTCATGATCTCGCGCTCCGGCAGATGCCCATTACGCACGACCGCCTGACGCCCATCAACCATCCGCACTGTCGCAAATTCTTCCAGCAATACCGCCACCTCTGCCTCTATGGCCTGCTCAATCAGAGAGCGTGCCGCGCGTCGAAGTATCCCTTCAATGCCCAGACCCAACTCTCCCATCCCACCTGCTATTACGGTATTCTTTTCCACGGCGTACTCCTTATGTTGCTCTTTGAGTCGGAAACCCTTTGTAGCAACAGTACGCCACCTCATTCAAGCCAGTTGTAACGCGCCCGTACACCACTTTCGAGCATAGCTCAGTTAGCTGTCAGGTGGCGAAGCTGTAACTGATTGTCTACGGGGCTGATTGGGTTGGCTATCTCACCATTGGCTAGAAATGTCGCCAAATGGCTCTTTGCATCTTCAACAAAACTGATCAGGCTCTGTGAACTCTGGTCGGAAGGGGGTCCTCGGTTGCTTAGCCAGTTTGTATGGGTGCTAACACAACGACTATGGTTTAATGACTTCAGAAGGTGTATGTCGGCCTTATCAACTAACAACATCAGTTGTTACCAACCCAATAATTCTCTAGATGCAGCCTGAACCAGACAGCCCTGAGCACCATCGACAACGATCAGAGTTCATCAGAAACTTGGTTCAAAGGCAATTCGTTCAGGAGCCGCTTGACGATGGGCTGCTGCAAGCCACGCCCAGAACGGTCGTGCAGTTTTGGCATAACCAACGACAGATGCCGGATGACGTTAAAGAGTGCATTGACTCTTGGGTGCGATGGGAGGCGAAAGGTTTTAAGCATCGACTATTTGACGAGTGTAGCGCGAAGGTGTTTATTGATCACAATTTTGGGGTGCGCCACAAGCAGGCTTTCGAGTGTTGCTATCATCCGGCCATGCAGGCCGACTACTTTAGGCTCTGTTATCTGTTAGTCGAGGGAGGCCTCTATGTCGATGCAGACGAAGTTTGCATTTCTGCGGACATTGGCTGTTTGTTTAACGGCAGTCGGCTGAAGGTTCAGCCTCTGTGTTACGACATCGATTCTGGAACAATGGTGAGCCCGTCCGTTTTTCTGAGTGTTGACGCCTTCGATTCAAGTTGGATTTTTTACTTCAATAACAATCCACTCATTGCATGCCGGGGGCATCCGATTATTGAGAATGCGCTTAGCAGGGCGACAATTCTTCTTGAACTCGCTGGTAAAAACGAGTTGCCGGAAATCCAGGCGACGACCGGTCCTGGAAACCTTTCGAAGGCGATTTTCGAGTTTGACACCATCTTGGGATGTGTCGAAAGCGAACTACTGGTGTTACGTGACTGGGATGCATTTGCTATATCAAAATGGCCATTGAGCTACCGCAGCGATGCTAGGAATTGGCGGCTCTCCAATCAACAAAAGTTCTATCGTAACGGCGGTTAGTTTTCGAATGAACCTTTCAAAGCCCCTGCGCATGGTATCGCGCCTGCTGTATTCCTTGTTCCTGCAAGGCCGGCTCCACCTGCAGCGTCAACAGTGCCTAGCGTTCGTCTCACATTCCGACGTTCGACAAACAGGTATCGATCCGATTTTTGTCATAAACTTAGACAGGCAGCCGGACCGATGGACTGCCATATATCGGGAGCTCGGTCACATCATGGATGCCGCTGGTAACCCGCTATCGGAGCGAGCCATTAGATACTCGGCATGCGATGCGTTGACCAATCCTGACGAATTGTTTGGCACTGCTGACATTACGCCTTATTACACGCTAGGCGATCAGCTATTCGTTGAACCGCAACCTGACGCTGTCCCAGACGCGTTTGACTTGGAGCGACCGATTAGGATGAGTGACGCAGAAGTCGCCATTGCGCGCTCCCATATCGATATCTGGAAAACGATTGCAACGTCCGATGCCTCTTACACTCTTGTGCTCGAGGACGACGTCTGGTTCGGGCATGACTTTGGGCAGCTTGTCGATCAGGCTTGGTCTGAGATGAAAGTAGCCAATTGCGCCAGACCAGCCTTCGATATGCTGTACCTGTCTTATCAGGAAGTGCGCCACGGCGCGCCAAAAGAATTCGTTTCAAAGACCGTATTTCGCCCGGAACGCGGTCTTTGGTATTTGTCTGGGTATGTGCTGTCGAAGAAAGGCGCTCTGTTGCTACTTGAGCTTCTTCCCTGTCGCGGTCCCGTCGATCTCTGGATAAATCACATGTTCCGAGAAATGGACGTCCGGGCTTTGAGACGTTCAGTGATCAGCCAGCGTCTCGATCTCAGCTCGACGAACTCATACTCAATCCTACCGACATTGAGCCGAATTGGTATTATCGACGGCGGTAACACGGCACTTTTTCAGCGGCGGCCGACCTGCTCCCCTGTGTTCGCATTTGGAGCTTCTGGGTTCCGAATGTCATCGCTCGCTATGGCACTCTTGATGCTTGGTTATCGTTGCTGTAGCGATTTTGACCGGATTCCGGAATGTGAGTTAGACAGCCTTCTTAATGGCCGCACCGATCGTGTTTTCGACGCCTACGTAAACATCGAATCGCTTGTGCCGCATGCTAGGGTGCTCACGCAGCGCTTTCCGCACGCCAAGTTCATCGTGATCGACGAAGTGGCAGGAGCCGCAGAAGCTCTAGATGGCGGTGCGCTGGAAGGGGCGGACGTACTTCGTTTATATGGCGAAACTCCCAACACTTGGCGTGGGCTTTGCGAGCATCTGAAAGTCGCACCGCCGATCGCGCCTTACCCATCTGTTCGTTATTTTGGGCAGCGAAGGTATCGGAGCGCATCAGTCGACGAGCTAACGACCCGCCCAGCAAAACAACTTAGGCACGACCAGTCGCCGTGGATTGTGGAACGAGCTATAGTCAAATCTGGTGTATGAGCATTTTCTGACATAGATCAGGCGGCGGTCTGTTGATCATCCGGCAGGGTGAGGTTAGCCGGTAAGCCATCGATAAATTTCACCCCTGCAAAAAGCTGCAGGACTTTCTCTGGAGCATAAATCCCAATCCAGCGTTTTTCAGCCTGCTGCAGCATCTTGAAACCCAATCCCAGAAAGCTGCTGCGTGATACACAGTTCTTCGTCCGGGTAGTCCGGTGGCGTACCGTAGCGAAGGTGGACTCAATGGCATTGGTGGTCCGGATATGCCGCCAGTGTTCGGCTGGAAAATCATAGAAAGCGAGCAATTCAGCCCGATCTTTTTCCAGTTTAGCCACGGCCTTGGGATACTTTGCCTGGTAATTGCGCACAAACACGTCCAGTGCTTTTTCCGCAGCCTGGCGATTGGCGGCCATCCAGATTTCCTGCAACGCTGCCTTGGCTTTGCTCTGTTGGGCTTTGGGAAGTTCGTTGAGAATGTTGGCGGTCTTATGCACCCAGCAGCGTTGCTGACCAGTTTCGGGATAGGCTTCATCCAGTGCGGCCCAAAACCCCATGGCACCATCCCCAATGGCGAGCAAAGGGGCCGCCTCCAGACCGCGCGCCTGCAGGTCACGCAGGATCTCCAGCCAGGAAGCTTTGGATTCGCGCAGGCCGTCACTGACACTGACCAGCTCTTTCTTGCCCTCTGCCGTCACGCCGATAATCACCAGCAGGCAGATACGCGGATCCTCCTCCGCACGGAGGTTCGTATAAATACCGTCTACCCACCAGTAAGCATAGCGCTTTCCCTGTAGGGAGCGGTGTTGCCAATGGGCATACTCTTGCGCCCACTCCGCCTTGAGACGTCCCAACACCGCAGGTGAAAGTCCCTTGGCCTCATCACCCAGCAAAATGGAAAGGGCTTCCTGCATGTGGCCGGAAGACACCCCATGCAGATAGAGCCAAGGTACTGTAGCGGCTACCGTTCGTGATTTGCGTACATACGGAGGCGCCAGTACCGAATTGAATTTGATCCCCGATCCTGAGCGGTCCCGCACCTTGGGTACTTTGACGGGTACCGGACCCAGAGCGGTCATGATCTCGCGCTCCGGCAGATGCCCATTACGCACGACCGCCTGACGCCCATCAACCATCCGCACTGTCGCAAATTCTTCCAGCAATACCGCCACCTCTGCCTCTATGGCCTGCTCAATCAGAGAGCGTGCCGCGCGTCGAAGTATCCCTTCAATGCCCAGACCCAACTCTCCCATCCCACCTGCTATTACGGTATTCTTTTCCACGGCGTACTCCTTATGTTGCTCTTTGAGTCGGAAACCCTTTGTAGCAACAGTACGCCACCTCATTCAAGCCAGTTGTAACGCGCCCGTACACCACTTTCGAGCATAGCTCTTGTGGAACCGCGTGCGAGTTGGAAGGGAATCAGGGCGAGCGCATTCAATCAAATGGAAGCATCATTCTCATCACGGGTGATCTTTGAGGACAACCTGGCTGATATCCAGCCAGCACGGTGGTTGTTGCGAAACGATACATTTCCCGGGAATCTTGGACTGTTTCGCCCTGCCAATGTTATCCCACAACTGAGCGGTGGCCTTTCACTGACGGTTATCAAGGAGCCGCTTGGCGTTCGAAATCTTAGTGCGGCAGCGGTCTCCAGCAGAAGTAATTTCTTGTTTGGGCGCTTCGAAGTTGCGCTGCAAGCGACGAATGTCCCAGGCTTGGTGACCGGATTTTTCCTTCACCGTGAGTCGCCCCGACAGGAAATTGACGTCGAGATCACAGGTAATCGTCCTGACCGGCTGTTGGTCAACGTATTCTACAACCCGGGTTCAGAAGGGGCGAAGTTCGACTACGGTTACCGGGGAACCCCCGTTAGCATTCCGTTGGGGTTTGACGCATCAAAAACCTTACATCGGTTTGCCATTGAATGGGATCCATGCTTCGTGCGGTGGTTTGTCGATGGTGAATTAGTTCACTGTCGCGTCACATGGGGTCCGACTCCAATTCCTCACCTGCCCATGACGTTGCATGTCAATACGTGGCCAACCCGCTCTCATGAGCTTGCAGGTCGGTTGGCACTCCGCGCGCTACCGGCGTCAGCTATAGTACGCCGAATCTCCGTTGACTCGTTCAATGCTGACACGCGACCGCAATTGGCTTCTGTCCCAGAGGATATTTGAATACCTACAAAGCTCAGAAGTTAACCTAAGTGTAGTGTTGCATCTGTTTACTGCTTAAGCGGCTGTTGGAGCGAATGACCTTTTGCAGTCTTCCTGCTTCTCCATAAAATGCGGGTGTTGACCCGGGAAACCCGCTCAGGATTGTCCGTAATCTGGCGGGCATCCAGTAGCGGACGGAGGGGTGGATGGGGTTTAGGCGCAACCTTCATCCGGGGTTTAACCCGTGGCGCGATTTTGGGGGAAAGCAATTTGCGGGGAAAACAAGAGGATCAGTTGATCCAGTTTATCCGTCTGGCGTTCCAACTTGTCTTCGAAGCGATCCATTCTCGCCGTGGCAGCCGATTCGGCATGCTCCATCCGAGCGCCAAGAGTAGACTCCAGGTGCTCCATATTTACGCCGAAGGCTGATTCCAGCTGCTTCACTTGGGCCTCAAGACCGGATCCCATCTTGCTGATTTGGTCCTCAATACGGTTCATGCGGCCATCCAACCGGGTTTCCATGCGCGCTGAGGCTTCCGTTGCCTCATGGCGTTGCGCAAGGATCTGGGCCACCTGTTCACCAAGCCGTTTACTCGTCTGACCTTGCACGCCACGGACCTCGGCGATTTGCGCCTTGATCGCGTCCAGTTCAGGCACCCGAAAAGCCGGTAGGGCTTGTTCAGCGTCGTCGGCCATCGCCATGAGCACGCTCCCTTGAAAGAATCGATAATTAGCATAAGCCGCCGGTAGAGGGGAGGCAACTTGGGACCTGAATATTTCTGATTATAGTTATAATCAGAAGTCGTTCCCAGGGGGTGTCTGACCCCCCCAGGCAGCGTCAGGGCTTGCGGTGTTTGCGGGTGCGCCTGCCCGCCCGTGTGGCTCAGGTTGCCGTGCGATCGAATACCTGAGTTGCGGGGTTTTTGGGACTATGAGCCATCTAAAACCAACAGGAAGATTGACTATTTTGCCCCGCATACGGCTTTTATGAGAGCCGCACCAAACGTACCGGGGGCTCCATAAAAGGCTTCCCTAGACCCTCGTCCTCCTGAGTACGTGACAGTGCCGTGTAGGTAGTCAGTCTCTTGTATGTCTCTGATCAAGCCTGTAGTGCAGTTTATTTTATCGAGACTCACTATCTCGTCATAAAAATGAGCGCCCACTTCCTGTCGGTGGTCACATTTAAGCTTTACCCAAAACTCCCCAGGTGAAGTCGCCTGCATAGCCCATTCAGTTTCGCCATTACTCCACGCCAGCTTTACCCACTGGGCCGCATAGGCGTTTGCAGCGGTTCCGGCCAGAAGCAGCGCCAAAACCGCCAATCTCAATTTCTTCATACTCCCCCCCCCAGAATGGCATTGCATCCACCATCTGCATGGTAACCTGTCCTTAATATCGTGACCATGTGGTACATTCTGTCCGCAACCAACAGGAGGATCGCCTCATATTATTTAGCACCGATAGTACCGTCCAATTTATGTTAGGCCATTAAGGAGCATGCATGACTACACCACTTATTCGCCAAGTCGGGAAAGCCGACGCCAGCACCCTCGAGGATCTTCTTCTCATCATGGCTAAAAATATGGAGCGTTCGCTAATGGAAGCTGGTGCAACTCCAGGTAAAGACTATTCAATCCGCGACCTATACACATTGTCGACACCATTCGCGCTTGAGGTCTTCAAGAAAAATGAAATGATGACATTCGCTGTAGAGTTCTAAGTTACCGCCTAATTGGCGTTTCACACCAAACCCCAGGACAGTAGTTCAGTGGGCGCGGCCTGCACCAGATGCCACCGATTGCTGTGCAGCCGTAGGCTACTTTTTGGAGCAGACTGCATTTAGTAAGACCGCAGATGCTGTTCCTGGGGCTGCGTATTGTTTGGGCTCATGGACAGACTCGCTTTCCAATACATGGTTGCCTAGATATATCGATATTTGAAGTTCTTTAGTCCAAGCGGCGGCGCAATTTACTTTAGTTAAGGAAACTATTTTATCAAAATATTCCCCAGCTTTTCTTTGTGGAACGGAATATTGCATCTTCTCCCACACACAATCGTGGGGCTCAGCAGGCGCGATAAATAGAGCGTTGTCGCTTGCGTGCCCAATCTGCACCCAATTCGCTCCATACGCCACACCAGTCAGCCCCATCAGAGCCACCAGCGCCAAACTTATTTTTCTCATTTTACACATCCCAGAGCTCTATTAGTTTTCTTGATAAAGACCGCCGCCAACATCTGTATAAGTGTGGCCGTTTTGCCCAACTGCTAAGCCTCCACCAATCCCAACCACGGTGCCTCCGTTTCCATTTACAATGGGAATTGCTTGGCCCTGATTGCTATGATGACGGGCAGTGGCAGTATTTGGATAGACCCCATACTTCGCCATCTTTGCATCCTCTTTCGCTTCTTGTTTTACAAGCCGGACATCTTCTGCAGCAAGAGCCTTCTGTTTTTGTCTGGCTTTGTACTCCGCATTGGAAGCCGCGTTGGCCGCCAGGATTTCTGGATTGGCCCTCGAAATAGACACTTCAACACCGCCCTCAGTATAAGCGCCGTGAAAGTGACCGCCCATACCATTTTCTGCCGAAGGTGGCGAGTCGCTGTAGGTATCAATCCCGTTTTCTACCCACTCATATATAGTGGCTTGGGCCATCCCTGCATACCCTACTACCGCCATCAGCATAGCCACTCCCAGTTTTTTCAAGACAGCCCCCCAGAATGGCGTCACTTCATCGTTTTGTAGTTTAACATTGGCGTGGGGAATATCTATATGTATCAATTTACGAAGGAGAAATAAAATATGTATAAACATACGATGACCCTGAAGCGGGACGGGATGAAGGGGTTTTTGTCCAGGCAACGTATTGGAACTGATGTAATTAATGCTCTGAACGCTATTTCAGGGGTGAAAGAGCCAGAAATCGTGAGTGAGTCAAATGAACAAGTAAAGCTCACGTATTCATGGGTCGACGATGGCAACTTCATGAAAATCGACGATCAATTGGCGGGCTTTGGTCTTGCCCGCGTGGAGGTCGAACAAGCCTAGGAGATACGCCCTGACGTTTTAATGTCCTGCAGAACGGGTTTTAAGATTCCGTGACCCGTCACGTTATTTTGTTACTGTAACGGTCCATGCTTGAGACTCCCGGATTGTTAATACGCTGGTCTGGGTCCAAACAACACGAGCAAAAGTGGCAATTAAGTATCCGGGTCAATGGTCATGTTGCCCGCCAGGACCTCTCCGCCCTCTATTTCTTTGAACCGGGTGCATGGCACGATGTACCGGCGGATGGCGAAATCTTGGGTGGAACCGTTGTGGTTGACCGGGATGATAGATTGGGTGCGGACGCGCTATAGGTCCGTGCATAGGCGGGTGAAAAACGGGACGTGCGCCCTGTCGAAATCCTGGTCTGAATATCGGATGAACCACCGGGTGAATTACTCTGCCCCGCATCACCGGCCCGGCAATCCGACGAACGGGATATGGGTGGTGAAATACCGGGTGCATGGGTCCGCGATAAAAAGGCCTACCCCGGTATAAAGGGATCACGCGGGACCGCCATATCCGGTAATGCGCCATGTCCGCATGGTGCCGAAACCACCAATGGGGATGGTGCACCTGATACCAGGGCGCCACTCTGGATCGCCACCAGAAGAAATAGGGTTGGTAGGGATAAGTCGGTGGTGGCGGCCCATATTCGAGCGGGAGTGGCAAGAAGCTGGTTGCCGGTAATAGATACCAAGGACCATAGTAGTCCGTGCTGTACAGCCAGCCATTGCCCGTCCAGTCGTAGTAGTAATTATCATATGCGTACACAAAGTTTGACACGTTAGGCAGGTAATACGCATTGACCCCGTCTCCGACGGAGAACGCGAAATTTATCTGTGCGGCGGCCATTGGGCTCGAAGCCGCCCATGTTGCGAACAGCAGTAGCCCCCAAAACGTGACTGACAGGAAACTGGATATGAAGTAGTCACGATACTTTTTCCTATGAGCATCCATGGCATCACCGCCACCGCCTGTGGTGCCACCATCCTCGGTGAATGGGGGGATGCCCACGGTAGCCGTACCCATATCCGCCAGGAGCAACGATGCATCCTGAAAGAATAGCTACCGCAACCAGGGTGGTGATCAGCCGCAGAACCCGAAAACTTCTGCGTTGAATTTCTGTGTATTGATCCATGCGCATAGCAATGATCCTTTCCTGAATTGTTTACCCTCAGCCTAGCACAAATTCGTCCATCCACAGATAGTCAATGTGTTAAAAAATGTGATGATTTTCGCTTGCGCCAGGCGATGTACAGCGGTACGGTAGAAAGCAATGAGGCATAGCGAACCTGTGCGGGTTCGTTTCGTCAGGTCCTTGCCCGGAAGGACAATGCCGAGCAGCCCGGGAATGACGTCGCGCGTAGTTCCTCTGACTAGCCCACACCGATGTGGGCTTTTTTCACCTCAGGATGGCGGCCATGATACTATCCCCGAAACCGTAATCAAAGGCGGACCGTTCAATATTAGGATGTCCATGGATAGACTGACTCTCCAAGATCGGGACCGCGTTATCGCCTGCCTGCGCGCAGGTCCCATGACTGTGGCTGAAATCAGTAAACAGCTGCATCTCAGCGCCAGTCGCATCAACAGCATCATCCTGGACATGGAACGTCATAGCCAGGTACATGCGCTACGCTGTGTCAAAAGCATCAGAGGACACCCTGTCAATCTCTGGGCGCTGAAAACCATCCCCCTGGAACACACGCAATAAAAGCCACATTTGGGATTGTAGCCAGTGATTAAATCGCATCACTTCGCCATACGCCAATCAAAATGCTGGACGAACAACCCATAACCACCTAGTCTTGTACTCTAAATTGTACGAGAGGAAAAACAGCCATGCACATAGTCAGCTATTCAGAGGCCCGGAGCCATCTCAAGGAAGTGATGGACCGCACAGCGGCAGATGCCGATGTCACGATCATCACCCGACGCGGATCCGCCAATGCGGTTCTGTTATCCCAGGAACATTACAACAGCCTCATGGAAACGGTCCATCTGCTCCGCTCGCCAGCAAATGCCGCACATCTGGCCCAATCCATTGCCCAGGATCAGGCAGGGAGCCGAGAGCCCCATCGTTTAGCCGATGCCTGAGCGCATCTGTTGGACGCTGGCCGCATGGGAAGATTACCAATACTGGCAGAGACAGGACCGCAAAACTCTGCGGAGAGTAAACATGCTGATCCAGGATTGCCTGCGGAACCCGCATTCCGGCATTGGCAAGCCTGAACCATTAAGGGAAAACCTTTCCGGATACTGGTCACGGCGCATTGATGACGTGAACCGGCTCGTTTATCGCAGTACGTCAGAAGAACTCATCATTATTTCAGTTCGGTATTACTATTAACGCAATCGCTTCACAGGAAGATTCCGCAAATGCCTAACAGTTTTCAAGAATGGATGAACGAATTAAACCACTTCGCCAAGGACGCACATCACAAGGGGATGCTGTTCGAGCGGTTCATATAAGTTCACAAGATCTGATTGACCCCTGAAGGTTCAATTTCTGATGAATTTTAGGTCTAGACGAATCCTGAACATCCCGCGTTTTCAATATTGCAACAAAGACAAGAAATCCAGGGCGCGGACAAGGTTGGTTAGGCGGGCTTCAGGAAGTCTCAGGACAGATGTTGTCCTCAGTAATCATTGTCTTACAGGTGTGGCCACGGTGGCCAAGGTAGAAAAGAAAACCTTTTTTGATCTATCGGTTTTATCCTGATACCCTTTTTTTTCTCTTTTTTTAAATATACCCTGTCCACTTTGGGCATGCTTATTATTCCCAACATAATCAACGTGTAATCTGGCCATGGTGCCTATGACTCTACCCTTGTCCACCTTGACCGGTATATGCCAATCAGCCCGCTGGAAGAAACAAGGGATTGAGTACTCACCAGATTTCCCGTGATCCTCCTGATGTCTGTGCTAAAGCCTCGCGCAGCATGCAGGGAGAAGCCCGCAGGGGCTTCTCCTGTGATTCCCTGCCTCGAACTTGACCGACATCCAACTGCTCGAGTCGTTATCACCTAGGGCGCTATCAAGCACCCCCGAACTGACGACCTATGCGGCGCAACACGCTTTGCTATACGGCATATCTGGGGTGAGGGTCGATTGAAATTGGGAATCAAAAGAACCTAACATTAGTGATGGTGAGTCGCCGCTTTGGTGTGCGGTTCCTGGTTTTCACCAGACCAGGCAGGGCGGTTTGAAGTTGTGACCAAAATTTGGAGTCGGCCACGGATTTGTATCCATGCGTTATGCACCAGGATGTGTAAGCCTGGTACACCCTTGAGGACTCATTTTTTGCAGTATTGTCGATCTGTACCTCTCTGTCATCTACCCAAGCTAAAACCGAGTTAGCACCGACCCGCAGCTCCTGCTGGATTTCGACCATCGCGGCCGGCACGCTGAAACGTCCTCGTTGCAACAATCTGTGCAGAGCGTGGATAACCAGCGAAGCCACGCCGGCCAACTCTCGGTCAATGATTTTTTGACCGATCATTGGGTCGCGTTCGCTCGGAGGGATATGGGCACCGAAACGGACCAGCTGCAGCCGTCGCCAAAATCCATCGGACTGGTCTGATACGGCTGGGAGCGCGTTTCCGCGTATAATCCATTTTGCTGTGGGCCTGAGGGAAATAGGTGCTTGGTATTTCCTGTCCAGGCAGATCAGGTCACCTGAGATCAGACTTTTAAGAGCCTGCTCATCAATCCTGGCTGGTGTTTCGTCAACGTCGATCAGACTAGCACCGATCAGTCCCTGACTGCCAAAGCCCTGTAGATCCGCGATCCTGAGCGAAACTACTTGGCGGTGTAGTGCTGCGATGATTTTGGCGAGTTCCGATTTGCCGTTCGCTCCATTCCCGATCCAAAATTGCGCTACCTGGTAGCGCGTGTCGGCTAAAAGCGTATAACCTACATATTCGAGTACTACTTGACGTACTGCGGGATCGGGCAAGATGCGACTAATGAATCTGGTGAAGATCGGAGTCGGTTGCTCTCTGTCTCCCCAGGCCGCGACGACGGAGTGCCGCAATCCATGTTTTTTATCTGGCTTCACCGCTTTTATTTGGTCCGTGATTTCGACGGTGCAGTCGCTGAAAGCGACGCGCACAACCGATTGTGATGGCTCTGGGATGCAGAAAACACGAGTCGATAAGCTAGCGCAAGCGAGAATGGAGCGGACCATCTTCTCTGACAGCTTTGAAGGTTGAACTATCGTGAGAAACTGAACAGCTGCCGACTCGAGCCGTGACTTATCGATGACCGACCATGCGGCCCCCGTCCAAGCATATAATACGTTCTCAAATCGCCCGATGTTTCGGTGGTCCAGCGTTTCCAAAAAAAGGCCCTCAGTGGAAATGCTTTTGGTGGATAGAGTAAGCAAATCCGGGTCCGTCAGCGCGGAAAACATGGGATCAGCGGCGAGCAAGGCTTGCAACCTCCGCAAAGGTTCGATCCGATCCTCGATGTACTGCTTCAAGAGATCTGGCGTAAGCTTCACCGCAGGTCGGTATACGACTTGAGTTGGTACGCCGAGCCGGTGGCGTAAATCACACCCATGCTGATGGAAAGTCCTGCGAGTTGATGAGTCTTCAACATACAAAGTGTCGCCGGGTGGAGAGGGGCGGATCCATTTCTGGGAATCCTTGGGTCCAACTTCGCGTCCCGTTGAAGGGGCGAGTAAGACCAGAGCTGACAACGGTGTAGATATGGGTTGTAGTGGGTTTGTTATCACGGTGTAGGGGGTCATCGATGCATTCCTTGAGTTGTTGACCCGCAATATAGGAACCCAACCCGCAAAGTTGCCCCTGCCAAAAAGCTGTATGATTTTTGGAGTTGATGCGGGTTTGAAATCTTCGAAGTACATCAGAAGCCGCAGTTCCCCTTGAAGCGGCTTGCCGCTTCTCTGGCTGCCCCATTTTCAGCACGACAGCCTGCGGGTTGGTAGGGGGTGTTGCCCTCTGTCCCAAAAGGGATCGAAGCATTCCCTTTGCCCGGTGATTTTATCCAGATATTCTAATGTGCTGGACTTTATTGTACCCTGTTGCAGGTTGCCGCAATGAGTTCTGATGAAATAGCGCTATGATCACTGCGAACATATTGTTACCGACCTCAAGCATGCATTTATCTCCGCTCATAACCCGATTTGCAGTGGGGCAGCCTATGAGCGACCTGAGGGGGGGCATTGAAGCCAGTTGAGATCGCGCAGGCCCTCACCGACCTCGCGGAGCAGTCCTTCGATCCCGCAGAGTTTCCTTACGCCTTTCTTGAAGCCTTTGACAACAATGCGACGACCCTTAAGCGCCTGCGTGAGGGAATGTCGAACAAGTCCGACCTCGGTGGAGTGCTCCAGGCCAGGCACATCCACATCCTGACTTGCGACGCTGGGCGGGCGGAGCAAACGTTGACCGCCCTCAAGGCTAGCAAGGCCACAGTCAAAGCCAAGGTAAAGTTCATTCTCGCCACTGACGGCGCAGACTTCGAGGCCGAAGACCTGACTAGCGGCGATACCGTTGTCTGCGCTTTCAAGGACTTTCCTGAATATTTCGACTTCTTCCGGCCGTTGGCGGGCATCAGTACCGTCCGCCAGATCAGCGAAAATGTCTTTGACATCAACGCCACCAAACTACTGAATCGCCTGTACGTTAGGCTGTTACTCGACAACCCTGAATGGGGCACGTCGGAGCGTCGCCACGATGTGAACCACTTCATGGCGCGACTGATTTTCTGCTTCTTTGCCGATGACACGAACATCTTCGGGGGAAATGGCCGTTTTAAAGAAACCCTCGCCCAGATGAGCGCTATGGACTCGTCCGACACGCACGAGGTGATCAGCACGCTGTTCCTTGCCATGAACACTAAGCGTGAGGAACGGACCGCCGCCAGGATTCCCCGATGGGCCGACGGCTTTCCCTATGTGAACGGTGGACTGTTCTCTGGCAGAGTGGACGTGCCTCAATTCAGCAAAATCGCTCGCTCCTACCTAGTGAAAGTCGGCAAACTGGACTGGACCAAGATCAACCCGGATATTTTCGGCTCAATGATCCAAGCCATCGCCGAGGATGAGGAGCGTGGCGAGTTGGGTATGCACTACACCAGTGTTCCCAACATCCTGAAGGTGCTGAATCCACTGTTTCTAGACGACCTACGGGCAAAGCTGGTAGAGGCGGGAGACAATTCCCGCACCTTGCTAAACCTGCGCAAGCGGATGACGAGGATTAGGGTCTTCGACCCGGCCTGCGGCTCTGGGAACTTCCTGGTCATAGCCTACAAGGAGATGCGCGCCATTGAGGCCGAGATCAACAAGCGGCGTAGAGAACCGGATCGCGCATCAGAAATCCCAGTCACCAACTTTCGCGGGATCGAGCTACGCGACTTCCCGGCGGAAATCGCCCGCCTTGCGCTGGTTATTGCCGAGTATCAGTGCGACGTGCTGTACCGGGGGCAGGAGCTGGCACTGGCCGAGTTTCTCCCTCTGCGTAACGAAAATTGGATCACTTGCGGCAATGCGCTGCGGCTGGACTGGTTGAGCATTTGTCCACCGACGGGCAAGGGCGTGACATTGCTAGCCGATGACTGGTTTGATACGTCGCTCGATCAAGCTGAGATCGACTTCGAGAACGAGGGAGGAGAGACATATATTTGCGGAAATCCGCCATACAAAGGCAGCCAGACGCAGACCAAAGAACAAAAAGCGGACTTGGCTGCGGTATTTGACCCCTACGGCATTTCGTCCAAGCAGATTGACTACGTGGGTGGCTGGTTCATTAAAGCTGCCGCCTACGCCAAGACGGCCCAAGCGGAATCGGCATTTGTCAGCACGAACTCCATTTGCCAAGGCCGTATTGTTCCGATTTTATGGCCGGAGATTTTCAAACTGGGCTCCTTCATTCGTTTTGCGCACACCTCGTTTAAGTGGACGAACTTGGCAAGCCACAACGCGGGTGTCACGGTTGCAATCATCGGGCTTGCGACGGACGCGAGCAAAAGCCGCAAGCTCTATGATCTGAATCGCGCCGGCGAAACAACAGTGCGCGAGGCGGCGAACATCACCCCGTATCTGACCGTTGGTGAGGACGTGGTGGTTGAGGGTCAGCGTAAGAGCGTTTCGGGTCTGCCCGATATGTCTTTCGGTAACATGCCCGTCGATGGAGGAAACCTCTTGTTTTCGGCGGATGACGCGGTCTCGCTCGGTTTGAGTAAGCAGGATGAAGAGACCTTTCTTCGGCGCATCTACGGCTCTGCCGAGTTCATTCGCGGAGTAGTTCGCAAATGCCTCTGGATTCCCGATGAAAAATTGCCGCAGGCCTTGCAGATAGGCTCTATTCGAGCTTGCATTGATGGCGTTCGGGAAATGCGGCTTAAAAGTAAAGATGCGGGCACGAATGAAATGGCATCGCGGGCTCATCAGTTTCGTGAGATGTATCACGGCGAAAAGCACACGTTGATCCTTCCAGGTGTGTCGTCGGAAGGCCGCGAGTATCTTCCTGTTGGACTTATCGACAACCATTCGATCGTCAGTAACCTCGCTTTCGCCCTCTACGATGCCCCCCTCTGGAACATGGCGCTCATCGCCAGCCGCCTGCACCTGGTCTGGATCGCCACCGTCTGCGGCAAGCTGAAAACCGACTTCCGCTACTCCAACACTCTCGGCTGGAACACCTTCCCGGTGCCGACGCTGACCGAGAAAAACAAGGCCGATCTCACCCGCTGCGCCGAGGACATCCTGCTGGCGCGGGAGCATCACTTTCCGGCGACCATCGCCGATCTGTACGCCCCCGACAAGATGCCCGATGATCTGCGCGCCGCCCATGACCGCAACGACGAAGTGCTGGAGCGTATCTACATTGGTCGCCGCTTCAAGAACGACACCGAGCGGCTGGAAAAGCTGTTTGACCTCTACGCCAAGATGACCGCTGCGACCACGATCAAGAAGTGTAAGGCGGTGGCTAGGCCGTGAACGTATTGTTCCAAATGTGGGGGCCATTTCGGGAATCTCTGATTAAAACTCATTTGTTTTATGTCGAACAAGCGAGGAAACGCTTGCTTTCGCAGTTCGATAGTATTGATGCTGACGCTGATCGTGCCGCCGATGAATGGCTAGAGCGAAGCGCTCAATACTTTGATCCAGATCGGGATGATCCTGGAGGTTTCTATGAAACGACCAACGATGTCGCCATTGAGTTCTACGGACTCTTGAGCGATATGCGCGAGCAGACACGTTTGAGTGTCGTAGCCGGAATGTTCCATGAGTGGGACAAGCAGCTTCGCGGCTGGCTGGTGCGTGAGATTCACTACTGGCATCAAGGCGACAAAGCTGCTTCGGAGGTCTGGAAGGTCGATTTCGACAAAATCGTCGATTTGCTGGAAAGCTTAAGCTGGAATATTCGCAATACAGATTACTTCCGTACGCTTAATGCGTGCCGTCTTGTGGTTAATGTCTACAAACATGGCAAAGGAAACTCCCTCCGTGATCTATGGGATAACTTTCCTGAATATCTTGACGATTCGTTCAAAGGCTACAGCAGAACTTGGATGGACACAAAATATCGTGATCACACTCATCTTAAAGTGAGCGACGATCAGTTTCAGGCGTTCTCGGCGGCGATCTTGGCTTTCTGGCGCGAAGTTCCCGAAAATGCCGATAAATCTCAAGTAACCAATGTGCCGGACTGGTTTGACAGGGCCATTTTGAAGGACCAAGCCGAACTACAACAGACGAGCAAGAAATGACCCATAGCGCCCATAAATCCATCCCCTCCGTCTCCGTCACCTACGCCCGTAACGGCGCGTCGACCAAGGCCAATGCGCTGGGGATGCGGCCCATGCAGGAAAGGGCCTTTGAAAAGCGTGGCGAGCAATACCTGCTCATCAAGTCGCCACCCGCATCGGGCAAAAGCCGTGCACTGATGTTCGTCGCGCTCGACAAGCTGGCGAACCAAGGCTTGAAGCAGGCCATTATCGTCGTGCCGGAAAAGACCATTGGGGCCAGCTTCAACGATGAGCCGCTGTCGAAATACGGCTTCTGGGCGGACTGGCAGGTCGAACCCAAGTGGAACCTGTGCAACGCTCCGGGTAATGACAATGGCGGCAAGGTAAAGTCTCTTGGTGCATTCCTTAAAGGCGACGACAAGGTGCTGGTCTGCACCCACGCCACCTTCCGTTTCGCGGTCGATACCTATGGGGTAGAGGCGTTCGACGACCGCCTGATCGCGGTCGATGAGTTCCACCATGTTTCGGCCAACCCGGACAATAAGCTCGGCTTGCACCTTGGGCAGTTCTTCGCGCGGGGGAAAACGCACATCCTCGCCATGACCGGCTCCTATTTCCGGGGCGATGCCGAGGCCGTGCTGGCGCCGCAGGACGAGTCGAAATTCGATACCGTCACCTATACCTACTACGAGCAACTCAACGGTTATCAATACCTCAAGCAACTCGACATCGGCTACTTCTTCTACAGTGGGGCTTATGTCGATGACATCCTCAAAGTTCTCGATCCCGCCGAGAAGACCATTATCCACATTCCCAACGTCAATTCGCGCGAGAGCACGAAGGACAAGGTACGCGAGGTGGAACACATCATCGAGGCGCTTGGGGAGTGGCAAGGCATCGACCCTGCGACCGGCTTCCAGCTTGTCAAGCGGCCCCCAGGTGGTCCAGATGCTGGCCGCGTACTGCGGATCGCTGATCTCGTCGATGACGACGCCACGAGGCGCGACCGCGTGTCCGCCGCACTCAAAGACCCCGCGCAGAAGAATAACCGCAACCATGTGGACATCATCATCGCGCTGGGCATGGCGAAAGAAGGCTTCGATTGGATTTGGTGCGAACACGCGCTGACCGTGGGTTACCGCGCCAGCCTGACCGAGATCGTGCAGATTATCGGCCGAGCGACCCGCGACGCACCTGGCAAGACCCGCGCAAGGTTCAGCAACCTGATCGCCGAACCGGATGCGGCTGGGGAAGCGGTCACTGAGGCCGTCAACGATACTTTGAAGGCCATCGCGGCCAGTCTGCTGATGGAACAGGTGCTTGCGCCGCGTTTTGAGTTCAAGCCCAAGAATCCGGACAATACCCCCACACCGGGTTTCAACTACGGCGAGGGTGGCTACGACCCGGACCGCTGCAATGTCGGTGTCAACGAGCAGACAGGGACGTTCCAAATCGAAATCAAGGGGATCGCCGAGCCCAAGAGCAAGGAGGCGACCAGAATCTGTCATGAGGACCTTAACGAAGTCATCGCGGCCTTTGTGCAGGACAAACCCGCCCTCGAGCGCGGTCTGTTTGACGAGGAACTGGTGCCCGAGGAGCTAACGCTGGTTCGCATGGGCAAGATCATTAAGGGCAAGTATCCTGAGCTTGACGCCGAAGATCAGGAGGCAGTGCGCCAGCACGCTATTGCCGCGCTCAATCTCACGCAGCAGGCCAAGCGGGTGGTCACCGAAGGCCAAAGCGTGAGCGACAGCGGTGGATCGCCCAATACTGGCCTGATCGACGGTGTGCGCCGCTTCGCAATGGACGTTCGCGACCTGGACATTGACCTGATCGACCGCATCAATCCTTTCGGCGAAGCCTATGCCATCCTTGCCAAGGCTATGAGTGAGGACAGCTTGAAGCAAGTCGCGGCGACGATCACCGCCAAACGCACGAGTCTGACGCCAGAGGAAGCCAAAGATCTGGCCGTTCGGGCGGTTCAGTTCAAAAAGGAACGCGGCCGCATTCCGGCGCTTAATTCTCAGGATGCCTGGGAACGACGTATGGCAGAAGGCGCGACGGCTTTCATGCGTTTCAAGGCAGAAGGACGCTATGAGTAATTCTGATCTTAACGATCTGGCTGCAGAGCTTGCTGATTTCGCACCGCCCGAGAAGAAGGGCGGCCGGTCGGCAATTGAGGAGCGCGTCATCGCGGGCTTCAAGGATATCCAACGCTTCACCGAGAAGCACGGCCATACGCCGCAGCATGGTGAAGACCGCGATATCTTCGAGCGTCTCTACGCCGTACGTCTGGACCGTTTGCGCGCGCTCCCGGACTTCAGCACCCTGCTGGAGCCGCTGGACTATCAGAACTTACTATCTGCTGATCCGGCAGAGGAAACTATCGACATCGACGACCTGGCCTCCGAGCTGGCGGGCGTAGCCGACGGGGGCGATATTACGGTCCTACGTCATGTCCGCACCAGCGCCGAAAAGCGCGCCGCCGAGGCGATCGCCGAACGCAAGCCATGCGAAGACTTTGAGACCTTCAAGCCACTATTTGGGGGCGTGCAAGCCGACCTCAAGACGGGCCTGCGTCAGGCCCAGCTCATCAAAGCCGGCCGCCGCGCGATTGATGCTGGAGACTTTTTCGTGCTCGATGGTCTCACGCTCTTCGTCGCAGAGGTCGGTGAACCGCTGAAAACCACCGCCCGGGAAGTGGATCGCCGCTTGCGCGTCATCTACTCCAACGGTACCGAGAGCAATATGCTGCTGCGCTCGCTCCAGCGCGCCTTTTATGACGATCCCGCTGCACGGCGGCTAGCCTCGCCCGAAAGTGGGCAACTCTCTTTCGGTGACGAGCTTGAGGCCGATGATGTTGAAAGCGGCACGATCTATGTTCTGCGTTCTAAATCTGACCATCCCTATGTGGCACAGCACCGCGATCTGATCCACAAGATCGGCGTGACGGGGGGCAAGGTGGAGACGCGTATCGCCAACGCGGAAAACGATGCGACCTACCTGCTGGCTAAAGTTGAGGTGGTGGCGACCTACAAGCTCGCGGGCATTAACCGCACCCGGATGGAGAACCTGTTCCACAGGCTGTTCGCACCCGCACGATTGAATATCACCATCAACGACCGCTTCGGTCATCCTGTGCAGCCTGAGGAATGGTTTCTTATCCCGCTGTTCGTCATCGACGAGGCCGTCGTGCGCATCAAGGATGGCAGCATTACCGGCTACTTCTACGATCCCAGCGCAGCGAAGTTGGTGAAAGGATAGGACAGCTCAAGTGCGCGAATAGTCCTGACCGTGTAGGTTATAAAATAGCGCCTGACGGAAGAAGGTTTTTTAAAAGTCCCGTCAAGTAAAATCTGAGCGAAATGGTGAGTTGCTGCTGGTTTTTGACGGAAGCCCCCACACTCAAAGTTTCTCGTTGTTTGGCATCAAGCCCTGCAATGAGGGGAACAATAGGGGATAATTCCAAGGGCACTAGGAGCTTGTCGGACTTTCCCTTTGCGTCGAATTATCATATAATTACTTATAATTCAATGTGATGAGTGATTTCATGGCCCACTTCCTCGATACTAACCGCAAGACCGATTATCTTCTGCCCCCCTCCATGGACGACTGGCTCCCGGAAGGGCACCTGGCGCGATTTATTGTGGAAGTCATTGATCAGCTTGATCTCTCGTTACTGGTCCAACAATATGCAGGTCGTGGCCATAAGGCCTATCACCCGGCCACCCTCCTGGCGATTCTGGTCTACGGCTATGCCAACGGGGTCTTTCCCAGCCGTAAACTGGAACAAGCCACCTATGATTCCGTGGCTTTCCGTTACCTCGCGGCCGGCAGCCATCCGGATCACGATACCCTGGCCACCTTCCGTCGCCGTTTTCTGGGCGAACTGCAAGGATTGTTCGTGCAGGTCCTGGAACTGGCACAGGAGATGAAACTGCTGAAGATCGGCCGGGTGTGTCTGGATGGCACCAAGATCCACGCCAACGCTTCCAAACATCAAGCCCTGTCCCATGGGCATATCGAACAGATGGAGCGTCATCTCCAGGCCGAAGTACAGGAACTCTTTGCACTGGCAGAACAGGCGGATCAGTCCGGGTTTCCCGAAGGCGTGAATCTGCCCGAAGAGATCCAGCGCCGAGAAGACCGGTTGGCCGTGATGGCAGCGGCCAAGGCGAAGATTGCCGAGCGGGCACAGGCCCGTTATGCCAAAGAGAAAGCGCAGTACGACACGCAAATGGCGCGCCGTGCAGAACGGGAAGCCCTGGGACAAAAGCCCCGAGGCAAAGCCCCCCAGGCATCGGACCCGGCGCCTAAAGCGCAAGACCAGATCAATCTCACCGATGAAGAATCCCGCATCATGCCGGTCTCAGGCGGTGGCTTTGAACAAACCTATAATGCCCAGGCCGCCGTAGATGACCAGACAATGCTGGTGGTAGCCACCGGAGTCAGTCAGGCCCCCAATGACAAGGAACAGGTCATCCCCATGCTGAAAACCCTCCAGGCACAAACAGCGCAACTGGGGCCCATAGAAGCGCTGGTAGCCGATACGGGTTACTGCAGCGAAAAGAATGTGGAGGCCTGCGAAGCGCTGGGGATTACCCCATTCATTGCCGTGGCCCGAGAAGAACACCATCCCGACTGGCGGCAACGGCATACAGAACCGGAAGACCTCCCTGAAAATGCAACCCGCATGCAGGCGATGATACATCGTCTGAAGACGCAGGCAGGCCGAAGCGTTTACCGTCTGCGCAAACAAACGGTAGAACCGGTCTTCGGGATTATCAAATCGGTGATGGGATTCCGGCAGTTCTCCTTGCGCGGCCTGCGTCAGGTTCAAGGAGAATGGAGTCTGGTCTGCCTGGCGTGGAACATAAAACGCATGGCCGTATTGCGTCTGTAGGGCAGGAAAATGCAGATAAACCGCAAAAAACAGGGCAATAATGACCAAAAAAGACTCAAAACGAGTGATTTCAAAAAATTCGGGGCGAAATCTGGCAGTAGTCCGAAGTTAAAACCGACGGGCTGCTAGAACAAACTGATCAAAATCGAACTTCGGCGGTAATCGAGACCTTCGAAGACCTTCGGCTTCACCCTCGGCTGCGCCCAAGTTGAATTCAGTCATTGCCCGATCGAATTCACCAGATTCTTCGAATATCTCCAGATCCAGTTTAGTCGGCTGATAGTGGTACCGTTCAACGGCTAAAAACCAACCACGCTGGTACGGCGTCTTGCAGTAGGGGTCAAGATCGCCGTGGGCTAAACGCCGGCCTGTCAGGCAATGATGCTGGTAGGGCGGGAACTGCCGGTCATATATTTCCATGCGTACTCCTTGAGTGAGGGCCTAGAAAGTATAGGCCTGGCATGGGGCCAGCCGGTCTGGGTCGTGCGGCCGAGATGGATCCTGCAAAAGTCAATGCGGGTTTTAGGGCAGGCGTCATACCCGGAATGGGTATTTACGTACCCAAAATAGGTATGTTGGGGTAGGCCTTCAGCGCAGGTCGTACCAGACGCCTCGGCCACTGCCGTGCTGGTTCAGCGTGCCGTGCTCCACCAACACCCGGAAATGCTGCTTCAGCGTGTTGCGGCTGGCCCCGGTCAGCTTGATGGCCTCGCCAATGGTGACGCGGCCGTGTTCGCGGGTGAACTCGACGATCTGTAGCTGCAGTTCCGGCATGGTCGCCAGCACGATCTTCTCATGCTCGACTTTTTTCTCCAGGCGCCGAACCTGCTCGGCCAGGGAGCGCAGGAAGAACAACAGCCACGGCTGCCAGTTCGGTGCCTCGGTGCGGATCGTGCCCTGTGTCTGCCGCAAGGCCAGGTAGTACGCTTCCTTGCTCTGCTCGATCACACTCTCCAACGAGCTGTACGGCACATAGGCGTAGCCGGCCTGCAGGAGCAGCAGCGTGGTCAACACCCGGGAGAGTCGCCCGTTGCCGTCCTGGAATGGATGGATCGCCAGGAACACGACGATGTATAAGGCGATGATCAGCAGTGGATGCAGACTGGCAGACTCCCGCTCCTGGTTTACCCAGACCATTAGCTCCGTCATCAGCCGAGGTGTATCGAAGGGTGACGCTGTTTGGAACACGATGCCGATCTGCGCGCCGGTTTCGTCGAAGGCAGCGACGCTGTTCGGGTTGGTCTTGTACTGGCCCCGATGCCAGGTGTCCTTCTCACTGTAGCGCAAGAGGATCTGGTGCAACTGTTTGATGTGGTTTTCGGTGAATGGTATGTCCTGCCACGACGAGAACACCAGGTCCATCAGCTCGGCGTAGCCCGCCACTTCCTGCTCGTCGCGTGAGGCGAAGGACTGGATCTCCAGGTTCGACAGCAGCCGCTCCACTTCCCGGTCGGACAGTCTGCTGCCTTCGATGCGGGTGGACGAGCCGATGCTCTCGATGGTGGCTACCCGGCGCAGGGCCGACAGGCGGTCGGGCGCAAGTGTGCCCAAGGCGCGCCAGGCACCTTTGAACTCATCGATCCTGGCGATGAGCCTCAGGATCTCCGGGGTGATCTGAATGGTGTCGATTTTCAACATGAACCAATAATACACCCATTTACACCCATTCTGAAGTAGGTGCGAGATTCTGGGGAATGACGGGCCTATTTGCCGCAAGGAGTGCTGGGAATAAAGCTCTGCGGAGAGATTGCTCCGGTTTGAGCCTGATCCCTGTTTTTCTCCTTGAAACGCTATATTAGAAAACTTCCTGGAGATATGTCATGGTAACCTTCAAACGCGTCGGTTTAACGCTCGCCCTGCTCACGGCCTTGGCCAGCCTCAGTTATTCTGGGGCGGCTACCACTTATGTTTTCCGGCAGACCCTTCCCGGTAATCCGGTACCTTCCTGTAGTGAGCCCGGGAGTAAAAGCTTTACCACGCCTGGGGTGTATCAGGTAACCGTTCCAGCCGGCTGTGAGATAGCTGCAGTCTTAGCCGGAGCAGGTGGCGGTAATCCTACGGATGCCGACTTAGGGGGCGGTCCTGGCGGTTCAGTCTCTTTCAACCTGGTGTCGTCAGGATCTCCCCTAACCGTAGTGGTCGGGACTGCCGGCCAGATCGCCTACCCTTCTTCAGAATATTCAGGCGGGAATGGCGGCGGTTACAGTTTAGTGGCCTCAGGTAATGCCATTTGGGGTGTGGCCGGAGGCGGTGGTGGTGCAGCAGGTAATGGCGGCGGAAGCGGTCTTGCCTATTCCGAAGGTGGATCCGGAGGCAACCCGGGGATGAACGGTGAGATCGCACCGGTTGACTACGGTAGCTGTCAGGACGAAGGAACCGGGGCCACGGATCTTCAGGCCGGAACCGATGGGGAGCTATGCCCAGAGGTCAATACGGGGGTTCCTACCTACATATCCGTAGCCCCGGCGGGTTCAGCAGCACTGTCCAGCACCTTTTCCGATGACAGCGGAGGCATTGCTGCTTCCGAGGGTAATAATGGAAACGGTGGCGGTGGTGGAGGCGGTGGCGGCTACTACGGCGGAGGCTACGGCTCGGACGGGGGAGACTACGACGAAGGTGGTGGCGGAGGAGGGGGATCAAGCTATGTGACACCTGAAGCGACGAATGTGACTGAAACTACCGGCGGAGGATCTCCGACTGAGACGAATGGATCAGTTTCATTGTCCTGGTAAGTGAGGGTTCGTTCGGATAATCCCGGTCTTCGGAGCATAAGACCTCTGTCCAGTTTTTAGTCATTCCTGCGAGCTTTATCCAGAAAGCACGCAATGTTCATGAAGTTCGTCATGTCTATCACGGGCATCTTCACACTTCCTAATGGTCCGGCTATGCCGTATGAGCTGCCTGTATGTTTATCTTGATCGAGACACCGCTGTTTACGAGCCTATGGCCGGATTACTGGACAGAAGAAGAACGTGGCCAGTTCTGTGCATGGCTGGCGTTGCAGCAATTAGGCAAGGAGATTGATGCTGCCGATGACTGAAAAGGAACTCATGGAACGGGACGCCAAGCGTGATATTGGCGCAGAACTTCTGGAATCCGTCCGGCAGATGAAGGCCGGGAAAAAAGGCGCTGTCCATAAGATCGACGTGCCACAGGTTGTGCAGGCCCGTATCAGCGCAGGATTGTCACAATCCCAGTTTGCCGCGCTGATGGGGGTGTCTGTTCGCACCCTTCAGGATTGGGAACAGGGGCGGCGTAATCCGTCCGGTGCAGCGATGACGCTACTACGCATCGCAGCCAAGCACCCGGAGGTGATCCGGGAGGTGCAGGTGGCATAAGCTGCCCCGCCTCGGGGTCAACGCATTCTCAATCACCTACGCGGTGATGAACCTAGTGTAGTGTTGCATTCTTGGTGAACCTTAAGGTTAATGATGATAAAATAGCTCCATGTTGAGGGTATGAATGGAGTCGAGCCTTGCGAGTTGCGCCCACAGTCATTTTAACCAGCGAAGAGCTGTCCGAGTTGTCCCGTATAGTCGCCTCCCGATTAAGCAGTGTCCGCTTGTCATTACGGGCACGGATGATATTGCTGGCGGCAGAGGGCTTGCAGAACAAAGAAATTGCGGAGCGCCTGGGGGTGGATCGCCTGCAAGTCGCACGTTGGCGCAAGCGTTATCTGGAACACCGCTTGTCGGGCATTGAACGCGATTTAACGCGCGGCGCCCCTCCGGTGAAAGTGGATGTGGCCCGCCTGGTAGAATTGACCACGCAGAGTAAGCCGGAAGCGATGACGCATTGGAGTACGCGCAGGATGGCGGCAGAACTGGGTGTCAGTGCCGCCAGTGTGTCGCGGCATTGGCGCAAGCATGGCCTTAAGCCCCATCTGCTGCGTGGTTTCAAAGTGTCACGTGATCCGCATTTTGTGGAAAAGCTGGAAGATATTGTGGGGTTGTATATGTCTCCCCCGGAGCATGCCTTGGTGCTCTGCGTGGATGAAAAAAGTCAGGTGCAGGCCCTGGACCGGACCCAACCGGGACTTCCCCTCAAAAAGGGCCGCGCAGAAACGATGACCCACGACTACAAACGTAATGGTACTACGACCTTGTTTGCCGCACTCAACGTGCTGGATGGTCAGGTCATCGGACAGTGTCAACAGCGCCATACCCATGTGGAATGGCTGAAGTTCCTGAAGAAAATTGATCGGCAGACGCCCAGGGACAAGGCTCTGCATCTGATTGCCGACAACTATGCGACCCATAAACACCCGGTAGTACAGGCGTGGCTCGACAAGCACCCGCGTATTCACATGCACTTCACGCCCACTTCGGCATCCTGGCTCAACATGGTCGAGCGTTTCTTTCGGGATATGACGACCCAGCGGTTACGTCGTGGGGTGTTCACCAGGTCTCCGAACTCATCCAGGCCATTGAGGGGTACATCGACCACCACAACACCCGTCCCAAACCCTTCATCTGGACCAAAACCGCCCGCGACATCCTGCAAAAGGTCATTCGCGCCAACAGCCACTTAAGCAGCAAAAAGAATGCAACACTACACTAGGTGGTTGTCGCTAACGAGATCCTATGGTGCCCCCCATTGCAAGCACTTTGCTGAGGTCTCCTTCTCGGTGGCCAGACACCCCTCTGGACTGCGCTTTCTCAGTCCTAACCGGGATGAATGGTCCGCTCCCTGGCGGGGCATTACGACCTACCTTGGCAGGCTCCGGACCCATCATTTCCTCAGTTGCCGATTACAATGTAGAGACGTAATCTGGCTAACGGTTTGCCGTGGCACTCGTACAAGACTATGAAGTGGCGGCGAAGCCTTCAGGGTCAGCCATCCACCTGTAAATATCTGTCGCGTGCCATGCTGTAGTTCGTGAGGAAAGTTTGACTGGGGCTGGGAATGTGCCGTCCCTGACTTTACGCCAAAGAGTGGCCCGCGAGAACGGTACAAGGCCAAGTAATCCACATTTGGAGTCGCCGATTAGTTGCTTTTCACGAAAGAAAGCGGGTTGCACTGATGTATACATGGAAAGTCGTCTCTGTAAGCAGGGACAACGTATAGGAACCACAATCACAAAATAGTTATGAAATATTTCGATTTGCTAATTATTTTTCTTTATCATGTCTAAGTTGATCCAAATAATCTGACCATGCTTGCATCATCACCCGCCTTCCTTCCATGTGCGACGTCCTGTTGTAGGCCCGTCCGTTCGGATCTTTTACGGCGTGCGCGAGCTGGTGTTCAATCCAGTCAACTCGAAAGTTCAGGACTTCGTCTAGTACTGTTCTGGCCATAGCCCGGAAACCGTGTGCGGTGATATCTTCCTTAGTTGAGTAGCCCATTCTGCGTAAGGCTTGGTTAATGGTGTTATTGGAAATTGGCTTATTGGTATTTCGACCTTGGAAGACGTATTCGCATTTGCCAGTAAGAGGCTTTAATTCCGTAAGAATGCCTAAAGACTGAGTCGACAAAGGTACCATATGAGGTTGTTTCATCTTCATACGTTCAGCGGGTAGGTTCCACACTTTTGCCTCAAGGTCAAACTCCTTCCATTGGGCTAAACGCATTTCGGACGGGCGCAAGAACACGTGTGGAGCTAACCTCAAGGCGCTTTGAACCTCAAACGATCCCTTGTACGAATATAGGTCCCGGAGCAGTACGGCGATCTTCTTAGGATCGGTGATGCTTGGAAAATGTGCGGGTTTCCAAGGTGTTAACGCTCCTTTAAGGTCGCCTGTAATATCTCTGTTTGCTCGCCCAGTAGCTACAGCATATCGGAATACTTGTCCGCAGTTCTGCAGCACGCGATGCGCAGTTTCTATAGCCCTTGCTTCGGTCCGTCTGAGTACGGTCAGTAGTTCGGCCGGCTGGATCTCGGAGATAGGCCGAGTCCCTAACCACGGAAAAATCTCGCGCTCCAATCTCCGCATGATTTTATTGGAGTGAGATTTAGCCCAGCCCAGACGCTGTTTCTCGAACCATTCCCTGGCGACGATTTCAAAGCTGCCCAGCCCTGCCTCCGTTAGAGCCAGTTTACTGGCCTTACGATGAGCGCTTGGGTCTGCGCCCGTTGCAAGTAATCGTCGAGCGTCGTCACGTCTCTCCCGGGCCATGGCTAGGGTAACATCTGGATAGACACCTAGTGATAGCCGTTTTTCTTTACCGTCTACCCGAAACTTCAGTCGCCACCACTTCCCTCCGGCAGGGGCAATCTCTAGGTAGAGCCCCTTTTCATCAGATAATTTGTATGACTTCTCCTTAGGCTTAGACTGCCGGATTTTAGTATCAGTCAAGGACATTGGGGGCAACTCCGAATAGGCTTATCTTGGTTGCCCCCAATGTTGCCCCCAGTCACCCCGAGATGGCAAGCGATATCTTGAGATGTTGTGAGACGAAGAAAAAGCCACTAATCATATAAATCAGTGGCTTTTATGGTGGTTTGATGCGAGCTGAGACGTAGTGAGATAGTTAATTGGTGGAGCGGAGGAGGATCGAACTCCCGACCTTCGCATTGCGAACGCGACGCTCTCCCAGCTGAGCTACCGCCCCATGAGCGCAAAGGATAAAGAGAAGCCTCGCGGAATGCAATGCTTGTAAACTGCTGGCAGGGCTAGGTGTCAGTTTTTGCTGCTCAGCAGCGCCCCACCACCATTACATCGCTACCAAACGGAAAGATTTCTGGCCTTAGTCCGGCTTCTTTTAAGGCGCTGGCGATTTCCTCAGGATGCAGGAAATGATTCCCTTGGACATGCTCGGTGAGATTCTGGTAAGCCATGCCCCGCAAGGGTGCTTCGCGCAGGCGACGATGATCATCTGGCCATGCGGGTTCCCAAATGACTACGGCACCTTCTGCTTTGAGATTGCTACGCAGTTTGTCAAAAATGGCCCCACGTTTTTCCCAGACATGGTGAAGGGCACGATTCATGGCAATCAGATCTGCCGGTTCTGGCAGAGAAAACGCATGGATATCGCCCTCCGAAAAGTGCAGACGGTCACTAAGGCCCTCCTGTTGAGCTATTTCCTGCGCCTGCCGCACATTTTCCGCAAAACCATCCAGACCAAGGCCCCGCAAATGGTTGCAGCGCTGTGCCAGTGCCCGTAAATACCAGCCATTTCCGCAACCGAGATCCACAGCAAGACCACCCCGGGCATCTACTTCGGCAAATATGGGAACCTGCGGGCAGATTTTTTCTTCAAAAGTCTTGCGGAAATTGTTTTCCAGCATCAGCCCAAACCAGGGCAGAATGGTTTCCCGTTCCGCCAGTACTTTTTCACCCGGACGTTCGCCCGTGCGCATCAGTCCTGCGGCGCGTTCAGCCATATGTGCCGACAGGACCGAACCAATAGCTGTTGCCATGCGGCTACCCGGAGCCTCGGGGCGCATGCTGTCGCCATCTGCGCTGAGTTGCCACTGATCGTCGGAATTCAGTTCCAGCCAGCCAAAAGCATAAGCAGCATCGCACCAGCGGGTGACGTATCCTTCGTCCATGCCCGCTTGCTGAGCGAGATGTCGGGAATCGGCCTTCTGCAATTGGTGCAGGGTGCTGAACAGTCCATTGACGACACCTATGAAAGCAATATTCAGGGATTGTGCGCCCTGAGCCTGCTGCCTGAGTTCTTCCATGCTGCGTAAAGTCATATGCTCTCCTTGTCGCTCGATGCGTTAAATAAGGTATTTCAGGCCGACTACGGTCAGTAATCCCAGTGTTCCCAATAAAAAAGCGCGTTGGTTGATACGTAGGTGTAAACGATTACCCGCCCAGAGACCCAGCAAAACTGGCGGAATCAACATTAAAAAACCTATGGCCAGCTGCCAGGTCAACAGCGCCAGGGCTACATACATGAACCCGCGCAACACATTGTCTGTGAGCGCAATCCCCTGAAAAGTAGCGCGAAAAGCGCGTTTGTCCAGATGCCGCATTTGCAGGTAGGCGACGATAGGCGGTCCACCCCCACCGTAGAGGCTGCCCACGACTCCCCCAAATATTCCGAGCGGCGTGCCCCAGGGCAGACTGATGCGCGGTAGACGATCGGGCTTCATGGCAAGGGCGTACACCACGTAGGCGAGAATGAATACACCGAGGAATCGGGTCAGATTCTGGGCATTGGTATCAGCCAGTATAAAAGAACCGATTGCCAGACCAATGATGCTGCCGGGGATCAGCCAGCGTAACTCCGGCCAGCGCATTTCCCGAAAATCATAGGCACCCAGTAATACTGAACCGAGCAGATCCAGAAGCAATACGACTGGCACGACTTCCTTGATGGGAAAGATGAGCGTGAGCAAGGCCACGGAAATCAGCCCGGAACCAAATCCGATCACTGCCCGGACGTAAAAAGCCAGGAGAATAATGAATCCGGCGATGGCCCAGAGGAGGGGAAAGTGGATGAGGGAGGCATAAGAAAGGGACGCGTGTAAGTTCATACCGACCAGTCTATAAGTTTTGAGGAGTGTCTTCCAGTTGCTGGGAATGCTCCGCTTCCAAGCAACTGCGTACATATAGGCATTTCAGAAAAAATAGCCTAATATGAAACTATCCTGAGAAATTGCTTTAACCTTGCATCCCGTTAATGGGGAGGGCTAACCCATGCTGCCGCATCCTTCTGCAAATACTGCACCGATCACGTATCGTTCCTACAGGCTTCATTTAGGGTTCCTGGGCCTGTTTATACTGGGATGGACGCTCATTTTGGGTATTTCTACTACCCGCGCCGATACCAACAGCAGCGGCCTGCCGCCCATTGATGCCCGCGCCTATATTCTGATGAATGCGCAAACCGGTGCCATCATCGCCGCTAAAAATGCTTACCAACCATATGCAATTGCCAGTATTACCAAGCTCATGACCTTGTATCTGCTGTTCAAGGACATTCACACCGGTGGATTGCATTTGCACCAGGAGTTTGTACCCTGCCAGGCAGCATTGGAAACCGGTGGTTCCAGCATGTTCATGCATCCCGGATTGCGCTTTTCAGTAGCCCAGATGATTTTGGGGATGACAGTTCCTTCGGGAAACGACGCTGCTGTGGAAGCTGCGCATCTGGTGGCCGGCAGCGTCCCGGCTTTCGTGCGTGAAATGAACCAGACGGCGCGTAAAATCGGTATGTTATCGACAACCTACTATGATCCGGACGGCCTTCCCCATCCCAATAACACCGCCAGTCCTTATGATATTGCTATTCTCACCAGGCGAATCATGACGGATTTTCCGCAGTACATGCATTTTTTCAATCATGAGAATTTCACTTACGCAGGCATTACCAGTCCCAATCCTAACTTGCTGGTAGGTCGTGTGCCTTTCATCACCGGCATGAAAAGCGGTTATACCGACGCTGCTGGTCATTGCCTGGTGGCTACGGGCACCCAAAATGGGGTGCAACTCATTGCCGTGATTCTGGGCGTCCCTTCATTTACCGATGAAAACCGTGGTTTCTGGAAAGCCTCCTGGCAAAGTCTCAAATTGCTCGACTGGGGTTTTGCCAGAACGCTCTGGCTGCCTGCCGTACCCCATCTGGAAAAAACCTCGGCACCCTGAAACGGCGGTGGGCCGGGAAGCTTTGCCGCGACTTTTGTTTCGAGCCGTTGTTGTTCTTGGTGAAATCCTGCGCCCGTCAGGAGAGCTGTCTGAGCCCGCAGGGCGAGTTCTCTCCTGACAGCAGGATGAGCCGTAGAACAACAGGCAAGGGACGTTGGCGCAAAAAGCTTCCCGGCCCACCACCGTTTCAGGGTTACTCCTGTACGGGTGGCGGAGTATTTTCTCCCTTTTCTGGAGCTGGCTTCTTGAGAAATAAAATCAGCGGAATCATCACCAGAAAACCGTAAAATACCAGCACAAATGCATCGAGGGTGCCGCGCATGTTGGCCTGATTATACAGAACAATATTACCCAGAACCTGCCAGGTAGTTGGATTCTGGGTCATCCCAGCCGCTGCCAGATATTGGTGAAACGCCGGATTGAAGGGGTTGATGAATTTGCTCATCTGGTTCCAACCCACCTGAGTTTCCTGGCTCATGACGGTAGACACGATGGCGATGCCGACACTGCCACCGAGGGTTCTCATCAAATTGAAAATTCCCGATCCCTCTGCCTGCTGTGATTTCTTGAGGGTTGTAAAAGCCAGAGTAAACAGGGGAATGGTCACCAGACCAAAACCTATGCCGCGAATAAAGCTGGGCCAGATCACCCAGTCTATATTGATATTGAGGTCGTACAATGTGGTGAGATAAGTTCCAAAAGCGCCAATTACAATACCGACCAGCACAATATCGCGGGGATTGATGCCCTTGCCGAGTAGACGGCCGGCCAGCATCATCGCCAGCATTGCGCCGATTCCTTGAGGCGCCATAGCCAGTCCGGCCGTAAAGGCCTCATAGTGCATCAAGGTCTCCAGCATGATGGGCAAAATCACCATGGTGCCAAACAACGCTAGTCCAAATATACCGATTCCCATGCTGCCAATAGCCAGATTGCGGTCTTTGAGGAGCCGCAAGTCGACAACCGGATGCTTGACACTCAGGGAACGCCACACAAAAAAGAGCAGCCCGAGGATGGTAATCAAAGTCAGGATGATGATGGTTTGTGAACTGAACCAGTCATCCTGATCCCCGAGGCTGAGAATACCTTGCAGAGACCCCAAACCCAGGGCCATCAGCGCAAATCCAGTCCAGTCCACGGGCCGGGGGTTTGCGCTTTTGCCGCCGTCCGGCACACTTTGCATCAGTAAAAAGGCGAGAATCCCAAAGGGAATGTTGACGTAAAACACCCAGCGCCAACTGAGCGTGTCCGTCAGATAACCACCCAGAGTCGGTCCAAGAATCGGTCCCAGCATGATGCCCATACCGAGAATCGCCATGGCCTGACCACGTTTATTGGCCGGATAGGCTCCGAGCATGATGGTTTGCCCGACAGGTGCCAGGGACGCCCCGAAAATGCCCTGAAGAAAGCGCCAGAGGACAATCTCGGTAAGACTGTGGGATTGTCCGCATAGTGCCGAAGAAATCACGAATCCCACCACACTCCAAAGCATGATGTTGCGTTGTCCGTAACGTTCCACCAGAAGGCCGGTAAGGGGGAGTACAATGACGTTGGCCACCATATAAGCGGTGAGCACCCAGGTGATCTGATCACTATTAGCCTGCAGGGAGCCACGCATATAGGTCAGTGCCACATTGACAATGGTGAGATCCAGAACCTGCATCACTACTGCAAGCATGACCGCCACGGTGATGACCAGACGGGATGTAGACTGCTCTTGCGCCACCAGTTGGGCTCCTTGATGGGGAATGATAATCTGTCAGATACCGACCGTTCGGTCAGTATAGAGAGGAACATGCTTGCTCGCAAGAGCAGCTGATAGAGCGGTTAAGCAGCAGGGAAGACCTCAAAACCGGGCGCAGGGCTGTTTTGATATACGCCGTTGTTCAGACCAAAAAAAACCGGCCATAAAGGGCCGGTTGTGGAGGATAAAAATGATCAGGCGGCACGGGGAACCGCCAGATCCCGCAGATCCTGATTGTTCATGAATGCCTGGTGCAGTTCTTCATCAGAAACGTTGGCAAAGCAGTAACCGGCTTCTTCCAGTTGGTAAACCAGCGCAATCAATTCAAATTCCTGTTCCATTTCCATGACCGTTCTCCATCAGTAAATAAGGTATAACTAACATACACAGATATTATGGGCCTGTCAATATCATAAATATCTAATATAGTCGGTTCAGGGTTTTAGAAGCCTTTCTTCGTCCGGGCTCAGCCAGCGCCACTGTCCACTGGACAGACTGCCCAAAAGCAGATCTCCTACAGCTACTCGAATCAGGCGTAACACTTCTGCATCGGCGCCTTGCAGCAGGCGACGAATCTGCCGGTTACGCCCTTCCTGAAGGACAATTTCCAGCCATTGGGTTTTTCCTCCGCAGCGCAGCTCACGAATTTGCATGGGTAGGCATGGCTTGCCGTCCAGGCTGGAGTGCTGGGCAATGTGCCGAAAAACTTCGGCAGGAAGAGGAGGGCGGATTTGCACGTGGTAGGTTTTGCTGACGTGCTGATCAGGATTCAGCAGAATCTGGGCCCATTCTGGATCGTTACTGAATAACAATAACCCGGAGCTGGCCTGATCCAGACGTCCTATGGGTGCCAGCCAATGGTCGGAGGGCAGTAAATCATAAACGGTGGGCCGTCCTCTTTCATCGGCGCGGGTACTGACAACGCCCCGGGGTTTATTCAGCATCAGCACCTTGCGAGCCTGTCCGGTCAGGCGTTGTCCCGCCACGGAAATCCGGGCATCGCGAAGTGAAAAACGGGCTTCCGGCTCGTAAATGATCTGCCCGTTGACGGTTACCTTGCCGGCCCGAATCCAATCGGCGGCCATGCTCCGCGAGCACAGTCCTGCTTTGGACAGGAGTCTTGCCAATTCATGGCGAATTTCTCCCGGTCTGGTGTCACTTGGGTTTAGTGAAAGCTTTGAGCTATGCTTATGAGGATATTTCATCGTTAAAGGATCTCAAGATGGCACATGAAACAATGCACGAGCCTTTGGAGTCGCTGTCCAGTGATACGCTGGACATTCATCGGGCGATATCCTCGCTGATGGAAGAATTTGAGGCGGTAGACTGGTACCAGCAGCGCGCGGATGCCTGCAATGATCTCCAGCTCAAAAAAGTGCTGGAACACAATCGGGATGAAGAAATTGAGCACGCGGCCATGGTTCTGGAGTGGTTGCGCCGTAAAATGCCGCGTCTGGATAAAGAGTTGCGTGAATATTTGTTCAAGGACGGTTCCATTACCGGTCATGAAGCTGAGGCGATGGGTCGGGAATAGTATCGCCCATTCAGGGAATGAAGCGGGCACACAATTCATTGTAAAAGTTCATTCCCCGGGCGGTGGGCTGGATTATTTCGGTATCGTCATACAGTAAACCCTCGCGGCGGGCACGGCGAATCTGTGGTTCAATCAGCAGACTGTCTAGGCCGGTGCATTCAGTAAACAGACGGTTTGAAAAACCTTCGGTCAGCCGCAGGGCATTCAGCATGAATTCAAAGGGGCGTTCTGCTGGTGGAACCGGGGTGTATTCTCCCAGGGTTTCCATATTACTGAGCGCGTCGATCATGTAGCTCTCGGGTCGGCTGGGTTTGCGGCTACGCCAGATGCCTTCCGCCTGGGTGATTTTGCCATGAGCCCCGGCGCCAATTCCCAGATAGTCTCCATATAGCCAGTAATTGCGGTTATGCTGGCATTGTTGTCCGGGGCGGGCGTGCGCGGAGATTTCGTAGCGAGCCAAACCGTGATGGTCCAGTTCACTGCGCAAAATATTTTCCATATCCGCCGCGGTATCCTCGTCAGGGAGATGGGCTGGAGGATGGCTGGCGAAGGGAGTGCCCGCTTCCAGGGTGAGCTGGTAAAGGGATAAATGGGGAGGCTGATATTGTAAGGCCGCGTCCAGGTCTGCCAGGGCTTCAGCCGTGCTCTGGCCGGGCAGGGCAAACATGAGATCCAGATTAAAGCTGGCAAATTGCGCAGCAATGGCTTTTTCTACGGCCCGATGGGCGGCAGATGCATCATGAATGCGTCCCAGGCGTTGCAGGTGCACATTATTGAAAGACTGGATTCCCAGAGACAGACGGGTAACCCCGGCCGCACGAAAATCAGCAAATGCTGCGGCTTCAATGGCACCGGGATTAGCCTCCAGGGTCACCTCCATGGCAGACAGGGGTTGCAGGCGGGCCCGGATGTCGGAAAGCAGCTGGTTGATGATTTCCGGTGGAAACAGGCTGGGAGTGCCCCCACCGATAAAAATACTGTGCAGACGTCGCCCCCAGATGCGTGGCAGTTCCCGATCCAGATCAGCAATCAGGGCGCGGGCATAACGCTCTGCAGGAATATGGTCTGCCGCATGTGAATTGAAGTCACAATAAGGACACTTGGCTTTACACCAAGGCAGATGTACATATAGTGAGAACGTGGAGGATGGTTTCAGGCTGGGATTCATGAATACTCGTGAGAGGAACAGCATAGTGACGGATACGCATACAATACCCCTATTTTTACTCCGAACCGTACTTTTTCCCAAGGCCTTAGTCGGATTGAGAGTGTTTGAACCCCGTTATCTGGACATGGTCAGCAGCTCCCTGCGCCATGATCATGGTTTTGGAATTTGTTTGACGCACTCTCGGGGAGATGGTCATGCGGAGCCGGAACGGGTAGGAACACTGGCGCGGATAGTGGATTGGGGTGGTGAGCCAGGGATTCTGGAAATTCAGGTGGAGGGGCAGCGACGCTTCAGCATTCAGGACTGGCATTATGAGGGGGCTCTGGCTATGGCCTCGGTGCACTACTGGGCGGAGGAGCCGGTAGTGCCCATGCGCCGGGAAGACGATACCCTGCGCGCCATTTTGAAGGAATTGCTGGGTGAAGAAGCGGCCCGGGACCTGGATGCCAGTACTGCAGGTATGGTGCTCGCTCAGGCACTACCGGCTTCTCCAGAGGAAAAGCAGGATCTGCTTCTGCTGCAGGACCCCCTCGAACGATTGCAGCGCATTCATCACCTGCTGCAGCGGCGTAGCGGAGCCTAGTGCTTGCCCTTGCCGTAAATGTAGGTAGAAAAATCCGTATAATTCTGGGAAAGATTACGAAACAGGTGATCCAGACTGATGATAGCCTGTTCCAGAATGTTGACCGTGATATAAGGTTTCTCTACTTTCAGGCGCTGATAACGGGCGCGAGTCAGGACCAGAACCTGGGTGTCTTCGCTTTTGGCGAGAATGCGAGCGCTACGTGGTTGCCGGTCAAAAAAAGACATTTCTCCAGCCATTTCTCCTTCCTTGACCCGCACGACCTCCATTTCATCACCATCGGCGGTATGGTGAATGATGGCCATTTCTCCTTTGACGCAAAAAAATAATGCCTCACCCAAGGTGCCCCATTCGGCAATGACCTGATCGGCGCGAAACTGGGCATGGGTGACGTATTCCGCCAGAGTCTGAATTTCGGCAATGGTGAGTGACTGAGCTAGATGGTGCTGCTTCAGAAATTGGGTGATTTCGACATGCGCGGTAGCAGACATGAGGCGCTCCTCGTTCCTTGGGGTACGACTGCATTATAGGGGGTTATGGTGAAAGAAGGACAGGTCTACAATGCGCCTATCCTCCATCATGATGAGTATCCGTAAATGAATCGACCCAGTGGAAGAATGGCAGACGCTCTGCGCCCGATAGAAATTACCCGCAATTTCACCAAACACGCCGAAGGCTCCGTACTGATGGCCTGCGGGGATACCAAGGTGTTATGTACCGCTAGTATTGAAGAAAAGGTTCCGCCTTTTTTGCGTGGGGCGGGGAAGGGATGGGTGACTGCAGAGTACAGTATGTTGCCCAGAGCGACTCAGGATCGGATGCAGCGTGAATCGGCCAAGGGAAAAATCTCGGGTCGGACCCATGAAATTCAGCGGCTGATCGGGCGTAGCCTGCGTGCAGCCGTTGACTTGCAGGCCTTGGGTGAGCGCACTATCTGGGTAGATTGCGATGTTTTGCAGGCGGATGGCGGCACCCGAACGGCCAGCATCACGGGTGCCTGTCTGGCGGTAGCCGATGCTCTGCAGACCCTGCGCAAAAACGGAAAAGTACAGGGTAATCCGTTACGCGACTGGGTAGCTGCCATTTCCGTCGGGATGTATCAGGGGCAGGCCGTACTGGATTTGGACTATGCCGAAGATAGCCACGCGGAAGTGGACATGAATGTGGTCATGACGGGTGCTGGCGCTTTTGTAGAAGTGCAGGGTACGGCTGAAGGCGCTGTTTTCAGTGATCAGGAAATGGCCGCCATGCTGGCGCTGGCGCGTCAGGGCATTCGCGATCTGATTGCCCGTCAACGCGAGGAAATTCCTGAGGCTTTGCCTTGAAGCCCATCCTGCTGGCCAGCAGTAATGCCGGCAAAATCCGGGAAATGCGGACACTGCTTAACGCGCACGGCTACACAGTCTATGGGCAGGACGAGCAAGGTATTAAAGGTGCTGAAGAAAGTGGCAGCACATTTGTGGAGAATGCCTTGCTGAAGGCCCGTCATGCTGCGGCCATCTCAGGGATGGCGTCTCTTGCGGAAGACTCAGGCCTTTGCGTGCCCGCCCTGCAAGGTGTACCGGGATTGTTTTCGGCCCGTTACGCCGGTCCCGGCGCAACCGATGCCGAGAATAATCAGCGCTTGCTCGAGCAGATGCGTGCTTTAACCGGAGCATCGCGTGCAGCCTATTATATTGCCTGCATGGTCTTTATGGAGTCAGCCGACGATCCCGCCCCCATTGTGGCTCAGGGATTCTGGATGGGAACCATTGGTAAAACGCTTCAGGGGAAAGGGGGTTTTGGTTACGATCCGTTATTCTGGCCACTAGGCGGTGCGCGAAGTGCGGCTGAATGGACACTGGCAGAAAAAAATCAGTTGAGTCATCGCGCCCATGCTCTGCGGCGTCTTTTGGCTATGCTGCAGGAACGTCAGGCACCCCAGCCGCTATCAGAAAGTGATTGACGCAGTCGGGTCAGGGCTCTGACCTGCAACTGGCGGACGGCCTCACGGCTGACGCCCATACGTTCGGCCACGGCTTCCAGCGTCATGGGCGCATCTCCATGGATGCCGTAGCGGAAGATCATCACTTCCCGTTGCTTTTCATTCAGTTCCGCCAGATGCTCCCGGAGTGCCTTGCAGATGGACTCACGGTCGTAGTCCATGTCGGGGCTGGCGGTATCGCCTGGTACCTGTTCAACCCGACTGGGGCCATCCGTAAATTCCTCATCCAGCGAGCAGACGCGAATGTCGGCAAAATCCAGAGCGCGCATGGTACTTTCACGCACCCCCAGGGCTTCCCGGCGTTGCTCGCGCCGGGCGTCTTCTGTTGATTCGCTTTCATCTTCACCACGCTGCAGGTAAGCATGCAGCGATTTTGCCAGATAGTCCGGCAGTCGGATGAAGCGGGAACGGATGAGCGCACGTTGCATGGCTTCCCGAATCCACCAGGTGGCATAGCTGGAAAAACGGGTACCAAGACCTTCACGGAAGCGATCTGCGGCACGCAGTAAACCCATGTAGCCTTCCTGAAGCAAATCTTCCTGACTGAGACCTTTGTTTCGATAGGCCCGGGCAACCGCTCTGACTAAAGGCATGTGCGCAGAAATCAGGGTGGCTCTGGCGCAGTCATCTCCCTGACGCAGACGGCGGATGAGTTGCAGTTCCTGATCCTGAGTGAGAAAGGGACTGCTCTGATCGCCTTCTATAAAATCAGTCAGAGGGGGCGGGTCAATAGCCGGCGCGACATCGGGTAATGCTTCGTTTAATTCTCTCACTTCCGTTCGCATGGGCATCCCCTAGAATCAAAGACCACAATCACTCTAACATTGTAATCTAATATTCTATATCTAAAAGAGTTTTTATCATTTCCTATATTAGCATTCTTTTTGATCATCCTGTCAAGCAGATGCAACTATAGTTTTGTGTTTTTTACAACGACTGCTGAGCGTGGTTTCTTTTTGACTCGCGCCGTTGATCTGCCTATACTCTGCCCCTTTCTCGCTAAGCTTTTATTTTTGATGAGGTCAGAAACCTTCTATGCCAACTGTTCGTGTTAAAGAAAATGAACCTTTCGAAGTGGCGCTGCGGCGCTTCAAACGCTCCTGTGAAAAAGCCGGAGTCCTGACGGAAGTACGTCGTCGCGAGTTTTATGAAAAGCCCACCGAAGAGCGCAAGCGCAAGGCTGCTGCTGCGCGCAAGCGGGCTTTGAAGCGGATGCGTCGTCAGTCCATGCGTTTGGTTCGGATGTACTGAAGCATGTCTTTACGCGAACGTCTTCAGGAGGACATGAAGGCGGCGATGCGCGCTCGTGAGTCTGATCGTCTTACCACTATTCGCATGCTCCAGGCAGCGATCAAGCAACGTGAGGTGGACGATCGCCGCGAGTTGGATGATACCGAGGTTCTAAGTATCGCCGAAAAACTGATCAAGCAAAGAAAAGATTCTGCCAGTCAGTTCAGAGCGGGAAATCGCCCGGATCTTGCCGATAAGGAAGAAGCAGAAATTGTCATCCTTTCCGCTTATCTCCCCGAGCCCCTGAGTATGGAAGCCATTGATGCCCTGATTGCAGAAGCGGTTTCAAACACCGCCGCCAGCGGTCCCAAAGATATGGGTAAGGTGTTGAACAGCCTGAAACCGCAATTGCTGGGTCGGGCTGATATGGCGCTGGTTGCGGAAAAAGTAAAGGCGCGCCTGAATAACGGATGAAAGACGCTGTGGCAGGGGCGGCTCCCTGGCAGGACAGCTTTTCCAGAGCCCTCGATCTGGAAGATATTCGTGCCGCCTGGCTGGCTAAATGTGCCCATGAATATGGGCGGCATTATGTGGAAAACCTCCATCCCTGGGTAGGCCTTGCTGAAATTCAGCAGCGCCTTAATATGGCGCTTTTGCTGGCGGAACGATCTGCTGCTGGCTTTTCGCTGCCCATCCACATTCTCCCGGACGTTCGTTCCCTGCTGGACCTGCTTGAGCGCCCCGGCGCCATTCTGAGCGGCTGCGAGTTGCAGCAGATAACCCGGGTTTTGCATGGCCAGAAGCACTATGCCTCGGCCTTGCGGGAAGTCAACGACACGCTGACGGAATGGGCAACAGACCTGGAGCCTTCACTATCGCTGCTGCGGCATCTGCAGCAGGCCCTGGATGATGAAGGCGAACTTCTGGATGCTGCCAGTGCTGAATTAAGCGCCATTCGCCGGCAGTTGCGCCAGGGGCGCGCTGAAATACAACGCTTTTTGCAGGGATTTTTACGTAATCCCGATTGGCAGGATTACTGGCAGGATCAGCTGATTGTCCAGCGGAATGACCGCTATGTATTGCCCCTGAAAACCAGCCACAAAGGCCGTATCAAGGTTATTGTCCATGATCGTTCGGCGAGTGGTGAAACCCTTTTTGTGGAGCCCTTAACGGCGGTAGACCTGAATAACCAGTTGGTGCAGGACCGCCAGGCCGAACGTCTGGAGCAGGAAAAGGTACTACGGGCCTTAAGTGCGGCCGTAAGCCAGCAAGTGCCGTCCATGCGCCGCGCCTTAAAGTACATTGGACGGCTGGACGGAGTTCGCGCCGCCCTGGAACTGGGCAAGGATTTTCAGGGTACGCTGGTTCAGGTGGATAATCGCCCGGCCTTTGATCTGCACAATTTACGTCATCCCCTGCTGTGTATGCAGCATCCGGGTCAGGTGGTTGGTAATCCTCTGGCTTTGGGCGAAAGTAATCATCAACTGGTCATTACCGGACCCAATACGGGTGGCAAAACGGCACTGCTCAAGGCCCTGGGGTTGAACCATCTGATGGCTTATTTAGGCATGCCGGTGGCTGCTGAAGGTCGTCTGGGGTATTTTCGGCAAGGCTTTGCGGTCATTGGTGACGCTCAGGATATTCATACGGACCTGTCTACTTTTTCGGCACAGGTGAGTCGCTTGCGCAGGGTGCTGGAGCAGGCTGATCAACACAGCCTGGTACTGTTGGATGAGCTGGGAAATGGTACGGATCCCCGCGAAGGGGGTGCCCTGGCCCAGGCCGTGGCCGAGGCGCTCCTGTCGGTTCAAGCCTGTGCGGTGCTCACCAGTCATCAGGAAATCATGAAACGTTATGCCCTCAGCCGCGCTGGCGTAGCTTTGGCCGGTATGGGCTTTGACGCAGAACGTCTTGCTCCGACCTATCGTCTGCAATGGGGAGTAGGTGGTGCCAGTCAAGGGTTGACTATCGCGCGACGTGTCGGGATGCCTGAAGCGCTGGTACAGCGCGCCGAGGCCTTGTACGCGGATGATCGCGAGGACTGGGAACGCTGGGAAGCACAACGGGAAGGCCTGTTGCGCGCCGCGCAACAGGCAATGGATGAAGCGGCGCAGGCGCGCATGGAAGCTGACAAATCGGTGAAACGTTTGCAGCGTGAACTGGATGCGGCACGTCAGGATCGGGAGCGGGCCGCTGAACAGGCTCGCAATGAGTGGACACAATTGCTGCAGAATGCGCGCAGTGAAGTGCGGAAAACCATCGCTGCGCTCAAATCTGGACGGGATACCCAGGCGGCCAGTGCGGCACTGGAACAGTTGGGTACGCCTTTTCAGATGGCCGAAACCGTGTCGGTGGATTTGCCTGCAGTCGGCAGCAAAGGCTTGTTTCTGCCCCTGCGCCAGGTTACCCAGATTGTCCGTGTCGATGCTGCCCGGCAACGTCTGCAAATTCAGTTGCGCGGCAAGCAGGTTTGGATTCCCCTGGAGCAGTTCCGCGCGGATTCCGCACTGGAAATACCCAAGGAAAAAGGGAGTACTCAGTATGCTTCACCAGAAAATCATCCATGGCGTCTCGATCTGCGCGGTCAGCTGCGCGAAGATGCCTGGCAGGCTTTGTGCCGCCATGTGGATGGCGCCATGGCTTCCGGTCGCCAGCACATTGAGGTGCTGCATGGTAAAGGCAATGGCGTCCTGGCTGAAATGGTCAGGGAATTTGCCCATCAGGATCCGCGCATCATCCAGTGGCGTATGGCCCGTCCCGAGCAGGGGGGTGGCGGTGTCAGTGAGTTGGAGCTACGCTGAAACATGGTCAAATTTTCCCCCGCATTCATAGATGCTCTCCTCGAACGGACCGATTTGATCCGTCTGGTGGAAGGTCGTGTTCCCCTGAAGAAAAAGGGCAAGGATTTTTGGGCCTGCTGTCCTTTTCATCAGGAAAAAAGTCCCTCATTTTCAGTGAGTCCGGAAAAACAGATTTATTATTGTTTTGGATGTCATGCCCACGGTAACGCCATTGGGTTTCTGATGGCCCATGATCGTCTTTCCTTTCCTGAGGCGGTAGCGTTGCTGGCGGAAGATGCCGGGGTGGCCTTACCTGAAGAGGCTGTTGGTCAGTCTGTTCAGGAAGATCTCCGCCCTTTTCGGCAGATTCTGGACAAGGCGGTCAGCCTGTACCGGGATGCACTGGCAAAAAATCCGGCGGCCCAGCAGTACTGGCAGAGCCGAGGTCTCCATCAGGAAATCATTACCCGCTTTGAATTGGGTTATGCTCCTCCCGCCGCGAATTTTCTGAGTCAGCAACTGGGTAAGGATGAAAATACCCGACGCGCACTGATTGGTGCAGGGTTGGTGAGTAGCCGCGAGGATCATTCGGTTTATGATCGTTTTCGGGACAGGGTTATTTTTCCGATTCGTGATGGTCGCGGCCATCTGGTTGGATTGGGGGGACGCAGTCTCGATGGCCGGGAGCCCAAATATCTGAACTCTCCCGAAGGTCCGCTGTACCACAAAGGGCAGGTGCTTTACGGCCTGCATCAGGCCCGGGATGGCCTGCGTCGGATGAATCGTGCCGTGCTGGTGGAAGGCTATCTGGATGTCATCACCCTGCATCAGGCCGGACTGGATTATGCCGTTGCCGCCAGTGGTACGGCACTCGGGGAAAGTCAGCTACAGATGCTGTTTCGTGCGGCTGCAGAGATTTTGCTGTGCTTTGATGGGGATACTGCCGGCCGTAAGGCGGCCTGGCGGGCGGTGCAAATGGCGCCTGAATTGTTGCGCGAGGGGCGTCTGCTGCGGGTACTGTTTTTGCCGGATGGCCAGGACCCGGATTCGCTGGTGCGCGAGCAGGGCGCAGCAGCGCTGGAAGCTTTATTCCCGACGGCTCGGCCGGCCATCGACTTTTTTCTCGATGAACTGCAGCGTCGCCATAATATTGCCGCAGAAGATGAAAAAGCCCAGTTTCTGCGGGAAGCGCGGGAATTTTTACAGCGTATAAATGATGCCACTTTGCGGGAAGTTTATCTCCATAAACTCCAGGAGTTATGTGGTCTGGCCTTTGCCATACCTTCCAAAACGCGTCGTCGGGATGCTCGAGTTACAGCGTCAGCGCAACCGTCGCGGAGCAAAGACGGGCCCTCCCTCTTCAAGAACGCGATGCGCCTGCTCTTGAATCATCCTGATGACCCTGTCTGGCAGCAACTGGAAAAGGATCTGCTCCCTTTTGCGTCTGACCCCATTGCAAAAAAACTCGATGCTACCCTTGATATTTTGGCAAACATGACCCATTTAAGTTCTCACGAGCTTTTGGCGAGACTGGCTGGTACTGATCTGGCAGAGTTTTGTTATGCCTTGGTCATGTCCGAGGCGGATGAGAGCCAGGGGGGCGCATTGTTGCGCAATGAAATACCTGAATGTGTGCACAGGGTAAATCGGCGCCTGAGCGCCGCTAGGTTGGAATATATGGGCCATACGGCGGATCGTTCGGGATTGGGCGCGCTGACAGAGCAGGAGCGGACCGAAATCGTGTTGTCAACGCGACGTGGTCGCCACAAGCGTCCCGAATCCTGAAGGGTCCAGACAAAAAGGATGGATGAATGCGGTCAATGAATTTAGCTTTTCATCCTGGTGGTTTTTCTTATATAATATGCGGCTTTCCGCGAGTGCAGGATGGTTATGAGAGACGGTGAGAGTGTAGTGGACAATGAGTCTCAGCGGTCTGAGCTGAAGCGTCTGATCGCGCGCGGAAAAGAGCAGGGATACCTGACCTACGGGGAGATTAACGATCATCTGCCTGAAGAAGTTTTTGATCCTGAGCAGATGGAAAATGTCATTTCCATGATTAATGACATGGGCATCGAAGTTTTTGAAGAAGCACCGGATGGCGATACTCTTCTGGATGGTGAAGGTAATGTCGGCGTGGCTGCCCAGGAAGCCGAAGAAGCTGCTGAGGAAGCCCTGGCTGTCGTCGAAGCGGATATTGGCCGTACCAGTGACCCGGTACGTATGTACATGCGTGAGATGGGCACGGTTGAGCTTTTAACCCGGGAAGGCGAAATTGAAATAGCCCGCCGCATTGAAGATGGTCTGATGCAGGTTTTGCGTGCGGTTTCCACCTGCCCGACCACCATCTCGCTGTTGCTGGATGCTGCTGATCGGGTTGAGCGCGGAGAAACGCGCCTGGATGAAGTGGTCGATGCATTTATTGATCCCAATGCTCTGGATGCAGAAGCTGTCAGTGAAGACGAAGAGCCTGTTTTGCTGGAAGGCGAAGAGCCTGAAGACACGGATGATGAAGATGAAGAAGGCGAAGAAGGCACTCTTGAAGCGGATAAGGGTCCCCAGCTGGAAGAAGCCCTGGAGCGCTTTGCCGTCATTCGCGAAGCCTATCTGAATCTGCTTGCCAGTCATGCCGAAGGTGAAATGCATGACGAAAGCTATCAGGAAAAAAGACGCGAGCTGGCAGAACGCTTTCTGGAAATCAAGCTGAATGGTCGCCAGATTGATGTGATGGCCGATGCCTTGCGGGCTTTAACTGACGGCGTGCGCCAATGTGAGCGTGAGCTCATGGAGATTTGTATTGAGCGGGCGCGTTTTCCCCGGAAGGAATTTGTGCGCAGTTATCCGGGTCATGAAAGTGATCTGGGCTGGATAGACCAACAGATTAATGGTGGCTTTACTTATAGCGCACGGTTAGTGGAATATCGGGATGATATTCTCGCCATCATGAAGCGTCTGGCAGATATTGAAAAACGGGCGGGCTTGCCGGTTGCAGAAATCAAGGAAGCCAGCCGTTTGATGTCTATTGGTGAGGCAAAAGCCCGGCGGGCCAAAAAGGAAATGGTCGAAGCCAACCTGCGTCTGGTCATCTCCATTGCCAAGAAGTACACCAATCGTGGTCTGCAATTTCTGGATTTGATTCAGGAAGGCAATATCGGCTTGATGAAAGCGGTGGACAAATTTGAATACCGGCGTGGCTACAAGTTTTCTACCTACGCTACCTGGTGGATTAGACAGGCCATTACCCGCAGTATTGCCGATCAGGCGCGCACCATTCGTATTCCGGTGCACATGATTGAAACCATCAACAAGCTGAACCGGATTAGTCGGCAAATGCTGCAGGAAATGGGTCGTGAGCCATCACCGGAAGAGCTGGCAGAGCGCATGGAAATGCCCGAGGACAAGATACGCAAGGTGCTGAAAATTGCCAAGGAACCGATTTCCATGGAAACTCCCATTGGTGACGACGAAGACTCCCATCTGGGTGACTTTATTGAAGATCGTAATGTCACCGCGCCGGCCGAATCAGCAGTCAACGCGGCTATTCGCGAGGTTGTCGAAGAACTTCTGGACAATGGTCTGACAGCCCGAGAGGCCAAAGTGTTGCGTATGCGCTTTGGAATCGGCATGAACACGGATCACACCCTTGAAGAAGTGGGTAAACAGTTTGATGTGACCCGTGAGCGTATCCGTCAGATTGAAGCCAAGGCGCTGCGGAAGCTGCGTCATCCTTCCCGCTCTGAGCGTTTAAAGAGTTTTGTGGACGGAGAAGTCACCATTCCTTCCTGAAGGGTAAATGTGGTAAAAATGCGGGCGCGAGAGCGATTTCGCGCCCTCTCTTCAGGGCCTGTAGCTCAGTTGGTTAGAGCAGGGGACTCATAATCCCTTGGTCCACGGTTCGAGTCCGTGCGGGCCCACCAATTAAATCAAGCAGTTATAAATTAGTCATTGACAATCCTCTACTCATCAGACGCAAATTCGGTACCATGCTGAATCTGTAACTAAGTCTTATTCTTACGACTACAGTTGTCAAAAAACCGGCAGGAACTTGGAGGGGTGTGATTCGGATGCTGTCAGCATTTTGTCGAGTTTGCAGCGGTCTTGCGCTTTTCTTCATGCTGTATAAAAATACAGAATCATACGTACCGATTTCTGGAGGCATGGCATGGATAAACTGACGCCGCGTCAGGCCGAGATTCTGGCCTGGATTCGCGCCCGGATGCTGGAAGACAATTTGCCACCCACGCGTGCGGAATTGATGAAAGCCTTTGACTTTCGTTCACCCAATGCGGCGGAAACCCATTTGCGCATGTTGGCGCGCAAAGGTTATCTGGAACTGCAAAATGGTACCGCACGGGGGATTCGCCTGCACGAAGATTTGAGCGCGACCATGGGCTTGCCTTTGGTGGGTCGGGTAGCCGCCGGGCAACCGATGCTGGCTGAGGAGTTTCGCGAGGGGCAGTTGCCGGTGGACCCTAAACTATTTTCGCCGGGGGCTGATTATTTGTTGAGGGTGCAGGGTATGAGTATGCGCGATGCGGGTATTCTGGATGGCGATATTCTGGCGGTGCGCCATGAGGCTGGCTTTACGCCACAAAATGGCCAGATTGTAGTGGCTCGAGTCAACGGAGAGGTTACGGTCAAGCGCTGGCAACGAAAGCAGGGCAAAGTCAGCCTGTTACCCGAAAATCCGGATTTTTCTCCTATTGAGGTGGACTTGTCCCGTGATGATTTGCTGGTTGAAGGGCAGGTTGTAGGCCTGCTGCGGATTGGTAACCGCCTCTAAAAAATCCATTACTGGAACCATCTCCGGCGTTGAAGGTCTTCTTTCAAGAGCTTGCCGCGTGTATCAATGGTTTTTCGGTTCTTGTCGTTTCTGGTCTTGATGCGCTCAGCGGTTTACAATCATACGTTATCACTTTTTTCAGAATTTACAGGATTAACATTCATACATGGACAAATCATCTATCGCTCTGGCAGTGGGTCTTCTAATTATTGGCGGCTTAACGGGGGCAGTTATCGAACGCTTTGCCATTAATCCTGATTCCGCCACGAGCAGCAGTCCGTTGAGTCTGAATGGCGCCAAGAAGCTGCTGAATGATGTTACCCATGGCCAGGCCAGTGCTGAAAAGGTTTTTCCTGGGCCTGGTGGTTTGACGGGTATTGAAGTCAGTATGGAAGGTCATCCGACCATTGCTTATGCGACGGCAGATGGACAATATCTGGTGGCCGGACCGGTGCTCAATCAGCAAGGTCAGGATGCCGCCCATGCTGACATGATCAAGCTGGGGCTCATTCCCAAACCGGCATCGGCTGCGGTTTTGGCTGAAAAAGCCGCCCATGCAGACAGTTTTGTGCTGGGAAGCAAAGGGCCGGAACTCACGGCTTTTGTAGATCCTAACTGCATTTACTGTCACAAGTTTTACGAAGAAGCCAAACCGCTCATTGCTGCAGGTAAGCTACGCGTCCGCTATGTGGTCGTGGCTTTCCTGAAGCCCAGCAGCGCCGGTAAAGCGGCGGCTATTTTGGGGGCCAGTGACCCTGCTGCCGCCATGGCGGAAAATGAAAAAGGCTTTGATGAGGCAACGGAAGAGGGTGGTATTACTCCTGCTAAAAATCCTGATCCGGCGACCCTGGCTGCGGTAGAAAACAATACCAAGCTGCTGAGTGAAAGCGGAGAAGTGGCGACCCCGACCCTTATTTACTGTAATGCCCAGAATCAGGCCGTTCTGGCACATGGTTTGGATCGCTCCAGTCTGGCCGATTTTGTTGATCATATCAGCAGCCTGGAAAATGGAGCTTGCCATTGATGATTGCTCAAGATAATAACGCGGTTATTCATCGCGAAGATTATCAGCCGCCCCTCTATCGGATTACCGAGGTCGCGCTGAATGTTCATCTGGACCCGGAAAATACCGAAGTGGAGGCCTGCCTGCATTTTCAGCGCCTGACTGCGGGGCCGGAGTCCGAGTTGCATCTGGACGGCGAATCTCTGGAATTGCTGAGTATTTTGAGAGATGGTCAGCCCTTGGCGGAAAATTTGTTTCGTTCTGATGCGACGGGTTTGACCTTGTTGAATCCTGAGCCGGAATTTTTATTGGAAACCCGGGTAAAGATTCATCCCGCTGCCAATTCGACCCTGTCCGGTTTGTATTTTGCGGGTGGGCAGTTTTTGACGCAATGTGAGGCAGAGGGTTTCCGGCGTATTACCTATTATCTGGACCGCCCGGATTGTCTGGCCAAATTTACGGTGACTTTGCACGCTTCCCGAAAAACCTGTCCGGTGCTGCTGGCCAATGGCAACTGCATTGCCCAGGGGGATGAAGACAACGATTGGCATTGGGCGCGTTGGGAAGATCCTTATCCCAAGCCTGCTTATTTATTTGCCATGGTAGCCGGTGATCTGGCCGTACAGCGCGATGTTTTTGTGACGCAATCGGGACGGTCGGTGACGCTGGAAATTTATGTGGCCGAACGGGACCTGGGAGCCTGCGATCAGGCCATGGAAAGCCTGAAGCGGGCCATGCGCTGGGATGAAGAGGGTTACGGGCGCGAATATGATCTGGATCGCTACATGATTGTGGCGACCGATAGCTTCAATATGGGGGCGATGGAAAACAAGGGCCTCAACATTTTCAACTCCAAATATGTGCTGGCCAGCCCTGAAACCGCCACCGATACGGATTATCAGGGCGTTGAATCGGTCATCGCCCATGAATACTTTCATAACTGGACGGGTAACCGGGTAACCTTGCGGGACTGGTTTCAACTGAGCCTCAAAGAAGGTTTGACGGTATTTCGTGATCAGGAATTCAGTGCAGATATGAATTCGCGTGGGGTGCAACGGATTGGCGATGTGCGCCGCCTGCGCTCCGCCCAGTTTCCTGAAGATGCGGGTCCGCTGGCACATCCGGTGCGTCCCGATGCCTATTCGGAAATCAATAATTTTTACACGGCGACGGTGTACGAAAAGGGCGCGGAACTGGTGCGCATGATCCACACCTTGCTGGGCAAGGAAGGCTTTCGGCGCGGCACGGATTTGTATTTTGAACGACATGATGGGCATGCGGTGACCATCGAAGATTTTGTGGAGGCCATGGAAGAGGCCAACCACTATGATCTTTCCCGGTTTCGGTGCTGGTATTCCCAGGCGGGAACCCCACAAGTAAAGGCAGAGGGAAGTTATGATCCCGCGAGTCGTTCCTACACGCTGACTTTGCAGCAGTCCACCCCCGCCACGCCCGGACAGCCAAACAAGGAGCCGGTTCCTATTCCGGTGCGCATGGCGTTGCTGAACACTCAGGGAGAAAAAGCGGTTCTCGATAAAACTGGTGCAGTCGAAAAGGTGATTTTATTGGAGCAGGCCAGTCAAAGCTGGACTTTTGAGGGCTTGCCCGATCCGGTGATTCCTTCCTTGCTGCGAGGTTTTTCCGCGCCAGTGCGGCTGGATATTGCTCTTGATGATCAGGCCCGCAGTTTTCTGGCCGGTGTGGATGATGATCCTTTTAATCGCTGGGAAAGCGCCCAGGAGTTGGCCCTTAAAACCTTGTTGTCCGGGGTAAAAAATCATCAGGAACTTGAAGTGTTGCCTGCGGCCCTGAAACAGGCGCTGTCTGCCACATTGAAACAAAGTCAGATGGACCCGGCCTTTCGCGCGGAGTTACTGACTTTGCCCAGCGAGGATTATATCGGTGAACAGATGCCGGTCATTGCGGTAGATGCCATTCATCGAGCGCGAGAGACCCTGCTCGATAAAATTGGCGCACATTTTCATGATGAATGGTTAGGGTTGTATCAGGATCTTGCGGGCGCTTATGAGCGGGATGGGGCTTCCATTGGTCGTCGCCGTCTTCGTAATATGGCCTTGAGTTATCTGATTCATAGTGACCACAGTCGTCACGAGGACATGACCCTGCATGCGCGTCAGCAATATGTGCAGGCCGATAACATGACAGACCGTCTGGCGGCTTTTCAGCTGCTGGTGCAGCATCCCAAACATGATGCCGAAGACATCCTTCTGGATTTTTATCAGAAATGGCAGGATTATCCGCTGGTAATCGACAAATGGTTCGCTATTCAGGCCATGGCACCGCGCCCCGATACCTTGCGCCATGTGCAGCATCTTTTGGTGCATCCGGCCTTTGACTGGAAGGTGCCCAATCGGGTGCGTGCGGTGTTGGGTGCTTTTTCCATGAATCCGACCTTATTTCATGCCGCTGATGGATCAGGTTATGCTTTTTTTGCCGAGCAAATCCGTAGGCTGGATGATATCAACCCGCAAACCGCCGCCCGTCTGGCCACTCCCCTCAGTCGTTGGCAACGCTATGACAAGGTCCGCCAGCAAGGCATGATGAATGCCCTGCAACTGTTAGCGGCCAAAGCCAAGCTGTCTCGCGACCTAGCCGAAGTCATACAGCGGTCGTATCCTGCCTCTCCCGGTAGCGCGTAAGCAGAGTATTCTGCGGCAAGTTTCCTGAAAAGTCTTCATTAGGTGGTTCCTGTTATATTTTAATTTCTACCTTGAACTTATCTGGATTCCGTACTATATGAGATGAGAATTTAATAAAGTTGTCATGTATGCTGCTTAAACTTGTCTACATATAGGAGTATCGTAATGAAGAAGAAAGTATTTACCGCTACGCTGTTGGCAACTGCCGGTGCTGTTTTTTGTGCCAGCCAGGCATTAGCGGGGGATGTCTATCAGTCTCCGCAAAATCCCATTGTAGCTGCCAATAATGAAGTTGGTCTGGCTGCAGTCGGAACTTTGATGAATTATCAAGAACACATCACTCCCGGTCCTTCAGATATTGAATCGGGGTGGATGCCCGGATTTTCTGTGAAATATAGCCTGATGGGTGATTACTTCAAGAGTATGCCGAGCAACCTTTATTTTGCTGTAAATTATCAATTTAACTCGGGCAATATCTCATATCAGGGTGCGTTGCAAGATGGGCAGCCTTACGATGGTACTGATAGCGCTACTACAAACCGCGTATTGGCGCGTTTAGGCAAAGGCTTCACCTTGAATAGTACGATGATGTTGACACCTTATATTGCTGGTGGATACCAAGATTGGAACCGACAATTGCTTGGACCCCATGGTTATACCGAGGACTACCATTCCAGCCTGGTTGGTGCAGGGTTGATGTTTCAGTATGCCATCACGCCTCGCTTGGTGTCGGGGGTCAATATTGAAGGTCTGGCCATGATTGGTGGTGGAATAAAGGTTCATGAATCTCCGATTATGGAAGAACTTCTTGGAACAACGGCAAATTTTGGAACAAGTGGGCAAGAAAAAATATCGGCTGATATTGATTATAGAGTTTATCAGAACTGGCATCTTTACGGCGGTCTTAGTTACACCCACTTTAATTACACGGGCGGAGATATCGTTGGTGGATTAATCAATGCTTCATCTGAGCCACTTAGTAGTACCAACCTTTTTAATATGGAAGCTGGTCTTGCTTATCAATTTTAATGGATATTCGTTAAATCGTTCAATGACCTGCTTAAAGATCCCACGGCCGGGCCGTGGATTCCAGTCTCAACCAGAATTTCTGGAATTTTTTACGCTGTCGAGCCTCGCGGCCCTGCAGGAACCCCAATAACGCGCCTGCCTGAAAAGCCACACCGGCTTTACGATTGTTGGTCAGGGGATTCAGATATTGGCCTGCCATGTCCGCATCGTGGATTTCTCCAGCAATACCCTGCAGAGTCGCCAGTAATTTCAGTAATGCTTTGCTATCTTTTCCGGGCCATAGCGGCGCCAGGGTGATCATCACATAACGGATATTTTTGATACGGATGCGCAGGCTGTGTAAGGCTCCGGGATGATCCAGCAGCATTTTGCCGGCAGCCATCAGTTTGCGGTCTTCGCGATGTAATTGGGCTTCGCTGAAATCCTGCAGGTTTTTGGCGTGGGTCAATGGATGTCGCATTAAACTGGCCCAGAGTTTCAGCAGGATGGCGACCAACTGCGGTAATTGTTCGGCTTGCTGAGGTGCTTGCGCGGATAAAATGCCCTGCAAGGGGGCGGGGTCCAGGGTCATGGTCGCGGCAATTTCGGTCCAGTATCCCAGCAGGGCTTCATAATCACGTTTTTGATTTTGCTGGTGAAACCATTCCTGAAGCGCGAGGCGGAAGGGTTGCAATAGATTGTCCGGGTCGAGCACCCGGCAAAAGCGCAAGGTTGCTCTGAGGCTGCGCACGCTTTTGCGCAGGTCGTGAAAACTCTCCGCAGAAGTTTTAGCCCAGTGTTTGCGTGTCTCGTGAATAATTTGCTGGAGTTGCCAGGTTAGTATCTGGCTGAATGCGTTGCCGGCATTTTCCCGGCGGTGCAGGGGCCATGCCGTGTCGCGCGGTTTTTCATCGGAAACCAGTCCGGCCAGGCGCAAACCGCGAAACAATTTGCTTTCCTGGTCGGGAATCAGGGGAAGATCCTGACAGAGGGCTGCGCCCATTTCGAGCACTGCTGCTGCATTCCCTTTGGCGAGTTCCAACTCCACCTCGCGGATGGGTTCGCTCTGGCCTCTGGCCAGAATTTCCCCGCGATCAAGCGCTACAATGATTTCACTGCCATCGGTGTGGATAACCCGGCTTTCGTGGCGTTCGAAACGGGTTTCCAGAATGACCTGCAAGTCCAGTTCCGTGAAGGGTGCAAGCATGGCGGCCGCTTCACTATCGGTGAAGACGCTCAGGTCGGGCTGGTTACTGGCGACCGGAACATTCCACTCCGGACGTTGGTGCAGCCCGCCCGCTGATTGACCGCCGGCCTTGAGTGTGGCTATCCAGGTATCCTCTTCGCGGCGAACGCGGTAAGCCAGACGCGCACGTTGCAGGGCGCCATCACGACTATCAAAATAAAACGCATGAAGCTGAAGCGGAGGTTCTTTGCTGATGGCCAGTAGAGGATGTTCGGCAATACGTTTCCAGACTGGAGCCGTATCGTCCATGATTTGTAATTTAAGTTCCTCTTCCACCACCATCCTCCATGACAAAATTCAGTATGCGTACCCATTGCGGTAATTCATTGCGATTTTCTGCGGCACGCAGGTCGGCAATTCCAGCACCACATTGGGCGGCACGGACGTAAATCTGACTATCCCGCAAGGTCGCCACCACGGACAGATTCCATTCACTCAGGACACTTTGCAGATGCTGGGCACCCCGGGTACGTGCATTTACCCGATTGGCAATCACCCCCATCCGCACTTTACCTTTACGGTAGCGCTTGATTTCTTCAAGTTTTTGCAGAAAAAGCTGGCTGGCATCCAGATCAAAAAGAGAGGGACCGATGGGGACCAGCAGAACTTCTACTTCACCCAGCATGTCTTCAAGGCGTTTCTTTTTGAGCCCTGCAGGGGCATCCATGACCACATAGTCACTGGTGGGATAATCACGGAAGTCGCGTTCGGCATCTTCCACCACATTCAGCTTGGGGAGCAGGGGCGAGCGGCGCTTGACCCAGTGGGAAGACGACTGTTGGGGGTCCAGATCGGCAAGGAGAACCGTACCACGCAGCGCCAGAAGGCTGGCCAGATTGGTGGCTACAGTGGTTTTGCCTGCACCTCCCTTGCTGTTGAGGACCAGCGTTCTAATCATGCCTGGTATTCCTATCTAGCCATGTTGACTGCTGCGATCATAGTGCCGCAGCAGGATCTCCTGGGCGGATTGACAGTCATCTTCCGGGCTTCGGCGCAGTTGTTCATAGCTGCCGTCCGCCTTCATGAGCCAGGCGTTGCAGTCATCCTGCAGATAAAGCTGCAGGGTTTCCTCGAGAACCCGGGCGCGCAGGTCCGGGTCCTGTATTGGAACGGCAACCTCCAGGCGTCTAAACAGATTGCGCCCCATCCAGTCCGCGCTGGAAATCCACAACTTGGGATGTCGTCCATTACCAAAATAATAAACCCGGCTGTGTTCCAGAAAACGACCGACAATGGAGCGCACCCGAATATGCTCGGAAACGCCGGGGATGCCGGGGCGCAGGGCGCAGGCACCGCGCACTACCAGATCAATTTCGACGCCCGCCTGAGAGGCCCGGTATAGGGCACGAATCAACTCCGGCTCCACCAGCGCGTTTACCCGTGCCAGAATACGTCCTTCGCTACCCCTGCGGGTTTCTGCTTCAATGGCTTCAATGAGCGCGTTGAACAGCGTAAAGGGGCTTTGCAGCAGGCGCCGCAATTGAGGCACCCTGCCCATGCCGGTGATGTGCATGAACAGATCATTCATGTCGGCGGTAATGTCTGAATCGGCGGTCAACAGGCTCAGGTCTGTATAAATCCGGGCGTTGCGGGGGTGGTAGTTGCCTGTGCCGAGATGTCCGTAAAGGCGGATACCTTCATCCTCGCGGCGCAATATCAGAATCATTTTGGCATGGACTTTGTGGTTGACGACCCCGTACACGACCTGTACGCCCACTTCTTCCAGACGCTCGGCCATGCGGATGTTGTTGGCTTCATCAAAGCGTGCCTTGAGTTCAACCACGGCGGTGACCTGTTTGCCCGCCATTGCCGCCTCAATCAGAGCATCAATCAGAGGGGAGTCGGGAGTCGTGCGGTAGAGGGTCTGTTTGATGCCAATGACCTGGGGATCACTCGCCGCCTGACGCAGAAAATCAAGCACCGGATTAAAGCTCTGGTAAGGATGGTGCAGCAAAATGGGTGCTTCACGCAGGCGCGCAAAAATATTTTCCGGCCGGGAACAGACGCTGGGTAGTCCCGGTACGAAAGGGGGAAAGAGCAGGTCCTGGCGCGGCACCATGTCAATAATGGCCGCCAGCCTGGACAGGTTCACCGGCCCGGCCAGTGAATAGAGATTGTCATCCACCAGTTCAAAGTGTTTGAGCAGATAATCGACGACTTCGCGGGGGCAATTATTGGCGACTTCCAGGCGTACAGCTTCCCCGAAAGGGCGCATGGGTAATTCGTCCACTAATGCGTCCAGGAGGTTATCCACTTCTTCCTCATCCACAAACAGTTCGCTGTTACGGGTGACCCTGAACTGATAAAAACCGAGAATTTTCAGGCCGGGAAACAGTGCGGTGACGTGTTCGTGAATGACGGAGGAAAGAAACACAAAATCACTGGGACCCGCCAGATGGGGAGGGATCTGGATGATTCGGGGAAGAATCCTGGGGGCCTGAACGATGGCAATGGGACTGCGTCGTCCATAAGCATCATGTCCTTCCAGAACAATGGCAAAATTCAGACCTTTGTTTTGCACTTTCGGAAAGGGATGTGCCGGGTCCAGGCTGAGAGGGGTCAACAAGGGCATGACTTCAGTCTGAAAATAATTGCTGATCCAGCGCTTTTGTGCAGCGCGCCATTCCTTACGGCGCAGCAGCCTAATGCCTTCTTTGGCCAGAGCCGGGAGCAGACGCTGGTTCAGGCAGAGATATTGTTCCTGAATGATTTCATGGGCCATTTGTGCAACGGCGGCAATTTCCCGATCCGGACCCAGCATGTCAGGCCCCAAGGGTCCGGCACCAAATTTGCGCCTTTGCAGTAATCCGGCCATGCGTACTTCAAAAAATTCATCGAGATTGCTGGAAACAATGGTCAGAAAGCGCAAGCGCTCCAGTAAGGGCACGCGGGGATCATCGGCCAGCGCCAGTACACGTTGGTTAAAAGCGAGAATACTCAGATCACGATTGAAGTAGAGCTCTGCATTATCCAGAGAGACCGGATTTTCTGCGGATTCTGACTGCTCGCTTTCAGTCATGGCGTTGGCGCACTCTTTGTTCGGCGGCCGTCATGGTGTTTTGCAGGAGGGTGGCTACGGTCATGGGCCCGACCCCGCCGGGAACCGGGGTAATCCAGGTTGCCCTTTTTTCGGCTTCGGCAAAGTCTACATCGCCGGTCAGGCGACCATCAGGTAAGCGATTGATCCCGACATCAATGACCACAGCACCGTCGCGAACCCACTGACCAGAAATCAAACCCGGCTTGCCAGCGGCAGCAATCAGGAGTTCTGCGCGCTCCACATGGGCCTGAAGGTTGCGGGTAAAGCGATGACAGACCGTGACGGTGGCTCCTGCCAGTAAGAGCTCCATAGCCATGGGCCGTCCGACAATGTTGGACGCACCAACAATCACCGCTTCCTTGCCGCGAACATCCAGGTCAATTTCATCAAGCAGGGTCATGATCCCGGCTGGTGTGCAGGAACGCAGCAGGGGCGCGCGGAGGGCGAGACGCCCGACGTTGTAGGGATGAAAGCCATCCACATCTTTTTCAACGGCTATGGCTTCAATGATGACTTCAGGATCAAACTGGGGGGGGAGGGGTAATTGCACGAGAATGCCATCGATGCTGTCGTCAGCATTTAACCCGGCTATTTTCTGGAGTAATTGTTCAGGACTGCTTGCGGCCGGGAGATTTACCGCCAGAGAATGGATACCCACGCTTTTGCAGGCGTCGCGTTTTTTCTGGACATACACTTCGGAGGCCGGATTGTTGCCTACCAGCACCACTGCCAGGCCTGGGGGCCGACCATGGTTTTTGAGAAACGCCCTACTTTTTTCGGCGGTTTCTGCCTGCAGTTTTTTGGCAATGGCCTTGCCATCAATACGTTGCGCAGTCATTGCTTCCCCTGCGCAGAAGCTGAATGGCCTGGGGAAACCCTCTTTATCATGAAATTAACCTTATGAATAAGCTGCGTCGTTTTAAATACTCTAATATCCCAACATTCTTCTGTTCCCTCGATTTTTTGTCAAGTAAAAACCGGACGCAGGCCCTCCCGGCCACCCGCCGTGCTCAGGTGACCAGTATCCGGTCTGCTCCCTTAGAAGACCCGCTTCAGGAAGCAGGCACAGACGGGGTTTCGCCCCCACGCAAATCTTTGGCCAGCACCATATACATGGCGGGTACCACGAATAGCGAGAATAGCGCGCCAATGCCCAAGCCGGTGAAAATGACCAGGCCCATCTGGAAACGACTGACGGCACCGGGTCCATTCATGAGGAGCAGGGGGAGAACCCCGAGTACCATGGCTCCGGTGGTCATCAGAATCGGACGCAGACGAATACTCGACGCCTTTTCCACCGCATCGCGTTTGCCCAAGCCTTCATGACGCTGGATTTCATTGGCAAACTGCACAATCAGAATACCCTGCTTGGCAATCAAACCGATCAGGGTGATCAGCCCCACCTCCGTGTAAATATTGATGGAGGCTAGGCCCAGGCTGACAAATATCAGCGCACCACTGATGGACATGGGCACGGTGATCAGCACAATCAAGGGGTCCCGGAAACTTTCAAACTGAGCCGCCAACAGCAGATAAATCAGGATGATAGCCAGTGCAAAAGTGGTCAGCAATCCACCACTTTCCTGCATGTACTCGCGCGACTGGCTGGCGTAATTGACCGAAAAGTCCTTGGGCATGATTTTTTCAGCCGTGCTCCGGAAGAAGTTCAGAGACTGTCCCATGGTTACTCCCGGCTTGGGAACCGCCTGAATGGTGACCGAGTTAAGCTGTTGAAACTGCGGCAGGAACTGCGGTTCAACCTTGGTTTCGATGGATACGACAGTTGACAGGGGCACCATTTGACCCGTTGCCGTGGCAATATAATAGTCCTTGAGGGCCTCCGGGTCCGTACGGAACTTGTCCGGCACCTGGGGAATAACCTTGTAGCTGCGTCCCTCCATGTCAAAGCGGTTGACATAGTTGCCGCCCAGCAAAGGTTGCAGATCCTGGGCAATTTCCGCCATGGTCAAACCCAGATTGGCGGCAATATTGCGATGGATTTTCAGCACCAGTTCCGGATTGTCAATGCGCAGGTCCTTGGTCACATAGAAGAACATGCCACTCTGGTAAGCCTTGGCTATGACCTGATCAGCTACCTGATCGATTTTGTCGTAACTGCCGGGACTCTGCAGAACAAATTGTACCGGCAGGCCGCCTGCAGATCCGGGTAATGGTGGCGGCAAGAAAGAGGCCACCTGCAGCCCTGGCACGCTTTGCAATTGCTGCTGCAATTTGGGCTGAATCTGCATGGCTGTAACCGAACGATCAGACCAGTTGGTTAAACGCATGCCTGCAAAAAGGCTATTGGTTCCACCACCACTGCCGACGGAAATTCCAGTGACCATGAAGGTCGCCTTTTTTTCCGGATACTTATTGAACACCTTCAAAATCTGCTTGCCGTAGTGAGCCAGCCGGTCCGGGGTGATAGTTGGACCACCAGTGCCGGCATTGAAAATAATGCCCTGATCTTCCTGTGGCGCCAGTTCCGATTTGGAAGTGGCGAACAGGAAGTAAATGCTGCCGAAAACGACTATGGCAAAGAGCATGACTACGGGCACAAAATTCAGGACACCGTGCAGAAGTCGATCATAAAAACCTCTTAAACCGACAAAGCGCTGATCGATAAAGTGTTCAAAGCCGTGTTCCTTGGTGGGCTTCAAGACCTTGCTGGAGAGCATTGGCGACAGCGTCAAAGCCACAATCATGGAGATAAGTACCGCTGCTACCAGGGTAAAGGCAAATTCTCCAAACAGACTGCCGGTCAGTCCACCCATAAAGCCAATCGGCGCAAACACCGCAATCAAGGTGGTGGACATGACGATAATGGGACCACCCAGTTCGCGCCCGGTCAGCAAGGCGGCATCAAAAGGGCTTTTGCCTTCATCAATATGTCGATGCACGTTTTCCACAACGATAATGGCATCATCCACCACCAGCCCAATGGCCAGCACAACTGCCAGCAGAGTCAGCAGATTGATGGTGAAGCCCAATGACCACATGATCAGGCCCGCACCGACAATGGACAGGGGTATGGCTACAGCCGGTATGACCACCGCCCGGAACGAACCCAGGAAGAGGAAGATAACCAGCACGACCACCGCCAGGGTGATCCCAATAGTCATCATTACTTCATCAATGGAGGCCTGAATAAAGGTGCTGGCGTCATAAGGAATCGCCGCATGCATGCCGGGTGGCAGGCTCTTTTCAAGCTTTGCCAGCGAGCTTTTTACCCCTGCAGCTACATCCAGAGAATTGGCAGAGGGAGATTCCTGAATGCCGATAAATGCTGCCGGTTTGCCGTCAAAAAATGCCTGGGAGTCATAATTCTGGGCACCAAGCTCAACATGGGCGACATCTTTCAGGCGAATCAGGGTGTTGCCCGACTGTTTGATGACCAGGTCACGGAATTCACTGACATTGTGCAGGCTGGTAGTGGCCACAATGGTGTTTTGTACGGTTTTGCCCCGGGTCCGCCCCACGGCCGAGATGAAGTCATTGGCTGTCAACGCTTGAGAAACCTGGGCAGCGGTCACATTAAGTGCGGCCATTTTCTGCGGGTTCAGCCAGACGCGCATGGCATAGGTATTCCCGTTGCCAGCACCAGGGGGCAAAATCTGGGCCTCACCAACACCATGTACCGAGGCAAGACGCGGTTGCGCCACGCGCAGCAAATAATCAGTAATTTGTTGCTGGCTGAGTTGATTTCCGTAAAAAGCGATATACATCAAATCTGTTGTATCGCCCACTGTGACGTTGATCACGGGCAACTGGCTACCCGTGGGCAACTGATCAGTCACCTGCTGGACTTTAGACTGAATGTTGGCCACTGCGGCACTGGGGCTGTAATTCAGCTTCATGTACACCGTAATGGTGGAGGACCCCTCCGCACTGTTGGAGGTCATGTAGTTGATGTCAGGAGCGCTGGCAATGACCTTTTCAAGACGTGCGGTAATAAAGCCCTGCACGGTGCTGGGACTGGCACCGGGGTAAGCCGTGGTAACGGTGACGACGGTGTTGACCAGGGCCGGATATTCGCGGACGGTCATCATGGTGTAGGCGTGCAGACCCAGCAGGAAAATTACCAGACTCAACGCCGTGGCGAGTACCGGGCGACGAACAAAAATATCCGTAAATTTCATGAGCTAGCCTTACGCGTTGTGGCTGATGGTAACAAGGCTGCCATTGACCAGTTTGACCTGACCGGCGGTAACGATTCTGTCGCCTTGCTTCAATCCAGAGAGTATTTCCACCATGCCGTCGCGCTGCTTGCCGGGTTTGATGACCTGTTGCACGGCGGTTTCCTGGGTTTTGCCATCCTTTTTCTCTTTATGAATGACGTAAACATAATCGCCAAAGGTGTTATAGGAAATGGCAGATACTGGAATGACCAGGACTTTTTCAGTGGTATCGCGCACCACCGTCAACTCCCCGAACAGTCCTGGCCGGAGCTGATTTTTGGGATTATCGATGGTGGCTTGTACTTCTATCTGCCGGGTAGTGCTGTTGACGGCAGAACCCAGAGCCGTCACTTTTCCGGAAAAGGTTTGACCGGGCAGAGCGTCGGTTTGGATCTGCACCGGAGTCCCGGCCTGAATATTCTGGAGATCGCTTTGCGGCAACGTGAAGTTGGCGTAGAGCGGGCTCCAGGACTGCAGGTCCACTATTTTGGTGCCGGGAGTCAGATACTGACCCACATTCACCTGGCGGATGCCGAGATAACCACTGAAGGGCGCGCTAATGGTCAGTTTGTTCAGCGTCGCCTGAATATCCTTGATGGCAGCCTGATCCGTCTGATAGGTCGCCTGGGCTGAATCCAGCTGGGCCTGGCTGGCGGCCTTGGTGGCGATTAACTCTTTGGTACGCTGCAAATTGCTGGAAGCCAGTCGCAGTTGCGCCTGATCACTGGCCAGTTGGGCCAATTGCGTAGAGTTGTCAATCTGCACCAGCGGCGTCCCTGCCTGTACATACTGGCCGGAGCGAAAATGAATGGCGGTCACATTGCCAGCAATCTGGGGTGTAACATCTACACCCTGAACGGCCGCCAGTGAGGCGACGGCGCGCAGTTGCGGGTGCCAGTGGGCAATTTCTGCTGTTGCGGCACTCACGGTGACTACCGGCTTGGGCATGTGCGCCATCGCTTCGGCAATTTTGCTGTTGACGAAGGCTTTAAACCCAAAAATTCCGCCAAAAACAATCAGCAGGCCAATAATGACAATCACAAATGCTTTTTTCATATTTCAGTCTCCGCAGAGGATGGCTGCGATCAATAAAAAGGTTTAAGAATGGGTAGGCGTAGTCGTTGACTTCTGATCCGGCTTGTTCCACCAGCCACCCCCCAAAGCCACGAGTAATGCGGCACTATCCTGATAACGCTGGGATTGAGCCTTGATCTCGGCAATTTTGGCGGTGTTGTACTGGACTTCAGCCGTCAGCAGGGTCAGATAATCACTGGCACCGGCGCGGTAACTGGCCTGCGCCAGTTTAAGTGCTTCCCGGGAAGCGGACAGCGCCTCACGCTGGGCGGCGAGGGCCTGGGCATCATGCTCCACCGCCCGCAACCCGTTGGCCACCTGATCAAAAGCATTGAGCACGGTGCTGCGGTAGTTGGCGTAGAGTGCGTCATAGGCAGCATGTGCCTCGGCTTTCTGGGCTTCCAGTTTGCCACCTTCAAACAAAGGCTGGGACATGGACCCGACCAGGCTCCAGATGCTGCTGACGGGGTCAAAAAATATGTTGGGGTTGCTGGCGGCATTGCCGAATGCGGCCGTCAGCTTGACGGTCGGATAAAACTGCGCGCGCGCTTCCCCTATCTGCGCATTTGCCGCTTTCATCTGGGCCATTACGGCGCGGATATCCGGTCTTTGCTGGAGGAGTTGCGACGGTAAGCTGACGGGCAGTTTTTCCGGCAGTTTCAGATCGGTCAGCGTAAAATTCTGGCGTTTGGCATTCGCAGGAAATGCCCCAACGAGAATGGCGAGTTCATGGCGATAGACGGCCAGCTGCTGTTCCAGCGGCGGCAGGGTGGCGGCTTCACTGGCCATCTGACTTTTTTGGGTCATGACGGTGCTATAGTCGATGGCACCGGCACGATACTGATTTTCGGTCAGTTCCAGCAGTTTTTTTTCGTGGGCGATGATGGCCCTGGTAGCCTGGATTTGTTCTGCGGTAGCCGCTTCATCAATGGCGGTGGTGACAATGTTGCCGGTAAGGGTCAGTTTTGCGGCTTCCAACTGCCACTGTTGGTATTTCACCAACTCTTCGCTGTTGCGATACACCAGGCGATTAACACCAAAAATGTCAGGGTAATAAGACACCCCCAGCGACCCGTTGATCAATGAGTAATGGATACCCCCACTGCCACCAAAAGTGGCGGCCGTGCTTTTGCTGCGATTGGCCTGCAGGGTGCCAGTTACCTGCGGATAAAAAATGCTGGCATTGGCACGCGCTGTGGCTTGGGCTTCACGCATTTGGGCCTGGGCAGCCGCAATGGTCGGACTGTTTTTCAGGCCCACGCTGATGAGGGTATCCAGAGCTTTGGAGTGGAACAGTTTCCACCATTGTTCATGTAGCTCGGTGCCATACTGGATTTCCTGTGCTGCTCCGGCCATACCGCCGGGCGTAACGGTTTTTACCGGACTTTTGCCCGCCGTATAAGCCATTTTGTCGGAAGGCGCGGGCGGCACCCGTAGCTTGGGTTCAAAGCTACAGGCTGCCAGACTGCTGGCAACACCTAGGGCCAAGAGGGCCGCAACGGGTTTGGGTAGTGGTTTGTGCACTAAAAATTACCTCTCAGAGGTCTGAACCGACCGGTCAGTATAATGGCTATTATTGGCAATTCTGTCAAACTCGGGCCTGTTCAAGCTATAGAACCATGACGGGCATCCTCTACGGTCACCCCTGTCCAGTCATTCAAGCTAAATTGTCGCATGAATATATAGAGTTAAAAAATGCTACAGAACGCTTGATTCTTGTAGAATTTCACCCCATATTAACTGTGCAACAATTTTTATTGGGGGAGCGAATGAATAAAAAATTTTTGGGAACAAGCATCCTGCTTGTCAGTTTAGTCACGGCACCATTAGCATGGGCCGAACCTTCTGTCACTCAGGTGACGCAAGCCATTCACAGTGGTCATCTGGACCAGGCACAAAGCATGATGCAGGAAGTGCTGACTACGCATCCTAATTCTGCGGAGGCGCAATACCTGGAGTCGAGAATTCTCGCACGTCAGGGCAAATGGTCAGAAGCTGCAGCGGCCCTGCAGAAATCTGAACAACTGGCTCCGACCATGCCTTTCGTCAAGCCGGAAGTCTTGCAGAAATTCAAAAAATCCGTGCAGAGTCATAGCAAGGCTGTGACCAGGCCGGCGGCTGAAAAAAAGAGTCCCTGGGGCTCCGCTTTGGTCTTTTTTCTGGGCCTGATTGTGTTGATTGTGGCGATCTCCATGTTTTTACGGCGGCGCCGGCAGAGTGCACAACTGATGTATCGGGGTGGGCCGACCCCAGGGCCGTTTGGCAGTATGAATGGTGGCTATGGACCTAATGGTCCGGGATATCCTGGTGGTCCGATGGGGGGAATGCCCCAACAGGGTGGTGGCTTGGGTTCTAATCTCGCATCGGGAATTGCTACCGGTGTCGGAGTGGGTGCCGGGCTGGCTGCCGGACAGGCGCTTGCCGGAAGTTTGTTCGGTGGTCACGAAGCTGCCGGAACACAAGCCAATGCATCAGGCAATGACGATCTAGGCCTGACCGATGATTCCTGGGGTAATGACCAGCTAGCCAGTAATGATGATTTCGGGATGGATGATGGCGGCGATGGCTGGGGCTGACCTTTTGTTATTTGCTTAAAAAGAAAGGGCGAATGGATAAGTCGCCCTTTTTGCTTCCTGGCTGGTCGGACCTGCTGTAATGCATCCATCCTGATTGTCGATGCCTGATCTCAGGGGAGCGCATATCCCCGGCGGCGCAACACTTCGGAAATGGTCAGCAGCGGCATTCCCATCAGGGCGTTGGGGTCTGCGCCTTCCATTTTTTCCAGCAGACTGATCCCCAGACCTTCAGAACGTAAACTTCCGGCACAGTCGAGGGGCTGATCTTTTTCAATATAGCGACGGATATCCTCCGGGCTTAGTGCGCGTAAGGTTAGAGAGTAGGGTACGATGAACTGCTCCGCGCCGCTGGCATCCGCTATGGCAATACCATTGAGATATTCGACCCGACGACCTTGCATCCATTGCAGTTGCTCTTCGGCCCTGGCAACGGATTCTGGCTTTCCCAGAACCCGACCTGCACAGTAAGCCATTTGATCAGCGCCGATAACCAATGCTTCGGGGTGGCTGGCTAATACGGCTCGCGCCTTGGCCAGAGCCAGACGCGCCACCAGCTGTACCGGGGTTTCCTCCGGAAGTGGGCTTTCATCAACCTGGGAAGCTACGCAGCGAAAGGGAATTTGCAGACGCTGCAGCAATGCCTTTCGATACGGGCTGGTGGAGGCCAGAATCAGTTCAGGTAGCGACATGAAAAGTTTTTTCAGCCTGTATTGCGTTGTCCGGCGGCGATGGCGTTGATGGTGCGCAGCAGGGGGTCCAGCCATATTTCCCGGAATTCCGGCGGTGCATCATCATTGCGGTAACGGCGGAGCAGGGCGAGCTGAATATGATTCAGGGGTTCCATGTATACGTTACGACGCTGCAAAGAAAAAGCGAGACCAGGATTATCGGAAAGCAGCTGCTCGGTTCCAGCCATGGCCAGCATTTCTCCAAGACTCAGTTCGAACTCCTGGCGGATTTTCTGGAAAACCGACCTGGCGAGCTCCTGATCAATTGGTAAGCCGGCATATTCTCCCGCCAGCGCCATGTCGGTTTTGGCCATAGCCATGCTGATGTTGCCCATCAGTGCATGGAAAAAAGGCCAGTGCTGATACATGTTCTGAAGAATTTCCAGCCGTTCGGGTTTTTCCGCCCGCCATTGGGCAATAGCAGAACCCAGCCCGAACCAGGCCGGAAGAATATGGCGGGACTGTGCCCAGGCAAATATCCAGGGAATCGCCCGAATCGAGCTCATGGAACGGTCACTGCGCTGCCGGTGTGAGGGGCGTGAGCCAATGTTCATGTGCGCTATTTCATTCAGCGGGGTTGCTTCATAGAAATAATCCAGAAAACCCGGGGTGTTTTCCGTAAGGTCACGATAGGCCTTTTCGCCCAAATGGGTGAGCTCTGTCATGACCTTGAGATAAGCCGGGTTGTCGGGGGTAACCGGACGGACCAGACCGATGCTGGCTTTGATGAGGCCGGCGGTGCCGACAGTCAACTCATATATGGCAGTTTCGAGATTGGCATATTTGAAGGACAGGACTTCACCCTGTTCGGTAATTTTGATTTGTCCACGAACCGTGTCCGGCGGTTGCGCCAGAATGGCTTCATAGGTGGGACCTCCACCGCGACCGACGCTGCCGCCACGGCCATGAAACACGCGAATTTGAATATTACGTTTGTCAGCTATGGCAGCCAGGCGCAGCTGGGCCTGATACAGCGACCAACTGGACGATAAAATGCCGCCATCCTTGCAGGAATCGGAGTATCCAAGCATGACCTCCTGGGTGTTTTCCTGGCTGCTGAGGATTTCGGTATAAACCGGGTTATCGAGCAGCGTGGACATGACAGCATCCATACGCTCCAGATCGTGAATGGTCTCAAACAGTGGGGTGACGGCAATTTCACTGTAAAGTCCCTGTCGAGACCAGCCTGCCAGCCCGAATTCCTTGGCCAGCACCAGTACTTCGAGGATATGACTGGCTTCGTGGGTCATGGAAATCACGTAATTTCCAAATCCGGAAGCGCTGATCTCGCGGCGAAGCTGGGCGATACAACGAAACATGGCGCAGGTTTCGGCAGCCAGCGGCGAAAGTTCAGGGTGGTGTTCAACTAACGGGCCGGGACGTTTGAGGGCTTCCGTCAGAGTTATCAGTCTGGCTTCTTCAGACATTTCAAGGTAACCGGCAAAACCCGGGACATCTGCGTACAGTTCTGAAATAGTTCGGGAATGCACGGTAGATTCCTGGCGAATATCGAGATTGGCCAGATGAAAACCGAAAGTCTGTACCAGCCAGACTATATCCTGAATATCATGATCAGCGATGTAATCATCATTGTGACCGCGCAAGGAGTCACGCACGAGGAGCAGGTCATCCAGAAAGGCTTCGGCTGATCCATAAGCCGGGCCAGCGGATTCATTCATGATCTGGCCGTTTTCCAGTTGTCTCAGGCGCAAATCCAGGCGGGTCATCATGTAGCGCAGCTTGCGGCGATAGGGTTCACTGGGAAAGCGTTGATCCACCCACTCGGCCAGTTCCGGAAAATCATCGGCGTCGCGTTCCAGGGAGGCGAGCAGAACCGGCGAAATGCCACAGAATCGGCTGGAATGACCCAACAGTTGATAAAGTCCGCTGAGCCGTTGCTGATATTCCTTGAGGACCTCGACGCTCTGGGTGCGCAAGGCCCAGCTGGTAATGGCGGCGGTGACGTTGGGATTGCCATCCCGATCTCCGCCAATCCATGAACCAAAACGAATAAACGCGGGAATGTCGATGTCATCGTTGGCAAATACCCGTCGCGCCGCCCGACGGGCGGCGCGATAGGTCATGGGTACGGCTTTGAACAGGCTGTCGCGAAAGAAGAATAAACCGTTCTCCACTTCATCCTGAACCTGGGGTTTGTTGGTCCGGACTTCTTCGGTTTCCCAGAGGATCTGGATTTGTGCCCGCAAATTGTCGATGACTTCTTTTTCTTCTTCATCGTTCAGGCTGGGGTCATCGAGTGTTTGGCTGACCACGAAAATGCGGCGCAGTCCATGCAGCACCGTGCGCCGTTTGGATTCAGTAGGGTGTGCGGTAAAGACAGGTAAATAGCGGGTCTGATCGAGCAGGTACTGAATTTGGCCGGAGGTGATGCCCTGTTGCTGGAGGGAACGGAAAGTTTCTTCAAAGGATCCCGTCCACAGTCCGTAGCCCTTCTGTAAAAGGCGACGGCGTTGCAGATGCTGGGATTCTTCTTCGGCAATGTTGACCAGGCTGAAATAGGTGTTGAAGGCACGAATCACCAGTACCAGATCATCCTGGGGCAAGGCGTCTATGAAGCGGGCAAGTTTTTCCCGTAGGCGGGTATCTTCTTTTTTATGGAGGCGGATATAGCCTTGGCGAAGCTGTTCCACGGCGTTGAAAACCCGGGTTCCGGCCTGCTCGCGTAAGACTTCACCGAGCAGATTGCCCAATAATTTCACTCGGCTACGGAGCGCCTTATCGTCGATGGCCGTTTTGTCCACTAATTGCTTCTCCTTGAATTTTAGGAACCTTACACTGTCAGGACCATCTGGATGACAGGCGGATGTTGATTCTAAGCTAATGGCAAGCAGGCTGCAGGTCAATCATTCACGGCTGGATCGCTGGCCGCAGTGGCTTCAGTCCATCATAAATATGGTTCAATTAGTGGACCTTATAAGCATGGCTTTCCCGTCTATTTTGAGCTAGTCTAAGTTCCATGCAGTGAAATCTGTCCCGCAGGCTTTTCACTACCCTAAAAGCGCCATGAAGCATAGTCAAGGAGATAAAAAATGGCCGGTCAACAAAAAGGACAAATTCTTCAGGATCCTTTTCTTAATTTGCTGCGTAAGGAACACGTTCCCGTCGCCATCTATCTGGTCAACGGGATCAAGTTGCAGGGATTTGTCGAATCCTTCGACCAGTTCGTTGTTTTGTTGCGGAATAATGTCAGCCAAATGATTTACAAGCATGCCATATCTACGGTGGTTCCCGGTCGTGATGTACGCTTGCCTTTGCCTGAGGGCGAAGGTGAGGTGACGGCGACGGAAGAAGAGGCCTGATCCTGACCCATAGTGCAGTTGCAGTAGACGCGCCCCGTGAGCGGGTCCTTCTGGTCCATGTGATATTACATGGCGAAGTTGATCTTGACGACGGGGCCGAATTTTTTCATCTGGCTACCGACAGCGACGCGGATGTTCTCGAATTAATCCCTGTGACCCGCAATCGCCCTGATCCGGCAACTTTTATTGGCAGTGGCAAAGTGCAGGAACTGGCCGAAAAAGTGCGGGAAGTGGCAGCGGATCTGGTTTTATTTGACCGATCGTTAAGTCCGGTGCAGGAGCGCAACCTGGAACGGGCCTTGCAGTGCCGGGTGATTGATCGGGTCGGGTTGATTCTGGATATTTTTGCGCGGCGTGCCCGTACACATGAGGGTAAATTACAGGTCGAGCTTGCTCAATTGACCCGCTTGCGGACGCGCCTGATTCGCGGCTGGACCCATCTGGAGAGGCAACGCGGAGGCATTGGCTTGCGTGGTCCGGGTGAAACACAGCTGGAGACAGACCGCCGCCTGATTGGAGATCGTATTCAGTCCCTGCGGCACAAGCTGGTCAAGGTAGCTGCCCATCGGGCGACCCAGCGCCGGGCCCGGCAGCGCGCTCCGTTGCCAACTGTGGCTTTGGTGGGCTATACCAATGCGGGTAAATCCACTTTGTTCAATGCCCTGACCGAGCGCAGTAATTATGCGGCAAATCGTTTGTTCGCGACGCTGGACCCGGCTATTGGCCGTTTGCAGGTTGCTGGGCAGGATGCGGTGTTGCTTGCGGATACGGTGGGCTTCATGCGTGACTTGCCGACGGATCTGATTGCTGCATTTCGGGCAACGCTGGAAGAGGTGAATCAGGCGCAATTGCTCTTGCATGTCGTCGATGGCAGCGCAGTGGATCGTGATACGCAAATGGCTGCAGTCGAATCTGTCCTTAAAGAAATTGCAGCGGATTCTCTGCCGGTGCTGGTGGTTTTCAACAAGGTCGACATGACGGGTGAAGCGAGTGGAGGGCTGTATGATGCTTCGGGAACATTGATTGCGGTGAATGTCAGTGCCCGGAGCGGTGCAGGTCTTGATGCGTTGCTGCAAGCTATTCTCGAACGGGTTGGTCGCTCTATTTTGCGCGTCGAGCTGCTGCTGAGTCCTGAGGAAGGCGCTTTGCGTGCCTGTTTGCATCGTCTGGCCAGTGTCATTGACGAAGATTTTGACGAGGAAGGTAAAACCCGGATGGTTTTTGATATTGATGATCTGGCATGGCGACGTCTGCGCGCGCAAATGCGTGACAATGGTTGTCAGGCGCAGGACCCGACCTCTACAATACCCGAAATAATCAAGGAAGGAGATTGGTATGCCGTGGAGTGATCCGGGCGGAAACGGAAACAACAACAATAATAATAACAACCCCTGGGGACGGCGTCCCAACCCACAAAAGCCTGCTTTTGACATTCAGAAAATTACCCAGGAGTTGAAAAAACTGGGTGCTTTGCTGGGTTCCGGCAAAGGTCGGGGTTCTGGAGGTCCCAAGTGGGATCCGCGCTGGCTGCACCGTTTGCCCATCATTATTATCGGCATACTGATTTTATTCTGGATTGCATCGGGTATTTATATTGTCGGACCCAATGCCGAAGGCGTGGTGCTGCGTTTTGGCAAGGAAGTCGGCACTACCCAGCCGGGCCTTCATTATCACTTGCCTGTGCCTTTTGAAAGCGTTTCCTTACTCAGAACCGCCGAGAATCAGCGGATTGTTTTGGGTTACAGTGGCGCCGTGGATACCCTGAATCCAGGAATGATGCTGACGGCCAATGGTGACGTGGTGGATGTTCACTTTGCCGTGGATTACCGTATCAGCAATGCCAGTCATTACCTGTTTTCCAGCACCAATCCAGAGCAGTTGATTCGCTATGCGGCTTTGTCTGCCATGCGCAATGCCGTGGGGAAAAGCCAGTTGAAAGCCTTGATGCATGTGGATCAAAGCGCCATGGCCCAGCAGATCCAGCAAAGTAGCCAGAATTTGCTGACGGGATTACATGCTGGCGTGACAATCAACGCAGTGCAGATTCTCAGCATTCATCTTCCCAAACCGGTGCAGGCTTCCTACACCGACGTGATGACTGCCCGCGAGGATATGGCCCGATCCCGGCGTGAGGCGGAAGCCTATGCCAGCAGCATTATTCCCAAGGCCAAGGGTGAAGCCGCCACTATGGTGACAGCGGCCGAAGCCTACAAGTTGCAGGTGGTAGGTCGTGCCAAGGGCGATGCTGCCCGCTTTACGGACTTGCTGCAGGCTTATCAGAAGAACCCCCAGGTGGTGAGTGAGCGTATGTATTTGCATACCATGCAGGATATTCTTGGCAGCACGCAAAAAGTCATCATGGATAGTCATGGAAAAGCAGTGATTTATTTGCATATGCCCGAAAAAACTGCCGCTCAGCCCAGTGCGAGCACACGCTCGGTAGCGTCGGCCACCGCTGCAGATCGCAGTACGGCTCCGGTCGCTAATACCGACAGTGCTGCCAGCCAACCGGTGCTGCCGGTTTCAGGAGCGCGCTCATGAAAAACTGGATATGGGCTGTACTGATTGTTTTTCTCGCGGTGCTGCTGCTGGCCTCTGCCAGTTTTTATACGGTCAATCAGTCACAAAATGCCTTGCTCATGCAATTTGGCAAGCAAATCAGTGTGCAGAAGGCCCCCGGTCTTTATTTGAAATGGCCGGTTTTGCAAAATGTGGAATATGTGGATAAACGCTTGCAAAATTACAGTCCGCAACCGGAGTCCTTTCTGACCCAGGACAAAAAGCCCTTACTGCTGAGTTATTTCGCTGAATGGCAGGTGGTGAATCCTGGAGTTTATTATGCGCGGTTGCATGATCAGGCGAATGCCCAGACCCAAATTGGCGATGTTCTGCGCGCGGCTTTGCGCAGTCAGATTGCGACGATGTCCATGGAGGCACTCATTGCTGCCCGGCAGCAGGAAATTTCCAGCCCGGTCATGCAGGCGGCAGACCAGCACTTGTCAACTTTTGGCATTCGCCTTGTGGACTTGCGGATTTTGCAGGTAGGCTTGCCCCCGGAACTGCTGCAGGCAACTTACAAGCGCATGGAGGCGGAGCAAACTCAGCAGGCCAATACCTACCATTCCCAAGGTAAAGCTGATGCGGAGCAAATTCGTGCCAGCGCCGAGAAAGAAAAAACCAGCATTCTGGCTGATGCTTATCGTCAACAGGAGCAGATCAAGGGGCAGGGTGATGCCGAAGCGGCCTCCATTTACGGGGATGCTTATGGAAAGGATCCGAAATTTTTTGCCTTTTATCGCAGTCTTGAAGCGTATCGTCACGCTTTGAGTGATAAAACCGTGCTGGTACTCAATCCGGATTCTCCATTTTTCAAATATTTTCGGCATTCCTTGAATGAGGCGGGAAAATAATGCGCAGCGAAAACCATCCGACCTGGCTTTTGCCTAGCGGCTTCGAGGATGTTCTGCCCGCACGGACAGATGCTCTTGAAAATTGTCGACGCAGTCTTCTGGATCGCTATGCGCTGTGGGGCTATCGTCAGGTAACGCCTCCTTTGGTGGAGCATCTGGAAAGTTTGCTTACCGGTAGTGGCGCTGACCTGGACTTGCAAACCTGGAAACTGTTGGATCAGGATAGTGGTCGTCTGGTAGGCCTGCGCTCGGATATGACTCCGCAGATGGCGCGCATTGACGCCCAGACTTCAGCCTCCGGAGAAATCCGCCGTCTGGCCTATGCCGGAACCGTATTGCGGGCGCGTCCTGACTTGCTGGGTGGTAGTCGGGCACCTTTTCAGGTGGGTGCTGAGTTGTTTGGCGTCGCTGGACCGGAAGGGGATCTCGAAGTGTTGTCCCTGATGGTGGAAAGTTTACGCCATTGCCAGGTCCCCAACCTCTTGCTGGATATTGGTCATGTCAGCATTCCCCGGGCCCTGGCAGATGCGGCCGGCCTTGCCACTACCCAGCGCAATGATTTGTTGCGGCATGTAGAACGCAAGGCCTGGCCGGATGTCCGACACTGGCTGCAAATTCATGGCGCAGGACAAAGCCTTTGTGCTGATTTTGATGCCCTGGCCCGTTTGCAAGGGGATCATGATGTATTGAGTCGTGCGCGACAGCAGTTGGGTCATCACCCGGCCATTTGCAAGGCCCTGGATGATCTCCATTTTGTTTGGGAAGCACTGCGCCTGCGCTACCCGGATCTAGACATTCAATGTGATCTTTCGGAAATTCGCGGTCATCTCTACCATACTGGTCTGCTGTTCTCTTTATTCGGGCCGCAACGTGGAGAAGCGTTGGCTCGTGGTGGACGCTATGATGATATCGGTGCGGCATTTGGACGGCGTCGCCCGGCAACCGGTTTCAGTCTGGACCTGAAACCTCTGCTGCGGGATCTTCCAGAATCGCGCAGGAACCAACGTATCTGGGCGCCCGCCGGCAGTGATCAGGCTTTATGGAAGGCTATTGCCGAGCAACGTCAGCAGGGGCATGTGGTGGCGCAAGACTTTCTGGCGGGTGAATTGCCGGATGAAGTGCAGTTGAAAAACCGGGGTTTTGATGCCCTCCTGGAGCATTCTTCTGCGGGTTGGGTGCTGCGCTCCCTGAATGCACGTTAAAACTATTTTCCATTTTATTGGCGGAGTGCTCCGTGTCTGATAAGTCAAATGTGGTCATCATCGGTACGCAGTGGGGTGATGAAGGAAAAGGCAAAATTGTGGACTGGCTTACAGAACGTTGCCAGGCGGTTGTGCGTTTTCAGGGCGGGCATAACGCCGGACATACGCTGGTGATCGGCAACCGCAAAACCGTGCTGCATCTTATTCCTTCAGGCATTTTGCGACCGGGTGTGTCCTGCTTTATTGGTAATGGCGTGGTTCTGGATCCGCTGGCGCTTTTTGCCGAGCTAGATGAATTGCTGCCCGTGATGCCCGATGCCCATGCGCGCCTTTTTGTTTCGGATGCCTGTCCGTTGATTATGCCTTATCACAAAAGCCTGGATCTGGCTCGTGAGCATGCCAAAGGAGATGCAAAAATTGGTACGACCGGTCGTGGGATTGGTCCTGCGTATGAAGATAAGGTCGCGCGTCGCGCCTTGCGGGTGGGTGATCTTTTTCACCGCGAGCGTTTTGCCGCAAAGCTGGGTGAAGCGCTGGATTACCATAATTTTGTGCTTCAGCATTATTTCAAGCAGAAAGCAGAGAATTTTGATGCCATTCTCGATCAATATCTGAGTCTGGCAGAGCGGCTGGCTCCCATGGTAGTTGATGTATCCGTGCGTCTTGCACAGTTGCAGTCAGAAGGCGCAAGAATTTTGTTTGAAGGTGCGCAGGGGACCATGCTGGATGTGGATCATGGTACTTATCCCTATGTGACTTCTTCCAATACGATTGCGGGCGCGGCATCCGCCGGAAGTGGCGTCGGGCCGGCTGAACTGGGTTATGTTCTGGGTATTACCAAGGCCTATACCACCCGCGTAGGCGCGGGTCCTTTTCCCACCGAGCTGTTCGACGAAACCGGGGTGTTTCTGGCGGAACGAGGGGCGGAAGTGGGCGCGACCACAGGGCGGGCCCGGCGTTGTGGCTGGTTTGATGCGGTGGCCTTGCGCGCTGCCTGTCGCGTCAACGGAGTGACCGGCTTGTGCATGACCAAGCTGGATGTGCTGGACGGTCTGGCGGAAATCCGGGTCGCCGTGGGTTATCGGGTTAAGGGCGTGGTTCAGGATGAACTTCCTTCCGGTGCTGAAGCACTGGCGGCCTGTGAACCGGTTTACGAGACTTTTCCCGGCTGGCAGGAATCTACTGCTGGAGTCCGACGCTGGGAAGATCTGCCCCAGACCGCACGTCAGTATCTGGAGGCTATTGCTGAGCGTGCCGGACGGCCTCTGGCGATCATTTCAACGGGTCCTGACCGTGAGGATACCATTCTCCTGTCCGGGGTGTTGTGAATAGGAAATATAAAAAAGGGCAGACCCTGAAGTCTGCCCTTTGCTTTTGGTACCGGGGACTGGATTCGAACCAGCACAAGCTTTCGCTCACTAGGACCTGAACCTAGCGCGTCTACCAATTCCGCCACCTCGGCGTGGACGGAATGATCTTTGATTAAGGAGTAGTTGTCAATGCCTGAAAACCAGGAGCCCGCAGCACTGAGTGAACGTGATCCCATGTTCGAGCGGGAAAAAGAAAAATATGAACGCCCTATCGTCAGTCGGGAATACATTCTTCAGTATCTGGAAGAAGCGGGACAGCCTCTGACGCTGGAAGATTTTTTTGCCGAGCTCGAAATCGAGGAAGAAGACCAGGAAGCCTTGCGTCGCCGCCTGCGTGCCATGGAAAGAGATGGTCAGTTGGTCCGCAACCGACGCGGAGCCTACGGCATTGTCGAAGCCATGGAATTGATTCGGGGGAGTGTCAGCGCCCATCCCGATGGTTTTGGCTTTTTGATTCCTGAAGCCGGGGGCAAAGATCTTTTTTTATCACCCCGGGAAATGCGCAAAGTTTTTCATGGCGATACTATTCTTGGCCGGGCGGTGGGCGAAGATCGGCGAGGACGGATTGAAGGTACAGTTGTCCGCATCCTGGAGCGGGCTCTGAAACAGATTGTGGGCCGTTATTTTGCCGATGGTGGCAGCCATTACGTGGTGCCTGAAGATCGGCGTATTTCCCATGAATTCGGGGTGGTGGAGGGAGGTGAACTGGCGCCGGTGCATGGGCAGATTGTGACGCTAAATATTACCCAGTATCCGGATGGTCGCAATATGCCCCAGGGATCGGTTGTGGAAATTCTTGGCGAACACATGGCACCCGGTATGGAAGTGGAAATTGCGGTGCGTAATTACGGCCTTCCTTATCAATGGTCGCAGGCGGTTCTGGACGAGGCTGCGCGTTTTTCCGAAGTGGTACCCGAGGATATGAAAATAGGTCGCCGCGATTTGCGTGATCTTCCTCTGGTTACCATTGATGGTGCCGATGCCAAAGACTTTGATGATGCGGTTTTTGCGGAAGAAATTGCCGACGGTTTTCGCCTTATTGTCGCCATTGCCGATGTGGCCAGTTATGTTCAGTCGGGCTCCGCTCTGGATAAAGAGGCGGTTGCCCGGGGTAATTCCGTGTATTTCCCGCGTCGGGTCATTCCGATGCTGCCGGAAATCCTTTCGAACGGCTTGTGCTCCCTGAATCCGCATGTGGATCGGCTGTGTATGCTTTGCGAAATGGAAATGAATGTGGCCGGTGAGGTTCAGCGTTTTCGTTTTGCCCGGGGGGTCATGCGCTCCCAGCGCCGCTTTACCTACGACGAAGTGGCCGCCATTCTTGATGGGAATGAGGCGTTGCGTACCCAGGATGCAGCTATGGTGCCGCATCTGGAGGCGTTACACCGCCTGTATCAAAGTTTTGCCGGGGCCAGGGAGCGAAGAGGGACCATTGAGTTCGATTCCCAGGAAACGCGCATCATCTACAATGACCAGTTACGCATTGAAAAAATTGTCGCCGTTACCCGTAATGTAGCGCATCGTATTATCGAAGAATGTATGCTCGCGGCCAATGTGTGTGCTGCCCAGTATTTCCGGATTCATGATCTGCCCATGTTGTACCGGGTGCATCCAGAGCCTTCCGCAGACAAGCTGGAGGATTTGCGCCGTTTTCTGGGAGAGCTTGGGGTACCCTTGCGCTTGCCGGAGCGTCCGCGTAGCGCCGATCTGGCGAAGATCATTGAAGAAACCCGGGACCGTAGTGATTCCAGTCTGATTCAGACCGTAATTTTACGGAGCCTGTCGCAAGCATTTTACACAGTGGATACCGGAATGCATTTTGGTTTGGCTTTTCCGGCCTATACCCACTTCACCTCACCCATTCGCCGCTATCCCGATCTGGTGGTTCATCGCGGCATCCAGGCATTGCTGGATGCGGGTACTCAGGAACCACGCTGGTTGGCCAAAAAGGAACTGCAGGAGTTGGGGCAGCATTGTTCCATGACCGAGCGCCGTGCAGATGAAGCCAGTCGTGAGGCCGTGAACTGGCTCAAATGTGAATTCATGATGGATAAAATTGGCGAAACATTTACCGGTATCATTACCGGCGTAACTGGTTTTGGCCTGTTTGTTGCCCTGCGCGAGGTCTATGTGGAAGGTCTGATTCATATCAGCACCCTGGGTGAAGATTATTTCCATTTTGATGCGCAGCATTACCGTATTATTGGTGATCGCAGTAAGGAAACATTCCAGTTGGGCGACGCCATTGAAATCCGGGTGATGAATGTCAACCTGGATGATCGCAAAATTGACTTTGAACGAGTAGTGCCAGAAGGGCAGGCCACGGGTGGTAAATCCCGTCGTCCCCGGCGTTCACGCAAAGAGTCCTCCTGATTATCCTGAAAATGGCAGTTGCTGTGGGTGCTTTTTGCTCCATTGTTCCTCGCCTGTTGTTCTAAGGCTCGAAACAAAAGTTGCGGAAAAGCACCCACGGCAACTGCCGTTTTTGGGACTATTGCTGGAGAATCGGTAGTGTCAGGTGGTTTTCAGGAATTCTCTGGTGTTTTCCGTGCCTGTTGGGAAAACAGCGCGGTTGCCACATCGCGTGGATAGGTGAAGATGGCAGAAAGCATGAGAATGGTGGCTACCAATAGCAAAATCGTAAAAAGTCCAAAAGTAATGCGCAGGCCATAACCATTTCCACAATGTTGGAGTTGGCAATGGCTTTCAGAAAAGTGGGTGGATACCCAACCAAAGGCAAAGGGTGCGGCGGCTTCAAGAATATACCGCAAGGATATTCGAATCCCTTCTGCACGCCCCCAGAGCCGTGAGTGCATAATATCCAGGCGCGCGGCATCCAGCGTGGGGTTGGTGGCTCCCAATGCGGTAGACCCCCAAAACAGCCAGATAAATTCGAGAACCTGATTGTTGGTATTCAGGGCCAGCAGAAAAAACGGAATGGTGAGCAGGAAGGCTATTCCAGTAACCCATACTCTTGCCGTAATCAGTCCTTTGCGTAATAACCAGTCGGCTATCCAGCCGCTGGCGATAACCCCGCCAATGCCGCCTAAACCCGCACCAACAAAAAGGCTGCTGGCCGCCATCGTATTAATATGGAAGCGTTGAGTCAGATAAAGAATGCCGAAAGCCAGCAGTCCGGTAAAATAAAAATACCCGGCGGAGGATGCGGAAATCAGTACCACATTGCTGGGAATACTGAGAATGGTTTTTGCGGCCCGAAACCAGTGCCATTGGGTGGGGTCTTCCTGCAATATCCTTTTGCTGACCGGTTGAATGGATTTTTTGCGAATATCTTCGAGCAAATAGCGCCTGTTGGTTGTTACTTGGGCGTGGGTCTGCCTGGTGGGATTTTTTTGGGTCAGTTCTAAAGCGAGTTTCTCCATGTTGTTGCGTTGGGGTTCGCGCATGCCTTTCCATAATAAATAGGCAAGCAGAATCGCCATAATGGCCAGTACAAAAAAAACCGTGCGCCAGTTGCTGAGTGTGTTGACGGTGCCAGCCAGAATCATGCCGATACCTGCTCCCAATAATTCTCCACCGACAATCAATCCGAAGGCTCGTCCACGCCATGAGGGTGGAAATAAATCGCCCGAAAGAGAAGCAATGACTGGACCAACGGAAACTCCGGCTGCTCCAGCCAGCATTTGCGTCAGCAGGAACCAGTAATAGCCGGGACTGATCCCACTCAGGAGCATGGCTATTGCCCATAAGGCGATCAGTTTTATGAGTAATGGAACACGGCGTTGGCGGTCACCGAGGATACCCACGGGCAGAGCTGCAGTAGCGCCGGTGAGTATGGAGGCGGTAGACAGCAGGCCATAACCAATGTTGCCAATATGCATGCTGCTTTCCAATGCCGGCGCCACTGTACCCAGAGCGGCCAGATTGAGACTGGCGAGGCCCTGAGTCAGGGCCAGTAAAATGATGGCTCGCAGTCTGGGTATGGCATTCAGCCAGTTTTTTTCCTGTTGAAGCAGTGCTTCAATGAGCTTCAGGGGATTTAAATACGCATGCCGGGTGGAAGTATGCCCGTTTTTGTGGATGTTCATCCCAAATGATGCGCCAATTCCCCAGAGAGCCTTTCCAGTAACTGGCTCATGGCAGCAGCTTGCGCGGTTGGGCTGGAAGGGATATTGCCCCGATAAAAATGACTGCGTCCCTGGGTTTGGAGGTGCCCATCGGGCATACGGCTGATAAACCAGTCGGCCTGCAAAAAGACCTTGCCATCATCACTGGGGATGAAACTCTGGACGTTGATTTTGACCAGAAGATAAGGGCCATTCGGTATGGGATCCCCGGGCATGAGCACGGTTTTATCCGGCAATGCGCTTGCCAGATCCTGGGCTAGCACTTTTTGCGCCATACCGCCCAGCGGCGCCGCCCAGCGGACATGACCGGCAACGTCCAGACGATGTTTACCCTGGAGCGTGGTCAGGTAAAGACGATCAATATCTGCGGGCATCTGCACATGCGCAACGACTATGGGCAGTCCATGGCCCTGCAAGGATTGTCTGGCCGCAACAGGAGATGGGGAGGATAGGGTCAGATACTGGGTGGGTACGGAAGCGCAGCCAGCGAGCGCCGCCACCATTCCCAACAAGAGGAGTTTTCTGTGCAATGTCATGGTCTTTTTCCAAAAATCAGGGCATTGGGGTGACTGTTCAAATAATCGGTCAATTCCCGCAATGACTGGGCAGTACGTGATAATTCATACAAGGCGCGTGGTAGCGTCGTGGATTCTGGCGCATTGGCGGCGCTTCCCTGGCTATGGAGCAGGGCATTGCCTGACTGCAAGGCGGCATGCGCCTCCTGGCTGGCACCTTTCAGTGATTTCAGGATGGCCGGTAATTGCTGGTTAGCCGTGCGCGTTAACGCATCCAGATGGGCCATGGTCTGCTGCACATGTTGCAAGGTCTCGCGGGTTTGCGGAGAGCTGCTTACGGTCGCCAGATTCTGGCTGAGTTGATCCAGATTGGCGGCAATTTTCTGCAGAGGAAGTGCATGGATTTTGGTCAGTATGCCATTCAGCTGACGAACACTGTTTTGAATGCCTGCTTCATGGACCATGGGAATGATGGGCGGTTGACCCGGCAGCAAACGGGCAGCTTTTGCACCTGGAACCAGACTGAGGTCAATGACCCTGGAACCCAGCATCGGAACAGTGCTCCCCAGTTGCGCCCGTAAGCCCTGGGCAATCAGGTGGCGGAGAATCCCGTTCATTTGTGCGGAAGGATGGGCCATGTCCCAGGCTTGCCCACCCTGGAGCGGAATCGCCTCGGGGTTGATTTTAATATCGATATCCGTCAGGAGTGCCTGGCGCTTGGTATCAAAAAACATATGCACAGCCGTGACGCTGCCCACACGGGCCCCTTCCAGCATGACGGCGGCACCGGTTTTCAAGCCCTGTGGACCTCCGGGCATGCGCATTTGATAGGCCACGGCATTTTCGACCGGCGCATTTTTAGCCGCAGCAGCACTGGCATAAAGGGGAAATTGCGCATTATTGTCCACGCTGCTGCCGGTTTTGGGGGTGGAAAAACTGATGGCCCCGCTGATTAATGCCGGAATGGCAGGTATATGCACGCCGGGGTGCTCGCCAAACAGACTGACAGCGATGTTACCTGAACTCCAGAAACGGCTGCGCGCATTGACCAGATGCTGGTTTGTTTCGGGAATAAAGGCATAAATATCGAACCCTTCCCCATTTTTTTGCAAGGTTTCGCCGCGAATTTCACCGACCTGTTCGCCCCGGAACAAAATGGGTGCTCCACGAGAAATATTGCCTTTTTCCGGGGCGTGCAAAATGAGGGTGATACCTTTGGATTCGCTTTTCAGTACAGGTTCTTCATCCAGTCCGATGACATGATGGAGTGTGGGGCCACTATGCGGGTCAATACCTATATAGGGTCCGGCAATAATGGATTTGAGGGAGCTGAGGTCGGAAAAACTGACTTTTTCACCGGCAACCCAGTAGCGTGTACCTTTGCCCAGATGATGCGCCATGTAATTATCAAAACGCATGGAAACTGAAATTTCTCCAAGGGATTTTGACAGCTTGACAGCGGTAACATGTCCAACCGTAACGCCCCTATATTTCACTACGGTATGGTTAGCTTTGATGCCACCCATAGTCGGAAATTGCACGGTCACTGTCGGACCCTGTTCCATATAGCTGCGTAAAGCCAGCCAGGCGACAATGGCAAGGGCCGCGACAGGCACGGCCCAGATCAGACCGGGCCAGCGGGAGCGTCGAATTTTTGCAGTTGGCAAAGGATTATTCATGAGGTTCCATTAGATAAGCGGCCCAGAGTGCGCGGGGATCAAAGATTTCTGTCGCAATCATGGTCAGGACGACTACCGCGAGAAAAGCGGGAAGTGCATCGCCCACATAAACCGCCAGTAATCCGGATAAGTGCATCAAGGGCAGAAAGACAGTAACGGTAAATACATCCACATGGGACCAGCGGCCAATGGTTTTTATCAGACGATAGATGGCGGTTTTCAATCTGAGCTGTTTGACCGAGTGGGTCCGTACGGAAATAAAAAACCAGCTCAAAGAAAAAAGTTTCAAAAAAGGAATGACAATGCTGGCCATAAAAATGATGGCGGCAAAAAGCAGGAAGTGCGCATCAATCAGTTTCATGACGCCGGTCATAATCGTATAGCCCTCCATTTTTCCTATTTGATAGTTATATTCCATAGGATAAAGATAGGCGAAGGGATAACAAAAAAATCCTGCCAGGGCAAAGGCCATGGTACGCATTGTCGATTGTGGTTTATAGCGCCAGACTTTTGCTGCGCAGCGTGGGCAGGCTTGCCCTTCCTGATGGGCGGCAACGGGCATCCCGCAATGGCCACAACCTATATATTCCTGGTCCAGATCCAGAGATTCCACATTAGGACCAATGCGCCGCCATATTTCCCGTCTTTCCAGAGTCGCCCGCGTGAGCATGCTAAGAAAGGCCAGCCCCACCACGCACCAGCCTCCGGTACCTACTTCGATGGGTAAAAAGGGCGCGACCCGTTCATAGCCGATGCCAAAACCAATCAGAAAAACATCCAGCATGGCCCATTGGTCCAGCCATTCAGACCAGCGAAACATCCTGCCCAGCCAGCTTGGGTAGTGCCCGGTATCCAGTTGGAGCAATACCACGGCCAGAGTGCTGAAGCGTAAAAAGGGGAGGATGAGCAATTCCAGGGCCAGAATCACCGCCACCACGGGCCAGCCTTGGGCAGCCACTCCCCAGATGCCTGACGCAAGTACACTTTGATGATGCACGCCAAATATATCAACGGACAGCAATGGTAGAAAATTGGCTGGGATCAGCAGGAACAGGGCCGATAAGGTCATGGCCATGGCCGCGTTAATACTGCGACCGGAGGTGCGTTCCATAATATGGCCACAGCGCGGGCAGGCGAGTTTGCCCCGACCTTGTAGAAGCGGCAACCTCTGAATCAGTCCACAATCCGGACAGACCTCCACCCCATGAGGCGGGTCCAGGGCGGCATCGGGAACCCCAATCAGAGTGGTATCCAGTGACATATTTTATGGATCTCTCTTTGAGAAAGCCCGGTAATTCGACTTCTGTAAATGAGTCATCCACCCATTTTAGCAGAAAAAAGGCAGATAGGTTCTCATGGCTCCCGTGGCAAGGTGCGGCCCGGTTTATTCAGTTTCTGGGCTGTAAACGCATAGCCAGAGTGATTTGCTGCAAAACCGCCTCGCCCTGACGCTGCAGGGGGTAAATATCCACAACGGAACCGCTTTCAAGGGTTGGTACCAGAGCTTCGAGGATTGCATGATAATCACGATGGGCTTTTTCCAGATCGCTGAGGTCCATGGCGTTGAGTTGCTTGAGTCTCTGTTGAATCGGGCAGTGGCAACTTGACCATGGAGAAAGCTGCAAAAACCAGTCTGGATTACTGGTTAACAAGTTGGTAATGGTTTTCTGGTAGTCAATGACTTCAGCATATAACTGGAGAAGATCGAATTTTATCTCGTGATTTGCGTTCATTGCCTGAGTGCTGCTGCTCAACCATGCGGGCAGCTCACTGGCCCACATGGGACGGGCCACGGCATAACCCTGTAGCATGGGTGCCTGCATCAATCGCAATACGTTCAAAATGCTCTGGTTTTCTACTCCTTCGACGATAATTTCCACATTTTGCGATATGCCTATATCGAGTATGGCCCGGAGAAAGTGCAGATCATTGGGGTTTTCTCCCAGATTACGCACAAAGGCCTGATCAATTTTGATTTCATCGACAGGTAGTTCCTTGAGATAAAGCAAAGAGGCATAGCCCGCTCCCACATCATCCAGGCCAATGCGGTAACCTTGTTTTTGCAAGCTGCGGATGGACTCTGCACTGGATTCCAGCGAGCGGAGTTCTTCACTTTCCAGAATTTCCAAAATCAGGCTCTGGGGAGGAATTGCACAGCCATCCAGAAGATTCTGCAAGCGTTCCAAGGTGACGGAACTGATCAGGGATCCCGGCAGAATATTCAATGAGATCCAAAGATCAATGCCGGCCTCTTTCCAGGCTCGCCAGTCTCCGGCAATTTGATTGAGCACCAGTTCGGTCAGCCGCCATTGATCTTCTGGTTCAAGGTAGGGCAGAAAATCTCCTGGAGAGATAGCCTCCGCTTTGTTGTTGAGACGGGCCAGCGCTTCGACACCCACAATACGTTCCTGACGCAAATCGAGTACGGGCTGATACTGAAGAACCATCTGCCCTTCATGCAGGAGCGTTTGAATCCGAATATGTTCATTATTTTGCGCTTCGGCAAATAGGGACCAGAACTGGTTACGTCGGGCTTTATGCTGTTTGGCCTGATAGAGCGCATGATCTGCCTGGCGCAGCAGGAGATCAGCATCACTTTGGTCATTTTCAGTGTGCGGATAAAAAGTGAGTCCAGCGCTGATGCCGACATGAATGCCCGGTAATCCACCCAGAAAGTAAGGTTCTGCCAATGTTTTTTCAATTTTTGTCAGGATCGGCGGGATTTGGTCACGGTTTTGCAAATTGTCCCAGACCAGGACAAATTCATCCCCTCCGAGTCGGGCAAGATGGTCACTTTGGCGCAGAGCCTGACTCAGTCGGGCCGCCACTTCCTGCAGTAATAAGTCGCCCGTTGCATGACCATATTGATCATTGACCGGCTTGAAGTCATCCAGATCCAGCATGGCTACCGCCAGCAGCCGGTTATTGCGACGTGCCCTGGCCATGGCGGGATGCAGAAATTCGGTGAAACCCCGGCGATTGGCCAGCCCGGTCAGCGCATCATGACGAGCTAGATGACTTTGTCGCTGGCGTTCTTCCAATAATTCACTTTTCAGATGAATTTCATCGAGAGCATGGCCCACCAGCAGGGCAATTTGCTGTAATACTTCCGTTATTTCCTGGTTGAACAGATCGGGACGGGGCCCGATCACATTGAGCATGGCCCAGCATTCCTGGCGATGATAGACGGGAAAAGTTGCGGCGGATCGCCATTGATTCTGGCTGGCTTCTGCGTACCAGTCAGTTTCGGGGCCAAGGGCACGCAGATAATCCTGAACAATCAGTTTTTCTCTGTTGCGCCAAGCCCGCGATGTCAGAGATTGGCCGTCGGGAACCTCATCAGGATGAATGCTCCAACGCCGTTGCAAGATCCACTCGACATGATGACCAGCCAGGGCAAGTGCCTGAAAAACGCCATGTTCGTCAGGACGGATGATAAATGCTGCATTGAACAGGCCACTATGAATGAGTTCTTCACATATTTGCTGCAGCATCTGCGGCGCTTCTCTTGCCTGCAGGGCAATATCACCACTGATGAGCATGGTTTTCTGCAAAATACGCGCATCATCCAGTTGCTGTGCCACTTTTCTTTGCCGCATAAAGGCGGTGAGATCTTCACTAAGACGCTCTAGTAATTCAATAATGGCGCCGGGGAAAACACTGTCATCATAACGATATAAGGCAATGACCCCACGCCGACCATCGGGCCAGCTAAACGGTGTATAGATGCTGCCACCCATGCGATGTTTTTTGATAACATCCTGCCAGGGCTCAAATAGCGGGTCACTGGCTCCAAATAGTAGCGTGCGATTTTCCGTGATGGCACGACCTGAGGGTGACTGGGTGTGTTCTGGAGTAGCCCAGCAGAATATTTGTATTTTACTGAGTGGAATGGCTAATTCGCCGGCTTTGGCAGGGATATTTATCTGGCCGGTGTGCTCGTCCACGACGCCTATCCAGGCTGCCGCCAAATGCATTCTGGTAACCAGAATCTCACAAAAGCGGACGAGAATCAGCGATAATTCGAGCGGGTCGATGGCGGCAAACAGTCGGTTGACTTCCGTGACTGATTGCAAAAAGGCATCCCTTATCTGCAGCTCACGATTGCGTATTTGTAAATCCTGTGAACGGGCGAATACGCGTTGTTCCAGTTCACGGTTGGCGGTTTCCAGTGCAGTGGCGGCATGACTACGTTCATACATCATGGCAGCAGCTATCAAACCGATGGATTCCAGCAGAATACCGACCATTTGCGCCATGGTTTCAGGATACAAATTATGACTGTGCTCGTATGGTCCATAACCCATGCTGGTTCCTGTCAGAGCAAGCAGAAACCCTACGGCAGCCAAAGGATAGACAAGGCGTGCAGGATAATTGGCCAGCATCCAGAGAAAGGGCAATATGAGCAAAAATACAGCCCCTACGGCCAGATTTCCTGACGGATAGGTCTGAAAAAAAAGCAGGATAATAGCGCCTAGAGTACCCGTTCCCAACAAGAGAAAACGCTTGTCCAGATACGTTTTTTGCGCAGGCTTCCCATGGAAGAAAAGAAGAAATAAAGTACTTATGTTGATGATGGCCGCTGCTTTGGCCATCGTCCAAAACAAAATCAGGTGAGGAATATTCCCGGTAGCTTTCGTAAATAACCAGCCACCAGCTCCCGTCAGACCGGCAGTGAACAGGGAGGGGATTCCCGCAAAAAGCAATAAATAGGCGATGCTGTGGCGGACTGTTTGTAATCCTGCCCAACCTGGACAGAATCGACGTAACAGCAGGCTGCCCAGCCAGGCACCCATGATCTCGCTGCAGGTAAACCAGATGTTGATTCCCCAGCGGAGGTCGATAAAAAAGTGCCCGCCCAGTAATGACGCAATGAGTAGCCCCGGTATGACTCTTGGTCCCCAAACCAGGAGCCCGTAGGCGGTAATTCCCGCCGCCGGCCAGATGGGCCAGAAATGGCCCGCGAGAGAATGGCTGAAAATCAGCGCCGCAAAAACAGTCAGCAGCAAGTGCCCGCCGAAAAAGCCGACATTCAGTAAAAAAACCTGCCGCAGGGACGAGGGCCGGGAGAGTGCGGGTAACTGAATTTCAGCAAATGATTTCAAGACTGGGCCGTGATATGTGCTGCCATCGCGTTGAGGATGTTTGCCGTTAAATGATCATAAATTTCCATGCTGTATTCGCTGGATAAATGATTACCGACGATATCTGCAATGACCTGCTGTAATTGCGCGCGTTGTTCACGCAGGGAAGGTATGATGTTCATGAGCGGGTAAAGAGGACAGGATAAATTATCACAGGTCAACTGAACATTAATGCTTTGCGGCATACTTTGCAGTACGGCCCGCAAGCCCTTGGCGAGTACCAGAAAACGGGCAAAGCCTGACCAATAAACTGGAGCTGGACGACTGCATTGAAATTTGCTGCCCCAGGAAGCGCTGACTGATTTCACCAGCGGAGATGGGTCGACTGATGGCATAACCCTGTACCTGACGAATACCCAGAGCGGTTACGGCAGAAAACACTTCGGCGTTTTCAATGCCTTCGACGATGAGCTCAACTCCCAGCCCATTGGCCATTTCCAACATGCTCGCCAGAAAATGCAGATCTCTTGGACGTTTTTCCAGGTGACGGCTGAACGCCTGGTCCAGTTTGACGGCGTCAAATGGATAATCCTTGAGGCGCAGCAGACTGGCGTAAGCAGTGCCCAGATCGTCGAGAGCAATGCGTACTCCCAACTCCTTGAGGCGGCCCAGTTGTGCTTTGGCTGAGGCGTAATCCAGAAATTCGTCACCTTCCAGCACCTCAATGATCAACTGTCCGGCAGGCATCTGAAAGCACAGCAGCGTGCTTTCAATAAACTGAATGACCTCTTCAAGCAGCAGATCCTGCGGCTCGAAATTTACCGCAATGGAAACGCTTTGGCCGGCATCCTGCCACAAGCGCCATTGCCGGGCGGCCTGTTCCAAAACCGCACAACTGAGTTTGCGGCGATCTTCTGCAGTCAACCAGGGTAAAAACTCGCCGGTTTCCAGTAGGATGCCATTTTCCTCCAGGCGGGCGAGGGCTTCCAGTTCATGGGTACGACCACTTGGAGTATGGATAATGGGCTGATAAAGCGTAACAACATGCTCGGCCAGCAGTGCCTGAAAACGTTGCTGACGAGCTATGAGTTGCGGCGTGTTGGGGTCATAAATGGACGAGGGATCATAGAGCGTATAAAACTGCGCAGTTTTATGTCTTTTGGCCTGATGCAGGGCCAGATCGGCATGATGAATAATATCCCGAGCCTTGCCGTCGTCCAGGGGATAGACGGTCACGCCTATGCTGGCTTGAATCCGCAGTTCTGACTGATTGACTGTAAAGGCACGATCCAAGTTCATCCGTATGCGTTCCATGACCACTTCGAGATCAGCCCAGCGTTCCAGGTCTTCAATCAACAATACAAATTCATCACCACCCATCCGGAAGAGCGTGTCATGACTTCGCAAATCTTTTTGAATAAGTTGGCTGAATTCAACCAGAATCTGGTCGCCTGCCAGTCGCCCCAGCTTTTCGTTGATTTCCTTGAAATTGTCGAGGTCAAGCATCGCCACGGCCAGCAGCCGCTGATGCTGATCAGCCGTATGTAACGCCTGTTCCAGGCGGTCATCCAGCTCCATGCGATTATATAGACCGGTCAGAGGATCATGGCGTGCATGTTGTTGCAGGCTCATGATCATGTCGCCCATATAGGCAAAGGCGGAAAAAAACTCGGTGCCGACTTGTTCAAAGTAACCCGACTCACTGCTGCCCACCACACCCAGCGCTTTTTGTCCTTCAATACCAAAGGGGACCAGGATGATTTCAGAGAGCTGCTTGCGCAGAGGCAGCAGCCATTTCGGGCAATCAGGATTATCCAGGGAATAAGTCATTGCTGTATTGCTGCTCAGAACCTGATAGCAGGGATCCTGAGGGTTCTCAAGAATGTCAGGATGATGCTGAATACCCAGTTCATGGTAGGGTCTAAGTGGCTTTCCAGGCGCCTGGAAGGCATACCATGCCCATTTCAGGGTGCTGTTGTTGTCGAGAATGCTCTGACAAAGCGCATTCAGAAATCCGTAAGCACCGGCGTCGGCAGGAACCGCACTTAAGGCTTGGAGCATGGCCGAAAATAGGGCGCTGCGGTCACGCTCAATGGCTGCAGCATTTTTTATCGGGTTGGGCACTAGGGTGTCCGTTATAACTTAAATAAGTATGATGTTATATAGGACAATAAGCGAATATGGCAAGGTATTGTGTTATGAACATCAGCGAAACCAGAGCTTGTCCCAACTTTGCTGGGCAGCCAGCCCGAGTTTTTGCGGCAGGCTTTTGGGCCGCTGATAACTCAGTTGTAGTAACTTACCTTTTTTGGCGGCTTCAACAATAATCTCGTCACTGGTGGCCAGCTGATCAACCAGCCCCAGTTGCAGGGCCTTATTACCCAGCCAGGCCTCGCCGGTGGCTACTTTTTCCAGATCAAGCTGAGGGCGAAACTGCTCCACGAAGTGACGGAATTGGGCATGGGTCTCTTCCAATTCTTCACGCAGCTTGGCCCGACCACTATCGGTATTTTCCCCGAAAAGCGTGACGGTTCGTTTGTATTTACCAGCAGTAAACTGCTCGAAATCGATATTGCGTTCTTGTAACCAGCGATGAAAATTGGGAATTTGTGCGACAACCCCAATAGAGCCGAGCAGCGCAAATGGGCTGGCCACAATCCGGTCAGCGGTCACGGCCATCATGTATCCACCGCTGGCAGCGACAGCATCTACCAATATGGTGCTATGAATTTTGGCGGCACGCAGGCGCAACAGCTGGGCGGCTGCCAAACCATAGGTGTTGACCATGCCGCCGCCGCTTTCGAGGCGGATGAGCACAGAATCATCAGGCTGGGCAACCTGAATGATCGCGGTAATTTCCTCGCGCAAAGCACTCACCGCCGAAGCGCGAATGTCACCTTTAAAGTCCAGCAGATAAGTACATTTTTCATCTTTTCGGGCCTTATGCACTTTCTTGAGGTTTTTTTGATGCGCTTTGCGGAGTTTCTTGTCGAAGCGCAGCGCTTCAATACGGTCAGCCGCTTGTTCAATTTGCTGACGTAAATCCGTAACCTGGACCTGACCTGCAGGTGCGGGTCTGCGCTTGCTGAGGGCGATGGCAGCAATGCCTCCGGCGACAATCAGGATGGCGACCACGATGGTAGCCGTTTCGGCGAGAAAAGTGAGGTAGTGACTGAAGAAGTTTTCCATTCAGCGACTATATACCAGATGTATCCAGGCCCAAAGTGCTTCATGCAGGTTGGCTGTGGCTTCTGGTTGAAGCTCAGGGCTTGGGGGCGTTATCATCTGCAATCTTCCTGAAAATGGATTCCGTCAATGATTCATGTGAAGTTTTTTGCCAGTGTGCGTGAGCGTGTCGGGTCGGCTGAAATGCAGCTGGCCTGTCCGCCCGGTGGATTTACGGTAGAAGAAGTCCTGACCATGGTCGAGGGGCAGGCCATGACAGAATTGCGTGACGCTCATTTGCTGGCTTCTCTGAATCAGCAGCATGTTTCCTTTACCGCGTCGGTTAAAGACGAAGATGAGGTGGCTTTTTTTCCTCCGGTAACCGGAGGTTGATGGATGATCGTTAAAGTTCAGAAAGAAGATTTCGAGCTGTCTGCCGCCTGTGCTGAAATGGCTACGGTAAACGGAGCCGGGGCATTGGTGACTTTTGTGGGTACGGTGCGGGACTACAGCGACGCCAGCAACATTTTATCCCTGGAAATTGAGCATTATCCGGGTATGACGGAAAAAGAGCTGGAACGCGTCAGCATGCAGGCCGCAAACGCTTACGATATTCTCGACAGCCTCATTATTCATCGTTATGGTTTGTTGCAGCCTCAGGATAATATTGTGCTGGTGGCGGTCTGGTCCCGGCATCGGGCTGCGGCTTTTGATGCTTGTCGTTTTTTAATAGATGTTCTCAAGACCTCTGCGCCTTTCTGGAAAAAAGAAATCACCCCGCAAGGATCTCGCTGGGTCACAGATTGCCCGGGTTGTCGGGCCGGGAGTCGGGAGGGGCACAGTCATTCAGTACCTTCAGCCCACCCGGATCAACAGCTTCACTCCAGTTAAAACCTGCCCAACGGCAGAAAAGTTAAGGAAACAGGTTATGCCAAGTTTTGATGTGGTTTCTGAAGTGGATATGCAGGAAGTAGATAACGCCCTGCATACTACGCAAAAAGAAATTTCTACCCGCTATGATTTCAAGGGCAGTAAGGCGTCTATTGACCGAAAAGATAAAGAAATCATTTTGCTGGCCGAAGATGAATACAAACTGGGACAGATGATCGATTTATTTTCTACCCGACTGGTAAAGCGCGGGGTGGATCTGAAGGCTCTGGATGTCGGGAAAACAGCCGCTGCAGCGGGAGGCATGGAACGTCAGGTGCTCACCCTGAAAGTCGGGCTGGAAACTGAAGTGTCCAAGCGCATGATCAAACATCTCAAGGATGGTAAATTCAAGGCTCAGGGCGGTATTCAGGGCGACCAGCTGCGGGTGTCGGGTAAAAGCCGCGACGAACTGCAGGCCGCCATTGCTGCCTTGCGTTCTGAAGATTTTGGATTACCTCTGCAATTCAATAACTTCCGCGATTAATCGAAAGGTTTTGAGGCAATGACAAAACAGACGGCGCTGTATGACTGGCATCTGGCGCAAGGGGCGCGCATGGTGGATTTTGCCGGATGGCAAATGCCCCTGCAATATGCCTCGCAGCTCGCCGAACATAAGGCAGTACGTGAAGTAGCGGGTTTTTTTGATGTTTCCCACATGCGCCCTTTGGATATTGAAGGCAGGGATGCCCGGAGCCTGCTCCGTCATGCCCTGGCCAATGACGTGGCCAAGCTCGATGTCCACCCGGGTAAAGCCCTGTACAGCACCATGTTGCAGATGGATGGCGGCATTATTGATGATCTGATTGTGTATTATCGGGGCGGCGATACTTATCGGATAGTCCTGAATGCTTCGGGTGCAGAGGCAGATGCCGCCCATTTTCAAAAGCTCATCGACCAGCATGCCTGGCAAGTGACGCTAAACAAACGCCCAGATCTGGGTATTGTTGCTGTTCAAGGACCGAGGGCACGGGAGCGGGTGGCCGATTTGCTGCAAATACCCGCCCTGGAGTCACTGACACCTTTTACTGCGCTGGAACAGGATGGATTTTTTATTGGCCGGACGGGATATACCGGCGAAGATGGCGTAGAAATCATCGCGGCAAATACCCTTTTGCCGGAATTGGCCGAGCGTTTGCTGACAGCAGGAATTGCTCCAGCGGGACTGGCTGCGCGCGATAGCTTGCGCCTGGAAGCTGGCCTGGACTTGTACGGTCAGGACATGGATACCTCGGTTTCTCCCTATGCCAGCAATCTGGGCTGGACCGTGGACTTGCGCGATTCTGATCGCGCCTTTATGGGTCGCGCTGGGTTGGAAGCGGAACGGGCGCGTGGCGATGGTCGAAGCCTGGTAGGAATTGCCCTGTCTGCTGGCATTCCCCGGCACGGTTATGTGCTGGAGGATGCTGCCGGGACGCCTTGCGGTGTGGTCACCAGTGGTATTTTTTCTCCGAGTCTGCAATGTGGTATTGCTCTGGCCAGAGTCAATGCCCCGGTTGCCGCAGGAAGCATTTTGCAATTAGTCATTCGCGGTGCCCGCAAACCGGCCATGGTGGTCAAGCCGCCGTTCTGGCGTCAGGGCGCTGCAACTTTTACCTTTGCTAAGGAGTGTTGAAGGCATGAGCAAAATTCCGCAATCATTACGTTATAGTGACACCCACGAATGGGTTGAGGATCTGGGTGATGGACGTTACCGGGTTGGGATTACCGATCATGCCCAGGCGCTGCTGGGCGATCTGGTTTATGCCGAAGTTCCCGAAGTCGGAAAAGCCCTGCAATCTGGAACGGTTTGCGGCGTTCTGGAGTCGGTCAAGGCGGCGGCGGATTTGTATGCACCCATTACCGGTAAGGTTCTGGAGCGTAATGAAGCACTGAATGACAGTCCGCAACTGCTCAACGAAGATCCCTATGGAACAGGCTGGATAATGGTCGTGGCTGCTGAATCCGCTGCGTTTGCAGAACTGATGGATGCAACGGCTTACGACACCATTGCGGAGGCGTAAGCGGAAATGCCTTATATTCCCCATGATGCGGAAGAAACGGCGGCGATGTTGGCTGCCGTTGGCGTGAATAGTCTGGATGCGCTTTTTGATGAAATTCCATCCAGTTTGCAGGTTCATGACATGGTGCTGCCGGAAGGCTTGTCCGAAATGGCCCTGGGCCGGGAGCTTGAAGGCCGGGCCCGGGCGAATGCACCATTATTGTGCTTTGCTGGCGGCGGTGCCTATGCGCATCATATTCCCGCGATTGTCTGGGAAATTGCCGCTCGGGGCGAATTTTACTCTGCTTACACGCCTTATCAGCCGGAAGCCAGTCAGGGTACCTTGCAGGTACTTTATGAGTACCAGAGTTTCATTACTCGCCTGACTGGCCTGGAAGTCAGTAATGCGTCCTTGTACGACGGCGCCTCCGGTTTGGCAGAAGCCTGTCTGATGGCCCTACGCATTCAAGGGAGCGAAAAAAGCATTCTGGTGCCGGAGAATCTTCTGCCCGGCTGGCGCAGCGTGCTGGATACGGTGCTAGGCATGCAGAATATCCTTCTGCAATCAGTGCCTTATGATCCCATCAGCGGCACGTTGCAGATTCCCGGCGATGCGAGCGATGCAGCGGCTTTGATTGTTCCGCAGATTAACGCCTTTGGCATGCTGGAGCCGGTGGACAAGCTGACAGACTGGGCACATGCCCGGGGATTGTTAACCATTGCAGTAGTCAATCCGCTGGCCTTGGCCATGTTGAAGGCTCCCGGCGACTGGGGCGGGAAGGGCGCTGATATGGCTGTGGGTGAGGGCCAACCCATGGGGATTCCGCTGACTGGAGGGGGGCCCTATTTTGGATTTCTTGCCTGCCGCAAAGCCCATGTCCGGCAATTACCGGGTCGTCTGGTCGCCAAAACTGTCGATGCCCAGGGTCGTACAGGATATTGTCTGACGCTGCAGGCGCGTGAACAGCACATCCGGCGGGGTAGGGCTACCAGTAATATCTGCACCAATCAGGGCTTGATGGTCACTGCTGCCACCATTCATATGGCGACGCTCGGCAGTCATGGTCTTCAGGAAATCGCCAGCCTCTGCCATACCCGCGCCCGGCAATTACGCGAGCTGTTGGCCGCACTGCCGGGGGTGAGTTTCCCCTATGCGGGTGCTTTTTTCCATGAATGGGTCGTGCGCCTGCCGCTGCCCGCCACGGTGGTTCGCGATGCTCTGCTGGGCCATGGGCTGCTCGCGGGTATTCCTTTGCGTGAATGGGAAATGGGTGAACCGGGCGATTTGCTGGTGTGTACGACGGAATTACTGGAAGAAGCCGACCTGTTGACTTATCGGGATGCGCTGAAAAGCGTTCTGGAGGCCCAATGAATCCAGCTGTGACAGAAACCGTGAATGACAGCATTTTTGCCCATGATCATCATATGCCGGTACCCAAAATGCCCGCTGATATACCCGAAGATTTACTCCGCAAAACACCGCTGAATTTGCCCAATGCTTCCGAACTGGATGTTTTGCGGCATTACACCCGCTTGTCGCAGAAAAATTTTTCTATTGATACCCAGTTTTACCCACTGGGTTCCTGTACCATGAAATATAATCCGCGTATTGCCCATGCCATGGCTTCATTACCTGGTTTTGCCCGTCTGCATCCTGATACTCCGGCCCCCGCCATGCAGGGTTTGCTGCAGGTTCTCTGGGAGTTGCAGGAATGGCTGGCTGCGGCAACGGGCATGGCTGCGGTGAGTCTGACTCCGGCGGCAGGCGCCCAGGGTGAGCTGGCTGGCGTGGCCATGATTCGCGCTTATCATCGAGCACGGGGCGATGCCGGGCGCAACAAGATGCTGATTCCTACGGCGGCCCATGGTACCAATCCAGCCAGTGCGCAAATGGCCGGATTTGAGGTTATCGAAATCCCCAACCTGCCCGATGGTGATCTGGATATGGCCGCCTTGGATGCTCACCTGGGTCCGGATGTCGCGGGAATCATGCTTACCAATCCCTCGACTTTGGGGGTTTTTGAAAGACGTATTGCAGAAATTGCCCACCATGTGCATGCCGCCGGGGGCCTGCTTTACTATGATGGTGCCAACCTCAATGCCATTCTTGGCCGGGTTCAGCCCGGTCAGATGGGTTTTGATGTGATGCATCTGAACCTGCACAAAACCTTTGCCACTCCCCATGGTGGGGGTGGACCGGGGGCCGGTGCTGTGGCTGTGCAGGAACGCCTCAAGCCCTTTTTGCCACTGCCCACGGTTTTGAAAGAGCCGCATGGGGCCTTGCGCTGGATGGGTGCCAAAGATCTCCCACAAAGTATTGGTCATTTAAGTGCACATGGTGGAAATATCGGCGTATTGCTGCGTGCTCATGCGTATCTTCGGCGACTGGGCCGTAGCGGTGTAGGGCGGGTATCCGCCTATGCTGCCCTCAATGCCAACTACCTGCTTAAAGAACTGCAGCGCCTGGGTTATCAGGCGGCTTTCCCGGAGCGTCGTGCCAGTCATGAATTTATCCTGTCAGTGAGTGATTTGCACAAAGCCACAGGGATTCGTGCGCTGGATGTGGCAAAACGGCTGCTGGACTTTGGGATACATGCTCCGACCATTTATTTTCCACAATTGGTGCCCGAATGTTTGCTCATAGAGCCGACCGAAACCGAAAGCAAGGCGACGCTGGATCGTTTTGTCGCGGTGATGGCGCAGATTCGTCAGGAAGCGCTGGAGCAGCCGGAATTGCTGCGGGAAGCCCCCCATCATTTGCCGGTGGGTCGACTGGATGAGGCGCTGGCCGCCCGCAGGCTGGACGTATCGGCAGCACCGGAATGACAACCCATCCCCGTGAAGTATTGCGGGCAGCAGTCCAGCCAGAGCAATTGCTGACCGCTTTGGCGAAGGTTCTGTTGGGTAAGGAAAGAGCCATACGCCTTGCCTTTACGGGCTTTTTGGCGGGTGGACACATTCTCGTCGAGGATGTACCCGGCGTGGGTAAAACCACGCTGGCTTTGGGTCTGGCGCGACTTTTGGGTCTGGATTTTGCGCGCGTCCAGATGACCGCTGATATGTTGCCGGGAGACATCCTCGGCAGCAGTATTTTTGATCCGCGCCAGCAAACTTTTGTTTTCCATCCCGGCCCGGTTTTCCATGGGGTGCTGCTCATGGATGAAATCAATCGGGCCTCTCCGCGCAGTCAATCGGCCTTGCTGGAGGCTATGGCTGAAGGGCAGGTTTCTGCGGATGGTCAAAGCATGGCTTTGCCTGATCCATTTTTTGTCATAGCCACCCAGAATCCCCAGGAACACGCCGGGGTTTTCCCTTTACCGGAAAGCCAGCTGGACCGTTTTACCCTGCGGTTTTCTCTGGGGTATCCCGGTCGCGAGGCGGAACGCCTGTTGCTTCAGGGGAAAAACCAGCGCCCTGAAGATTTGCCGATTGTTGCGGAACGCAGTGTGTTGCAAGCCTGGCGACATGCGGTTACTGCCGTTTTTCTCAGCGCGGAAATTGAAGATATGCTTTTGCATATGGCCCGGTGCTCGCGCAACGACGAACGTCTGCGGATGGGGCTTTCACCCCGTGCTTTGCTGGCGCTTAAAGCCTCTGCCCAGGCTTGGGCTTTTATAGCGGGACGGGATTATGTGACGCCCGATGATTTGCGTTCTGTCGCCCTGGCGGTGTTGGGACATCGTCTGATTTCCACGGCGAATTTAGCCGGTGATGATCTGGCCGTGTTACTGGGACAAGAAGCCTGGGGTCTGGATATTCGTTTTTAAGCGGGTCATGAAGCGTAAACGCCGGGAGGTGCGTCTTTCCCGCCCAGGCAAAGTGTTTGTCGGCTTGACGCTGGCGCTGGGCTTTGCGGCCGTCAATACCGGCAATAATGTTTTGTTTCTGCTGGTTTCGATGATGTTGTCCCTCATGGTGCTGTCGGGTTTTGTGGCTATGGCCAATATCTGGCGCGTGGATGTGGTCCTGCAACCGCAGCAGATTCTGACAGCGGAACAGAGCGGAGATGTATTGCTGCGCGTGCGTAATGGTCGACCCTGGCCATTATGGTTGCTGGAACTGCGACTGGGTGCATCCCGGCAGACCGTAACCCGCATAGGGGGTCGTCAGGAAGCACTGGTCGCACTGCGCTGGTGTCCGGATCGACGCGGCCAGCCGCCGTTGCCCTTGTTGCAGATGGGTTCCGCCTTCCCTTTTTCTTTTGTGTGGCGGGGCCTGCAGGTCAACATTTCCGATGCAGACCTGCCCTGGGTTGCACCTGCGGGTGGAGAAGACATGGCTATGACTCAAAATTCGGGCGAACAGCTCCCGTCTTCAGACCGAGCCGGCGGGCAGGGGGATTTTCTCTGGATCCGTAACTGGCGTTCAGGAGAGAGTTTGCATCAGATCATCTGGCGACGCATAGACTGGTCCAGAAATCTTCCCGGGATCATGCATTTTCCCGGCCGAGAGCAGGAAAAAACCGGACAAGAACAGGTATTGCTGGATTGGGAATCCCCTTTTTGGCTGGCATTTCCACCGGAGCAACGCCTGCGAATTTTTCGGGCAGCACTGGATAAAGCCTGGAATCTGGGTTGGTCATGGCAGTTGCTCATGCCAGCGGGCAGTAAAAGTGGTCAAGGCTCCGCCCAACGAGAAGATGCCTTGCGCATGCTGGCCCAGCATCTACCCCTGCCTCCTTCAAGCGCTGCCACGGAGGAGCGAGGCGGCTGGCTCAGGCACTGGCGATTCTGGCAATGAGGAAAGCCACCTCATTGGTTTCTGCGCAGAACGTCGGGCCCTTGCTGGCTGCACTGATGGGCTTGCTGGTTCTGCTCGCGCTGGGCCACGAGGTGGCCATCTGGGCCATTGTGCTGTGGTTGAGCGCTACAGGCCTGGGATTGTATGGCTCCTGGAAACAACACCCGCTTTGGTTTTCCGGTCGTCTGCGTCTGGTTGGAGGTTTGTTGTTTCTACTGTTGGCTTTTGTACTTTCCGGCTGGGGTAACTGGTTGGCCATAGCCAGCCAGTCGGTATTGGTACTGTTGGCTGTGAAAGCCCTGGAAATGCGTTCCCAGCGGGATTTTTATCAGGTAGCAGCGCTGGTGCTGCTGGGTATGGGGCTGGCGGCCTGGTTGCGTGTCGATGTCCTACTGGGTATTTATCTGCTGATTACCCTTTATCTGGCGCTGTTGGGTTTACTTTGGCAGCCCTTGGCCGATGCGGCCAGCGCAAGGGGTAGTGTCGCCCTGCAGGGCCGTGATTTTCGTTATATGCTGGTATTCAGTCTGGCTTTCATGGTGTTTTTACTACCCATGACCGGGCTGTTTTTTCTGCTCCTACCGCGTACGCCGACACCGCTCTGGGCCTGGGCTCCGCCCCAGGGGAGTGCGCGTTCCGGATTCAGTCCCGATTTGGCACCAGATCAGATCAGTCGTCTGGCCGAGGATCCGGCAGTGGCCTTTCGTGCCCAGATCACTCCCAGGCCGGAAAATCCTGAGCAATTATATTGGGTGGGCGCGATTTTGTGGCATGACCAAGGGACCACCTGGGAGCCCGATCCACCTGCTGAAAAACTCTCTACAAGAGATGTGCAATCAGACAATCCGGACCAGTTACCAGCGGGGCCGCTCACCCGTCAGGAAATTGTAATCAGCCCTGGAGATAGCTCTTATCTTTTCGCCTTGTCATCCCCACGGCGCTGGCAAATTCCTTTGGCGCATCACGAACTATGGGATGGCGTCATGCAGTTGCAGAAGCCTCCCTCTCTGCCACTGCGCTACGTGGTCTGGTCAGGTGCCAGCCGTGTTCTAAGCCTCAGATCTGGCGTGCATCAAGCCGCTCTGCAGGTGCCGGCAACTACGCCATCGGCTATTGTGACTTTGGCAAAAAGTCTGGCAGGTCATACTCCTAATCAAACTATTGAACATTTAATGCATTGGTTTCGGGGGCCATCCTTTCATTATAGCCTGAAGGCGCCAGCCGCTTATCCGCACGGGCAGACGATGGCGGATTTTCTGCTGCATTCTCATACCGGCTTTTGTGAATATTATGCGGGAGGCCTCGCGCTTTTATTGCGTCTGGATGGTGTCCCTGCACGTGTGGTTACCGGTTATCATGGTGGCGAATATAATCCTGTCGGTCATTACTGGCTGGTGCGCCAGAGTATGGCCCACGCCTGGGTACAGGCCTGGATTGCCGGAAAAGGCTGGGTACGCCTGGATGCCACGCCAGCGGCTGCGGCAACTGGACTAAATAGTAACGGGAATAGCGGGGCCTTTGCCGCCGATGAAGTTCCGGCAGCACAGCGGGTATGGGACTGGCTGCAGTGGGAATGGATTAACACCGTCATTGATTTGACCCCGGCCAAACAACGATCACTCTGGACTTCTGCCGGGTTGCAGTTTTTGCATTTTTTCCAAAGCAGCCAGACTTCCAGTCAGAAAATCCTGCATTCTCCACGACATTGGTCCGGATTTAGTGCGCAGCAACCTGCCTGGCGCGTGATAGTGGGAATTTTCGCGCTGCTTGGCCTGGTCCTGCTATGGGTCTGGTATCGGCGTAGACAGGCAACGCGAAATACAAATGCCCATGATTACTGGCGCCACCGGGCCATAGAAGCACTGCATGGTCTCGGTTTGAAAGATGCTCGTCCTGGCCAGGAAAGCGTTTTTTGTGGGACATTACCGTTTGATTCGACGCTCCGTAATCAGTTGTTGCAGCACTATTCCCTGCAGCGCTATGGACCACATCCTGATGCGGATGGGGATGCCAAGCTGCAGGCCATTATTGTGCAAATGCGTCATAACAGCAGTACGGGATGTGATTGAACGAGCGAAGCAGAAATCTGTGGTGAAGGGTGCATACTTTCTGCTCCCTTGTCCCTTGCCTGTTGTTCTAAGGCTCATCCTGCTGTCAGGAGAGAACTCGCCCTTTGGGCTCAAACAGCTCTCCTGACGGGCGCTGGATTTCGCCAAGAACAACAACGGCTCAGGCCAAAAGTCGCAGAAAGTATGCACCCTTCACCACAGATTCCAGACGGATTAACCTAGGAAATCACTTTCCCCCGTTCCAGCCGAATGACCTGATCAGCCATACGGGTGGTGCGGGGTCGATGGGCGACAATGAGAATGGTTTTTTTGCCGTGCAGTTCTGCGAGGGTTTCGGCAATGCGTTCTTCGCTTTCGCTGTCGAGATTGCTGGTCGCCTCATCCAGTACCAGCACGGGGCGATCCAGATACAGTGCGCGGGCAATGGCCAGACGCTGCCGCTGACCTCCGGAAAAATTCGCGCCATTCCCCTGGATGGGACTGTCCAGTCCGCCACTCAGGGCCAGAAAATCCCAGGCATGCGCCTGCCGGGCAGCAATTTCGGCGCGATGAGGATCGGGAGTGTCCTCACCGTAAGCAATATTGCTGAGGGCGCTGCCACTGAACAAAACCGGCTCTTGCGCTACAAAGCTGAAATAACTCCGATAGTCTCCCGCAGGGATCTGGTTTTTATCCATTCCCGCCACTGTAATGCGGCCACTGCTGGCCGGTAGCAGGCCCAGAATCACCCGTATCAGGCTGGTTTTGCCGCTGCCACTGGGGCCCACAAAGGCGGTGGTGCTGAGCGGTGGAATGCAAATATCCAGTCCCTGAAGGATGGATTCCTGGCCCAGTTGCAGGCGTAGGTCGTGACATTGCCAGGTCCCCCAGGGACGTGGTTCAGTGGTGCTGACAGTCTGTTCCGAAGGTTGATCCAGCCAGGCAAAAAGCCGGTCTGCGGCTGACAACCCTTGCTGTAACTGATTGTTGGCGGAAGAGAGTTGCCGCAGAGGTTCGTAAATCAGACCCAAGGCCGTAAAAAAACTGAAAAAGGCGCCGGTGCTCATGTTGCCATTGACGACCTGACTGCCGCCCAGGTAGATGATGGCGGCAATCCCCAAAGCGGCGATCATTTCCATGACCGGCACGGTGGCTTTCTGAATCCGGGCGATTTGCATCATCAATTCGAAATAGTGCCGGGCCTGCTGACCAAAGCGTCTGGCCTCGAAAGGCTCACCCCCCTGGCTTTTAATGACTTCCACACCGCGCAGGCTCTGCGAAAATTGATCCATGATTTCACCCATCTGTTCCTGCTGGGAGTTGCCTCTCTGGCGCAGTTTCTGACCAAAGCGAATCAGGGGATAAAAGGCGATGGGCAGAGTTATGAGACTGATGAGCGCCAGCTTCCAGCTCATGTAAAACACCACGAAAAGCAGGGCGACAATCTGGAAGCTGGAAAGAAAAAAGCGCGCCAGCACCGAGAGACCCTGCTGGAGCAGGGTCAGATCCAGACTCATCCGTGACAGGGTGCTGCCATGACTGTGATCAATGAGGACTTCCAGGGGAAGACGCAGGGTGTGGCCGAAGAGGTTTTCCCGCAGACCGCGTAAAACCTCTTCCTCCACCCGGGCCAGATTGATGGCCTGGAGATAATCGGCAATACCCTTGACCGCGTAGATCAGGATGACCCCTAAGGGCAGCCAGACCAGCATGCTGACCTGGTGATCAATGAATATCCGATCCAGCACGGGTTTGATGATGTAAGCCATGGCACCCATGGCCGCACCAGATATCACCATAAAGAACATGGCTACGGCGACACGTCCCCGGTGGGGGCGCACCAGACCGAGAAGACGGTGAAAGCTTTGCGAACGCAGTGCAGCAGAAGCGCTATCCGCGCTCACTCTTCGAGCAGGCCTCGTTTGTCTTTCACTTCCAGCCAGGCATCGGCATCTTCCGGCGCCGGTTTTTTCTGAATAATGGCCGGCCAGACCTTGGCGAGACGTGCATTGATTTCTTCATATTCTTCCTGGCCTTCGGGCAGGTCATCGTCGCGGAAAATGGCTCCGGCCGGACATTCTGGCTCACAAAGTGTGCAGTCAATACATTCGTCAGGGTCAATCACCAGAAAATTGGGACCTTCACGAAAACAGTCTACCGGACACACATCCACACAGTCCGTGTATTTACATTTGATACAAGATTCAGTCACCACGTAGGTCATGGGGGCCGGGCTCCTTGGCTTTTCGGTTTAAGGGTGGCCGGGCTGACCCGGCGAACTGGGGGCCTATTCTAGCCCAAGGCTGCGCGCCTGCCCACTGTCTATATAGGGGCGTTTTGATGCCCCGGATGGCAAGCCTGACCGTAATTCGCTATAGTTCAAATCTGGACTTTATCCCATCATCGATCAAAGAGGAGAATCCCATGGCAGTATTGGTAGGTAAAAACGCCCCCGACTTTGTGGCCCCAGCAGTCATGCCCGACAACAGCATCAATGAGAAATTCCAGTTTTCTCAGCACATCAAAGGTAAGTATGCGGTTCTCTTCTTTTACCCCCTGGACTTTACCTTTGTCTGCCCTTCGGAAATTCTCGCTTTCAATCATCGTCTGCATGAATTCAAAAGCCGTAACACCGAAGTGATTGCCTGTAGTGTGGACTCTCATTTTACCCATCTGGCCTGGAAGAATACGCCCGAAGAAAAGGGTGGTATCGGTCAGATTCAGTTGCCCATGGTAGCCGATTTATCCAAGAGCATTGCCCGCAATTATGACGTGCTGCTCAATGATGAAGTGGCACTGCGCGGCTCGTTCCTGATTGACCGTCAGGGTGTTGTGCGTCATGAAGTGGTCAATGATTTGCCACTGGGACGTAATATTGATGAAATGATCCGTATGGTGGATGCCCTGCAGTTCTCCGAAGAGCACGGCGAAGTCTGTCCGGCCCAGTGGGAAAAAGGCAAGGCGGGCATGACTCCCACCGGTGAAGGCGTGGCAGATTTCCTGGCCAAGCACGGTAAGGATCTCTAAAACTGTATCTGATTTGAAAACGGCGGGTAGTAGCCGGGAGGCTTTTTGCTCCAACGTCCCTTGCCTGTTTTTCTAAGGCTCATCCTGCTGTCAGGAGAGAACTCGCCCTTTGGGCTCAAATAGCTCTCCTGACGGGCGCAGGCTTTCGCCAAGAACAACGACGGCGCGGGCCAAAGTCGCGGCAAAGCCTCCCGGCTACCACCCGCCGTTTTCAGGATTTCTTAAAAACCCGGCTGCACGATTGCTCCGGGCTTTTTTATGATCAATGCAAGCTGTGTCCAGCATTTTGCGCAGCTTCGGCCATGACGGTTTTCACGGCTTCGGGATAGTCTCCCCGAGTGACCTGTTGCAGGCCTTCCTGAAAAAAAGTGTTCGCATCGGCAGGTAAGTGATGGATGAGCGCTGCGAAAGCCTTGCGCATTTCTGCCGTATCCTGGGCGCGAGTCGCGGTAATACCCCAGTTCAGCAGTAAAATACGCCAGGGCCGTTGCGGGTCGGCGCTATCCAGGTCTGCGGCATAATCGGCCGATGCGGCGGTTACCACTTCTCCCATGAGCTGGGCCAAAGTTTTGAGCTCTTCTGTTTCATTGTGGCTGTTAGCCAGCACCGCCAGGCCATTGACGACCGGCTCCAGGGTGTGAATGGCTCCATGTTGCGCACAAATCCAGGCGGCAATACTGACCGTAATCATTTCTAGAGCAATTTTGGCTTGCTTTTCACCCAGTCGGTCCGCCCAGGTGGACAGATCCATGAGCAGCCCGATACTCAGGTCGGCAATGCGCTCCGGTTCGTCCTCGGGCAGGCTGGGGTCCCATCCCGATACGTCATTACTTAACACCGTGAATAGTTGTTTCAGGGCATCGACAATCATGGGGGGGGTGATTTGTTCTCCAGTGGCTATTCCGCTGCTGGCAAAGGCTGCCAGAACCGGTTGGGTGTATTGCTCAAAGCGTTTTTGCGCTGCGGAGATGTCGAGAATAAGAGCCAAGGTTTCCTCCTGATATGCCCAAAGAAGTTCTGCGTGTTATGCTAGCACGGATTAGTCTGGATGCTGCAGCAGAAGGTGTCCGCCAACTTCGGGAATGGTTTTTATGCAACAGAGCAAAATGTTTTCACCCATTGATTTGCACATGCATTCGCTGGCATCGGATGGCACCATGACACCCCATGATCTGGTTCAGAGGGTTCATGATTCCGGCGTTCAGGTTATGGCTTTGACGGATCATGACAACACCGCCGGATTGGTGGAAGCCGGCCTCAAGGCGGCCGAACTGGGCATTCAACTGATTCCCGGAGTAGAGGTTTCCAGTGAGTGGGAAACCCAGGGAATTCATATCGTGGGCCTTTTTGTGGATCCCGAAAATAGGGTTTTGCAGGAAGGGCTGGCCCGGATCATGGCCTTTCGTGATTGGCGCGCGGCTGAAATCAGTCGCTTGCTGGACCAAGTCGGAATTCCCGGCGCGGAAGAGGGTGCTCGGGCCATGGCGGGTAGTCGCATGGTAGGTCGGAGTCATTTTTGTCGCTGGCTGGTTCGACAGGGACATTGTGCGGATGCCAGCGAAGCTTTTGGCAAATATCTGGGACGTGGATGCAAGGCCTATGTCCCGAGCGACTGGATTCCCATGACTGAAGCCGTGCAGTGGATCAACAGTGCGGGCGGTTCTGCCATTGTTGCTCATCCCGGTCGTTACAAGCTCAGTGCTACCCGCTTGCGCCATTTGCTGACGGCATTCCGTGAGGCCGGTGGTGCAGGTCTCGAAGTGTGTTCCGGCAGTCAGGCTGCCGGTGATCGCGAGCATTTGGGACGTCTTGCCAAGGAGCTTAACATGCTGGGTTCCCTGGGGTCTGATTTTCATGGACCGGATGTCGGTCATGCGGCTATTGGGCAATTGCTCCCGCTGCCTGACGGGGTAGAGCCGGTCTGGGCCAGAGCGGGTATTCACTTCCACTGATCGACTATTCGCAGTAGCTGCCCCGAGGAAGCCGGTGCCTAAAGAACAGGAAAATTCTCGCTACGCGCTTTGGGGCCTGGGCTTGCTGCTGCTGATTTATGCCGGAGCTGCCTATACCCTGAGTCCATTTGCCGGACCTTTGTTGATGGGGGCGGTATTGACCACGGTGGGTTGGCCCTGGCAACTGCGTCTGGAGCGGGCTTTCCATTTGCCGCGCTGGTTGGGATCATTGCTGCATGCCATCGCCTGGGTGGCCATCATTATTATTCCTTCGGTCATTATTGTGGATACCATTTTGCCCAAGGTGGCCTTGCTGATTGCCCGCTGGCAGTCCGGGGATTCACTGGTGATGGTTCCCCCTGAAGTGATGCAGATTCCCTATATCGGGCATTGGCTGCGCTATCATCTGAGTACTCTGAATGGAGCCTATTTGTCTTCATTTATCAGTGCTCATGCCAGCATTATTACGGATTCTCTCAGTCAACTCTGGATATTTACCCTGCACACCTTTTTCGCAGCCCTGACGGTATTCGCGCTGGCCTTGCATGGTGAGCGGATTACCGAAGCCCTGCGACTGGGAACCACCCAGCTTTGGGGACGGGATCGGGGTGACCGTTTTTTGGCGGCCTGCCGGGATGCGGCACGTTCCGTATTGATTGGCCTGATTGGGGTTGGAGTCATTGAAGGCATGTTTATCGGTATTGCCTATGCTCTGGCGGGTTTGGCACTTTGGCCCCTGTGGCTGGTGGCTACTGCGCTCATTTCACCTTTACCGTTTGGGGCCACTGCCGTAGTGGGTGCTGCCACCATCTGGCTGGCTTTTACCGGCCATTGGATAGCCGGACTGGCCGTGCTGGGTTGGGGGTTTTTCGTGATCACGGTGGCTGATCTGGTTGTTCGACCGTTACTGACCGGGTCTCAGACGCAGGCGCCTTTTTTTCTGGTATTTTTCAGTATCCTCGGTGGAGCCGAAGCCTTTGGCTTGATCGGGTTGATTATCGGCCCTATTCTGGTGCTGCTGGCGCGCGGTGTGTGGCGAGCCTGGGAGCGCCGCATAAGACTCCAGGAATGAATTTTCGCTTGTGTCGGCAATACATGCGGCAGGAACATATACTCATTTTGACCATCTAATGATCAGGTTTTCTCGTGAAGCAGGAGCGTATCATGGACTACACAATGCTGGATCAACAGTACAACCAATTGCAGCAACAAACCCAGAATAATCTGCAGGCTCTGCAGCAGGTTGCCGGGCGGGTGAACAGCCTGGCTCCGGATAACATCACCGCCCGGGAAATCAACATGGAACTGCGGAGCCTGGCCATGAGTCTTCAGCAACAACAGCAGAATGTCGGCATGATGATGCAGCAGATGGCTCAGCGTATTCAGCAGATGGAAATGCAAATGCAGGGCATGAACCAGCAGGGTATGAACCCCAATATGCAGCAACGACCATGGAATGCGCCCGTGCAGGGACAGCCGGGCATGGGTAGCGGCTTTTTGGGAAATGTCATGACCGGATTGGGGCTGGGTGCCGGATTCGCGGTGGCAGACAATATTGTCGATGACATTTTCGACAGTTTCTGAGTAGCGCGTGCCAGTTTGCGGACGTGACGACTGGTTGGCATTTGAAGCCGAGGTGCTCAGCTGGGCCAAGGCTTCAGGCTGGCGTCTGGAGCGAACGGGTCCTCTGCGCCGCAACGTCTGGCCCGTACCCAGGTTGGAGTTTCTCAGGGAGGGCGTTTTGCTGCCCGAAAGCTGGGATCTGCTTCTGGGTTCGTGTGCGCTTTTCGTCTCTTATGAACCCGGACGTCGGGAGGCCATCAGTAGCGAAGGCATTCCAGTCAAGTTTTATCAGGTCGAAAAAACCGCCTGGGGTTTTGCGCAAATTGCCCATTCCGGTCCCGCCGACTGGGTAACTTGTTGTCGGGATTTACCGGGTTGGGATGTGTTGCCGGCAGAAACCGAGTCGGCGGCTTTTGCGCGTATCGGGCTCGCAACTATTCCTCCCTCTGAACGTCGGCCGGATATTTTGTCGGGAATAAAGACGGAGTGACTTTTGCCTAAGGAACAACTTTATGGGATTCATGCGGTGCATGCTGCTCTGGATGCCGGTGAGTTAGAGGAAATCTGGGTAGCTACGGAGCGGCACACAGATGAGAGAATCGTACCTCTTCTGGAAAAGGCCCGGGCTCTGAATTTATCCATTCATGAGTTGCGCCATGCTGCTCTGGCCCGCAAATTCAATACGGATAAGCATCAGGGTATTGCCGGTGTGCTTTTACAGCATCCGGAGCCGGATTTTACAGATATTCTCGCTGATCTGAATGGTCAGGGTTTTCTGCTGGTGCTGGATGGTGTGCTGGATCCCCACAATCTCGGTGCCTGCCTGCGCAGCGCTGAGGCTGCTGGAGTCAGTGCGGTCATTCTCCCCAAGGACAATGCCTGCCCGGTAAATGCTACCGTCCGCAAGGCTGCGGCTGGCTCGGCTTCACGACTGCCGGTCTGCACGGTAACCAATTTGTCCCGGACTCTGGCTTCCCTGCAGGAAGCGGGTTTCTGGCTGGTCGGTATGTCCGGAGACGCGCCGCAAAATATTTATGAGCTGGATTTGAACATGCCGCTGGTAATGGTCATGGGTGGAGAACAAAAGGGCTTGCGCCGCCTGACGCGTGAACACTGTGATTATCTGGCGCATATCCCCATGGCCGGAGCCATTGAAAGTCTCAATGTGTCCGTTGCTACGGGCATTTGTCTTTTTGAAGCCAGCCGTCAGCGTCAGTGTCTGAAAACGGCGGCTAATGTTTAAGCCCAACAACGGCGCGGGACAAAGTCGCGGCAAAGCCTTCAGGCTCTCTGCCGTTGCTACTATAACGGGAAATGCAGACTCGACTTTGTTAGACTGACCCGGTCAGAAAACACTGAGAACCCTCTTAAATAGGTGCAATAATGCTGATAGACTCCCATTGCCATCTCGATTTTGAAGATTTTGCAGAAGATCGCTCAGCCATTCTCGAACGTGCCCAGGCTGCCGGGGTGCAGGAAATCCTGATCGCCGCCGTTGTGCAAAAACATTGGCCGCGCGTACAGGTTCTGGCGGCTGAAAATACGGGTATATGGGCCGCTGCCGGGGTGCACCCCAATGAGCCGGAAGCCGAAACGCCGAGTATGGATAACCTGCTTGCCGCTTTATCTGCGGAAAAAGTTGTGGCTGTGGGTGAGACCGGGTTGGACTATTTTCGCAGTGAGGGAGATTTGCGCTGGCAGCAGGAGCGCTTTGCCCGGCACATTGCCGCCTCCAAGGCGACGGGTAAGCCTGTTATTGTCCATACCCGTGAAGCCGCAGCAGATACTCTGGGTTTACTGCGGAGCGAAGATGCCCGCGCTTCCGGGGGGGTCATCCACTGTTTTACGGAAAACTGGGAATTTGCCCGTGCTGTTCTGGATATGGGATTTTATATTTCCCTTTCCGGTATAGTGACCTTCAAAAAGTCGCTGGACTTACAGGCTGTTGCCCGGAAATTGCCAGCAGATCGTCTGCTGGTAGAGACAGATTCGCCTTACCTGGCACCAACGCCTCTGCGCGGTAAACGCAATGAACCGGCTTATGTTCGTCATGTCGCCCAATTTTTGGCTGAGTTGAGGGCGGAGTCGTTTGCAGATCTGGCACAACAGACAACTGATAACTTTCATCATCTTTTTACCCGGACGGTGGCCGCATGAAAATCACTTTTCTGGGAACAGGGTCCAGTGCGGGCACCCCGGTGATTGCTTGCGACTGTCCGGTATGTCGAAGTACGGACCCCCACAACCGTCGTCGTCGTGCCAGTATTCTGGTAGAACATGAGGATACGGTGTTGTTGGTGGATACGGGGCCGGATCTGCGCCAGCAAATGCTGGATGCCCATGTCCAACGCCTGACTGCCGTGCTCTATACCCATTTTCATGCAGATCACATTAACGGCATTGACGACCTGCGCGCCTTTAATTTTGCCCAGAAAATCGTCATCCCCTGTTATGCGGACGAACGTACGGCCAGCGAGCTGGAAAGTCGTTTTCGCTACTGTTTTTTGCCACCCGACGCGGCCTGGGCAAAACCGTCTTTATCCATGGAACGTTTCCATACTGAAAAGACTTTCGGCAATCTCAAGGTGATGCCCATTCCTATCATGCACGGTAAATTGTGCATCCTGGGCTTCCGTTTCGGAGATGTAGCCTATCTGACCGATCTTAAATCGATTCCTGATGAAAGCCTGGCTCTGCTCAAGAATTTGAAACTGCTGATTCTGGATTGTCTGCGCTACGAAGCTCATCCGACGCACCTCAATGTCGAGGAAGCTTTGTATTGGACCCGTCGCATTGCTGCTGAGCAAACCATTTTCACCCATATGACCCATGATATTGATTATGCACAGTTCGCTGCGGAGCTCCCGGCAGATATCGTACCGGCTTTTGACGGTATGGTGATTGAGCAATCAACTGCGCCATAAATAGTGTTTGACAGTGCCGGGGCAAATCCATATATTACGCGACATCGGGGCCATAGCTCAGCTGGGAGAGCGCTTGAATGGCATTCAAGAGGTCAGCGGTTCGATCCCGCTTGGCTCCACCAGATACGAATAAGAGTCAGAGTTTTACTCTGGCTCTTTTTTTATTGGAAATTTTTACTCGCTCGGGGAGGATTTTATGCATCATCCGGAATCGCTTTTTGCCTATGGACATGCTGCTGATCCTGATTGGCGGGTGGCTTTGGCGGCTGCATTGGATATGGCGGGCAGCCAGGCCCAAAGCGGAACCCTGGGTTTTTTGTATGTATCCGACCTGTTCGAAGCAGAGCTGCCTGAGTTACTGGCGCAACTGAATCAGCAGCTGGATGTTAAACATTGGACGGGTTGTGTAGGCATTGGAATTTGTGCCACAGGTCAGGAATATTTGGATACACCCGCCCTGGCATTGATGGTCACGGATATTCCCGAGTTGGAATTGTCCATTTTTTCAGGAATGACCCCCTACCTGAGTGACCAGCCTCTCCAGGTGAATGGTGCAGCCCCTTATTTTGCCGTTGTGCATGGTGACACCGCCACGCCTGACTTGCCCGATCTGGTGCGGGATCTGGCCGGTAAAACCCGGAGCGGGTTTATCACTGGCGGACTCAGCAGTACACGCGGCAAGGGCGGGCAATTGGCCGACAAAGCGGTTCATGGTGGTTTAAGTGGTGTGCTGTTCAGCGAAAAAGTGGCCATTGCCACCCGTCTTTCCCAGGGTTGCAGCCCCATTGGTCCCCTTCATGAAATCGGTGACGCTAAAAGCAACATTATTGGCACCCTCGACAAGCGGCCTGCCCTCGATGTGTTATACGAAGAAATTGGGGAGATTCTCGCCCGGGATTTACAGAAGGCGGCCGGTTTTATTTTTGTCGCCTTGCCCGTAGCCAATGATGATCGCGGCGATTACACCGTCCGCAATCTGATTGGTGTGGACACGGATCGTAAATTGATGGCGATTGGTGAATATGTGGAATCCGGTCAATCGCTGATGTTTTGCAAGCGCGATGGTACTACGGCCCGGGAAGATTTGTTGCGGATGCTGACAGACCTGAAGAAACTGGTGGCTGGTCGAAACATTCGTGGCGGCTTATATTTTTCCTGTCTGGGCAGAGGCGAAGGACTGTTTGGCCCCGATTCAGCGGAGTTACGTCTGATTGAGGAGCAACTAGGCCATTTTCCGCTGGTTGGTTTTTTTGCGAATGGCGAAATTTCTCATGATAAAATATACGGTTATACCGGAGTGCTGACGCTTTTTCTGGGTGACTGAGGGCTGCATACCGGTCTGCAGGGTGAGGAAAGTACGACGCTGTGCTAAAGTGCATCCAGAATATTAGAGGTTGATGATGGCGAAAGCGGAACGAATTGATCAGAGATTAATGCAGGAAGGGCGTCGGACTCGAGGCGCCCTGTATTTTGGCATAGGCTTGGGGCTGGCGGCTGGTCTGCTGATTATCCTCCAGGCTTTTATTCTCGCCCATATCATCAACGGGGTATCGTTTCAGGGACTTAGTCTCGCAGCCGTAATGCCACTACTTTGGGCTCTGCTGGGGCTTTTTGTCCTGCGTGCCGCTTTATCCTGGGCGGGGGAGCTGGTGGCTTTTCGGGCCAGTGCCCGCATCAAAACCTATTTGCGCGAACAGTTGCTGAAGCACCTTTTGCAACTGGGGCCGGTGGCCATTGCCGGCGAACGCAGCGCCGATATTGCCAGCACCATGATCGAAGGTGTGGAGGCTTTGGAGCCTTACTTTTCCCGTTATTTACCGCAAATGGCTCTGGTGAGCCTGATACCTCTGGCGATTTTGATTGTGGTATTTCCCGAAGACTGGATCAGCGGTTTGATATTGCTGATAACCGGTCCTTTGGTTCCTTTTTTTATGGTGTTGGTAGGTTATGCGGCCGAAGCGGTTAACCAGCGTCAGTGGCGGAAAATGCTGTTGATGAGTGCGCATTTCCTGGATGTGGTGCAAGGTCTGACCACGCTCAAGATTTTTGGTCGTGCCAAAGATGAAATCGAAATCGTGGCCAGAATTTCTGACGACTACCGACGCAGCACCATGGCGGGTCTGCGCGTTGCCTTTCTGACCTCGGCCGTGCTGGAGTTTTTTGCCAGTCTTTCCATTGCCCTGGTGGCGGTCTCTCTGGGCGCCAGACTGCTGCAGGTCCATGCCTCAGTTACTTTTTTTACCGCCTTTTTCGTTCTGCTCCTGGCGCCGGAGTATTTTAATCCGCTGCGGGGGTTATCGACCCACTATCATGCCCGCATGAGCGCCATAGCGGCTGCCAAAAGAATTTTCGAAATACTGGACATGCCATTGCCGGAAAAATCCCGGCAGGGCGCAGATTATGTACCTTCCGGTCAAATCAGTCTGTCGGTGCGCAATCTGCATTTTTCCTATGAAGCTGGACGCAGCGCACTGGACGGCGTAAATGCCGAGTTTCCAGCGGGTAAAGTCACCGCTTTGGTGGGTGCCAGCGGTGCCGGAAAAAGCACCCTGGCCAGTGCGTTGCTGGGTTTTGTACAAGCGAGTGAGGGCGAAATTCTCGTCAATGGGCAGATGCCACTGAATGCCATAGAGCCGGAACTCTGGTGGAAACAGCTCGCTTGGGTGCCGCAAAATCCTCGTCTTTTTCATGGCAGTCTCGGGGATAATATCCGGATCGGCCGCCCGGATGCTGATCTGGCTGCACTTCGGGAAGCTGCGCAAAATGCCCACGCACTGGAGTTCATTGAAAACTTGCCTGATGGTTTTGAGACGATGATTGGTGATTTAGGCCAGGGGCTTTCTGGTGGGCAAATTCAGCGAATAGCTCTGGCGCGGGCTTTTCTTAAAAACCCGCCACTTTTCATACTGGATGAAGCCACTGCCAATCTCGATATGGAAAATGAATCACTGGTGCTGGATGCCATGCAAAAGTTAATTACAGGGCGCACAGCGATAGTCATCGCCCATCGTCTGGCCACGGCAGAACGGGCTGATCATATTATTGTCATGGATGCAGGCCGGGTGGCCGAAAGTGGAAGCCACCAGGAGCTGCTTGCAGCGGGCGGGGTGTATGCCCGTATGGTTGCTGCCTACCGGGGGGAAACCCATGTCTGATTACATTCGTCTTTTAAAACTGTTTTTCCCCTATAAGTTCTGGATGTTGGGTGGTGCTTTTCTGGCGCTGCTCACCATATTGTCCAATTTTGGGTTGCTGGCGCTTTCCGGTTGGTTTCTGGCCAGTGCGGCACTGGCGGGCTTGGGTGGTTATGCCACGCTCAATTTATATAATTTTTTTCTTCCCGCTGCCGGAGTTCGGGCTTTTGCCACGACCCGGGTGATTTCCCGCTGGCTGGAGCGGGTGATTACCCACGAGGCCACCTTCCGGCTGCTGGCCCAACTGCGCAGCTGGTTTTACAGCCGTCTGGAGCCTCTGGCCCCGGCCGGATTACAGGGCTATCGCTCAGGAGACATCCTGTCCCGTCTGGTCGCCGACATAGACACCCTGAACAACTTTTATTTGCGGGTATTTACGCCATTTCTGGTAGCCGGAATGGCTACTGTGCTGATGTCCGGTTTTTTTGCTTTTTTCTCCTGGCGCCTGGCGATTGCCCTGTTTTTGTTCCTGGCTGTTTCCGGCCTGGTCCTGCCGTTTGTAGCTGAGCGTCTGGGTGCCCGCAGTGGGGCGGAAATGACGGATTTGCAATCTGATTATCGGGTCCAGATTGTAGACGGCATGCAAGGTATGGGCGAGTTGCTCACTTACGGGGCCGGTCCCGAAATTCTGCGTCGCAGTCATTCCCTCAATGATGCCATTTTGCAGAGACAGGCGAAAATGGCGCAAATCAGCGGGCTGGGCACTGCGGGCATGAGTTTTATGGGCAATCTGGCGATCTGGGTGATTTTGATTCTCGCCATCCCCCTGATCCACGGCGGCCATCTCGGGCCTTCCGATTTACCCATGTTTGCCTTGGGGGTAATGGGTTCCTTTGAAGCCATTGTCGCCTTGCCTCTGGCTTTTCAGTTTCTGGGCCAGACCCGGCAGGCAGCCCGACGGATTTTCTCGGTGGCAGACAGCGCCTTGCCCTTTCCCGATGCCAGTGGCCCGGCGCCCAAGGTGCAACAGCCTGATTTGCTGCTAAAGGATGTGCATCTGCGCTATCCCGGCGGGCAAAAGGATGCCCTGGCAGGGTTGGATCTCCATATTGTTTCTGGCAGCAAGGTGGCGATATTGGGGGCTACGGGTGCCGGAAAAAGCAGTATCGCCAATATGTTGCTGCGTTTTTATGATTATCAAAGTGGTTCGGCCCAATTCGGCGGCCATGAACTTAAAAACTTCCCTGCCGATGACCTGCGCGAATATTTTGCGGTGGTCTCGCAGCGCTCCTATTTGTTTCACACCACCATTCGCGATAATTTGCTGGTGGCCAAGGGCGACGCTGAAGAAGATGAACTTTGGGCGGCGCTGGCGGCTGCACAACTGGATGATTTTGTGCGGAGTCAGCCGGATGGACTGGATACCATTGTCGGTGAAGGTGGTGTGAAATTATCTGGTGGGCAGGGGCGGCGGGTGGCAATTGCCCGTGCCATCCTCAAAAATGCTCCCTGGCTGGTATTGGATGAACCCACTGAGGGCCTCGATCCGCTGACTGAAATGGAATTTCTGCGTGATTTGCAGCCTCTGATGCAAGGCCGCACAGTTCTTTATATTACCCACCGATTGCTTGGTCTGGAGCAGATGGATCGGGTATTTATCATGGACGAAGGGCGGGTAGTGGAGTCGGGGACATTTGCCGAGTTGCTGAACCAAGGCGGACAGCTCAGTCATTTTGCCACTTTTCGGCAAGGAGTGTCGGCGTAAAGCGGTATACCGCCGGGTTCGCTAGTGCTGACTGCCGCCGCTCAGACTGCCCAGTAGTTTGTTTTCCAGAGCCTTTCCTTGCTGGGCAGCGGACTGGCAAGCCGAGCTGCTGGGGTTCTGCAGGCAACTGATTTCCTTGCCAAGAATGGCCGTACTCTTTTTTTCCAGAACGGCCTGGGTACTTCGGGTATGAGCAGGCGTGGTCAGCCAGGATACCCCATAGCCCAATGCCGATGACAAAATGGTAGCGACCAGAAATACCAGCAGCAAACGCGTAAATCCCGATTCTAGTCCCTGATCATCCAGAAAGCGTTTACTGTACCAGGAAAATACCGGATAACTGACCAGTCCCGCGACAATCCCCCACATATTCAGGCCTCTTTGGGCATATCCAGAGGAAGGGTATAAGGCAGTTTCTGCATATGTACTTCTGCGCCGTCCAAGGCTCCGACTCTGAGCATTTCTCCTGCGTTGGCCGCACGCAGGACCGCCAGTGCTGCGTACTGACCGGAACCGGATTCTGCGGCATTGATGACCAGCCCGATGCTTTGTTCACCCATACTTTCCGCAAATATTTCGTCACCCGCCTGCAAGGGCTGATGGGCACTGACTCCATACATCTGGTTTTTAAGTTTGCCCAGATAATGAGAACGCGCAACAATTTCCTGACCCGGATAGCAACCCTTCTTGAAATTGATTCCGCCCAGCACCTCCAGATTCAGTTCTTGCGGGATTATTTTTTCGGTGGTACCCAGGCTGATGTAAGCCACTCCCGCCTGGATGGCGGCTAAACGCCATTGAGCAACAGGCGCTTCCAGTCCACCCGATTGGGTCAGGAGATGCGTCAGATCAGCCAGTTTTTCGCGTGGGGCGATCAGCTGAAATATTTCCAGATTTGCCCAGGGCAGGCGGGTCAGGAGCCAATCATCCCGGGCGGCACCCTCATTTTCAAGTTCAGGCGTTGCACATCCCAAAGCCTTGGTCAGAAGGTCTCCAGTGCCGGCCCCATAAATAGCCATTATTGCGTAATCGGGTTCGGCATTTTCAATGTCCAGCTTGGCCATCATCCGAAATTTGCGCAGGCGTTCTGCAACCACATCTACCAGGCTGCTGGAGAGGCTTAACCAAATATGGTCCCCGGCGCGTTGCACGTAAAAATTAGCAATCATCCGCCCTTTGGCCGTACTGTAACTGCTCCACTGTCCCTGGCCGGCACTGGTCAGGCTGCGCAGATCATTGGAGAATTGGCCCTGCAGAAATTTTTCGGCCTCCGCGCCATAGGCATGAATAAGCCCCAGTTCGCTACTCAGGAGGGAAAATTGGATGGCGGCTGATGACATGAATAAAAACTCCCGATGGCTATTACAAGCAGGCCCCGATGATAGCGCGATGGCTGCCGGGGACAAAGTACTTCCTCCCCTTTCCTGTGGGAGCGTTCAGCAGCAGGCACTGCTACACAGTCTGTCCTGCTGCTTGGCGGGACTCTGTGCATTTTTGAGCATGCTGGATAATTTCCGTTTTGGGATGGCTCTGTTATTGCTGGTTATTATCTGGACATTGTGGTTTTGCCCCTGGTCAATACAAAGGCGGATGGCGCTACCGATCGTCTTGATGTCGGGACCCGAGAATCAGTATCTGCTGCAGTTGGGCAATGGCGAACAGGTACAGGTGCAGCTGCGGGCATGGCCCTTTCTGCATCTCCGGCTGGGCGTGCTGACGCTGCGCGGCATCCACAAGCAAAAATACACGCTGATTGGTGTTTTCCCGGTCAGGGATGCGGTCTGGCGCTTGTGGCGTCTGCATCTGCGGCAGGTATGGGCCGAGCGTAAGGCTGTTCATGGTCGCGCTGGCTGAGCATATCCTGGGGATTGTTGTGGGTGTCGGGATGATCGCTATTATAGTGACAGCCTCGGGATTCACGCCGAAACAACGCAGAACGCAGCAGAATTTCCGCGTTTTGGCGCATATTGCGCAACTCCTGATACGCCCTGGATATGCCCGCAACGTCGCCAATCCGGGTTCGCATGCTTTCCAGTCGCTCAATGGCCTGTTGAATATCCCGATCGTTGCGAATGATGCCGCCGCTTTGCCACATCAGTTTCTGAATGTCGTGGCGCAGGATCTGGATATGGTCCTTGTAAATAGTGCGGTCATGAGTCGTTGAAAGTGGGCAGGCATGCAGGTTGCCATCCGGCTTATCTGGAAGTTGCGCCAAACCTTCCAGAGCTTCGACAATACTTGCCGCGCCGACCACACATTCCAGCAGGGAATTGCTGGCCAGGCGGTTGGCACCGTGCAGGCCCGTGGAACTGACTTCACCGGCAGCATATAACCCGGGCACCGTGCTGCGTCCTGACTGATCTACAACAATCCCACCACAGGTGTAGTGAGCGGCGGGCACTACCGGAATGGGTTCATGCGTCAAATCGTGGCCGTGTTCAAGACAATGGGCGTATATCGCCGGAAAATGTTGACGTATCCTTTCACTGGGCTGCGCACTGATGTCCAGAGTGACATAGGCAAGTTGATTTTTTTTCATTTCGGCATCAATGGCGCGGGCCACAATATCTCTGGGAGCCAGTTCGGCACGAGGGTCGTACTGCTCCAAAAAAGTCCGGCCATCGGGAAGACGGAGCAGGGCACCTTCACCACGTAAGGCTTCCGAAAGTAAAAAGGGCGTATTATCCGGATCATAAAGGGTGGTTGGATGAAACTGGATAAATTCAAGGTTGGCGATTTCAGCCCCGGCCCGGTAAGCCAGGGCCAATCCGTCCCCTGTAGCTACCAGTGGGTTACTGGTATGCAGGTAAAGTTGACCCGCTCCACCGCTGGTCAGTATGACAGCGCGGGCAGTCCATAATTCCGGCAAGCTGGACCCGTTTCCAAGGACCCAGGCTCCCTGACAGGATCCGTCCTGTAGCCATAAATCAGTAACAAAGTGATTTTCCATCAGGCTGATTTCAGGATGCTGACGCAGCTGCGCCAAAAGGGTGCTTTCAATGGCATGGCCGGTGGTATCCGCCCGGTGCAGAACCCGGCGCACCCGATGCCCCCCTTCGCGAGTCAAATGCCATTCACCATGCGCCTGCTGATCAAATGGCACACCCCAGTTGATGAGCTGTTGTGCCGCCGCTGGTCCGGCACGAATAATCCGTGACACCGCCGCCGGGTGACAGAGACCCGCACCGGCACCCAAGGTGTCTTCAACATGCATGGTGATGCTGTCCTGGTTGAAGTCCATGACGGCAGCCATCCCCCCCTGGGCCCAGTCGCTGGCCGAAATTGCCGCCAGATCCTTGCTGAGAATACCTACGCTACCCAGGCGGGCAAGCCCCAATGCTGTGCTCAAGCCAGCGGCGCCGGAGCCTATAATTAAAAAATCGAAAGCGGGCATTCATCGTCCTGTAGGAAATTAGTATGAAGTCGTTGCAAGAAAACGCGCTGCTCATGATACGATGACGCGCTAACAAGGTGAAGAACGGCACCGGAACCATAAAGGAAGGCCGAATGAGTAAAACAAGTGGACGCGGCACAAGTGGTGCGCTGGAAAGTGGTGCGTCCAGTGACCTGCTCCTCGTTCAGCGGGTGCAAAAAGGCGAGAAAGGGGCATTTGATCTTCTGGTTCGCAAATATCAGCACAAGGTGGTCGCCCTGGTGGGTCGTTTTGTGCGCACTCCGGAAGAAGCGGAAGATGTGGCCCAGGAAGCCTTCGTCAAAGCCTATCGGGCACTGAAGAATTTTCGCGGGGATAGCGCATTTTATACCTGGTTATATCGTATTGCCGTCAATACTGCGAAAAATCACCTGGTCGCCCAGGGTCGGCAGGTAGCTATTGTGGATGCCGAAACTGAAGATGCGGAACAATTTGCCGGTGCCGATGGACTAAGAGAGTACGATACACCTGAAGGTGTTTTGCTCAGTAAGGAATTAGCTGAACATATTGATGGTGCTTTGTCGGAATTACCGGAGGATTTGCGAACAGCAGTCACCCTGAGGGAATTTGAAGGGCTCAGTTATGACGAAATTGCGCAGGTTATGGAGTGTCCGGTGGGTACTGTGAGGTCCCGTATTTTCAGGGCTCGTGAGGCCATTGCCAAAGTTTTGGCACCTTTGTTAGATCAGGAACAGTCATGAACGAACAAACAAAAAAAGAGCTGATGGCCTTCATGGAAGGCGAAATGGGTCCCTTGCAGGCGAATCGTATGGCTGCCCGATTGCAAGGTGAGCAGGGCCTTCGTGATGCCTGGGAAAACCAGTACCGGGTTTCTTTTTTGCTGCAAAATGATCGCGCCGGGACGCAATGGGCTTCTGCCGGATTTGCCGACCGCGTGGCCGCACAAATAGCCGAGGAGCCCAGTATCCTGGCTCCTCGTGCCACAGTGTCACGGAGTCCCATCAGTCCTTTCTGGATGAAAGCCGGTTCAGTAGCAGCCGTGCTGGTAGTGTCGGTTACCTTGGTGGGCTTGTTACCACGCAATACGTTGACTGAAGGTCAAGGTGATCATGCAAATCTCGCGCATTATCAGCGAACGGCATTGTTAAGCGGCACACAGAGTAGTCCTGAGGTGTTTCATCTCCGCCCCGTTGCCGATTTCAATGTTCAGGCGTCGGGTCCGGATCTGGTGATTCAACGCGATATCAAGCGGCTCTGGATTCCAGGACACAGTAACTATCTGCCGGCTTCAGAATCAGTTTATTATCCAAACGCTGCCGGGCTGCAAAATACGGTTTATAGCCCGGCAACGGGCATCAGTAATTTTTCCAATTATAATCCTGCTGGCGGCTATCCCTAAAATATCGACGTCAAATTGTTGCCAACATGCCCGGATACCGAGATGATATGCAGGGTATCCGAATAAGTGATAAATCGTGGTTGGGAGGGAGTGTACTTTGAATAATCGTGTGCTGCTTAGACAGCGCCCAATGGTGGCGCTATGTGTGGGATTGGCTTTGGGTGTGGGTGGAATGCTTCCGGTTGCGGCTGTTGCGGCCCCAACGCAGGCGTCAATGGTTGCGCTTCCTGACTTTACGCCTATTGTGAAGCAATATGGTCCTGCGGTTGTGAACATCAGTACCACGGAAACCAAGGTGGCCCGCAGTGCTGGTTCGCCATTTCCGCCCAATTCACCGCTCAACCAGTTTTTTGCCCCTTTTTTCGGTGCGCCGGGACAACCGGGTAGTGATCAGGGAGAAGGTGCGGCTCCCGGTCATAAGTATCAGGTCCAATCGCTGGGTTCCGGCTTTATTGTCAGCCCGGACGGTTACATTGTCACTGCTGCGCACGTGGTCAAGGGTGCCCAGAAAATCATCGTCAGCCTCACCAATCATCACCAGTACACGGCCCATCTGGTGGGCCTGTCTACCCGTATGGATGTGGCCCTGCTTAAAATTGATGCCAATAATCTGCCGACGGTTCAGATTGGTGATTCCGGCAAGCTCGAAGTAGGGCAGTGGGTACTGGCAGTAGGTTCTCCTTTTGGTTTTGAGAACAGCGTGACTCAGGGAGTCGTCAGTGCTACTGCCCGGCCATTGCCGGATGACCCCTATATTCCCTTCATCCAGACCGATGTACCCATCAATCCGGGTAATTCCGGTGGTCCGTTGTTTAACATGCGCGGTCAGGTCATTGGGATTAATGACCAGATTTATACCAACAGTGGCGGTTACATGGGTTTATCTTTTTCGATCCCCATCAATGTAGCCATGGATGCGGTCAAACAACTCAAGCTGCATCAGAAGGTACATTTCGGCTGGCTGGGCGTAATGATTCAGGATGTCAGCATGGATCTCGCCAAATCCTTTCACATGAAAGAACCGATAGGGGCCCTGGTATCCCAGGTAGTGCCCGATGGCCCCGCTGCCAAGGCAGGGTTGCGGCCCGGTGACGTGATTGTTTCCTTTGACGGACATGCCATCTATAACTCGGGCCAGTTGCCGCCCATGGTTGGAGCCCTGCCTGCTGGTTACAAGGCAAAACTGGGAATTATTCGGGATGGTAAGCCCATGATCCTGAATATTGTCGTTGAAAGCCTGCCCGGGGATATGGACAAAGCGGCGGACAAGACAGCTGCTCCTGATGTTCAAACCCAGAAAGGTGAAATCAAGCGGCTGCATATTGAAGTGGGCCCGTTGACGGCAGAAGCCCGCAAGCAACTGAACGTCAATACTGGCGTGCTGGTTTTGGGCGTCGCACCGGGGGTTGCGGCGGAAGCAGGCATTCGCCCGGGAGACGTCATTCTTCAGGTGGCGCAACAGCCCGTCAATAACGTCAGTACATTGCAAAAGCTGGTAGCTTCCCTGCCTGCCGGGCAGCCAGTTCCCGTACTGGTGCGTCGTGGTGACGGTAGCTTCTATATAGTGCTTTCACTTCCGCACTGAAGCATAGAGAAATCGTCCGGGGCTGGTGTATGTACCAGCCCTTTTTGTTATGGTGTCGATCAAGACAGTGAGACCTGTCAGGTTGTCAGGGATTTAAGGGTATATGACTGAGCAGCAACATATTCGTAACTTTTCCATCATTGCCCATGTGGACCACGGTAAATCCACGCTTGCTGATCAGTTTATCCGCTTGTGCGGTGCCCTGACCGAGCGGGAAATGTCCAGTCAGGTACTGGATACCATGGATATTGAAAAAGAACGGGGCATTACTATCAAGGCGCAAAGTGTGCGTCTGCAATTCAAGGCCAAAGATGGACAGGAATATCAGTTCAATTTGATTGATACGCCAGGTCATGTGGATTTTTCCTATGAAGTGAGCCGTTCCCTGGCAGCCTGTGAAGGGGCTTTGCTGGTGGTAGATGCCTCCCAGGGGGTGGAAGCCCAAAGTGTGGCTAATTGCTACACGGCTTTGGAGCATGATCTCGAAATTGTTCCGGTGCTCAATAAAATTGATCTTCCAGCGGCAGATCCGGCCCGGGTGCGTACGGAAATTGAGGAAATTGTCGGACTCCCCGCTGATGACGCCATTGAAGCCAGCGCCAAGGAAGGCATCGGTATTCGCGAGATCCTCGAAAAAGTGGTTGAACGGATTCCGGCTCCTCAAGGCGATGCCAACGCCCCTTTGCAGGCGCTCATCATCGACTCCTGGTTTGACAATTATCTGGGTACCGTGGTGCTGGTGCGGGTCATGAACGGATCCATCCGGCCCGGTCAGCGGATTGTGACCATGGTTGGCCAGAAAAATTATGTGGTTGAAAAGGTAGGGGTTTTTACTCCAAAGTCGCTCATCGTGCCGGCACTGGAAACAGGGGCCGTGGGGTTTGTTATCGCCGGAGTCAAAAGTATTGAAGGCGCGCGGGTAGGCGATACCCTGACTGAACAGGATCGGCCAGCGTCTCAGGCCTTGCCGGGATTTCGCGAGGTGCAACCGCAAGTGTTTACCGGCTTGTATCCAGTTGATTCATCCGATTATGAGGATTTTCGTGAAGCTTTGCAGAAATTGCGTCTGAATGATGCGGCCCTGCAATTTGAACCCGAAACTTCGCAGGCTTTGGGCTTTGGCTTCCGTTGTGGGTTTCTCGGCTTACTCCATATGGAAATTGTTCAGGAACGCCTGGAACGGGAATATCAGCTCGAACTCATCAGCACCGCACCCACCGTGGTTTATCAGGTGATTACCACCGATGGGCAGACTCTGAAAATCTCCAATCCCGCAGAATTACCCCCTGTTCAGAAAATCGCCGATTTTCAGGAGCCGGTCATCAGCGCCAATATTCTGGTACCGGAAACCTATCTGGGGCCGGTGATTGCCTTGTGCGAAGAACGGCGTGGCCAGCAGAAAAACATGCAATTTACCGGTGGGCAGGTGATGTTGCGCTATGACTTGCCCCATAATGAGGTGGTCCTGGACTTTTTTGATCGTTTGAAATCGGTTAGTCGCGGTTACGCCTCCATGGATTACGAGTTTGCCCGTTTTGAAAGCGGCCCACTGGTTAAAATGGATATTTTGATTAATGGCGAAAAGCTGGACGCCCTGTCCTGGATTGTCCATCGCGATGTTTCCGAGCGTCGCGGGCGTGAGCTGGTTACCCGTTTACGTGAACTTATTCCCCGACAAATGTTCGAAGTGGCCATACAAGCGGCGATTGGTGCCCGAATTATTGCCCGTGAATCCGTCAAGGCAATGCGTAAAAACGTCCTTGCCAAATGCTATGGTGGAGATATTTCCCGCAAACGAAAATTGCTGGAGAAGCAGAAAGAGGGCAAAAAGCGTATGAAACAGGTTGGACACGTGGAAATTCCGCAAGAAGCTTTTCTGGCGGTACTCAAGAGCGATAAACGCTAAAAAGGAAGGAAAAACGTCAATGGATTTTACTTTGGGTTTGTTTCTGGCGGTGCTGTTATCTGGTCTGATCTGGCTGGTAGATATTGTTTTTCTGCGGCGCAGGCGCGACAAGGAAACCCGTGAGTCTCTCATTGTAGAATATGCGCGCAGTTTTTTTCCGGTGCTGCTCGTTGTCTTTTTAATTCGTTCCTTTCTGTTTGAACCGTTCCAGATCCCATCGGGCTCAATGATTCCAACCCTTCGGGTCGGTGACTTTGTTCTGGTCAACAAATTTCAGTGGGGTTTGCGACTACCCCTGATTCATACCCCCTTAACCCGGGGCAGCCCGGTAGAAGCCGGAGATATCATGGTGTTTCGTTATCCCAAAAATCCCCGTATTGATTATATCAAACGGGTGATTGGTCTTCCTGGCGATACAATCGAAGTGAAGGGTAATGACCTCTACATCAACGGCAAACTGGTTCCGCAAAAATTTATCGGGAATTTTAATTACCGTCCAGAAGGACAGGGTGCCGAGGGCATGGTCATTCCCACCAAGGAATATGCCCAGGAATTGGGTGGCCACCATTTTCACATTATCGAGTTTGATACGCCGGAAGCCCAGATGGATTTTGGACCCTATAAAGTCCCCCCCCATTCCTATTTCATGATGGGAGATGACCGTGACAACAGTAATGACAGTCGTTTCTGGGGTGTAGTGCCAGAGCGCAATATTGTCGGTAAAGCCATGTTCGTCTGGTTTTCCTGGGATGCAGAAGACTGGTCTATTCGTTGGAAGCAGATTGGCCGTTCGCTGGATGGACAGCATTAATTCTTGTTGAATACACTTGCATAAAGCATCGTTGGCGTCTAACTAGCGGGCATAAGTCCATCCAGAATTTCGGGAGATTCCTTCAATGCAAGTTTATAATCCATTCGTCCGCAAGTTCGGCAGTCTGCCCCAAAACACTGCTGAGCGACTATCACCGGAGGCTGGCATCGGTCTTATCGGGGTGATTTTCTGGATTTTGATGCTGGTACTGGCCATTGCTTTTGTCGTGAAAGTGATGCCCAGCTACTATGATTACTGGTCCTTACAAAACATCGTCAAGCAACAGGCGCAAGAGGCCGGACCCGAAGAATCCGCCGGACAAATACTCTACAATCTGAACGGAAGACTGGGTGTCGCCATGATCCATATTCCACAAAAAGACATTGTTATTGAAAAAGCGGGCTCTGGACCGGTTTTGATTACTGTTACCTATGACAAAATAGTGCCTTTGGCAGGAAATATGAGCCTGCTTCTGCATTTCCAGGCAAAGGGCGGTCACTGAAGCCTTTGTCTGAAAGCAGTCGTGGTCCGGGAAACTTTTTGCTCCATTGTTCCTTGCCTGTTGTTCTAAGACTCATCCTGCTGTCAGGAGAGAACTCGCCCTACGGGCTCAAACAGCTCTCCTGACGGGGGCTGGATTTCGCCAAGAACAACAACGGCTCAGAACAAAAGTCGCTGCAAAGCCTCCCGGACCAAGACCGCTTTCAGGAATATTCAAGATCAGCTCAGCGCATCACCAGCCTCTGTAGTTTCTTTTGGAGTATTCGCGACCTGTTCTTTCCGTGTATGATAGCGCTTTTTTTGTTTCAAAATAACTGAGAATGGGGTTATGGGTTCGCTGGATATACTGCAAAAAAGGCTGGGATACCGCTTTGCCGAAATGGGTTTGCTCACCCAGGCATTGACGCATCGTAGTGCTGGATCTGCACATAATGAACGACTGGAATTTCTGGGTGATGCTGCCCTTAATTTTGTGGTGGCGGCCCGATTGTTTGGTCGTTTCCCCAAGGTGAGCGAAGGGGATTTGTCCCGTATGCGCGCACGGCTGGTGCGCGAAGAAACTCTGGCGGAAATTGCCGGTGAAATTGCCCTGGCGGATTATCTGATTTTGGGTCCGGGCGAAGTGCGCAGTGGTGGCGCGCGGCGCGATTCCATTCGCGCCGACGCCCTGGAGGCCGTCATCGGTGCGGCCTTTCTGGATGGAGGCTTCAGTGCTGCTGAAGGCATTGTCCTCAAGTTGCTGGAACCGCGTATTACCGATCAGTTGGGTGATGCTGAATTACGCGACCCCAAAACCCGTTTGCAGGAGTTTTTGCAGGGTCGAGGACGACCCCTGCCGATTTATACGCTCATTGAAGAAAAAGGGCAGGCCCACGAAAGGCGGTTTGTGGCGCGCTGTAGCGTTCCCGGGATTGAGCCGACGGAAGCAGAAGATGGCAGTCGGCGCAAAGCCGAGCAGCAGGCGGCTACATTGATGCTTACGCAACTGCAGAACACGCCGCGTGGCTGAAAATACTGATCAGGACCGCGTCGAAACCTACCGGAGTGGTTATGTAGCCCTGCTGGGCCGCCCCAATGTGGGGAAATCTACCCTGCTCAATCATCTGGTGGGGCAAAAAATCAGTATTACGGCCCCCCGTCCACAAACTACCCGTGATCAGATTCTGGGCATTTTAACCCGATCTGATGGTCAGGCCCTGTTTTTGGATACCCCGGGTGTTCATAGTGGTTACCGTAGCCTGAACAGGCACCTGCTAAGAGCAACGCGAGGCGCCCTGGAGTCGGCAGATCTGGGTGTATTGGTGGTGGAGGCCCTAGCCTGGACAGCTGATGATGGAGAAGCCCTGCGCTGGTTGCAGCGTAGTGGCATTCCGATACTGGCTGTGGTCAATAAAATAGACAAAATCAAGACCAAAGAGCGTCTGTTTCCTTACTTGCAGAGTTTGTCCGAACGCGCTGATTTCGCCGCAGTCATTCCTCTGTCAGCGCGTAAAACCGGGGATGTGGAACGATTGGCTGATGTACTGATTCCGTTATTACCCCTTTCGGAAGCGGTGTTTCCTGAAGATCAGGTCACGGATCGGAATATGCGTTTCATGGCAGCGGAAATTATTCGTGAACAGATTTTCCGGCAGTTAGGCGCAGAATTACCTTACGACACGGCTGTTGCCATTGATAGTTATCAGGTTGAAAATGGACAACAGCGTATTGAGGCGACCATTTACTGTCGGCGCTCAGGTCAAAAAGCCATCATTCTTGGTGAGGGTGGCAGTCGCTTGCGGGTTATTGGTAGTCGTGCCCGGGAAGCATTGCAGCAGTTGACCGAAGAACGTGTCTGGCTGGGCCTTTGGGTCAAACAAAAAGAGCAATGGACGGACGATCCCCATATTTTGCGTGAGCTGGGGTATGACGACTGAGTCCGGTGATCGGGCCTGGGTATTGCACCGCTATGCTTATGGGGACTCGAGCCTGGTGGTAGAGTTTTTCAGCCGAAAACAAGGACGTCTGGGGCTGCTGGCCAAGGGCGCACGACGTCCCCGCTCGCCACTTGCCAGAATTGAAGCGGGGCGACCGCTGTGGATTCGCTGGCAAGGGAAAGGGGATCTCCCCTTATTGATCCAGGCCGAAGAACTGGCTGCCGTACATCCCCTGAATACCTTGCAAAACCTGAGCTTGTTTTATATGAACGAGTTACTGTTGCGCCTCACTCAGCGTGCTGATCCATTTCCCGAGTTTTTTGACCAGTACGAAACCACTATCAAGGGCTTGAAAGATGTCGCAGCAATCGCCTGGAATCTGCGACGCTACGAACGGCATCTGCTCGAAGCCTTGGGCTGGGCGGCAGATCTGAACCATTGTGGACAATGTGGTATCACGCTGACACCCGACAGCAAATGGTCTTACCTGACTCAAGCAGGGGTATTCTGTCCTCGCCATGTACCAGAACAAGGGTCTGTAACCATTCCTGCAGAAGCCTTGCAATGGCTTGCTGGCCCGATGAACAGCGCGCCGGCTTCAGGCTATAATGCGCACTTGAGAAATTACCTGGAACGTGAACTGCAGGTCCATCTCGGCAGCAAGGCACTGGAGAGTCGACGCCTCCTTGCGGCATACTTGCAACGCCATAAGCGTAGCGCATCAACCTGAACCATGAGGAGCATCATCCATGATTGCCTTGGGTGTTAATATTGATCATGTGGCCACCCTGCGCCAGGCGCGGGGTACCCGATATCCCGACCCAATCGAAGCGGCTTTTGTCGCAGAACGCGCCGGAGCCGATGCCATTACTGCGCACCTGCGCGAAGATCGTCGTCATATTCAGGAACGGGACATCGAGATTCTCAGCCAGATCCTGCAGACCCGTCTCAATCTGGAAATGGCCGTGGAAGAAGGGGTACTGCGCATTGCCGAGCGACTGTCTCCCAGTGATTGCTGTCTGGTGCCGGAACGGCGCGCCGAACTCAGCACCGAAGGCGGACTGGATGTTGCCGGACAAATACCACGCATCAAGGAAGCCTGCCAGCGCCTGGCCCAGGCCGGGGTGAGAGTGTCTTTGTTTGTTGATCCGGACCCTTTTCAGCTGGAAGCAGCGGCGGAAACGGGTGCTCCGGTGGTGGAATTGCACACTGGTCGCTATGCCAATGCGTCCGATACGGCAAAACGTCTTGAAGAACTGGGTTTGATTGGCAGTGCGGTCAATTTTGCAGAAAGCCTGGGGCTGCAGGTGAATGCCGGGCATGGGCTGGATTACCATAATGTCCAGGCGATTGCTGCCATTCCGGGTATTCGTGAGTTGAATATTGGTCATGCCATTGTTTCCCATGCAGTATTTAGCGGTCTTGGGGCTGCTGTTACGGAAATGAAGCGATTGATGCTTGAGGCCCGTGGATGATTGTCGGAATGGGCACCGATATTGTGGCTGTGGAGCGTATGGCCCGTCTGCACGCCCGCTATGGTCTGCGTCTGAATGAACGCATTCTGGGCCCTCTGGAGCGTACTGATCTGCCTGGTGAAGCGGCCGCTGCGGCGGCTTTTCTGGCACGTCGTTTTGCCGCGAAGGAAGCGGCCTATAAGGCGCTGGGAAGCGGTCTGGGTGAAGGTATGCGCTGGTCGGACGTCCAGGTCACCCACGACGCTGCCGGCCGCCCGCAATTGCTGATGCAGGGGAAATCCGGAGAATTGCTGGCGCAATGGGGAAGGGAGGTGCGTACCTGGCTTTCCATCAGTGATGAACGGCGTTATGCCACTGCGGTGGTCATTCTGGAATTAGGAGCTTAACGCATGAAAGTAACGGTTGTTGGAACCGGATATGTGGGTCTGGTCACTGGAGCCTGCCTTGCCCAGGTCGGTAATCAGGTACTTTGCGTGGATATTGATGCGGATAAGGTAGCGCGTTTGCGTCAGGCTGAAGTCCCCATATACGAACCCGACTTGCCGGGCATTGTGCAGGATGGGGTCAAAAGTGGAAGACTGCAGTTCACAACGGATATTGCTGCAGGTGTTGCGCATGGCGATTTTGTATTCATTGCGGTAGGCACTCCACCCGAAGAAGACGGCTCTGCGGACCTGCGTCATGTTCTGGCTGTCGCGGGTGAAATTGGTCAGCATCTTCAGAATCCGGTGATTGTCATCAACAAATCCACGGTCCCGGTGGGAACAGCGCGCAAAGTACAGGATCATATTGCGGCCGCCCTGACAAAGCGCGGGGTGGATATCCCCTTCGTGGTGGTCTCCAACCCGGAGTTTTTGAAAGAAGGTGCGGCGGTAGGGGATTTCATGAAACCAGACCGGATTGTGGTGGGTACCGATGACCCCGTTGCTGCCGAAAAAATGCGCGCTCTTTATGCACCCTTTAATCGTAATCATGACCGTCTCATTATCATGGACCCACCTTCCGCCGAACTGACCAAATATGCTGCCAATGTCATGTTGGCCACCAAAATTTCGTTGATGAACGAACTGGCAGGACTGGCCGAATGTGTAGGTGCGGATATTGAGCAGGTACGTCGGGGCATTGGTGCGGACCCCCGCATTGGTTATTCGTTTATTTATCCAGGCTGTGGTTATGGGGGGTCCTGTTTTCCCAAGGATGTACGCGCCCTGGAGTACAGCGCCAGGCAACATGATTTTGACGCCCCGCTGCTTACGGCAGTAGAAGCCGTCAATAATCGCCAGAAACAGATTCTGGAAAAAAAACTGGTAGCAGTCCTCGGCGAAGACCTGAAAGGAAAAAAAATTGCCATATGGGGCCTGGCCTTCAAACCCAATACCGACGATTTGCGCGAAGCCCCCAGCCGGGCACTGATTGCGGGTATCCTGAAAAGAGGTGGCACAGTGCAGGCCTATGATCCTGTAGCCATGGATGAGGTTGGGCGGGTGTACGCCGGGGAGTCAGCACTGACCCTTTGCGTCGATCCTTATGCGGCCTGCGAGGGCGCGGATGCCCTGGTTATCTGTACGGAATGGCAGGAGTTTCGCAGTCCGGATTTTGCTGAAATGCGTCGGCTTCTCCGTCAGGCGGTCATTGTCGACGGCCGCAATATTTATGAACCGACGGTACTGCGGGCAGAGGGCTTCGTCTATTCTGCCATTGGACGGCCTTGATATGTTGAATGCACTGGATAATCTCGCTCAGGCCCGGGTCGCCATCATTGGCGACGTGATGCTGGATCGTTACTGGTTTGGCAAGGTCGATCGTATTTCGCCGGAAGCGCCGGTGCCCGTAGTACAGGTTCGTCGTGAAGAAGAGCGACCGGGAGGTGCCGCCAACGTGGCGCTGAACGTGCTTTCCTTGGGGGCCGAGGCGCATTTGCTGGCGCCAGTCGGCCAGGATGCTGCGGGGGCTCAGCTGACCCGCCTTCTTGAGCAGGCTGGTGTCAAAACCCGGCTCATCGCTGATGCCAGTTACCCGACCACGGTGAAATTAAGGGTTATTGGCCATCAACAGCAGTTGCTGCGCATGGATTTTGAATCACAACCCAGCCCCGAGCATGGGGAAAATATGCGCGCCACGGCCCATGAAATATTGACGGGTGCGGGTGCCTTGCTGCTTTCCGATTATGGAAAAGGAGCCTTGCAGGCGGTCGAATCCCTGATTGCGTCCGGGCGGGCGGCAGGCCTGCCGGTGCTGATTGATCCCAAAGGGCGGGATTATCGTCCCTATGCCGGAGCAACCATTATTACGCCCAATCTGAATGAATTTCAGGCGGTGGCAGGGACCTGGACCAGTGAAGAACAATTTCTGGCGCTGGGCCGGGAATGGCGCCAGAAATTGCAGCTGGAAGCGCTCCTGGTCACACGCGGCGAGGAGGGGATGACCCTGTTCACCGAAAATGCCATTCATCATCATTCCGCCCAGGCGCGTGAAGTATTTGATGTGACCGGTGCCGGGGATACGGTCATTGCCACCCTGGCGACGGCCCTGGCCGCCGGATGGCCCATGGATCAGTCGGTAGAGCTGGCTAATCGGGCGGCAGGCATTGTGGTCGGCAAATTGGGTGCGGCCGTCGTCAGTTGCGAAGAACTGGCTGCCCAGGGCGGCGAATGAAGCAAGACCCCGATTCTTCTGTCGTGCCACGTCTGCCTGTACCCAAGTTGCTGCAGCGGCGCATTGGCCGTGCGGTGGCTGATTTTCGCATGATCCAGCCCGGTGACCGCATACTGTTGGCGCTTTCGGGGGGTAAGGACTCGCTCACGTTGCTGCACATGCTCCGTGCCATGCAGCGGCAATTTTCGGTAACCTTTGAGTTGGGGGTGGCGACCGTTGACCCTATGAGCCCCGACTATGATCCGCAAGTGCTGCTGCCTTACATTGAATCCTTGGGTATTCCTTATTTTCTGGAGCGACAGGATATTTACGAGCGGGCCAAAAAGCATCTGTTGCGTCCCTCTTACTGCAGCTTTTGTGCGCGCATGCGCCGGGGAGTCCTTTATCGCTGCGCCCGCCGCGAAGGTTACAATGTTCTCGCTTTGGGGCAGCATCTGGATGATTTTGCCGAAAGCTTTTTCATGTCCATGTTTTATAATGGCGAGATGCGGACCATGAAAGCCCATTATCGCGTCAGGGAAGGGGATTTACGGGTCATTCGTCCGCTGGTGTATTGTCGCGAACGACAGATGCGCCAGCATGCTGAAGAACAAAAATTACCCGTCATTTATGAGAACTGTCCGGCCTGTTTTGGCAAGCCCACAGAACGCCAACACATGAAAGAACTGCTGGCGCAACAGGAAGCCCATGATCCGCGCTTGTTCAAGCAGCTTCAGCGCGCCTTGCAGCCGCTGATGGGAACGGGCCTGGAAGATTTGCATTTTGAGGATGAGCATGACTGATTTTTCACAAGTCTTTTACTGGGAAACCCTACCATTACGTGGCGCGCGCTGCCGCCTTGACGAGATTTATGCCCGGGTATTACGGGATTTCAAAGGACAGGATGACATGGCTCAATTATTGGGCGAAGCGCTGGTTGGTCTGGCCTTACTGGCTACCACCCAGAAAAATTATGAACGTCTGATTATTCAGGCCCAAAGCAAAGGTCCGCTCAAACTTCTGGTCGCGGAGATGACGGCTGCCGGAGGTATGCGTGCCTATGGTAATTGGGAGGAGGGCGTCTCGGTGGACTTGTCACATTTGCCTGATGCCCTGCTGGCTATTACCGTGGATATGGGCATGGATCGGGAGCGTTATCAGGGACTGGTTGAGCTGCGCGAAAGTCTCACCCTTTCCCTGAATGCCTATTTTGCTGAATCAGTGCAGTCCCCCGCGTATTTTCGCCTAGTCGCTGATCCCCAACGGCAGCAGGCGGGCGGCTATTTTCTCCAACGCCTGCCTGGCGTGCTGGCTGCGGAAGACTGGGAACTGGCGACCCAATTCATAGCCATTGGCTCAGATCAGTCACTGCTACAGGCAAAACCGGAACAATTCCTGCCGGAAATCTTCCCCGATTCGGCGGTACGACTGCATACGCCACAAGCCCTGTTTTTCTCCTGTTCCTGTTCCCCCGAAAAAGTGGAACGCATGCTGATTTCGTTGGGGCAAACAGAAGCGGAAGAGACTCTTCAAAGTGAGGGAGAGATAGTGGTGACCTGCGAATATTGCCAGGAAGTATATCGTTTTGGTGAAGAAGACGTGGCCTTGATGTTTGCGCCGGAACATCCTCTGCACTGATTTTTGTGTCCCCTGAGGAGAATTTCCTGATTGGTGCTCTGGCTGCTTCTACGTTATGATTGCCAATCCTCAGTGACGACTGACTGACAGAAACTTTGTCTGTCATATCCAGTCTAACAGAGGGTGTAGGGGGCGACCGGCTTCGACGCAGGTCGCGAAGCCTTCGGTGCATGCAGAGCTGCGGTTTGCTCTTAAAACTGGTCGCAGATTCATAATTGCCAACGACAGCAATTACGCCCTCGCTGCTTAAGCAGTGAGCCCTCTGCCCGGATTTGTTCGTGGATCCGGAGTCGAAAGACGCGCGGAGGGTCATAAAACACGGAATCGGGTCTGTTCTAGTCTGTGGAACCGATCCTAAACTAAAGCAGAATCGCCGTAGCATCATCCTGTTTGTCGGAGGGTGGCGCGGTTAAAGCCAATAGACAAACTACGCATGTAGATCCGGTGGTCTAGGTACTGCGGACGCGGGTTCAATTCCCGCCGCCTCCACCAATGAAGTTAAGTAAGCCCCTGATATTATGGGGCTTTATTTTTTTATCTTGGCCGCATTTCTTTCACAATATGAAAGCGGTCTTTAATCGTTGCCATTCACACTAAGGAATGCTTTAATGTGATCGCATTCAACTAAAGACAGCTTTCAATGACACGCATCACTGGGACCTACTCAATTTCCACGACACTGGGCGAGTCGGTGCGCGCCTTCGTGCCCCACGCCTTGCCGCCAGCTGAGCCAGCCCTGTCGCCCGAGGTGTTCACTGACCTCAATCGGCAGGCAGAACTGGCGCTTGCGCGTTTAGCGGGTGTGTCAGGGTTGGTGCCGTCGGCAGATTGGTTGCTGTACAGCGCCATCCGCAAAGAAGCCCTGCTTACGTCACAGATCGAGGGCACGCAGGCCACGCTGACCGACTTGTTCGATGAAGAAGCAGGCTTCAAAGTCAGCAACACCGACGACGTGGAAGAAGTGACCAACTACCTGCGTGCATTCCGCTGGACACAGGAGCAACTGCGCGATCCGAAAGGGCTGCCCATCAGCGTACGGCTGTTGTGCGAGGTGCATCGACGCCTGCTGGATGGAGCGCGCGGCGCAGGTAAACAACCCGGGGAGTTGCGTCGGTCGCAAAACTGGATTGGTGGAACACGGCCCGGCAATGCGGTTTTCGTACCGCCGCCGCCGGAGCACATATCAACCCTGCTGGCCGACATGGAGCGCTTCATCCATGACGAAGCGAAGGACCTGCCACCGATGGTCAAGGTGGCGCTCATCCACGCGCAGTTTGAAACCATCCATCCGTTTCTTGACGGCAACGGGCGCATTGGCCGCCTCCTGATCGCGGCGCTGTTTGAACACTGGGGGTTGCTGTCCGAGCCTTTGATGTACCTCAGCGGCTACCTAAAGCAACACCAGACGGAGTATTACCGTCGCCTATCGGCTATCCGCACAGATGGGGATTGGGAGTCTTGGGTGATCTTCTTTCTGGAAGGTGTCGCTACAGCCGCTGGCGATGCGGAAAAAAACATCATCGAGGTCGCCAGTCTGGTGGCTACAGATCGCAGGCGCTTGCTGCAATCCGCCAAGGCAGGCCCGGCCAGCTACCGGCTGTTCGAGATGTTGCCGATGATGCCGCGCTTCACCATTGAACGCGTCAGAAAGCAGCTGGACACCAGCTTTCCCACAGCAACGGCGGCCGTAAAACTTCTGGAAGATCTGGGCGTCGTGACGGAGATGACCGGGCAGAAAAAGAACCGGAGTTACAGCTACCAGGCCTACGTTGAACTGCTCTCTCGGTGAGAAACACCCGCAGGCCCGCAGCTGGCCGCGTCCTACCTTTGGTTTTCGGTTGACGCTGGCGCTGTCCACTGCAAGCCAAGTCAATTTTAACGGGTGTGCGGCTACTCCAGGTGCCACTTGCGTTTATGAGGCTCAGCCATATACCCCTCGTTTGAGGAGTCCACTGCCACTAACCGCGTAGCGGTGTCAGCAGCTTCACTAACTCTACAAATTCGCTGGGGCGGACTTCCACATTGGCTGGAACAGGCCCTGCCCCTGAAAATAGCGGCGGATTGTCGGGTAGGACGGCAGCGTCACAACCTGCCCCCGCAGGGCGGCCTGCAGGTTGTTGTAGTGCAATTGGGCGGTCCAGCCTGGATGCTCCCGGTATGGGGTTTACCCCCCCAGCCCCTCACGCTACGTGACCATCAGCGCCTCTAAAACCATCAATATCCCTGACCGTACTCACGCGCGGCCAGTTGTTTCTGATTGCGGTGAACGACTTCCATTTTGGTCTCCTTCCAAATTTCCCGATCAGGAAATAGCAGACCGAATCATGCCCTAACCGCACTAAACATTCCCGATCGGGAAATATCGCTTGCACTTAGTCCGGTTTTGACTGACAATTTCCCGAACAGGAAACTGAGTCAGCCATGCCATTCATTCGATCACCTCAACAACTCGGCGATGCACTGCGTGGAGCTCGCAAACAACTCGGGCTGACCCAGCCCCAGTTGGCGCTGGCAGCTGGGGTGGGCGTGCGCTTCATTGTCGACCTTGAAGCAGGCAAGCCCACCTTGCGGCTGGAAAATGTGCTGAGGGTCATTGATGCTCTGGGTGGTGAGCTTCAGTTGAGTGGATTGCCATCCGCTGCTTCCGACGCTCAACGAGAGGATGACGGCCATGGCGCATGAACTGGAAGTCTGGCTTTTCGCCGATCGTGTCGGCACGTTGGCGCTGGTCGATGGGCGGCTAAGCTTTTGCTACACTCCCAGTTGGCTGACTCACAAAGACGCCATTGCCTTGTCCGCCTCGCTGCCCCTGCAAACGGAGCCGTTAGACGACCGCAAAACGCGCCCCTTTTTTGCGGGTCTTCTACCCGAAGGGCAAATGCGCCGCTTGATTGCGCAGCAGTTCAGGTGTCTGACCAGAACGACTTTGCGCTGCTGGACCACATCGGTGGCGAATGTGCCGGGGCTGTGACCTTCCTTGAGCCGGGGCAGACTATGCCTGTTTCGACAGGCGGCGATGACGTTCAATGGCTGAGCGACGCGGAAGTCGTGGTCATCCTGGATGAATTACCGCGTCACCCCATGTTGGCAGGAAAAGATGGCTTGCGGCTTTCTTTGGCTGGTGCTCAAGACAAACTTCCGGTGGTGTTTGGTGGTGCGTGCATCGGGCTGCCCCTCAATGGCACGCCTAGTTCCCACATCCTGAAATCGTCATCAATTCGTGTTGAATGATACGCAGATTCAAGACAGGGTAGTTGACCTTCATCTCATGAAATACTTTACTTAATCCGCAGTCATCGCTAACATGCCGCGCTTATGTTTTCCGCTAAAACCAACAGTCTGCATCTTACCAAAGTGACCGGCCCTGGTGATCGCCTGGAAGGTCCGGTTGATCTTGCTGCTTGGAGTCGTCTGGCGGCGGCGATGGCAGAAGTGAAATCGGTGCAGGCAGATCTGGATTTGCAGCGAAATGGTTCAGTCGTATTGGCAGACGGATTTATAGAGGTTTCTGGACAAATTCGCTGTGAGCGTTGCCTGGGAAACATGCCTTTATCTTTAAAGGTGCCCGTGCATAGCGGTCTGGCTGAAACCGAAGAGATGGTCAGCACGTTGGATCCGGATCTGGACATCGTGTTGGCCGATAGGGGTGTTGTGGCACTGCAGGTGTGGTTGGAAGACGAGGTTCTGCTGGCTTTGCCCATGATTCCGCGTTGTGCGGAGTGGCAATCCGGCACTTGTCCGGTATCCGGACTGGAAGCATTTATTATTGTTGATTAATGGAGATTTGAGACATGGCCGTACCACAAAGTAAAACTTCCCATTCACGTCGTAATATGCGTCGTGCCCATGATTTTCTGGTAACCGTCAACCGTTCGGTCTGTGCGAATTGTGGCGCTGCCAAGTTACCTCATCACGTTTGCCCCGAGTGCGGATTCTACAAGGGCCGTGAAATGGTCAAGAAGTCTGTGGAAGCCTGAGTGACTTGCTGAACCGGCACAACGCGAGCTTGTTCTCATGCCGCATATAGCGGTGGACGCCATGAGCGGAGACAGTGGCCCCTCGACGGTAATCCCTGCCATCAAGGATCTGCTGCAAAATTATCCCGATGTCACTTTTCATCTGGTCGGGGACAGTCATATCCTGAAAAGTGAATTGCAACGCATGCACCTTCAGGATTCGGAGCAGGTGAAAATCCACCATGCCAGTCAGGTGATAGGTATGGATGAGGCACCTTCCCAGGCATTGCGGGGTAAACGCGATTCATCCATGCACATAGCCATTGCCCTGGTTCGCGACGGGCATGCCGATGCAGTGGTCAGTGCGGGTAACACTGGTGCCTTGATGGCTATGGGTAAAGTATTTTTGCGGACTATTCCGGGTATTGATCGTCCGGCGATTGCCGCCTTCCTGCCGACTACCACAGGACGGTTTTTGGCCCTGGATTTAGGTGCCAATGTGGATTGTCACCCTGAACATCTGCTTCAGTTCGCGGTCATGGGCTCGATTCTCGCCGAACGGGTGATGGGTGTGGCCAAACCACGTGTCGGCCTGCTCAATATCGGGTCCGAAGAAATCAAGGGTAATGAGCAGGTCAAGGAAGCTTCTTTGCTGCTGCGTGCGGCACGACTCAACTTCATTGGTAATGTCGAAGGTTCAGACATTTATCGCGGCGTTGCAGATGTGGTCGTTTGTGATGGTTTTGTGGGGAATGTCGCGCTGAAAACTTCAGAAGGACTGGCCAGCATGATCAGTCACGAGTTGCGCGCCAGCTATACGCAAGGGATTTATGGAAAACTGGCTTATCTGGTCAATCGGCCCATCTTGCAGCGACTCAGAAAGCGTCTGGATTCCCGGCAGTATAATGGGGCTACCTTGCTGGGCCTGAATGGGATTGTCATTAAAAGTCATGGTAATGCCGATCGCTACGCCTTTGCGCGGGCGGTGGAAGTCGGAATTGCCGAAGCCAAGCACCGCTTAACCTTGCATATTGCCGAAGTCATTCAGGAAAACCTCAACCCTGTGGTGCGAAACAGCGCGTGAATCCCATTTATAGTCGTATTGCCGCTACTGGCGGATATCTGCCCGAGCGCGTCATGCATAATGCCGATCTCGAACAGATGGTAGACACCAGTGATGCCTGGATTTTTGAGCGTACCGGTATTCGTTCGCGGCATATTGCTGCAGAAAACGAAAAAACCGTTGACATGGCCGAGCACGCCGCCCGGCAAGCCTTACGGGATGCGGATATTCAGGCAGAAGACCTGGATCTCATACTGGTCGCGACTACCACGCCCGATCAGATTTTTCCCAGTACGGCCTGTCTGTTGCAAGCCCGACTGGGTAATCGTGGCGCGCCGGCCTTTGACGTGCAGGCAGTATGTACCGGTTTTATTTATGCTCTGGCTACGGCTGATCAATTTATTCGCAGTGGTACGGTAAAAACGGCCCTGGTAGTCGGGGTGGAAAGCATGTCCCGCATTGTCGACTGGACCGATCGTTCGACCTGCATTTTGTTTGGAGACGGAGCGGGCGCGGTGGTCTTACGTGCAGATTCGACACCCGGTATCATTTCTACGCATATTCATGCCGATGGAGCCTATGCCGAATTGCTGCAGGTTCCGGAAGGCCGCGATCAATTGACCATGCAGGGTAATGCTGTTTTCCGTATGGCCGTGCGCACGCTGGGGGATATTGTTCAGGAAACTCTGGCAGAAAACCAAATGGGTGCAGAGGATATTGACTGGTTGGTACCCCATCAAGCCAACATCCGCATCATCCAGGCGACGGCCGATAAATTGAATATGCCCATGGATCGGGTAGTGACGACGGTGGAACATCATGGTAATACTTCTGCAGCATCGGTGCCTTTGGCACTGGATGATGCAGCCAGGCGGGGATGCTTCAAGGCTGGGCAAAATCTTCTGCTGGAAGCCTTCGGCGGTGGTTTTACCTGGGGTTCGGCGTTGTTGCGTTGGGCTTGAAGTGTATGTTGCCCACGGGCATCAACTGACAGTTTGCTTTAGGAGGAGTTTCGATTGCACGGCTCTATCGCCTTTGTGTTTCCCGGTCAGGGTTCCCAGTCTGTTCAAATGCTTGCCGATCTGGCTTCTACCCATCCTCTGGTCCAGGAGGTTTTTGCAGAAGCCTCTGACGTATTGGGAGAAGATCTCTGGGCTCTCAGTCAGAATGGTCCCGTCGAAAAACTCAACCAGACCCGCTGGACGCAGCCCCTGATGCTGGCTGCCGGATATGCGGTGTACCGGGTGTGGGAGGAAGAGGGCGGTGCTTATCCTGATTTTGTCGCCGGGCATTCCCTGGGTGAATATACGGCGCTGGTAGTCGCCGACGCGCTGGATTATGCCGATGCGGTTCGCCTGGTGGCCGAACGTGGTCGTTTGATGCAGGAAGCGGTACCGGAGGGGGCCGGTGCAATGGCTGCGGTCATTGGTCTGGCGGATGATGATCTCAAGCGGCTCTGTGCCCAGGAATCTCAGGATAATGTCCTCTCTGCCGCGAACTTTAACGCGCCCGGACAGGTCGTGGTGGCTGGCGAAACCGCCGCAGTGGAAAGACTGGTTGAAGCGGCCCGATCTGCCGGTGCCAAACGGGTCGTTCTGTTGCCGGTCAGTGTCCCCAGTCACTGCAGTTTGATGACTGAAGCGGCTCAACAATTTGCCACAGTGCTGGAGTCGGTCACTTTCCGCGCCCCGAAGGCCATGCTGATCCACAATGCTGACGTGCTGAGTCATACCACGCCCGATAGTATTCGTGCCGTTCTGGCCAAGCAATTATACAGTCCGGTACGCTGGACCGAGACCATTCGTTATCTGGCGCGCCAGGGTGCCCTGACCTTTGTGGAAATGGGACCAGGACGGGTTTTATCCGGTCTTGGCAAGCGGATTGAACCTTCTTTGACCATGCTGCATGTAGAAGATGGTAAAAGCCTCAAGGCTGCTCTGGAGCTGGTTTGATGGGAAGCACACTGGAAAATCAGGTCGCGCTGGTTACCGGAGGCCGTCGCGGTATTGGTCAGGAAGTAGCCCGGGTGCTCGGCAATGAAGGCGCCCTGGTCATTGCTACAGCAACCACCAGCAAGGGGGCTGAGGCCATTTCTGCAAATTTTCAGGCCAGCGGCATCCAAGGGCACGGGGTTGTTCTGGATGTCACGGATGATGCGGCGATGGATGCCTGCCTGAAAAAAATTCAAAGTGAGCATGCCGCGCCCAGCATTCTGATTAACAATGCAGGAATCACTCGGGACCAGTTACTGTTGCGCATGAAAGATGAAGACTGGGATGCGGTGATGGCAACCAATTTGCGCGCCGTTTATCGCCTCAGCAAAATTTGTTTGCGCGATATGCTAAAGGCGCGTTTTGGCCGTATAATCAACATAACTTCGGTGGTGGGCAGCATGGGTAACGCCGGACAAAGTAATTATGCGGCGGCCAAAGCGGGCGTAGCAGGTTTTACGCGTGCCCTGGCCAGAGAAGTGGCTGGCCGTCAGGTGACAGTCAATTGTGTGGCTCCCGGTTTTATCACTACCGATATGACCGAAGGTTTAAGTGAGGCCCATAAGGAAGCGCTTTTACAGCAAATTCCTGTAGGTCGCCTGGGTAGCGTCGACGATGTGGCGGGGGCTGTGGCTTATCTGGCCAGCCCGCAGGCCGGTTATATCACCGGACAAATTCTTCATGTCAATGGTGGCATGTGGATGGGATAAGGTAACGTTGGCTTTACAGGACTGCACCCCTGTGGTCCAATCTCGCCGACAATAATTTTTAACCAGCAAAGGAGTTTCTCCCAAATGGAAAATGTGGCAGAACGAGTAAAGAAAGTAGTAGTCGAGCAGTTGGGTGTCAATGAAGATGAAGTGACCAATGAGGCTTCCTTTGTGGATGACCTGGGCGCCGATTCTTTGGACACCGTGGAACTGGTCATGGCCCTCGAAGAAGAATTCGACTGTGAAATTCCTGATGAAGAAGCTGAAAAAATTGCTACCGTGCAGCAGGCTATTGATTATGTATCCTCTCACATGCCCGCCAATGATGCCTGAGACATCGTCTATTTCAGGAACATGAGGAGAACCGACCGTTGAAAAGACGCGTTGTCATTACAGGGCTGGGTATAGTTTCCCCTGTGGGGATCGGTATATCTGCGGCTTGGGATGCCATTGTGCGGGGACGTAGTGGTATCGGTCGCGTCACACGTTTTGATCCTGCCCCTTACAGTTCGCAAATCGCCGGAGAAGTACGCGGTTTTGATGTCACCCAATACATTCCCAGCAAAGATGCAAAAAAAATGGATTTGTTCATTCATTACGGCATTGTGGCAGCGATGGAAGCCATTGCAGATTCCGGCCTGAAAATCAGTCCGGATATTGCTGAACGGGTAGGTGTTTCGATTGGCAGCGGCATTGGTGGCTTGCCTGGTATTGAGTCCGAACACCAAATTGTTACGGATAGCGGCCCCAGACGTATTTCACCGTTTTTCATCCCGCGTTGTATTGTGAACATGGTCGCGGGACATATTTCCATTATGTATGGTGCCAAAGGCCCGAATATTGCTATGGCTACGGCCTGCTCCACGGGTACCCATTCCATCGGTGATGCCGCTCGGCTCATCGAATATGGGGACGCGGACGTCATGATCGCCGGCGGTGCCGAAGCCGCCATCAGCCCACTGGGCTTGGGTGGTTTTTCAGCATCTCGCGCTCTTTCGACCCGCAATGATGAGCCCGAAAAGGCGAGTCGGCCCTGGGATAAGGATCGTGATGGTTTTATCTTAGGTGAAGGTGCCGGTATCTTGGTCCTTGAAGAATATGAGTTTGCCATGCGGCGTGGTGCCCGTATTTATGGGGAGCTGGCTGGCTATGGTATGAGTTCCGACGCCTATCACATGACCCAGCCCGCAGCTGGCGGGGAGGGGGCAGCCCGGTGTATGCGTGTCGCACTGCATAATGCCGGTTTCCAGCCGGAACAGGTGGGTTATATCAATGCCCACGGCACTTCCACCCCTTTGGGCGATCGTGCCGAGACGGAAGCTGTGCATGCCGTATTTGGAGAGCATGCGCGATCTTTAGCCATGAGTTCCACCAAATCCATGACTGGTCATTTGCTGGGTGCAGCGGGGGGAGTAGAAGCCGTATTTACTACGCTTGCCCTTTATCATGGCATATTGCCGCCGACCATCAATCTGGATACAGCCGATGAAGACTGCGATCTGGACTACGTCCCCTTGCAAGCCCGCCAGCAAAGCGTAGATGTCGCTTTGAGCAATTCTTTCGGTTTTGGTGGTACCAACAGCACTCTCGTATTTCGCCGCCATAGCGACTAATCCGTTCAGTGCGCGTGCAGGCCGTGATGATGAATGGGGTCCCGCAACAATCGGGAGCCTGTCCGGCTGCTATTGATCGCGCTTTTCATTATGGGGATGGTCTGTTTGAGACCATCCCCATCATTCAGGGTAAACCCTTGTTCTGGGATGAGCATCTCCAACGCCTTCAAGCAGGCGCGCAATTATTGCAGATGAATCTACCCGGCTCATTGCCGTGGCTTGAAGATTTTCAGCGCTTGCAAGCGCATGTTTCTTTACCCGATCGCTACGTTCTCAAATTGATTTTAAGTCGTGGTCCGGGAGGGGGTTATGGTATTCCCCGCAATGTCTCCGTCGCCCGTTATCTGTTTGCTTCGGACTGGCCCGAGCGTAGTGCAGCTTATTGGCATCCGGGGATTCTTGCAGATATTTGCTCGGTCCCCCTGTTGACCGGAGCCCCTTATCTGACAGCGAAAACCCTGAATCGTCTGAATCAGGTCATGGCCCGTAATGCCTTACCGCAGGAATACGCCGAGGGCATCGTCCTCGATCAGCAGGGCTTTTTGCGCGAAGGGATTATGTCCAATTTATTCTGGGTTGCTGCGGGCATTGTCCATACACCCTCACTGGAGGAGGGGGGTATTGCCGGAATCCAGCGTCAGGCGATTTTAAATTGGCTGCAGACATCGAGCATTCCCTGCCAAATCGGGGATTATCGGGCAGAAAACCTGATCGAGGCCGAGGAAATTTTTTTCAGTAACAGTCTGATTGGTATCTGGCCGGTCAGGCGTTTTCAGGATCGTAACCTGGAGGGTAGCCAAGGTAAAATCAGTGCCAAAATACTGCAATGGCAGGCAACACTCGGGCTGGGTCCAACCTGATGCGGCGCATAATCCTGACTTTGCTGCTGGTTATTATTCTCGCTCCGCTGGGCTATTACGGTGTGACCATGTACTTGCCGCAATCTTTTCCCAAGCCGGGAAAGCAGGTCCCTATCCGGCTCGGTAGTGGCACATTAGAAAGTATTCAGATTTTGCACAAGGCGGGTGTTCTGCCTTATCCGCAGATGTTTCGTATGGCCTGGATATTGGCCGGTCGTCCAGTGCTGCAGGCGGGTCTATATGATTTTCAGGGTCATGTTTCGCAGGAGAATATTCTGCAACGTCTGATACATGGACAATCCCGGCCACTCAATGTGGTCATTATCCCCGGTTGGAATTTGTCGCTGATTCTTCAGGAGTTGCGTTTAAAGTCTCCCTATGTGAACCTGCATGGACTTCCGACGGGCGATCAGGCCGCGCAACAACTGGCTGCCGCAGGAATCGGCGCCCAGGACAGTGCCGAAGGTTGGCTTTTCCCCGACAGTTATCGCTATGTTCCCGGGACTTCAGCCCTGAGTATTCTAAAGCGCGCCTATCATCGAATGAATGACAATTTACAGCATTTATGGTCACAACGTGCCCCCGGATTACCCTTGAAAAACCCCTATCAGGCGCTCATTCTGGCCTCTGTGGTGCAAAAGGAAGGAGCGCCTCCCGCACAACAGGCGCATATAGCAGCCGTGTTTTTGAATCGATTACGCCAGGGAATGCCACTGCAGTCAGATCCGACGGTGATTTATGCGCTGGGCAAGCACTATCAGGGGCATTTGACGCCGCAGGAAATGCACGTGCCCAGTGCGTATAATACTTATCTGCATGTAGGACTCCCGCCAACGCCTATAGCCATGCCCGGATTAAGTAGTTTACAGGCAGTATTGCATCCGAGTGACAGCCACGACCTGTATTTTATTGCTCAGGGGAATGCCTACCATTATTCGACCAGCTACAAGCAACATATCGAGCAGATAAAACGCTATCTGCAACCCACAGCGAGGACGTTTTCATGACAGCCCAGGAATCCACTATCACACCGGGAATGTTCATCACCCTGGAAGGTATTGAAGGCGCTGGCAAAAGCTCTGCCATACCAGTACTGGCGGCTTTTTGTGAAGCTCAGGGATTGAGCGTGGAGCGTACGCGCGAGCCGGGTGGTGGTCATTTGGGTGAAGCCTTGCGCAGCATATTTTTGAATCCGGAATTGGCCCTGGATGTGGAAGCGGAGTTACTTCTGCTTTATGCAGGGCGACGCGACCATTGGTTGAACCGAATTCAGCCGGCGCTGACGGACGGTAAGATCGTCCTTTGCGACCGTTATGAAGATTCCACCTATGCTTATCAAAGTGGGGGCAGGGGATTTCCTCAAGAGCGTATTGCCGAACTGGCGCGCTGGGCTGGCATTACCCGGGCACCGGATTTGACTTTCTGGTTTGATGTTAGCCCGGAACTCGGCGCCGCCCGTATTCGTGCCCGGCGGCCAGATCGTCTGGAACAGGAACAGACCCCATTTTTTACCAAAGCGCGGGCCGTGTTTGCCCAACGTCGGGCGGCCGAACCCCAGCGGATCATCCGCATTGATGCCTCAGCCCCCATGGATCAGGTGCATGCCGCGCTGGAGCAGGCCCTAGCTCCCCGTTTGCGTAAGCATTTTTCATGAAAACGTTTCAGCCAGATCCCCAATCCTGGAAACCCATCCAGGCCTTATTGGCCTCCGGATTACCGCAGGCCATGCTGGCAGTCGGTGATTCCGGTTCTCTGCTGCGTCTGCATCTCGATGCGCTGCAGGCCGCCACGTTGTGTTTCAAGCCGACTGACGAAGGGTTTGCCTGTGAACAATGCCGTTCGTGCAAACTGCTGGCGGAAGGCTCCCATCCGGATTTATGGGTAGCAGCCCCTGAGCCGGGTAAGCAGATAGCCATTGATACCTTGCGTCTGGCCATGGAATGGATTCAGTACACGCCGCAGGTCAGCAACTCGCGCTGGTTGCGCATAGATAATGCCGAAGCCATGACGGTGGCAGCCGCCAACGCCATTCTAAAGACCCTGGAAGAACCCCCCACCCGTGCGCACGTTGTTTTGCATAGTGAACAGGCTTCCCGTCTGTTGCCTACCATTCGCTCCCGCCTGCAGCGCATTCCCCTGCCGGAAATGCAGATGGTGCAGTCCATGCACTGGCTGCAACAGCAGGGAGTGGATGCAGAAAATAGCGGCGCTTTGCTCCGTCAATTAGGCAATCGGCCCTTGCGCGCCCTGGAGCTTTGGGAGGCCGGTTGGCTGGAGCAGCGCCAGCAATGGATGCGCAGTTTGCTGGATTTGTCAGAGCAGGGGGTTGTGGCGACCCTGAAACTTGCGGAGCAATGGAGCAAAAGTTCGGATCTATTTCTGATCCGGGAGATGGTACTGAATGTCCTCGCCGATTTTATGCGTTTGCGACAGGGGCTGCTGGACAGAATCGCTGACCTGGACTATCTAGAAGAGTTGCGACTGAAAGCTCCGGATATTTCGGCGGAAGCGCTGCAGTCCAACCTGGATGGCTGGTTGCAACTGCCATTGACCCTGTCCCAAAACAGTAACGGGATGATGGTCATGGAAAAGTTGCTTTTGGACTGGCTGAAATTGTGGCCAAGGAGGAAAACCCATGGAATTCAAAACTGAGCCCAAACCGGGAGGCGCGGCTACCGCGTTGTCTGTAGTATTGCGTGATCCCCAGGCCGTACAGCGTTGCTTTATGTCTGCCATCAAGGGCGGCGGATTACTGGTGGAAACACCTAATCTTCTTCCCATGGGTACTGAAGTGCTGCTGATGATTACCCTGCCCGACAGCCAACCCCGCGCCCCGGTGATGGGTAAGGTTATCTGGGTCACTCCTGTGGAAAACCGCGATGGCCGGCCACCGGCCATTGGGGTCCAGTTTCAGAATGATCGCTCAGGGGTGCTCACGCGCATTCAGAATACGCTGTCCGGATTGCCTACCCATGGTGATGCGGTGCTGAGTTTTTGACGGGATTTTCTTCAGCTTTTCAGTATCAGGATTTGCAGTTGCGGGTGCCAAGGTTTCCGGTCATTGCTCTTTGAGCAAGGTCTGGGTTACACTTCGCAGCCTCAGGAGAGGTGACCGAGCGGCCGAAGGTGCAGCACTGGAAATGCTGTGTACTCCAAAAGGGTACCGTGGGTTCGAATCCCACCCTCTCCGCCAATAAAATAATATAAGAAACTGATTTATATAAAAAATAATTTTTTCAAAGTTAGTTGATCTTGCCTCTGATCTTACTCGGTGAAAATTCTTCTTCGTACATTCCTATTAACCTTTTCAGCTTTCAGCCGGACAGACGTGTGGTCCATACAGGCATTGAGCGGGCGCAATGGCAACTCAGACTCTCAGAAGCATCGGTTGAAGCGATAGGCAACTCATCCCGGTATTCCTGAGGGGAATTGCCGTTGACTCCATTGGGAGGTTCGAAAAACTTGCTTTCCTGACGGATATTAGCTTCAAGAATCAGGATTCAGGACATTTTCCTACGGATTTTGTAGTAAGCGGTATTTTTTATGGCCATATTTCCATGATTTTCTGAATTACGGGCATACTGCTGCCCTGATTGGCCCCTTTTCGAGAAAGGCTAGGTGTTTGATGTTGTAGTTCACGACCATCATGGTCATCGCGGCGAGGCTTGCACGTACCTGGCCGATGGCCCGAATACGCTTGCCACCCATTTGCTCCATGTCTGCAAAGACGTGTTCTACCCGCGCCCGTACTTTGGCGATGTTGTGGTTTCGCCGCTGCTGGCATTCAGAGAGAGGATGGTTACGGCTTCCCGGGTATCCGCAAAGAAGCCATCACCAGCCCCCGTTGCTGTTGTCCGCCATATACCGGAGCACGAAACATGCAGGTCAGACTCAGATTTACCTGACGCCCATGCATGCCGCACACAAAAAGGTAGAACGCGGAATCGAGAATATTCGCAGAAGGTTACGGATGGTTCGGCAGACTGCGGAACAGTACATTGGGCGCTCACATTGGACGCTTCTCGTCAGCTACATTACCGCCCAAATTACCCAAAAACTATGGACCCCACCGGGGGCCTTTCCAGCCCTTGGCGGGCCGTAACTGCTTTTTCTAGATTAATGTAAAACTGAAAAGTGGTTGTGGTTAGGCGGAGCCGCAATTACCTGCCGCGTCGCTTAATCTTCGTGCATCGATATTCAGTGGCGTAGTCGCTCATTTATGTCGATCATGGTCTTTAGCGTCTCCGAGAGGAATATTACTGGTATTTTTGTGTTTCAACCGTAGAGTAAACCTCCATCAGCGAAGAAAACCAAATTCTATCGAATGAATAATGTCAGTTCAGCGGAGGTGGGCACCCAATTTGGGTTGACGGGGCCGACATCTTTCGCTCAAACTGATCCGATATGGAAACTTTAAGTAGGTAATGGTTGATCTGTTGCCTGTATTAGTTCATTCTTTTTCTGAGCGAAATTCCGCCGTCCTTCCGAGAGTAACTGCGCTCTGATGAACCGCCACCTAAAACCACTATAAAATATGTTCAATGTTTACAAATGAGCATAAGGAGAAATATTTTAAATTTATAAAAACATATTTCTGGTATTGTCTGCTGGCGGAGCTTTCTCCAATGAAACCATGGTTAGGAAAATATTTATATGCTTATATTTCTATGGCTAACTTATGTTGTGCTTTCCATAATTACTTCAATAAAAGTTGTTCTGAACAAGCGTAACCCATTGGCCGCTGCATTATGGTTGGTCATTATATGGCTGGCTCCCTATTTAGGGGTTTCCTTTTATTTTATGTTAGGGATCAATCGCGTCAAACGCAAAGCGGTTGGAATGCGGAAGGGATTGCACCGGTACAACCATCCTACTTTGGAAAAGTTCATTGTAACCGAAGGCAAACTAGTGTAGTGTTGCATTCTTGGTGAACCTTAAGGTTAATGATGATAAAATAGCTCCATGTTGAGGGTATGAATGGAGTCGAGCCTTGCGAGTTGCGCCCACAGTCACTTTAACCAGCGAAGAGCGGTCCGAGTTGTCCCGTATAGTCGCCTCCCGATTAAGCAGTGTCCGCTTGTCATTACGGGCACGGATGATATTGCTGGCGGCAGAGGGCTTGCAGAACAAAGAAATTGCGGAGCGCCTGGGGGTGGATCGCCTGCAAGTCGCACGTTGGCGCAAGCGTTATCTGGAACACCGCTTGTCGGGCATTGAACGCGATTTACCGCGCGGCGCCCCTCCGGTGAAAGTGGATGTGGCCCGTCTGGTAGAATTGACCACGCAGAGTAAGCCGGAAGCGATGACGCATTGGAGTACGCGTAGGATGGCGGCAGAACTGGGTGTCAGTGCCGCCAGTGTGTCACGGCATTGGCGCAAGCATGGCCTCAAGCCTCATCTGCTGCGTGGTTTCAAGGTGTCACGTGACCCGCATTTTGTGGAAAAGCTGGAAGATATTGTGGGGTTGTATATGTCTCCCCCGGAGCATGCCTTGGTGCTCTGCGCGGATGAAAAAAGTCAGGTGCAGGCCCTGGACCGGACCCAACCGGGACTTCCCCTCAAAAAGGGCCGCGCAGAAACGATGACCCACGACTACAAACGTAATGGTACCACGACCTTGTTTGCCGCCCTCAACGTGCTGGATGGTCAGGTCATCGGACAGTGTCAACAGCGCCATACCCATGTGGAATGGCTGAAGTTCCTGAAGAAAATTGATCGGCAGACGCCCAAGGACAAGGCTCTGCATTTGATCGCCGACAACTATGCGACCCATAAACACCCGGTAGTACAGGCGTGGCTCGACAAGCACCCGCGTATTCACATGCACTTTACGCCCACTTCGGCATCCTGGCTCAACATGGTCGAGCGTTTCTTTCGGGATATCACGACCCAGCGGTTACGTCGTGGGGTGTTCACCAGTGTGCCTGAACTCATCCAGGCCATTGAGGGGTACATCGACCACCACAACACCCATCCCAAACCTTTCATCTGGACCAAAACCGCCCGCGACATCCTGCAAAAAGTCATTCGCGCCAACAGCCATTTAAGCAGCAAACAGAATGCAACACTACACTAGATGTTCATGAAATCTCTTCGTATTACATTCCTTTAGCAAAATCCATTCATAGGCTTGCAGAACAAAGCCTGATTGATGGAAACGAGATTGAGCCATTATTTACTGGTAATACGGCCTATAATGCCATGTTAGAAGCTATTGCTAATTCAAAAAAATCTATCGTGCTAATGACATATATTTTTCATGCTGATGGCATTGGAGTGAAATTTATTTCTGAATTGCGTCAAGCCCACGCTCGTGGCGTTGTAATTCGCGTGCTACTGGATGGAGTGATGGCACATCTTACACGTCCATCTGTAGTTCATGCACTCCGTAATGCAGGCATTCCTTTTGCGTTATTCAACTCACCATTGTTGGCTCGCCAGTTTATTTTCCTAAATTTACGGAGTCACAGGAAGATCTGTGTTGTAGATGGTCGCATCGGATTTACTGGAGGATTCAATATACATCGCGATTATTGGTCGTCCAACCCGGATGAAGCGGTGCACCAGGACACGCATTTTCGGGTTACTGGACCAATAGTGGCGCAACTGTCAACGGTGTTTGTGAATGAGTGGCTTTACAGCTCCGGGGAGACTTTGCGTGGCGAACCATGGTTTTTAGAGGAAGATGAAATCCCGCATGAAGGTAGAGTGCTGGCGCGTGGCATTGCTGCTGGACCGAATGAACAGCAGGAACGCTTGCGAGGTTCCTATCTCACCGCGCTGAACGTGGCACAAAAATCGGTCAAAATCATGTCACCGTATTTCATCCCTGATGAGGTGTTGATTGCAGCGATTGGTGATGCTATTAATCGTCAGGTTGAAGTGGACATTTTTATCCCCAGAAACAACAGTAAAATATTACTAGCAGCCACTATGGGAACCATCAACGAGATCCTTGGGCATGGCGCACGCCTATGGTTATGTCCTCCACCTTTTAACCATTCTAAGCTGATGATAGTGGATGATCAATGGTTATTAATGGGTTCTGGTAACTGGGATGAACGCAGTCTTCGGCTTAATTTTGAATTCAATGTTGAATGCTATAATGCGCTGCTCGTCAATAAAATAAATACGTTATTCCGCACGCATCAAAATTCCGCAACACAGTTTACTTATGCCGAATACTTGAAACGGCCATTTCACCATCGGCTATTTGATGGTTGCACACGCATATTTTCCCCATTTTTATGATGCAGTTTATTACAATGAGATGAACATCTCCTTCCACTATTAAGCTTATCGCCATGCATCACAGGCCGAATATCAGGTAGCAACCCCGGCTTCTATCATCAGTGCATAGGAAATACCTGCCCATATCCGTATGGGTGCATTTTGTGCGATACCCGTTTGATGGCGATGGTATCGGCCGTTTTGAAGCCTCTTTCGTGTATGTCCCGAGCCAGCCTTTAGGGTTCTTATGACATTATCCGAACAGCAGCAATGCCATAAGTTTTAAAAATCCGCACAGCGCGGGCGGTCCCAACACCATGGGTATGCAGGAACAGCATGATCTCCCTGATTACTTTCTGGTCTGCCCAGGTGGTAACCATCTGTTCCCGGCGAATGGGTCCGATCCCTATCAGACTTTTGGTTCCTTCTGGCGCGTGTTGCCAGAAAATAGGCGGGGTTGCTGTTGCGTAAACCGGCGAGGGATCCAGTCATCAGAATCAATTCCGGTACTGAATACTCTCATTGGTATAGCCATGTGAATCTCCTTTCTCAGCAGACAAACAAGTCGGAATGGCTTCCGGTAAACCAGAAGCCATTCCAGATCGCTCAGGAAATGGTGATCCTCTTCCGCTTGGCGGATTCCGTTTTTGGCAGTACCAATTCAAGTACACCATCTTTAAAGGTCGCCTTTACCTGATCACTATTGATATCCACCGGAAGTTGAATCGTCCGGGAAAACTCGCCGTAATGCCGTTCACGATATACATAGTTCGCGTCTTTTTCCGTTTTCTCCTCTTGTTTCACACCACCAAGATAAACTTGGTTACCATGCACCTGGATATCCAGATCGTTCTTTTCAACACCGGGTATTTCAGCTTTGAGAATAAAGGCGTCATCCCGGTCAATAACATCTATATTGGCAACCTGTGGATAGGATTGTCTACGTAAAGATGCCGGGGAAAAGAATCCGGGCATAAACGTGTCAAGTACGCCTTCCAGTGGATCAGTCGGACGCACATCCATAACCGTGGGACGGGATACTTCTTTAGCCATGGTGTATACCTCCATCTTATGACAATAACCTTTTAACAATCATAGCCTGCTCTCAGGCTGAAAGATTTATGGGTACGCTCCACTAAAATTTCAAGGGGCTGCACAATAGCATCTAAGCGAATGGAATCCGTTTCCTCCAGAAGCCTCGACAGCTTTCTAGATAAATGCTTGAAGCCAATAAAAGCCGGGAAAGTGTACCACAGGAGCCGAAAACGCCTGTGTTAAAAAGAGTCGTGAAATGCTGGGGAAAAGGGGGATGTTCAGGAACCAATCATGAGAAGAGGATGTCTTGTTACCTCCAAGTTACTTCATTGACATGCTGCTGTAAGTAATGGAATAGATACCCCATACAAGAGGTAGACGCAGCCTTTTTGCCCAACTACCTGAGGTGGAAGTATTTCAGGATGCATGATCATTTTCGCTCTAGAGAGCTTACATTGCTTTGTTTGTCTTTTGCATTGTTGAGAGTGTGTTTGATGGCGTGCCAACGAAGAGGGGGCGACTCTTGTTGGACTCAAAAAGCCGTTCTATATGGGTGTGGCCTTGATGACCAATCCAGAATCCCCAGAAGGCCGCGAATAAAACTAACGCAAGGATCTTCAAGATACGCTTGAGCACAAAATTGGCTCATTTCTTGCGATCTTTTGCAGATTGTTGCCACCAATAAACGGCTTTATGCGTGTTGGTTGGTACACCCTCGCCGAAGTTGTAGGCGAAGGCCAGATGAAAAGCCCCATTGGCGTTTCCGGATTCTGCCGACTTACGAAACCAGATATCTGCTTTTTGCTGGTTTTTTGGAATCCCTCTCCCATAAAAATAGTGCACACCTAAGGCATTTTCTGCTGCAGGATCTCCAGCATGCGCCCATTTTACAAGTTTATTCACAGACATTCCTGCCACTGATTTTGGCATCTCCGTTACATGCACTCGAAATTCGGGGACGTGATGAACCACTAACTCACCAGCCGTTGCTGCAACGGGAATTACGGTGAGACCAAAAGCAACGTAGCAAATGCACTGGCGACATAAGAGCGTGGACATAGCACCTTCCTGGTATCGGAAAATGCCCCGTGACGTGGGGCTGAATCCGTCAAAACAGCAACGAATTCACGGCAGATGCCTGATTCCAAGATGTCCTTGGAGTATTCGCCGACATCATCTGCTGCTCGTGTTCAGACACCGCGAGCTGGTCTTTGGGGTATATCTCGTAATGCTATCAAATAGGCAATTTAGGATGATCTATTTTCTCAGGATGCTTCCAGCGTACTGACAGGATCTCGTGACTGGCCAAGGGATTTATGGGGGCTGCCAGTACATGGGATGTCTGAATGGGCGTCCTCATCTCCGTTCCAGGCAAAAACAATCGGGTCATCATGACCGGTTCAGGGAAGTTGAAGGCTGGACCGATGAAAGGACCAAAAGATACCCGCATGAGCTGATTCATTTGAGCGATCTGTCGATCCATTGCCACCTGCATGGAGCGCATCTGCCACAAACTCCGATTGATCAGCGCTTGCGCCTGTACCGGAGAGAGATGGCTGGCAGTCACCTGCAAATGTCCGGGATGACCTTGTGCCCCCCAAGTGACCGTTTGTATTCGGATGACACCACCGGGAATATGAATGGTTTTGTTTTCCGCAGAAACGGGAATCGAATGGCCATCCACTGAAACATAAGCTGTCGCCGCATGGGCGAGGGGTAAGGCCATAGTCGCACCGAGAAGGGGCAAGCTCGCCAAGGCAAGCCACTGGCGTTTTGTTTTCGAGAGAGGGTTTCTTTTCATGGCTATCCTCCTTGCTGTAAAAAACCCTGGGACCAAAACAATCGGATGGAAGTGTTCTTCCATCCGAAAAGACCGGAGTTCCTATCAGAAAGTTCCCTGCCAGTCGGGGTCGAACTTGACGAGGCGATGATTGTTCACGGTTTTGTTTGAAGCCTTTCACTGCAGAATCACCTGGAATTTGCTAGCGATATAATGGTCTTAGGCGGGTGAGCAATAGCAGATCATTTCGGATGGCATTTATGGATGTAATCAACAAATCGGTTATGGACAGGCTGGGCGCCCAATCTCAAGAATTTCGACATACGCAGCCTTACCCATGGATCCGTATTTCGGATTTTCTTTATCCGGAAAAGTTTGACCAGCTCTGCAAGGATCTTCCTGATCCCGTTCTTTTTGAATCCCAAATGGGTTACAAAAGAGCGCACGGGCAAGCAAGCCATGATCGTCTCGCACTGCAATATCGACCAGCGCTGGAGAAAGTCCTGACGCCCAGCTGGAGGGATTTTATTCACGAATTGCACAGTGAGGCTTACAAGAATTTCTGGCGCGAGATGCTCGGTTTATTAATACGGACCTTAAATACCCGAACATCCTTTGATATTATATAGAGCATGGAAAGGATCGACGTGCGCCGCTTGACGATGGAAGGGAGGCAGATGCTTCGCCACAGGTGGTGGTTCGTCTGCGCAAGCAATCCGGGATGAGCGTGAAAGAGTTGGCCAAGGTATCTGGCGCACATCCTACGACCATTAAAGGCTGGTTGGCGCGGGCGCCGTACAGAAGGAGAAAAAGGGCTGGGAGAGAAGCGCCGAGGTCGGCCGGTAGAGGTGCCTGTCGCAAACTGACCCTGGCCGCCGAGGCCTGGATACGCGATCAGATCGTCAAGGGTAACCCTCAGCAAATAAAGTTGCCTTTTGCGCTCTGGACGCGACCGGCGATACGCGCGCTGATTCGAGATCATTTTGGGGCGGATCTACAGGAGCGTCTGATGGGTAAGTATCTCAAGCGTTGGGGCTTCACTCCACAACGCCCTGTCAAAAGGGCATTGGAGCAGAATCCAGAAGTAGTCCGTCAGTGGTTGGAACAGGATTATCCCCGCCTGCGCGCGCAAGCGGCCCAAGAGGGAGCGGAGATTTATTGGGGGGACGAGACGGCCGTCAAGGAAGATGCCCATTGGGTGCGCGGGTATGCGCCTCGGGGACAAACGCCGGTATTGGCGGTTCCCGCCCGATGGGCCACGCTCTCCATGATCTCGGCGATTTCTCCGCAGGGCAAAGTCGCTTTCCAGATTGTCGAAGGCAGCATTGATGCGGAGCGTTTCATCACCTTTCTCACTGCCTTGATTCAGGACGCGCCCCAGAAAACCTATCTGGTCGTCGATAATCTGCGGGTGCATCATGCCAAAGTGGTAACGGCCTGGCTGGCAGATAAAAAAGACCGCATTGAACTGGCCTTTCTGCCGCCCTACGCGCCAGAATCCAACCCCGACGAATACCTGAATCGGGATTTCAAAACTGCTCTGCGCAAAGGTGCAGTCAGTACGGACAAAAACTCTATAGCAAAAATGCGGGGACGAGAGACGACACTCGCATATGTACCCATGTCGGAGGCAACTGAACTCAAATGAAACAATCGCTGCGTATCGCCCTTGCTGCTGCACTCCCGGCGGTAGTTCTTGCGTGTATCGCGTGCGTGAGCAATCAGGCTCTGGCCAATACTACCCCTGCGCAAACCCCCGCTCCGTCTGCTGCGACTTCAGGAGTGGCCGTCGTGGACGGACGGTTAGTCGTGGCTGGAACCAATCAATTATTTATACCGCGAGGATTCACCTCGGTTTCCTTGGCCTATCCCACGCAGTACGCTGCCACTTTATGTAGCAGGCATTTTCGTGCCTCTCCCGCAGCAGCCAATCTTCAGGAAGCACAGGCCGCCATGACGGCGACCGCAATGCCTGGTTTCGGTTATAACCCGTCCTTGGAAGCGATGGTAAAGGACTGGCACGCCAATACGGTACGTTTCAATCTCAGCCAGGGAGCACTGCAGTACGAATATACTCACGGGCTTTCTGCCTACACCGACATGGTGCGCAACGTGATTGAACAGGCGCGAAGCGCCGGCCTTATCGTTATCTTGTGCATGCAAACCGAGCGATACAGTTGTACGCCTTATGAGGATGGAGGACTCCAGAAGCTGCCCGATCTCCGGACCGAACAAGCCTGGAAACAACTCCTGGATTCGCGTTTGACGCATGATAAGGGCGTGATACTGGAAGTCTTTAACGAGCCTTCAACGACTCGCGCATGCGATGACGGTACCTTCAGGCATCCTGACTGGAAATCCTGGGCGCGTGGCTGTGGCAGAGAGCCCGATCAGGGCATGCTCACGGTAGGGAGATGGCTTCGTCAGCAAGCTCCAGAAAATGTCCTTCTTTTCATGGGTGACGGTGTGGATTTTGGTTTCTCCGGCTTCACTGTGCCGCATGGAATGCCGCCTAACTCAGCCTACAGCGTGCATCCCTATCAGTATGTGGTGCGCGGAAATCTAACCGACAGTATCCATGTATGGAATACACGGTTTGGAAATCTGGCAGCCACCGGTCATGCCGTCATCGCTACAGAATGGGACGAGGGCCTCAAACATTGTCCGAATGATCCGAATCAGACCATCACCCGATACTTTATTCAGCGATATCTCCCAGCGCATGCTATTGGGATAACCGTTTACGGGTGGGATGCTCCCGTTCAAGCGGCTGGTTATATCATCAACAGCTACAACTACCCCGGAAATACGGCCACGTATCAATTTGTAGATCCTAATTCTGATGGATGTGGCCATGACGCAGGGAGGATCCTACAAAAGACATTCCGGGCTGAAGCTGTCCAGTGATGATTTCCAATGAAAAGCAGAACAGATGACGTTCCATCCGATAATAATCAAAACTAGTCCACCTGTAATTCACGCCCCGGATCATGGGTGTCGACAATGTTCATCCCATGGGCTACGTGTCGATTCGACACCGAAACCACCACTCCGTCCCAAGGAATATTCAAAGTTATCGAAAGGCCGCCGTTCGAAATGGTGACGTCCTTTCCTTTCGGCCCAGGTCGAAAATAACTCCCGTAAGCCTCGGCCGGAATGCCCGCAAATATCCAGATCACACAAGCAATCAACAAGCACGCCTTACTTATACCTCTGCTGAAATAAGCACTCCTTTTGCTCGACTTTTCAAGTAGGTATTGATTTCCGCCGAGATATAGTCCTGAAATTCATTGTGGTTTGGTCTTTTCATGTATGTATGACTTGAGAGTCATGGTCTATTACGGTGCATGGGCATTTTCTGAAATTAAAAGACGCTTCGTTACTTTTCAGTAAAATCACTGAATCATGAAGGCATCAACCCAGAGCACGGTTCGCTGTCTCTGGGTTGATGTATGCTTCAGACCATCCTGCCTGCATGGTGCCTTAAAACTGCATACCCAAGCCCACATCGCCGCGAAGAATATTGGGCGCGCCTCGCTGTGTAAAATCATCATCATGTAATCCGACGTACAGGGAGACATTGGCCATTAGGGGATAATAGGCGTTCACCCCCATTTGTAGAAGGTCTGAAGTGCGATTGAAAGTGGTTGGTGCGAATCCAGAGAGATGCTGGGTTTCCGAAATACCGCCAAGGTATCCGACATATCCGGTGAAATTGACGCCTGGCAGAGATGCTGCCGCATAAAGACCACCACCCAGACCGTTGGTGCTCAGCGAAGAGTGAGAGTCATAATAGGCATTGGACTGTGCAAAGCGGTTATACTCATAGCCGACATAAGGCCCGACAGCCAGGATATTGCTGGCGTTGAAAAGATAGCCGAGCTTGAGCCCAATGGTGTTGGTATTGCCACCGGTGTAACCCTGGTAAGTAGCCCCGAACTCATGGCGGTATTTCGCCGTGCCGAACAATCCACCATTGTAAAGGCTGGCCCGTAGACCGAGTCCACCGTTGGTGTTCCCATACCGATTGGTGGCCCCTTGTACATTGCCGGAAACACCAACCTGATTCATGACGCCATATACGGACGCTTCTGCGCCCAGGGGTAATGCCAGTGCGAGGGTCAATGCGGTAAGCCATATTTTTTTCTGAATCATCGGAACACTCCTGTTGGTTGAGTCAAAAAACAGCCGGAAAGTGATGGCAGGACTTTCGAAGTCACACCGTTACGATCAAGCCACTCGGGATAGACAAGAAGTAGGCAATCTCCCTGTCGAGTCCAGAGACTAAGACAGCAGAATTTATGCCAAAGGTTCCCGTGGGATAGATTTTTCATGTAATCAGTGGCCTGCGCCGTCTGCTCACGAAATGGTGCGACTAGATGGCCCTTTCTTCAGCAGGTCTGTTGTACTTTAGCGACAATATGACTCTATAGCGTCCCTGTTGTATGCCCTTACCATAAAAACGGATCTCTTCTCTTCTGGAATCGGGCACGGCTCAGTATGTCGCTTCTGTCGCAAGATCCTTCCGCTGTGCTGGAACGCTTATTGCTTTCTCAATATTGGAAAGCGCTACACAAGTCCGAAAAGCGTGACCGCAAAGCGGAAAGGAGGTATGCACATTTTTATACCGTAACCCCTGAGCCATTTGTTCGGGGAAAGATAAAAAACCGATCTTCCTACAGGAGAACCGTATGTTCCATGAAATGGAGTCACTGAAGCGCCGTAAAGTCTGGCAGCCAGCTTTACGTGTAGCGACCTTGTTCGGCACCTTGATGGCGTTGGCGGGATGTTATGCCTATCCCCCTGGACCGCCTCCGGGCCCTGGCGGATATTATGCGCATCCTGCACCGCCCCCACCCCCACCGCCGCCCGGAGGGCCAGCGGGTCCCGGGGCGTATTACCAGCAACCGGGGCCGCCGCCCCCGCCACCCCCTCCGTGAAGGATTTTATGGGCGCGTATGTCTTGTAAAAGTCAGACAATTTTTCTGTAAACAGGTCTAAAAAAAGCCCCATTTTTCTGAAATGGGGCTTTTCCTCCGGTCATGAATCAGGATTTCAGTGCATCAAAGCGCCGGTTGCTGCTCCTGCTGCACCGCCCACTGCGGCCCCTACGGCCGGATTGCCACCCACAACAGCACCCAGCACTGCACCGCCCGCAGCACCGATAGCCCCACCACTCAGTGCGCGTTGTCCTGTGGGGCTCATATTGGCGCAGCCAGTCATGGCGATCAGACAAAAACCCAACGCCAGAACTTTTAACCCGTACCGGTGATGACCGAATTTTAATCGAAGGGGATATTGCATGGGGATTAGGCTCCTTATGGTGTAGTAGTGGAAGGGGATCCGGATAGTTGTTCCACATCCCGGGTTGCCTGAAGAATTTCTTGTCGGGCAATCCGATAGGACGTTCCAGAAAGCGGTTTGGTGCATAACGGCTGTACGACCGCCTGAATTTGGTCAAGGTCGTCGCTTTGACCTTCTGCGTGCGGCCGTTTTGTCAGCTTTTGTTGCAATAGACGCACCTGCGCCTGGTATTGCTGGCAATCGCGCTGTAGTCCTGATGTTCTCTGGATTGGATGCGTGGGCGCCAAGATGGTTGAGGCGGGTGGATAAGGTAAGATCTGTTCAGGCCGATAGTGCGTCGACGCAGGTGTTGGGGGTGGGGCAGCTATCGTTGAGGCGCAGCCGCTCAACAATAAAGTGCCCGCAATCAGCCAATAATACGGCCTTTCTCTTATCCTGTTTTGCAAATACAAGCAACATTCCTACCAGGGAGTAGATACATAACCCACTACAGGCGTGGGAGCCGCGTAATAGCCGGATGGAGGCCCGGGTGGGGGCGGTGGTGGCGGCCCTCCCCAAGGCCCGGGTCCCGGTGGAGGCGGGCCTGGTGGAGGCGGTCCCGGTGGCGGTGGAGGTGGCGGGGGTGGCGGAGCCGCATAATAATACACGGGTTGTGGGGGTGGCACATAAACTACTGGTGGGGATACGGGATAATAGGCCGGTGCTCCGCCTACTGAAACACTCAGCCCCGGAACGGCCAGGCCTAATGAAAGATTATCGGCGAGTGCTGGAGTGATCCCAACGGCCGATGAAAGGACGAGGGTGGTAGCCACCACCCATAGCACCGATTTTCGTCGAGCTGTTGAGGGGGAGGGAATGGATTTCATAATGATGCTCCCATAAAAAAGACCAAAGGCGTACCAGCAAAAAGCATTCCTACAAGATTTCAGCCGGTTTTCATTCGGTCGAGCCCTACTGTACTGTAGTCAGTCCACTACAGTGGAACGCTGACTTATTCCATCTGGTTAATTTTTAAGCATTTGTGTTGTCGCTCTTCAGTCAGGTTGAGAATCTACCCGGAATAATAGCCACTGTCAGGCGATCATTGGCCGCATGTGCCGCACAGCAGGGCAACTGGGAATGGGCGTCAGACAATACGCTTAACCAAAAATAGGAAATCCCCCAGCTCTGCCGGGGTGACAGTAGATGTTTGACATATAGTGGCGTCCATCGGAGAACCGACGCTGTGAGCCGCCAAGCACACGACGAAGTAGAAACCGATGGACGAGAGATTGAGCCTAAGGCACAGCAAGTGGGAGTGTAAATATCACATAGTATTTATTCCGAAGTGCCGACGTAGGGTGTTGTATGGTCAGTTACGGAATGATCTTGGTGAGGTATTTCGGGCTTTGTCCCGGCATAAGGAAAGCCGGATAGAAGAAGGACATCTGATGGTTGACCATGGGCATATGCTGATTTCGATACCGCCGAAGTACGCAGTATCCAGTGTGGTGGGTTACATCAAGGGCAAGAGCGCGATCCATTTAGCACGGACTTACGGTGAACGGAAGCGTAAGTCCGTGGGTCAGCATTTTTGGGCGCGCGGGTATTTTGTATCGACGGTGGGCAGAGATGAAGCGATGATTCGGTATTATATTCGCCATCAGGAGAAAGAGGATGAAGGAGTAGATCAGTTGAACATATGGAGCTGATCCGGGCCACCCAGTGGTGGCGCCAAAACTGAGGGGCTGCGTTAGCGTCCCCGTTTTAAGCCGCTTTGAGCGGCTCATGAACTAAAGCTCCCGGCTTTGCCGGGAGATACTTACTAATCATGAATTACGGAGTGTCTACGTGATGAATAAATTATACAGCAGGTAATATGATCAAGAGCGATACTGCATTAAAGTCAAAGCCGCTTCAGCATGAATCCACTTAAGTGTCGCTTCTCGATAAGCCCTCAAGGCATGAGGCACCTTGTTCACAGCATTTTTTGCCTTTATATCGCCATTATCTCGTGATAGTACCCGTTTTAAAAAGTTATACCAATACTGAGTGCGGTTTTTCCAGAACCGTTCCTTTTTATGATAAATGGGTAACTTTATTTTAGTAATTTTATGTTCTTGCTGACTTTTTAAAGCATCTTGCTTGAGCTTCAGAAGGATGTTTTCCCGATCAATATCGAGCTGCTGATTCGCATGATGTACTGCACCCATGATGTCGATCGGCATGTTCAGGTACAAACCACCGATGATTGCCATTTTCGTTCTTCCCGCTGCAGGGTAGTAGGAGGGTCTCACAAAAAGCTTTAACTTTACATCAAGAAATCGTAACCAACCGAGTTTGCGCTGCCCATGATAATAGCGTATTAAACCTTCAATAGCAGGATGCCGGCGGAGCACGCTTGGTGTAATTCTGTGCGCATTTTGTTTTTCATTTGGTCGCTTAGGAATAAATGAATGAAGCTTGTGTCCTATAGTTTCGATCAACTTATGTAAAGATATTTCTGTACGCATGCGTGAAAGATAAGTCGTTAGACGCAACCTTTCAAGAATTCCATGCACACTTTCTGGAATATGTTTATCATGTTTAAAAATTATTAAAATCTTTTTTAACTCTCGTGCTATCTTATAATTCTCCCAGTAGGTCACATATGACTTCTGAATATGCATTCTGATATTTCTTGACTCTGAGTCATATTTAGAAAGATTTTTGTAGTATGCGGGCTCGGCTTCTGCGGTAATGTGACGTAAATATTTATTTCCACCAAATAAATAATATTTAAATCCGAGTTTTGGTTTCATAATGTAGGCGCGTGGAATACCGTCATAGTTGAAGTGGGTATAATGACCAGCCTTTATTCTCCCTTGGAGAATGGGCGAGCTTTCTGCGTGTAAAATTTTGATCTCCTGCCGGGCTGCACGTACGTCATTTTCTTTCTCGCGCATTGCCGGTGACTGCTGCGCAATATTTTCTATTTGGCTTAATGTCATCACTTGCTTTCCATAAGCAGGACTCACATAAAATGTGGCTATACACAATAAGAATGATGATAACCACCATGTAAATTTAATTCTATCAATAGAAATGATTGTAGCCCTCCATTTCACGTTTACAGGTAACTTTATGAACATTAAATCACAAACATCTATAACATTCCCAAAAAATATCCAGCGCCGCCCCAAAACGCAACCCATATGACTGCACCTAATATATTCCAGAGATAAAAATCCTGTAGTGTTGTTTCTGCGGATCCAGAGATGTAGCCTTGAAGCTGTCGCAACGGAACAATGAATCGGCCAAATAGCACCACTATGGAGCCATATTTATTCATGAAAGTATGCGTCTTATTAAGGCGTTCTGCTGTAATCCCTATCCATCGACCATGTTTTTTGACCCATTTGATACCGACTTTGTAACCTATGTAATAGGCGGTGAACCAACCGGCACTGGTACCTATTATGCCGAGGGCAAATAATACTAGCGGATTAAAGGCACCTTGGCTGGCTACAAAACCTGCACCAATCAACAAGGTCTCCCCAGGTAAAAAAATGACACCGGCGCTTTCCAGGAACAATCCAGCCACGACTATGGCCAACCCATATTGATCCACCACACCCGAAGCTGAAACGACTGCGGCATGGAGATAGCTCAAAAAATAGCTGGAAACTGACATCAGGATTTGGGGTTCGTACGTGATAAGCAAACGGGTAACATTCTGGTCAGCGTATGATCGCGAAGCACGTAATGATGATAAAGTGCTGCCAGGCTATGAATAACGATTAAAAACGCCAGCGTCAACGCTACTGCTGCATGCCATTGCAATACAGTAGAAAAAGCAAAGTGGGGATCGGCGGTAATGGGAAGCGGCATATGCCATGCCAGAATCGTCAAGCCCTTACCCAGAAGCCCCATTATCCAGATACCGATGGCGCATTCAACGAAAATGAGCCCATAAAACGCACCATGGACCATCTTGGCCCATAGCTGGTGACTTGGTTGTGCGCCTGCGCCTGATCTGCGTCCAGTAATGACCCGTACAATAAATAACGACAGCGTGAGCAATAAAATAAGCAGCCCAATCTCTTCATGCACCACAATGGCACTTGCCAGATGGTCTTGCAGCCAGGCTATACGTAAGTTGGCAGCACCCAATAGGCCCTGAAAAACAATCAGCACGGCGATCAACCAATGCAATACTTTGAACAGAGCACTCTCCTCAGTCACCGAAGATCCTGTAACTTTTTCAAGCCCATTTTTTGCCATTCAGACTCCTTTTAAATATTTCTATGCTTATAAAAAACTAATCTACGGCATGCAGTTGTAGCTTTATGTTGGGTAGCCAGGAATTTTCCGAAAAACTACGATCTTGTGCGAGCTTCTCCAGGGTTTTCAGGGCTACGCGATGATTCTGATTTGGCAACCAGAGAGTCGCCTGCTTTTCCGATTTCAGAATGCTGCGATTCGCAACGTGGTGTCCATACCATTTTTCAACACCGGCAAAAAGTCCTTGTGGTGGATGTTCCGCAGCATGAAGCATGAGATGATAGATGTGCGGGTGGCGTAAACCGGCAATGCCTACCAACCATAACCAGGATTGCTCTGCTGAAGTTAAATTCTTGAACCAGGCAGGTGCAGCGGCAACACATTCTGCCTTTTTGCCAACAATGGCTGTAAGGTAAGGCGCCTCTGGAATATGGGCGACATGCCTAATTGACTGCGGCTGGTCTATATACAGGGCAACCTTTTGCCTGGACCATGATTCTGCAGTGTGAGCCGAAGTCTGCATGTCACGATTTGTGATGGCATGCTCCTTGAGATAGTCGCAAGCCGCTGTGGAATGCAAAAAAACATGTCCAGCAGCGGGTTGAGCCACCAAGGGGCCACCAATCAGGGCAAGCATATATAGCAACTTGCACAGAGTGTTTAGGATGTCGTAATGACATTGATTTCGGGCCGTGACCATTTATTGGTTATTCCATCCCTAGCAATGCTGATGAATATACCAGATTTTATGAAGGGTTTTTTTCATAGATCGGGCATCATGTAGAGCTGCTTTGAAATGATGCGCTTTTACAGCTAAAATAGCGTCATATCCCAGTCGTTCCGCCTTGTTTTTCAGTATTTTTGTTTCATAGTGAGGATTTTGCGGAGCATGATCCTCATGGGCCACGGCATCAACCGAGCTGAAACACAAAACACTTGCGGTTACTATCTGAATTATCGTTTTCCAGTTTGTCTTTAAGCTCATGAGAATCCCCCTGTGCTAATCGATTTAACCAGAGATGAATCCCTTCGGGAGAGCCGTACGGGCCGCCTCAGCTCCCAATAGTTCTGGCTGATCTCATAAGTCTTGTGCGACTGTTGTGATGGAAAATAGGTGTGTGAAAATGACCACCTTTTTGAGTATTGTGGAATCCGCTGCACATTCTTTTGCCCAATGGGACGCCTTCCCAGATTTCTCATACTGGATGGTGTCCTGAATGCCCATACAGGCATGCATTCTTCCTCTAAATATTCCCGAATCTTCCGGACGAATCGTTTTGACGCCATAGAAGAACGCAATATTGCCGGAGATTGTTGCTGTTCAAACCAGCGTGCTGGATGATTTTGCGCACGAGCTGCCGGTGATGCAGTGGCCAGACGAGCGTTGAGTTCATCGCCATCCTCAGCCAACGCGCCAATAGCGGTTTGCATCAGTGCAAACCAAGTTGGACTGATTCCATTGATACGACCAGCCTGTGCGTGTAGACCTGTTATGACCTGGCTTTCTACCCAATTCCGTTGGGCGGAAGACAGTCCGAGTTTGTCCAGGTAATGTGTCGCAGCAATGGGTAGTCTGACAGTGTCGGTAGACGGGTCGTTACTGGGTCGAACTGGATGCAGAATATCGAAATTATCCGGGCTTCTATACATTATGCTGCCTCCTTTTGAGGGGGTAATAAATATAACCAGGTATCACTAAGCACTTTCCCTTTTGAAGCCAGAAATAGGCTGATGTTACGGGGTTGATGTCTGGCTGGGAGAATCTGGGCGTTCACCTGCCATTGGTGCTTCAAGGGATTGAATCGTACTGACGAATGGAGAATATGTACCCCTGCTCCGACCGTAAAATGGGCGTGCATAGGGGTTTGTGCGGGGAGATGACCCAATCCATCTCCGGCGAAATCCACCACCAATGTCTTGGCGCCCTTCATGTGCGGATCGTTACCCAGAAAGGTAGCGACTGGATGCCCGCCAGATGGGAGCTGTTTGTCGTTCCGGAAAAACCGGATCTGGTAATGCACCCGCAGTGATTCACCCGGTCGCAGGGGTTTCGCGGGGACCCAAAAGGTCACCATGTTATCCGTATTACGGTTGTTTGTCGGCAATTCTACCAGCTCCACCTGTCCTTTCCCCCAGTGATTAAGCGGGTGAATCCAGACGCTGGGCCTTTTTTGATACTGTGTAATTAATCCTTCGTAGTTAGAAAAGCGGCGATCCTGTTGAAAGAATCCGAAACCAATGGGGTTATTGAGAAGATAACGAGTCACCTGGATGTGCAGAGGGTTATTCAACGGTCTTGTGATCCATTGACCATCACGGGCCGCCATGATCAGATCGCTGGAATCATGTTGTTGAGGGTGCCAGTCCCCGGCTCTAATACCTCGACCACGACCATGCCAGTACATGCTTGAAAGCGGTGCAATTTCAAGCTGTTTGATTTTTTTGCGCGGGTACAAAACGGCCCGTACGCGAATGCGTGTACTTTTTCCAGGGATTACCGTAAACCGGTAGGCCCCGGTTATTACAGGGCTATTCAGCAGGGCATAAATGATCATGTGCCGCGCTCCGAGCTTGGGTCGTTGCAACCAGAACTCCTGGAAATAAGGAAAAATTTCACCGGAAGGTAAGGCCGTATCTATTCCAAGGCCTCTGGCTGAAGTTCCATAGACGGCGCCCTTGCCGACAGCACGGAAATAACTGGCACCGAGGAAAGACACAAACTCGTTGTGGTAAGGAGGAGTATCCAGTGGGTAAAGCAAAGAAAATCCTGCGTATCCTCCTTTACGCGGGAGTTGCGATTGACTAACTACCCCATGGGTAGCAAACAGCCTGGCACTGTAGGGCAGCGGAAAGGACTGTCCGTGCTGAATAACATTCATTTGTACGGGATGGACAAAGGTATGCCCCAGTGGATAAAACACGACTTCAAACGGTAAATCCTGCCCCTTCCAGAGGGGGTGTACGTCCAGAATCCGACCATATGCCTGTGGGCTCAGCCTGCGCAGATATTGGCCAGCGGAAATGGGGCGCGGTTTCCAAGCTCTGCGGGACAACTTTTGTGCAGATTTCTGGACATTTGCAAAGGAAAAAGGATCTGCAAATGCAGTAGAAACGCCTGAAAGCGCAAATATCGCACCTAATCCCAGCACAGCATAAGAGAAAAGCGGGTTTTTATTTTTTGAGACAAAAATAAACATAATAGAACTTCAGCAAATTCTATGCCAAATATATAATCACATGATTACCATGCTGTAAATGTTGAGCACAAAATATTTACTGCGGCTTATGTCGCTGTATGGCTACGGTCATATTTTCAATTTTTGATCACAGTTTTTTCTTATATTAAAAAAATATAAAATAAAATCATCTAGTTGATTGTGATAATAGGTTATTTTATAAAAACATAAAAATGTCGCCAATAAGCGACATTTAACCATTTAATCCTGTCTGTGCGAAGCTGTTATAACTGGCAGAGAAATAAACCTGCAATATATTCTATACGCTATAGGACATAAGAAAATCGCATGATAAAAATTTCATGCAATAGTGGTATAACTCACCAATGATCTGAATACAGGACGGCATTGGAGCCAATCCCATATTTACGGAATTTTATAAATAAGGGGGTCATATAGGCCAGAGACGAGCAACGCTAGTGTAGTGTTGCATTCTGTTTGCTGCTTAAATGGCTGTTGGCGCGAATGACTTTTTGCAGGATGTCGCGGGCGGTTTTGGTCCAGATGAAAGGTTTGGGATGGGTGTTGTGGTGGTCGATGTACCCCTCAATGGCCTGGATGAGTTCAGGCACACTGGTGAACACCCCACGACGTAACCGCTGGGTCGTGATATCCCGAAAGAAACGCTCGACCATGTTGAGCCAGGATGCCGAAGTGGGCGTAAAGTGCATGTGAATACGCGGGTGCTTGTCGAGCCACGCCTGTACTACCGGGTGTTTATGGGTCGCATAGTTGTCGGCGATCAAATGCAGAGCCTTGTCCTTGGGCGTCTGCCGATCAATTTTCTTCAGGAACTTCAGCCATTCCACATGGGTATGGCGCTGTTGACACTGTCCGATGACCTGACCATCCAGCACGTTGAGGGCGGCAAACAAGGTCGTGGTACCATTACGTTTGTAGTCGTGGGTCATCGTTTCTGCGCGGCCCTTTTTGAGGGGAAGTCCCGGTTGGGTCCGGTCCAGGGCCTGCACCTGACTTTTTTCATCCGCGCAGAGCACCAAGGCATGCTCCGGGGGAGACATATACAACCCCACAATATCTTCCAGCTTTTCCACAAAATGCGGGTCACGTGACACCTTGAAACCACGCAGCAGATGAGGCTTGAGGCCATGCTTGCGCCAATGCCGTGACACACTGGCGGCACTGACACCCAGTTCTGCCGCCATCCTACGCGTACTCCAATGCGTCATCGCTTCCGGCTTACTCTGCGTGGTCAATTCTACCAGACGGGCCACATCCACTTTCACCGGAGGGGCGCCGCGCGGTAAATCGCGTTCAATGCCCGACAAGCGGTGTTCCAGATAACGCTTGCGCCAACGTGCGACTTGCAGGCGATCCACCCCCAGGCGCTCCGCAATTTCTTTGTTCTGCAAGCCCTCTGCCGCCAGCAATATCATCCGTGCCCGTAATGACAAGCGGACACTGCTTAATCGGGAGGCGACTATACGGGACAACTCGGACCGCTCTTCGCTGGTTAAAGTGACTGTGGGCGCAACTCGCAAGGCTCGACTCCATTCATACCCTCAACATGGAGCTATTTTATCATCATAAACCTTAAGTTTCACCAAGAATGCAACACTACACTAGTGTGGTGTTGCACTCTTGGTGAAACTTAAGGTTTATGATGATAAAACAGCTCCATGTGGATGTGGCCCGTCTGGTAGAATTGACCACGCAGAGTAAGCCGGAGATGAAAAAAGTCAGGTACAGGCCCTGGACCGGACCCAACCGGGACTTCCCCTCAAAAAGGGCCGCGCAGAAACGATGACCCACGACTACAAACGTAATGGCACTACGACCTTGTTTGCCGCACTCAACGTGCTGGATGGCCAGGTCATCGGGCAGTGTCAACAGCGACATACCCATGTGGAATGGCTGAAGTTCCTGAAGAAAATTGATCGGCAGACGCCCAAGGACAAGGCTCTGCATCTGATCGCCGACAACTATGCGACCCATAAACACCCGGTAGTACAGGCGTGGCTCGACAAGCACCCGCGTATTCACATGCACTTTACGCCCACTTCAGCATCCTGGCTCAACATGGTCGAGCGTTTCTTTCGGGATATCACGACCCAGCGATTACGTCGTGGGGTGTTCACCAGTGTGCCTGAACTCATCCAGGCCATTGAGGGGTACATCGACCACCACAACACCCATCCCAAATCCTTCATCTTGACCAAAACCGCCCGCGACATCCTGCAAAAGGTCATTCGCGCCAACAGCCACTTAAGCAGCAAACAGAATGCAACACTACACTAGGAACAGTGATGACCTTATGGTTGGCCCCGGTGTTATATGTCGTGTGGATGACAAAAAGACCAAAAACTTACAATTAGTAAATCTAACAGCAAGATTATTAAGAAAGATTCACCATGCCTAGTGGATCTGTTGTCTTGTTAATAGAGGACATTAATAACGGTTCCAAACAACGAGCCCCATGACAAGCGGCTCGTTTTGTTTTGGCTGTTAAGATGCGCCAGGCCCTCCAGGGGGCGGTCCGCCTGGCCCACCCGGTGAAGGCGGTCCACCCATAGGTCCTTGGTGGGGTGGCTGTTGAGGTCCAGGTCCTCCAGGCCCCCCCTGTGGCGGCCCTCCTCTCGGGCCAGATTGAGGCCCTTGCGGGGGTCCTCCTGCTGGTTCTGGCTGGAACCGAGGCCCTCCATGGCCAGGACCTGGTCTTCCGGGTGGTGGACCTGGTTGTGGACCGAACTCCGGCCCACCGGGTTGTGGTCTCCCCGGAAGCCCAAAGCCCTGTCCACCGGGAGGAGGCCCAGGCGGAGGCGGTTGTGGTGCGCCAGGCGGAGTCGGTGGCGGTGGTTGAACCCCCAGATAATTAAAATAAGTGCCAGGTAGTGGTGGCGGCGGTGCTCCTGCCGGCGGAGGCGGAGGCGGAGGCGCTCCTGCCGGCAGGGGCGGGGGCGGTGCAGGATAATACTGGTAGTATGTCTGCGGGTAGTAATACCACATCATGTACTGCGCATAGAGTGGCTGACTGTAATAGCTGGTATACGCTGAGGGCGGCTCAAAGTAGCCGTATTGCTGGGGCCAGCCCGTGTTACCTAGATTGATCCCGAGATCGCCCAGTATGACACTGATATCAAACGGCGCAGCGGACGCCGGCGTAGAGAGGGATAAAACCCCTAATCCGGCAAGGCCTATGGCGATACTGAGTACAATGGGTTTACGCGGCATAGCAAATCCTCTCTTACTGGTTTAGTGGATGAAGCCGAACTTGTTCCCGGACTGTTGCTTATGGAAGGGATGGCGGTGGATTACCTACCTGTAGCCATAGTTGTACTGACCAGGTCCCTGGCCGGGAGGAGGAGGCGACGGTGGCGGCGGTGGATGACCGTAGCCGTTGTTATACCGACCAGGTGGAGGTGGCTGGTTATACCCTGGATGTCCATATCGGCCGTAGGGGCCATAAGCACAGCCTGAGAGCGCCAAAATACCCAAGGTAACTGCAGCGATTTTTCTAGTTGAAATAGGCATAGCTTATTCTCCCGTGTTTTTACCATCCATGAATATGGGGCGTCATGAGGAAGTTATCAACAAATATTCCAGACCAGACACCGACTAAGGGCGGGGTTTTCTATATCAGGGAAACACTACAGCAGCCTGATATGCGCTTTGTGGCGGTCAAGAGTGAGGAATAATAATTCTTCCTGTCGTTAAGGGGATTATCTCTTCCGGCAAGAAACAAGCGAACGTCTTTGTTATCTGCCAACATGGCACCGGTGGGACGAACGGCCGTATCGGCGCGAGGATTTTCCTCATCAGGGCTTGCATGCAGAATGACTAATGCTTGGCTCATGGGAGTTACGCCTGTTCGGATACTTCGGGGATGCGGTTCTTGAACCGCAAACGTAATCCATAAGCCTGACAGGTACGATCAATTTTGCGGATGGAAAACTATGGAAGACTGTACAGTTGACGCCTTATGGCCTACCAGTTCGCATCATCTTTGGTTTTTACAGCCTGGATCTACGAGAATCATAGCCAGATGAAAGCCTTAGATGTTGGCTATAACCTCGAATGAGCAAATTTCTACGGACTATTGTCTGATAGAGAAATCCTTGAACAGGAGGTTACGATGTCTGGAACGGATATAAAAACTGCAAATCCTGCCCCTTCATGGGTCCCCACTTCGAACCGTGAATCAAAATTAGTCGGCGCGCGCTGAAAATCCGCTAACACCGCATCCAGACGCTCCCACCGCTTTTTGTAGCGCGCCTCGCCGTCAGGCCAGTGCTCATATCCACGAAAGGTATCTTTCAAAAACTCCCGCCAGGCGCGACAGTAGTCAGCGAGTTTTCTGCGCATATTTCGCATTATTGTCGCCCCTCCTATTGGCACCTTCATCGTATTCAGTTGCACTTATCACTGATCCGCGTATATGAAACGGAAAATATGCATAAAGTTGCGCCTTGTCAGTGTTCCTGGATTTCAACAAACTTGCATCCTGACAGAGCAAGAAGAGGGAAATATAGTGAACACAAACGATCATAACAACCCACGATTGATGCGACTTCCCGAAGTCATGTCCATGGTCGCGCTGCGACGCTCGTCCATTTACGGGCTCATTGGGAAAGGGCCATTCCCCGCTCCACGAAAAATCGGACGTGCTAGCGTTTGGTCATCAGCCGAAGCCCAACAATGGATTGAGGATTTCTTGCAAGTCAAAGAGGCGAGTGACCAGCAATGCGTGCCAGAGGAAAAGGGTAGAATTGATCAAGTTCTCCCTGAGGGGTAGATCGAAGAACCGGCCTCAGTCGCAAACTCTGACCACATCTACATCAGCTTCCGGCGCAAGTCGAATAGGTCCGAACGTTGGTACGCTGCCTCAATCTTGTTCGGGTTGGTGTGGGCAAGCGCTTGCTCCAATGCTGCGGCCGGGAAATGGGTTTGCTCAGCGCCCCAGTCTCGAAAAGAGCTGCGAAATCCATGTACGGTCACATCGGTGATCACGCTGTGAAGCACCTTGTTCACGGCCACATCTGACAGCGATCCGCCACGGGCGCCGGGGAAGATCCTGGGAGTGTTGTCCATTCTCCAGGCCTGCATCTGGTTCAAAATAGCCATGGCGGCATCCGACAGGGGCACCCGGTGCGGTTTTGCGGCCTTCATGCGCATGCCGGGTATCGTCCAGATTATTGTGTCTAGATCGAACTCTTCCCGGGTGGCACCACGGGACTCCCCAGAACGGGCGGCCGTCAGAATGGTAAACTGCAAACAATAGGCAGAGATATGCGATTTATCCCGCAATGCTCCCATGATACGGGAAATATCGGTGTAAGCTGAAGCTGCGTGATGCTGGCGCTTACTCACCTTGTCAGGTTCTGGTAACATCTTGTTCAATATGCCTTTCCATCGTGCCGGATTTCGGGTGCCATCACACCAGTCATGTACAGCGGCATAATCCAAAACCGCCTCAATCCGCTGACGCACTTTGCTTGCCGTTTCTGTTTTGGTCGTCCAGATAGGCAGTAGGATTGATTTCACATCCGCCAGCGTCACCTCTGCTGGGGATTTGGCCCCGATAACCGGGAAGGCATAGTCACGCAGGGTGTTAATTCATTGTTGCGCGTGTTTGGCATTTTTCCAACCGGACCGCTTGGCCTCGAGCAAATCTTGGGCGCATTGCTCGAAGGTCATGGAGACCGTCTCCATGGAGGCATTAACACTCAGTAATTTGCCGGGATTATGGCCGTCGGCTTGGGTCTTGCGCATACCCTCCGCCAGAACGCGAACATCTTTTAGCTTACGAATGGTCGTCGCCATTGTGTTATCCTTTGATAAAGTGACACTTCGCCAAACGTGTCTGTCTTGCCTTTTATCTTGTCCGACGACATGGCTTACAGCGAATTTCGTCGGACTTTAGTGGATAGGTATTTCGATAACATGATGAATACAAATATTAATATGGGCAATCTTGAACACTGGTAGACATGGGGTTGGACTTCACCCTCTCCGCCAAACAACGGGCATAGCTGTTTGATGCTGCCTGCATTTTTATGTGAAATCCTGGTCTTGATTTCGTCAAGCGCCTCATAATTTGCGCACGCCAGCTGCGAAGGTATCGGAACCCTCAATCCGCATTAATATTGACCTTCTAAAACCGTCGGAATTCAAAGTCGACTGGGAATAAGTGTGAAAACAGTTGTATGTAAACTAAGGGTTCGTTGATGGGCGTTCCTTTAATTTTGATCAGATTTCCAGTTGCCGTGCTCACAGGTTTTGGCGAATGATGACCTCCGCCCGCTGTTGAGCCTGCAGCAGTTCAGTGCGGTATACCGTGGTTGCATAACCTTGGGTCGGGGTGGTGGTCAGGGGCTGGAGTACCGAATGTTTTTGCCCGGATTTCCAGTGCAGTTGTGCAATCATGGAAAGCCCCGGACGCAAGGGGTGTTCCGCGAGTTCCCTGGCAGGTATGGCAATACGTACCGGCACGCGTTCCACAATATGAATGTAATTTCCGGTAGCATTCTCGGGGGGCAGAATGCTGAATGCACTGCCGGCACCGGGAAGCAAACCCAGAACGGTGCCGTGATAGCGTACCTGATGGCCGTAGTAATAGCTGGTCAACTGAACGGCCTGTCCGGGACGGACATGGCGCATGGCCGTTTCCTTGATATTGGCCACCACCCATAAGTCATTGAGCGGCACCACCGAAAACAGGTGCTGGCCTGCAGCCACTTTTAAACCGGGGTAGGCAGAGCGTTGCGCGATATAACCCGATATGGGGGCACGGATGAGTCGCCGTTGCCAGTTGATGTCGGCTTTTTCAAAAGCCGTGGCAGCCTGCTGAACCAGCGGATTATCAGATACCGTGGTGCCCGCGACAATGGCTCGTGCCCCTCGCAACTTGGCTTGGGCCTCTGCGACTTGTGCTGCTGCGGAAGTGATTTCATTTTGCGTATTTTCAATGCGAATCCTGGAAACCGCCCCGCTGGGCAGCGACTGTTGGTAGCGGTTCAAATCCATTTCCAGTTTTTGCCGTTCAGCCAGTTGGGCCTGAACGCTCTGTTGCAACGCCTGGACCCGGGCGAAATCCTGGCGGACCTGTCTGACTGTTGCCGCCAGATGGGCACCGGCCTGTTCCATGGCCAGTCGGGTCTGCGAACCCTGGAGGGCTGCCAGAATCTGACCGGCATGAACATATTCCGTATTCTCCACCCGCACCTGCTTGACGGTGCCTGCCGACAAACTATCCACCGGGGTGATGTTGCCGGTGACGTAAGCATCATTGGTTTCAATCCAGTACTGGCCCCGCAACAACCACCAGAGGACTCCCAATCCAGCAGCAATAAGCACAATAACGGCAAGCAGCAGCAACAGTCTGCGCCGCTGTTTTTCCCGCGAGCTGTAGTCAGGGGCTGAGGAGGATGCTGTTGTACTCATGCTGGTTTTTTCTCCACCGTATATCCGCCCCCCAGGGCAACATTGAGCAGCACCCAGGATTGTGCGTTATGTATTTGCAAGGTGATCTGCTGGTTTTGCAGATTGATTTCCCGAATCCGGCTGCGATAAACACTTATCTTATTGGTGGTACCCGAATGAAAAGCGGCTGTAGTCAGTGCGCTATCCTGGCTGGCGGCCTTGCTCATCCGTGTCTGTTCCTGTAGTTGCTGACGATATTTTTGCCAGCTGGCCAAATGCCCGGCAATTTCACGCACCGCGCTGAGAATGGTATGGCGATAATGATCTTGTGCGGCCAGATACAAGGCATTTTGCGCTTTGAGACGGGCACGGAGCTTTCCGCCTTCAAAAATGGGCAGGGATACCACCGGACCAATGGCATGGGCCAGATTTCCGGGACTGAATAAATCACCCAGATCAATACTGTTCCAACCGGCAAACAGGGCAATATTGACATCGGGATAAAAAGCCGCGCGGGCGGCCCCGACCTGTTGCGCAGCGACTTCGATTTCCCAGCGTGCAGCGACCATATCAGGACGGTGGCTGATCAGACGCAGAGGTAATTGACGGGGGATATTTATGGTGGAGAAATCCGGTAACGGTTCTACGCCAATACTCCGTCCCCAATCGGGTCCATGCCCGGCCAAGGCGGCCAGCACATAGCGCTGTTGCGCAATGGCGGCCCGCAGTTGGGCGACTGACTGCCGCGCACTGCCATAAGTTTCTGTCTGCGCATACACCGGCCGGGCATTGTTCAGACCATCCTGCCAACGTTGTTTTTCCAGTTGCAACAAGGATTTTTGCAGGTTTTCCAGACGCTCCGCCAGATGCAGTTGCCGTGTTTCACCCGCCAGCAGAAAATAATGCCAAGCCAGTTGTTTCTCCAACTGTAATTTTGCCTCGGCATAATCCGCCTGATGAACGCGTACTTGCCCCAAAGCTGCACGAACCTGATCGCTGTCGCGTCCCCACAAGTCCAGATGATAACGGAGTTCCAGCGGGTTGATTGCGGTATAGGTGAAGCTTTTGCCATTGGCCTGAAGGTGCAAACCATTCTGTGAAAAATACTCCTGAGTAAGGGCGGCTCCCGCCGAAAACTGCGGGAGGAGGGCGGCCTGCTGCTCTGCAGTCATGGCTTTGGCGGCCAGAATACGGGTGCTGGCAAGCTGCAGCGATGGGTTTTGGCGAAGGGCAACCTGAATCAGATGGTCAAGAGCAGGCATTTGCGCCGCTTTCCACCACTGCTGTGCAGGCCATGGACCCGCTGTGATTCCATAGTGATGATCGGCACGAGCCAGGGTCTGTTGAATCTGGGTGGTATGGGCGAGATGCGCGCCGGGAAGATGCTCAGGCAGACGCGCGCAGGCCGCAAGCAGCAACAATGGCAGCAGTAGAAGAATGGATTTTTTCATCAGAGATCCACCAGTTCTTCTATGGCGCGGCGCATCCATATATCCGGCGTCACTCAAGGCACACGTTTACTGAACAGCAGGAGACCCGCGCCGAGCAGGAATCCCCATGCGGCTATATAAAATATTTCGTTGAAGGCGAGCATGGCTGCCTGATGCGCAATGTAGTGGACGATGTGGATATTGCTTGACGAAATTGTGGGCGTATGAGCCATCACGGTGCTGTTACCCTCAGCAAGAAAATGTGCATGCAGAATTGTTCTCCGGTCAAAAAGTGTGGCAATAAGGGGAATGCCCATAGCCTGTCCACAGAGCCGCAATACATTCAAAAAGCAGTACCACGCATTTCGGCGGGGCCGGATAATCCGGACAAGGCAACGGTATTAATGGATGGAAACAGGCTGCCCAGAAATATTCCTACAAAAGCTTGTGGCCACAGTAATTCGCTGAAAGAGGCCGGATGATTGTAGGAGGAAACCCAAAAACTGGCGGCCGCAAATCCCAATAAGGAGAAAATAGCCAGGATACGTGCATCCAGATGATTGAGCAGGCGCTGGGTCAAGATAAAACTGATTTTCGAAAAAATCGCCATGGGTAATATCAACAGGCCGACCAGCCAGGCGCTGTAGCCCATGACCAACTGAAATCCCACAACATAAAGGGCAATGCTGCCTTGAAAAAGCAGAATAGTAAAAAAAAGAACCATGCCACCGATCAAGAAATTACGACGTTTCAGAAGATGCAGCTCCAGCAAAGGATGCCTGCCATACCATTCCCAAATCGCAAATACCATCAGAGCAAGCAGACTGATCATACCAAGGAAAATAATGGGGGATGAGCGCCACCAACTGATGATTTCTCCCCTATCGAGTGCTGACTCCAGAGTAGCCAGAGCAATCAGCAGAAAAAGTAGCCCCGGCCAATCCAGGGGAGGATGATGGTGTTCCATCTCTCTACCGAACAGTAGAATCGCAATAAAGGCAGCCACGCTGAGGGCAATAGGAATGTTTACATAAAACAGCCAGCGCCAACCGATGCTGTCGGTGATCCATCCACCGATAAATGGACCCAGGGTAAAGGGCGTGAGCGCAGCGATCCCCCACAAGCTCAGACCGATGTTACGGCGATGCACTTGATAGTGGCGCAGGATAATCTGCAAAGATCCCGGAATGGTCAATCCACTCGAGAACCCCTGAACAATACGGGCAATCAGAAAGATGTCATAATCATTCGATTGGGCACAGATGGCTGAAGCCAGGGCGAATACGATAAAAGCCCCTGCCAAAACCCACATTTCCCCCCAGCGCTGCAAAAACCAGGGAGAAGTCGGAAAGGCCAGGGCCATGGCGAGAAAAAAATCTGACTGGGTCCAAATCGCAAAGTCCGGGTTGACGCCCAGACTCCCGGCAACATGGGGTATCATGGGCAGATAGGCACCGGTGTTTAATAATACCAGAAAATGTCCGAGTCCGATCACCAGGTTCAGCAGCGATACCATGCCGGTGCTGAGCGGGGAAACTGCCGGAGCATTTTGTGAAAAAGCCATGAACAGGAAACCATTTCCGTGCTGATTTGAGCAAACGTCCCGATCATGTGGGTCATGCATATATATGTCAACCGTAGTGGATTCTCAAAACAAGGTTCCTCGTCATTTCAAGTGGGTAGCCTGAGATCCAGCTTACCCAAGATCAGGTAGGCCATATTGATAAAGTTCTTGTGGGTACGGTAACCCCGAGCTTTCGCCTTGGCGGATTGAATGAGGCTGTTAAAACCTTCCAGAATTCCATTGGTGATCTGGCTCTCAAACCAGTGGAGCACACCATCCCAATGATTCATGATGGTGTAGGCAACCTTGACGATAGGCGGCAGATCGCTGGTCTTGGCGTTTTCCAACCAGGCTTTCAAGAGGGTAGCACCCTGATGGCGATTCTTGATCGTGAAGATGTCCTGAAAGGTCAGGCGGAATTGGTAGGCCTGCGCCGTCTTGAGGTTCTGGTCTTTGAGTAATGCCTGCAGCTTTTCTTTCTGCTTCACCTTGAGTTTCCGTTCATTCTTGAGCCAGAGCCAGCGGGTCTTTTTGAGGTCTGGCTGGGTAAATGCTTCGCTCCTGCGTACCGCGTCCACGGCCTCGTTGACGAGCTTCATGAGGTGGAAACGATCAAAGGTCACCTGGGCGTTGGGAAGATGCTCTTTAGCCCCTTTCTGGAAGGCGGGAGACAAGTCCATGCTGACGTCCGTGACAGCTTCTGCGCTGCCCCCATGGGCTTCAAGGTCTGTGGCAAATCGCGCAAAAGTGGAGACGTCCTTACCGGGGGTGGCAAACAGCAGTCGCCTAGCTTCCAGATCTACGAAGAGCGTGATGTAGTCATGGCCGCGCCGACTGCTGGTTTCATCGACGCCGACGGCATGGACATGGGCCATATCCACTCTGGTACGGGCTTCGGGCACATAGTGGTCAATCACCCGCCACAGGAGCGTGTCGGTCTCGCCGATCAGGCGGGCTACTGTCAATACCGGCATCTCCCGCACCAGGGTCATGATCAGCGCTTCAAAGAGCAGGGTGAAACGCGAGCCTTCCCGCGCCCAGGGAACAGGGATCTGATGCACCCCATGTTCCGGGCACATCACACGGGGTACGCGGGCGTGGAGATAGGCTTCATGCTGAAAGAAATCCATGTGCCGCCAAGTATGTTCACGGGTGTCATGTACCGGACACTCCTCACCACAGACGGGGCAAGCAAAGCGACTGCCCTTGGGAAAGTTGATGTGCAGATCCAGGCGCTTCTCCTCCACTTGGAAGGTCACATCGTCCACCAACCACGGCGGTACCAACCCTAACGCGAGAGAAAACAGCTCTTCTGGGACCATCAGCTAACTCCTATTCGGGACACAACTGCTCCGCTGCATTGTAAACCCTACCCACTCGATCTGACGAAGAGCCCAAAACAACTCCAATTTGAGCGTTACCAGGTCATACGCAAAAAGCTTGATGCTTGCTACGTCGCTCATTATCTGAGGAAGATAAAGATGATTTATTGCATATTAATTATTAATTATAGGAAACTATCTTAATGATTAAAAAATAAAATATAAATAATAAATAGTATTTAAGGTGACTGGCTCTTGCACATCATCATCTCATACTTTATTGCCATTTTGATCTTATTGCCAGATATCCAATGGTTTTTCATGTCCAGTACGGAATTTGACTTCATGGCACTCAGTCTCTGGCTATTGGGTGGAATTTTATATATCTGGGTTATCGTGCTGATATTTTAACGAATGATTTTTTGGGTTTTTTACCCGAATATCTTCTTTCTTCCTGCTGGAAGAATGTGGACGCCATGGCTATTTCCACTCTGGCAGGAGGGAGTTGGTGGATTCTGTTACTGTTCATCTTGGGGTTCTGGCGCTATGTCCTAAGAAGGTTTCACCTCCGTTATACTGACCCGCGCTGCTTTCGTGATGATAGAGCAGTTTTAACCCTGACGATTTGCGGGGTCAATATTGATCGCAGATCGGGGTTCTGATACCTTCGCAACTTGTGAGTGCAATAGTGGTGTTGCACTTTTCGTCTGTTCTCGTCCTTGCGTGGACAATTTCAGGTTTTCTATGGCGACAACAATCGGTCCCCTCGCAGTGGTAGCTGGTGAACCCCGTCAGGCCCGGAAGGGAGCAGCGGCAGCCGGCGATCCAGGTGCCGGGGTGCGGCTGATTCGCGTCGCCTCCCAATTTAGTGTTTTTCCATGACGGGATATTTAGCCCTTGCCCGACGTTGGCGGCCCCAGCATTTTGAAGATTTTGTTGGGCAGGAGGCCGTTGTAGCCGCCTTACGTCATGCCCTGGACTCCGGCCGAATCCACCATGCGTTTTTGTTTACGGGAACGCGAGGCGTAGGTAAAACCACTTTGGCAAGGCTGCTTGCCAAATGTTTGAACTGCGAAAAAGGTATCAGCAGCCAACCCTGCGGAACCTGCAGCGCCTGTCTGAGTATCAGCGCCGGAAATTTTGTCGACTTGCTGGAAGTGGATGCTGCCAGCCGCACGCGCGTGGATGAAACCCGTGAACTGCTTGATAACGTCCAATATGCGCCGGTGGCCGGGCGCTATAAAATCTACCTCATCGATGAAGTGCACATGCTGTCCACTCATAGTTTCAATGCACTCCTGAAAACCCTTGAAGAGCCGCCTGAACATGTCAAGTTTTTGCTGGCAACTACTGATCCTCAGAAGCTTCCCGTCACCGTTTTATCCCGCTGTTTGCAGTTCAACTTACGCAGGCTGGAAATCGGCCAGATTCAGGGGCGCCTGCAGCAGATCATGCTGGCAGAGAAAATTTCCGCAGAAGATGCCGCACTGCACATATTGTCCAAAGCTGCCGATGGCAGTTTACGCGATGCCCTCAGCCTTTTGGATCAGGCTATTGTCCATGGTGGTGGCGAAGTGCGCCGTGAGGGTGTGCTTGGCATGCTGGGACGCAGTGGCGACGATACTGTTATGCTGATGATTGCAGCGCTGATTGCCCAAGATGCGGAACGGGTATTTGCGCTGGTCAACGAACACCTGGCGCGGGGTCTGGATGCTGCCGGGCTACTGGACCTGATTATCGAGGGGACGCATCGATTGAGTCTTGCTCAGTTTGTGCCGGGCGTTGCAGAGGGTGATGATGCGGAACTGATCAGTCAGTTACGAAACAAAATCAATCCACTGGTTTTACAGTCCTGGTATGCCCTGTTGCTGTCAGCGCGCCGGGATTTTCAGCTCTATCCAGATCAACGCATGGCACTGGAAATGGCATTTTTGCGGGTGCTCAGTTTCTCTACGGGGAATATTCCACCATCGGCGCTGTCGCCCGAACCGGGGAAAAAGCCCAGTTCAATCTCTCAAACCTCTACAGAGACTGCGATCACAACCGTTGAAACTGTTCAACCCGTCCTGCCAGAACTGATTCCAGAATCACGCACATTTGCGGATGTGGTCCGCGAGCCCGCTCCTGAAATTCTCAGAGAAAATGTATTCATACCGCCGCAAGCGGTCCATATGAGTCTTTCCTGGCAGGAACTGATTGCCACATTATCACTTTCACCGCTGCTGCAGGAACAGCTGCGTCACGGTCAAGCCCTGCAGTGTGATGCGCAAAAGGTGGATCTGCTCGTAGAGCCTCGCTACCTGCCCTTTATTATCAAGGAAAAAGCGCGAATTCTGAAAGCGCTCAGTGACCACTTTGGTCAGACGCCGCAACTCGTCATCAGTGAATTGACCGAGGCAAGCGGCGTACGCAGTGTAAATGCTGAAGCAGAATCTCAGGCCTCCGCGCGACAGGAAGAAGCACAGGTCAGGGTGGCCAATGATCCTCTGATCAAACAATTTACGGAAATACTGGGTACTCAGGTAGAATCCATTACCTTGATGACTTTAACGAATCAACAGGGAGGTAGTCGATGATGAAAGGTGGTTTGGGAAATATCATGAAACAGGCGCAGCAACTCCAGGATCGCCTGCAAAAAACCCAGGAAGAACTGGCCCATATTGAAGTCCAGGGACATGCCGGCGGTAATCTGGTAGAGGTCACCATGACCTGTCGCCATGATGTGCGCAAAGTGCGAATTGATCCCTCGTTGCTGGCGGATAATGATCAGGAAATGCTGGAAGACTTGGTAGCTGCGGCCATTAACGATGCGGTACGCAATGCTGAAAAGGTCAGTGCTGAACGGATGTCGGAAGTCACGGGTGGAATGAATATTCCAGGCATGAACCTGCCTTTCTGATATGGCTGATGTTCCGAGTATGGAGGCTCTGGAGGCGCTGTTAAGGCGCCTTCCCGGTATTGGACCGCGTTCTGCGCAGCGCATCTGCTACGATCTGCTGGTGCGTAAACGCAATCTTCTTCCCCAATTGGCCACCGCGCTGGAACGCGCGCATGCTGCAGTGCGTTTTTGCGAACGCTGCAATAATCTTAGCGAAGCCCCTTTGTGCGCTGTCTGTAAGGGTTTGCACCGGGATCATTCGCTGTTGTGCATTGTGGAATCACCCGCAGATTTGCGCGCCATTGAAGATACAGGCATGTTCAGCGGCGACTATTTTGTGCTGATGGGCCATTTGTCACCTCTGGATGGAGTCGGTCCGGAAGCCCTGCATCTGGATCGTCTCAGTGAGCGTTTGGCAGAAGCGGATCTGCAGGAGGTGATATTTGCCACCAACCCCACTCTGGAAGGTGAAGCCACTGCCCAGTTTCTGGCAGATCTGGTGCCTGCAGGCATTACCATCAGTCGTATTGCCCACGGCGTTCCGGTGGGCGGTGAACTGGAATATGTAGATCGCGGCACACTCGGACGGGCGCTGCATGGACGCCGCCTGCTGGATGAATAGTTAAAACAAAACATTAGAGAGAGGAAGAAGTCGTATGCTGGCTACGGGTGTGACGCCTCCGGGCGGTAATGTATTCTTTTTGTTGATGGGCGCCATTCTGGTTTTTGCCATGCATGCCGGCTTTGCCTTTCTGGAGCTGGGGACCGTGCGCCGGCGCAGTCAGGTCAATGCTTTGGTCAAAATCCTCAGTGACTTTGGCATTTCGACCATTGTGTATTTTTTTATCGGTTATCATATTGCTTACGGCATCAGTTTTTTCGGAAACGTGCAAACCCTGACTGCCGGCGATCATGGTTTTGAAATGGTGCGTTTTTTCTTTCTGCTGACCTTTGCGGCAGCCGTACCCGCCATCATTTCCGGAGGCATTGCCGAGCGCGCCCGTTTTTATCCGCAATTGCTGGCTACGGCTTTTCTGGTGGGCCTGGTGTATCCCTTTTATGAAGGCATCGTCTGGGATAACAATTACGGCATTCAGGCCTGGTTTACGCAGACATTTGGTGCGCCTTTTCATGATTTCGCCGGTTCGGTAGTGGTCCATGCCATGGGTGGCTGGATGGCCCTGATGGCCGTCTGGTTATTGGGACCGCGCCGGGGGCGCTATGGTAAGGATGGTACGGTGCATGCCATGCCGCCTTCCAATATTCCTTTTCTGGCCTTGGGCTCCTGGATTCTGATCATCGGCTGGTTTGGATTTAATGTGATGAGCGCCCAGCAGTTGGCTCAGGTTCAGGGTCTGGTGGCCCTGAATTCTCTCATGGCCCTGGTGGGTGGCATGCTCGCCGCTCTGGCCGTTGGCAAGGGCGATCCGGGTTTTGTGCATAACGGAGCATTGGCAGGGCTGGTGGCTATTTGTGCCGGATCGGATGTGGTCCAGCCCATCGGGGCTCTGGCCATTGGTGCCATAGCCGGGATTATTTTTGTGTATTTATTTACCTTTGTACAACATCGCCTGCGCCTGGACGATGTGCTCGGGGTCTGGCCTTTGCATGGCGTTTGCGGTGTCTGGGGTGGTCTGGCCGTGGGAATTTTCGGCCTGAAAATGCTGGGCGGTGCTGGGGGAGTCAGTTTCTGGTCGCAACTGCTGGGCACCAGTTTGGGGGTTTTGATTGCGCTGCTGGGTAGCGGAGTGGTGTACGGCACCATCAAGGCCTTCATTGGGATTCGCCTGGATGCCGAGGCGGAATATGCCGGTCCCGATTTGAGTATTCACCATGTCAGCGCGTATCCTGAGGAGGATATTGAGAGGGCCTGAACGTGGATGATGACTTTGTTGCATTGACTTGGGAGCGTCTGCCAAAAATACCGAAAAGGTCTCCTGATGCACATAAAGGTCGTTTTGGACATGTTTTTGTACTGGGCGGCGCGCCAGGAATGGGCGGAGCACTGGCTTTGGCTGCTGCGGCTGCCTACCGGATTGGGGCAGGGTTGGTGACCGCCGTGGGTCATCCTTCCGCAGTTCCTTATCTGACTTCCGCGCTTCCGGAAGCGACCTGGTGGGACTGGCCCCCAAGTTTCTCTGCCTTACCGGACAATGCGGTACTCGCCGTGGGACCCGGTCTGGGGCAGGGGCTGGCAGCGCATGATATGCTGTCCGAGGTCGGGAGTTTGCCCATTCCCCAGGTCTGGGATGCGGATGCCCTCAATATTCTTGCGCGTTTTGGTGCGCCATTGCTCAGTGCTAAGGCTGTTCGGCTGTTTACCCCGCATCCAGGGGAAGCGGCCCGTCTGCTGGCAATGCCGCTTCCTGACGTTCAGCTGGACCGGATAGGGGTAATACATGCGCTGCAATCCCGCTATGGCGGGCATTGGGTTTTGAAGGGGCAGCACAGTCTTATGTTGGGTGAAACAGCGCGCTGTTATTGCCCTTGGGGAAATCCGGGAATGGCCACTGGCGGCAGCGGCGATGTGCTCACTGGAGTGTTGGCAGGATTACTGGCCCAGGGTTTATCGGCCGATGATGCCTTGATTCTGGGGGTTGCCATTCATGCCCTCGCCGGCGATCGTGCGGCCCGACGGTTGGGAGAAGAAAGCCTGTTGGCCAGCAATATTCTCGAAGAACTACCTTTTGTCATACAGGAGTTGAATGCCATCCATGTCTGAAACCGAAATGCTGAAAGCCTGGGATCGCCGTTATTTTTGGCATCCCTTCACCCAGATGCAATGTTATGGTGACGATGATCCCTGGATTATCGAGAGGGCGGAAGGCCATTATTTGTATGATGTGGATGGCGCGCGTTGTCTGGATGCGGTCGCGAGCCTTTGGTGTAATGTGCATGGTCATCGCCATCCGCGCCTTGATGCTGCCCTTCTGGAGCAGTTGGGAAAGGTCGCGCATACGACAGCCCTGGGCGCCAGCAATCCACCGGCTATCCGTCTCGCCAAAAAGCTGGTTGAGTGCACTCCAGAATCTCTGCAACATTGTTTTTTCAGTGAAGATGGTTCTGAGGCGGTAGAAGTGGCTATTAAAATGGCTGCGCAGTACTGGGCCAACATAGGACGTCCGCAAAAGCATCTTTTTTTGACCCTCGATAACGCTTATCACGGCGATACGGTGGGAGCTGTTTCGGTGGGTGGATTTCCGCTTTTTCACGAAGTGTATGGTCATTTGCTGTTCCCGACGCGCAGGTTGCCCAGCCCTTATGTGCTGCAATGGGAACAATGCCAGGGGGATGCCGCGCAGGCAGCCAAGCTCTGGCTGAATACTCTGGAAGTCGTTTTACTGGCAGAAAAAGACCATATAGCCGCTTTGATTCTGGAAGGCGGCGTGCAGGGTGCAGCCGGTATATTGCCTTTTCCACCCGGGGTCTTGTCGGGCGCACAAAAGCTCTGTAATACCCATGAGGTCCTGCTTGTTGTTGACGAAGTGGCCACTGGCTTTGGTCGCAGCGGCCAATTGTTCTCCTGCCAAAAAGAACAGGTCGAACCTGACTTGCTGGCGCTCGGCAAAGGACTGAGTGGCGGTTATTTACCCATTGCCGCAACGCTGACTTCAGAAGCAATCTATCAGGCTTTTCTGGCCCCCTTTGGCGAAGCCAAACAGTTTTATTACGGACATACCTTTACGGCCAACCCTTTGGCCGCTGCGGTGGCTCTGGAAAATCTGAGCATTTTTGCCGAAGGCTATTTGTTGTCCGAAATCCCCAATAAAATCGAAAAACTGCGCGCAGGTCTGGAAGTATTTCACCATCAACCCTGGGCAGGTGAGCCCCGGCAATTTGGCTTGATGGCGGCCATTCCCTTGCGTGACCCGGCTACCGGAGCGGCTTACCCTTATGGCGAACGTGTCGAATACATGGTCTGCAAACGTGCCCGGGAAATGGGTGTGTATAGCCGACCCCTTGGTGATCTGCTCACCATTGTGCCCCCTCTGTCGGTGACAGAGCAGGAAATAGACACTATTCTCCACACATTATTTGACGCCATGGCGGAAGGAAGAACCCAATGACAACGGCCCAGGAAATCATGACCCGTGCGCCCAGCACGGTGCAGGAAGATGATTCGGTCAAGAATGTCGGCAAAATCTTGCTGCAGACGGGGCACCACAGTATTCCCGTAGTCAGTGCCTCCGGGCATCTGATCGGCATGATCGGTGAGCGCGACCTGATTGATGCCAATCGCGAGGTGCATTTGCCCACTATGTTGACCATTCTCGATGGATTGATTCCGTTGGGTGGCATGCATGAATATGAAGAAGAGTTACGTAAAGTCACGGCTGTTACTGCAGGCCAGTTGGCCACTACCAAGGTCGTGACCGCAGGACCCGACGAAAACACCGATGCGGTCGCCGAAAAACTCTTGCGTAAGGAAGTGCATGCCTTGCCTGTTGTGGATACAGATGGAAAGCTGTTGGGTATTATCACCCGTTCCGATATTCTCCAGCATTTGTTAAAACCCTGAGTTTGCGGATGGATTGGGACTTTCCCAGTGCCGATATTTGCCAGTCCTGGGGGGCGGCCCTGGCGCAAACATTGCGAGCACCGGCAGTCATTTATCTGGAAGGCGACCTGGGAGTCGGTAAAACAACGCTTGCCCAGGGTATTTTGCGGGCACTGGGCGTCACCCAATCCATCAAAAGTCCCACCTATACTTTGCTCGAAACCTATGAAACAAAATCCGGACTGGCACATCATCTGGATTTGTATCGTTTGAATGATCCCGAAGAGCTGGAATTTATCGGTATACGTGATTATCTGGCGACACCTGCCCTATGGCTGATTGAATGGCCGGAAAGAGGCAAGGGGCATTTGCCGGGCGCTGATCTCAAACTGCATTTGCATATTCAAGCTGATGCCCGGCATCATTTGTCCGCAACGGCGCAGCATGTGCGCGCCGAAGCCTGGGTGCAGGCTTTACCGGTTGATCTGGCGAGTATTACATGAACAAGTCAGTGACCAGCCCGCCACGCGTGCGCCGCCTGGACGCCACCCTCGCCAATCAGATTGCAGCGGGGGAGGTGGTGGAAAGGCCCGCCTCGATCCTTAAGGAACTGCTGGAAAATAGTCTGGATGCACAGGCTACCCGGATTACCATTCAATTACAGGGTGGTGGTATGGATTTGCTGAGTGTGGAAGACAATGGCACCGGCATATTACCCGAAGATCTGCCGCTGGCACTGGAGCGTCATGCCACCAGTAAGGTGGCAAGCTGGGAAGATTTGCAGGCTATCCAGACCATGGGCTTTCGTGGTGAAGCACTGCCCGCTATTGCCTCGGTGGCGCGGATCGAAATTCTGAGCAGAACGCACGACGCGGGGCAGGGTGCCCGGCTCCAGGTGCATGGTGGTGAGGTCCTGGCCTCGGAACCTGCTGCCCGCGCCCCCGGAACGACGGTGCAGGTTGCCGACCTGTTTTACAATGTCCCGGCGCGCCGCAAATTTCTGCGTTCGGCTGCCGCCGAATTGACGCGCATTCAGAAGGTGCTCCGACAGATAGCTCTGGCCAATTTCCCGGTGGCTTTTCAACTGCTGCAAAATCGTCGCAGCCTGGTGCAGTATCCGGCAGCCACTGATGCTGAAGCCTGTTCTGCCAGAGTCGCAAGCATCCTGGGCGAAGGTTTTTTGGCAAATGCGCTGTACCTCGAGCAAAGTGATCAGGGTATGTCGCTGAGGGGCTGGCTGGGCTTGCCTACCTATAATAGTGCCCGGGGCGACGAACAATACTTTTTCGTCAATGGTCGTCCGGTGCGTGATCCGGTGCTGACCCATGCCTTGCGCGCTGCCTATCAGGATGTATTGTTTCAGGATCGTCACCCGCTGTTTGTTTTATATCTGGATATGCCTGCCGAGCAAGTGGATGTGAATGTGCATCCAGCCAAGGCTGAAGTCCGTTTTCGGGATAGTCGCGCGGTACATGATTTCCTTTTTCATACCCTGCGCCGGATTATTGCCGAGCAGGGTGGGGATAAACCGCAAATTTCCGTTCCGGTACAGCCGGCAATGCGCCCCCTCGGCCTTGCTTTGGATATCCCCGCTGCTGGTGCTGTCCGTCCGCCTTCGGGTCCATCTTCTGCTTATGTACCTTCCTTCCAGCAGGACTTGAGTGGTGTCGCAGAGGCCCGGACAGCCGCTTATTGGGAGCAGATGGTTGCAGCCGGTACGTCGCGTCCGGTAGAAAGTTACCTCGATCACTCTCCGCAGGAACAATCCCTGGCGCCGGAATATCCGCTGGGGCAAGCCGTAGCGCAAATTCATGCCCGCTTTATCGTGGCGCAGAATCAGGAAGGCATGATTCTGGTGGATCAACATGCGGCGCATGAGCGCATCCTTTACGAGAAAATGAAAAAAGACTGTCAACTGGATGATAAACAACAATTTGTTATTCCCGAATACGTGCATGTTACCGCCGCACAAATGACCTGTTTTGAAGAGCAGCAGGAGGCATTGCGAGCTGCTGGTCTGGATATCAGCGTAGCCGGGCCGGGCACATTGGCTATTCATGGTGCTTTGCGTTCCCTGGATGCGCGCAATTTTGCGCAACTGGTCGCGGAACTTCTGGATATGGAAAAACCCTGGGGGCAGGGCGACGTGGAGGGTAATCCGGCATTGGCTGAAATGGCCTGTCGGGCGGCCATCAAGACCAGTCGGCGTCTGAACCTTGATGAAATGAACAGTCTCCTGCGTCAGTTGGAAGCGACGCCACGGTTTGGACAGTGTAATCACGGTCGGCCTACGGTTGTGCAATTTTCTCTGGCGGATCTTGACCGCCTGTTTTTGCGTGGCCGATGATTCCCGCCCTGTTCCTGATGGGGCCTACGGCGAGTGGCAAAACAGCACTGGCCATGCATATTGCCAACCAGCTGCCGGTAGACATTATCAGCGTCGATTCCCTGCTGGTTTATCGTCATTTTGATATTGGCAGCGCCAAGCCGGATTGCTCACTAAGGCAGCAATATCCCCATGCTCTGGTGGATATTCGTGAACCGGATCAACCCTATTCCGCCGGACTTTTTCGGGAAGATGCCCTGGCTTGCATCACCCGGGCACGCGCCCGTGAACGCATCCCCCTGCTGGTGGGGGGCACCGGCCTGTACTTCCGGGCGCTGGAACGTGGTATTGACGATCTGCCTCCTGCCGATCCGCAAATACGGGGAAAACTACTGGAAGAAGCCGCGCAAGAGGGCTGGCCGGCATTACATGAGCGGCTGGCTGCTCTTGATCCGCAAACGGCGGCAGGCATTCAGCCATATGATCAGCAACGTATTCAGCGTGCGCTGGAAATCATTCAGCAAACCGGGGCACCGTTAAGTCAATTGCGGCAGTGGCAGGGCGCTTTCCCCGGACCACTACTGAAAATCCTGTTACGTCCGCCTCGCGCCTGGCTGCATGATCGTATTCAGCAACGACTGGATATGATGCTCCAGGAGGGCTTCCTGGAAGAAGTGGCGGCTTTACAGAAACGTCACTACGCTCCTGATCTTCCAGCCATGCGGGCAGTGGGTTACCGCCAATATTTTGCCCGCCTGAATGGCGAGTTTACAGCGGCAGAAGCTTATGCGGCAGCCCTGGCGGCAACGCGTCAGCTGGCCAAGCGCCAGGACACCTGGTTTAAAAGAGAGCGTGCGAATCTGGTGCTGGATCCGGCAGAAGATCAAGCATGGAAGTCCTTGCCGAACTGGATCAGACAGCAAATGCTGTAATACACTTTCATTTTGCTCTATCGGCTCTGCCGACAATTACCGGTTCCGGGCCACGCTCCAAAATCTTCTACGGGAGAACATGATTGAAATCCTGGCATTTCCTGGGCTGCTTGCTGCCAGCGTTGATGCTGGCTGGCTGTGCACCGCCCATGCCGCATCTGGCAAAACCTACCCCATTGCAGGATTTACAGCTTGGCAGTGACTTGACACAAAAAAAATCGTCTGTAGCTGCTGTTGCGGACTGGTGGCGTCCTTTACTCAATCAGCCAGAGCAAAACATCATGCAACTGGCTCTTGAAAAAAATCCGGACATGCTTGCTGCGAAAGCCAGGATAGCCCTGGCTTTATCTGCCTTGCGCGAAGCGGGAGCGCAGCGCGAACCACAACTCCAGGGCACCGGTCAGATTGGGGTAAGCCGTTGGACCAAAAATCAATTTTATTTGCCACCTTATGCCGGAGAAACCTCCTGGAACAATTCGTTAAAGTTTGATTTTTCTTTTCATCTTGATCTTTGGGGCAAGGAGCAGGAGCAGGTCAAGGAGGCGCGCCTGCGCTTGCAGGCAGCCGAACAGCAACGGCGTGCTGCCAGGTTGATTCTTGAAAATGCCGTGTTGCAACAGCTTCTTGCAATAGATGCCAGTGCTGCCATTCTGCAGCGTTTACAGGCCGAGCAACACATCTTGCAGCGGCTTGAACAAATCGAAAAAGAAAGACAGCAGCATGGCCTCAGTGATTCCTTGCTCAGTCTGGCAAGTGTCGCCCGTCTTGCGGGTTTGGAGCAAGAAATAGCCGCACAAAAAGCCAAGTACGACAGCAATCGTCAGGCCTTGGCAACACTGTGCGGTGTGGGTGTCCAACTCCCCTTGGTGCTGCGTCATTATCAGCCCAATCTGTTGCAGACCCATTGGCAGCAACCCAGCACTGTTCCGGCTGAATGGATTGCCGAGCGGCCGGATATTGTCGCCCAGCGGATGACCATCAAGGCGGCTGCTGCAGCGGTGCATATTGCCCGCGATGCCTATTATCCCGATATCAATCTGGTGGCTTTTGCGGGTGGTTTGGCAGCGGCAGGCGGCTTGTTTACTTTTTTGCATCCGGGGTCCTTACAAGCAGGTGTGGGACCAGCTATCAGTTTGCCATTGTTTACCGGGGGGCGACTGCGGGGCCACTTTGATGCCAGTCAGGCGAAATATCAGCTGGCTCGCGCCGCATATCAAAAAAGCTTGTTACAGGCTTTGCAGCAAGTGGCTTTCAGTCTGAGACAATTGCAGTCTGCCAGTCAGGAGCGGGAAATCTTACAGCGGCGTGCGCAAGCCTTGTCGCGCAGCGCGGCTTTACAACAACAAAGATATCAAGCGGGTCTCAGTAATGCCCTGCCAGTCATGACGGCGCAACTGCCTATCATCGACAATCAGATGCAGCAAATTCGCCTGGATACTTATGCCCGGCAGAATCTGATCAAACTCTATGCCGCTCTGGGGGGTAGGGTGATTCCAAAAACCTGGACGGGACCGCATTCACCATCATGAGTACCCTGAATCTTGCCAGTCGCCAATATTGGCAGAGTTTCTACCAGCACGATCTGCAAACCTGGATTTTCTGGGCCAAGACAGCCGCTGCAGCGCTGATTGGTCTTTGGTTGGCTTATAGATTCCAGCTGGACTCTCCCAGTACGGTCGTAATCACCGTGTTTATTGTGATGCAGTCGCGTAACGGGATGGTTCTGGCCAAGAGTTTTTACCGGGCGATTGGTACTATTGCAGGCAGTATTGTCGCCATGTTGCTGGTAGCGACATTTCCGGATGAACGACTGGGATTCCTTGCCGGCTTGGCCCTCTGGGTGGGATTTTGCACTGCCGGGGCGCGTTATTTCCGTAATTTTCAGGCCTATGCCTTTGTGCTGGCTGGCTATACTGCTGCTCTGGTCGGGCTGCCTGCGGCATTGGATCCTGAACATGCCTTTTATATCGGCGTTGCGCGCCTGAGCGATGTGATGCTTGGGATCATTGTGGCCTCGGTCATGAGTGCCATTGTATTTCCACAACCGCTGGAAGATCTGCTGCAGCAGACGGCACAAACGCGCCTGCAGCATTTTTTGCGCAATACCTTGCGCGTACTGCAGGGAGGGGTGCCGAGGGCTGACTGGATCGCCCTGCATCTTGAAGCGATTCAGGAGATTTTGCAGCTGGATAGTTATCGTTCCGGGGCGTTTTTTGAAAGTAGTCGCGGACGCCGTAAAAATATGCGCGTTCGGCAGATGATTGCCGACATGATGTTTGCTTCGGGTTCGCTGCATTTACTGAATAGTCATATTCGCAGATTGCAACGTGATACGCTCGCACCGGTGCGTATCAAAACTGAAAATTTGATCAATTCGATACGTCTGGATTTTCAGGAGATACAACAACAAATCCAGAATGGCGAAATAATTACCGCAGAAAATCAGTTGCAGAGTCTGCAAAACAGGACCGTGCAGCAATTAGATGAATTACGGATCTCTTTGCTGGATGACCTGAATGCTGATCAACGACTGGCTCTCGATAGCCTGATACTGTTACTCATCCGCTTTCTGGCTGAACTCCGGCGCTATATGGTCAGTTATGGGCAATTGCTTTGTCCCGAGGCAATCAAGGCGGCTCCCCCCTTACCGCTGGCAATTGCCAGAGTACAAGAGAAACATTGGCACGCCTCTTTTGACCGTCCGCCTACAGAAATAGCCCAGCCCTTGAGCGCGGCCTTGCGCAGTATGGTTGTTGTTGCGGTGGTTTCGCTTTTCTGGTTAAAAACGGCGTGGCCTTCTGGTCCCGAAGCCGTCATTATTGCCGTAGTCCTCAGCGCGTTATTTTCCACCTTTCCCAATCCGCTGGCTTCGGTGCGGCAGATGGGGTTTGGTGTACTCACTGCCTTCCTCGCGGCTCTCCTTTTCAGTCTGGAGTTTTTACCGCGAATATCCGGTTTCCCCATGCTGGCTCTTGCACTGTTGCCGTTTTTGTTAATCTCTCCTTGGTTGTTGACGCGTACCCGGTGGTCAGGAACAGCGGCTGGTTTCGGGATATTTTTTCCCCTGTTTGCCATTCCGGGAGAGGGGCAGGAAATATCCTATAGCGCATTGCTGAATAATGGGACCGCACAATTGCTGGCAGTATTTTTAGTAGGAATTGCTTTTTATCTCATTTTTCCGGTAGGTAATAACTGGGAGCGACGGCGACTTCTGCAACGCTTTCGCGAACTTGTCCGGGTTGCGGCGCAGGCTCCACTACCCAACTTGCGTAACCAGTTTGAAGCGGAAAGTCGTGAATATTTGCGTTTATTGGCCGCAGATTTGTCACCTCAGCAGGCCAGTGACCTGAAAATTCTGCGCGAGGTAATGCGTCTTAATGAACTCGCCGAAGGGATCCTGCAGCTGCGTATTTTGCTGCATGCACAAGCAGAAATGGCAGGTGAGCAACCTTTGTCGCGCTACGAAGCGCAATATGTTACTCCCTTACTTGAAGCGTTTCCCAAAAAATATGAGGTACCCATGTCGGCAAATTATGAAAATCGTCTATGCGCGGTCATGGACGCTGCGGCCAATTTACCAGTAGAAACCGTCGATACGGCTTTACACCCTATTTTGCCGCCTGATGCCCTGTTTCGTGTTTATGTTCACGTCATTGCCAGCGTTTCACGACGGTTCTCGGTAGCAAGCGAGGCTGAGCATGCCCGTTGAAATAGTCCTTTTTGGTGCTGTGCTGCCTACGCTTTTGCCTATTTTTGGGCTGAGCGTCATTCTGTATCTGATCGTGGACAAATGGACCGGTTGTTGGGATCTGGATCGCTGGGTATGGCATCCGGCACTGTTTCGTCTGGCCCTGTTCGTGTGCGTTTTTGCACTGTTGGGCCTTGAGGTTTATAAATGATTGCACGCGTATTGCGGGTTTTGGTTACCATTCTGGTCGTGCTCCTTGCTGCCTGGCTGGGTTGGCGACTTTGGCAGGCCTATATGGATCAGCCTTGGACAAGAGATGCGGTGGTACAGGCGCAAATTGCCCAAATCAACGCCGACGTCGGCGGTCGAGTGATTGATCTTTATGTCAAGGATAATCAGAAAGTAGCAGCCGGAACGGTACTTTTCCGCATTGATCCACAGCGCTATCGTCTGGCTCTCGCCAATGCGCGGGCCGCACTGGCGGATGCCAATGCGCAATTGGCGTTGCGGCAGGAGCAGTCGGCACGTCGGGCGCATTTGCCTGACGACGTTGTTTCGGCTGAGGCTCGCTCTGATGCCCTGCTGCAAGTGCGCGTAGCCCGGGCGCAGGCTGACGCTGCAAGTGCGCGCGTCCATCTGGCGCAATATGATCTTGCCCATACCGAGGTGCGGGCTCCGGTGGCGGGTATTATTTCCCATCTGCGTCTGCGCGTAGGGGATTACGCAGCAACCGGTAAGCCGCTTCTGGCCTTGGTGGAGACGGGCAGCTACTGGATTGACGGTTACTTTGAACAAACCCGGCTACAGTGTGTGCATGTAGGAGATCATGCGCATCTGCGCCTGCTGGGATCTGCACATACTTTTCCGGGGTTGGTGGAGAGTATCGCACCAGCTATTACTGATCGCGAAAGCCACACCGGAGCACGTCTCGAGGCAAATGTCCGGGCGAGCTTCAATTGGGTGCGTCTACCTGCCCGCATTCCCGTGCATATCAGGATTTTAAGAAAACCCAAGGATTTCCCGCTGACTGCCGGGATGCTTTGTTCCGTAGTCATTGAACGAAAGCACTCATGACGCCAGGTTTTTACGGGAACTGAACGTCATGGGTAAGCACATCTGGAACAGGACTATCGATTGCCAGTAAACCGGTGTAATGCTAGCCTATGGCGACTTTTAATCTATCCCTATTGAGGAACTTATGGCTGTTGAGCGCACTTTGTCCATTATTAAACCCGATGCCGTCCAGAAAAATGCAGTAGGTGCTATTCTGGGCCGTTTTGAAGCAGCGGGTCTGCGGGTGGTAGCCAGTAAAATGCTGCATCTCAGTCAGGAAGATGCGGGTGGTTTTTATGCGGTGCACAAGGCCCGCCCCTTTTACGGTGAACTCTGTGCTTTCATGAGCAGCGGCCCGGTGCTGGTCAGCGTTCTGGAAGGCGAGGGCGCGATTCTGAAAAACCGTGATCTCATGGGTGCGACCAACCCCAAAGATTCTGCACCTGGAACTATTCGTGCGGATTTCGCTGACAGTATTGATGCTAACGCCGTCCACGGTTCGGACAGTGCCGAAACAGCTGCCTGGGAAATCAGCTATTTCTTTAGTCAACGGGAGATTTTTTCGCGCTAAATGAGTGCCGAGGCTTGTGCTGTGATGCCGGCTCAAAAGCCGCAGCTTCTGGGGCTGGATCGCCAGTCCCTGGAGTTCCTGTTGGCCGGTTGGGGAGAATCGCCTTTTCGGGCCAAGCAAATTCTGCAATGGATTCATGGCCGACAGATCACTGACTTTGCGGAAATGAGCAACATCAGCAAGGCGTTACGTGCGCGGCTGAGCGAAGAAACCCAATATGCGGAGCCGGAAATTCTCGCTGATCAACTGGCTGCTGACGGTACCCGAAAGTGGTTGTTGGGTTTGCCCGACGGCAATGCGATTGAAACGGTTTTTATTCCCGAGGAAGATCGGGGAACTCTCTGTGTCTCCTCGCAGGTAGGCTGTTCGCTGGCTTGCAGCTTCTGTGCGACGGGCGCTCAGGGACTCAACCGTAACCTCGACACCCATGAAATTATTGCCCAGATCAGAACGGCCCGGCAAATACAGGGCTTGGATGCCATTACCAATATTGTCTTTATGGGTATGGGCGAACCGCTGCTGAATTTACGCCAGGTCTTGCCGGCCCTGGATTTGTTGCGCGACGATTTTGCCTATGGTTTTGGGCCCAAGCGCATCACAGTCAGCACCGCTGGTGTGGTTCCGGGTCTTGATCGACTGGGTGCGGAAAGTCCGGTCAATCTGGCAATCAGTTTACATGCCAGCCGGGACGAAGTCCGTGACGTTTTGGTGCCGGTCAATCGTCATTACCCTCTGGCTGAATTGCTCGATGCCTGTCGTCGCTATCCGCTGCTCCCGCGTCGCCGCATTACTTTTGAATATGTCATGCTGGATGGCGTCAATGATAGCGATGCCGATGCCCGGGCTCTGTTGCGCATATTATCGGGTATTCCAGCCATGGTGAACCTCATACCGTTTAACAGCTTTCCGGGTTCTGATTACCAGCGTTCACCGCAAAAACGCATTGATGCCTTTCGGGATATTATTCTGCGCGGCGATGTGATGACCGTCACCCGTCGCCCGCGTGGCGATGACATCGCCGCTGCCTGTGGACAGCTTGCGGGACAGGTGCGCGATGGTCGACGCAGCATTCCTTTGAGGGTTCAAGCATGAAAACAGATGGAATGCGCTTCCATAAAGTAATCTGGATTCCTGGCTTGCTTGTCGTGTCGGCATTGAGTGGTTGTGGGCTATTTGGCAGTAAAAGTTCGCCCATGACTTCGGATCAACAAATGGCCGCCTTTATTGCTCATGAACACAAAACCCGTGCTACTGACCAGGGTCTTCAGGCTCCTGCTGATGATGGTAAAGCCAAAGCGGGTATTTATACTTCACTGGGCACGGCTTATTTGCAGGATGGACACCCCCGGCAAGCCATTCGCGAACTGCAAATGGCCAATCAGGCGGATGACAGCTATGCAGATGCCTACAATGTGATGGGTCTGGCCTATGAGCAGCTAGGACAGAAAACTCTGGCACGCCAGGCTTTTGAACAGGCCCTGTCACTGGACGCCAAAAATCCGGAATACCGCAATAATTATGGTGCGTTTTTGGTGAATACGGGTGACTACCAGCAAGCGATTGTGCAACTCAAGCAAGCTACCGCCGATCCTTTATACAGCACGCCACAATTTGCCTGGACCAATCTGGCCCAGGCCTATGCGGGCCTCAAAGATCCGGTTGCCGCGCGCAATGCGCTGAATCGTGCGCTCTATCTTCTTCCCAACTATCCACCTGCCTTGCAAATACTGGCCGAAATGGACTTTAAAGAAGGTAATGTGCAAGCCGCCTATGGACATTTGCAGGTGGTACTTGCTCAGGAACCAGATAACGCCAGTGCGTTACTGTTGGCCGGACAGATTGCCGCCCGGCAAGGACGCCCGGAACAGGCTGCGGCTCTGTGGCAGCGCTGCGTCAATGCCGCACCATATTCCGATGCGGGAAAAAAAGCGCAGCAATTGTTGCTGCAACATGGTTGATCAAGAGATGGACTCCATGGATGAAAGCCTCAGCAATCCGGATTTGCGAAATGCCCGTGAAGCACGTGGCTGGACTCTAAAGCAGGTAGCGGAACGCTTACATATTACTGAAATTCAGGTTCAAGGGCTCGAAGAAGGGAATTATGCCGTGCTTCCCGGCGCCACTTTTGCGCGTGGATTCCTCAAGAATTATGCACGCATTCTGGATCTGGATCCGGAACCGTTGCTGCGCAATTATGACGCCGCCAACGCGGGGTCGGGAATTTCTCCGACGCGCCAATTGCTTCCTGATGGCGAGAGCCCCCTGCTGGATTACAGTAAACGCACCCTGCTGATTTCTTTCTTGATATTGATTGCCGTTATAGTGGCTGTCTGGTGGTTCTGGGGGCGGAGCGAGAACGCTTCGACCGTACTACCTGAAAATAACAGCCACAGTGTTTCCTCCATGCCGGCGACCCTGGCTGAGCCGGCAATTTCCAATACGGCGCCCACTGCTTCTGTTCAAAGTGTAGTCGTAGCCACTCGCAGTCAGGCTGTGGGCAGCTCCAGTCCAGTGACAGCCACAGCGCAATCGGCTGCGACCAGCTCTACAGTGACCAGCAATACGACTGCGGGAATCGCTTTCCAGTTTCATGCCAACTGCTGGGTACAGGTCAGGGACGCTGCCGGTAAAACCTTGTTGGCGGTCCTTGGTCGTCCGGGTGATCTGCTCAAAGTGAACTCAGGAAAACCGCCTTATCAGGTTCTGGTTGGCAATGCCCAGGGCGTGACCATTCATTATCAGGGTAAAGCTATTGCGCTTCCTGCGAACGCCATGGGTGTAGCCCGTCTGCAACTGGGAACCGCCCCCACCGCAAGCACGCAATCTGCTGCGATTACAGCGCCAGTACACGGTTCGGCAGATATTCACAGCCCTGTTAACCGGCACCGTGCTGTGCTAAACCATAGTGCACAACCCGACGTTGTTGCCCCAATCACTTCCGCAGCGCTTTCCGTAAGCGCATCTGTTACTAGCGAGGCATCCCATGCACCATGAATCTCCTATTCAGCGTCGTAAAACCCGGCAAATTCACGTTGGAAAAGTCGCCATCGGTGGAGATGCGCCGATCAGCGTGCAAAGCATGACCAATACCGAAACCCGGGACGTAGCAGCCACTGTGGCGCAAATTCGCCGTCTGGAAGCGGTGGGAGCAGACATTGTTCGGGTTTCTGTACCCAGTATGGATGCTGCTGAGGCTTTCAAGGCCATCCGCGCGCAGGTGGAAACGCCTCTGGTCGCCGATATTCATTTTGATCATCGCATCGCTTTGCAGGTCATGACTGATGGTGTTGATGGTCTGCGTATCAATCCCGGTAATATCGGTTCACTGGACAAAACCCGTCTGGTCGTGGAGATGGCCAAGGATAAAGGCATTCCCATTCGTATCGGTGTGAATGCCGGTTCCCTGGAAAAAGATATTCAGGAAAAATATGGCGAACCCACGCCTGAAGCCTTGGTAGAGTCCGCCTTGCGACATGTCAGCATTCTCGACGAGCTGAATTTCCACGATGTCAAAATCAGCGTGAAAGCTTCCGACGTGTTTCTCGCAGTAGGGGCATACCGACTGCTTTCGGAAAAAGTGGATTATCCCCTGCATCTGGGCATTACCGAAGCCGGCGGTCTGCGTTCGGGTACGGTCAAATCCGCCATTGGTCTGGGTCTGCTGCTGCGTGATGGTATTGGCGATACCATCCGTATTTCCCTAGCCGCTGATCCCGTGGAAGAAATCCGGGTTGGCTTTGATATTCTCAAGAGCCTGCACCTGCGCCAGAAGGGTATTAACCTGATTGCCTGTCCTTCCTGCTCCCGTCAGGAGTTTGATGTCATCAACACCATCAATGCCCTCGAGGCGCGGCTTGAAGATATTCTTGAGCCCATGGATGTGTCGGTGATTGGCTGCGTGGTCAATGGTATTGGCGAAGCCAAGGAAGCGGACATTGGTCTGGCGGGCGGAGACAAGCGTAGCATTCTCTATTATCGCGGCAAGCAGGTAGACCGGGTAGAAAACGTGAATATAGTTGATGTTCTGGAAAAACGGATTCGTGCCGAAATTGCGGAGCGTCAGGCAGCCCGTAATGATGCCTGAGCGCCTGGTAATGGTTCGTTTGGGGAAAGTGAGTTATTCGTATGGCTGTTAAGGGATTACAGGCGGTGCGGGGAATGAACGATATTTTCCCCGCAGAAGCAGCAGCCTGGCAGGCTCTGGAAATGGATTTGCGGGGCTTGCTCAAGTTGTATGATTACGGCGAAGTCCGTCTCCCGTTGCTGGAATCGACAGAACTTTTCGCCCGTGCCATTGGTGACGTCACCGACATTGTCCAGAAAGAAATGTACACCTTTGCCGATCGTAATGGCGACAGTCTTACTCTGCGTCCGGAAGGGACTGCTGGTTGTGTACGAGCCGCGATCCAGAATCAGACCATGCGCGGGCAGACTCCGCGTTATTATTACATGGGCCCCATGTTTCGCCATGAACGTCCCCAGAAAGGCCGCTATCGGCAATTTCACCAACTGGGCGTTGAGGTTTTCGGTCAGGCCGGAGCCGGTACAGATGCCGAAATCATCGCCCTGTCTGCGCGTATTCTGAAGCAGGCCGGGGTGCAGGCCTCTTTACAAATCAACTCATTGGGCAGTCCACAGGCGCGGGCAGCTTACCGTGAGCGACTTCTGGAGTATTTGCGACCGCAACAGGAAGCCTTATGTGCTGATTGTCAGACCCGTATGGAGCTCAATCCATTACGGATTCTGGATTGTAAAGTGCCTGGCTGTCGGCAGATTGCCAGCAGCGCACCACATCTGGTGGATCATCTCGATACCGAATCGGCCCTGCATTTTGCCAGCCTGCAAAAACTGCTGACGGCTCTTGATATTCCCTATCAATTGAATCACAGCCTGGTACGCGGGCTGGATTACTATAACCGGACGGTTTTTGAATGGGTTACGGATGCCTTGGGTGCCCAGGGAACCGTGCTGGCCGGAGGTCGTTATGATGGACTGGTTGCCCAGCTGGGTGGTCAGGATACTCCCGCCATTGGTTTCGCTGTAGGGTTGGAACGCTTACTCGCCTTGCAGGAAATTCAGGGAAACCAGGCCTGCGCCGACAAACCTGTACTTTTTATCGGGGCCATGGAGGACGATAGTCTCGCTCGTTCCTGGCAACTCGCTGAAGCTCTCCGTGATCTGGGTATCAGTGTGGTCAGTGGCGGCCCTGCGGGTTTCAAAGCTCTGCTGAAGCAGGCAGAACGTTCCCGGGCGCTGTTCCAGCTGGTCATCGGGTTGGGACAATTGCAAGGAGAACCAGTAATCATCAAGGAACAGTGCGGGGAAGGGCGTTGGGAAGGCAGTCTGGAGGCAGTGATCACTGGTCTGCAAAGCCTCGGCGTTGATTTCCCCAAGCATGCACCCCATACTGGGCAAAATTTTGCCACTGCCAGAAGATCAAAGTGACCGGTCAAGAACTTTCCGCATTGCTCTCCCGCCATCGTATTACCCTGATTGTGGGTATTCTCGTGATTCTTTTTGCCGCCATGGGGTTTTTTGGCTACGAAAAATATCAACGCCATCAAACCGAAAAAGCGGCAGTGCTGTATAGTGAGCTGTTAGACACCATGGTTCAGGGGCAGACCAGCACGGCCCGTGCCAGTGCGGGCACGCTGATTCATCAGTACGCCCACACCCCTTATGCAACCATGGCGCATTTTTTTCTGGCGCGTATGGATATGGAGGGCAAACAAGTTCCTGCCGCAGAAAAAACGCTCATGAGCGTGATAAAGAATACCAGCGCACCGCGTGGCATGCGCAGCCTTGCTCGCTTGAATCTGGCACGCCTGTATGTGGATCAGCATCAGGCACATAAGGCCCTGGATATCCTGCAAAATCCACAGCCTGCCTATGTTACCTTAGCTGATGAAATCAAAGGGGACGCCTATGCCTCTCTGAATCAGATCAGTCAGGCAGAACAGGCCTACCATTCGGCCATGTCCGCCTTGCCGGCGGTTGACCCTTATCGTACTTATCTGCAAATGAAAATCGCCAATATTGGAGTTGCGCCGTGATGCGGAATGATTTTTTCAAAAGCATATGGCGTTTAGCCGTTCTGGGAATAGTTGCTGCCCTGCTGAATGGCTGCGGAATCATGTCCTGGTTTAAATCCTCACCCAGTCCCAAAACGCCTCCACCCATCAGTAAAGGTCATAATAAAGTTTCTTTTTCGACGCAATGGCAGGCCCGGCTTTATGGACTATGGCCTATCAACCCCTACCAGGGAACAGAAATTGCCCACTCTGCGCATCAGATTGTGGTGGCTAATGCTTCCGGGCATCTGGTCAGCATGAATGAATCGGGCAGTCAGCAATGGATGCGCAGTCTGGATGGCAAAAGTGCGCGCGGTGCCACCATCGCCCATGGCGTCGTCTATGCGGGAACCAATGCCGGCAAGGTATTTGCGTTTGATGCTAAAAATGGTCATAAACTCTGGTCGGTACAACTCAGCTCCGAAGTGTTGACACCGGTAGTCTATGCCGACGATCACTTACTGATGCAAACCGTAAATGGCCATCTTTGGTCGCTAAACCCCAAGGATGGCAAAATTCAGTGGACCTTCTCCATGAACCAGCCCTCCCTCATCTTGCGCGCAGTTTCTACCCCGACTGTGCATGATGGTGTGGTCTATGCCGGTTTTGCTGATGGAACCTTGACAGCATTAAGTCTTTCCACGGGTGCTGAGTTGTGGCATGCCCGTGTAGCTATTGCCCATGGCAGCAACGAGCTGGCGCGGATGGTGGATGTGGCAGCGCGTCCGATAGTTGCTGATGATCAGGTTTTTGCGGCAGCCTATCAGGGTAATCTGGCTGCCTATACACAGCAGGGAGGCACCCAGAACTGGAGTGTCCCCATGTCGGTGTATTTAACTCCAGTCTGGTTCAAAGGACATTTGTATGTGGCCGATTCAGATGGAGTAATTTCTGAAATAGATCCTGGTTCCGGCAGCATCTTGTGGAAAAACGATAAACTCAAAGGCCATGCCATGACCGGTCTGAGTAGTTGTGGAAATGATTTGCTGGCAACCGATAATGGTGGCTATCTCTACGCCTTCAATCCCGAATCCGGGCATCGGATTGGTCAGACACGCCTTTCCTCCAGTGGAATTCAAAGTAGTCCTGTATGTCTGGATAATAACCAGATTCTTGCTCTCAGTGATGCGGGCACTTTGTATCGGATCAAGCTCGAAAAGCGCTAAGGCTGTATCATGACTGCAGTTATTGCCCTGGTGGGGCGACCCAATGTCGGTAAATCCACTTTTTTTAATCGCCTCACCCGTACGCGTGAGGCTCTGGTTGCCGATTTCCCCGGGCTGACGCGTGATCGTCACTATGGAACCGCGCAGTTTGAAGGGCGTCAGTATCTGGTCATTGATACCGGCGGCTTTGAACCTGAAGAACGCGAGGGCCTGGTTGCAGCCATGGCCATTCAGACCAGACTGGCTATTCAGGAAGCCGATGCCATCTGTTTTCTGGTCGATGCCAAAGAAGGTTTGTCTGCCCAGGATGAAGAAATCGCCATGGAATTGCGCCGTGGTGGCAAACCGATTTATCTGGTTGTGAACAAGATGGATGCCAAAGGAGCCGTCAGCGAACTCCCGGAATTCCATCGCCTGGGTCTGGGAATGCCCTATACGATTTCTGCTGCTCATGGGCATGGGGTTGAAACCCTGCTGGAAGCCGTTTTCTCGGATCTGCCCAGTGAGGAAATTGCGCAGCAGGATGCCGGAAAAGGCCCCCGCATAGCCATGCTCGGCCGTCCCAATGTAGGAAAATCGACACTGGTAAACGCCATGCTTGGTGAAAAAAGAGTGTTGGTATTTGATGAGCCGGGGACTACCCGGGACAGCATCCGCATTCCTTATGAACGGGATGGCAAGCCCTATGTCATGATTGATACGGCCGGAATGCGGCGGCGTGCCCGAGTCGGCGAAGGCCTGGAAAAGCTCAGTGTTTTGAAAACATTGGGTGCATTGCGGGAAGCCGATGTCGTGTTGCTGGTGCTCGATGCCAGGGTCGGTATTGCTGAACAGGATTCTCATCTGGTGGGGGTCGCTGTAGAGTTGGGACGCCCGATTGTCGTCGTGATCAATAAATGGGACGGGATGAGTCCTCACGAGCGTAAGGCGGTCAAGCAGGAGCTCGAGCGCCGCCTGAGTTTTATTCAGTATGCGCCGGTCTACACCATTTCCGCCTTGCATGGTACCGGTGTTGGCGATTTGTACAAAAGTATTGATCGCCTTTGGCAGGATTCCCGCAAACATTTTTCAACAGGAGAGCTGAATAGGGCTTTGGGCGAGATTATTGAAACCCATCAGCCACCCATGGTTGGTGGACGCCGAATCAAGTTACGTTATTGTCATCAGGGTGGTGAAAATCCGGTGACTCTGGTATTTCACGGGAATCAATTAACGCGCTTGCCGGGTAGTTACAAGCGCTATCTGGAAAGCGCCTTCCGGAAAGCCTTACATCTGGACTCCATTCCTTTGCGCCTGTTATTTCGTCAGGGCGAAAACCCCTATGATCCACAAAGAGGAAAGCATTAAATGAAAGGCAGTCTGTCCGGATGGTGGCGTTGGGCCATTATCGCGCTCCTTATTTATCTCGGTATTTTATGGAGTGGGGCGATGCTGCCGGTCAGTCCCCAGGGTTTATGGATTCGTGCCGGGGAGTACGCACTCTGGGCCACCGTAACCCTGGGTGCTTTAGCGCGCTTTTATCCGGTGCTTGGTCCTTATGGCTGGCGTCCGGTGACTATTTTTGTGGGGGCTGTTTTATCCGGGCTGGAGATTTTCATTGGTTCGGGTCCCGATACTAAAACCCGCGTGGACGAATGGATGACTGCTCTGATTGGCATTGCCGTAATCACGATTCTTGCCCGCGTGTTACCCCGTGCAATCACCGTCATCTGGTTTGGGCAGGAGGTGCAAAAGCGTGAACCTTTTACTCGTACGCCACGCTGAGGCAGAAGACGAAACGGTTTCCGGCTCGGATTTTGCGCGGCAACTCACCCGCCATGGACATGAAACCGCAGCCGCTGTCGCCCGGGGTTTACGCCACTGTATTCATGGCTCGGTTCTATTGTGGAGCAGCCCCTTGCTCCGTACCCGCGAAACTGCCGCATATATTGCCCAAGCCTTTGGTATTGAAGTGGAAAGTTATCATGAAGCGATTCCGGCCGGCGATCTGAACACGCTCAGTCGGGATTGGCAGAACCTGAGCAAACAGCCCGAAACGCTGATTGTGGTGGGTCATCAACCCCATCTCGGAATTTGGACTACGCGGCTAACCCGGGTCAGTGTCCCCGTCAAAAAAGCCAGCGTGATTGGTATTCATCTGAAAGCTGTTGATCAAATGGAAGGTGAACTTCAGTGGTATGCTTTGCCGGAAATGCTGCGCGCCGTTGCGACTGAGAACAAAGCATAAGTACAACTGTTTTAGTCAGCAGCGCAAATTGGTGTATAGTCCACAAGTCACTTCACACGTTCAATCAGGAGGTGTTAGATGTCCGAAGCAGCGGATCTTGTTATCATTCTTATTACTGGCGCGGAAAACCCCAAGCGTCTTCCTTCCGCCTTTTTCCTGGCTGCCACTGCCGCCGCCGCCGAGCAGAAAGTCGTCATGTATTTCACCGGACCGGCCACGGAGTTGCTTGCCAAAGGTAAGGCCGAAAGTATATTTCCGATGGAAGGTGGCAAAAGTGTCGCCGACTTCATGAAGCTGGCTGAGGATAATGAAGTTCAGATTATTGGGTGCCTGCAGTCACTGGAATTGAATGGTATGACCAAAGATGATCTGGCCAAACCCATTCCCATGATGAATCCCAGTGCTGCGCTGCCTTCATTGGCCGCTGCAGGTCGGATTCTGACCTGGTAATCGGCGCTTAAAAACCTTCATTGTCTTGAAGAGCCCGTCCTTTTGGTCGGGCTCTGTTTGTAACAGAAGTTTTGTCATCATACTGTCATATAACTGTGCTAGATTGCTAATTACGTCGCGTCAGGACTGCTCGCAAGCATTGATGACGTACGGTGTGTGTTTGGGAATAAGCCGTAAATCAACGTATTCGCCATCTTTGGAGGTCTTATGCTGTATCGTTTGAAGAAAGAGCTTTCTCGCAGTGTAAAGGGTGCCGTAATGGTTTCTGCATTGGGTCTTGTCGGCATGTATGCTATGCCTGCCAATGCTGCCACGATTTCTTTGTTGGAAACCGGTTCCACCCTGTTGTATCCACTTTTCAATTTGTGGGTACCTGCGTACACCAAAATGAATCCCGGCGTGCAGATAACCACCCAGGGTACAGGAAGTGGTACGGGTATTGCCGAAGCCATTTCCGGCGTCGCCCAGATTGGCGCTTCTGATGCATACATGAGTGATGCCCAGATCAAACAGCACCCGAACATCCTCAACATTCCTTTGGCCATCTCCATTCAGATGATCAATTACAATCTGCCCGGTCTGAACAACAAGCATCTGAAGCTTTCCGGTCCTGTGCTTGCCGGTATTTATTCCGGCAAAATCACCAATTGGGACGATGCGGCCATTGCCAAGCTGAATCCTGGTGTGAAACTGCCCAACCACAAGATTGTCCCTATCCACCGCACCGATGGTTCTGGCGACACTTTTATTTTTACCACCTACCTGGCTGACACCACTCCAGCATGGAGCAAAAGCGTTGGCTACAGTACGACGGTAAGTTGGCCGGCCGTTCCGGGTGGTATCGGTGCCGAAGGCAACCCCGGCATGGTCCAGGCTCTGAAGACAACGCCTTATGGTGTGGCATACATCGGTATCAGCTGGAAGAAACCAGTTGAAGAAGCCAAATTGGGCCTGGCCATGCTGCAAAACCGCGCAGGCAATTTCGTATTGCCTACAGTGGAAAATGCCAAGGCTGCAGCTGGTGAAATGGTCAGCAAGACCCCTGCTGATGAACGGATCAGTCTGGTATTCGCTCCTGGTGCCAAGTCCTACCCCATCATCAATTATGAGTATGCCATCGTCAGCAAGACCCAGGCCAAGCCGGAAGTGGCTGCAGCCATGAAGAAATTCCTGAACTGGGCCATTGATCCTAAGGGCGGTAATGCACCACACTTTATCACTGCGGTAAACTTCGTACCGCTACCCGACAGCGCAGCTGAGCTGTCACGTAAACAGATCGCAGAAATTCACTAAGATCTGAACGGTGCCGGGGTAATAACCCGGCACCGTAATTTTTTAATACGCATTTATTACTGTTTAGATAACTTTACTTACTTTTGGAAGTGGAATCATTGTAATGAAAATTCCTGTATTCAGAACGGCATTAGTGGCTACCGCAAGTTTTTTGCCGATTTCATTACTCCTTCTGATAATTTTTTTGGCCGTGTATTCATGGCCAGCGATTCAGTATAATCAATTTCATTTTTTATGGACGAATGATTGGAACCTTGGCAATCTTTATGGTAACCCAGTTTCAGTAAATGGGCACCAAATCATGCCTGGTGCCAAGTATGGCATCTGGTTTCTGGTCGTTGGGACGATTGCCAGTTCGGTACTGGCGATGCTTATTGCTATGCCTATCGCTGTTGGTGCAGCCTATTTTCTCAGTGAAGGCATTCGCAAAACCTGGGCAGGACCTTTATCCCTATTTGTTGATCTGCTCGCTGCTATTCCCAGTGTAGTATATGGTTTATGGGGATATGCTTTGCTGGTGCCGCTATTTGGTCACAGCATTTTTCCTTTTTTGGCAAAGACTTTTTCTTTTATTCCTTTCCTGAATGGCGAAGCGGGAAGCGGTTATGGGCTATTGACCTCTGCTTTTGTCTTGGCAGTCATGATCATCCCCCTGATTTCGGCGACGTTGCGTGAATCTATACTGATGACGGAACCTGCCTTGAAAGAGGCTGGTTTGAGTCTTGGCTTGAATCGCCTTGAAGTTTTTTGGCATATTGTTTTGCCCAAGCTAAGAACCGTTTTGATCGGCGTAGGAATTTTGGCATTAGGGCGGGCTTTGGGTGAAACCATGGCGGTATTGATGGTCAGTGGTAATGCCCTGAACTACTTACCCAATAATATTTATGCGCCCATTTCGACTATGGCGGCATTTATTGCCTCGCAGCTGGATAGTGCACTGCAAGACCCAACCAATATGGCTGTTGAAGCATTATCTGAAATAGCTCTGGTGTTATTGCTGATTACGGTGGTTGTCAATATAGCTGCCAGAATGATGTTGTGGATGGCAAAGGTGCGCTGATGGCTATTAATGTGTTGGAAGAGCAGGTATTACCGAAAATGAGTACACCCAGGAAATTTAAAGTATCCTTATGGCGCAGGCTGATGACTGTTTTTGCTACCGTCATTGTCACAGGGTCCTTTGTTTTTTTGGCGGCCATGTTTCTTTCCATCATTATTGATGTGCTCATACATGCCTGGCCAGCGCTCAATATCAAATTGTTGACAGAAATTACCAATGGTATTGGTGGTGGTCTGAAAAATGCCATTGAAGGTTCCATTATCATGTCTCTTGGTAGCTTGCTGTTAGCTGCGCCCATCGGGATATCTGCAGGCATTTATTTGAGCGAACATGGTCATGGGAATGCTGGCAAGCTGCTGCGCTTTCTCTCAGACGTTCTGGTTGGGGTACCCTCCATAGTGCTGGGTTACGTCGGTTATATTACGATGGTCATTTATTTGGGCTGGCAGTTTTCAGTGGCTGCAGGAATCATCACCCTGACCGTTATGCTCCTTCCCTATATTGCCCGTTCCACCGAATTGGCGCTGAGCAACATCCCTTTATCTGTTCGCGAAGCGGGATATGGATTAGGGGCAGGGGAGGGGCGGATTGTTTTCAAAATATTACTACCTGGTGCCGCACCGGCGATTATGACCGGACTTTTTTACGCGGTGGCTTTATCCATGGGTGAAACGGCTCCACTTTTGTATACCGCTGGCTGGTCTAACTATATGTGGACCGGAAAACTGACCAATGAGCCAATCGGCTACTTGACCTATGTCATCTGGACATTCATCAACGAGCCCTTTGCAGAATCACATATGTTGGCATTTGCTGCAGCTTTCCTGATTACCGCCGGAGTGTTGATGCTCATTCTTGCGGGGCGCTGGTATATGGTGCGAGCCCAGCGCCGGATGGGAGCATACCGCTAAGCTGTCAGGTTGTTCAGGAAAAAACCTTCAGTACCTGGCTATCTTCTGAACCCGATAGAAGCTCTTTTGCTCTGGCAAGATGTTCAGTGGCACGGCCACGATCACTATTATCTGTCGTCTGCCAAATGGGAAACAAAGTGGTTTCTTCACGGTTTTCATGCTTCGCAAGTGAGCCGGAAAGCATGGCGCAGATGGCCGGCAACATACCATAGTCTTTTTCGTCAAAAGTTTCTTCGAGCAAGCGCGATTGCACAATAATACTGTCATGTTCAAAAAGCATATCTGCCAAGGGTCCCTGCTCTTCGCCCCCCCAAGAACCGGACCCAGCAGATTGTTTTCCAGATGAACGTGACGACGGAGACCAATCCAGTAATCCTGGAAAATACTTTCAGCGTCGGCAATTCTGTTTTCGTTGGCTGCAGCAAGAACCTGGGCAAACTGGTGATCCAGGCGATAATGGTCCCAAGTCAACAGGTCAACCACATCTTTGGCTTCTGCCTCGGCTCGGGGCTGAACTTCGACCTGCCATAGTTTGCCATCGCTTTCCATGTGCCAGGAGATGGCATCACGCAGTTGAAAAGCTACGGCGCGCATCATGGCGGCAGGATCTGAATCTGTAAGCACCTGTATTTTTTGCCCGACGGACAGTCGAATACTGGCTGCATAAACAACGGGTTGTGCTTCAGTATAAGTCATCCCGCGCACATCAATGATGTTACTCAAAGGGGTCACAGCGGAAGGGTTTATGGATTCAATCGACATGAGGGGCATCCTTATGTTACGAAATGGTGCCCAGGGCCGGACTCGAACCGGCACGGTATAAACCGAGGGATTTTAAGTCCCTTGCGTCTACCGATTTCGCCACCTGGGCAAGGTACAGGCTGATCTTTTCATCGTACGCTGTTATCGTGGCGAGAGTCTGATCAACAGTGCCTGCATCATAACAAGATCAACCGTCACAAACCAGATGATCAAGTTATTCGAATAAAAGGCGCAGATTGCGGGAAGGCTTTGCAGCAATTTTGGGCCTCGCAGTTGTTATTTTTGTCGACATCTTTCCCCGAATCATCATTTTTGAACAGTAAGTTGGTAGCCAATTGGTCAACGACTTATTTAAACAGCGATTGCTTTGAAGATTTGCGCGCATGGTATATCGGACAAGAATATGGATACTTGTAAACAGACTGACTGGTCGGTACCATTATCGTATCTATGACCTTGAACAAACCCTGACTAGGAGAAACCATGGCCGACTTGTTCTCACCATTGCAACTGGGCAGCATCCAAACAGCTAATCGCATTTTTATGGCCCCTTTGACGCGCTGCCGCGCAGAGGACGAACATGTACCAACGCCGCTTATGGCAGAATATTACGCTCAAAGAGCCAGTGCGGGGCTGATCATCGCTGAGGCAACCATGATTTTGCCGGGTAATTCTGCCTTTTGGCATGAACCGGGTATTTATTCCGCTGCACAGATTGATGGTTGGCGCTTAGTGACCGACGCCGTGCATTCGGCTGGAGGTAAAATTGCCCTGCAACTCTGGCATGGTGGTAGAGCGTGCCATCCTGATTTGAATGATGGGGTCGTTCCTGTGGCTCCCAGTGCCCTTGCCATTAAGGGTGAAGAGGTACATACCCCAAATGGAAAGCAAAAATATACTGAACCGAGAGCCTTAAAGGATGATGAAATACCCGCTATTGTCCAAGGGTTTGCCCAGGCTGCCCTGAATGCCCGTTCTGCCGGATTTGATATGGTAGAAGTCCATGCGGCAAACGGATATTTACTGGATGAATTTCTGCGGGACGGAAGCAATGTTCGGTCTGGAATATATGGTGGTAGCATGGAAAACCGTGCGCGACTGCTATTCGAAACATTGACGGCTGTTTCAAATGCCATTGGTGCCGATCTGGTCGGGGTGCGTTTATCTCCCCTCAATAGCTTCAACGATATGCGTGATAGTAATCCCGTGGCCTTGTTGACCTGGCTTGCTGATCGCTTGAATGATTTTGGCTTGGCTTATTTACATTTAATGCGCGGAGACTTTTACGGCCATCAATCAGGCGATATTTTGTCTCCAGCGCGGAAACATTACCGTGGATCTCTGATTGCCAACATGGGCTACTCGCCTGAAGAAGCCAAAGAAGCTTTAGCCTCTGGTGTTGTTGATGCCATTGCTTTTGGAACGGCTTTCCTGGCAAATCCAGATTTGCCAGATCGGATTCGTGCAGGCTATTCCTTGAATGCTCCTGACCAATCCACTTTTTATTCTCCTGGGCCAAAAGGATATACTGACTATCCGGCGTATAAAAAATCTAGTTTTAGTAAATAATACAGGACGGGATGAATACCTATTATTCCTTTAGTTATTCTCTCAATTTCCATGATAATTCCTCTCCGGTCCGGAGAGGAATTAATGTGTCCACTCCACAGGGATAGCTTTCGGGAACTGTCCAACTCCGTTTTTCCAGAGTAATGTGCCCCTGATTACGAGGGAGCTGGTAGAAATCCGGTCCATGAAAACTGGCAAAAGCTTCCAGCCGGTCCAGAGCGCCTGCTGCTTCAAAAACTTCTGCATAAAGTTCAATGGCTGCATGGGCGGTGTAAATTCCGGCACAGCCGCAGGCCGACTCCTTGTCCTGACGGGGATGGGGGGCGCTGTCCGTACCGAGAAAATATTTGGGATTACCACTGGTAGCGGCTTGAATCAGTGCCTGGCGGTGGGTTTCCCGTTTGAGAATCGGCAGGCAGTAATGGTGGGGACGAACCCCACCGACAAACAGGGCATTGCGATTGAGGAGCAGGTGATGAGCGGTGATAGTGGCCGCTATCTGCTTTCCGGCATCGGCCACAAATTGGGTGGCGGTGCGGGTGGTGATATGTTCGAGAACCATGCGCAGACCCGGAAAATTGCGAGTCAGGGGTAGCAGATGACGTTCTATGAATACTGCTTCCCGATCAAAAATATCAATATCCGGATCGGTTACTTCTCCATGCAGGAGCAGGGGCAGATCCATTTTTTCCATGGCTTCCAGCACGTTGTATACGCGTTTGAGGTCGGTGACACCGTTTTCCGAGTGGGTGGTTGCTCCCGCCGGATAGTATTTCACTGCCTGTACAAAACCGCTGCTTTTGGCTTTTTCGATTTCACTCACAGTGGTGTTATCGGTGAGATAAAGAGTCATGAGGGGTTGAAATGCTGAGCTCGGTTCCAGTGCAGCAACAATCCGGTCACGATAAGCAGCGGCAAGGTCCACCGTGGTCACGGGCGGTTTCAGGTTGGGCATGACGATGGCTCGACCAAAACGTCGGGCACTGTCAGGAAGCACTGAGGCCATATTGGCCCCGTCACGCAGATGCAGATGCCAGTCGTCGGGACAAATCAGGTTGAGTTCTTGCACAGCAACATCCTCAGCTTATTGAGATCAGACTGGATGATATGTTGCTGGCGCAATGTTTTTCAATCGGGCACTGCGGACTGCTCAGATTTTTGCTGGGCGGCTGCTCTGGCTTTTTTGGCGGCCGCAGCACTGTGAACCTGCAGGCTATGGTCAATGGCGGTAGCTTCCTGAGGATTCAGGGAGCCTATCAACGGCAAAAGGCTGTAGGCTTCTGCAAAGCGCTGCATCCGAATCATGGTTCGGGCTGCACTTCCATAGGCAATGGCGGCTTCCGGATATTTGCCGGTCATGTAATACACATTGCCCAATTCACCATAAATACCCGGATGATCAGGCGCTTCGTGAAGCAGTTTTTGGTAGTCGGCAATGGCTTTCGGCGCATTGCGCTGCCAGTAGGCCGCCCGAGCCTGCAAGAGCAGTTTGACTTCGGCTTTGCTCAGGCTTTTTGTCGAAGCCGGCATAGGCATGGATAAGGTGGGCGGAGCCTTGATATTTTTGTGGGCAGAATGCGCTTTGGCAGCGCCACTTTGTCCAGTTTTTTTGGGCGCGACGGGATGTTTGGCTGCGGGGACAGTTTTTGCAGGTAAGGCAGATTCTGCGGCTGCGGCACTGGCAATACAGCTGAAAGGCGAAAATTCAGGATTCAGGTCGCCTGAGACGAATTGCAGGCTGGCACCCACTAAAAGTGAGGTGAAAAGCATCCCGACCTTGAAAAGGGGGTGTCTTGGCACTAGGGGTAGGGAGAAAACACGCATAAGTTATTCGCCTCAATATTAAATGGGTTGGGTGCTAGAACATAGATAATTCCGGATACAAAGTGCTGGCCAGTTTTTCCAGTTCCTGGCTGGCTTTGCTGCTGGTATCCAATTCAAAAACGGCACGGGCTTCACTCAGTGAGCGGCGAAAGGCCGTGCGTTGTCCGAGTCGTAATCCCAAGGATTTGACCTGTGGAAGTTCGGCCAGCATGGCCTCGGCTTCATCGCTTTCACGGACTGCGTGGTGGGTATCGGCGCGATTGATAAATGCCCAGACCGGAGGGGCTGCCCATTGGCCGCAATCCTCCAGAAAACGTTGTGCAGACCAGATATCGGCCTGACTGGGGCCGACGGGCATCAGGATCGCATCGGCGACGCTCAAGGCTCCTCGAAAGGCGGTCAATTCGGAATAACTACAGTCAATCACTACGTATTCAGCCTGGGGCAGGGCATCATCCATCTCTGTAGCTACAGAAAGAGCGGGCAGAATGTGCTGTTCTGTGCGATCGCTGCAGACATCGCGTAAGGTCCCTTGGGGATCGAGGTCGTAAAGTTGCACGGGAGCCCGATACGCCAACCACACGGCGAGATTGAAACTCACCGTGCTTTTACCAGACCCACCCTTCATGGAGGCCACTACCAAACGCATGGGATCCTCGGGTTAGCGGCCATATCCGTAGGGCGAATAACCATAAGGAGACTGATAAGGACCCATGGGCGGAGGCGGCATGCTGGGACGCATCTGCTGCGGATAGGGTTGGCGATATTGTTGTGCGTATTGTTGTGGATATTGCCCCTGATTAGGATAAGCGTAGTTTTGTTGTGCCGGATAACGGGCATAACCTTGACTGGGTCCGTTGTAGGATTGTTGTCCGTAGGATTGCGGATAACCATTACTACCACCGCCCTGATATTCGCCCTGATAAGGCTGCCCATAACCGCCGTAGTTACCGCTGTTCATGTTCATGGGTCCACCATGCGGCCCATTGAAATTCATGCCACCCATATCCCAAGGGCCTTCTGATCCCTGCATGGGGCCACCATAGCCGCTAAAAGGCCCGCTGTTGCCATTCATGGGGCCGCTATAACCGGACCAGGGCATGCCACCACCACTCCAGGGCATCCCTCCACCACCACCGCTCCAGGGCATGTCGCCACCCCAAGGACCCCAGGCATACGCCGGGGCTGCAATCATGAAGCCTGCCATACCGACACCCGCCATCAAAGCCAAAGACCGCAGTTTCCGGCCCATTGGTGTTTTTTTCAATGATTTCATCACATTTGCCTCCATGTTCGTTATAAAAAACCCTTGATAATGTTGGTTTCCAGAACCCGCCACGCCATCGGCTAATTCAGTAAGCTTTATCAGCAAACAACGTGCCAGAAGTTAATCTCTTGTTTTATTGGGGATTATGGGTTTAAGAAATTTATCTTTTTGCAACAGAAAATTAAGCCAATATATTGATATATAATAAATATTATAAATGTTGCAGCGTAAAAGAATGCAACGGTTCATACAACAGTTCTTGCAACGTGGGATTCAGATAAAAAAGGGAAATCAAGTGATCTCCCGAATCTGGATGTGACAAACAACCCTACACCAGGGCACCGGCTTGTTATGCGCCTATCCGGCCATGGGCAGACCTGGGCGGGTTTTTGTAACCAGGGAATTAGTGATAACGGATCACCCGTACATTCTCCCTTATTGCGTGCGGTATGATGCCGTGGAAATAATACAGGTATTTCACAGCAGGCAAAAAAATCCGCGTAGGTGGTAGGGTCACGATAAAAACAGCGCATAACGTGAACACCAAGAGCGAGGCGATTTCTTGGCTTTCGATGCTTTGCTGGCGGGTTGTCCGGATACGTCCCGTTACAAGAAGCCTACAGCAACTCTTTCAATTGGTATAAAACGGCCAATGCTTCCCTGGGGCTGATATTGTTGGGGTCCATTTGCTCCAGGAGTTCCAGCGCGGGGTGGGGTGTTGCTGCAAATAGGGGAATTTGCGCCGGTGGATTTTGTGCGGGTGCCGGATTGGGTAAGATGCTTGGTCGTGCAGAGCTCGAATTTTCAAGTAACTGCAGTCGTACCCTGGCGGTGCTGACTACTTTTTCTGGAATGCCGGCCAGGCTGGCCACGGCCAGGCCGTAACTCTGGGCGGCTGGCCCTTCTTCGACACGATGCAGAAAAATAACCTGATCGTTCTGGGCGAAGGCATCCAGATGCAGGTTGCTGAGCTTCGGGTTTTCCAGTTCGGTCAGTTCAAAATAGTGGGTGGCAAAAAGGGTAAATGCCCCGCGTTCGAGCAGGGCTTCGGCGGTGGCCCAGGCAATGGCGAGGCCGTCATAGGTGGCGGTGCCGCGCCCGATTTCATCGAGAATGACCAGACTCCGGGCGGTGGCCAGATGCAGTATGCGTGCGGTTTCGCTCATTTCCACCATGAAGGTCGAGCGTCCGCCCGCCAGATCGTCGGCAGCACCAATGCGGGTGAATATCTGGTCGACAGGCCCGATAATGGCTTCGCGAGCGGGCACCCAACTGCCGATATGAGCGAGCAGTACAATCAGTGCGCTCTGGCGCATGTAGGTAGATTTACCGCCCATGTTGGGGCCGGTAATCAGATGCATCCGCTGTTGCCCATCAAAATGAAGGTCGTTGGGCACAAACTGACTACCCATTTGCGCTTCGACGACCGGGTGTCTGCCATCAAGAATGTGCAGGCTGTTTTCCGCCACCAGTTGCGGTGCGGACCAATTCAGCGAGATGGCGCGTTCAGCCAGGGTGCTCAGGACATCCAGTTCTGCCACTGCGGTCATGGTGTTCTGCAGGGCTGCAACTTCCGGTATCAGGGCGTCCAGAAGCGTTGTGAAGAGCAGACGTTCCCGGCTGAGAGCCAGACTTTCGGCAGAAAGCGCCTGATCTTCGATAAGCTTGAGGGCGTCATTGATGTAGCGTTCGGCATTTTTGGTGGTCTGGCGGCGGCGGTAATCGTCGGGAATAGGTCCCTGATAACTGCGGCTGATTTCAATATAAAAGCCGTGAACCCGATTGTACTGAATTTTGAGCTGGCTGATGCCGGTGCGCTGGCGTTCTTCCTGCTCCAGATTGCGCAGGACATCCTGAAGGTTGTGACTCAGGGCCTGCAAACGATCCAGTTCAGTGTCATAGCCGGTTTGGATATAACCCCCGTCCCTTTGGGTCATGGGGGGCTGATCGACAATGGCGTTTTCCAGCAGCAGGCGGGTTTCTGCGAATAACCCGATGCGTTCCCGATAATCATGAAGCGGACTTTGTGCGAAGCGCTGCAGGCTTTCGTGCAGGGCGGGCAGGGCCTGGAGGGTGCTGCGCAATTGCGCCAGATCACGAGGATTGGCGCTGCGCAAGGCAATACGGGTGAGAATGCGCTCGGCATCGGCGATGCCCTGCAGGGCCTTTTGCAACGGCTCCGGACCCTGGCCGGCTACCAGTGCGCTGACATGCTGCTGGCGCTGCAGCAAATCGGGTCCCTGACGCAAAGGACGTAACAACCAGCGCCTCAGCAGCCGGTTACCCATGGGCGTGCGGGTCTTTTGCAGCAGAGACAGCAGGGTAGGGCCCTGTTCATGCAGACTTTCAACAACTTCCAGCGCACGATAAGCGGTGGCATCCAGATACAGCTCATCTTCAGCACGCTCAGGCTCCAGGTGCTGGATCTGAGCCAGACTGCCCCGTAGTTGGGATTCGGCATAATGGAGAAGCGCTCCAGCGGCGCGCAGAGCCAGTGGCCAGTCATTGCAGCCAAAACTGTCCAGGCGCTCGCCAAAATAGCGCTCCAGCACGGCCTGACTGCGACGGGTCTGGAACAGGGTTTTATCCAGCCCCTGGGCATGCTTGTTGTTCAGGCTGGTTTTAAGGGGCGCATCTTCGGGAAGAATGATTTCAGCTACAGGACGCCGGGCCAGCAGGTCGGTCAAGCCGGTCTGGGGGATTTCCCTGAGCATCAGTCGCCCTCCGGCTGCATCCAGCCAGGCGAGGCCACAGCTTGGGCCTTCCGGGCAGATGGCCAGCAGCAGGGGCTCCTGGTGACTATCCAGCAAGGCCCCATCGACAATGGTACCGGGGGTCAATACCCGGACAATGGCTCTTTCGACAGGTCCTTTGCTGGTGGCGGGGTCACCAATTTGTTCGCCGATGGCGATTTTTTCACCGAGTGCGACCAGTTTTCCTAAATAACCATCGACGCTATGCACCGGAACCCCGGCCATGGGGATGGGTTCTCCTGCGCTGTGCCCCCGGCTGGTGAGGGTAATACCCAGCAAGGTCGATGCTTTTTGCGCATCTTCGTAAAACAGTTCGTAAAAATCACCCATGCGGTAAAACAGCAGCGCATCCGGACATTCAGCTTTCAGTCCGAAATATTGTTGCATCATGGGGGTGTGCTTCGCGCTTGGTTCAGTGGAGCGCATGGTGAGAGGGTTGCCTGTGCGAATCAATATTCATATTGCGCGGAGGATAGCGCAGGACAAGTAGTTGCGGCTACGTCCGTCACCCCTTGCAGGTGACGGACGGAAAGTGGTACGAATGAATTCAGCTTCGGTTGCCGCCGCCAAAAATTTCCAGCAGGGCCATGAACAGGTTGATGATGTCCAGGTACAGGCCGACTACCAGCAGAACGGGCTCCTGAATGCCGCCGCGCACCATGCGCTGGGTGTCAAACAGAATCAGACCGCTGAACACCAGTACCAGAACCCCGGCAATAGCCAGTTGCAGGGCTGGCAGATGCAGCAGGAACATATTCAGCAAAGACACGACAATGGCCAGAATCAGTCCGGTGATGAGGAATCCACCGATGTTACTGAAATCCCGGCGGGTGGTCATGGCGTAAGCAGACAGGCCGATAAACATGGCTGCCGTGGTGCCCAGCGCTTCGGCAATGACGGTGGCTCCGTTGGGCATCCGCAAATACATTTCAATCGCGGGTCCCATCATCATGCCCATGCCGGCGGCAAAGAGGAAAACCAGGGGTATGGCAAAAGGACTGCGGTGAGCGCCGGTATACTGCACGGCAAACAGCAGGGCAAAAGAGCCAATCATCAGGATGAAGGGATGTTCATAGGCAAACGGAGAGCTCATTCCATAAACCGCAGCAATGGCCGAAACGACCAGAGTCGCAGCCAGCAGCGCGTAGGTCTTCCCCAGCAATGCGCCAATGGACGTGCCAGTACGGCTTCCCTGGGGGTTCATGCTGTCGGGAAACTGATAGGGGTTCTGATCCTGATTCATTTACGGACTCCTTCAAACAAGCAACGTGCTTGGGTATATCTCAAGAATGGGGGTTTCTGTTCGATAAATCAATGGTCCTGCTGAACTTTCAACAAAGCAGATCGGGGCTAAGAGTCTGGCAGCGGCGAAAAGTTCCGGTAGTTATCGGCGATTTGTGACTTGCCCATTGCTGAACACATCATTACCCTGCAATTCTTTTCTCGGATTGATGATGGAGCCAGCATGCGCGCACTGATTTTTGACACGGAAACCACGGGGCGGGTGGAGCCCGATCTGATCGAAGCGGCCTGGCTGGCAGTCAGTGATCTCAAGACCCTGGAAGTAGAAGAACAGTTTGTGCAGCGTTATCGCCCGGATAAGCCCATTGAGATGGGGGCCATGGCGGTACACCATATTCTTGAAGAAGAACTGCTGGATTGTCCTTCGGCGCGGACTTTTACTTTGCCGGAAGATACGGGTTATCTGGTAGGGCATAGTATTGATTATGACTGGGGTGTGATCGGTAAACCCGATGTCAAACGCATTTGCACTTATGCCATGACCCGCAAACTGTGGCCGGAAGTGGATAGTCACTCCCAGTCGGCACTTATGTTTCATTTCAGCAAGGACCGCAAAAAAACGCGGGATAATCTTAAAAATGCCCACTCCGCCCTGGCCGATGTGAAATTCTGCCGGATTTTGCTCAACAAGGTGATTCTGGCGGTGCGTCCTTCTTCCTGGGAAGACCTGTGGGAATTTAGTGAGCGTGCCCGTATTCCAGAGACCATGCCTTTTGGTAAGCATAAGGGCGTCAAAATTATTGATTTGCCCGATGACTACCGTAAATGGGCACTGAATAATCTTACCGATATGGACTTTTATTTACGCAAGGCACTGGAAAGTTGAGCACGCAGTACTGCCTCCAGTAGTAGTGCTCCGCACTGGGCGGCACTATTGCCAGCGGCGATGATGCCGTCTTCATGCCCCGCCATTTGCAGTAACACCGGCAGATGCGCATTGCGGATAATACTGCTGATGGCCTCGGCCATGGCGGGGGTCCCATACTCCGCATCCAGAGGGGTGGCCGCCATGCCCAGTTGGGCTGCAGCCTGCCAGAGTACCGGGCTGTGCACATGAAATACCCAATGAATGTCAGAGCGGGCGGCGTAACAGGCCGCATGGCTCAGGGCTTCGGAAGAGGGCGGCTGCGGCCCCCTGGCGCGGATTTCATTGCGCTGGATATCCCAGCCTGTCACAGTGCAGAAATTATGCGCGCTCAAGGTCGGGAGCCCTCCGGTTTGGGTGGCGCTGACCAGAAAGCCCTGCGGGCTGCGGCAACTCACATTACCAAAACCGATGCCGCCATAGCGCTGTGGATCCGCACCGATCAGCTGGCGGGTAAAAAAAACATCACGCCAGTCCTGTAAGGTAGTAATTTCGCGCTGATCAGGAGCTGCGGCTGGCGTCCAGTGCAACAGGAATTTGGTGACGCCTTCTTCGGATGTGTTGGCAGTGTTCATGAGTTTTAGCGCCGGACAAATATTTTCTGGAGGATTCGGTACCAGCCGGGGAGGGTGACCGGGCCGGATTGGGCTGCATGGAATCTGGCCACTGTTTTGCCGGGACTGGTCGGGTGCTCGGGCAGGGCTACATCCGGCGGGTAAATATCTACCAGGGTGGCTCCCCAACTGCTGCGGTCATTGGCCAGACGAAAGTTTTTGACCATGGGTTCCCGGCGCAGCAAGGCATGTACGGTTTCACGGAGCACGCCTTTACCTTTGCCGTGGATGATGCGGATTTCAGTAATGCCGGCAGCGCGGCAACTGCGTAAATATTCCCGAACCAGATCAGGTACTTCCTTGGGACGGAAGGCATGGAGATCAAGAACGCCATCTATTGCGCTTTTGAAAACCGGATCCGGCCCTTGCGTCAAAGCAGAACCCTCTCAATGCCTCCCTGTCGGGTGGCGTCAATAAAGCCCTGTTGCCACTGGCTGCCGAGAATTTTACGGGCCAGCTCCACGACAATGTAGTCGGTATCCAGACCGGTATCTTCCCGGTAGCGTTCCAGACCCTGCTGACAAGCCGGGCAACTGGTCAGAAGACGGACATTGTTGTCTACGGCTTTGTCACTGCCGGTGAGCTGGAAAACGCCTTCTTTGAGCACTTCTTCCTTGCGGAAGCGTAACTGAGTGGCAATGTCGGGACGACTGCTGGCCAGCGTTCCGGCTTCGCCACAGCAGCGGGCCGATTCCAGCACTTCCTGACCCAGCAGGCGACTGGCAACTGCCTGGGGTTTGTGGGTTTTCATGGGGCTATGGCAGGGGTCGTGATACAAATATTGCACGCCCGCGACGCCTTCCAGAGCAATCCCTTTTTCCATCAGATATTCATGAATATCCAGCAGACGGCAACCGGGGAATATTTGCTGGAATTGATATTGCAGCAACTGATCCATGCAAGTGCCACAGGAGAGGATGACCGTTTTTATATCCAGATAGTTGAGGGTGTTGGCGACCCGGTGAAAAAGCACCTGATTACGCACGGAAATTTCCTGCCCTTTGTCTTCCTGTCCGCCCGCTGTCTGGGGATAACCGCAGCAGAGATAACCGGGTGGCAGGACAGTTTGCGCACCGACATGATGGAGCATGGCGAGTGTCGCCAGACCAATGTCGCTGAACAGCCGTTCGCTGCCGCATCCCGGAAAATAAAACACGGCGTCACTGTCGTCCGTGACTTTGGCGCTATCACGAATAATGGGCACGGTTTTGTCATCGACAATGGCCAGTAACTGGCGCATGGTCTGGGCACCCATTTTGGTGGGTAGGGGTTTGCGTAAAAAATGAATGACTTCCGTACGCATGCTGGCCTTGCCGGTAGTCGCCGGCGGCGGGCCCTTGGGCAGCAAGGGCTTGACGATGTCATGGGCCAGTGCCTGGGCCTTGAACATGGTCTGCAGAACCCCCTGACGCATGAAGTGTACCTTGCCGGGTTCCGTGGCATTCAGGTAGTTCATGGCCAGGCGGGTCCCCATGTTGAAGGACTTTTCACCACGCGCCCGGAGAATGTTGCGCATATGAATGGAAACCTTGCCGAAATCAATATCCACCGGACAGGGCGTCAAGCATTTGTGACAGGTAGTACAGTGATCGGCGACATCATTCATCGCTTCAAAATGCTGCCGCGAAACACCGCGCCGGGTTTGTTCCTCGTACAAAAAGGCCTCAATGAGCAAGCCGGTAGCCAGAATTTTGTTGCGCGGCGAATAGAGCAGATTGGCCCGGGGAATGTGGGTCATGCAAACCGGTTTGCACTTGCCACAACGCAGGCAATCCTTGATTTCGCGGTTGAGTTCGCCCAGTTCGCTGGCTTCGAGGAGCAGGGCTTCCTGCTCCACCAGTTGCAGGGAGGGGGTGTAGGCGTTGTCCAGACCTGAGCCTGCCAGCAGCTTGCCCGGATTGAAGACATTACCGGGGTCCACTTCGGCCTTGTAGCGGGCGAAGGCGGCTATTTTTTCCGGTTCCAGCCAGCGCATTTTAGTAATGCCAATGCCGTGTTCGCCGGAAATGACACCGCCCAGTTCCAGGGCGATGGCCATGATCCGGTCCACTACGCCGTCGGCCTCATGGAGCATGCGGTGATTACTGGATAAAACCGGAATGTTGGTGTGGATATTGCCATCACCCGCATGCATGTGCAGCGCGACGAACAAGCGGGCGCGTTTGTGCTCTGCGTGAATTTCCCGGATCCGTTCGCGCAGGGCATTAAAGGCATCTCCCGCAAATAGCGCCTCCAGTGGCCTTCCTACCCGCTCCCGATAGCTGACCCGCAAAGCCCCGCGCAGGAGCAGGTCAATGAGGGTTTCTTCCGGCTGCAGCGCCGCAGCCGCCGGAGCGTCCAGCAGTTCGGGATGCAAGGCTGCGTCGTCATCGAGCAGCCTGAGCAGGGATTCCCAACGTTGTCGGGTATCCTCAATCAGGGCGAGGGCCGCCGCTCTTTTGGCGGCAACAATGGCCTGATCTTCGCTGGAATCTTCGTAATCTTTGGCTTTGCGGATTTCGGCCATGTCGCCGTTGAAATAGGCTTCCAACGCCGCGAGGCTGCGCAATTTGCTGCTGATGGACTGTTCAATATTGATGCGTTCCACAGCGCGCGTATACGCACCCAGTTGTTCCAGAGGAATCACCACGTCTTCATTGATTTTGAAGGCGTTGGTATGGGCGGATATGGCGGCAGTGCGGCTGCGGTCGGCCCAGAAGCGCCGTCGCGATTCGGGCGTGGTGGCTACGAAGCCTTCGCCGCCCCGGGCATTGGCAATGCGCACGACTGCGGCCGCCGTGGCTCCGGCCGCATCAGGATCATCGCTGGCAATATCGGCCAGCAGGAGCATTTTCGGGCGCTCGTGGCGGGGAGCCTTGTTACTGTATTTGATGGCTTTCAGATAGCGGTCGTCGAGATGCTCCAGTCCGGTCAGCAGAACATTGTTCTGGCTTTCCACGAAGGATTTCACTTCGACGATAGCAGGCACTGCGGTATTCAGATCGCTCCCGTAAAATTCCAGGCAAACCGTGCGGATATGGGCGGGCATGCGATGCAGTAGAAAACGTCCGGAGGTGATGATGCCATCGCAGCCTTCTTTCTGGATGCCCGGTAGTCCGCCGAGGAATTTGTCGGTCACATCCTTGCCCAGTCCCGGCTTGCGGAAGCTGGCGCCCGGCAGGGTGAGTTTTTCTGGCTCACCCAATGGCGATTTGCCATCGGCAGCAAAGCGTTTGAGCAGGAAATCCACCTGCGGCTGATCATGAATTTTGCCGAGGTTATGGTTCAGACGTTCCACTTCCAGCCAGTTACCGTCGGGGGTGACCATGCGCCAGGAGATTAAATTATCCAGGGCTGTACCCCAGAGTACCGCTTTTTTGCCGCCGGCATTCATGGCGATATTGCCGCCGATGGTGGAAGCATCCATGGAGGTGGGATCTACCGCGAACACCAGACCAGCGGCATCGGCAGCATCGGCGACCACTTTGGTGACAACGCCGGCACCCGCGACCATGCTGGGTACTGCGGAGTTCAGTCCCGTCGGCGTAATCATTTCAATAGCCGAGGTCTGCTCCAGTTTTTCGGTGTTGATGACGGCAGTGTGTCGCCGGAGCGGGATGGCGCCGCCGGTATAGCCGGTGCCGCCGCCGCGCGGAATGATGGCGAGACCCAGTTCGCGGCAGGCGGCTACCATGCGTTGCACTTCGGATTCATCGGCGGGATAGAGCACTACAAAAGGAATTTCCACCCGCCAGTCGGAAGCATCGGTGATATGGGCTATACGCGCATAGGCGCTGAAATCGACATTGTCCCGTGCCGTAATTTTCAGGAGACGTTTTTCCGATTTTTTGCGCAGTTGCAGATCTTCATCAAACTGCCGGGTGAAGGTTCGTACGGCTTCCCGGGTGTTATCCAATAGTCGTAATACCAGCGCATTGCCCTCGGCTCGCGCGCTGATGTCGTTGAGCCGATGGTCCAGCGCATTCCACAGGGCTTCGCGCCTGTGCTTATCACGGGCGAGGTCATCCTGAATATAAGGATTCCGCTCCACCACCCAGAGATCACCCAATACCTCAAAAAGCATGCGCGCTGAACGCCCGGTGACGCGTTGTTCGCGCAGGTCTTCGAGAATACGCCAGGCTTCCTGGCCAATCAGGCGCGAGACAATTTCGCCATCGGAAAAAGAGGTGTAATTGTAGGGGATTTCGCGGAGACGTGAGTTCATAAGGGAATCATAACATTGTCAATGAGCCGGGTCTGCCCCAGATGCGCGGCCGTAAACCAACGCGCACCGGGCCGGGCGACATTCACGGCCTGTAGCGTGTCGCTATCCCGTAATTCGAGATAATCCACGACAAATCCGACCTGTTCGAGACTGTCTCGACCGGCTTGGGCCAACTCTGCGATAGATGCCTGAGGGGTGCTGCGCTGAACCAGATCGAACAGTGTAGCAGCCAACAGAGGGGCCATTTGCCGCTCGCTAGGGCTGAGCCGTGCATTGCGTGAGCTGTAGGCCAACCCGTCCGCTTCTCTTTGAACAGGGCCGGGAAGAATCTGTGTGGTCATGTTCATGTCGGCCACCATTTGCTGAACAATCCGCAGCTGCTGATAGTCTTTTTCGCCAAGAATCAGAATTTCGGGCTGAACCATTTGCAGGAGTTTGTTGACTACAGTGCAGACCCCGGCAAAATGTCCCGGACGACTGGCCCCACAAAGGACTTTGGTCAGGCTGTGGGGCGGGATGATGATGGAAAGATCCTTTCTGCCATGCGGATACATCAATGCATCGTCCGGGGTGAAAACTGTGGAGCATCCCGCTGCGTGGAGTTGCTGTAAATCCTTGTCGAGACTGCGGGGATACTGTGCGAAATCTTCATTTGGCCCGAACTGCAGCGGGTTGACGTAAATACTGACCAGCACCTGTTCGGCGCGGGCGGCAGCCAGACGGACCAGAGCCATATGCCCTTCGTGCAGGTTTCCCATGGTGGGGACAAACGCGAGGGTGCCGCGCAGGCTTTGGCGCCACTGACGCAGGCTGGCAATATCCTTGAATACCGGCATGTCAGTGTGGGCGTCGGGGCGGAAAATTGCCGCTGACCACGTCCTGAACATATTGGACAAAGGCTTTCTGCTGCAGGTTTCCGGCTTCCAGATAGCGGCGTGCGAAGGGTGGGCTTTCTGCCTCCAAACCCAATACATCATGGGCTACCAGCACCTGAGCGTCGGTGTCAGGCCCCGCACCAATGCCAATGGTGACGGCATCAATGGCTCTGCTGATTCTGGCAGCGACTTGATCAGGGACGGCTTCCATAACCACAAAGCGCGCCCCGGCTGTGCTGAGTGCTGCGGCTTCATGATGCAGACGCTGAGCCTCGGCATCGGTGTTTCCCTGGCGCTGGAAACTGCCCCACTGGCGAACGCGCTGTGGTGTCAGGCCAATATGCGCACAAATATTGATGCCGCGTTCTGTGCAGAAAGCTACCGTCGCTGCCATTTCCGCACCGCCTTCCAGTTTGATGACATCGGCCCCGGCACGCAGTAATTCACCCGCCGACTCCCAGGCCTGTTCCGGGCTTTTCTCATAAGTACCAAAGGGAAGATCAGCAAATACCAGGCATCCGCCAGCGCCACGGCGCACCATGCGGGTGTGGTAGCACATCTGCTCCAGCGTGACGTTGAGCGTGTCATGATCCCCACAGACGACCATCCCCAGAGAGTCTCCGACCAGAACACCGTGCATACCCGCTGCCGCTGCAAAGCGCGCCGTGGGGTAATCGTAGGCGGTTACCAGCGCCCGTTTGACGCCCTGTTGTTTGTCTTTAACCCAGCGGGAAATTTTCTTGTGCATTGTGCTCCTCAAATGTCTTGCAGGTGATACTTGACCATTTTGATCAAGTTCTCATTGTGCCGCTCTTCATGGACAAAATCCAGTTCTGCGGTATTGATTTCCAGGCACGGCGCGGTGTAGTTGCTGCGCCAGTGCCGATAAGCCTGTTGGACTTTGGCCAGATAATCCGCATTCAGATTTTGTTCATAGGCTCTGGCCCGGGACAGGATACGCTCTTTGAGTGTGGCGAGGGGGGCATCCAGAAAAATCAGCAAAGCGGCGGGCGTGGCTTGATAATGCAGTTGCATTTTGATTTGCTGAAATAATTGGAATTCAGCCGCATTGAGTGTCAGGGGCGTAAATATTTCGTCTTTGCGGGCGCTGTAGTCACTGATGATGTAGGCATTGGTCAGCGCCGCTGTTTGCCACTGCGCCTGACGCTGAAGTAAAAACTGCAGTTCAGTGGCCAGTTCGCCACCGGGTTGCCGATAAAATCCGGGCAGGAAGGGGTTTTCTTCAGGCTTTTCAAGAATTATTTCACCTTGAAAATGATCTGCGAGAAGACGGGCCAAGCTCGTTTTACCGGCCCCTATGGGTCCCTCAATGCTGATGATGCGCGGATGATTCACGCGCTGGCTCTGTGCTGGCGTAAAGTTTCCTTGGGTATGGCCGATTCAGGCAGGCGCGTGACAGACTGGTCAGCAACGGCGGGCAGATAATCGGCAATACATCCACATCCTGGTAGGTTCAGCGCAGGATCAAATTCCGCGAGTGGAATCAGGACAAAGGCTCTCTCGCTCATGCGTGGATGCGGTATGCGCAGGCTAGGATCACGGGAAATCAGATAGCCATAACTCAATAAATCCAGATCGAGAATGCGCGGACCCCAGAATATTTCGGCACTGCGTTGTCGGCCCGCCAGGGCTTCCAGATTTTGCAGGGCTTGCATCAGGTCCTGGGCCGGCAAATGGGTTTGCAAACGGGCAACCGCATTGATGAACGCCGGTTGTTCGACCCCGCCAACCGGCTCCGTGCGATAGAGATGCGAACGCCAGAGCAGCTTTGAATCCGGCAATTCTCCCAAAGCCTGGATGGCCTTCTGCACCTGTTGCACGGGCTGCGCAAGATTGCTGCCAATACTGATCCAGGCAATTACAGCGGGTTCGGAGGCAGAATGCCCTGTTTGATCAACCATTGTTGCGCGTTTTCCTTGTTCGAAATTTCGCCATCCAGTTGGGCTTCCCGCAATAATTTCAATGTTTTTCCCAGAGACGGTCCGGCCTTTAGCCCCAGCGTTTGCAGTTCCTGTCCGTTGAATGGCGACGGGAGACGTCTCTGTACCTGCAAGTAAAGACGGGCGCTGTCCACCAGTGTTGGGTTATCGGCATATATCGCCATAGCCGCCAGTATGCCCGCGACCGAGACGCCTTGCCAGATGTTTGCCTTTTGACTGGGACGCTTCGCCTTAAGCAGGGTGTCCGGCAAGCCGGGCAAGACCCGGAGATCCGCCAGCAGTTGACTCCGGTCTGGAACCGGCCACCGGTCGAGATAGTGTTGAATATCGCGTAGGGTTACATCCTGCCAGATGAGAGTCAGCATGGGGATAAAAATGGCCAGCGGCTCCTCAGGAAACTGTGCACTCAGCCACTGAATCTGTTCCTGACCACGCTGCAGCAAAGTTGGCATGGTGTTGCTTGCGGGTGGCGTTGGGCGCAGCAAAAACCAGAGTTTCCAGGCAGTCAGCAGGGATAATGCAACGGGTAGTGCTTCCAATTCCAACAGGTAGCGGAGTTCCCGCCACAATCTTGCGCCACTCAGTTGGGTAAAAATGTCTGCTTGCAGGGCTTGTTTGAGTTGCTGATGACATTCCGGGGCCAAATCCATCTGAAAACGTGTTGCAAAGCGTAATCCCCGCAATATGCGGGTAGGATCATCCAGAAACGAGCGGGAATGCAGGGTTCTGAGTAAACCGGCCTGTAAATCAGCCTGTCCATCATAAGGATCAAGCAGGATTCCGAAATGTTGGGGATCCAGCCGGATAGCCATGGCATTGACGGTGAAGTCCCGGCGCGCCAGGTCGGCATGAATATTTCCGGGGTGAACTTCCGGCAGGGCAGCCGGGGCGGGGTAATGCTCCAGTCGGCACTGGGCAAGATCCAGAGCAACTCCCTGGCTGTCTTCCAGAATAGCCGTGCCGAACTGGGCATGAAACTGATAGTGCGCGCCATGAATCTGCGCTTTGCAGGCTTCCGCCAGCATGCGCGTATCTCCTTCTACGGCCACATCCAGATCGGGCGCATAGCGCTTTAAAAACAGGTCACGGACCGCACCACCAACCAGATAGGCAGGGGTGCCCAGTTGTTGGGCAATACGGCCAATTTGCCGCAGATGGTCCAGCCTTGCAGTTCCCCACTGCTTTTCCAGCAAGGGGAGGAGATTTGCGGAGTCTGCTTCCATGGGGCGGATAGACGTACGACCTCGTCAGTCGTTGTCTGTCACTTCTTCAGTGTCTGCTGTATTTTTTGCAGCCACAGAATCAGAACGGGGATGACGGCGACGCCGTCGTTTGGGACGGCGACTGCGGGTCGCGGGCAGCGGACCGAGAGCCGTTTCCTGTCCGTTTTCCTCTAAGCGGGCGGCTTCGATCAGGATGCGGCGACCTTCATGATCGGCAGTCTGAAATTGTTCCCACCAGTTTCCTAATTCGGCAGCGATCTCTCCGGCTTGGATCCGTAGTAATAAGAAGTCAAAGGCCGCACGGAAGCGGGGATGGGCGAGTAGCGCATGGGGACGTCTTCCGCCTCTGCGCAAAAAACGCGCCTGGAGATCCCAGATTTCGCGCATGGGCAGGGAAAAGCGCCGTGGTACAGCTACCCGGCCCATGCAATCCTGGAGAATATCGCTGGCCGCCTGCTGCAAGGCAATGGCTGCAGGTTTTCCTTGCTGCTCCAGTACCTGGCTTTGTTGTTGCAATACCGGCCAGAACAGGGCTGCAAACAAGAAGGCCGGCGTGACGGATTTGCCATCGTGAACCCGCTGATCGGTCCCTTCCAGGGCGCCCTGTAATAAAATCCGGGCAGGTTCGGCGCTGTCCGTATCGAGGAGGGCGTCAACTTGTGGAAATAAAGCAGCGAACAGGCCATGTTGGCGGAGTAATTCAAAGCTGGAACGGGCGTTGCCATTCAAAAACAGCTTGAGGGTTTCCTCAAAAAGTCGCGCAGAGGGCACTTCCTGCAAGCAGTCCCGACAGGTGCTGATGGGCGCACGAGCGGCTTCGTCGAGTGTGAACCCCAGTTTTGCGGCAAAGCGCACTGCCCGCAACATGCGTACCGGATCTTCGCGATAGCGTTGTTCGGGATCCCCAATAATACGTAAAAGGCCAGCCCGCAAATCTTCCATGCCTGTGGAGAAATCCAGAATGCCGCGATCAGCAATGTTGTAATACAAGGCATTGGCCGTGAAATCCCGGCGCCGGGCATCTTCTTCCAGCGACCCGTAAACATTGTCGGCCAGAATCCGTCCACTTTCACTGCGCTCACTGGCTTCCTTCTTTTTGCCATCGGCGCCGCCCCGGAATGTCGCCACCTCAATGATTTCGCTGCCAAACTGCACATGCACCAGAATAAAGCGCCGCCCGATCAGGCGGGCATTACGCCGAAACAATTTACGAACCTGCTCCGGAAGCGCATCCGTGGCCACATCAAAATCCTTGGGTTCGCGACCCAAAAGCAGATCACGCACCCCCCCACCGACCATGTAGGCCTGAAAACCCGCCCGATGCAAGCCGTTTAGCACCTGCAAGGCGCCGTCGCTAATATCCCTTCGGGAGATATTATGCTCTGCTCGCGGCGTTACCTGCGCGCCGGGAATCTGCACGGAGAGCGGGGTCGGCGCATCGGCAGAGCTGTCCGTACTGGTCTCTGCAATATTTAACTGACTGGTTATAAAAGACTTTAAAGATACCAAGGCTGATCCCTAGCGAGGGTGGTCTGTCATTCTGGGCGACAGTGTACCTGAAAAATCGGGGAAAAGCAGCGTGGAAATGTCCAAGGACGAAGGCCAAGTTCCAATAGATATAAATTACTCTGTATTCGCCTACAAAGGAAATTGCTAACAATGAAGGAGCAAGATTTTAATAAATTATAGTATTAATTTAGTTTTATAAGTTCTGCAACGATCAATGAAGATGTTTAAATGAAAAAGCATATATGATCGCTCTTCAAAAAAATCACTTGGCAATACCATTTTTTAATAACCATGTATATGTATATTGGGCCCATTCTGAATTCACTCCCAGCGTTTTTCCGACTTTATTTATCGCTGTTCTATTGTTTGCGATATTAATTAGTTTCCAATGCGATTGGAATGAGCGATAACCTTTATTTAGTTGTGACGATAAATTTCGATTGTATATAAATATTTTTAAAGATCTATAAAATAAAACTTGATAGGGTTTGCCGAATGTTTTGATTGCGCATTTATTCCATCTCTGACTTGTTTTATTGAAAGCAATAAATTCTAATTTATTATATTGTGCTAGTGGTTTTTGACCAAACCAAAACTGATCGTCACTACTTGAAAGTCTTGGTATAAGGTATCCCATATTGCAACTTAGTGGTCGTGCTGTAATTTTGCCACTTGAAACAATATTAAGGAGTGGCGAGTTTACATCGAAGTATTGCCCGTATCCATTATAAAAATCGTGCTTAATTAGCCATCTTGATAAAGAGTCCGTTCCGTTCCAATTGGATTTATAGCGCCAGTTAGCATGGTTAATTGCATGCATGGCAAGCAAGGTGTATCCCAGTAAAGTCAGCCAATATAAAATTTTTATTTTATTGTCTTTTTTTAACCAAAAACTAGCTGTTATGGATGTAATAATTACAATTATTAAGTAAAATAAGTTGATCAAGAAGCGAGAAGCCCATAACCCACCTGCGAAATTTGTTATTATAAATGCTGACACAATAATACCGATTGAAATACCAGAGAAACTAACTAGAATTTTAGTTCTTGTGTTGACATTTTTTATTGATAACCATGAAAAGATAATTATGCTACACAGGCTTATAAAATATATCACCCAGATTGACCATATATAATTGTTTTTTGGTAGTGGATACAACTGTACGAGTACGCCAACACCCTGAGCTAGTAACTTTATGTGTTGAAACATTTCTGGGAATGAGGCAATACCCAAGCCTTGGCCTGGAACCATGTGCAAAAGCTCAAGACCGAAGTAAGTAATGCGTCCTGCTATGTACGTTATAATTAACGATTTTACTAATGGGCACCTCTAAAAACCGGCGCTCAGAACGAAGAATAATCTGAAAAATCAGAATTCAGGTTATTTTCCTGCTGTTTTGATGCCGAATGCTGTTCTTTACGGCTGTTTTTCCATAATTTGCCGCATTACGGGCAAGCCACCGCCCTCATAGGACCTACTTCGAGAAACACCAGTCGCTTGATGTTGTAGGTAACCGCCATCATGGTCAGCGCAAAGTCGGCCCGCGCCTGGCCTATGGTCCGGATACACTTGCCGCCCATCTGCTCCATGGCGCCGAATACATGTTCTACGCGCGCCCGCACTTTGGCGATTTTATGGTTGCGCCGCTGTTGGCATTCGGACAGTGGGTGGTTGCGGCTGCCTTTCCGTTGGATACGACTCCGGTAGCCTTGGGCCTTGAGTTGTTCTTCCCGCTCCTGACTGGGGTAGCCTCTATCCGCATACACTTCCGCACTGGTATTCCAGTCATCCAGTACGACTTCAAAGTGTCGGCTGTCATGGACAGAGGCCGTGTCGGTCACCAGCTTGCGGATCAGTTTGTGTTTGCGATCTACTCCGATAGAGAGCTTGAAGCCATAGGTGCTTTTGCCATGCTTCTTCGTCCAGGTCGCATCCAGATCTTTCTGACGGCGTTTCGCTGGGCTCCAGTCGGCAGGCATAGCGTTTTTTTTGATCTGTTCCTTGTCATCTCTGGAGAAATGTTGCTTGGGTGCCGGTACCAGCGTGGCATCAATGATCTGGCCCCCCCGGGCCACATAGCCGTGCTGCAGGATTTGCTGCTCGACTGCCGCGAACAGCGCTTCGGCACCGGCTACGCCAATACGGTTTTCAAAGTGCCAGATGGTCGTGCGATCCGGAAGACGTGCAGCATCCACCAGACCGCAAAAACGCTGATAGCTATGGCGATCCAGCAGCTGATACTCCATCTGCTCGTCTGAAAGATTGTAAAGGCGCTTTAACACCAATATCCGCACCATGGTTTCCGTGGGATAAGGAGGGCGACCGCCCTGGGGACTGGTCGGACGAGGGGCCACACGATCAACCTCTGCCGCCAGGGCAGGAAAGTCGATGCAGGAAGCGATGCGCAGCAATGGATCACCCAACTGATCCAGTTTCTGCTGGTGGAAATCCGCTGCAAACAGGTCGGTTTTGATTGCGCTCTTTCGTGGTGTCATCCGGAATACCCCATAATATTCAACTGGTTATATTTTATCATATACAGCCGAAATGGGAAGGTTTTTCGAGGCGCCCTAATGTTCTGCGCGTTGTCTTGTCCGTCTGAAACCACCGTGGTGCTTTCCACGCAATCAGTAAGACAGGTACCGTGAAAGCGGCTTCAAACCAAGGATCTGAAATCGTGCCCACCGCCACACACATTAAGATCAATGGAAGCGCCCAGTTAGGGCGATCACTCAAATAACGAATGAGTCCTATTATGCCAAGTAAACCAAACGCCCATACACTATTATGTGTTACTGGATACGCCAGGATGCCAGGCTGACCTATGGCCATAGGACTAGCCAATAAGCTTAGTAACCATGACAACGCAGCCCACCTCCAGGAATGGGTTACCGTTTTAACGAGTAAACCAGCTAATAGGGCATTCACAACGAAAATAAGCCATCCCTGGATGATGATTGAGGCTCCTGATACACTTGCTAAGGCATAATAAATAAGTGTGAACGGTAGCAAGCTCAGTATTTGATTGTCCTGGGTGAATCTCCAGGTAAATGGAAAACGCCATCCATGATGAATAACGCCTTGATAGATCAAGGCCATCTCCGCCATGTCGGGATTCAACGGAAGCGTCTGAAACGCCGTCCCCAGGCTACTGATGAGTACAGCAACCGAAAGTAACGCAAACAGTCCCCAGATTACCCAACGTTTAATCATTTTTATTTTTGTCCATATTTCTGCTCCAAGCCTTCCTGATTAAATAAACTGGGCGATGCTTGCTTTCTTCGTAAATCCTTCCAAGATATTCACCAATGACACCAAGCGCCATCAATTGCACTCCGCCTAAAAACAGCAGGGTGACCATCATGGAAGGATATCCCTTGACAGGGTTTCCATAAACCAGGGTGCTGATAATCAGCCACAAGGCATAAAGGAAAGCCAGGCCGGAGACGATAAAACCCAGATAAGCCGCTAATTGTAGTGGCACCTGGCTGAATGAAGTAATGCCTTCAACGGCAAAATTCCATAGTTTCCAGTAATTCCAGGTGGTTTTGCCGCTATGTCGGGGCGCACGATGGTAGTAAACATTGGTGCTGCGGAAACCCACCCAGGCAAACAGTCCTTTCATGAAGCGTCGGCGTTCTGGAAGGCTTTGCAAGGCATCCAGTACCGGACGCGACAAAAGCCGGAAGTCACCCGTATCAGCGGGAATATCTACGACGCTCATCCGGTTGATCGCCCGGTAGAAAAAGTGGGCTGAAGCGCGTTTGAGCCAGGACTCTCCCTCCCGGGAGAGACGTACGGCGTTGACCACATCATAACCATCGTGCCATTGGGCAATCAGTTCAGGGATGAGCTCTGGAGGGTCCTGCAGGTCTGCATCCAGGGGAATGGCGGCATCGCCCTGGGCAGCGTCCAGACCAGCCGTTAAAGCGGCTTCTTTCCCAAAGTTGCGGGACAAATCTATGACCTGAATCCGAGGGTCGTGCTGGTGCAGGGCGATCAGCTGCAGGAGGGTGTCATCGGTGCTGCCATCGTTCACACAGACCATTTCCCAAGGTTCACCACAGGCATCCATGATGCCCCTCACCCGCTCATGAAGGATTTTCAGGTTGCCCGATTCATTATGGCAGGGAACGATGATGGAAACGGTCATTGCATGTTTTCGTTATGATATAGGTAGCCTGCGGCGTTAATTGCGAAAGTTAGCAGGCTCAGACCGCTTCGGTCAATTCCGAATCAATCCTCCATACTGGAAAAATGGCTGCTCATTGGCTATAGTTCGGGATGCCTTTTATCACGGGGCTGGGATGCGTACACCCGGCCCCTTTCTTGTTATAGGTGATCCATTATGCAACTGATCGGCGAAGCTCTGACCTTTGATGATGTCCTGCTCGTACCTGCCCACTCTGCAGTGCTCCCCCGCAACGTCCAGATTTCAACACAGTTGAGTCGACGCATCCGCCTCAATATTCCCTTGTTGTCGGCTGCCATGGATACGGTGACGGAGGCCGCCATGGCCATCGGGCTGGCGCAGGAAGGTGGTATTGGTATCGTCCATAAAAACATGTCACCGGATCAGCAGGCCGCTTTGGTGCGACGGGTCAAAAAATTTGAGGCCGGAGTCATCAAGGATCCCATCACTACGCGTGCCAACGTCAGCATCCGTGAGGTGCTACAGATTATGGCTCTGCATGGTATTTCTGGTGTGCCGGTGGTGGATGGAGAACATCTGGAAGGGATTGTGACCCACCGTGATCTGCGTTTTGAAACGCGCATGGATGCGCCCGTAAGTAGTGTGATGACGCCCAGGGAAAGGTTGGTTACTGTTCCGGAAGGTACCAGTCTGGATGCAACCAAAGCCCTATTGCATCAGCATCGAATTGAAAAAATTCTGGTCGTTAATGAAGACTTTGAGTTACGCGGTCTGATTACGGTCAAAGACATTCGCAAGGCCACGGAGCATCCACTGGCTTGTCGTGACGCCCAAGGCCGTTTGTTGGTTGGCGCGGCCGTGGGTGTGGGGGAGGGCACCGATGCCCGGGTGCAGGCACTGGCTGAGGCCGGGGTTGATGTCATCATTGTGGATACGGCTCATGGCCACAGCCAGGGCGTTCTGGATCGGGTACGCTGGATCAAGGAACGTTACCCGGACGTGGATGTCATTGGCGGCAATATCGCCACCGGTGAAGCGGCTCTGGCCCTGGTGGAAGCGGGCGCGGACGGGGTGAAGGTCGGTATTGGGCCGGGCTCTATTTGTACCACCCGGATTGTGGCCGGTGTCGGCGTGCCGCAGGTGACGGCCATCAGTAATGTGGCAGATGCCCTGGCCAATACTGGTGTACCTCTGATTGCCGATGGTGGCATTCGTTTTTCGGGTGATTTTGCCAAGGCGCTGGCCGCCGGAGCCCACTCGGTGATGGTTGGTGGTTTGCTGGCGGGTACGGATGAAGCGCCTGGAGAAATTGAACTTTATCAGGGCCGCTCTTATAAAGCTTATCGCGGGATGGGTTCTTTGGGCGCTATGCAACAGGGATCGGCCGATCGGTATTTTCAGGACGCCAGCCCGGAAGCACCCAAGCTAGTTCCGGAGGGTGTGGAGGGTCGGGTTCCCTACAAGGGGCCGGCTGGACAGGTGATTCATCAATTGCTGGGTGGATTACGTTCCAGCATGGGCTACCTAGGAGCCGAAGACTTGACCGCCTTACGCAATCGCGCCCGTTTCATCAAGATCACCCAGGCTGGCGTTCGTGAAAGTCATGTTCACGACGTCAATATTACCAAAGAAGCCCCTAACTACCGGGTGGAGTGACTCATGCAAGAACGCATCCTGATTCTCGATTTCGGTTCCCAGTTCACCCAGTTGATCGCCCGGCGGGTGCGTGAAACGCATGTTTATTGCGAAATACATCCGCATCATATGTCGCTGACGGATATACAGAATTGGGAACCCCAGGGCATTATTCTGTCGGGAGGGCCTGCTTCTGTTCACGATCAGGATGCACCCATGGTGGATCCGGGTATATTTGCGCTGGGTCTGCCGATTCTTGGTATTTGTTATGGTCTGCAATTAATGGCGCATGTGCTGGGTGGCGCAGTCGCCAAAGCCGAACATCGGGAATATGGGCGCGCCCAGCTGCAGATTCAGGAAGCTTCGGGGCCTTTGTTGCCTTTTAAAAGCGCGGATGCCACCGAAGAAGTCTGGATGAGTCATGGTGATCGCATTGAAAAAATGCCAGACGGATTTCGGATTCTGGCCAGTAGCGCCAATTCCCCTTTGGCGGCTATTGGCGATCCGGTGCGACATTTTTATGGCGTGCAATTTCATCTGGAAGTAGTCCATACGCCGCGCGGGGCAGAAATGCTCACGGCCTTTGTGCGTGGTGTTTGCGGTTGTCACGGTCAATGGACCATGCATTCCTATGTGGACAGCGCCGTAGCTACCATCCGCGCTCAGGTCGGCAAGGGTAAAGTCATTGCAGCTCTGTCTGGAGGCGTTGATTCGGCGGTGGCGGCGGTTTTGATTCATCGCGCCATAGGCGATCAGTTGACCTGTATTTTTGTGGATAATGGTTTATTGCGTTTCGGTGAGTCCGAAAAGGTCCAGACGGTTTTTCGCAATTATTTTCAGATTCCATTACAGGTCATAGATGCCCGGCAACGTTTTCTGGAGGTGTTGGATCAGGTTACGGACCCTGAAAAAAAGCGCAAGGCTATTGGCAATTTGTTCATCGAGATTTTTGAGGAAGAAGCCAAAAAGGTGGAAGGTGCCGATTTTCTGGCGCAGGGCACCTTATATCCCGATGTCATTGAGTCAGTTTCATTCAAGGGTCCCAGTGCCACCATCAAATCCCATCATAATGTTGGCGGGTTGCCGGAACGCATGCATCTGAAGCTGGTGGAACCTCTCCGGGAATTATTCAAGGATGAAGTCCGGGAGCTGGGTCGGGAATTGGGCATGCCCGAAGAAGTCATTCGTCGACAACCCTTTCCTGGCCCTGGTCTGGCGATTCGTTGTCTGGGCGCCATTGATGCAGCACGCCTGGAAATATTGCGGCGTGCAGATCGTATTGTCATGGAAGAAGTTCGCGAGGCTGGATTATATGATCAGCTTTGGCAGGCCTTTGCCGTCTTGCTGCCCGTGAGGAGTGTGGGGGTCATGGGCGATGCCCGCACTTATGATGAAACCATTGCCCTGCGTGCGGTAGAGTCGTCCGACGGGATGACGGCGGACTGGGCGCATTTGCCCTACGCAGTTCTCGGCCGCATTTCCACCCGAATCATCAATGAAGTATCGGGTATCAATCGGGTGGTTTACGATATTTCTTCCAAGCCACCGGCCACCATTGAGTGGGAGTGATCTGAAAATATTTCCCAGCCTGCATTCATGCAGGCTTTTTTGGAGTTATCTGGTATAGACGGATATATCGTGACAATTGCCTTATCGCGGGGCTTTATTATGGCATCGCGCGATACTGCGTCATTTCAAGCTGCTGGAGTGGGTATTATCAATTCCTGGTAAAAAAATAGTTCATCCATATTGGACTGGATTATTAGTATAGTCGATTAAATAATGGATTAATTATGTGGATAGTTTGCAATTGCCATATTATGTTTATTTTTTTATAATAATATGTTATAATTAAAATATATTTGATGAAATTTAGGCGGACATGAGAAATAAATCACCGGATAAATCGCGGAATTTATTGCAAACGAAAGCACAACGTTGGGTTGTAAAAATAGGCAGCAGCCTTCTCACAGATGAGGGAAGAGGCCTCGATCGAAAGTCCATAGGCGGCTGGGTCCGACAAATTATTGCACTTCGCCGTTCCGGCATTGAAGTCATTCTGGTTTCATCAGGGTCAGTCAGTGCCGGAGTGCAACGTTTAGGTTGGTCGCAACGACCAGCGAATCTTAAGGAACGTCAGGCGGCCGCTAGTGTTGGTCAATCCGCTTTGATTCACACCTATGAAAAACTTCTTCGAGAGTGCGATGAACCCAATGAAATGCCCATTCATTGTGGTCAGGTTTTATTGACACACGATGATCTGCGCAGCCGACGCCGCTATCTGAATGCCCGTTCTGCCTTGTTGACCTTACTCGAAATGAATGTTTTGCCAATCATCAACGAAAATGACACAGTTTCTTACAATGCCATCAATCTTGGTGATAATGATACGCTTGCCGCTGTGGTCAGCAATTTGCTGGATGCGGATTTGCTGGTCATTCTGACGGATCAGGATGGGGTGTTTAATGCCGATCCGCGCAGCAATCCGGACGCGCAGCTACTTACAGAAGTTAATGCTGGTGCCGCCATGCTGGAACGGATTGCCGGTAGTGGCGGTTCGGGTGTCGGCACCGGTGGTATGCTCGCCAAGGTGCGTGCAGCAACTCGTGCTGCCCGTTCCGGGACATCCACCATTATTGCCAATGGTCGCTGCGACAATGTCTTACTGCGCATTCGCGATGGCGAAGCTCTGGGTACTTTCATTCATGCCCGACTTCCCAAGCTGGATGCGCGTAAACGCTGGCTGGCCGGACATTTGCGGGCAAGAGGAACGCTGCACCTGGATGCTGGCGCGGTCCACGCGTTAAAGCAGGATGGCGGGAGTTTGTTACCGGTTGGGGTAACGGCTCTGGAAGGTAATTTTCATCGCGGTGATCTGGTGCTCTGCAAGGATCCCGATGGTAATGTGTTTGCCCGAGGCCTGGTCAATTGGGACGCTAACGTGGTGCAACGCTGTCTGGGTAAAAAAAGTCCGGAAATTGCAGATGACCCCGATGTGGCAGAAGGGGTCATGATTCATCGCGATAATTTATTAATTCACTGATTGCCTGGTTCTAGTGGATCATGAATGGTCCCGGTAGCCTTATCTACAGGAAGAATTTGACTGGGGATAAAGTGCACATCCTGTTGCTGGTGGGCCAGACGAATATTGTGACGTAACAAACTCTCCACGACCGATGCCCGCAAATCGGTTTGGACGTTAAAACTTTTATTGCAGTCATCAAGATAAACACGCAAGTAAAACTGCAAGGCATTTTCACTGACATCCAGCAACAAGGCAGTCGGAGGAATTCCACGCGGGTCATCCTGCAGAACATCCGGATGATTTTGTCCTTCCTTGACCAATAATTCTTTGACCAGTTTAATATCCGCGCTATGGGCAACATTAAATGGAATCATCAGGCGCAGCACACTGTTGGTATACATCCAGTTGGTCACCTGACCAGAAATGAGCTCGGAGTTGGGTACAAAGACTTCGGTACGATCAAAAGTCAGGATCAGTGTGTAACGAATACTCATTTTTTCTACATAACCCTGAGTGCTGCCGACCTGAATCCAGTCACCCACCCGAATCGGTCGTTCGAGTAACAGAATCAACCCAGAGACAAAATTATTGACAATATTTTGCAATCCAAAACCAATGCCCACTGACAGTGCGCCCGCAATAATGGCGAGATTATGGAGGGCTACACCGGCTGTTGAAAGGGCAATAAGTATGGCAATAATAAAACCTGTATAACGTACAATAGACAGAATTGAATGACGTGCACCGCTTTCCATATGACCAATAATACGGGAATTATCAGAAAGATAGCGTTGCACAAATGTATTGATATTAATCAGCAGGATCAATAGTCCAATGGCAATAATCCAGCGGAAAGGTTGAAGATGAAAGGTTCCAACGGTAAACCCGGTAATGAAATACTTCCATATTAATGAGAAGCCGGTATGGGTGAGCCCCCAGGCGTAAAGAATGAAGGCGCCAATTCCCAACCAGACGGCAATATGACTCAGCGCACTGAACCAGCCAAGCCAAGGTAGTGCTTGATCATCCTTGAGTCCCAGACGTAGCTTCAGCACATGTTGCCAGCGACCATCTTTACGCGCAGTGTAATTCCAGAAATCACTGAGCCCCCAGGAAATAAACAGGCCAATACCCAGTGCTAACAAGGACATCAGCAGGCCAAAAAACAGATAGTTGGTTAGATTGCGATAACCCAGTAATGTAAATACAGCTGTTGCCAGCAGCGCAATCAGTATAATAATCCGCAAAAAAGGGTAAGCTTTAAAGGGCCTTTTACCTCCGGCTTCCATGACCAGTCGGATTACCGCGCTGATCACCAAAAGATGATAAATCGACCATAATAAAGCCTGTTGTTGCCTGTTCAGGAAATCCTGTGGAGCGATAATAATCCAGCTCACCGCAAAGGCGGCCAAAAAAGCAATAAAACGCAGGGTACGCAATGTGGAACGTAAGGTTTCCGGACCCCAGGCGAAATGATGAAAAACGACTCCACTGGGACGTAATGCCCAAGTGACCAGAATCGCCAGCAAGGCATAGCCTCCCCAGGTTATCAGCACAATATCTACAAATGGAGAAAGGACCCCTGTAAAGTGCGCTGCTAGTGCCGTTGCGGAAACGCCGGCAACAATGGGTAAGTAGTGATAGAGACTTTTTTGCGCTGCCGATAGTTGCGTTCCAAGCTTTGTGCTCTCGGGAAGTGATTTACGTACAATCAGCAGTAATAAAAAAACAAATAGACCAATGGCTATGGATACCTGAAGGTTTTTCTGGGCAAAAATGAAGCGATGATTGCGATGAAACCAGTAGTTTCTCTCCTGCGTCCAGGTACTTGAGCTTACAGCCCAAAAAGTATTAATCTGTGCCCATATATTTTGATCCTTACGTAATAGTATTTGCGCATGCAGATTGTCACGCTTTTTCTCAATTTCTTGTTCCAAGTCAGTGCTGGCTACCGCAATAATTTTGCAGGTAGCAATTTCTCCCTGCAGATCTTTTTGTCGAGTAAGTAGTTTTGTTCTTAATGCCGTCAGATTTTCTGGTTCACCGGTGACCGCAGGCCCGAGAATTCCCAAGCCACTATCAGTCTGTTTAAGCTGATTATTCTTGTCGCTGATGCACTTCTGTGCATGGTCTTTGATGATGCTGGTGCTTTTATGCCAATTAAGAAGCTGCTGCATATCAACTGGTTGTTCTAATTGTGTATGTATTTCCTGCAGAATTTTGCTGTCCTGATCAATTTTTGTGCTGGTAGATGCATCAGCAGAAAAAGAAAAAACCAATGTTATAAATATAAGAATATTAATGATAACAGTGTACATGGAATTATTTTTAAAGTGTGAGCCGTGCCGTATCGAAAAAGAAGATTTTCGTTCTGTCACAATAACTCCTATTTATGGCAGTAAGATAATATTCAAAAAACATCAGGATGAATAAATATAACATAATCTGGCATTAAAGACCTAATCCCTAGGCTGTAGCCAAATGACCGCAGTATGGTCAGATCATTAAAAACCGGTCTGTGAACGAAAAGGGGCGTCTGCTTGTCGGGGTATGGAGACAGGCTGGGCGAGTATGTAGGGCGTGCATGGCTAAGATAATCATTTTGTCAGAATTTGATCCTATTCATGAAGATGACGTAACTACCGGTAGAGAAAAGATTTTACTTCTGATCCGGCTAAAGGAATGAGAGTTTTTAATAACTGGCATGCAGTTTGCTTAAGCATACCATTCTCCCTGAATCGAAAAAGGACCTCTCATGAAAAAGTCACTCAGCAATATGGTTTTTGTTCTGCTGCTTGCCACGCCTTTTATGGCCTTGGGGAGCTTTGTGCATGCCGTCACCCCTTTACATAACCAACTGGCGCAAGGGTCTTTGCCTCACCCTATTGTTCACGGTGAATATCAGGCAGTACGCGTTATGGGTAAAACTGCCGCGCATCTTGAATCCGCTGGCTGGCTGCAGTTGCATCCGGACAAGTTAAAAGTTCGCACCTGGTCACCCTAACTGGCCAAGGCCTTTCGGGCACTGCGCTTCAACAGGGGCAGTGCCATTTTTTGTAAGGTGGGTGGTAGGGATACCGGTTTTAGCAACATTTTAATTGCCATTTCAAAGGGGTAGTGGCGGCTGACCCAGTCTCCCATCCGTTCCCGGAATGCCGCAAAGTCCTTACCTGAAAAAGTTTGCCCAGGATTTTTTACTTCAAAAGCATTTTTGATGGCTAAATAGCTATCTTCCTGATCGACTTCCGACACTCTTTTCCAGAGTTCCCGGCCAATTCGCCAGCGTGAATTTTTTTCCTGCTGCTGATAAGCCTGAAAGAATTTATAAAAGTATTTGTAGTGGTGGACTTCATCAGCACGAATGCGCCCAGCCAGTAAACGGAGAACCGGTTCCGGGCTGGCGGACTGAATCATGGTGTAAAAACTGGCGGTACCTGTCTCTACGACGCAGCGAGACGCCATTTCCAGCGCCTGGCTAGGACCCAGCAAATCTGTCTGGCAGTAGGGCATGTAAGCTTGCACAAAGCCTTTATAGGCGCGCTCCCAGTCGAAGTCTGGCCAGATCTGCAGGACATAGGCCTTCAGGGCCAATCCATGCTGAACTTCTTCCTGCTCCCATTCTCTGCTGAGCCATGCAGTAGCCGCAGCATTCTCCTGAAAGTATTCCACCAGATTGCGGGCATAGAGGTCAGAAAGCGTTTCCACAAAGGAGGCTCCTGCCAGCAGATAAAACCAGTCTGTCTGATCAACTATTCTGGTTTTTTCTATGCTTGCATAGGGTATATCTGCCAGAGTCCAAGTTGGATGCTTTCTCATAGTGGGGATGGCAACGGGCATGGATTGAGCCGTCTCCTTTGGGGTGGATGAAATCGGGTCAAGGATTATAGCCCAGATCTTGGTCATTGGCGCCAGCCTGTGCAAAAGCTTCCCGTCTTTTCTTGCACTGGGGACAAAAACCACAGTGTTTTTCGCGCCCCAGAAGGCAACTATAGGTTTTTTTCCAGGGAACGTGCAAACGATTCCCCTCAAGTATGATGCTAGCCTTACTGAGTTGAATCAGAGGCGTTTCCAGTTGCAAATTCAAAGTGCCAAGGGTGTTTGTGATGGCATTCTGAAAAGCGGGACGTGAGCAGGTATCTACCTGCGCATCATCAGCGCTGAGACCTATCACAATGCGTTGAATATTCAAATTGCTGGCAATCGTCGCAATGGCAGCAATAGCGAAAAAATTACGATGGGGCAGGGGGACATGGTACCGTTCAGCGCGCAATGCTCCAACGGCATTTCCAAAAGCGGACAGATCATAGCGTTGTGCTTGGACTTGCTGATTTTCACTCAGCCTTTGCACGGCTTCCCACTCCTGTTGGGCAGCGCGTTGCGCATAGTCCAGAAAAACCGGTTGGGGGCACTCAGTTTGGGCAAGCTGAAATAACAGCGTGCTGCTTTCTATGCCGCCGCTCATCAGCAGCAGGCAATTTGCGGTTTTGGGCCGGGCCACTTCCAGAGACATCGGGTCTGGCGACATTGGGTCGGGCTGGCGTATGATCGCTGCGGTTTCGGTATGAGTATTCATGGAGATTGAAGATAACATGAGTTCATGCGTCAGTGTGCATCCGGTCAATCCTCAATGGCGCCTGCTGGGGCCGGTACTGGATGTGTTACGGGCTGGCGGGTTAATTGTTTTCCCGACAGACACCTGTTATGCCTTGGGTTGCATGGTTGGCGCCCGCGCCGCCCAGGAACGGCTGCGGCGTATCCGGCAGCTGGATTTGCAGCATGATCTTTCCCTCCTGTTTCCGGGAATTGCCCAACTCGCAGAATATGCCAAGTTGGATGACCGCGCTTTTGCTTTGCTGCGTAAAGCCTTGCCTGGACCTTATACTTTTATTTTGCCAGCCACCAAAGACGTTCCTCGGCGTTTGGCGGACCCGAAAAAGCGGAGCATCGGGGTGCGTATTCCAGCTCATCCCATTTGTGAAATGCTCCTGGCAGAGTTGGGTGAACCCTTGATGAGTTCGACACTGCAATTGCCTGAAGCTGATATTCCGCTGATTGATCCAGAAGAAATTTGCACGCTGCTCGGTAACCAGGTGGATAAGGTGATCCTCGCCGAACAGGGGCGGGCCCAATGCTCGACCGTTATTGATTTGTTGCAGTGGCCCCCGCAATTGCTGCGCAAGGGGGCCGGAGACCCGGCTGCTCTGGGGTTGGAATAATTCTGGCCAACGGCTGTTACCGGGTCAACGGTTCCGCAAATGGGCTGCATTAGGTGCCGGTAGTTCCTGCTGATATACTAGTGACCATGTTTGATATCACACATTTTGTTCGTACCCTTGCGATCTGGGCGATTCCGGTGCTGTTTGCCATCACCGTGCATGAGGTCGCCCACGGCTGGGTGGCCTGGAAGCGAGGCGACCCCACGGCGATGCTCATGGGTCGTCTGACCCTGAATCCGGTGAAACATATTGATCCTTTTGGAACGATTATCCTGCCGGGTATCTTGTTGCTGTTTCATTCCCCCTTTTTATTTGGATATGCCAAACCAGTGCCGGTGAATTTTAGTGGCCTGAAAAAGCCGAAAACGGACATGGTCTGGGTAGCTATCGCCGGACCCGCAGCCAATCTGCTGATGGCCATTTTCTGGACAGCCATATTGTGGTTGGGTGGACACCTTCCCGGCACCCTGGCTTATGTCGCTACACCCATGCAGTTGATGGGCGAGGCGGGCATTATCATCAATGTCATCCTGATCATTTTCAACCTGATACCGATTCCGCCACTGGACGGCGGCCGGGTTGCCGTAGGCTTGTTGCCGGCTTCTGCCAGCATCGCCCTCAGCCGGGTTGAACCTTATGGGTTTATTATTCTCATTGTGCTGCTTTTTACCGGCATTTTGTGGAACGTACTGGGCCCATTGTTTTTATGGGTTTATCATTTTTTCCTGGCAGTAGGTGCTGGATAATGAAAGAAATTATTGTCTCTGGAATGCGCCCGACCGGGCGTTTGCATATTGGTCATTATCATGGCGTACTGAAAAACTGGGTACGCTTGCAGGATCAGGGCGAGTGCTATTTTTTTGTGGCAGACTGGCATGCGCTGACCACCCATTATGAAAGCGTTGAGGGCATCAGTACCGCCGTTTGGGATATGCTGGTTGAGTGGCTGGCGGTGGGAATTGATCCGGATAAAGCAGTTCTATTTATTCAGTCGCATGTTCCCCAACATGCCGAATTGGCCCTGCTGCTGGGGATGCTGACGCCTTTGTCGTGGCTGGAGCGCGTGCCGACTTTCAAGGACCAGCAGGAAAAACTGCGGGAACGGGATCTGGCGACCTTCGGTTTCCTCGGTTATCCGCTGCTGATGACGGCGGATATTCTGCTGTATGAGGCCCAACAGGTGCCCGTAGGGGCCGATCAGGTGGCACATCTGGAAATCAGCCGGGAGCTGGCTCGACGTTTCAACAGCTTTTATGGCCGTGATGCGGAAACCCGGCAGCAGATTGAAAGAGGGTTGCAGGCCATGGGCAAGCGTGCTGCCAAAACTTTTGCTCAGTTGCAACAGCGTTTTCAGCAAAATGGGGATTTGTTGGCCGTCACCGAAGCGGCTGAATTTCTCCGGCAGCAGGCAGGATTGAGTCCGCTGATGCAGGCGCAGTTATTGGCGCATCTGGAAGGGAAGGGCCGTGAAATTCTTCGCGAACCTCAGGCGTTACTGACTGCCGCTTCCAAATTGCCCGGCCTCGATGGCCAAAAAATGAGTAAATCCTATGGGAACACCATTCCCTTACAGGAAGACCCGGAACATATTCGCAAGAAAATTCGTACCATGCCTACTGATCCGGCGCGCGTCATGCGTACTGATCCGGGTACTCCGGAAAAATGTCCGGTATGGGGATTTCATCAGGTATATTCCAGTGAGGAGACGCGAAACTGGGTGCGACAAGGCTGTACCAGCGCCGGTATTGGTTGTCTCGATTGCAAACAGCCTGTGATTGAAGCAGTGCTCGTGGAGCTGGCACCGATTCGCGAACGCGCCGAATACTGGGCAGCGCGTCCGGAACAATTGCGGGAAATTGCCCATGCTGGTGCGCAACGTGCCCGTAACAGGGCCGGGCAGACTATGGAAAAAGTGCGCTCCGCCATGGGCTTGGCTCACGAACTGGGTATTGGTTGAGTGATATTCACGTGACGGTGGTGAATGCTGGCATGGGGCAGGCCGTACAGGTCAATGGTCAGCCCTTGGACAGCTTACCAGAGGGCTTGTTTATTCCTCCCGATGCCCTGGAGTTGCTTCTGGACAGCTTTTCCGGACCTCTTGAATTACTGCTTTGGCTGATTCGTCGTAACCGTATGGATATTCGCGATATTCCGGTGGCGGAAGTCACCCGTCAGTATTTGCAGTACCTCCAGGAAGCCCGGCGGCGGAATCTGGAGCTGGCAGCAGAATATCTGCTGATGGCCGCCTGGTTGGCGGAAATCAAGGCAAGAATGCTGCTTCCGGTACCACCCGCCTGTGAAGACGAAGAAATGGACCCTCGACTGGAGCTGGTGCGTCGTCTTGAGGCCTTGGCGCTGGTGCAAAGCCAGTCAGAAATCCTCCAATCCTTGCCGCAGTCAGGGCGCGATTTCTGGATGGCCAACCCGGTCTCCTATGATGACTTGCCTCCGTCTCTGCCTCTGATCGAACTGGGTGATATTGCTGCGGCCTGGTTGCGTATACAGCGGCGCCCCGAGCGACGTGATCAAACTGTCCATCATCTTTCCAACCCGGCCATGGGTTTGCGGCAGCGCATGGTGGAAGTGCTGCTTTGCTGTCGTCGGGATCAGCGTCCCTGGCAACTGCTTGAGTTGTTGCCTGAGTTAAGTCGGCAGGCCTTGGCTATATCCTTGTTGGCCATTCTGGAGTTATTGCGCCAGGAAGCCTTGCAACTGCATGATGATGGCGCCGGTGGCTGGCAGGTAAGTATCGCGGGCATGGAGGTTCCGCAGCATGCGTGAGGCCTTGCTGGCTTTGTTTTTGTCCAGTGCAGAACCACTGTCGCGGGAACAGCTCGCTGGCATTTTCGCCGACGACCCGGAATATGCGGGTTGGGAAGCGGCACTGGAGATTTTACTGGCCGCTGGTGAAGGCCCCATGCAGCTGATCGCCGTTGCAGGTGGATATCGTCTGCAGATTCATCCTCGCCACCATGGGCTGTTAGCGCGCTTGCATGTAGAGGCTCCCCGCCCATTGAGCAAAGCGGTGCTGGAAACATTGGCGGTTATTGCCTATCAACAGCCTGTTACCCGTCCGGAAATTGAACACTGGCGGGGAGTATCGGTAGGTGCGAGTATCATGCAGCAGTTACAGGAGCTTGGCTGGATTGCTGTGGTAGGTCACCGCGAAAGCCCTGGTCGTCCGGCGCTTTGGGCAACTACTTCTGAATTTATGCAGCATTTTGCTTTGGCTTCCTTGGGAGATTTGCCCGTAGTAAGGACCGATAAATAGAAAGATTATTTTAATATTAGAAAAAACTTATTTGACGGCTTGATAATATGGTCGCATATTTTTGTGGAATTTGTTGATGGCGGTTAATAAAAAGAGGCCGGCATCCGCATTGGGTTAGATGTGGTCAATAATGTGACGAGGAGCAGACCAATGGCACATGTAGTGATTTTAGGGGCAGGTACAGGTGGCATGCCCGCAGCTTATGAAATGAAGGAAGCCTTGGGTTCCGGGCATGAAGTGACGCTCATCAGCGCCAATGATTATTTCCAGTTTGTACCATCAAATCCCTGGGTGGGCGTGGGCTGGACCAAACGGGATGACATTGCTTTCCCCATCAAACCTTATGTAGAACGCAAGGGCATTCATTTTATTCCCAAGGCAGCGGAAAAAATTGATGCTGAAGGCCAGGAAATTACCCTGGCTGACGGAAGTAAGGTGCGTTATGACTATCTGCTGATTACCACCGGACCCAAACTGGCTTTTGAAAATGTACCGGGCTCCGATCCGCACGAAGGCCCCATTCAGTCTATTTGTACGGTGGATCATGCGGAAAAAGCCTATCAGGACTATCAGGCGCTTCTGGCCGAACCCGGTCCCATTGTGATCGGTGCCATGGGCGGTGCCAGTTGTTTCGGGCCAGCTTACGAATATGCTATGGTTTTAGCTTCTGACCTTAAAAAGCGCGGCATGCGTGACAAAATCCCTTCCTTTACTTTTGTGACCAGTGAGCCCTATTTGGGTCACCTGGGTATTCAGGGCGTTGGTGATTCTACCGGAATCCTGAGCAAGGGGCTCAAGGAAGAAGGTATTGAAGCCTACACCAATTGTAAGGTCACCAAAGTAGAAGGTGGCAAAATGTTTGTCACCCAGGTCAATGACAAGGGTGAAGTAGCCAAGGAATTCACCTTGCCAGTCAAGTTCGGCATGATGATTCCTGCTTTCAAGGGGGTTCCTGCCGTAGCGGGTGTTGAAGGCTTGTGTAATCCGGGCGGCTTTGTGCTGGTAGACGAACACCAGCGCAGCAAAAAGTACGCCAACATTTTCGCTGCTGGCATTGCCATTGCGATTCCTCCGGTGGAAGCCACACCGGTGCCTACTGGGGCCCCGAAAACCGGCTACATGATCGAATCCATGGTTTCTGCTGCGGTGCACAATATCAAAGCGGACCTGGAAGGTCGTAAAGGTGAGCAGACCATGGGTACCTGGAATGCCGTCTGTTTTGCTGACATGGGTGATCGCGGCGCAGCTTTCGTAGCTCTGCCGCAGTTGCGTCCCCGCAAGGTTGACGTATTTGCCTATGGTCGCTGGGTGCATCTGGCCAAGGTGGCCTTTGAAAAATATTTCATTCGCAAGATGAAAATGGGTGTTTCCGAACCTTTCTATGAAAAAGTGCTGTTCAAGATGATGGGCATCACCCGCCTCAAGGAAGAAGTACCGCCACATCGTAAAGCTTCCTGAGCATCACCCGCAGCAAAACATCAGACCCCGCCTCGCGCGGGGTTTTTTATCCTGAAAACTACCATGAGGCATGCCCGGAGATTTTTGAACAATGGATGAAAAATTACAAAAAGTTTTGGCACGCTTTGGTCTGGGATCCAGAAGACTTATGGAACAATGGATTACTGCCGGTCGTATTCAGGTGAATGGTCAGGTCGCCAAACTGGGGGATCGGGTTACACCGCAGGACAAAATATCGGTAGATGGAGAAGCCTTGCGGATTCCTTCCTGGGTTCGCCCGCGACTGCGGGTGCTGCGTTACCACAAGCCAGCAGGGGAGCTGACTACCCGGAATGATCCCGATGGTCGTCCAACTGTTTTTGATCGCTTGCCCAAGTTGCGTGGCAGTCGTTGGGTGGCCGTTGGCCGTTTAGACTATAACACGGAAGGACTCCTCCTTCTCACCAATGATGGGGATCTGGCCAATGCCTTGATGCATCCCCGTGCGGGCATTGAAAGAGAATACGCGGTCCGCATATTGGGTGTTTTGAGTAACGAACAGCAAATCCAGCTTTTGAAAGGTGTGACGCTGGAAGATGGGGAAGCGCGATTTCTCAAAATTGAAGAGGCTGGTGGTGAGGGAGCCAATCACTGGTATCACGTCACTCTTGCTGAAGGTCGCAACCGGGAAGTGCGCCGTCTGTTTGAAGCCTTGGGTCTGGCAGTCAGTCGTTTGATTCGAGTGCGCTATGGCGTGGTGGAAATGCCACGTTTACTCAAAAATGGTTATTTTGATGAATTACCCGATGAAGAACGAGATAATCTGCTGGCTAGCGTCAAATGGGTGAATCCGGCAAGGCCGATGACCGAGCATGGAGTGGCAGATTCCAAATCGCACAACTCAAACAGATCATCATCGGAGCGGCATCCAGGGGCATCTCGTTCATCGAGGTACAAATTTTGAACGAATGTATTATAATTGATTCATATGTAATATTTGTGTTACTTTGCTCGTGTAAGCATGCTGAGAGAGTGTTCATATGGAACTCACGACCCAATCCAGAAGCCCCGTTAACGAGGTGCGGACTTATTTATTGGTACCGGAAAACAAGATTCAAGAAGTTACGCGGGCACAGTGCCTTGATCCGGAGAAGGATGATGCGAATATTTCATGGATGACAACAGTTTTGTTTATTATTCTTTCAGAGGTCATAGGTTTTTTTGTCAAACTATTTCGTTGAAGCTTGATAATATTCACCGATAATTTCCCAAGCAGCAAAAATTATCCGAGTGATGATATGTGCTGCGAACCATATAACAAAAAAACGTAATACATCCATTATTATAGGTATCCAGAAAGGGAACTCCCCACCGAATCCCAAGGGCTGGGGTAGCAATCCCCATTCAGCAGCAATAATGGCCAATAACCAGGTGATCGCCCAACTTTTTACGCTGGCAGTAGGGCTACTGCGGCGCTTGGGCTTGAATTTCTGATCAACTATTGGTTCTTCTTTCTTGTCCTTTGCCATGATATCTCGTAGTTATTTTTTAGTGACCCATGACATGGTCGCGCAGTTTGTCCAGTTGTTGTTGCACCATGGTGCTGAGACTTTTCAGCTGATCGGCACCAGTATGAACGGCGGCATTATCTCCTTTTTTTAAGGCATTAATAATGGCGATTCCCAACTTATGTACTTGCGGATGAACCTGCTGTACAGCAATAAAGGCTTCGGATTGAGCGATGGGAGTTTCCAGCATGCTGTCCATCCATTGCCCTAAACGGCACTGGTGGTGGTCTTTAATGTTGTTGATATCAATTTGGCTGGCTTTATCAGTAATCGCTTCCAGAATTCGGCTGACCCATAAAACATGGTCTGCCTTAACCACGGTCAGTCGAGTGGCCAGTGCCGGATCACCCTGCATGGCCGCTTCACTGGCGTGCGCCAGTTCATCACGAACATGGTCGAGACACTGGCGGATAGCCTGGAATTGCTGAGCAAATTGTCCCATGGACTGCTGCAATGCATTCATGTGTGTACCCATGCTTTCTGCGGCGACAACTTCCCGGGCACTCCCACTGACAATGTTTTCAATGTTTCCACGGGTTTTTTGTGCAGACTGGTTGGCCATACCCAGGACCTCGGCAACGGTTTCGAGAGCATCTCCGCCACGACGCAAATGTTCCACACTGGCGCTGACGCCCGTTTCAACTTGTATGGCTCCTTTGTTTATGGTGGTTGCAGAACTACGTATATCAGCAGCAGCACGAGCAGAACTTTGCGCCAGTTTTTTGACTTCATCGGCAACTACCGCAAAACCGCGCCCATGTTCCCCGGCGCGTGCAGCCTCAATAGCCGCATTGAGAGCCAGCAGGTTGGTTTGCTTGGCAATTTCCTGCACTTTGCCTGCCAATGTGGTAATAGTACGGGTTTGCTGCAGAAAAGCCTGTACAGTTTCCCCCATGGATGTGACGGTTTGCTCGACGAGATCCATTTCGCCAATTAACACGGAAAGCCGTTCGTTTCCCATCTGCACATCATGTAAGGTCGCTTCGGCCAGCGACTGGTTGGAGCCAATACTGTCTGCCGTGCTGCGCACCGCTTTTATGACCGCATCGGCCTGATCATACAGGGATTGGCTATCCAGCTGTGCAGTACGTAAATCCTGCTCTAAGTCCATACCCAGCAAGTGACTTTCAGCAGTTTGCTCCAGGGCTGTAACTTGATGATCCAGAACTTTACAGCTTTGCCAAAGACGTGCTTTTTGCCAGTCACAAATCGGCGTAATGGTTTTTCCGAGTTCAGGATCATCTCGAATTAACTGTGCCGTTTCTGCGTCACCATCCAGGCAGGCAGAAAACAGGGAAAGCAGAGTATGGTTTTCAGTGGACATGGCGTAGCCTCGTCATGGTGAGATTTTAGTGAGAATGAATAACGCTCGTAATAGCGCGAGCCAGATCATCCGGTAAAAATTTTGCTACGTAGCCATCCGCGTTGACACTGCGCGCATGGGCTTCATTGGCGGTACCAGATAGCGATGAGTGAATGACGACCGGTACATCGCGGAGGGCTTCATTTTCTTTAATATGACGGGTCAATGTAAATCCATCCATTTCGGGCATTTCAAGATCCGTCAAAACCAGTGCGACCTTGTCACGAAGTGGGGTGCCTGACGCTTTGGCATCTTGCGCGAGCTGTTTTAAACGTTCAAGTGCTTCCTTGCCGGTTTTGGTTCCTATAAAAGCCAAGCCCAAACTTTTCAGGGTTTTTTCGATCTGATTGCGCGCGACACCAGAATCATCGGCATAAAGAATGACGGCACCTTTGGGAATTTCTATGGCATGTTGTTGTACGAGTTCATCTCCGGCTTTGAAACGCGAAGGTAATACCTGACGAAGAATGTGTTCCACATCCAGCACCAGAGCCAGGCGTGCGGTTTCTTCGTCCTCATCAAGCCGTGCCAGACTGGTGACCAGGCCGCCTACTGAGGCACCCTCCGCAGAAAGTACGCGACTCCACTCCAGTCGGACAATTTCTTCGACATCTTCAACGGCAAATCCTTGCACAGAACGCTCATATTCTGTAACCAGCAGAATATTTAATCCGTCTGTTTTGCAGCCGACCACCTCTGGTAAATTAATCACGGGAATGATTTGTCCACGTATGTTGGCGACGCCCATCACATGCTCAGGCGCACCGGGCATGGGCGTGATTTTGGGCATGACCAGTGCTTCACGGACCTTGAACACATTGATCCCAAAAAGTTCGCGGCTATTGATTTTGGGATCCGTGCCGAGACGGAATACCAGCAGCTCAAACTTGTTGGTGCCCGCAAGCTGGGCGCGTTCATCAACTTCCCGCAGTAACTGATTCATGATCCAATCCTCAATAGGTTTTTTGAATGATCGCGCTTAGCGCGTCCATATGCTGGAAAATATTATCCCGACTATCCAGGACCTGCCGCAGTAATTTGCCAGTACTTTCCTGATCACCGGCTTGATGTGCAGCCAGTAGTTCCCGCGCGCGTTGATGGAATTGCCGATGCGGCTCGGCCAGGGCGACAAATTCAGCTTCATTGCCCAGAAGCTGCCTCCCTGTTCCTTCATACCATGAGCCCAGAGCACACTGATGTTGGTCCTGCAGATCATCCGGACTCATTGGTGACCCATTATCACTCACGGCATTTTGCAGGCGGTGAACCAATGCTTCATGACTTTGACGGGCGGCATCCAGGGTCATGGATACCGCTAGCGTGCGTAAATTTTTTATTTCTTTTTGCAGATTGCGCGTCACATCCATGGATTGCTGCGCCTGTTGCTGATTGTTCTGTGCGGCACTATCAATATTTTTTGCCGTTAAATTGACGGCTGTTATATTGTTTTGCACTTCGTCTGTGGCATCCTGGACACGTTTGGATAAATTCCGGACTTCATCAGCTACTACGGCAAAACCTCGACCATGTTCTCCGGCACGAGCGGCCTCAATGGCGGCATTTAATGCCAGCAGGTTGGTTTGATAAGCAATTTCGCGGATAGTCTGGGCGATGCGGCTGATTGCAACTACCTGATTCATGAGGGACTGCGAGGCTTGATGGTTATCATCAATGGCTTTTGTAAGTAACGTCAGGTTTTTATTGACTGTTTCCATGGCCGAAGCAGCTTCGGCGGATGTATGGGTGAGTATACGCGCATTTTGGGTCGCATTTCTGGAGCTACTTTCCGAAAATTCATCCATAGTACTCTATTCCCTTTAATGGTTAATTGATCCCGGTACCGACATTGATTTTGTCGAACCAGTCCAGAAAGCGCTTAACATTATCGCCACTATAAATAGCCCCATGCTGTGGGCAGAGATGTTGTATATCTAATTGACTCACCCGCTCTATCCAGTTTTTCTTGGCGGCATTGGAAGGCATCCAGCGTTCATGAAAATATTTGGCTTTTTTGATATGTTCTTCAAAAGCGCGCCCGGTTTTATCGCGTCGGTCTACCCATGCGTCATGACCGGGGGTAATAATGCGGCACCCACATCACCGGAAAACAAAATTTTTGCCTCTGGATCATAAACATGAAAATTAGCTGAAGAATGCAGGTAGTGAGCCGGTATAAACTCCAGGCGCCGCCCTCCAATCATCACATCTCCGCCCTCATCAGGAATGTTTTGCAGTGGGGCATCGAGCGCACCATAATGACGTATAAAACCTTCCCATAGCTTGGGAACGTGCCATTCCATTTTATCGTTACAGGCATGCCATAGCGGCAAGCTGGAAGCAATATCGGGGTCCTGATGTGAAACAAAGGCTGCTTTCAGGCTGGAAGGCGGAATGACTTCCACCATGGCTGCAAAGACCTGGGGAAAAATCTCAAATCCGCCTGGATCCAGAATGATGCTTTGTCCGTTCGATTCGATGACGTAAACATTGGAATCAATGACCCGATGTTCGTCCTGATCGTAAATGATCCACCAGCGATGGCTGCCTGCTTCAAAGACGGGTGCTGCTTTCATGTTCCAGACTCTCCAATTGATGGCGATAGCTGCGAATCGCCTGCGCGACGGTGCGGACGGCTTCGCCCATGTCTCTGGAAACCCGCATCAGCGGAGCTCCGGTTCTTTCTGCAAGTGCCGCTTCGATCCGGCCGTTGGTGACTACATATTCTTGTTCTTCAATACCTTCTTGAAGTTGCTGAACGGTTTCCAGGAGATGGCCCAAAATTTTGACAGCTTCGACTTCTTCCTGCTGAATAACTTTTTGCCAGGTGTTCTGGGTGCTGATCAGGTTGGGACAAGCCTTGCCATGGATCGGGCTGTCACTCAGCATTTCCTGGAATGATTGAGCAAAGCGCTGATGCTGCAAAATGCGCATATAAGCTTCAATGAGTGGCGCGATACTTTCCTGAAGATGGGAGGCTGATGTCTTTAAAATGGCTGCTCTTTCCCGGAAGGCCTGGGCTACCACGCCATAACCGGCCAAGGCGTTACCATGACGCTTGACCAGCACCATGGCATTAAGTGCGCGCCGGTCAATTTCACGCAATGCCTTTTCGATACTTTGCCGTGCTGCAAAGGACGCGTCTACGACCCTCATGATGTGCTGAATATCCATCAGGCAGCTCCCTTACAGGAAACATTGATTATGGTCGAATCTCCACCATGATCAATAACATGGTTAGCCAGGGCGCCGGCATCGAGAATCAGCACGACATTACCTTTTCCGGAAATGGTAGCGCCCTGGTACCAGTTCTGCTCAGCGAGGAAATCAATGGGTTTGACCACAGAGTCCTCGTTTCCAAGCACTTCAGAAACCATAATCAAACCCCGCTCTGTCAATATCCCCTCTATCGGTTCTGATCCTAAACGGAGGGGGCGATCATGAAGAAGTCTGCCGAGATCGACCATGGGGATGACTTCAGTACCGTCTACCCGATAGACACTGCGACCACTCATGCGATGAATCCGGCTTTCCTGGATGTCCAGCAGACTTTCGATGCTGGATACCGGAAGCGCGTAGATTTCCCGCCGCAAACGCAGGTAAAGCACGGGTAGTACCGCCATGGTCAAAGGAAACTCCATGGAAATACTTGTGCCTAAACCCGGTTTGGTCTGAATATCCAGGCGCCCACGCAGCTTGCGAACAGTTTCCTTGACCACATCCATGCCGACACCTCGTCCGGAAATGTCGGTAACCTGATCATTGGTAGAAAATCCGGGGCGGAAAATCAGTTCAACCGCTTCCTGTTCCGAGAGGCGCGCCGCCTGCTCTGCAGTGATGACTCCTTTATCCACGGCTTTCCGGGTAACAAACTGACTGTCAATGCCGCGCCCGTCATCGGAGACTTCAATACGCACCTTATCGCCCAAATGAATAGCAGCAACTCTGATTTTGGCACTGCGCGCCTTCCCTGCGGCCTGGCGATCTGCAGGTAACTCAACGCCATGGTCGAGACTGTTACGGAGCAAATGGGTCATAGGACCAGATAGTGCATCGACCACAGCTTTGTCGATTTCAACGTCTTCGCCCACAATTTCGAGCGCAACTTCTTTGCCGAGTTGCCGGGAAGTGTCCCGGACTACTCTGGGCAACTGCTGAAACAGACGCTTGCAGGGTTGCATACGCAGACGCATGACGGTGCTTTGAATGTCGTTGACGGTGATGTCCACTTCGCGTGCGATGCGCAGCATGTCTTCATTTTCTTCGCCCAGGCTGCCGATGGCAGAACTCAGTCGGTTACGGAGCAAAACCAGTTCACCCACCTGATTCATTACGGCGTCCAGACGGGCGGCATCGACGCGCAATGTAGTATCGGCTGCTTCTTGCGCAGCGGCGGCGCTGCGTGCGGGGGGGGCTGCTTTGCTTGCATTGGTTGCTTCCGAGGATGGATTGGTCGTTGTGCTGACTGATTGTGTTGGCGGAGCAATCTCGGCAGTGGCTTTTTCTGAATCTATCGAACTTGCAGAAACGGTTGCGGTAAGGGCGGGTTGTTCATATCCTGGAGCTTGCTGGCCGTAAAGTTGATCCAGCACCTGCTCAAACTCTTCCGGCGAAATTTCGTCACTGTTCAATTGGCCGGAATCGGACGCACTGGTAACCCCTGGGGCCTTGTTTCCATAAAGAGCGTCCAGAGTGGCCTCAAATTCTGCGTCGGTAATTTCATCCGCTGCAGTCTCGCTGGAAGATGCGGATTCCGTGCGTTCCAGGAACAGTCCAGATTCACCAGCAGCTGTGGGTCGCTGGCTGACCAATAGCGTGGCTTCCGGAGGAAAGGGGTTGGAAGGTGTTGCGTCACTTTCGATCGGTCCATTTACAGAAACTTGCTCTGCGCGTTTTCCTGCTGCCAGTTCCTGAATAAGCTGGCCGAGTTCTTCTGGTCCTGGCCCGGGATATTCTCCACAGGCAAGCTGTTGCAGCATGTCATCAATCACGTCAAGGCCGCGCAGGATGGCATCAATCATCGCTCCATTAACGACCAGGGTATGGGAACGCAGCTTGTCCAGCAGATCTTCCAGATGATGGGTCCAACTGACGAGATGATCGGCTTCGAGAAATCCGGCACCCCCTTTGAGGGTATGAAAAGCCCGGAAGACGGAGGCGAGCACCTCATCATTGTTCGGATCGGATTCCAGACGCAGGGTGTCGTCCTGAGCTTTTTCGAGGAGTTCCCGAGCTTCCGGCAAGTAATCCTGCAGAATTTCCATATCCATGCTTTTTAGATCCCCAGTTCTGCCAGCAAGCTATCCACTTCTTCCTGATTGATGCTGGGATTAGCCTCGGCAGTTGCGGCGTTTTCCTCTGTGATATCACTGGCTGATTCCATACCCGCTTCTGCCAGAGTAAGGCGGATACGTTCTTCAACGGCCTGAAGCAGGGTGATGGCTTTTTTCAGCCGTTGACCGGCAAGATCCTGCCCCTGTTGGCTGGCCAGAATAACGAGCAGGGCGCTTTCAATATGCTTTAGGGGCTCATCGATATAACTATTGTGCGTGTTGCGAATGATGGTTACCGCATCTTGCGCTCTTTCGACAGCGGCAAGAGTGGCCATAGTCTGCTCTTCGGTTAAGCGCAGTGCTTCTTCCAGAGGGTTTTGTGCACCGGACAAATTTTCTTCGGCAGTATTGGCGATTCGCTTCAGGCCTTCACGCAGCAGTAACTCGGCCTCACTGAGCAGACGATTAGGATCCAGCGGATTTTGTGTGGTCATCACTGGCCTCCCTGAGCCGCCTGAAGACGCTTGAACACGCTATCCAGCTTTTCTTTCAGGGTGTCGGCCGTAAAAGGCTTGACGATGTAACCGTTGACTCCGGCTTGGGCTGCTTCCAGGATGTTTTCGCGTTTGGCTTCAGCGGTGACCATGAGTACCGGAATATGTTTGAGTTGTGGATCTGAACGGATGGCACGCAGCAGATCAATTCCCTGCATATTGGGCATGTTCCAGTCGGAAACAACGAAATCAAAGGGTCTGCTGTGCAGTTTCTGTAGTGCCTGAACGCCGTCCTCAGCTTCATCAAAATTGCTGAAACCGAGTTCGCGTAACAAATTGCGTACAATGCGCCGCATCGTAGAGAAGTCATCCACCACTAAAATGTGGATGCCCTTGTCGACCTGATCAATACCCATAAATGCTGATCTCCTCCTTGAGTCGTACTCCATCCGTTGCATACGGAAAAGCAATTCCTGTACCACCTGTCTGGATGGAGTAGTGCAGATGTTCTGCTTTTCAATACGGCACATCTCCAGGAAAACTAAAGCCGGTTGGTTAAATCCAAATCTAAAAACGGCAGTTGCCGTGGGTGCTTTGTAGCGACTTTTGTTTCGAGCCGTTGTTGTTCTTGGCGAAATCCTGCGTCCGTCAGGAGAGCTGTTTGAGCCCGCAGGGCGAGTTCTCTCCTGACAGCAGGATGAGCCGTAGAACAACAGGCGAAGAACAAGGGAGCAAAAAGCACCCACGGCAACTGCCGTTTTTAGGTTAAAGAATGCTTACATAGGCAATCAGCCGCGCTGGCTGATGTTGCCTGCCATGATCGGGTCTGTTCCTGCCTTGCTGGGGTTTTGAGGAGCGACCACCACGATACTCACACGACGATTCATGACCAGACCCTTGGCGGTATTATTGGATGCTACAGGGTGGTACTTGCCATATCCGGCAGCAACCAGATGATGCGGGTTGACCCCATGCTCAATAAAAAGTTCGACGACGGATACGGCCCGCGCTGCAGATAGTGCCCAGTTGGAGGCAAATTGTGGGGTACGGATGGGCAGGTCGTTCGTGAAGCCGTTCACCTGGATTTGATAAGGTACCTGCGCCAGAACTTTGGCGATATTACCTAAGGTGCTGCGCGCATTACCGCTGAGTTGTGCCTGCGCTGATGGAAAGAGAATCTTCGCATTCAAGTCAATGACTACTCCCAAATTGCTGCGATGGATGGCCACGCTACCCTGATCAATCAATGGCTTGAGTAAGGCCTTCATTTGCGCCTCAATTTTTTGCATTTCCGGATTTGCCTGGGGTTTGGGTTCATGCGCTCGGGGTGATACCTGACCTTGCTGCACATGGGGAACCGGGTCCAGGGTGGCTACTTTCGGTAATGCCGGCAGGGCTACCGGGGTTTGGGTCAGGCTATTGGTATCCGATCGTATCGGGACGGGTGACCAGGGTTGACCACTAAAGGCGGATACCAGAGTTTTTGATAATACCTTGTATTTTCCTTCATTTACTGAAGAAATGGCATACATGACCACAAAAAATGCGAAAAGCAGGGTAATGAAGTCGGCGTAGGAGACCAACCATCGTTCGTGGTTTTCCCATTCCTCTTCTGCTTTCTTTTTGCGTGCCATCCCATATTCTCCTGTGTTCTCTATACACTCAGCCATTAAATAGTCGGTTTTTTGCGTTTACAGCGTCCGCTCGAAAAATAAGCGAGATTTATGCCTGATCAGGCTGGCTGTGAAGCGGCATGAATTCTGCTGAAAGGTCGTCAATACAGGGCCAACCTTACTGGATTTGTCAAATTTTTGACATATGGATAGATGTGAGAAGGAAGCAGTCATGGTCAATGGTGAAACCCGGTTGGATAAACTGTTTGTAGATGCCAATCGTTTGACGTTAAAAGCAGCGTGCGATCGCGCACTCCAGTTCCTGGTGAAAAATCAGCAAAACATGCAGGTCCTGGTAGGTCAACCCGGCACTTTCATGGGGCACGCCGCTCTGCTGTATGATGATGCGCTTCATGAGAGCCTGATTCTGGATGCTCTGACGCCGGATGCGGCTAATGCTTATGCGCTCGCCGGCGAAGACCTGCTGCTGTGGACTGACGATGCCTTGCCCCTTGGTTTTCAGACGGTGGTTGTAGAGCAACTTATCTGGCAGCGGTTTGCGGCCATTCGTATCCAGCGACCCGAAATGGTTTTTCAATGGCAAAGGCGCAGTACATTGCGTGCAGTAGTCGATTCGTCCAATAAAACTTCTGTATTATTAAAACGTTATGGAGCAAGGGCTGTAGAGGGTGAATGTGTGGATATTGGTGCCGGTGGTATGCGTATCGCCATCACCGCTCCACAGGACTATCCGGTGACTCAGGGTGAACTCCTGGCCCAGGTTCAGTTTAAGTTTCAGGGGCAAGCCTGTTCAGTGGAGGCTAAGGTCTGTCATCTGGGGCCAGGAATTTACACCCAAGGCGGGGTTCAGCAGTTAGGTTTGGCGTTTATTCATTTGCCCGTTGCGCTGGAGGATAAAATCATTCAGTACACGCTACGTTATGATCGGGAATGCCTACGCCGTGCCAGTCGCTAGGGATTGATCCTGAATGGGAACAATAATCTGAGCTTGAAGTTCAGCCGGTGGTAGGTGTACATCACTTAATGGTCCACTAGGCACTTCATGATGTTCTACAATCCATTGTCCAAACTGTCTGGTTTCCGGGAGAAAATAAAGCGGGGCCAGCGAGTTACTTTGGAGTGTGCCGTTTTCCGTATGGGGTAGTATCACCATTACCATGGGTACCCCTGACGTTTTGGCAAAATGCGGAACCTGGGAATACCGTATATTGAAGTGTTCGGGAGCAACCAGTAAAAAAGTGATCAACGCTTCATCCAGTGACTGTAACCAGACAAATGGCCCTTGACTGGGAAGATGTAGTAAAGCAAAGCGTTGCAAGTCGGTAAAGCCTGGCATGGGCGCAATACAGTGCCATACTTCCTCGTCGGCAATAGAAAATGGGCCGAATCGGGTATCATAGGTTTTCATCAGGCTTTGTCCTTTGTATTGCCAATATCATCAACGGCTTTGGGCTGTTGATTCAGCCAGTGATTGAATGCTTCCGGGGCCGAGCTTAGAGCGGACTGGTTGGCCTGTTTGACGGTTTCCAGTAATTCTTCACGTAAAATGGTGACATTGTCACTGCTTTCTATGCCCAGGCGGACCTGCCCGTCCTCAATACGGGTCACTACAATACGAATATTGTCACCAATACATATGGCCTGACCGCGTCGTCTGGTAAGAACCAGCACGATTCAGGCGCTCCCGATCAAATGGCGTTCAGCTGATGATTTTGCAGTACCCAGGCCTGAGTATGTGGCGGGCTGTGCACCGAAAAAAATTTCCCAGGCGCCCTGATTAAAGCGTTGCAATGCGCTGATAATCTGACCATTTAGTTGGTTTTTACGCATGATTTCGTTTAATAAATTGCGTAAATGCGCATCAGCGGATGAATTTTTTGAAGGTTGGCTTGCTGCTGTCATGCAACTCTGAATGTCGGCAAAACAGCGCATTTTTTCAGTGGCAATTCGCTGGAGTTCTGCCATCTGACCTGATTTCAGGCACTCAGTCTCGTCATCCAGTAAGGCCTGCAATTGTTCGAGCAGCATGCTTTCCTGAGAATCAGTCGAATCTTTGAGATCCATGATCGGCTCAGGCTGACTTGTTGGTACTTGCAGGCATGAACTGCTGATTATCCTGGGTCAGGCCCTGGCCAATTTTGAGGGGAGAAATCTGATAGGTTCCGTTGGATATGGCGGCCTTGATGTGAGCGAGCTGATCCGTATGACCAATGTGCGTATCCTGAGCAGCCATCAATTGCCGCGCCTGCGGTGAAAGCGTGAGATGATCCTGTGCAACAGTGCTCGGGGCAAGAGCTTGTCCGGAAGATTTACCGGAGTCTGGGGTGGACCCACTCACTGCTTTGTCGGTGTTACTCCGCGTGTCTGCAGTCGGTATTCCTGCAAGTGATCCAGAATATGGATTGATGGGATTCATGCGCTTATCTCCTAACGTATCTGCTGCCATAGTCACTACTACGACACATCAGATTAAAAACTAAAGCGAAACAGTCAATGAACTACTCTGAATTGGCCTAAAAGTCTACCACGACATGCCCTTGTGCGGTTACTGTCCCCCGGATTACGCGACCTGACTGCAGGTTTCTGACCATGATGCTTTGTCCGGGGCGACCGCTTTCAATGGCGTCGGCGATGGTGGCAATACGAATCCCATTGCCTTCGGCATAAAGAGTTACCTGCTCCCCTGCATGGACCACATCAGGGGCATTCAGCATGCTCGTAGTAATAGGTTGTCCGGCTAATGTTCCGAATCGCAGAATTTTACCGATGGCTTCCTGGGGCGAATTTAAGGTGTTGCCCCCCAAACCACTGGTATCCCTGCGTACGACAGCCAGATCTCCAGCCTGCAGAATGGATCCGGCAGATAGTGGCCGGGAGGCAATGACGACACTCTGATCCATTTGGATTTGTACGGGTAAATATAACTGCCAGGGGGAGGGCGACTGACAGTGGACTTGTACGGTTTGGTTGCCATAGGGGTTGCTATAACCAAAATATGCCACTTTCAACTTGCTGCAGGCTGGAAAATGAATACCCGGGGCCGGTCCGTCCAATTGAATATGAACATCCGCTGATTGATCAGGTAAATGCGCCCGCACAAAATTCCGAACCACCTCACGAATGGTTGCGGGGTTTTCTACGGCAGCCTGAGCGCAGGGGCTGACCATGGCGGATATCGCCGCGAGCAGCAAGCTGGCAACCATAGATTTTATGCTGTTTGTGAAACTGAGCTTCATAACCCCGGGGCACCTCGTGTAAATAGGGTGTTAGTCAACAAGCAAAGCAAATAATGCGCCAGACTTTTAAGGAGGTTATTTCGTCCAGTGGTTTCTGAATGCGCGCAGCGGGAATGGTTGAGCGGCATTTTTTTGCCGGTTGTGTCCTGAGGACTGAAGCGGGGCGGCTTTATTCTGCCGTGTAGCATGCGTAATGAAGGGGTAATCACGGGATAATTTTTGGCATGTATGTTGCTTTAAGGTGATTGTGAATAATTTTAAGGGGCTCACGACAATGTCGGGATTGTTAGATCAGGCTCTGGATCCTTTGGCTGCGGCGCTTAAGGTTACGGGTTACCGGCAGCAACTGGTGTCAGCCAATATCGCCAATGCCAACACGCCCAATTATCGGGCCGTAGATATTCCGTTTGCTCAGGTGATGCAAGCCGTTCAGGCGGGTGATAAAGGCAGTTTACCATTGACGACTGACAGTAACCGGCAATTTTCTGAAACCGGCAATAACGCGAGCATGGCTGCTTTTGTGCAATATCAACGTGGCAGCCAGGTAGGACTGGATAATAATTCGGTGGATATGAATCGAGAACAGGCAGATTTTTTGCAAAACAGCGTGCGTTACCAGGCCGACCTGACCTTTTTGACCGGAAAAATTAAAACCTTGACCTCGGCCATTACGGGAACAACCGCTTAAACATGCAGGAGTAAGACTTATGTCATTGTTTTCAGTTTTGGATGTAGCGAGCTCGGCCCTGACTGCCCAAAGTTATCGGCTTAATGTGGTCGCCAGTAATATGGCCAATGCCAATTCGGCAACCAGTTCAGATGGTCAACCCTACCGGGCCCGGGAAGTGGTTTTTGCCGCGCAACCTTTTGCCAATGCTGGCGCTCCCGCCGGAGTCAATGGCGTACGGGTGGCCGGGGTCATCAGTAAACCCGGGCCATTCAAAATGGTCTATCAACCGGGGAATCCGCTGGCGGATAAAGAAGGCTACGTCAAAATGCCCAACGTGAATCCCGTCGATGAAATGGTCAACATGATTTCGGCTTCGCGGGCCTATCAGGCCAATGTGAATGTGATGAACACCACGAAATCCCTTTTGCAGAAAACCCTTAGCCTTGGAGCCTGAACATGAGCGTCAATTCTCTGACATCCAGCGTCAATCCTTTTTATCAGTCGTTGCAGACCAGTTCGGCAAGTAGCTCAGGTACAGCCAGCAGCGGAGCCAGTGGCCTTGCCAGCGAAAGCACCTTTTACAATCTTCTGGTTACCCAGCTCACCAATCAGGACCCCCTGAACCCACTCAGTAATCAGGATTTATCTTCACAGCTGGCACAATTCAGCATGGCCAATGGCGTCCAGGCCATTCAGGGTTCGCTGAGTTCTCTCATGGATCAAATCAATCAGAACCAGGGATTGCAGGCTGCTTCCCTGATTGGCAAGTCGGTCACTACTTCAGGGAATCAGTTGACCTTGAGCAGCGGCAGTGCCAATGGGGCTTATAATCTGGGCAGCGCCGCCAGTGCAGTGGACGTGCTGGTACAAAACAGCGCCGGTCAGACGCTGGCGGTTTTACCTCAGGGTGCACAGTCTTCGGGAATGCAGACTTTTAGCTGGAATGGAGAAGGCGCCAATGGGAGCGCTTTGCCGTCAGGAAATTATCAGTTTTCGGTACAGGCCGCCGATGCCAATGGGGATGCAGTCACGACTACACCCTACATGTTTGGCGTGGTGAATGGCGTTACTTTGGGAAGTTCCGGTCCTACCCTGCAGTTACAGGGGCAACAAGGCTCGGTGCCGTTCAGCTCTGTACAGAATATTATTTAAGGAGTTTGCAAAATGGGTGCATTCAATACAGCGTTAAGTGGATTACAGGCAGCTAATACGGATTTGCAGACTCTGGGTAATAACATATCCAATGCCAATACGGTAGGATTTAAAAGCTCCAATGCCGAGTTTGCTGATGCCTATGCTTCAGCCATGGCCAATACAGCACCAACTGACGGGCAGGTAGGTATTGGTACTACCGTGCAAACCATCGCCCAACAGTTTACTCAGGGTAATATTGAAACAACCAGTAATCCTCTGGATGTTGCCATTAACGGCAATGGTTTTTTTCAGTTCAACTATAATGGTTCAACAGTTTATGGCCGTAATGGACAGTTTCAACTGAATAAAAACGGCGTTATTGTGGACGCCAACGGTGGAGAACTGATCGGGATTCAGGCGCAAAATGGTAAACTGACCGGTGCCAGCGGCCCCTTGACCATCAATCAGAATGCCATAGCCCCACAGGCAACATCTACCTTGAGCTTGGGCTTGAACCTGGATTCAACCAATACCCCCATCAGCGGTAATATCAATATTAATGATCCAAGTACCTATAATTATTCGACCACAACGACGGTTTACGATAGTCTGGGTACTCCGCAGTTGTTGACCACTTATTATCAATTGCAAAGCGGTTCAGGTACGACAACATCCGGGCAAACCTGGAATGTGGATTACTCGGTAACGGGAACTACTGGTGCCAGTGGCATTACTACTAGTGGCGTTGGAACCTTGCAATTTAATGCTTATGGTCAGGAAACCAGCTCAACTTCTACACCTATTTCTATTTCTTGGGCTGATGGCGCAGCTCCGAGTAGCATTGCTGTCAATTTCAGTGGCAGCACCAATTATAATTCTCCCAATTCCGTGATCACCAACAACAGTAACGGTTATAGTGCCGGGCAATTATCCGGACTTTCCATTGACTCTGGGGGCAATATTTTCGGGCGTTATAGCAATGGTGAATCCCAACTCATGGGACAAATCAGCCTGACCCGATTCCCCGATAATAATGGTTTGCAAAATCTCGGCAATAACTATTGGGCAGAAACCTATGTTTCGGGACAACCCCTTTCCGGTGGCCCTGGCAGTTCCAATCTGGGCGTTTTACAGGCCGGGGCGGTGGAACAGTCCAATGTGGATATTTCCAAGGATCTGGTGAATCTGATTGTGGCGCAGCAGGCTTATCAGGCCAATGCCCAGACTATTAAAACCCAGAATACGGTAGTACAGACGCTCTTGAGTTTGTAAGAGGATAAGTCATGGATACCCTTTACATTGCCATGAGTGGCGCCAATGCCATTCTGCAAAAGCAGACGGTTACGGCGAATAATCTGGCTAATGCCAATACCACCGGATATCGTGCGGATGAAGCCCAGTTCAGTGCCTTGCCGGTGTATGGGCAAGGTTTACCGACCCGCGCCTATACGGCTACGGAAACCCCCAGTGTGAATTTTCAGTCAGGCCCCGTAGTACGCACCGGACGGCCTCTGGACGTGGCGGTGAATGGCCAGGGCTGGCTGACTGTTCAGGGGCCTGATGGCAAGGAAGCTTACACCCGGGACGGGAATCTGCAACTCAACGGCCAGGGTATCCTCATGACCGCGACCGGGCATCCGATGCTGGGTGTGAATGGCTCGCCTATTTCCCTGCCGCCGATGCAGTCTCTGGTCATTGGCAGTGACGGGGTGATTTCCGGGGTGCCGGTAGGCAGTCAACCCAATGCTGTTGTCACAATCAACCAGATCAAGCTGGTGAATCCTTCGGAAAAAGGCTTGCAGAAAAATCCCGATGGACTATTTCAGAATAGTGATGGCAAACCGGCAGCTGAAGATGGCAATGTGGTGCTTGAGCCTGGAGCGTTGGAAGGCAGTAATGTGAATCCGGTCAATGCGATGATTCAGATGCTCGAAGATACCCGCCAGTTTGATATGCAGACCAAGTTGATGCAAACCATTTCCCAGGATCGGCAAAGTGCCAATCAATTGCTGGTGTTGTCATGAACAATCAGGAGCAATAAATCATGATGCGTTCTCTTTATGTAGCAGCGACTGGCCTGGAAGGTGAACAGACCAAAATGGACGTTATTGCCAACAATCTGGCGAACGTCAACACCACCGGATTCAAGCAGTCCCGCGCAGTTTTTCAGGATTTGCTCTACCAGAATCTGCGGCAACCGGGTGCGCAGTCTTCGCAGACTACCCAATATCCCTCAGGACTTCAGCTTGGCACCGGGGTGCGCGTCGTTTCCACGGAACGCCTGATGACCCAGGGCAACTTGACCCAGACCGGCAATGCGCTGGATGTGGGGATCAATGGCCAGGGCTTTTTCCAGATCATGCAGCCCAACGGGACCATTGCTTACAGCAGGGATGGTACTTTTCAGATGAATAATCAGGGGCAACTGGTCACCTCCAACGGTTATCTGTTGCAGCCACCGGTAACCATTCCACCCAATGCCCAAAGCATTACGATTGGTAGTGACGGGACTGTTTCGGTGGTGCTGCCGGGGCAGGCCCAACCTCAGCAGGTGGGTAGCATCCAGCTCGCCAATTTTATCAATCCCACCGGCCTGCAAAGTATTGGCGACAACCTGTATTTGCAGACGGGATCTTCCGGCGCGCCGCAAACGGGACAGCCCACCCTCAATGGTTTGGGTTCTGTGCAGCAGGGCTACCTGGAATCTTCCAATGTCAATGTGGTGTCGGAATTGGTGGATATGATCGCCACGCAGCGTGCCTACGAAATCAACAGCAAGGCGGTATCCACTTCGGATTCCATGCTCGGGTATCTCACCCAGAATTTGTGAGGCTGATAACATGACTGCGCAAGCCATCCACAAGGTTCCCATGCATTTTCCAGTATCCTTCGGAAAAGTCTGGATGGTTTTGCTGCGTCTGGGTTTCTTGATGATGCTGGTGTTGGGCTTGACGGCTTGTGCCACCTTGCAGGGGCATCATGATCTCAAGCCGCTCAAACCTTTACCCATTCCCGCAGAACCGGAATCACTGGCGGCCCATGCCCCCAACGGGTCCATCTGGCAGGCGGGTACCAATGTATCTTTATTCAGTGATAACCGGGCCAATCGGGTGGGCGACCTGATTACCGTGTTGATTCAGGAAAACTCCAGTGCCAGCAACAACACCAACACCGCCATTAACTCTTCAGATTCCTTGAGTGCAGCGCTTACCAACTTTTTTGGGATCACCCCTGCTTTTGGTAGCGTGGCTGGTAAGGCCTTCAGTCCCAGTATGGGGGCAAACAGTGCCCAGAAATTTGGGGGCTCCGGTGCAACTACCCAAAGCAATACTTTTACCGCCACTCTGGAAGTAACGGTAGTGAGGGTGCAGGGCAATGGGAATCTGGTCATTGAGGGTTCCAAAGAAGTGCTGCTCAATGGTGGGCATGAGTATATCCGGGTCGCGGGAGTGGTGCGGCCGGCTGATGTGACGCCACAAAATACCATTTTATCCACGCAAATTGCCGATGCGCGTGTGGAATATAGCGGCAATGGCAGCATTTACTCAGCCGCACGGATGCCCTGGCTGGCGCGCTTTTTCCTGTCGCTATGGCCTTTCTGAGGAAAAAACAGATGCCCAAGCTCTTGCGATCATCTTCTGCAATCATCCTGATGCTGGTACTGATGACATTTACCGGATTGTTTTCCGCCCAGGCCGAAACAATCCGCAATCTGGTTTCGGTAGGCGGGGTGCGCAGCAACCAGCTGGTCGGTTATGGTTTGGTAGTCGGGCTGAATGGAACGGGTGATCAGGCTACGCAGGTGCCCTACACCACCCAGTCCCTGCTCAATATGTTTCAGCGTTTGGGGATCAATTTACCCGCCTCTGTTGCCACCAACCTGCAACCCAAAGATGTGGCTGCAGTGATTGTGACCGCACATCTGCCGCCTTTTGCGCAACCGGGACAAACTATTAACGTAACAGTTTCTGCTGTGGGTAATGCCAGCAGTCTGGCGGGTGGTACCTTGCTGATGACGCCATTGAAGGGCGCCGATGGCCAAACCTATGCAGTAGCTCAGGGAAACCTGATTGTCAGCGGTTTTGGGGCCAGCAGTAACGGCTCCTCGGCACAGGTAAATATCACGACGGCTGGAACTATTCCCAACGGGGCCAATGTGGAGCGGTCTGTTTCGTCGGGTTTTGATCAGGCGGGGCCGATGATGCTCGAATTGCATAATCCGAGTTTTACGACGGCGGCACGTATTGCCAATGTCATCAATCAGCAGCTGGGATATGGGGTGGCAGAAGCACTGAACGCCGGAGATGTTCGGGTCAATGCACCCGGTTCGCCCGGAGCGCGGGTCAATTTTCTTTCACAGATTGAAAATCTGGATGTCAGTCCCGAAACACCACTGGCCAAGGTAGTTATTGATGCCCGCAGCGGTACGGTCGTGTTAGGACAAAATGTCACGCTGGGTGCCTGTGCGGTTGCACATGGCAATTTATCGGTGACCATTTCCCAAAAGTATCTGGTCAGTCAGCCCAATCCCCTGGGCGCGGGGCAGACAGTGGTGGCGCCGCAGGCCAATGTGAAAGTTCAGCAGCCCCAGGCGAAGTTGTTGATGTTTGAACCGGGAGTCAGTCTGGAAGCTGTGGTACGTGCCCTGAATGCAGTGGGAGCAACGCCTACAGACTTGATTGCCATTTTGCAGGCCATGAAAGCGGCGGGTGCCTTGCACGCGCAACTGGAAGTCATATGAGTGCTGCCATCAATCTGACCGCTACAACGCGCTCTGCGGAGGTTGGTCCACAGGCTGCGGCAGCTACTGCCAGTGACGCCCTCAACTTTTCCGGACTGAACCAGTTGCGTAGTGAGGCCCAAGCCCACAATCCCCAAACCATTCTGGCCGTCGCCAAACAGTTTGAGGCCGTTTTGCTGCAGGAGATGCTCTCTTCCATGTCGGCCACTTCCTTCGGTTCGGATTTAACTGGAAAAAATTCCGGGCCGATGCTGAAGTCTCTGTTTAACCAGCAGATTGCGCAAACCGTCAGTCAGGGGCAGGGCATAGGTATTGCCCAGACCCTGGCCAAGGAAATTGCTACGCGTTACAACCTCCATTGGGGTAAGCAGAACGCATCACCGGCCGGGGACAAGGCGATGACTATGCCCGCCCGTAATGCGGCCTTATCGGCTCCGGTCATGACTTCGGCAAGCTGGGCCAAACCTTCACAGACGCTCCTGGAACAGGCCAAGTCCTTTGTGCAATCCATAATGCCTGCCGTGCAGGCTGCGGCACAGAAGTTGGGCGTGGCACCTACTGCCATTATTGCCCAGGCTGCCCTGGAAACCGGTTGGGGGAGTCATGTGGCCGGTAACAATCTTTTCGGCATCAAGGGGGGCGGTTCCTGGCTGGGCAGTTCGGTGGATAGTCTGACGCATGAATTCGAAAACGGCGTGAATGAAGTGGAAAATGCTGCTTTCCGCGCTTACCAGTCGGTCGGGGACAGTGTGCGCAATTACGCCAGCTTGTTGATGAATAATCCCCGTTATCGCGGGGCATTAGGGCAGGGTGACAATATTGCCGGATTTGCCGAAGCCTTGCAGCAGGGCGGTTATGCGACCGATCCGCAATATGCGAACAAGCTGGTGGCAGTGGCAGGCAGCCCGCTCATGCAAGAAGTGATGGGAGACGTGTCGCTGGCTAAGGCCGGTGGCTAAACTTTATGCCTTTTTGTGTCGTTACAAGAATATGGAATAGTGCGGGGACCGGGTCAGAAAATGGATAGTCAATCGTTGGGGCAAGAATTGGAAACCGTTATCCAGCTGACGATGGTCTTTGAAGAGCAAAGACAGTGGCTTGTCCGAGGTGACTGGACCCGGCCCATGCCCAAGGCCGATGCCCCCGAACGTTTGGGAAAGCGTCTATTGGCGCTTCGCGCCAGTAATCAAAAGGTTGTGACTTCAGTAGAGCTTAGTGAGGCGGTATTGGCACTTCAGGAAAGTTACAGCGCCTTGGATCATGCTTTGCGGGTTGCCGGTTCAGGTTTAGGGGAGGCTCTGGTTGTGCTGCGTCAACAAGCCGGCATTGTTTATGGTAGCGGGGAATATACGGGTCGTTCATTGGGGAGTGCATAATCATGTCTGGAATCAGTGGGTTGGTGAATAATGCGTTGACCGGTTTGCAGGCTGCCCAATCCGCCTTGCAGGTGGTTGGGGACAATATTGCCAATGTAAATACGCCCGGATACAGTCAACAAAGTGCTTTGCAGTCAACGGCTATCCCTACCGCCATTGGCGGCCTTTATTACGGAAACGGCACTCAGATCGATTCCGTGCAACGCAGTTACAGCAGCTTTTTGCAGGGTCAGGTCTGGACGGCCAGTGCCAGCGCCAGCGGGCAGGCCAGTTTATCCAGTTCCCTCCAGAATATTCTGGGTATGCTCAATAATGGCGGCGTCAGCTCCCAGGTCAGCCAGTTTTTTTCCGGGGTCGCGCAAGTGGCTGCCAACCCGGATGACATTCCCGCCCGCCAGAGTATGCTCAGTAATGCACAGACCCTCAGCCAGACATTTCAGTCATTGGGTCAGCAGTTGGCCAGTGTTGGCAGCGGGGTTAATCAGCAGATTACCCAGTCCGTTGACCAGATCAACAGCATCAGCAAGCAGATTGCACAATTGAATGTTCAGATTTCTGCCGCGCAGGGTAATCCCAACGGGTCACCCAATGATTTGCTGGATCAGCGAGATCATCTGATTACCGAATTAAATGGTCAGGTGGGTGTGCAGGTTCTTAAACAGCAGAATTCCCAGCTCAGTGTTTTTCTGAGTAATGGACAGGTGTTGGTGGCGGGTGGTCAATCGTTTGCCCTGCAGACCCAGAGTAGCCCATATAACCAGCAAACTCTGGATGTAGGTTATGCCAACAACGGCGCGGACATCTCCAAAAGCCTCACTGGTGGAACCCTGGGCGGATTATTGCAATTTCGCAGTCAATCGTTGAACCCTGCCGAAAATGGCTTGGGACTTTTGGCAGATGGTATTGCCTCTGCCTTGAATGCCCAGCAGGCGCAGGGCTTGAATTTGAACGGTAGCAGCGGTTCAGCCTTGTTCAGCACAGGTGCGGTGCAGGTATTCGCAAATACACATAACAGTAGTGGCGCTGCTTCGGTGCTGGGCACTATTACCAACGTCGGAAATCTGAGTGGCAATGATTATATTTTGACCAAAAGCTCAGGTTCCGTATGGACTTTGCAGGACCGTAGTACGGGAGCAACGGTGGCAAGCACTTCTGGTTCTGTATCTTCGGGTGCGAGTACGACGAGCCTGAATTTTTCCGGGGTAGGATTCCAGTTGCAGGTGTCCGGAACTGCGGCAGCAGGGGACAGCTTTCTGGTAGAGCCGACGCGTCAGGGTGCCGTAGGTATGCAAACGGTGCTGACTGATCCTGCGGGCATCGCCGCTGCCAGTCCTTTTGTAAGCAGCCCCGGCGTGTTAGTCAGCGGCAGTCTGCAGAATAATAATCTGGGTAATATGACCCTTTCTGCCGGACAATATGTCAGCGGTGCCGCCGGCGTGGCAGTCTCCCCTAGCGACATATCGTCATTTCCGACTAATTTGCAGATCACCATGACCAGCGGTGCTAGTCAGGGAGGTTCGGCGACTTTCCAGATTACTTCTGGTTCAGGTACTACGGCCTCGGTGATAACTACTGGAACTGTCAGCCTGGGTGGTTCCGGTACGCTCATCGACATCCCGTATCCCAATCCACCAGGAGGATATTGGCAAGTGAATCTCAGTGGCACCCTGGCGGCTTCCGGCGATGCGTTTACCTTGAGTCCCGGCGGGGCGGGGAGTAACGGCAATGCCCAGGCGATGGCCGCGTTGGCCACCAGCAAGGTTTTGAACAATGGAACGGCAACTTTTAATGATAATGCCGCGCAATTACTGACTCAGGTGACCAATCAGGCCGCTCAGGCCCAGAATAATGCTCAGGCCCAGCTCACGGTTTTGCAGTCGGCCCAAGCCTCGCAGCAAGCGGTTTCCGGGGTGAATCTGGATCAGGAAGCAGCCAGTCTGATTCAGTATCAGCAGGCCTATCAGGCGGCGGCAAAAGCCATTTCGGTCGGCAGCACTTTGTTTCAGTCATTGATACAGGCTCTATAAGGAGAACAGCATGCGCGTCAGTACCCAGGAATTTTACCAAAGCAGCCTGTATTCCTTGTTGAACCAACAAAGTACGCTGAATAATCTTTCGCAGCAGCTGTCCACCGGCAATGCGCTGATCAACCCTACCAACGATCCTGTGGGTAATGCTCAGGTTTTGGATCTCAATACCAAAATTGCCAATCTGGGTAGCTATCAACAAAGTAATACTTATGCTCAACAGGGACTCAGTATGAGTTCCAGTACCTTGCAAAGTGTCGGTACCCTGATGAATCAGGTACAGCAACTGGCGGTGCAGATGAATAATGCCACAGTCAATTCCAATGACCTGCAAAATGCTGTAACGACCATGCAGGGAAACCTGCAGCAACTGGTGCAACTGGCCAATACGCAGGATGCCAATGGTACTTACATCTATGGTGGGTCCAATGCCCAGACGCCGCCGTTTCAGCTACAGAGTGATGGCACTGTTCAATACATGGGCGATTCCAGTCAGAAAACCCTGCAAATCGGCCCGGGACTGACAACGCCTGTTTCTCAGGCGGGTAATGCGATTTTCATGAATGTTCCGGCAGGAAATGGCACTTTTACGGTAACGGCGTCCGGCAGTAATTATTTGATACCGGCAACTTCCGGAGCAACGGCCACGGATGTAGGCAATACCACTTTAGGGCCGGGCAGTGTGCTGAATCAGGCGACGGCGGATAGCCAGTTTGTGGCCGATAATGCTCAATACGAAGTCAGTATCAGTAATACTTCCAGCGGCCTGACATATACGGTCAGCAGTGGCACAGGTGCGGTTGACAGTACAGGATGGTCAGCCAGCTCCGGAACCGTTGTCAGCGGCACTTATACGCCCGGGCAAAGTATTAACATACCCAGCACCTTGGGCGGCAGCCCCTTTATGACGGTCTCGACCAATGGGCAGCCGGTATCGGGACATACCGCCCAATTTACTCTGGCTGCTGCAAAGCCCCAAAGCATTTTTCAGACGTTCAGTGATCTGATTGCCGCCTTTACCGGCGGTTCTGGATCTCCCGGCGCTAACACACGTCGTTCGCAAGACATTAGCAATGCTCTGGCAAATCTCAACCAGTTCCAGACCACGCTCCTGAGTACCCAGGCGCAAATTGGTTCGAACATCCAGCAGGCCCAAAGTGTGCAATCGCTGAATGCTAACCTGACCCAGCAATTCCAGACCGACCGGGGTAATATTGCCGATGTGAGTTATCCTCAGGTGATTACCCAGTTTCAGGAAAGCTCAACGGCGTTGCAGGCTGCACAGAAGGCCTTTGTGCAGGTGCAGGGGTTGAGTTTGTTTAATTATATTTCGTGAGTTTGAAATAATCATGCTAATAGGGTAGAGAATGATAGAAACCGCTGGTACTGTAAAAAACGGCTTAGGGACTTTAATGACGCTGAGCTTTCTGGCATGAAAACTGGGAGCGAGGCTAATCCTATATGACTCGGAATTCTTACGTATGGGAATCCCTTGATACTGTGGATAATGATTCAGAAATAGGAGCTTACCACAGCAATCCTCGTTCCGATCTGATGGCGTTACTTAGTCGGTCGCCGCGTCGGTTTCTGGATGTGGGCTGCGCATCCGGTGCCCTGGGGGCTTGGATGAAAAGCATATATCCGGAAGTTGAATTATGGGGTATCGAATCCAATAAAAAAGTGGCGCAAGTTGCACATGCTGTTTATGAGAATGTTATTGTTGGAGATATACAGGAAGTTGATTTTTCCGAATGTGGGCTTAGGAATGAAAGTTTTGATACGCTAGTTTTAGCTGACGTATTAGAACATGTTTTTAATCCATGGCGAACTTTGGTGCGTCTCAGGTCGTTGTTGACCTCCGATGCTCAGGTGCTTGTGAGTTTGCCAAATGCGCGGAATCTCTGGCTCATTAATGAGCTTTCAGCCGGCCGTTTTACCTATGAGTCTTCTGGTATTCTCGATATTACCCATCTCCGATTCTTTACCCAAGAAGAAGGGTTACGTATGCTTGAAGAAACGGGCTATTCGGTTGAAGCCATAGGCTATGGAGCCGATAGTCGTTTCATTAATACCCCGCATCCAAAGAAATTTCCAGCCAATATCGAGATGGAACATCTTGTATTCAAAAATATCGACTATGACAGCTACCAACAACTGATTAGTCTGCAAATCTTCTATCGTGCTACTCCGATTAAGTCAGCCGCTCTGCGGCCTATGGCAGATTCGAAAGTCTCGCCACAAAGCCCATTTCAGGGACATTTACATCAATCTCTGGTCGGAAAGTCCCTTCTGCACGCAGGTGATCCTCAGCGTACGAGTTACGCCGTCCTTCTGCACTTGTATTATCCTGATCTTTGGCCGGAGTTTCGGGAAGCCATCGCCCGTATTCCCAGTTCGTGCGCTCTCTACATATCATTAAGCGAGGGGCGTGAGGATGGGCTTGCTAAGATACTTCAAGATCGCCCGGACGCGGTAGTGATTCGCCATCCTAACCGGGGCCGCGACATCGCGCCGAGACTGGCGCTGGCCAAGGCAGCAGTAGCTGCTGGACACGAATTCTTGCTGTTTATTCATAGCAAAAAGTCCCCGCATTTGCAGAAAATGAAGCCGGAGCAGATTCATGTTGACTTCCTGTCCCATGGAGATGGTGATCGCTGGCGTCGCGAATTGTTGGATAATTTATTGTCACCTTCGGTGGTGGACCACGTTCGCGAACGGTTCAACCGTGCGCAGTGGGTTGGGATGATCGGGCCATCAGGATTCTGGTTACCCTTGGATATGGGGGTGGATGCGAATCGTCCGCAAGTCGGCCCGCTGTTGGACAGTTTGGGGATTATGATAGATCCACGTCGCTACGGTTTTTTCGCGGGTAGTATGTTCTGGGCACGTGCACAAGCGCTTGCACCACTGCTGGCCCTGGATCTGAAGCCTGACGATTTTGAGGAAGAATGCGGCCAGGTTGATGGCACGCTGGCCCATGCCATAGAGAGAATATTCGCGGTGGTTGCGGAGCGTGCTGGTTTTGTGGTGGAAGATACGACAGGCCATGAATGTCTCAGGCCGTTGGGTCCGCTGCTGCCGTGGTTGGCCGCACAGCGCTGTTCCCCGCAAGAAAGCTTGTGGGCTCAACAAGCGCTGGTGAATGGAATTTCGTCTTTGGTTGTTTCTGTGCTAATGATAGAAAATGGTCGGGAGTATTACTTGCAGGCCACGCAAGCCAGCCTGTCGCAGCAATGGTCGCTGGCGCGAGTAGGGACTGGAATTGCCGGGAATGACCCGGTGATTACTATAAACACTACCTTTGCTGAGATGAATGCAGGTTGGCTCGCCTTCATGGACGCCGGCGACCAACTAGCCCCCGATGCCATATTCCGCATTCAGATGGCTATCCAGAATCATCCCGAATGGCAACTCATCTATACCGACGAGGACTCTCTCACGGCCGATGGCCAGCACCTCAATCCTCACTGCAAGCCCGATTTCAACATCGACTACCTGCGAAGCCTCCCCTACATAGGTGGCTTGCTGGTCATCAAAAAAGAACTTTTTGAGACGCTGGGCGGTTTTGATCTGCAAGCTGATGGTGCAGAAGACTATGATTTCGTCCTGCGAGCCTGGGAAAAAATCGGCGACGCTGGTATCGGTCATATTCCTGAAGTGCTTTATCATCGCTTGCAGGGTGGTGGGCACTGCAACAAGTCCGTTGAGGAAATCCTCCAGGTCAGTCAGGCTGCTTTGCAGAGGCATTTACAGCGCCTGAATATTGCGGCGGAAGTATTGCCCGGACCTTTCCCGCCAGCCACTCGGGTGCGTTATCCCCTGACTGGCACGCCTCTGGTTTCCATCATTATCCCCACACGCAATCAACTGGGCTATTTGCAGCGCTGCGTGGAATCTCTGATCGAAAAAACCAGGTATGCGCATTATGAAATGCTCATTGTCGATAATGACAGCGATGATGCCGAGGCGCGCACTTATCTGGATATGCTTGCGGCCCAGGAGGAGCAACTGGGTGGTCGGTTGCGCGTACTCAGGCATCCCGGTCCATTCAATTTTTCAGCCATGAATAACCGGGCAGTTGAACAGGCGCGGGGCGATTACGTCCTTTTGCTCAATAACGACACGGCTGCACTGCATGACGACTGGCTGGATGAAATGGTCAGCCAGATTTTGCGTCCGGAGGTGGGTATAGTTGGCGCAAAGTTGCTCTTTCCCGATGGCAAAATTCAGCATGCCGGCGTGATTCTGGGAATGCGCGGGCCGGCAGAACATCCCTTCATTGCTCAGCCACCCGAATATCGGGGCTATTTCGGCCGGGCCATGCTGACCCAGAATTTATCGGCAGTAACAGGAGCCTGTCTGTTGATCGGGAAGTCCCTCTATCAAGAGTTGGGTGGGCTGGATGAAAAACAGTTTCAGGTTTCCTACAACGACATTGATCTCTGCCTGAAAGCACGCGAAGCCGGACATAAAATTGTGTTCACCCCTTGGGCGATGCTCCTCCATGAAGGTTCCGCCAGTCAGCGCGGTGAAGTCGAGAAAAAACCCAGCCCCGAAAAAGAAAAACGCTTTGCCGGCGAAAAAATGGCTTTTTATCAGAAATGGCTGCCGCAACTGGCTTTTGATCCCGCCTATAATCGCCATTTGAGTCTGGCGAGTACGGATTTCTTGCTTGAAGATCAGGCCGCCCTGACCTGGGACCCGGAATGGCGTCCGCGTCCGCGCATTCTGGTGCATCCGGCGGACCGGGAGGGTTGTGGAGAGTACCGGATCATCTCCCCTATGCGCGCCCTGCAAAAGGCGGGGAGGGCACAGGGCTGGGAAACCATGCGGATATTTGAACCGGCAGAAATGGAACGTTTTTCTCCGGAAAGTATTGTGTTGCAGCGGCAGATGGAATGGCCGCAAATCGATGCCCTGGAACGGCATAAAAAACTGCTGAAAACCTTCCGGGTATTTGAAATTGATGACTTAATCACCAATTTGCCGGTGAAAAGCCTGCACAAGGCCCAGATACACAAGGATATCGCCAAGCGGTTCCGCAAGGCAGCGGGTTTGTGTAACCGTCTGGTGGTCGCGACGGAGCCCCTCGCCAAAGCCTATAAAGGATTCGCCGATGAGCTGCGCGTTCAACCCAACTGTATTGAAGGCGCCATTTGGGGGTCCTTGCAGCCCCGCCGACGTGCTGAGGCCAAGCCCAGAGTAGGCTGGGCCGGTGGTGTAGGGCACACGGGTGATCTGGAAATGATCGCCGATGTGGTGCGCGATCTGGCCGACGAAGTGGACTGGGTGTTTTTCGGCCTCTGTCCCGATGCCCTGCGTCCTTATGTCCGCGAGTTTCATACTGGGGTACCCTTACCCCAGTATCCCAACAAATTGGCTAGTCTGGACCTGGATCTGGCTTTGGCGCCCTTAGAGAATAATTCGTTCAATGAAGCCAAAAGCCACCTGCGGATTCTGGAATACGGGATTCTCGGCTATCCGGTGATTTGTTCAGACATTTTCCCCTATCAGGGAGATTTCCCCGTCACCCGGGTTGCCAACCGCTATCGCGACTGGGTACGGGCCATCCGTGAGCAGATTGCCGATCGGCAGGCGCTGGAAGCGGCGGGCGACTGCTTGCGGGAACATGTGCGCGCCCACTGGCTACTGGAGGAGCATCTGGACGACTGGCTGGCGGCTTGGCTGCCCTGAGGCTCAAAGCCCGCTATCTTCATAAAGATCATCCAGAGATAGGCTGATGGATAACCCTCCACAGTCCAACTGGAGGATATCGCCGGGGTCGAGAATCTGCTCGCCCCAAGTGCTCCCTTCGCGACTGAACAGGCGGGCGTAAACCCGCTCAGAATCTACCAGAAGATAGTACCGTAAAGCATGGGTATCCCGGTAGGCGAGCCATTTTTCCCGCTGGTCGATGGCGGCGGTAGCCGGAGATAAGACCTCGGCCAGAAAGCAGGGCGCGCTTTTGTACAAGGGATAATTGTCTTCTGGATCACAGACCAGCATGGCATCAGGATAATAATAGGCCTGATGGGTGGAGATGCGCAGCTTCAAGTCCGCCATGAAGGCACGGCATGGGTGACCACGGCTGACTGCGCGTAGATGAAAAAAAATATTACCCGCAATACGGTTGTGTCGCTCGCTGGCACCGGCCATGGCAAACACTTCGCCAGCCAGATACTCGCTTTTAACATCAGCCAGTGCTTCGGCATCAAGGTACTCTGTTTCGCTCAGGCTTCGATGCTCGGTACAGGCGCTCATGGGTTACCTCGGTGATGAAGGGGGCCATTGGCGATGAATGTAGCTTGTAGGGACTGGATCCTCAAGCTCTGGAAATGGCCGGTTTGCCCGGAAAGAAGAGCGGCAACATATTGCCACTTTTGAGTCGGCTTAATGTCATATCTTGGCGCAACTACCATCAAATATGCCTTGATCAGCTTTATCCTGCTGATATTCCGGTATTAAATAAATATGGTACTGATTTTGCTTCCAGTCTTGAGTGTTGGTGCTGCAAACAGACGGACAGGCAATGGCTATATCAGGTGTGATCAATACAAATACTTCGACTTTGAACACGCTGGACGCACTCAATGGCACCCAGGGTGGCCTTGATACTTATTTGCAACAGCTATCTACGGGTAAGCGTATCAATAGCCCGGCTGATAATCCGGCAGACTACGCCATCGCCCAGCGTTTTCAAACCCAAATCAATGGGCTGAACCAGGCGATTGCCAAAGGCAATCAAGGCGTTTCCCTGGTACAGACCGCTACTGGAGCCGTCCAGAATCAGATCAATTTATTGCAGCAGATTCGGACCACGGCAGTGCAGGCTGCCAATGCTTCCAATACCACTTCAGATCGCCAGGCTCTGCAGGGCGTGGTCAGTCAGTTGCTGGCCCAGGTGCAGACCATTGCGACCCAGACCCAGTTCAACGGTCAGAACTTGCTGGATGGCACTTTTGCGGGTACTGCCTTTCAGGTGGGTGCCAACTCCAACCAGATAATCAATGCGGCGGTGGGAAATGCGCAGACTTCAGCCATGGGCGATCATATACCCGCAGTTTCTCCGTACAGCGATAGCTACGGATGTAATGGCTCCTTTGTGAGCGGCGGTTTTGCGCCCGGAGGTGCCTTTACCATCACTCCTGCCCAGACCAGTGCTTACTTTACTTTTAGCGGTGGTTCTTATGATTTCTACATATTTCGCGGTCTGCAGAATGGTGGAGAAATCGGTAGCAAAATCAAAGTGACATTGACGGGAAACCCGCCGGATACGCAGGAACTGAATAAAATGGCTGCAGCCATCAGTAGCGCAGGAATCAAAATATCTGGCACAACGCAATTGGTTAATGGCACACCTGTACTGAAATTGACCTATCCTGCCAACGACAAGGACATTTCCTTTAGCGGCCCACCCTATGTAACCAGTGGAAGTTATGATTATAACAGTCAAACAAATGAAATCACCGTAACATTGCCTGATAGCGCGCCGCATCTGAATTCACTGCTCAGCGCCGTGAACCAAAATGTGGTTTCCGTAACTAAAACCGGTTCATCTACACAGCTGACATATCCTGCCAGTGGGCAACGATATGCTTTCATAGAAGATTCTAACATTACCCAGAATCCGCCAATTATAAATAGTAGCAGCGGCAGTATAACGTACACCCAGAATAATGGCGGGTCGGCTATGGCTCCAGACTCAACCGGAATGTTTCAGGAGGTTCACATAGAGAATGATGCCTTCAGTTCCAGAGGAACGCTGATCACCAGTAATACGCCTGCCTCAGAGGCGATTATCCCCCCCAACACCTATTATGGCTCCTTCAGTTCCGGAACGGGGAGTAGCGGACTGAGCATCCAAGGTCCATTCGGTAGCGCGCAAGTGGATGTCAACACCGAGACAGAATCAGCAGCAAGCATCACTACGGCGGTCAATGCCGTATCCCAGCAGACGGGGGTCAAGGCCCGGGCCTATACCAGTGCCTCTTTTCTGGTGGCTACGGGAAGCTATACTTTTACCCTCAGTAATGGGAGTAGTGGTTTACCCAGAAATGCCGTGAACATCTCTGCCAGTGTGAACAATGCAGCCAACGGCCAGCCCAATTTGAATGCCTTGTTGACGGCCGTCAACCAGCACACGGCAGTAACCGGCATTGCTGCCAGTAGCCGGGTAATCAATGGTAAACCCGAGCTGATTCTCACCAATGCCAATGGCGAGAATATCAATATTTCAGCTGGGTTAGCCAATGGTCAGTTGGCATCCACGGCCCTTGCCGCAGGCTCCACCGGCAGTTTGCAAGCCGTAAGTGGCAGCACTCAGGCCCTTATCGGTTACCCCATCAACAGTTGATCTCATGCCGCGTTAATCCAGGGGGCGGTGCAATTTGCTTCGGCCAGCGCCTATCGGATCAATAATGGCGATATGATCGGATTCAGCAGCCAGGTCAGCAGACTGCAGAGTGGTTCGGCTCTGGCCGATATTGATGTGAGCACCCAAGAGGGGGCGCAACGGACCATTACCATTGTGGATCAAGCCTTGAACTATTTGAACCAGCAAGCCAGTGAGCTGGGTGCCACCCAAACCCGGATTCAGGTTTCAGTAGTCAATGACCAGAGCTCGGCCACCAATATGCAGTCGGCCCAATCGACTGTCCAGGATGCCAGTATTGCCCAGGCAACCTCACAGTTGACCAAATACCAGATTTTACAACAGGCAGGCATCTCGACCCTGGCTCAGGAAAACGCACTTCAGCAGGCCTATCTCAAGCTTCTGCCATCAGGCTGAGATGTTCAAAGCGATAAACATCATCGCTTCCCCACTAACTGAGTCGATTCAAGTTTTTTCGCTGGAGTGTCGTTATAAGGAATGTACGAAGTAAGTACAGCTTGGCAAGGATGCCATTTCAACCCTAAGAAAGGAGCACGATCATGGCAATTTCAGGAATTATCAATACCAATACCTCAGCATTGAGTACGCTGAATGCATTAAATGGTACGCAAGGAAGTCTCAATACATACCTTCAGCAGTTGTCCACGGGCAAGAGTATCAATGGCCCGGCGGATAACCCTGCGGGTTACGCCATCGCCCAGCGTTTTCAGACCCAGATCAACGGGTTGAATCAGGCGGTTTCCAACGGTAACCAGGGCGTTTCTCTGGTGCAGACTGCTACAGGTGCCATTCAGAACCAGACCAGCCTTTTGCAGCAGATTCGGACTACAGCGGTCCAGGCAGCTAACGCTTCCAACACCACATCAGACCGCCAGGCTCTGCAGGGTGTGGTCAGCCAATTGTTGGCGCAGGTACAAACCATTGCCACCCAGACCCAGTTCAATGGTCAAAACCTGCTGGATGGCACTTTTGCGGGTGCGTCGTTTCAGGTAGGTGCCAACTCTAACCAAATCATTAACGTTGCGGTTGGCGATACCAAAACGAATGCGATGGGAAATTATTCAGCGACTGCTTCTGGGAGTACATATACGAGCAGTGGATCTTTTCAGAATGGTGGTTATACCCCTGGTGGATCATTTACGATCAGTGCCAGTGGCACGGGTAATTTTAATGCCGGTTCAGGGGCAAGTGGTTTGATCATCCAGGGGAGCGTCGGTAACGCTTCAGTGAGTGTGAATTCTTCGACTGAGTCCGCAGCCAATCTTGCCGCTGCGGTGAACGGTGTTTCTGCTCAGACAGGGGTTACGGCTAAGGCTTATACCAGTGTGGCTTTCACAGCTACAACAGGTACGTACACCTTTACTCTTAGTAACGGTAGCAGTGGTGCTGCGACTAATGCAGTTAATGTATCTGCCGATGTCACTGAGGGTTCCAATGGTCAGGCTAATATTAGTTCGCTGGTCACGGCCATCAATAATCAAGCGGCTGTTACTGGGGTATCGGCAAGTACTCAGACCGTCAATGGTTCAACGGAATTAGTGCTGACCAATGCGAACGGTAATAACATCAACATTTCGGCTGGTATTACATCTGGCGGGGCTTTGATTGGATCCGGACTTGCTTCTGGGTCAACAGGTTCATTAACCGCTGTTAGCGGAAGTACACCATCTACTGTCGGTTCAGCCATTACTTCTGGTTCTGCAAACGCCCTGATTCAGGGGGCGGTGCAATTTGAGTCTGCTAGCTCCTACGCCATTGGCAATGGGGGTAATATTGGGTTTAGCGCTCAGGCAACCAGCTTGAGTGGATCAGAGGTGTCAAACATCAATGTTACCACCGCCGCCGGTGCCCAGCAGGCCATCGGTATTGTTGATCAGGCCATCAACTATCTGAACCAGCAAAACGGTAGTCTTGGTGCTATCCAGAACCGGATTCAGGCTTCGGTTTCCAATGATCAGACTACGGCTACCAACCTGCAGTCTGCGCAATCGGTGGTTCAGGATGCGAATATCGCGCAGGCGACTTCGCAGTTGACCAAGTATCAGATTCTGCAGCAGGCAGGTATTTCTACCCTGGCGCAGGAAAACTCCTTGCAGCAGAGCTACCTCAAGCTTCTGCCCTAAGGTAATGATGCTTTAATCAGTTTCTCTCCCACTTCTGCAGGGTGGGAGGGTTTTATCAGCGGAGAATCAATATGGATGCTCTCTCTATGGCAACGAGTTCGTTATCTATACCCGGAAGTGCAGCGTCTGATACGCAGCAAGGGAGTGAGGCGAATGTTCCTCCAACCCGGCCGCCAACAGCGCAGCCAAATACTTTAGAAAGCACTTCAACAACACCCAAAAACAAAACATTGCATCCTGAAAAAGTGCAACAGGCTATTCAGAAATTACAAAATAATTTACCAGCAAGTGCTTCTGTTACCTTACAAGCTGGTCTGGACCCGGACGGAACGCATCCCGGACAGGTTCTGGTGAAACTCAGTGATAAAGTCACCAAACAAACATTTTTTGAATATTACGTCCCGGCCGAACAGGTCGTGAAAAGTGCTGAAACCGGAGACGCATTGCAACCCGGCAGCCTGATGAATACCAAGGCCTGAATTTTTTAAATTTATTATGCAGGAGTAAAGATTATGACCGCTTCACTATCTGGTTTGGTCAGTGGCATTGATGTCCAGTCACTTATTACGAATTTAAGTGCGGCTTATCAGGCCCCTATTACTATCCTGCAAAATCAGCAACAATCTTATCAAACGACTTTAAGTGCCTGGGGTACCCTGCAGAGTAGTCTATCCGGTTTGCAGTCGGCCATGAGCAGTTTGCAGAATCTGGGTAATACCAATAATCGCAGCGTGACTCTTTCCAATGATAATGCGGCCTCGGCTACGGCTTCTGCCAATGCGCCGCAGGGAAGTTACAGTCTGAGTAATATGGTTCTGGCGCAGTCCCAGAGTATTTATTCCAGCAATTTTACCAGCGCCACCAATAATTCAGTGGGTACCGGTACCCTGCAAATTCAGGTGGGTAGTGGTGCTGTCCAGAATGTGGCTATCAATGCTTCCAATGACAGTCTGGATGGCATTGCCAGTGCCATTAATCAGGCCAACACCGGAGTGAATGCCGCCGTTGTCTATGATGGCACCGGCTATCGCCTGACTTTGACCGGAAAGGGTACAGGGGTGAATAGTGCTTTCTCGGTCAGTACCAGTGGTGCAACGGGCAGCTTATCTTCGCTCAGCTACAGTAATGGTAATGGCGCATCTGGTTCCATGACCTTGAGCCAACAGGCTCAAAATGCCGGTGTCAGCATTAACGGTTTGCCGGTTACCAGTACGACCAATACGATTTCCGGAGCTATTCCCGGAGTAACGCTCAATTTGCTGCAGGCCAGCGGTAGTGCAACCTTGCAGGTTTCCAGCAGCAATAGCGGTTTTGTGACGGGTGTGCAGAGCTTTGTGAGTGCTTTCAATAAGACCATGGGCACTATCAACCAGTTGACCGCTTATAATGCTCAGGCTGGTTCCGGTGGTCCTCTGTTGGGTGATGCTTCGGTGCAGGGTTTGCGGACCCAGTTGCTGGATATGATTTCCGGACAGGGCATCGGGATCTCTTCGGGTAGTTCGTATAACTCCCTGGGCAGTGTGGGTTTGGGACTCACCAGCAGTGGTACGATCAGTTTGAATACCGGCACTTTGACTACGGCGCTCTCTGCTGATTTCAATACGGTAGCGGGCCTCTTCGGGCAGGCGGGTAGTACCAGCAACGCCAATGTTCAGTATCTGAACGCGACCAGCGCAACGCAGGCAGGGACTTATGCCATTAATGTGAGTCAGGCCGCGACCCAGGCCAGCACTTCGGGGAGTGCCGCCATTCCTTCCGGTGGCATTCTTCAGAGCGAAAGCCTGACTTTTGGGTCGGGGGCCAGTTCGGTGGTGGTGTCCTTGAGTTCGGGCAGCACCCTCAATGATATTGTGAGTACTATTAATGATACCTTGCAGCAGTCGGGTATGACGGGGATTACCGCCAGCGCCAATAATGGTTATCTCGAATTGCAGTCCAATGCTTACGGGAGCGCCCAGTCTTTCACCGTAAAATCCAACGTGGCGGCAGGTTCCGGCGGTACCGGAATTGGTACGAGCTTGTTGACAGCTACCGGAACCGATGTAGCGGGGACGATTAATGGCCAAAGTACCAGCGGTTCCGGTCAAACCATGACCGTCACCGGACCGGGGAATGCTTCGGGTTTGCAGGTCAGCATTACCGGAAACAGCACCGGCAATCTTGGTTCGGTAACCCTCAGTCAGGGTTTGTATCAACAGATGAGTGCGCTTCTGAGCTCGGCGCTGAACACCCAAAGTGGTTTTGTGAGCGCCGCCCAGAACGGTATCACTTCTTCCATCAATGGCTTGGGGGCGCAGATTACAACATTGCAGCAGTCAGCCTCCAATCAGACCGCGTTGCTTACCCAGCAGTTTGCTGCCATGCAGTCACAACTGTCTTCTCTGCAGTCTACCAGTCAGTATCTGAATGCATTTTATTCTTCCAATAGTTCCAGCTCGTCCAGTTCCAGTTCGAGCTCCAGTAGTTAAGGGAGGTTTTAAGCTATGAGTGTAGCGACAGCGGCGGCCATGCAGGCTTATAAGCAGGTCGGCAATCAGGGGATTTCCAGTGATCGTCTGGTGTTGCTGGGGCTGGAAGGAATTCTGGAATATATCCGGCGTGCCCGTCTGGCGATTCAGACTAAGGACCTGAGCGTCAAGGCGGATTCCATGGACAAAGCCTACCAGCTGACCGCCCACCTTTTGGCCAGTGTGAACTTCGAGCAGGGCGGTGAAATTGCCAAAAATCTCGACAGTCTTTATCGTTTCCTGTTAAATCAGTTGGCACAAGCCAATATTTTTGATGATTTGCAGGCGCTGGATGCCTGCCAGCCGGTGCTGGTGGATCTGCGCGACGCGTGGAGGGGACTGCTGGGTCATTCCTGAGGCATAACTTTCCGCATCTGAAGGAGTGACTGATGCTGGAGCAGCATGCCGTGGTACTGGAAGATGTGCTTCCCCTGAGCCTGGAGAAGGGTCAAGTAGATCCTGCGCGACGCGGTCGTCTGATGTTGGATAATTTGGCGCTTCTCAAGGCATTGCTGGTGATGGATGATCACTTGCTGATGGAGGATGACAACCGGGAAGCCATCAGCAGCCTGGAAACCAAAATTGATTTGCTGCTGCTGTTGGTAGGTAAGGGCATACAAGGGCTGGAACCTTTGCCAACATCTTATTCCTGCGCGCTGGGTGCAGAAGATCTGTATTGGGAGACTACATCTTCGGCAGAGTTTCCCCATGAGCATGGCCCGGTCTGCGTGGCCCTTTTTTTGCGCCCCAGGATTGCCATGCCGCTGTTTCTTCCGGGTACCCTCCAGATGTCAGTGACTCAGCCGGAGGGTAGCGCAGAAACGCTATCTCGTTATCATTTGCACTTTCAGCTAGACGCGCGCGTGCAAGAATCACTGGATCGACTAATATTCCGTCACCATCGGCGTTCCATAGCGCGGCAAAAGGATCATCATTTGTCCGCAGAATGACAGGCGTTTGTTATGTACACTGAAGTAAGCACGGAAAACGGATCAACTCTGGAGAGGCGCAGCCTGTCGCGCGAAAGTTGCGGACTGGTTGGAAACAGTGTGCCTATTCAGCGCATGACGGCGATGCTGGCCAAGGTGGCGAAAACGGACAGTACCGTCTTGATTCTGGGTGAATCGGGTACGGGCAAGGAAGTGATAGCCCGCTGTCTGCATCAGCACTCCTTACGTAGTCAGGGACCTTTTGTGGCAGTTAATTGTGGAGCTATTCCAGAAGAATTGATGGAAAGCGAGCTTTTCGGGCATGAGAAAGGGGCTTTTACGGGTGCTTTGGCCGCGCGTAAAGGCCGTTTTGAGCTGGCCGAGGGCGGCACCCTTTTTCTGGATGAAATTGCCGAAATGAGTCCGCAAATGCAGGTGAAACTGCTGCGTGTGCTTCAGGAAAAACAATTTGAACGGGTGGGCGGTGCGCGGGTGATGGAGAGCCATGTGCGGATACTGGCCGCTACGCATCGTAATCTGGAGGAACGGATTCAGGAAGGCAGCTTCAGAGAGGACCTGTATTATCGTCTGAATGTTTTTCCGGTGCACGTGCCCCCCCTGCGCGATCGCCCGGGCGATATTCATTTGTTGTTTGCTTATTTTATGGATAAGTTGATCACGGAAGGTCATTTAGCCGTTAAGCTTGAGGGGGATTCCCTGCGGGCCATGGATGCCTACCACTGGCCCGGGAATGTCCGGGAACTCCGCAATCTGGCAGAAAGGCTGGTAATTTTGCATGGTGGTGAGACACTTTCCTGTGCAGACCTGCCCGCCCGCATGCGCAGTGTGGAAAATTTGGAGTTGCAGGATGAACGGCAAAGTCTTGCCGCCGTGTGGGCAGAGCCTTCGGTGAGATTGCCGGAGCCGCCCTTTGATCTCAAATTGCATCTGGAAGAAATAGAAAAGGAATTCCTGCTGCAAGCGCTGGCTAAGTGCGATCAGGTGGTTGCCCGTGCTGCAGAACGTTTGGGACTGCGCCGGACGACCATGGTCGAGAAACTGAAAAAATACGGACTGAGCACGATCAGGGACATGGATCATTAATGTCTGATGCAGGCTCTCCGCCCTTGCCTGATGCTTCGAGTCTTATCGAAGCGTTCAAACTCTTCAACCAAACTTCACAAGAACTGACGGAAGCCTACGGAGCCCTGCAGCAGGAAGTCCAACGCCTTTCCGCAGAACTGGCAGAGGCGAACGTGCGTCTTCGCGCCGAACTGCAAGCCAAGGAACAAATGCGCGAACGCCTTGCCCTCCTTCTGGAAATACTCCCCGGCGCGGTATTGGTGGTGGATCATGCGGCGCTGATTGTGGAAATGAATCCGGAAGCAATTCGTTTGCTGGGAGCGGATTTGCGAGGTTCGGACTGGCAGGCCTTGCAACCCAGACCCATGTCAGGTTCCGGGAATGAATGGTTGTTGCTGCGCGGGCCTTCCAGGGATCAGTCCGTACAGGTGACACTTGCTGTCAATGCGTTGCCGGGCGAGGGTGGACAGGTGATTTTATTGCAGGATGTGACAGCGGCGCGCGCTCGTGAGGAGGCTGCCCAGCGACGGGAACGTCTGGCTGCCATGGGAGAAACGATGGCAGGACTGGCGCATCAATTGCGTACCCCTTTGGCCACGGCGCTGCTCTCTGTTTCACACCTGCAATTTGAACGTGGTCCCGAACATTTTGCTCGGCAACAGCAGCGCGCGCTGGAAAGATTGCATCATCTGGATGCGACCATTGATGCCATGCTGCGTTTTTTGCGCGGTGCGGAGCAGGAAAGTGGCTCTGTGGCATTGATCGAAATTCTTCAAGCCTTGCAGCGGGAATGGGAAGCACAATTTCGTCAAAAAAATGTCACTCTGGAAATTGGCGATGCACGGGATGACTGGTTTTTGACGGGAACCCTGGCTGCCTGGGTCAGCGTCTTGGCCAATGTCCTGCATAATGCGCTGCTTTTCAGCAACGCTGGACAGTCAGTCAGCATCAGGCTTGAAGAAGTTACTCAAGGCACCCTGCGCTTGAGCATTCGGGATTTTGGCCCGGGTATTGCTGAAGCGGATCAGGAAAAGATTTTCATCCCATTTTATACCACTCGCCGGGATGGCACCGGATTGGGTTTGGCTATTACCCGTAATTTTGTGGTAGCCATGGGGGGGAGTATGGAGCTGGAAAAGGTATCTCCTGGTACCTGCTTGGTGCTGCTTCTGCCGTTATGGCAGGTTGCTCAGCCATTGCCCAGCGGTTCAATGAGTCAGGAGTAGGAAGCATGGAGCAATACCAGGCCCGTATTTTACTGGTCGAAGATGATGAATATCTGGCTGAAGCCTTGCAGGAGGCGCTGGAGGATCAGGGCTATCGCGTGCAATGGGCCGAAGATGGAACGGCGGCATTACGCCTGTTGGCGGCTAAGTCTTTTGATCTGGTGGTCAGTGATGTGCAGATGCGTCCTATGGATGGTTATACCCTTTTGAAAACCTTGAGCGTACAACATGACGCACCGCCGGTATTGATGATGACCGCCTGGGGTACGATTTCCGAGGCGGTGCAGGCTTTGCAAAATGGTGCGGTAGATTATGTGGTGAAACCTTTTACGGTGGATGTTCTGCTGGAAAAGTTGCGCAAGTTCGCGCTTCCACATTTGCCAGCCGATAGCCAAGGACCTGTAGCGCAGTCTCCGGCCATGTTGGCGATGCTGGAAATGGCCAAAAAGGTAGCTTCCACGGATGCCACCGTATTGCTGATGGGCGAAAGTGGTGTGGGGAAAGAAGTGTTGGCACGTTATATCCACCAGCAAAGCCGCCGTCAGGCGGGGCCATTTATTGCTGTTAATTGTGCGGCCATTCCTGAAACCCTTCTCGAAGCCACTTTGTTTGGGCATGAAAAAGGGGCATTTACGGGTGCGGCGCAAAGTAGTGCTGGAAAGTTCGAGCAGGCTCAAGGCGGTACGCTGCTGCTGGATGAAGTGACAGAAATGCCTGTTCAATTACAGGCCAAGTTACTGCGGGTGCTGCAGGAACGTGAGCTGGAGCGGGTCGGCGGCAAGCAGACCATTACCCTCGATATTCGGCTGATTGCCACCAGTAATCGGGATTTGCGTCAGGCCGTAGCGGAAGGAGTTCTGCGGGAAGATCTGTATTATCGTTTACAGGTTTTTCCTATACAGATTCCGCCATTGCGCGAACGCCAGGCGGATATTTTGCCGCTTTCCGAGCACTTGTTGAGGCGGCACTGTCAGCAGATGGGGCTTTCCGTAAAAGGGCTCAGTATGGCAGCAAAACAGCAGCTCTACTTTTATGAATGGCCCGGCAACGTGCGCGAACTGGAAAATGCCCTGCAACGTGCGCTCATTCTCTCGGTAGAAAATGACATTCAGGTAGATGATCTGGGTTTACAGGGATCGTCTGCAAGCATACCTTTACCTGGGGTGAGTCCTACATTGGCGGTAGAAACTGCAGACCCCGTTGTGGCCCTGGATGATCTGCGTGCCCACCATGAACGTGAAGCCATCGCCTTGGCCTTGAGCCAAAGTCGCGGTTCAAGGGCTCAGGCCGCAGAGCGTTTGGGCATTAGTCCCAGGACTTTGCGTCACAAAATCCAGCGCTTTCGGGAAGCCGGTTATGAGTTGGGATAAAACTGGCTCGGATATTGCTTGTAAGTTTCAGGAAAAATAAACGATAGGTGCGACCATGAGTAGTGTAGATTCCCTGGATTCCTTGATGACGCAGTTGCGCGCTCTGGCCGATCAGGCACAGGGTGTCAAAGTGCCGGATAAATCCACTACCGGTCCCGACGACTTTGCCAACACCCTGAAAAGCATGGTTGGGTCGGTCAATCATCAACAAAGTCAGGCGAATGCACTGCAGTCGGATTTTTCCAGTGGCGACAAGTCGGTCAGTCTCAGTCAGGTGATGGTTGCTTCGCAAAAAGCGGATCTTTCCTTTCAGACCATGCTTCAGGTGCGCAACAAGCTGGTTTCTGCGTATCAGGACATCATGAACATCCAGGCATGATTCCTTGCGTTTCGGGCACTTGCGTAGATTCTGCTGATGGCGACTGAAGCCGCGACGAATCTCAACCTGGCGGGCGGAGCTGCACAAGTGCAGCGACGCTGGCAGGAGCTGCCGCCGAATCGCCGTCTGGGCGTATTGGTGGCTCTGGCTGCCGTGCTTGCCGTTCTGATTGCCGTGATTTTCATGAACGGAAGTCCTTCCTACAAGGTTTTGTACACCAATCTTTCGGATCGTGATGGTGGGCAGGTTATTGCCGAGTTACAGAAGCTGAATGTGCCCTACCAAATCGGTGATGGCGGTGCAGTGATTTCCGTACCCGCCAATCAGGTTTATGCGACCCGCATGAAATTGGCCGCAGACGGGTTACCCAAAGGTGCCGGTGTGGGTTTTGCCATTCTTGACCATGAACCCATGGGGACCAGTGATTTTGTGGAGCACGTGAATTACCAGCGTGCTTTGGAAGGTTCTCTGGAGAGAACCATCGCCTCCCTTAGTTCTGTGGAGGGAGCCAAAGTACATCTGGCCATGCCCAAGCCCTCGGTATTCCTGAGCGAGCAGGAAAAACCCACGGCTTCGGTGATGCTGAACCTGTATCCCGGTCGCGAACTCAGCGGTGCCCAGGTGGCAGGCATTGTTCATCTGGTTGCTGCCAGCGTGCCGGGGCTGATGGACAAAAATGTTACGGTAGTGGATCAGCATGGCAATATACTGAGCACCCGTGGCAATGCGGATAATGGATTACAACCTTCCCAGCTGGCTTACCAGCGTAGCGTGGACCAGCAATACGAAAAACGTATTCAGGCTATTCTGACCCCTATTGTCGGTGCCAAAGGCGTGCGCGTAGCCGTATCGGCAGATATTGATTTCGCCAAAAGTGAAAGCAGTTCGGTGAGTTATGGTAAAGGTCAGATTCTCAGCCAGCAGACCCATAGCACTTCTGGAACCGGTGGTTCCGGGCCTTACGGGGTTCCTGGAGCACTCTCCAACACGCCTCCCGGAGTGGCGGTAGCTCCCCTGGTTGCGCCGGTGGCTTCCGATTTGTCACCTGGAGCGCTTATTGCTCTGGCCCCCACGCTGAAAATGCTGGCGCCTACTGAAAGCAGTGCGGATTCAACCACCAACTACGATGTGGACAAGACCATTGTGCACACGGTTCAGCCGGTAGGAACCGTCAAGCGCCTGTCAGTGGCCGTGCTCGTCGATGACCAGGTTTCCGAAAGTTCTCTGGGTGCCGTCAAGGCAAAACCTTTATCGACGGCGCAATTGGCGCAAATCCAGCAGCTGGTGGAAGATGCCATTGGCTATAATGCCAAGCGGGGCGATACGGTCAAGGTCGTCAATATGCCTTTCACTACCCAGTCAGCAGCAAGCGCATTGCCCTGGTGGCAGCAGTCCTGGTTCCTGAATCTCCTGAACAGCGGGCTGCGTTATCTGGTCATTCTTTTTGTGGCTTTGCTCCTCTATTTTGGTGTTGTCCGCCCGCTTTTAAAACGTCGTGCGCGCCAGGAACCCGGCATGGAGAGTGCGGATATAGAATCTGGAGAAAAATCCGTGAATGAGGCGCGGGCTGCCTCTCCAGAATCAGCAGCAGCAATGGCTAATGCTGAAGCCATTCGCGAGCAGGTCAACATTCCCGGTAATCCCCTGGAAACCGATTTGTATGTCTCCCGGCAGCTGGTCATGCAAGACCCGGCCAGAGCAGCCCAGGTTGTCAAAGAATGGTTGTCTAATGAGCACGAGTGAAGATCTCAGTGGCATGGATCGTAGTGCCATTCTTTTGTTGAGTCTCGGTGAGGATGAAGCTGCTGAAGTCATGCGCCACCTGGGACCGCGAGAAGTGCAGAAGCTTGGTGCGGCAATGGCCCGGATGTCGCATATCTCCACGGACCAGGTACAGGTGGTTCTTTCGGATTTTCGCTCCCGACTGGAGCGCCAGACTTCTCTGGGCGTGGGCAGCGACCAGTATATTCGGGCCATGTTGACCAAGGCTCTGGGCGCGGATAAAGCGGGTAATCTGATTGATCGGATTCTTCATGGTGGTGATGCCAGTGGTCTGGAGAATCTGAAATGGATGGACGCCCGTTCCATAGCCGACTTGATCAAACTGGAGCATCCCCAGGTGGTTGCCATGATTTTTGCCTATATGGAGCCGGAGCAGGCGGGAGAGGTCATTCATCATCTTCCTGATCGCCTGGTCAGTGAAGCCATGATGCGTCTGGCCAGCCTGGAAACGGTGCAGCCTGCGGCCATTCGCGAGTTGAATGAAATTCTGGAGGAACAAATTTCCGGTGAAGCGCAAAGCCTGCAGGTTGCCAGCCTGGGCGGACCAAAAGCCGCCGCTGATGTTCTGAACCGCCTGGAAACCAGTCTTTCATCCAGCATTCTCGACAACATGCGTGAGACCGACGATGAGTTGGCCGACAAGGTTCAGGAAAAAATGTTTGTCTTTGACGACCTGATCAAGCTGGATGACCGCAGCATGCAGGTGTTACTGCGTGAAATACCCTCGGATGGTTTTGTGACGGCGCTGAAGGGTGCCAATGCCGCACTGCGCGAAAAATTCTTTGCCAACATGTCCAAACGTGCGGCAGAAATGATGCGCGATGATCTTGAGGCCAAAGGTCCGGTACGGGTCAGTGAGGTGGAAAGCAGTCAGAAGGCGATTTTGCAGATAGCTACGCGACTGGATGCCGCCGGTCAGCTCAGTCTGGGTGGTGGCAGCAGCGAGGCCATGTTGTGATTGGGCAGCCCCTGTGAACAAGGGTGCGGAGATCATCTCCAGAGACAGCAGTGCTCAGGTACAGCGCTGGCAATTGCCGGAGGTCAAAAATTTTTCACCTGATTCCCAAGGTGCCACGGGCTCGTCACTGGAAGAGGGCGAAACCCTTTCTGCTGCCGCCGTCGCTTTACCAACCGCTGAACAACTCCAGGCCATTTATGCGGAAAGTGAGCAGAAAGGGCATGAGCAGGGTTATCAGCAAGGTTTTAAAGAAGGGCAGGCCGAAGGCTATCAAGAGGGGCTGGCCCGCGCAGAAGCTGAAAGACGTTCTTTGCAGGATATTCTTTCCGGTCTTTTTTCGCCCTTACAAGCCCTGGATGCCAGTGTTGAGCAATCTTTGCTGGCGCTGTCTCTGGAAATCGCCCGCCAGGTTATTCGTCACGAATTGCGGCTCCGCCCGCAAGTCTTGCTGCCCTTGTTGAAGGAAGCATTGCGCGCGGTACCTCTGCGGAGTGTGAACCCGGTTATTCGTTTGCATCCTGATGATGTGGATATGCTGCAGCGTCTTATGCCTGAGCTTGCCGACCAGGGAGTGGATTTGCTTGCTGATCCCCAAATCGAACGGGGAGGCGTCCTGGTTTCTGCGGGTCTGGATGATAATGCGGCCAGACCCGACCGCCGTTGGCAGGATCGGGATATTGATCATGCGGCCACTCAGCTTGATTTGCGCCTGGAAAATCGCTGGCGTGCCGTTCTCGAACGCTTGTTTGGTGAGCTTTCGGTATGATGTTGCGCTTTGCTGATCGGCAAAAATTGTGGGGAGATACCCTGAATCATTATACGCAAAGATTACCTGAAACATTCCCCGCCTTGCTGCCCAGCGGCCGCCTGGTGCGCATGGTGGGGTTGGTTCTGGAAGCCGAAGGGTTTGATGTGAGTGTCGGCACCCGCTGCCGGGTGGAAGCCGGCAATCAACGCGGTATTGATGCCGAAGTGGTCGGTTTTCACAACGAAAAACTGCAGTTGATGGCTGCCGGTGATTTGCACGGAGTCAGGCCCGGTGCCCGGGTACAGCCCTTGTCCGGGGAAGCACAGGCGAGTGTCAGCGAACGTCTTCTGGGTCGCGTAATGGATGGACAGGGTCAGTTTCTGGATGGTCTTGGCCCGGTGTCAGGACTCATCCGCGTGCCTCTGTTGGGTGTCAACATCAATCCCATGCAGCGTGCCCCGGTTAAGCGCCCCCTGGATGTTGGGGTGCGCGCCATCAATGCCTTGTTTACCATTGGTCGCGGCGCGCGCATGGGGCTTTTTGCCGGGAGTGGCGTCGGCAAAAGTGTTTTATTGGGTATGATGGCGCGAAACACCGATGCTGACGTGATTGTGGTGGGGCTGATTGGTGAACGTGGTCGTGAAGTCAAGGAATTTATAGAAGATATTCTTGGTGCGCAGGGGCTGCGTCGCGCTGTCGTAGTCGCAGCCCCTGCTGACGTTCCGGCTTTGACCCGGATTCGTGGGGCCCATCTGGCCACAGCCATCGCCGAATATTATCGTAGCCAGGGTAAGCATGTTTTGCTGCTCATGGATTCACTCACCCGCTATGCCATGGCCCAAAGAGAAATCGCCCTGGCCGTGGGCGAACCACCTGCTGTTCGGGGTTATCCACCTTCGGTTTTTGCGCGGCTGCCAGCGCTGGTGGAACGGGCGGGCAACGGTCCGGTGGGCGGCGGGAGTATTACGGCTTTTTATACCGTTTTGATGGAAGGGGATGATCAACAAGACCCTATTGCTGATAATGCCCGGGCAGTTCTTGACGGGCATCTGGTTTTGTCACGCAGTCTGGCGGAGCAGGGCCATTATCCGGCCATTGATCTGGAAGCATCCATCAGTCGGGTCATGCCCAACATCGTGTCTTCTGCTCAGATCAATCAGTTGCACCGTCTAAAACGTCTCTATAGCCGTTATCGGGAACATCAGGATCTGATTGCGGTGGGTGCGTATACGCCGGGCATGGATCCATTGCTGGATCAGGCAGTACGTGCTTATCCGGCCATTCTGGGATTTCTCCGCCAGAATCAGCAGCAGTCCGTGTCTTTGCAGAGCAGTCAGGAGCAATTGGCGCAGATCATGGCAACATATCTGGAAGAGGGTTAGTTATAGATGATGAGTCGCCAGAACGTCTTGTTATTTTTGCGGGAGGATGCTGATAAAAGACAGAAAGAAATAGCTGTTCGTCTAGGAAAGCAGCGAAGTTTACTGAGTGAAGTGCAGCAGAAGTTGCAACTCCTGGAAAATTATCTGCAGCAGTATCGAAATCAGGCGATTGCAGCTGAGACTTCAGGAATCCTCGGTGCGCAGGCTCTGGATACCCGCAATTTTATTCATCAACTGGAGCAGGTCCTGCAGATTCAGAAGGAAAATGCTCTACGTCAACAGCAAAGCGTGGCGCAAATCCAGTCTGAATGGGCTTCTGCCCGTGTCCAGGAAAAAGGCTTTGCCGCTTTGGCACGCCGTATCGAGATTGAACAACATGAGCTGGAATTACGCACAATTCAGAAAGAACTGGATGAGTGGGCGAATCGTCGCCCTGGCTGTCAATGAGCTGGTGTGAAATTTGCTTGGGTACTGTCTGATAATTTTAAGCTGAGGATTTATCCGGATGGCAGCCGTAAGCATCGTCAACCTCGTGTCTTCATCAAGTCTTGCCTCAAACCCCGTGGGTAAGGGCAGCGCGCCAGCAGGCAAGGAAAAGTCTGACAGTACAAAATTTGCTGCGGTCATGGCAAAACAGCAATCACGGGAAACGCCGCCGCCGCAAAAGTCAACAGAGCACCCTCAGCACGATATCGGTGCGAACCCGAGTGGACATTCTCAATCCTCTGCTGAAACAACACAGGCGGACGCGGCAAATTCACTGCAACCTGTAAGCGGCAAAAGTTTGCCGCAGCCACAGTCAAATATTAGAGCTCAAAATGGGACGGTTAGCAAAGACAGTGACCCTAAAAAATCGAAAGATCAACCAGCCAATTCATCTATTGTAATGACAGAAAATTTGCCAAGCGGGTTGCTGCCATTACCTGTCGTCATACCGCCGGATTCCAGTCAGACGCTTTCGTCTGTTGACTTTTCTGGAGAGGATAACGCTGCCACCCATATGGGTGGTAGCGGGAATCAGTCAGCACAAGTATCAGAAAAGTCTGTCTTGCCCCGGTCTTCGCAACCGGGTCTTTTACAGGTGGCAGATGCTGATCACCCGGTTACGGACGGAAAATTGACTGCTTCAGTAGCGCGTTCGGCCATCCAAGATGGGTCAGCATCACAAATTGTCGGACATTTTCTGCAGAATCTCGCCCAGGCATTCGCTGCGAGTTCCACTACCGGCCCACAATCTATCGCATCAAGTGCTTTCAGCAATTCCTGGGTCGATCCTTCCACGCAATTATTGAAGACCGTTTCTGATTCGGGAGTCGGTCTTGTGGGTAATAGCGCAGCGCCGTTACTTGCCAGCACGATTATGTTACCACCCGCTGCATCTACGCCTACTGCGCAGGTTGTGGCCGCCCCGGTCGGTGCGAATCCGCAGTGGGGCGAAGCTCTGGGGCAGCAGGTTCAGTTCCTGTTGGGGCAGGGGATTCAGCAGGCAACATTACAACTCAATCCGCCGCATTTAGGTCCTCTGGAAGTGCATTTGGATATTCAGGCCAATGGACAGGCAAATGCGACTTTTATATCGCCCCATCCGGAGGTTCTGCAGGCCATTAGTACGGCCATCCCGCAGTTACAACAAAGCTTTGCCGCTGCGGGGATGAGTCTTGGTCAAGCCAATGTAGGTGCAGATAGCGGTGGACGGTTTTTTTCTAAAAACAGATCAACCCCGGCGGACACTGTCAAATCCATGACAGAGCCGCTGGAGAGTACGACGCCTTCCACTGTTCTTAAAGTGCATTTGGGTCTGATCAATGCTTTTGCATGAATCTTGCAATGTCCTGACACTCCATATACGGTGACGCCATGGTACAGGATATTCTTTCTCAGGATGAAGTGGATGCCCTATTTAAGGGCATGTCAGATGGTGATGTCGAAATACACGCTGAACCTGAGCCTGATCCGGGCGGTATCCGTCCCTATGATCTGGCGAATCAGGATCGGATTGTGCGTGGCCGCATGCCCACTTTGGAGGTGGTCAACGAACGCTTTGCACGACTATGGCGGGTCAGTCTGTTTAATTTTCTCCGCCGTACCGCTGAAATTTCTGTGGGTCCGGTGCGCTTAATTAAATACAGTGAATTTATACGCAGACTGGTCGTTCCCAGTAATATCAATATTGTGCAAATCAAACCCTTGCGGGGTTCGGCATTGTTTGTTTTTGATCCGCGCCTGATTTTCGCCGTGGTAGATAATTATTTCGGCGGTGATGGACGTTTTCATGCGCGTATTGAAGGCCGTGAATTCACGCCTCTGGAACAAAGAATCATTAAACGGTTGCTGGATCTGGCATTTAAGGACTTTAAAAATGCCTGGACTCCGGTGACTGAACTGAATCCGGAACTAACCCGTTCCGAGGTGAACCCGCAATTTGTCAGCATTGCCACACCCACGGAAGTAGTGATTGTCAGTACGTTCAATGTTGAGCTGGAGTCGGGGAGTGGTACGTTTGAGATCTGTCTGCCTTATGGCATGGTAGAACCCGTCCGCGATCAGTTGACCGCCGGAACGACGGCCGACCGCTCGGAAATTGACCGACGCTGGGTACAATCCATGCAGGACGAAATGCAGGAGGCCTCTCTGGAACTGGAAGTACACTTTCTGCAAACGCAACTGACTCTTCGGCAATTATTGGCGCTCCGTGATGGAGACATTATTCCTGTAGAAATGCCCGAGGAGGTTTTTGCTCAGGTGGATGGAATCCCGATTTTTTCCGGGCGTTATGGGGTTTCTAACGGAAAAATTGCTGTGCAGTTGGAAAAACATTTATGTCCGGAAATGATTGCCGGGCAGGCAGCTATGGCCGCTATGGAGAACTAAAAGATGGCTGAAGAACAGAATACCCCGGCGGCGTCTGCAACAGAGTCTGCTGACAATGCTCAGGCTGACGATATTATGGCTGATTGGGCGGCAGCAATGAGCGAACAGGAGGCTGCAGAAACAACTGCTGAGAATCCTTCCAGATCTGTTTCCGGAGAGGCAGGGGCCACTGCAGAGCAGAGTGTTCCTTCTTCTGCCGCATCTGCAAAAACAGCAACACCCGTGCCCATGCCGGAATTACAAGCTTCCCGATCGACCGGAACCCAGGCACAAAATCTCGATATGATACTGGATATTCCAGTAACCCTTTCGGTGGAATTGGGGAAAACCAAAATTCAGATTCGTAATTTGTTGCAGCTTGCCCAAGGTTCTGTGGTCGAGTTGGAGCGGCTTGCCGGTGAACCCATGGATGTGTTGGTCAACGGTTATCTGATCGCCCAGGGCGAGGTTGTGCTGGTGAATGACAAATTTGGTATCCGCTTGACCGATATTGTCAGCCCGGCAGAGCGCGCCAAAAAATTGCGATGAAACGTCTTTTTGAAGCGCCAAAATTTTGGCTGATCTTCTGGGTATTGTCCGGGTTCAGTCCCTTGGCCCAAGCCAGTACTCCCGCCGTGATGGACACGGGTAGTCCCTTTTCCTGGATGTCCATATTGCAGTTGTTTGCCGCTTTGTTGTTTGTATTGGCTGTATTTTTTGTGGTGATCTGGATGCTCAAACATTTCCAGCCGGGCGCAATGAATAACCCGGTTGCCGGGCTCAAAGTAGTGACATCCCTGCCTTTGGGTACGCGGGAACGTCTTTTGCTAGTACAGGTCGGAGAGCAGCAATTGCTACTTGGGGTAACACCAACAGGCATTCATCTGTTGCATACCCTGGAGACAGCGCTGCCCGATACGACCAGTAATTCAGCAACGGCTTTTGCCAGCTGGTTACGTACTGCGATGGAGAGGCGTAAGCAAGGAACATGGAGCCCAAACACCCCAGTCCCCAAGGGAAATATAAAAACCGGCGATCAACATCCGCCTTCAGGAGATTCTTCACCGGACTGATGGTTTTTTTCCTGCCGGGGATTGCGCTGGCAGGAGGACTCCCGGCCCTGACCGCAACGCCACAGGCTGGAGGTGCTACCGAGTACAGCCTCAGCATCCAAACCCTGATTTTCATGACCGTGCTGGTTTTCCTGCCAGCCATGTTACTGATGATGACCGCATTTACCCGCATCATCATTGTGTTATCCCTGCTCAAACAAGCTCTTGGTTCTACCCAGATGCCTCCGAGTCAAATTATTGTCGGACTTTCCCTGTTTTTGACGTTTTTTGTGATGGCTCCAGTTTTTCAGCAGCTCAATACTCAGGCCCTGCAGCCATTAACCAAAAACCAGATCAACCTCACTGAGGCCATGTCTCGTGCCGAAGGGCCCCTGCGAACATTTATGCTTTCCCAGACCAGACCGGATGACCTGGCGCTTTTTGTCAAATTATCCGGACATAAGCAGTTGCAGGCCCCTGCCGATACGCCCATGACTTTGCTTGTTCCAGCTTTTGTGACTTCCGAACTGAAAACCGGGTTTCAGATCGGTTTTCTGATATTTATTCCTTTTGTCATCATTGATCTGGTCGTGGCAGCGGTGCTGATGTCCATGGGCATGATGATGTTGTCACCCGTCACCATCTCTTTTCCTTTCAAGCTGATGCTTTTTGTGCTGGTCAATGGCTGGGATCTGGTGATTGGTTCGCTGGTACAAAGTTTCGTGCATTGAGGAGAAACTATTATGACTCCTGTAAGTGTTATTGATGTGGGGCAACAGGCCATCTGGACGACGCTTCTGCTTTCTGCTCCGCTCTTGGGTATTGCTCTGGTGGTCGGGGTGCTGGTCAGCATTTTCCAGGCGGCTACACAAATAAACGAAATGACCCTGAGTTTTGTGCCCAAGGTGATCGCCATGGGCTTGGTCATGGTTATTCTCGGACCCTGGATGTTGCATTTGATGATGGATTATACCATCCAGCTTTTTCATAATATTCCTCATCTTATTGATCAATGATTCACTTTACCAGTCTGCAATTAGAGCACTGGATCGGTCTGGTCTTCTGGCCTTTCGTACGGGTATTGGCGTTACTTTCCACTGCCCCGGTATTCAGTGCGACGCAAGTGCCTGTCCAGGTTCGGGTAGGCCTGGCTCTACTTATCAGCGTGGCAATTGCCCCGGCATTGCCCGCCATGCCTGCCGTGCATTTCCTGAGTGGCGAAGGGGTGGTTCTCCTGATTCAGCAATTGTTGATTGGTTTTGGACTGGGTTTTGCCATTACCCTGATTTTCAGTGTGATCCAGTTTTCGGGCTCGGTGATCAGTTTGCAGATGGGGCTAGGGTTCAGCAGCTTTTTTGACCCTACTACCGGTGTGCAAGTCCCGACCTTGTCCAATTTTCTGAATTTGCTGGTGCTACTGCTTTTCATGGGGATGAATGGACAATTGCTGGTGCTCGCGACCTTGATGCGCAGCTTTACCTTGTTGCCGGTCAGCGCCAGTCTCAGCCTCAACCCCTCAACCTGGCATTTGCTGGTCAGCGAAGGTGCCGTGATATTTTCCCTGGGTCTGGCCATTTCCACGCCGGTATTGGGTACCTCTAGTTTAGACATTCAGCCCGGCTCCGCCGGGTTTTTATTTTCTATTTTTGCTACGAAAGTGCTTGACACGGAGATAGTGCCGTGCGGCCGACCCTTTGGAAAAAAGGGTCGGCCAATGAGAAGCGTTTTAGGCTTCTCGGAATCACTGCCATGTCCTTTCAGCGTCTCGTTACCCTCCGCCTTTCAGAGTGGATTTCCTACTTTCTCGCCGCCGTGCCGCCGCGCTCGCGGCGCAGCTTCATCGAACTGCTGTGCGGGTGCCTGATCTCTCCTGATGGCTGGGTCACCCGTGCCCTCAGCCATATTTCGCTGCGCTGCCATTGGACCACTTATTACAAACTCCTGGAGCGTGAATCCTTGCGGACCCAGGTTCTGGCCATTGCCCAAGTCCGATGGCTCCTATCCATTTTGCCGCCGCTGCCGATCGTCGAGTTGATCATCGACGATACGCTGGTCCTGCGACACTCTACCAAGGCCCCAGGCGCGACCATCCACTTCGATCACAGCCATAAACACAACCGCCCCCGTTATGTCCTCGCCCAGAACTGGGTAGGGCTGGCGTTGACCCTGCGGAGCCGCTCCGGCAAAGCCCTTTCCTTTCCCATTCGCTTGCGCCTCGTGCCCCGCACCGGTAATACCCACAAGCTGAAAATCGCCGGGGCATTACTGCGGGCCTTTATACCCCACATCCCCGTACCCGTCCGCTTGCTCACCGATGCCTGGTTCATGCGTCGCCGCCTGCTCTTGCCCCTGCTGCGTCAGCGTGGCCAGTTCATCGGCCAGGTGCGCCAGGATACCGCACTGTATCGGCAGCCCCCGCCCAAACCCGCCAAAGCGCAACGGGGTCGGCCCCGGAAATATGGGGACAAACTGACCCCGGAAGCCCTGACCTCACTCCCCACAGAGATCCTCACCCTGTTTGTCTATGGGAAATGGCAGAAGGTCCGTCTTCAATCCATCGTCGCCCAGGCACGCTTCCTCAACGGCCATCCCGTCCGGGCAGTCTGGAGCGCTATCTACGATGCAAAACACCATCGATGGTCGCCCACACGCCTTTATCTCGCTTCCGAAACCGATCTGACCGCCTCTGAAATCGTCACCCTCTATGGCAACCGTTGGCAGATCGAACCCCTCTTCCATAACCTGAAACGCTGGTGGGGCATTAATAACCTCTGGCAGCAAAGGCGCGCGGTTCTCGAACGCTGGATGCAAATTCGTTGCATTGCCTGGTCCATGGTGCAGCTCCTCGCGGAAACAGTCACCGAGGACTTTCCCATGACCGCCGTAGCGCCTTGGCGTATCGCTACACCCGTCACTGCAGGACTCATGGCTCAATGGCTCCATCTGCATTTTCTGCGGGTTCCTTTCTGGAGGGGCTATGACCCAAAGTCCGGGAAATTCCAGTGCCCCAATTCCGACTTTTGGGCCGATACCGATGACCCACCCCGCAAAAAGGCTGCCTGACACGCTTCTACCCCAAATTTACTGCATCATATCGCCACCCACTGGGACAGGCGAGGAAGCGGAATGTCTAAACTTCAGTTGGGTACGTTAATACTGGTCAATATTGCCTTGGGGATATTGGGAAAGCTGGCACCTCAACTGAACATCTTCGTGATTGGCTTTCCGCTATTGTTGGGACTTGGGCTGCTGGCCATTTATATATTCATGCCCGCCATGCAGATGCTGGTTGAACATTTGCTGAGCATGTCCATGAGCTTTGCCGGTAAAACCATGTTGACGGCGGCACAGCCATGACTATTCAGCCACACCTCATTGGAGAGGCCTTCTGATGGCGGAAGAAAACGCGCAGGAACGCACTGAAGCTGCAACGCCGAAACGTCAGGAGGACGCCCGCAAAAAAGGGCAGGTGGCGCGCTCCCGGGAGCTGTCTACCAGTGCTCTGTTACTGGTTTCTGCCAGCCTGTTTTATGTGTTTGCGGACCACATTTATCAGAGTCTTGCGGCTTTTTTGTATGCCGGTCTGCATTTGTCTACTCCCGAAATGACGGATTCTGGTGATTTGCTCAGACATTTTGCACGTATGTTAATGATGGCTACCTGGATGACCTTGCCTTACTTCCTGATTTTGCTGGTGGCAGTTATTGCGTCGGGACTGATGGTCGGCGGTTGGGTTTTCAGTACCCAATCCTTAATACCGGATTTTACCAAGCTGGACCCAATCAGTGGTGCCCAGAAAATCATCTCGAAACATGGTGCTCTGGAACTGGTGAAAGCAGTTTTGAAAACCCTGGTGATCGGTGGCTTCGGCGTGACCTTGCTTTGGGCGCAGCGTCACGCACTGTTCGGCCTGGTAGCGCAAACCCCCGATCATGCTCTTTTACATCTGATGCGAATGAGCGGACTGGTTTTTTTGATCCTCTCCGCCACCACACTGTTGATCGTGCTTTTTGACGTACCTTTCCAGATCTGGACCCTGAATCAGAAGTTGAAAATGTCCCGTCAGGAAATCAAGGATGAAATGAAAGAGTCGGATGGTAATCCTGAAATCAAATCCAAAGTGCGCGCCATGCAGCGGGAAATGGCGCGCCGGCGGATGATGGCAGCCATTCCTAAAGCCGATGTCATTGTGACCAACCCAACCCACTATGCCGTTGCCCTGCGTTATAAAGAAGGGGAACAACGTGCCCCCATGTTACTCGCCAAAGGTGCCGATCTGGTGGCTGCTAAGATTCGTGAAATTGCCGCCGAACACCACATTCCTATTGTCGAAGCACCACCATTGGCGCGCGCCTTGTTTCATCATGTCGAACTGGAGCAGGAAATTCCTGTGAGCTTGTATCGGGCAGTGGCAGAACTTCTCGCCTATTTATATCAATTACGGGTGGCTGCTCCGCAGCAGTATCCGCCATTGCCGGAGACCTGGTCTGTTCCGGCAGAACTGGACAAACGGGATTAAGCGATGAATTTTATCAGCCGTCTCTTGCAAAAACTCAACTGGCATACCCTGGCCGCGCCCATACTGGTGATTATGGTGCTGGCCATGCTGATTATCCCGCTACCCACTTTTCTGCTGGATATTTTGTTTACGTTCAATATTACCCTGGGGTTGATTATTCTGTTGGTCAGCCTTTACATGAAGCGGCCCCTCGAATTTGCCGCCTTTCCTACGGCCTTGTTGCTGACGACTCTGCTGCGCTTGTCTCTGAACGTGGCTGCTGCGCGAATTATTCTCCTGCATGGACAGAATGGTCCGGGCGCCGCAGGGCAGGTGATTGAATCTTTCGGTCAGTTTGTGGTGGGTGGAGATTACGTCGTTGGCATTATTGTTTTCGCCATTCTGGTGATCATCAATTTTGTGGTGATTACCAAAGGGGCTGGTCGAATTGCCGAAGTCAGTGCCCGTTTTACCCTGGATGCCATGCCCGGCAAACAAATGGCCATTGATGCCGATTTAAATGCAGGAATTATCGATCAGGAAGAGGCTCATCGGCGGCGCAGCGAAATTGCTCAGGAAGCCGACTTTTTCGGATCGATGGATGGTGCCAGCAAATTTGTACGCGGTGATGCGGTAGCGGCCATTTTGATTCTGTTTATCAACCTGATTGGTGGTCTGATTATTGGCATTTGGCAGCATGGTCTGAGTTTGAGTACAGCCGTCCACGATTATACCTTGTTGAGTATTGGTGATGCCCTGGTTGCACAGATTCCGGCTTTGGTCATTTCCATAGCGGCCGGTATTGTGGTCAGCACCGTCAATACCGGTCAGGATTTGGGCAAGCAGCTGATCGGCCAGGTATTTCAAAATAGAGAAGTGATGACTATTGTGGCTGTTATTTTGGCCATTCTGGGTCTGATTCCAGGGATGCCTCATTTGCCATTCCTAGGGGCGGCGGCCTTGCTGGGCGCAATCGTCTGGTATGGCAAACAAGTTAAAGCGCCGGAAAAAGTTGTTGAACCTCCTGTTGGTGCTACAGAGCCGGAGGAGGTGACCTGGGCGAGTGTGGAGCCGTTGGATCCTTTGGGACTGGAGGTCGGGTACCGTTTGATTCCGCTGGTGGACAAAGGTCAGGGTGGTGAATTGCTGGCACGTATTCGCGGCGTTCGCAAAAAATTTGCCCAGGATTTTGGATTTCTGGTACCGGCAGTCCATGTTCGGGACAATCTGGAATTGAGGCCGACGGCCTACCGTATTAACGTCAAAGGCGTGGAGGTGGGGGGTGGGGAGGTGTTTCCGGATTTGCTGCTGGCGATTGATCCCGGAAATGTTCTCGGAAAAATCGCGGGCACCCCGACCACTGATCCCTCTTTTGGATTGCCCGCTGTTTGGATTGATAAGGATGAACGCGATAAAAGCGTGGCTTTGGGTTATACCGTAGTGGACCCGGCCACCGTCATTGCCACCCAGTTGCACCAGATTCTCCAAAGCCATGGTGCGGACTTGCTGGGTCGGGAAGAAGTGGAAGGCTTGCTTTCTCATTTGGCCAGCCGTTCTCCCAAACTGGTAGAAGATGTCATTCCCAAAATGCTTTCCCCGGACAAGCTGAAAAAGGTCTTGCAGAACCTCCTGAATGAGGGCGTCCCGATTCGCGATATGCGCACTATCGTCGAAATTTTGGCGGAGCATGCACCCCAAAGCCAGGATGTTGACGAATTGACGGCAGCCGTGCGCACAGCTCTGGGTCCCTACATTGTTCAGGGGCTGTTTCCCGGGCAGTCCGAACTACCTGTTGCCGTGCTGGACGGGCAGTTGGAACACTTATTGCAAGAGAGTCTGCGCAATAGTAACGGCGAAGCTTTGGAGCCGGGTTTGGCTCAACGCGTACTGGAAAAGGCAGGGGACTTGATGCAGCAAATGGAGGCAGGGGGGATGCAGCCGGTATTGTTGGCCATGGCCCCCATGCGCACGTTTTTGGCGCGTTTTCTGGCGCGCAGTGCGCCCCGGATGCGGGTTCTTTCTTATGCGGAAATACCCGAAAGTAAAAAAATCAGGGTGGTGGCTACCCTGGGTGCCTGATTTTTCAGGATGGTGCCTGAACGTCTAACAGGAGTCAGTTTTTATGAAAATCAAACGATTTAGTGGTGCCAACACCCGAGAAGTTCTCCAGCAGATTCGGGGCACTTTGGGTCCTGAAGCCGTAATACTCTCCAATCGCGAGTCTGACGGAGCGGTAGAAATAGTTGCCGCCATTGATTTTGATGAAAAACAATGGAATGAAACCCAATCCATCCCGGCCTGGCCGGAGCCTTTGCGTACCCATCCGGAAAAAACGGAAGCATTCCAGCCAGCACAGCTACCGGCGCAAGGGGCTACAATAGCACCGTCACAATCTTCGACAAATCCCTCGCCACGTGACATGTCTCAGCCACTGGCATCCGCACCATTGCGAGATGAACTGCAAGCCCTCAAACAGCTGGTGGAAAGACGTTGGGGGCCGCAACCCGTGCAGCAATCTGCTCAGGAAGCCTTGAGGGAGATGGGCTTTTCGGAGGAATGGATTTCGGAGTTTCTGGAGCAGGGCGAATGCCGGGAGTGGGAGCTGAAATTGCTCAACACTCTCCAGGAAAAAGTCGGGATTAGCCAGACATCTCTGGAAAAACCAGGCTTGTTTGTTTTGTTGGGACCAACGGGCTCGGGTAAAACCACCAGCATCGCCAAGTTGGCTGCTGCTCAGGTTCTCCGTCATGGTCCGCATTCGGTAGCCCTTCTGACTACCGATACTTACCGGATTGCCGGTGTTGAACAGCTCGAAATCTATGCGCGGATTCTCGGTGTTCCCCTTGATGTGATCAAAGGTCCCGAGGATCTGTTGAAATCCCTGGAAAAGCATCGTGACCGCTCATGGATATTCATTGATACCATCGGCATGGGACCCAGGGATCCCCGCCTGAATGAACAACTCCAGTGGTTTGCGGCGCTGGGCGCTGATGCGCAAAGATTTTTACTGATTCCTGCCAGTCTCAGTGGGCGAAATCTGGCTACTGTCCTGCAACCTTATACGGATATTCCTCTCAGTGGAGCCATCATTTCCAAGATCGATGAAACTCCAGCCTTTGCGGCAGTGCTGGAATGGCTTGCCGCACAGCATTTGCCCGTTGCCTGGTATAGCGACGGCCAGAAAGTCCCGGAAGATATGCATGAGGCGCCGTGGGAGCAAATAATGAACTTGCTCAAAATGAATAGCGCGCTACATAAGGAGAGACTGGCAGATGATCCGGGGAGCCGTTACCATGGCACCCAGTTATGAATGAATCCGGATTAAATCCAATGGTTCAGGACGAATACAGAATAGATCAGGCAGAAGGCTTGCGCCGAATGCGGGCAAGAAAACCAATCAAGGTGATCGCCATTGCCAGTGGCAAGGGCGGGGTGGGCAAAACCAATATCGCCGTTAATCTGGCGGTGGCTTTGGCGCAGCAGGGGGCCAAGCCCCTGCTTTTTGATGCGGACCTTGGTCTCGGCAATGTCGATGTGCTGTTGGGGCTCAGTCCACGCTATAACCTGTCGCATGTCATTTCCGGCGAAAAAAGCATGGAAGAAGTGCTCATTACCGGCCCCTGGAATATCCGCATCCTGCCCGCTGCCAGTGGAGTGGCACAGATGGCCAATCTGGATACACAGTCTCAGGCCAATTTGATTCAGGGTATTGGTGATCTGAGTCTGGATATGGATTATCTGTTGATAGACCTGCCAGCCGGTATCGCCGGTGATGTGCTGACATTCAGTCAGGCAGCACAGGAGGTTCTGGTAGTGCTGTCCAATGAGCCTGCTTCCATTACAGATGCCTATGCGTTGATCAAGGTGCTTAGCCGTAATCACGGAGTGCGTCGTTTCAAGGTGTTGCCCAACATGGTCAGGGATCGAAGAGAAGGGGATGCCTTGTTCCAGCGTATTGCCAAAGTAGCCGACGGATTTCTGGATGTGACCTTGGAACAGATTGGCAGTGTTCCGCTGGATCCTGCCCTACGCGCGGCGGTTCGTTCCCAGAAAGCGGTGGTGGAAATGTATCCGGATGCCCCGGTTTCGCGCGCACTGCAGGATTTGGCTATGGCGGTTGAACGTTGGCCACACGCCTATAATGCTTCAGGACATATGGCTTTTTTCATGGAGCGTCTACTGATGAAACATCCTGAGATATCCATCTGATGAGCGCTCGGCGGGCCGTGGAACCATCCGTTGCAATGAGTGCAGAGGTGGCGCGTTTCACGCCACTGGTGCAGCGCATTGCCCAGCGGGTGTGGGCCCGATTGCCGGCCAATATTGAATTGGCGGATCTGGTTCAGGCGGGATTGATTGGTTTGATGGATGCGCTTTCCAGTCAGGAAAATAGTACAGGTGAAGCTTTTGTAGCTTATGCGAGCTTGCGTATTCGTGGCAGTATCATGGATGAGCTGCGTAATCAGGATTGGCTTCCCCGGCGTGCGCGGGCCAAGGAGCAATCTATACGCAAAGCCATTACGCGCCTTGAACAGCAACTGGGGCGCGCGCCTGAAGAAGAAGAAATTGCCGCTGCGTTGGGGTGGAATCTCAAAACCTATCAATCGGCTTTGCAGGATACGGGTGGACAAATTGTTTATCTGGAAGATTTAAGCGCGGATCAGGATGTTTTTGCGGGACGTTATTTGCGCGACAAAACCCCTGACATGACCACCATATTGGGTTCTGCGGAATTTTCTCGAGATCTTCAAGGTAGCATAAAATGCCTCCCCGAGCGGGAGCAGCAGGTATTAGCCCTGTACTATCAGGAAGAGTTGACCCTGAAAGAAATCGGCATCGTGCTTGAAGTCACGGAGTCCCGGGTTAGCCAGATTATGCGTCAGGCGATTTTGCGTTTGCGCAGTAATCTTGGTGATTGGAATGATGCTCCGTAAAATGGGTGCTACATGGATTTTTTGACAATAATAGGGCTGGTGGTGGCCTTTGGCGGGATATTTTTAGGGCAATTGCTGGAGGGCGGTAAGCTGAGTTCTGTTTTGCAGCTTACGGCTTTTATCATAGTCATTGGCGGCACTATGGGTGCCGTGATGGTGCAGTATCGGCTCCCGGTTTTTGTACGTTCTTTGAAAATGGTGCCGTGGATTATTTTGCCCCCCAAAACAGATCCTCAACCGATTATTCAAGAGCTTCTGGAATGGAGTAATACAGCGCGCAAAAATGGCCTGCTGGCTTTGGAAGGATTATTAGAGAGCGTCACCGATCCATTTATGCGTAAAGGGCTGCAGATGCTGGTAGATGGTTCAGAGCCTGCCAAAATCCGTGCCACCCTCGAAGTGGATATGGATTCCCGCTCGGAAATTGAACGTCAGGCGGCGCGGGTGTTTGAGTCAGCGGGCGGATACTCACCGACCATAGGTATCCTCGGTGCGGTTCTGGGTTTGATACACGTGATGGAAAACCTTGCCGATCCGGCTAAGTTGGGAGCGGGTATCGCCACAGCCTTCGTTGCCACGATATATGGGGTGGGCTCTGCCAATTTGCTGTTTCTGCCCATTTCCAACAAGCTTAAGGGTATTGTTCACCAGCAGAATTATTTGCGGGAGATGATCATTGAAGGTCTGGTCGGCATTGCGGAAGGAGAAAATCCGAAACTTATTGAAGGACGACTTCAAAGCTTTTATGCGGAATAAGGAGCACCCAAATGGCTGATATTCCTTTTCGTCCAGTAGAAACCGGCACTCAACCCGTCCAACCTTTGCGTCCTGTCAGTCAGGATCAAAAGCAAAATCCAAAGTCGCCCGAAAGTCCGAAGCGCAAGAAGGGCGAGCCTGGGCATCAAGTGGATGAGTTTGCCTGATCAGCCAGGTAAATACGCTTGCGCCCATCTTTTTTAGCGCGATACATGGCCTTGTCAGCGGCAGCTATACTTTGTTCCTGACTACAGGAATTTTGCCAGACACTGATTCCTCCGCTGAAACTGATTTTCAGTGGTTGGTCTTGAGCTTGAAATAACTGCCGCCCCAGTTGGAGTTGCACACGCTCCAGAATATCCAATGCATTTTCCGGCGTTGTATCGGGCATCAAAATGACAAATTCTTCACCTCCGTAACGGGTGATGACGTCATTGGCGCGCAAGGTGTCCTGTAAAACCTTGGCCATTCCCCGTAACACCTGATCACCCAGATCGTGTCCATACTGATCATTGACTTTTTTGAAGTGATCAATATCGACAATGGCGACGGTCAGTGGCTGATTGAGACGTTGGGCTCGAGCGGATTCCCGCAAGAAGGCCGCATTCAGCCCCCTTCGATTCATTGTTCCCGTCAAGGGATCCACGTGGACGAGCTGGCTGATGGATTCCATTTCTTCTTCCAACTTGCGAATTTTTTCCTGGGCAGCGCTCAGACGATTTTTTGCCTGGATCAAGGTGTTTCTTGCTTCAATGGATTGTTTGGTGATGTTCTTGCTGGTATCCAAGACCTTACTGACAATTTTTCGTATTTGCTGCCAATCTGTCGTGCTGTCCAGTTCATTGACCAGGCTCTCCAGTTGCTGGTGATTGCGTCCGTTTTCACCGGCCATGCTTTCGACAGACATCAGCACCAGATTCACGAGATCACGAATGGCCTCGCGGGCTTCTCTGACTTCAGATTTGAGTTTTCCTTGCTGAAAAATGACTTCTTTTACCCGATGGATTGCCAAATCCAGCTCTTCATGATTATCAGCCAATTGCACGGCCTGGCGCACCACATCCATTTGCCCGGACAAAAATGCATCATTATCAAGTAGGTCGGCAACGTTTCTCAGCAGTAATTGCAAAAGTTCCTGTAATCCTTTGCGTATTTTTATTTCTTTTTCATCCAGCTCCTGCTGGTGTTGTAAAATATCTCTGGCTAAAGGAAACAGAGCATCCGCTTGGATTTCTTTTTCGTTGAGAAGCCCATCCAGTTGCTCCAGAAGAAGTGCGCCAGGCGGGTCTTGGTCCCGTATAGAATGGCGGATAACCGTTTTGAATAATTTCTGCCAGCCTTCACAATTCACCTCTTCAGAAGCACCATGATTGGTTTCTTCGAGACTGGTTTTTACCTGACGTGTGGGAAGTTTTTCCCATTTTTGGAGAAGTTGTTCCATTTTTATGGCTAAAGTGCCGGTATTTTTTTCGTCCAGAAGCTGATTTTTAGCTAATATTTTTTGAAGATGCGATAAACCCGCTTGCGATCTTTCCCATTCCGTACAGAAGCGGCGCATAAGATGTTGCCAATTTATTTCGGGGGTGCTGTGTGCTCCAGAAATTTCATGATAGTACTGCGTATAATTTTCGGGGATCGGTGATAAACCAAGCTCCATAAGGCGTTTAAGGGCTTCCCGGGCAATTTCTGTGGGAGTTTTGTGGGTCATGCTGATAGTGCCTTTGATGCTTGCTACGCTCGCCGAATATCGTAATGACTTAACAGAAAAAAGGAAAGATCAAGGCAGCAGGCGCGCCTGGTTTCGCCCTTCATGTTTGGCCTGATACAGTGCGGCATCGGCAATGGCAATCCGTTCATGGGATGGCACATTAGGCAGCAAGGAGGTTATCCCGATGGAAATGGTTACCTGAACAGGGGCGTGTTGTTCCAGCGGAAAGGGAGCGGAGGCGATTTTTTGACACAATCTCTGCGCAGTTAGTAGGGCGCAGCTTTTATGCATTTGCGGAAATATAGTCAAAAACTCTTCGCCACCGTAGCGATACAATCCATCGTAAGGGCGCAGAGCAGAGTACAAACGGCGGGAAAGCTCCTTCAGAACAAGGTCGCCATTCACATGCCCAAAGCGATCATTGAATGTCTTGAAATGATCCACATCCAGCATGGCAATAAATGCAGAAGCACCACGGTCAACCAAAGCCTGTTCGCGACAGAGGTCTTCCTCCATACGACGACGATTAAGCAGGCCAGTGAGTGGATCCACTTCCCCCAGGTTTCTACTAAAAGCCACGATTTCGTCAAAACATTGGCGCTCAAGGACCTCTGCAGCATTCATCACCGCAAATAAATCACTGGCAGGTTCCTCATTTAAATTGAGATCTTGCAGTTTTTGCAGAATGTTGTGGTAGATTTTCTGGAGGTCCTGCCAAAACACTCGACGTCCTTCCGGGATCCGCGATTCCGGTGTATGTAAGGATTGCAGTACGTCCTGCTCAGCTTGTCGAGGTAATGGGCGTCCTTGCAGGTGCTCGCGTAGCCAAAGCTGCCAGAATGATTTCCATGCTTCATAAAAATTAACGAGGTCAGCCAAATAGGGGCTGGTGTCAACTTGAGAAGCATCATTTTGATGCGCGTATGTTTCAGTTTGTGATTGTGCTGTCATGACTCACCTCCGTTGGAGATTTAAACGCAAAAGCCATGCCACTTTTCGACTTTTCCAGTTCTGGTCTTTGTGGAAGAGGCATCCTTAAGTTTTCCCCGCGATGTGCCGTTATCCTGTTTATTACGGGGGTGGGGAGATCCATTATGCACCATACATCAAAGCGATCTGCGCGTGACCAGCGTCTGGATTCCATTGAGCAAACCGATTTTTCACTGGTGCAGCTCGGTCTGGAAGGCGTTGTAGCCTATTTATTGCGCATCCAGAACGCCCTCGAGCACCGTGATTATACGGCCAAACGTGTGGCAGTAGAACGCGCCGAGCAACTCGTACAACATCTGCTTCTGCATTTAGGAGAAGAAACCCAAAAAGCAGTGATTCTGCGCCTGGACCGCTTGTATCGTTACCTGCTGCTCAAATTGGCCCACTGTAATATGTTCAATGATCTGGAGGCACTTTACGGTTGTGAGCCGATCATTGCGGATTTGCGACTGGAGTGGTCTATTGTGCACGGTGATCAGAGAGATGAAAATGTCCGGTTTTCCAGATTAATAGACTTTGATGATATGCTTGCTGGGTAAATTTACATTCTTGAAATAATACGTATAGGCAAGGACGCCATGGCAGAAAAAGCAGGAAAAAGTAAACTGATTATTATCTTGATTGCAGTCATTGTATTTCTGGTGATTGTTGGTGGTGCTGCTGTCTGGTGGTTTATGATGCGATCCACTGTCGCTCCGACCCCTGCACAAATCGCCCAACAACAGGCTAAACAAAAACTCCAGAACACCAAGTTCATTGATCTTGGCTCCCTGGTAACCAATTTGCAGAGTACCGATGGCAATACCCACTACATACAGGTTCAGATTCAGCTGAAAACTTATGACCCTTCGGTGGAAGCCTCAGTCAAATCGTATATGCCGGAAATTCGCAATGGCATTTTGCTATTATTGAGTGCCCAGAATGCCGATACGGTCAGCCAGCCAACAGTGCGTGATCAGCTCCTGCAAAAAATCAAAGAGTTGGTTAACAAGGTGCTGGAAACAGATGGCGGCGCCCTGGCTAAACCGACACCAGAGAAAAGCCCGCCTATAGCGGCCGTGTATTTTGCCAGTTTTGTTGTACAATAGTGGGATTTAGCACATGTTTCTGATCATCGGCTATGTGGTTGCACTGGGTGCCATTTTTGGTGGTTTCATGCTGGAAGGTGGTGCCATCACTGCACTGATCCAACCCTATGAACTGCTCATGATTGGCGGCGGTGCTTTCGGTGCTTTTTTTGCTGCGACATTTCCCCGAACCTTCAAGGCCGTCATTAAAGCCCTTCCACTCGCCTTCAAAGGGTCAAAGTACAACAAAGCCGTTTATATGGAACTACTCAGTTTGCTTAATGAGCTTTTTATTAAGATTCGCCAGGGTGGGCTCATGTCTATCGAGGGCGATGTTGATGATCCAACGGCTAGTGAATTATTTAAAAAATATCCACGTATTGTTGCGGATCATCATGTGATGGAGTTCTTGACCGACTACTTACGCCTGATGATTGGCGGAAATCTTGGCGCATTCGAAATGGAAAATCTCATGGATGTGGATATTGATACCCATCATCGGGAGATGGAAATTCCCATTCATGCCTTGGTTCGTACCGCCGACGGAATGCCTGCCTTCGGTATTGTTGCTGCGGTAATGGGCGTGGTAAATACCATGGGTTCCGTAGATAAGCCGCCTTCCGTGCTGGGTGAGTTGATTGCTGCAGCCTTGGTAGGGACTTTTCTGGGTATTCTTCTGGGTTATGCCGTTTTGTCGCCCTTGGCTTCGCGAATGGAAGATCGGGCAGCAGAAGGAAGTAAAATTTTTGAATGTATCAAAGTGGCGTTACTGGCGACTATGAATGCTTATCCGCCCCAGGTGGCTGTGGAATTTGGCCGTAAGGTTTTATATTCGACAGAACGTCCAAGCTTTCAAGAGTTGGACAATCATTTGCGGGAGCTCAAGGGGAAATGACAGATCATGGCTGAAGAGGGAAAAAATAAGCCTATTGTCATAAAACGCATCAAAAAAGGAGGCGGCGGAGGCCACGGTGGTGCCTGGAAAATCGCTTATGCGGATTTCATCACCGCCATGATGGCCTTCTTTTTGTTGATGTGGTTACTGGGGTCCACTACCAAAGCACAATTACAAGGGATTGCCCAGTGGTTTAAAAATCCTGAGAGGGTTTCATTGATGGGGGGACCCGGTAGTGGATCTTCCAATTCCATTTTGCCCGGCGGTGGCAAGAATCTGACGAAAACTGTTGGCGAAATTCAGCGCGGCGAAAAGCGGCAAAATCTTGCCAGTAATCCGACCCTCACTGCGGCTGTAGAAGCAGTGGATCGTAAGAATCTGGACCATTTGAAAAAAGCCCTGGAAGCACAAATTGCCAGCAACCCTGCGCTGGCGGCTTTTCGTCACCAGTTATTGATCAATATTACTCCGGAAGGATTGCGAATCCAGGTGGTGGATAGCGCCAAACGTTCCATGTTCCCGAATGGCAGCACTGTTCTGGAGCCTTATGCTCAGACGATTTTCAAGGCTATTGCACCAACCTTGAATCAATTACCCAATCAGATCAGTATTACCGGGCATACGGATGCCGTACGTTATGCGAATGGCGGCAAAGGCTACAGTAATTTCAATCTGTCGGCGGGACGTGCCAACGCTGTTCGCCAGGTGCTGGTTCAGAATGGTCTGGATGAAAGTAAAATACTGAGAGTAGTCGGCATGGGATCGGCGGTGTTGTACGTGCCTAAAGAGCCGGACTCTCCCTTGAATAGACGGGTAAGCATCGTAGTATTAAGTCAAAAAGCGGCATTGCGGATTGTTAATAATCAGAAAATGGAAAAAAGTGTGGATAATAGCAGTGCTGCTCAACAAATCATCGGTGGGGCCGCCGCCGAAAAGCCAACTATTGCCGGGAGTATGCCCGCAGCCACTCCAGGAGTGCTTCCATTGCCATTGGCCGCGCCCGCTAAAAGCCCTGGGTGAAAACCACCTAATTGCCAATGATCCGCAACTTGAAGACCTGCCAATAGGGCTATGGTCCCTCGACCCTCTGCAAAACCAGTTTTTGAATCAGGCCGATCATTATGCAGCACTCCCAGTAGCTTTGGGCGCACAAATCACCTGATTTCGACCATTTCGCTTGGCTTCAAGCAAAGCCTGATCCGCAGCACGCATTAATGTCTCGCTGTCAGTTATGTCTTCAGTTAATTCGGCAACACCGGCACTAATGGTAATGGGCGGCAGCTTGTCAGACAGACTCATGGCTTTGCGACGGATACGTTCGGCCAAGGCGGCTGCGTCTGTCAATTGGCATTGGAGGCAGACAATCATGAATTCTTCTCCTCCCACCCGTGCCGTAAGATCACCCACTCGTGACGTTTCCAGAAGTAGTTTTCCCATGGCTTCCAGTACCAGGTCTCCTTGATCATGGCCATGTTGATCATTGATTTGTTTGAAATAATCAATATCTATCATGATACAGCTTAAAATGCTTTGACTGCGCAGGGCATTCGACCAGTGCTGCTTCAGAAACTCATCCGCTCCGCGACGATTGGCAAGACCGGTTAATGCATCTTTCATAGCCATGGATTGTAACGAGTTATTTTGATGAATGAGTTTTTCGCAGTTACTTTCAAGTGAAGAAATGAATTCTACTATCTGTTGGGCTACAGCAAGTTTAGCTAATAGAACACTCCGGGATATAGTCTTGCTCAAATAATCGTTGGCACCGGCTTGCAAAGCTTCCACGGCATAGCTCTGATCGTAATGAGCCGTCAAAATAATAATGTACAGTCGGGGGCCAAACTCGCGGCGCAGCCGACGACATAAATCCAGACCGTCGATTTCGGGCATCACCCAATCCAACAGAATAATCCGAGGAGAATTTTTATAAATAATGGTGAAGGCTTCGTCTGCAGTGGAAGCCTGAAGGGTTTGATAACCGGCAGGCTCGAGAGTGCGCTGTAACAATGCCCGGTCTCCGGCCTGGTCATCTACTAGAAGTAGTGGTTTGTTGCGAATATCTTGGTGATCCTCTCGTAAACGCATCAACGTATTACGTATGGACTCCAGGTTTTCAAGTCCCGGGGGAGAATGCGGCAATTCAAAAATTTCGGCGATATCTCTCCACTCAGCGAGTATATGGTGAATCATGGTTACGAAGTGCGGCGTATTCATCCACCAGCTTTGGATGTTTTCCTGCAGGACTTCCAGGCTGCGATCAGACGCTGGAGACATGGCCCATTCAGTGATACTACGTCCGGCACCGAGAATGCGAATAAGGGTTTGCAGTCGATCTGGCGCGCTATTGGATGCGTGCTCAAGTTCGAAATCAGTGCCGGAACTGCAGTTTTCAATAGCCATAACCATGGTTTCCGGGAGTCGCCACTGCCGCATCAGAGCGGCAGTCAAATCATGACGACTAAATCCGAATTCATTTTTTTCCAGAATTTTCTGCTCAGCAAAACTTAGGCCTTTATTGTTAAATATGATGCTTTTTTCTGGAGCAGTACAGACCATCATCAAACTGCCGATTTCACTTAATAAGCCAAAAATAAAAATCTCACCGGCGGGCCAGTTCCCGATTTCTTTTGCCAGGGCCTGCATAGCAATCGCCCGTAACAAGCTGGCTGACCAGAAACGATTCAAATCAAAATCAGGAGCGTCAGGAAGTTTTTCAGTGATCAGGGTAAGGCCCAGCGCCATGCGAACTACCACCTGCAGACCGATTCGCATCAAAGCTTCATCTAAAGATACAATCGGGCGCGAAGGACGATATATGGGGGAATTGGCGAGCTTGATGGTTTTGGCTACCAAAATCGGATCAAGCCGAATGAGCCGCGCAGCTTCGTCCAGGCTTGCATCTTCTTTTTGCAGCAAGTCCATGAGCGCTAACGTGCTTTGCGAAGGAGAAGGACAATTACCTGGCTCTTCGTCAGATCGAGTGGGTAGGGTTTACAATGCAGCGGAGCAGTTGTGTCCCGAATAGGAGTTAGCTGATGGTCCCAGAAGAGCTGTTTTCTCTCGCGTTAGGGTTGGTACCGCCGTGGTTGGTGGACGATGTGACCTTCCAAGTGGAGGAGAAGCGCCTGGATCTGCACATCAACTTTCCCAAGGGCAGTCGCTTTGCTTGCCCCGTCTGTGGTGAGGAGTGTCCGGTACATGACACCCGTGAACATACTTGGCGGCACATGGATTTCTTTCAGCATGAAGCCTATCTCCACGCCCGCGTACCCCGTGTGATGTGCCCGGAACATGGGGTGCATCAGATCCCTGTTCCCTGGGCGCGGGAAGGCTCGCGTTTCACCCTGCTCTTTGAAGCGCTGATCATGACCCTGGTGCGGGAGATGCCGGTATTGACAGTAGCCCGCCTGATCGGCGAGACCGACACGCTCCTGTGGCGGGTGATTGACCACTATGTGCCCGAAGCCCGTACCAGAGTGGATATGGCCCATGTCCATGCCGTCGGCGTCGATGAAACCAGCAGTCGGCGCGGCCATGACTACATCACGCTCTTCGTAGATCTGGAAGCTAGGCGACTGCTGTTTGCCACCCCCGGTAAGGACGTCTCCACTTTTGCGCGATTTGCCACAGACCTTGAAGCCCATGGGGGCAGCGCAGAAGCTGTCACGGACGTCAGCATGGACTTGTCTCCCGCCTTCCAGAAAGGGGCTAAAGAGCATCTTCCCAACGCCCAGGTGACCTTTGATCGTTTCCACCTCATGAAGCTCGTCAACGAGGCCGTGGACGCGGTACGCAGGAGCGAAGCATTTACCCAGCCAGACCTCAAAAAGACCCGCTGGCTCTGGCTCAAGAATGAACGGAAACTCAAGGTGAAGCAGAAAGAAAAGCTGCAGGCATTACTCAAAGACCAGAACCTCAAGACGGCGCAGGCCTACCAATTCCGCCTGACCTTTCAGGACATCTTCACGATCAAGAATCGCCATCAGGGTGCTACCCTCTTGAAAGCCTGGTTGGAAAACGCCAAGACCAGCGATCTGCCGCCTATCGTCAAGGTTGCCTACACCATCATGAATCATTGGGATGGTGTGCTCCACTGGTTTGAGAGCCAGATCACCAATGGAATTCTGGAAGGTTTTAACAGCCTCATTCAATCCGCCAAGGCGAAAGCTCGGGGTTACCGTACCCACAAGAACTTTATCAATATGGCCTACCTGATCTTGGGTAAGCTGGATCTCAGGCTACCCACTTGAAATGACGAGGAACCAATTACCTTTTTCTAGCTGCGGCAAAAAAGCTTCAATAAGCATTATGATGCGTCCCTTTCCATGGTCTAAATTGGCTTATTTTAAACTGGATGCCCAGTTCATTGCATCCAGTGAAGCGGTCGTGATTTCTGCAAGTGGAAGTCCCAGTTTTTTTCCCATTTCTTTAACAGTGTCAAGATCTCCATGCTCTGCTGCTTCAATAAGTCCAAGTACGGCACCGTCTTCGCCCTCATGATAAATAAGCGCCTTGCGCATTTCATCGGAAATTTTTAATTCATTCAACAGATCTGGCAGTGGCTGCTTTAGATAGACATCCAGCAGCGACAACATACCCGCGAGAAAGCTGCGATGGATAGTGGCTGGCTGATCATCGAGGACTGGAGATTTTTCTCTGAGAATTTCAGCAAATTTGGCGCGGGTTGCGGCCATAGTGAGAATGGATGATTTTTGTGTACCCCGACTGGCAAACAGCAGCAAAGTCAGCCAGCGTTGCAGGGGGTGACGTCCAAGCAAAATAAGGGCCTGGCGAATGCTTTCTATTTCTTGACCACGTGTCATTCCAGCAGAGTTCAAATAGCGTAAAAGTTGATAAGAAAGGCCGGGATCACGACGGAAAGCTTCTTCTATGTCACTGACGGGGTTTTCTTCGAGGAGCAGATTGAGCAAATTGAAAATGGTATGTTGATTGGAGGTCAGGGTTTTCCCTTTAACGATTTCCGGCTCCATGTAGTAGAAGCCCTGACTGTAATCGACGCCTGCCTCAAAGCAGCGTCGAGCCAAAACGGCCGTTTCCACGCGCGTGGCAACTATTGCAGGATGTCGAGGGAGCTTGGAGTTTTTGATTTGCCTGATCCAAGCTTCCCATTGTTCCGGCGTGTTGTTCAAACAGTCGATTTTGATGAAGTCCACAATTTTGAGTAATGCCAGATGCCAAGGGGAGCCTTCGAAACGATCCAGGGCCAGGCGAAAACCCAGTTTTTGTAACTGCAGCAGGTGGCTGAGGAACTCACGGCTGGGTGCTTCGGTAATGGTGAACTCGGGTATGACTTGTCGGGCGGGAAACAATTCCAGGCTTTTCTCGTCAAAATTGCTGTTGGTGAAATTGATGAAGGCCGGCTTTCCGCCGAGCAGGCTTTCAAGATTGTAAACGCTGAAAGTTTTGATCAGAACTCGGGCAGAGCAAAGAAAGGGATCTTCCATTGGGCCGCTACTTTCATTGCGCGCAAAAAGCTCATAGCCGATGATTTCATCTTGGCGTCCGAGGATGGCTTGCCGGGCCACCAGTTCTTGACTTTCTTCAGGGGAAATTGAGTTTTGGGAGTTTAGGCTCATTTTGTTAACACATCCTCGACACTTTAATGTTACGGCAATTAGGCAATTTTCTGGAATCTAGCAACCCTGTGGATAATCATTATGGCGCAATACCGATAGCTGCACGAGCAGAATCAAGAAGTCCTAAAGTTTTATCTACTTCGTGCCGTAAGAACTTTGACTGCTTTAAATTTGATACAACGCTCCAGGATGGATAAATAAATGGTATCGAAAGCTCTTGTTAATGCCTTTGGACGGGCTGTTCAAGTTTTGAATTATCAGTTGTGAAAAATCACATGCGCCTGATCCGAAGTGGTGCACAATTTGCCGTTCAGGTTTTTGGTGGACCTTTAGTCAAACATCATCGGCCTTCAGTGGATGTGCTGTTTCGTTCGGTGGCTCAGGTAGCTGGCCGGAATGCCTGGGGCGTGATCATGACCGGAATGGGAGATGACGGTGCCCAGGGATTGCTGGAGATGCATCAGGCGGGAGCGCGCACCATTGCCCAGAATGAATCCAGTTGCGTGGTTTTCGGGATGCCCAAGGAAGCGATAAAACTCGGTGGGGTTGATGAAGTGGTAGCCCTGACCCATATTGCCAGCCGCTTGCCGCGATCCATAGAAGAGGCGCGCTGATGATAACAACTTCTCAGGGCTTGGCTGATGAAAATTCCGTCATGCCGGAACCGTTGAAAAAGCTCATACTGATGTCGCGGCGCATTCAAAAACGGCAGCATATTTTTATCCTGTCAATTTTGCTGGTTTTTTCGAGTCTGGTTGGCCTGACGGTTTTCAGCATAGAGAGCTGGCAACAGCACTTGCTGGATCGTTCCCGGCTGCGCACTCAGGAAGCAGCCATGCGCCTGGCCGAAAGCTTTTCCAGCAATCTCGCTGCCATGATTCAGATGCATATGCGTGACTTACAGTTTATGACGAGTTTGCCGACCGGGGAGCTAAGCCCCGATCTGCTGCGTCGTTTTAACAATATGCACCCCTGGCTTTCGGGAGTGGCCTGCCGTTCGGCTGATGCTTCGCATAAATCCCCGCTGGCGGTAGATTATCCGCTGGATTTCAATATGTTGCTATCAGATGGCGTCAATACCTGGAAAGGCGGAGTAGACCGCTCCTTTGTGGACAAGAAGGGGCTGCTGCATATTCCTCTGCGTATTTTTGCGTTATCTGCCCAGCCAACCGGCAAGCATTTTTATAGAATTTGTCAGGCGGACTTGTTTTTTGGCAACCAGCATGCCAGTGCCAGCCCGGAGCATGCGTACATGCTGCTGCTTCTGGACGGTCAACACCATGTCCTCGCTCAATGGATGAATGGACACTGGCAACAGGCAGGCGATATTCCTGAGGCCTGGGCCACCCATCTGGAGATCCCGGTTCGCAGTACACCGTGGACGATGCAGGTGCGCTGGGATTCTCAACCACTCCCTGATCTTCAGCATTTACTGGATCGTCTGGATATCTGGACAGTATTGCTACTAGCTGCTGAATCTGGACTGGCTTTGGTCGCCTTGATCTGGATGTATCGGCGTTTTGTGGAAAGCCGTTATCAGCGGGCGCATCAAGCCTTACATGAAATGGTAAATGAGGCGCAAGATGTTGATGAAATCTATCAGGGCCTGGTGCAGCTTAGTGTGTTAGGTACAGGGGCGTTAGCGGCCTATGTGGCTGTGCCTGATGAAAAACAGGGCATTTTATCCGTGGTGGCGGCTTCGGCCCGTAAACCAGGGCTTGCTGGGACGCTCCGGCATCTTCCCCTGAGTCTCGATCCGGAGAATTTACCTTGGGGGCAACTCCTGCCCTCTCTGGCGTATCGTCTACAATGCCGGGTGACTCCGCGAACCCCTCATATTTCCGGCATGATGACCAAGGCGATGGTTGCTTATCCACAATTGCGGGGTTTTCGGGAGGTTATCGCCTGGCCGGTCATGGCGGCAAGATCGCCTTTTCCAGTAGCCATTTTTGTGCTGGAAATAACCCGTCTGACCCGCTGGCTTTTTGGCCGAAGTTTAATTGTGCATTGGGAATCCTTGTTGCACGATCTCGAAAGCTATAAGGAAAAAATACAAGCGATAAAAGAGAAGGAGCGCCTGCTGCAGACGGATGCATTAACCGGATTACCGAACCGGTCCCATTTTACCACGCTCGTTACAAATAGTCTGAACACTGTCAGTGAAGCTCAGTCATTATTTGGTTTGGCCTTGCTGGATATGGATATGTTTAATGAGATCAATACTTCTTTCAGTTCACTGGAAGCGGATCAATGTTTACAGGAAATTGCCTGTCAATTACAGGGAGTGCTGCCCCAAACTGATGATATCCTGGCGCGTGTCGGTGGTGATGAGTTCGGGCTTTTCATTAAATTAAACGATGCAGATCACGCTATTTCAATCGGAGAAGAGATTCTGAAAGCTGTTCAGAATTCGGCACGCAAAATATTGGACTCGACTTTATCTACGTCTATTGGCTGGGCGATGTTTCCGGCAGATGGACAAGATGTTTATACGCTGATAGCCCAGGCCGATGAAGCGCTGGCCGAAGCCAAGCGCCAGGGCGGAAATGCTTTTAAGTTTTTTGCAGGAGAAGTCTCTCGCCGTGCGAAGCAAAGACTGTGGGTACGACGGGATTTTCCATGTGCTTTGCAGAAGGGGGATGTACATTTTTTCCTGCAGCCCAAAGCCGATATGCTGAAAGGCTGTTTGACCGGCGTGGAAATGCTGGCGCGCTGGTGTCCAGCACATGCTCACTGGATTGGACCCGGCAAATTTATGCCTTATGTCGAAGAAAATGCCCACCTGGTTAGAATGTTAGGCTGTTGGGCCCTGGAAGAAGCCGCGCGCTTAGGCAAGCGCATGCGCTCAGAAGGTCTGGAGTTGCAGATTTCGCTGAATATAGGGGCCAAACATTTTCTTGATCCCGCATTTATGCAGGATATTGAACAGTTGTGTCCTGATGGTAAGGGTTTTACCTTGGAAATTACCGAAACAGCTTCTGTTATCGGGCGTAAATCTGCGCGTCCAGTTATGGAATGGTGCCAAATGCGCGGATTCAAGTTATCCATGGATGATTTTGGGACCGGATACTCTTCACTGCTTTCTGTTGCCCGTTTACGCTTCGATGAGTTGAAGCTGGATCAGAGTTTTATTCGGGCATTCCGTGAGGATATCGCCAGTTTTGGTGTGGCGGGAGCCAGTCACCTGCTCAGCCAGCTGACGGACTGCGATTTGGTTGCAGAGGGTATATCCACTCCAGATGAGCTTCATTTGTGGCTACAACTTGGTGGTCGCTATATTCAGGGATACCTTCTTTCTCCTCCGCTGCCGGAAAATGCCTTTTTTACCTGGCGAGATTGCCTGATTCCGCCGGTGCTCCGTTCGGTACGAACGGTAGGTCTTCAGGATATGGCTGGTCTCTGGCAGGAAATTCATGCATAGCTCAGAACTGACGACAGCTATCATGGGTGCTGATAAGATAATGCATATTCTGGATCAGAGCGGGTTTTTATGACGGAACAAATTCATGACATGCGTCGCCATCTGTTTTCCGAACGTTTTCGTGTTACCGCCTCGGTAAAAGCGTCAGGTATCCTGGAAAATGTATGGCGGGAACATATTTTCTGTACCTTGTGGCTGGATGACCAGTCTCAGAGTTATAACACACTGTTGCTGAACATAAAGTCGGAAAGTGAATTACACATTGATGTGCCTTTGAATTTTCCGAAACAGATTGAAGCTGGCTTGCAAGTCACGGTACTTTCCCGGGTAGATGGGGTGATCAGTGGTTTTCGGAGCCAAATATTGCGTCAAGAAGAATCTGACATTGTTCTGCATTATCCCGATGCGATTTATCAGTTACAGCGTCGTCAGCTTTTTCGGGTACCTCCCACCGTACAGGATCCCGATGAGGTGGAAATTTATCGTCAGGGTGCCTTGATGGTTTCTGGACGTATGCAGGATATCAGTGCCGGAGGAATCCGGATTATGAGTCGCTGTCCCAAGGATCTGCCTTTTCAGCCCAGCGAAATTTTATCTCAGTTGGTATTTAAAATTCGCGATAGTGATCCTTTGCACATGCCGGCAGTTATTCGTTTCGTGGACAATCATGTTGCGGGTGCTACCGGCGTCATTCTGGGTGTGGAGTTTCAAAATCCACCAGCCGCTGATCAGGAAAAAGTGGCCCAATATGTGCAAACCCGTGATCGGGAAATATTGAGGATGCTGGGTATTGGACTGCGCAGTTCAGGAAAACAGCAACCTTCTTCTTGGGGCGGTAAAATAAAAAGCTGGTGGAAAAGCTGACGGTTGAGATGCCTGAAGAAATGCGCGCATGAATTCCACGACTCTGGAAACGGCATACACGATCAGAGTGGTGGAAACAGCTCTGAATCATGCCACGGCAATATCGCTATCTCATAGCCTGCTGCCGGGAAATACGCTGAGTGCAAAAGTCTTACAATCGGGCGATCAGCAAACCATGCTTGCGGTAGCCGGAAAGACGCTGGCCTTTGAATTGCCGGGCCACTGGTCAGCAGGGCAGGAAGTACAGTTGACCTACCTGGGTGGCAGTAATAATCCCAAGTTTTTGCTGATGAGTCATTTGGCAGCAGTGCGTAGTGACCAGGTGGCTTTATCGGATACTGCGCAGTCCTTACGCGATCTGGTCCAGACCGGGAAACCGGCTGCGCAAATCGTTCATACTGCGGCTATGTTGGCGCCGAATGAGACGTCTCCGGCCAATATTGCGAATTTTTTACAGAGCAGCTTGCAGCAGAGTGGTATTTTTTACGAAAGCCATCTGGCCGCGTGGAATCAGGGTCAATGGACTACACAAAACTTGTTGGCCGAACCACAAAATGCGGGCAGACCCATGACTGACACCGCAGCCCATTCCATCCATAATCCTGTCCTGACTTCCACTCAAAAGGGCGCAACCGAATTAGCACCAGCGAATGAAAATGCGTCGCGAGCCACATTGTCATCTCTTCCTTTTTCTGCAGGTGACACCAGCAAGGCCCCAAATCAAGGGGCTGCAACTTATGCACAAATTGCCGACTTGAATAAATCGGGCGCGTTATTTTTATCCAGCAACGCAAATGCCGCTTCCATGCAGATTTTGGGTCAACAAATCCAGGTGTTGAATCAGCAGCAATTTGTCTGGGCGGGGCCTCTTTGGCCGGGTCAGAACGTGAGCTGGTTGGTGAGGCGTCGTGATGGAGATGGTGAAGAGCCTTCTCAAGCGGGTGAAGATGTTCCCTCCCGGCGCTGGGATAGTACCCTGATTCTGGATCTGCCCAAGCTTGGGCACGTGGAAGCCCGTCTGCAACTAGACAAATCTACCTTGCATCTAGTTCTCACTGCAGATCAGGCCGCTTTACTACGGGCGCACGGAGGCGAGCTGACCCAATCCTTGCAGAATTTGGGTCTACAGGTTTCGACGCAGCAGATTCGTCAGGTGGATGATTCCGTACATGGATAAACCTAAAAGTGCAGTGGCTCTGCGTTATCAGGCAGAAGATGCAGCACCTACTCTGATTGCCAAGGGGCAGGGTCTGGTAGCTGAGCAAATTATTGCCAGAGCGCGAGAGGCCGGTATATTTGTCCATGAGTCCAAGGAGCTGGTTAGTCTGCTCATGCAGCTGGACCTGGATCAACAAATACCACCTCAGCTCTATCAGGCTGTAGCCGAGGTGTTGGCCTGGGTTTATAAAATTGAGCGTGGCATGTAATTCGTTTTATTGTTAAAGTCGTCCAGCAAAAAATAAAGACATCAAGGATAGTCATGTCGCATCAGGTGTTTCGCAACCTTTCCAGTCGTTTTACGGGAGTAAAACCTATCCGTCTGGCGCGCTTCAGCTTGATGATCGGGGTCTGTCTGGGCCTCGCGGCCTGCATGGATGAAAACACTTCCTATGCGGTGAAGCCCATCCACGAGACTCTGCCTGCCCCCGTTGTGGCGCGTAAGGCACCCGCCCCGCAGAAATCCGAACGTTATCTGGATCAGATGGCGATTATTGATGCGCATAAGGACTTTTCCGAATCACCCGATCCGGGCTATGTATTGGATGCTCGTTCGGTGCTGCGTTTTCCTAAAACTTATCCAGTCGGCGTCATTATCATTGGTGACAGTATTTTGACCGGCTGGTCGGGATATTTTGCGCATGTGTTTCCCAATGCGCTTATCAGTGGGCGGGTGGGTAGACAGTTTTCCAGCGCGCTGCCCATCTGGAAGACCATGCAACAAACCGGGATGACCCAAGGGGTTGGTGATGTCGTCATCGAATTGGGTACGAATGGTGAAGTGTATCCTGAGGACATGCAGCAACTACTCAAAATGCTTGGCCACCGCCAGGTATTTCTGGTGATGCCGGAAATGCCCCGATCTTGGGAACATGAAGTACAACAGCTTTATCTGCAAACCGCCGCCACACACCCGAATGTGCATCTGGTACGTTGGGATCTGCTCAGCAAAAATCATCCGCAATATTTCTGGACGGACCTGGTTCATCCCAATTGGCAGGGAATTCAGGTCATGGTACATGCCATTGCTCGTGATATTAAAAAAACTGAAGACAAAAACTAATCCATAAAATTTTGCGGGATGACGGTATGCTCTATCTGGATTATCTGAAATTTCTCGCCATGGTCGGCGTCATTGGGTTTCATGTGCATGAAACCATTACTTTTGGCAGCGCATGGTTTTCTGGTGGTTATCTGGGTGTTGATGTATTTCTCTTTGTTTCCGGATACTTAATAGAGAGATCCATGCGCCATGCGCCGGATGCTGGCTTTCTGAACAGTGTGCGCACTTTCTTCAGAAGACGCCTTTCTCGTATTGTCATTCCCATGCTGGTGGTAACCTGGGTAGTTACTCTGTTTGGTTATTACTTTCATCTGACCAGTTGGCAACCAGCTGTTTATTCATCGCTTTTTGTCTATAACTTTTATCTGATATTTCATCATATACCTTATTTTCAGACCTTTGCGATGCCGCACCCCTTTATTGGAATGTGGTTTATTTCATTATTGGTGCAGTTGTATGTTTTGCATTTTTTGCTGCGTAAAATAATTCGCAACCAGTATTTTTATTTTGTGCTGATGTTGCTATTGCTGATGGTTACGGCCGGGGGAGCATGCTGGTTGGGTGTACATCATCAGCTTAATGCTGCTTATGTTTTACCTTGGCATGGTTTTTCCTATATTGCCGGGATTCTGGGTTTCATGGTTCTGAGTGGTCGTGAGGCTAAAAAAATTCCCGTCGTTTTTGATCTGCTGGTGGTCATGGCAGTGCTGGGTATTATTGTCCTGTTACTGCTGGCTCCTTATCAGAATTATGTCATATATTCTTTACCAGTATTATTGCTTACTGCAATTTATATTTATGCTGCGGAACGATCTACTGTCTTTGCACAGATGAAATGGCAGTTGGGTGGGGCTTTGGGAGAGATGTCATACTCCTTGTATTTATGGAATGTTCCAGTTATTTCTTTCCTCTATTATTTTTATCATGGCGCGACTGATTACGTTTTAGTGATACTTTCTGTGTTGATTATCCTGTTGTTGTCGGTGCTTACCTATGCCTTGGTTGAAGTCAGTATACAGAATGCTTTTGGCAAGAAAGCGCGGCATCATTTTTCCCTGCAAACAGCTTTTACTGTGGCTTTGATTCTGGGTTTGGGCATTGCCGGTTGGTACGATTCGGTGGTGGTTAATCAGCAATTTATTCATGAACGCGAAAAAAATCTCCATCTGCTGTTATACAAGCATTACCAGGCGCTCAAAATTGCCCAGTTGCAGAAGCAGTTACTGGCAATCCGTCAATCAGGTAATGCGGTCCTGGCGGAACCGGCGGGAAATGCCCTCAGTGCCAGAGGCGCAACGTCTGCGCCGGCGGCTGGCTCCATGACCTGGCAGCCCAATCCACAACCGGGGTATCTCTATAACGGACAGGAAATCCGCCAAAATCGTGCCTATCCAGACAAACAGGTATTGGTTGTTACGGATTCCATTCTTCTGGGATGGTCAGGCTTTGTGATTCATCAGGTTCCCAATGCCATACTGGACGGTAAAGTGGGTCGACAGTTTTCGCGGGCCCCATCCGTCCTGCAGGCAGAGTTGACGCAACCTCAAAATGCAGATATTCGTTATATTGTCCTGGAGCTGGGCAGTAATGGCGATGTCTTTACCCAGGATCTGGATCGGGTCATGCGCGAAGCCGGAAATCGCAAAGTCATGCTGATTATTCCCAATGTTCCCAGAGTCTGGGAAAACGAAGTTAAAGCACAGTATCTCCGCGCCAAGGCACAATATCCCAATGTTTATTTGTTGCATTGGAATCGTATCAGCCATGATCAATATAATTACTTTGATCCTGATCAGGTCCACTTGACCTGGGACGGTGCCCAGGCCCTGGTGAATGCAATGCTTGGAAAGTTGTACACCATGGGTTATCAACAACCTCAGCCGGTTGCTCATGCGCAGTCTGTTCAATCAGGTCAAGCGCATCTGGTTGCCACCAAGCCACTTAAATTCAGTACAGCAAGTACGCAGTCGGCGACGGCTCCCGCGCGCTCAGTCTCAGTTCAACCTCAGACCCAATCTCCGCTACCTACCACCCGCATCAAATCCTTTACCATCGCGCCGCTGAGCACCGCGTCTACGGCATCTGTCTTTAGCAATGCGGTGCCGGTACAAAGGCAAAACACTGATGCTTCGGGCCTTGACGGTTTCCAAAATTAATTCGGCCATTTTCAGCATGAATTGTTCGTAGAAAGCAACTCTTCCGCTTCCTGACAAATGCCCCGACGTTCGAGCAGGCTTCCGGGAATGTGACCACCGGCCTGCCGCCAGAGTACGGCAGCGCGAATACCGCTGAGCAGGAGCGTGCGGATACGGGCGGCATCGTCAGCGTCACTTAAATAGCGGCTGTCACCGCTGACGATAATACGCGGGCGCAAGGTGCCGATAGCTTCCGTGTAGGTTTGCGCCAGACCGGCAATGACGCTGCTCTGCAGTGGGTCACCAAAATGCTGGATTTGCCGCTGGGCCTGCTGAATACCTTCATGCACGCGCTGGGTAGCGCTTTGATTTTTTAACAGGCGTTTACTCAGGCTGCTCATCGCCATGGCGTAGCGCAGCAGTTCGGCTTCCTGGGCATTGGCGGGGCCGCGTTGCAGGAGCGGGCAGAGCAGGGCCAGTGCCTGTCGTAAACTCTGGATGTCTCCCAATGCCTGACGGGTGCTGGCACTGTCCAGGGACAGAATACTGTGAATACAGGTGGCCAATAGTGGCCCCGGTTGTTCACCATTGCGGGCAATGTTCTGTACCAGCAGGGCGCTACGGATAATACCGGCCAACGCCAAAGTACGATCACGGCGGCGGTCTGCTTTGGGAATCAGAAAACCCCACATGTAAATCTGCCTTTATTATTTGAAAAAATCATTTATTGTGATTGCCCGTTGAGCATTTCATCCAGCGTGCCAGTAAGTTTTTTGCTTTGGGTTTCCGTTAATTGTCTACCCCTTTCATTGAGAATAAAAAAGGTATCTTCAACCCGCTCACCAAATGTAGACACCTTGGCGCCATGAATATTCAGCTGTAAGGTGCGTAATACCTCACCCACCCGATAAAGCAGTCCAAGATGATCGGCCGCACGCACTTCAAGCAGGGTATAGCGGGAGAGGGCGTGGTTATCCACACGGATTTCTGCGGGACGCTGGGCGAAAAAGCGATGGCGTGGGTCGCGGTGGCGCAGACCAAAATGTGGTTTGCTTTCGGTTTCTCCTTCGATAATGCCGCGCAGCCGCGCTGCCAGATCCTGGTCGGCCTGCTCGGTTCGCGCAAAGGCGTGACTGTTGTCAATGACCAGGAAGGTGTCAATGGCTCGACCATCTTCACTGGTATCAATGCGCGCGTCGATGATGTTGAGGGCCTGGCGATCCAGGGCGCCGGTAATTTGCTGAAACAGACCGGGGCGGTCAGGACCATAAATCAGGATTTCGCTGCCCTCAGGCTGGTGGGCGCGCACAGCTACCAGGGTTTTACGACTTTTATGAGCGAGAATCTGTTGAATGTGCCACAGCAGTTCATTTTCGCTGTAACGTGAAAAATAGGCTCCCGATAAATGCTGCCAGAATACCCTGGCGCGGATTTGCTCTTCCTGCGTCAGGCATTGCAACGCGTTTTCCTGACGATCCCGGACAATGTGCGGCAGGTCTTGACGGCTGCGATCTTCCTGCTGCAATTCGGTAGCCGTAGCGCGATACAAGGTGCTGAGCAACAAGCCTTTCCAGTCGTTCCAGAGGTCCGGGTTGGTGGCACGCATGTCTGCTACGGTCAGTAACAGCAAGTAGGCCAGATGCCGTTCATCGCCGACCATTCTGGCAAAATCCTGGATGACCTGAGGATCTTCCAGGTCACGGCGTTGGGAGACCGTACTCATCTGCAGGTGCTGCTCCACCAGCCAGATCATCAGTTCCGTGTCTCTGGCGGACAGCTGCAGGCGTCGGGCAAAACGCCGTACTTCCTGTGCACCAATTTGGGAATGATCGCCGCCCCGGCCCTTGCCGATATCATGAAATAACCCGGCCAGAACCAGCAGTTCCGGCTTATCCACTTGTGCCCAGGCCTGTTTGAGTACGGACATCCGGGTTTCTTCCTGCTTATGAAGCAGTCCAATATTCCGCAGCAGAAACAGAGTGTGCTGATCGACGGTATAGACGTGAAACAGATCATGCTGAATACGGCCGGTAATGCGTTCAAAAGCGGGAATCAGCCGCCCGAGGATGCCACATTGGTGCATGATTTTCAGGCTGTCATAAGCGCCATCTGCTTGCGCCAGCAGCGCCAGGAATTCATTTCTGGCGATGGGATCCTGTTCAAGATTGCGGGGCTGGATTTTACTGCGCAACTTATAAAGCGCGCGTTGGGTCAATGCGTCCAGAGAAATGCTCTGCGGGTTTTCGGCCAGCTCGCGAAACAGGCGTAATATTTTCTGCAATAATTGCGGATTGTCTGCCTGGGGAAGGGGCACTGTGTTCCGCACAGGTTGTGCTGAATCTTCGCCCAGGCTGCCCTGATCAGCCAGGTATAGGGCAATATTTTCCTGAGCAATGGCAGCAATGCGCATAATGTCGGCAAAAGCGCGATAAAGCTTTTGCATGAGCTGTTCAACCGGACTGCGGCCGGGACGCTCCTGGTAACCCAGTACCTCGGCGAGTTGGCGTTGCTGCTCCAGACGCAAGCGGTCTTCATGGCGGCCGCTGGCATAGTGCAGGGTGATGCGCAGGCGCGTCAGAAAAGACTGAGCCCGGAGAAGTTGCCGATATTCTTCCGGGGTGACCAGGTTTTTCTGGCGCAGGCACAGCAGGCTGCTGTCTCCGAAAATGCTACCAGTCAGCCATTGCAGCTGATGAATATCGCGAAGCCCGCCGGGACCCTCTTTCAGGTTGGGTTCCAGATGAAAAGCCGTATCGCTACAGCGGGCGTGGCGGTTTTCCTGTTCGGCGAGTTTGGCAGCAAAAAAAACTTCCGGTTTCCAGGGCGGATTGGCGCGGAGGGTTTCTTTCAGTTGCGCCAATAATTCCCGCGATCCGTAAAGATAACGGGCTTCCAGAAACGTGCTGGCAATGCTGAGATCTTCTCGCGCCTTTTCCAGACATTCCTGAACCGACCGCACACTGGAGCCTACTTCCATTTGCAAATTCCACAGCGCCGTCAGAAAAAAATGAATGAATTGCTCTTCGTCTTCCGAAAGTGCGGGTGGAGTGAGAATCAGCAGGTCAAGGTCCGAGCCGGGAAACAGGGCCCCGCGCCCATAACCTCCTACGGCAATCAGGCTGAGTCTGGTTACGCTCTGTTCATGCTCTGCTGCAGTCTGACGCCAGATTTTGCGCAAGGATTTGTCCAGTAGAGCACAGTGCTGGCGCAAGAGCGAGCGACTACTCTGCCGTGGAGAGAAACGGCTCCGTAAAACAGACCGTTCCTGACGCAGGGTTTCCGGTACGCCTGACAGGTTCTCGCCTGCCATCAATTCGGGCATGTTCAGATGGGATCGCCGGGGAGTTGGGTCAATACCTCGTAGCTGTCGTCGGTGACCAGAATGGTATGTTCCCATTGCGCCGAGGCACTGTGATCCTTGGTGACAATGGTCCAGCCGTCGGGTAAAGCCTTGATGTGACGTTTGCCGGCATTGATCATGGGTTCAATGGTAAACGTCATCCCTGCCACCAACTCCACGCCTTCGCCGGGGTTGCCGTAATGCAGCACCTGTGGTTCATCGTGAAATACCCGGCCGATGCCATGCCCGCAGAATTCCCGCACCACCGAGCAGTGCTGGGCTTCAGCATAGATCTGAATTGCATGGCCGACATCGCCCAGGGTGGCGCCCGGTCGGACTTGCTCAATGCCCCGCACCATGGCCTCGTGGGCAACTTCCATTACTCTTCTGGAACGCAAGGGCACTTCGCCAACCGTAAACATTTTACTGCTATCGCCGTGGTAGCCATCCTTGATGACCGTCACATCAATGTTCAGCATATCTCCATCTTTTAAAACCCGGTCGCCAGGAATACCGTGGCAGATGACGTGGTTGAGGGAAATACAGACCGATTTGGGGAAGGGTGGATATTCCGGACTGGGCTGATAATTCAGCGGGGCAGGAATTCCCTGTAAATCGTTGACAATATAATCGTGACAAATCCGGTCCAATTCTCCGGTAGTGATTCCGGCTTTGACATGAGGCCGAATCATGTTGAGCACCATGGCGGTCAAATGCCCGGCAGTACGCATTTTTACGACTTCTTCAGGGGTTTTGATGTTGCCCTGAGGGGGATTTTTTCGACGTTGTAACATGAGATTCTCCTGGGGCGACTCAAAGCGGCTAAAAAAGTAGCTGCTCTGCCGCATCAATGACTATTTTATCAGGACTGACCCGGGTTCGGTAGGCCAGTACTTCCACACCCGCCCTGCGCGCTTCCCGGAGCGCCTGTCCATAAGCCGGGTCCACTTGGTCGGCCGGGGCAAAACCCTGACCATCTTCGCGGCCAATCAAAAAAAACATGACGGCGCGTCCACCGTTGGCTACGACCTCGCGGAGTGCATGCAGGTGGCGCAGGGCGCGGGTGCTGACCGCATCGGGAAAACGGATGACGCCATCAGGATCGAGCAGGGTGCAGGATTTGACTTCGACATAGCAGGGTGGACGCTGGGGATTCTGCAAGAGGATATCTACCCGTTCATGGCTGCCATAGGGCACTTCGCGCCGCAGTTCGTCATAATTCTGCAGGGCGGGAATCTGCCCGTTGACAATGGCTTCGGCCACAATGTGATTGGGGCGCTGGGTATTGATGCATACCCAGCTGCTGCCACTCCAGTAAAGCTCCCAGGTCCAGGTCAGTTTGCGTTTGATGTTGTCACTGTGGGAAATGAGAATGGCTTGCCCGGGTTCTGCGCAACTGCGCATGCTTCCCGAGTTGGGGCAATGTATGGTGATTTGCTCGCCGGTTTCGAGTTCGCAGTCCGCCAGGAAACGTTTGTAGCGACGAATCAGGGTGGCGGGGACCAGTTCCGGTAAATTCATCGTTGTGCCGACAGCCGTCCTGACGGCGCAGGCCAAAGTCGCAGAAAAGCCTCCAGAACAACTATCGGGTCAATATTCATAGGGGCAGCGTAACGCTTGTAGCCGGTGGATGCCAGAATGGTGTCTTGCCCCGTGCCTCCGCCAGCGCCCAGTTGCGCCACTGTTCAGCGGATGCGCCGTGGAGTTCGGCGGGGGTGTCCCAACCCAGCAGGCCCAGGGTTGTTTCCCAGCCTTGTCCGGGGCTTCCTGTCCAGGCCGGGCTCTGACTGCTTTTGGAAAGCTTGCTGCCATCGGCATTGCAGAGGAGTGGCAGGTGCCCATATTCTGTCCGGGGCAGGTGCAGGAGGCTTTGCAAATAGCGCTGGACTCCAGTAAACGTGCGTAAGTCGCCTCCACGGATGACCTCGCTCACGCCCTGTGCGCCGTCATCGACCACGCAAGCCAGTAGATAAGCAAAATAATTATCGGCGCGGAGCAGAACTGGATCTCCCTGTTCGGGAGGCGTGTTCTGAAGGCCGTGAAAACGATCTTTCCAGACGGGAAACTGTTGGGGAACGCGCAGTCGCCAGGAGCGTGCTGTTCGACCTGCTGCCAGTCCATGGCGGCAGGTGCCGGGATAATTGCCGCCGTGCTGGCGGATTTCTTGTCGCGTACAGGCGCAGGGGTAGGCATCACCTTCCTTTATCAAATGGTCCAAGGCTTGTTGATAATAATCATGACGTTGAGACTGCCAGCAGATTGGGCCATCCCAATCAAGGCCGAGTGCTTCCAGCTGACGCAAAATCGTGTCCGCAGCTCCGGGCCGCACCCGGTCCCCGTCCACATCTTCCATACGCAGCAGCCAAAGCCCACTCTGACTGCGCGCGCTGAGATAGCTGCCAATGGCTGCAATCAGCGAACCGGCATGCAGGGGACCACTGGGGGAGGGCGCAAAGCGCCCCACGACCGGCTTTTTCCGGGCCTGTGCTTGGGGCATTATTGGTGGCGAAAGACTGGACATGGCTTGATGAATGCGCGCTGATTCCAAAAGGTGTAAAACATTTCCGTTGACTATGGTTTATTTCGGTTTGCTGTACAATCAGGCCGGTACTTGGAGATCAGACCCGGCATCATGAAAGTGCTGCTTAGGCGTGGACCAGTTTAAAAACGGAGCATTCATGGCGGTTGGAGAATTTGCACTCATTGAGCAGTTGCAAGGCAGGCTGGGTGGCGGCGGGAAGGGGGTGCTCCTGGGAATGGGAGATGATGCAGCTTGGCTGGATCCGGCGGGACAGTCGCTGGTGACCAGCATGGATACACTGGTTGCTGGCCGCCATTTTTTCGCCGATGTGGATCCTGCCGATCTGGGCTGGAAAGCCCTGGCCGTGAATCTCAGCGATCTGGCCGCCATGGGGGCGCAGCCGCGTTGGTGCCTGCTCAGTCTGGCTTTGCCGATGCGTGCGGAAGGCTATTCGCCCTGGTTGGAAGCATTTGCCGAGGGTTGGCATACTCTGGCTGAGAGCACTGGCGTGGCGCTGGTCGGTGGAGACACGGTCGCAACAGATGGTCCGCTGACTTTGACTGTTACCGTATTGGGCGTAGCGGAGCAGGGTATCATGCGGCGCGATGCCGCCCGTCCCGGTGATCTGATCTGGGTGACCGGGACACTGGGAGATGCGGCAGCCGCCCTGGATCTGGCTTTTGTGGCACGTGGCCTGCCGGGCTATGATTTTGCCGGTCCGGCGACGCAGGCCCAAGCACTGGAAGCCCGGCGCTTGCGTCCGCTCCCGCGCCTGGACTTCGGCCGGGCGGCACAGGCTGCCGGAGTGGCCTGCGCTCTGGACTGTTCTGATGGTTTTCTGGCTGATCTCGATCATATCCTCAAGGCCTCCGGGCTGCGGGCCCGGGTTGATCTTGAGCATCTGCCCCTTAGTCCGGCTTTGCGTGATTGCATTGATCAGGACTTGGTACGCTGGCAACGCTGGCCTCTGACTGGTGGAGATGATTATGAACTGATTTTTTGTGCGCCACCGTCGCTGACCCCGGCATTGCTGAATATCGCGCATAGCTGTGCTCTGCCAATAACCGCAGTGGGGCAGATTTTGCCAGCAGACTCGCAACCCACTGAGTCTGTAGATATTTACTGGCAGGAGCGGCCTTTGGCACTGCCGGGCATACGGGGTCACCAACATGTTTTCTAGGCCCTGGTATCACTGGCTGGCTTTTGGTGGAGGCAGTGGCCTATCGCCCATTCTGCCGGGAACCATGGGTACCATTGCGGCTGTTCCTTTTTACTTGCTGCTGGTTTTACTGCTGCACAATCTGTGGATATATGCTGCTGTCCTTTTGCTCATGATCGCTGTGGGTCCCCGGCTTTGTGGTCAGACTGCCGAAGACCTGCGTCACGGTGCAGCCGGCAAGCGTGCCCTTGACCCACCCGCCATTGTCTGGGATGAATGGGTGGGTCTGTTGATGACCCTGTACTGGATACCGTTCAGTTGGGCAGCCTTGGGCATCGGTTTTTTGCTGTTCCGTTTTTTCGATATGCTCAAACCCTGGCCCATTTCCTGGTTGGATCGACATATTCATGGTGGAACGGGCATTATGCTGGATGACATGGCGGCAGCGATTCCGGCTTGGCTGATTTTACAGGGGCTGCGAGCGATGGGTTGGTTATGAACAGCGGCGAATTACTGCATATTTTTTTGCCCATGCGGCCAGCGGTGTTGCCCGATGCTCAGCGCCTGGAAGCCTGGGCCTTAAGGAGTGGAGTGCGTGCGCGCATCGAGCTGACCGCTGTCCTGCCCGATATAGAGGGCGCGGCACTGGGCATCGGCGCTTTTGCCAACGCCGCTGCCTGGAAAGTCATTCCGCAGCGTGCCTTGGTCCCGGCTGGCGACTGGCAGGGTCTGCGCGATTGGGCTGAGCATTATTTACCACCTTGTCCACAAAGTTTCAGTCACTTTAGCGATCAGAGTCAGGGCACAGAAATTTTACCCGGTGAATTCTGGCTTCAGGAAAAAACATCGGACGCTTTTGATTTGTCCATGGCGCCACCAGAATGGGCACTGTTGCAACATTGCTCCAAAGCAGGTGGGCCGCGTTTGGCCCTGGCCGAATCCTGCACCGGTGGCGGCCTCGCAGCCCGGATTACCGCTTTATCGGGATCATCGGCGCTTTTGCAGCACGGTATAGTGACATATAGCAATACTGCCAAGCGCCACTTTCTTGGTGTACAGGCAAAAACCCTGATGCGCTATGGGGCGGTATCCGAAGAGACGGCTCTGGAAATGCTCAATGGTCTCCTGCGCGAAGCCGATCTGGGCGTGGCGATTACGGGTATCGCCGGTCCGGGCGGGGCGGTGCCGGGCAAGCCGGTTGGCACGGTCTGTATTGCCTGGGGACAGCGCAATGGTCAACAACAGGTTCGTACCTGCCATTTTCGCGGTGATCGCTGGAACGTACAGTATGCATCCGGATCGTTGGCATTGGGTGGTCTGCTGGGTTTGCTGTGTGGATGAAAGTTTTATCCCGGGCGTCTTTGCCCATTCCGGTTGCTCAGGTAGAATGCCCGGAAATATAGATTGGATAACCCGGGTCGGTCGATGCCCGGATGCCCGGAGCAGGCCGCTGCAAAAACGGGTTATGCCCGAGTGGAATACTCTTCTCAATTCAGAAAAGGACAACATGATGGATGATCAACGCAGCAAGGCCCTCTCGGCCGCTTTGTCCCAGATTGACAAGCAGTTTGGAAAAGGTGCAGTGATGCGCCTGGGTGACCACAACGCCATCAAGGACATTGCCGTTTACTCCACCGGCTCCTTGGGTCTGGATTTGGCTTTGGGGGTTGGCGGTCTGCCAAGAGGTCGGGTGGTTGAAATTTATGGACCCGAATCTTCCGGTAAAACCACACTGACCCTGCATGCCATTGCCAGTTGTCAGCAAGCTGGAGGCACTGCCGCTTTTATTGATGCCGAACATGCTCTGGATCCCGGCTATGCCCACAAGCTTGGGGTTGATCTCGAAAATCTGCTGGTTTCCCAGCCGGATACCGGCGAACAGGCCCTGGAAATCGCCGACATGCTGGTGCGTTCCGGCGCCGTGGACCTGATTGTGGTGGACTCGGTAGCTGCCCTGACGCCCAAGGCGGAAATTGAAGGCGATATGGGCGACTCGCACGTTGGCCTCCAGGCGCGTTTGATGAGTCAGGCCCTGCGCAAGCTCACCGCCAATATTTCCCGAACCAATACTCTGGTGATTTTCATCAATCAGATCCGCATGAAGATCGGGGTCATGTATGGCAGTCCGGAAACCACGACCGGTGGGAATGCCCTGAAGTTCTATGCTTCCGTACGCCTCGATATTCGCCGGATTGGTGCCATCAAAAAAGGTGACGAGGTCATGGGCAATGATACCCGGGTCAAAGTCGTCAAAAACAAGGTGGCTCCGCCTTTTCGCGAAGCCGAGTTTGCCATTTATTACGGGGAGGGTATTTCCCGTCTTTCGGAGTTGGTGGACCTGGGTGTCAAGTTTGAAATTGTTGAAAAAAGCGGAGCCTGGTACTCCTATCAGGGCGAACGCATTGGTCAGGGTAAGGATAATGCCCGCCAATATCTCAAGGAGCACCAGGAATTGGCCACGAGAATCGAGCAACAGGTCCGTGCTGCTGCGGCCGGTAATCCGCTGGCCTTTACGGATGATGTGGTGGAGCCTGCGGCAGTCGAATAATTGGCCGGTCGTTCTCCTGTCGATCCCATGACCGTTGCCCTGCGCCTGCTGGCGCGCAGGGAGTACAGTCGCAAGGAGTTGCAGGACAAACTGCTGCACGCGGGCTTTGATAACTTGCAGGTACATATGGTCCTCGACAGCCTCAAGGCATCCGGTTATCAGGATGACCAGCGTTACTTGGAAATGTTGACCCGCACCCGGCTGCGCCAGGGACATGGTCCCTTACGCCTGCGTCAGGATTTACAGCGGGCAGGGGTTGATGTTAAAGAGCAGGATGCTGCGGCAGTGCAAAGTGTCAACTGGCAGGTACAGGCGCAGGCCGCCTACCGCAAGCGCTTTGGCGATACGGCACCCGAAGATGCCCGTGAATATGCGCGACGCGCACGGTTTTTGGCGGGAAGGGGATTTTTGCCCGAACAGATACGACGCGTACTGGCGGATCCGGGCAAAAATGCGGATGATTTTAACGACTAGATTTTTTATGGATGACGGAAGACCGATGCAAGCGCAAGCCATTCGCCAAGCTTTTCTGGATTATTTTGTGGAACAGGGTCATCAGATTGTGCCCTCCAGTTCGCTGATTCCCCGCAATGATCCGACCTTACTGTTTACCAATGCCGGTATGGTTCCTTTCAAGGACGTGTTCCTGGGTCTGGAGCAACGTCCCTACCAGCGCGCTGTTTCTTCCCAGCGCTGCATGCGGGCGGGCGGAAAACATAATGACCTGGAAAACGTGGGTTATACGGCTCGCCATCATACCTTTTTCGAAATGCTCGGCAATTTTTCCTTCGGGGATTATTTCAAGCGCGAAGTCATTGGCTTCGCTTGGCGATTTCTGACAGAAAAACTGAGGCTTCCGGCGGCTAAGCTCTGGATTACGGTTTATGAAGAAGACGACGAAGCCGCTCAGATCTGGATCAATGAAATGGGTATTGATCCAGCGCGCATTTCCCGTTGTGGCGCGAAAGACAATTTCTGGAGTATGGGAGATACCGGTCCTTGCGGTCCTTGCTCGGAAATTTTTTATGACCACGGCCCGGATGTTCCGGGAGGCCCTCCCGGTAGCCCTGAAGAAGACGGGGATCGTTATATTGAAATCTGGAATCTGGTTTTCATGCAGTACGACCGCGACAGCAGTGGGAAACTGACCCCGCTCCCCAAACCTTCCGTGGATACCGGCATGGGTCTGGAACGTCTCGCGGCCGTTCTGCAGGGTGTCCACAATAATTACGACACGGATCTATTCAAGCCCTTGATTGCGGCAGCGGCCGCAATTTCCGGCACAACCTATGGTCAGGATGCCACAACGGATACCAGTCTGCGGGTACTCGCCGATCATATTCGTGCCTGCAGTTTTCTGATTACGGACGGTGTACTGCCGGCTAATGAAGGGCGAGGTTATGTTCTGCGGCGCATCATTCGGCGGGCGGTCCGGCATGGTCGCAAGTTGGGCATGGAAAACGTGTTTTTTCATAAACTGGTTGCGCCACTGGTACGCGAAATGGGGACGGCCTTTCCTGAACTGGCTCAGGCACAGCGTGATGTAGAACGTGCTTTGGAGCGTGAGGAAACCCGTTTCCGGGAAACTTTGGAACGTGGCCTGAGTCTGCTGGAAGACGCCATTTCCGGATTGCCCGCTGATGCGGCCATCCCTGGTGAGATTATCTTCCGATTGGCCGATACCTATGGTTTCCCTGTCGATTTAACTGCCGACATCGCCCGCGAAAGAAACCTGCGCATGGACATGGAAGGCTATGAAGTAGCCATGAGTGAACAGCGTAATCGTTCCCGCGCCGCCTGGAGCGGCAGTGGCGAAGTCAAAACCGAGCGGATTTATCACGACCTCGCCATGCGTCTTGCCGCTACTCAATTTACGGGTTATTCCCAATGTGTGGGTGAGGGAAAAGTGCTGGCGCTGTTGCGTGATGGCGAAGAAGTAGCTTTTCTTGACGCCGGGGACAAGGGCATCGTGATTCTCGATCAGACCCCTTTTTATGGAGAATCGGGCGGGCAGTCGGGTGATCGCGGCGAATTACAGTCCGAAAATGCCGTATTTCTGGTGAATGATACCCAAAAGCCCATGGGCAGTTTGCATGTGCATGTGGGTGTGCTGCAGTCGGGTCGCCTCCAGACAGGAGATATCCTGCTGTCCAGCGTGGATGAGTTGGCCCGGCGGGCGACCGCTGCACATCATTCTGCCACCCATCTGCTGCATGCCGCTTTGCGCAACATTCTCGGTTCTCATGTCCAGCAGAAAGGTTCGCTGGTCAATCCGGAGCGGCTGCGCTTTGATTTCAGCCATCCTGAACCCCTGACTTCGGCGCAGTTGCAGGAGATAGAGCGCAGCGTTAATGCGGTGATTCGTGAAAATTACGCTGCTGATACGCAAGTTCTGCCCATTGCCGAAGCCCAGGCTCTGGGCGCCATGGCGCTGTTCGGTGAAAAGTACGGTGATGAAGTCCGCGTCGTGCGCATGGGCGACTTTTCACTGGAACTTTGTGGTGGCACGCATGTGCAGGCGCTCGGGGATATGGGGGTTTTCAAGATTCTCAGCGAAAGTGGCGTAGCGGCGGGTATTCGTCGTATTGAAGCCGTAGCCGGAGCGGCGGCTCTGGAGCTTATCCAGCGCGATGAACAACGTCTGCAGGCCGCAGCCAGCTTGCTCAAAGTGGCACCAGCAGATCTGGATCAGCGTCTGGCTCAGACCCTTGAGCGTCTGCGTCAACTCGAAAAAGAACTGGAAAAAATCAAGCGGGATGAAGCAGCACGGGCTGGCGCAGATCTCGCTGCCCGAAGTGAAGAGGTGGCTGGTGTGCCGGTTCTCATCAGCCGTCTGGAGGGTATGGATGGTAAGGCCTTGCGTGATGCGCTGGATCGTCTGCGCAGTCAGCTTCCCGAAGCCGTGATTGTCCTGGCTGGAGTTGAAGGGGAAAAAGTGGCCTTGATTGCTGCTGTTGCGAAAACCCTGGCTGGCCGGATTCACGCGGGTGATCTGGTGAATGTGGTAGCTTTGCCGCTGGGTGGTAAAGGTGGCGGCCGACCCGACATGGCCCAGGCTGGTGCCGGTAATCCGGCGGCACTGGATGATGCGCTCCAGGCCGCCCGCGATTGGGTCAGAAACAAGCTGGCCTAGTGGTTGCCCTGCCAGGGCTGGCCGTTGCCCTGATTCTGATGTCCACGGTCCGGTTTTGAACCTGGCTGCCCGCGACCCCGCCCCGGACCATTATCGGGACGACCATGTCCGGGGGCTGGACGCTGAATGGGTTGCGGGCGCTGTTGCATCTGCGGACGATGGGGATGCTGAAACTGTGGACCACCGGGACGCCCCGGTTGCGGCCGCTGCTGCGGCCCTGGCATGGGCCTTTCTGCCGGACGGAAATGCCGCCAATGCGGGTCTCGGGAATAGCGGCCAGCATCTCTTTGGACGCGCTGCCAATCGCGATGATTCCAGCGCCGCAATGCGGGCGGCGGAGCCGCTATGGGGCGCCACGGACCACGATAGCCCGGACCCGACCACCAGCGGTTGCCGTAATAATAATAGTAGTTGGAGCCCTGATAAAAAATGGGTTGCGAAGCGCCATAGGCCGCATAAACACCCAGATTGCTCAGCCAGACCATCAAGGGCGGCGCCGTAAGAATGGCTGGGGGGTATCCAGGTGCCGCATACACTGGCTGGGTTCCTACATTGAGTTGTATATCTACGGGGCCAGCAAAGGCCGCACTACTCAATCCCAGTCCCGCCAGCACGGCGCTGGTCAAAAGACTTTTTATCCACAATTTTTTCATGATTATCATCCTCTCCGAAAAATCTTCAAAATGCGACTACATGGTACAGGACAAGATTTTTGCGCTATGCTTTTGCCTGTGAAATACAGATTAAGGTGTGTTGTCCCATGAATCGAGATGTAAAATGTAAATTTTTGTTTATCAGGTTACGGTGATAACCGGTGCCTGAAGTCGCCGAACTGGAAAAACTCCTGCAGAAAGTAGCGCTTGCTGATCAGCAAGCCTTTCGTGATTTTTACGATGCTACGGCTGCGCATCTGTTTCCCGTTGCTTTGCGTATTTTAAGAGAGCAGGGCCGTGCGGCCGATTGTTTACAGGATGCGTTTGTGAAAATCTGGTTAAAGGCGGGAGAATATCAAGCGGGTCGGGGCGCTCCCATGGCTTGGGCAGCGGCAATTGTCCGCTATCAGGCTATTGATGAATTAAGACGGCTTCCGAAAGACCAGCCAGGTTGGGAAGACGAAAACTGGGAGCAGTGGGGGGAACGGGAATTTCCTGCTGACCCCCGGATGGCTTCGGAAAAGCAACTTTTATTGGATTGCCTTGAACAACTTCCCAGCGATCAAAGGCAGGCTATTTCCCAGGCTTTTTATCGCGCAGCCAGTTACGACGAAGTGGCGCGCTTTGCTGGTGAAGCTTTGGGTACGGTCAAAAGCTGGATTCGTCGGGGACTTTTAAGTTTGAGAGACTGTTTGCATCATGAATCTGAATAAGTGGCCAAAGCTTGCGGACCTGCTCGCAGGTTCCTACGTACTGGGAACCTTGCGCGGGCGGGCAAGGCTGCGTTTTGCCCACATGCTGCGCTCTCGTCCCTGGTTGGCTGCTCGGGTGGCAGAGTGGGAGGACACCCTGATGCCTTACAGTCTGCAGGAGCCACCCATCGCGCCCCCGCATTCGGTCTGGCAAGGGGTTGTAGCAGAATTGCCAGCGCGTGCCGTTAACGCAGATATAGCCAGCCATGTTTCCTGGTGGCAGAAACTCGGGCTGTGGCGCGCCATGTCGGCTGGCCTGGCGCTGGCACTGGTTCTTCTGCTGCTCTGGCCAGCACCGCCGCGTATGCCTTATATGGCGGTGTTGAACAATACATCAGGTCAGGCGGTGTGGATGCTGCGGGCCAATGATCATCACATGGCCTTGGTGACCATGCGCAGCATGTCTTTGCCTGCCGATAAATCCTTGCAGCTCTGGGCCATTGTTCCGGGTAAAAAGCCCATATCCATGGGGTTATTGCCGACCCATCCAGGACGCACACCGATATTGATCACTCCAGACCATCTGGATATGCGCTCGGTTGCCCTGATTGCGGTGACCATGGAGCCAGAAGGCGGTTCGCCAACGGGCCAGCCGACCACGGCCATATTATACAAGGCAGATATTTTATCGACGCATTTAAGTAGTTGAGTCTGTAATAATCATCTTGTTGCATCCAAGCATGGAGCGAATGCGTATTTAGTTGGGGATGGCAATATTGCTGTCACGTACTCAGGAGAACGTCATGAAAGAAATGGAAAATCAAGGTTTGGATCGTCGGGATTTTTTCAAAAAAAGTGCATTGTTCGGGTTGGGACTGGCTGCGGTCGGTAGTTTAACCATGCCCGCTTTGGCAGAAGCGGCGGCCATGCCCAAAGGCCCGAAGCATGATTTATATTTGCTGAACTTTGCCCTGAATGCGGAACATCAGGCCATTGCTGCTTATCAGGTCGGGGCCGAAAGCAAGCTGCTGGACCCGGCATTGCTTAAAGTAGCTCTGTCATTTCAGGCAGATCATGAAGCCCATGCGGCTATTCTTGCCGAAACCATCAAAAAGCTGGGTGGGACTCCGGTTACTCCGAAAGTCTCTCTGAAAGCGCCGATGACCGAATTGGCCAGTAAGTGGGGATTTCCTCTGGATAAGCTGAAAAACCAGAATGATGTTCTGCATTTTGCGGCCGGTCTGGAGGTTGGTGCTGCCAAGGCCTATCTGGGAACGGTGCCTGAGTTCAGTAATCCGGAACTGGCCCATGCAGCAGCCAATATTGAAGGAGATGAAGCCATGCATTTTGCGGTGTTGCGTAGTGCCCTGGGAGAATTCCCGGTGCCAGCAGCTTTCATCTCCGCCATGCCCAGTTAACGTTTCATAACTTTATCGCAGCAGCCTGCATCCCTTGCCTAGTGATGCAGGTTTTTTAAACGCCTTGAAATTAAGCTGAAAGTTGGCTAAAAGTATTGAACCATTCTAACGGTTCACAATCATCCTATGCCGCATCACGGAAAAATAGTTGATGTATCGAAAAATTACAGCAGAAGATTATTAGGATTCTCTGTTTGGGTTTTTTGGTTCCTCGTCATTTCAAGTGGGTAGCCTGAGATCCAGCTTACCCAAGATCAGGTAGGCCATATTGATAAAGTTCTTGTGGGTACGGTAACCCCGAGCTTTCGCCTTGGCGGATTGAATGAGGCTGTTAAAACCTTCCAGAATTCCATTGGTGATCTGGCTCTCAAACCAGTGGAGCACACCATCCCAATGATTCATGATGGTGTAGGCAACCTTGACGATAGGCGGCAGATCGCTGGTCTTGGCGTTTTCCAACCAGGCTTTCAAGAGGGTAGCACCCTGATGGCGATTCTTGATCGTGAAGATGTCCTGAAAGGTCAGGCGGAATTGGTAGGCCTGCGCCGTCTTGAGGTTCTGGTCTTTGAGTAATGCCTGCAGCTTTTCTTTCTGCTTCACCTTGAGTTTCCGTTCATTCTTGAGCCAGAGCCAGCGGGTCTTTTTGAGGTCTGGCTGGGTAAATGCTTCGCTCCTGCGTACCGCGTCCACGGCCTCGTTGACGAGCTTCATGAGGTGGAAACGATCAAAGGTCACCTGGGCGTTGGGAAGATGCTCTTTAGCCCCTTTCTGGAAGGCGGGAGACAAGTCCATGCTGACGTCCGTGACAGCTTCTGCGCTGCCCCCATGGGCTTCAAGGTCTGTGGCAAATCGCGCAAAAGTGGAGACGTCCTTACCGGGGGTGGCAAACAGCAGTCGCCTAGCTTCCAGATCTACGAAGAGCGTGATGTAGTCATGGCCGCGCCGACTGCTGGTTTCATCGACGCCGACGGCATGGACATGGGCCATATCCACTCTGGTACGGGCTTCGGGCACATAGTGGTCAATCACCCGCCACAGGAGCGTGTCGGTCTCGCCGATCAGGCGGGCTACTGTCAATACCGGCATCTCCCGCACCAGGGTCATGATCAGCGCTTCAAAGAGCAGGGTGAAACGCGAGCCTTCCCGCGCCCAGGGAACAGGGATCTGATGCACCCCATGTTCCGGGCACATCACACGGGGTACGCGGGCGTGGAGATAGGCTTCATGCTGAAAGAAATCCATGTGCCGCCAAGTATGTTCACGGGTGTCATGTACCGGACACTCCTCACCACAGACGGGGCAAGCAAAGCGACTGCCCTTGGGAAAGTTGATGTGCAGATCCAGGCGCTTCTCCTCCACTTGGAAGGTCACATCGTCCACCAACCACGGCGGTACCAACCCTAACGCGAGAGAAAACAGCTCTTCTGGGACCATCAGCTAACTCCTATTCGGGACACAACTGCTCCGCTGCATTGTAAACCCTACCCACTCGATCTGACGAAGAGCCGGTTTTTTTCTTGCTGATGGCTCTTTCCTGGGTGTTGGTTGGTTTTTATACTTGGGAGAAAGTCAGGGCTCAGGAAATTGCTAACCTACGAATATTGTCAGTTGCTCTTGCCCATAGTACATCGCAAAGTGTTTTTAATGTTCAGTCCTCCCTGGATTTGCTTGCGGACAGTCTTCGCAATATGTCGGCTGGTCGAGATTTGAATTTGTCTCACCGGTTAAAAAATTATCTGCAGGCACAGCCTGCAATCCAGAATATTACCGTGATGGATGACAAGGGACGGGTTCTTTCTGAAGCGTTCCGCAAAGATTATCCCGGTACGAACTCGTTGGCCATGCAAAATGTCCATTATTTTTTTCTAAAAAGCGATTTTTATATCGGGTCTTTGTTTCCGGATATCCAGAAAAGGCTCTGGTATATTCCATTCAAACGTCTCGTACAATTAAAAAATCATCAGGAGGTAACTGTAGTTGTATTGTTGCCTTTGGTTGATGGGACCTTCAAGTGCTGGATGGGCTACCCTTTGCAGGCACATACCGGGCTGTTTTTACTCAGGCGAGATGGTTATCTGGAGGCGCGTAATCCGCCACCGGACAAGACTTCTTTTACTATACGCCAAACCGGAATTGCTGCTCGCTACGTAGCTGCTCATACGCATTCGGCGGGTGGCGTTTATATGGGTTATTCAACAGCAGTAGGCCAATGGCGCCTCGGGGCGGTTGAAGACGTACCGAATTATCCGTTAGTGGCCGGAGCCAGTATCTTGCGCAGCACATTATGGGATATGTGGGCGCGCAGTATGATTGGTCCTTCATTGGTAATTGCCTTCTTGGCTTTATTGGGATTGCTGGTTTATCGTTACCTAAGGTATTACACGGAACTCCAGGAAAAGCTTCGCAGTGATGCTGAAATGGCCATCTGGGAGGCCAAGGAGCGTGCTGAGGTTACTTTATCTTCTATTGGTGATGCAGTGATTACCACGGATACTCAGGCCCGTGTGACGGGTGCCAATTCAGTGGCTGAAAATTTACTGGGGAAGAAGATTTCCGATATTCGCGGCGAGCCGCTAGATAATGTATTTAAAATCATCAATGAAACGACCCGAGAAACCGTTGCCAACCCTGTTCATCGGGTGCTTGATGAAGGGCGAATCATGGGACTTGCCAATCATACCACGCTGATCAGCGCAGATGGTCACGAATATGCCATTGAAGATTCGGCAGCCCCTATTCGTTCTCGTACCGGGCAAATACTGGGTGTGGTTCTGGTTTTTCATGACGTTTCTCAACGGCGGCAGTTAGCCGATCAGCTTGCCCATCAGGCCGGGCATGATGCTCTCACACAATTGCCGAATAGACGCCTGTTTCAGCAACATCTGGAAGCTGCCTGTCAAGTGGGTCAGGGAGTAAATTCCTTTTTTGTGGCTATTTTGGATCTGGATGGGTTTAAACAAATCAATGATCTGTTTGGTCATGATAGTGGTGATGTGCTGCTTTGCGCTCTGGCGAAACGTATGGAGCTCATTTTTGGCAAGCAAAATATTATCGCGCGTTTGGGTGGCGATGAATTTGGTCTGATCCTGTATAAGCCTCAGAAAATCAAAGAAATTGATGTTTTGCTCACGCAAGCCTTGGGGAAAATTAGTGAGCCGGTTGAAGTGCTGGGTAGTCTTGTGACGGTTTCGGCAACTATTGGTATCTCTTCTTTCCCTTCGGATGCTGATGATCCAGGACAGTTATTACGCTTGGCAGACCTAGCGATGTACGCCGCCAAGACCGCAGGACGAAATGGTTATGTGTTTTACAATGAAGCATTAGAAGCGAAACAGCAGCTTATCGCCGAAGGAATACATATGGCTGAGCAGGCGCTAGCGGAAAATCGTTTTGTTCTTTGGTATCAACCGCTGGTTGCTTTACATGGGCATGTACTGGGTGTGGAGGCCCTGTTACGTTTGGACACGGGTAGAGGAGAAGGTCTGCTCAATCCCAGTCATTTTTCCAGCGCATTGGATCATCCCTTGCTGGCGCGAAAAATCGGGCGTTTTGTGCTGGATGCGGCAGTGCATCAAGGAATGCTTTGGCGTAAGCAAGGCTTTTTCCTGCGGGTCGGTATCAATATTAGTGCCCGGCATCTTCTGGACTCGGATTTTATGCAGGATATTCATGCTATTTTAGCCCGGTATCCCGATTTTCCTCGGGACCTGATTGAACTGGAAGTAACAGAAAGTGCGCCGATGCTTGATTTTCCCTCAGCCATTACTACGTTGCAGGCGATTAATGCGTTGGGAATTCACATTGCCCTGGATGATTTTGGCACCGGGAATGCGTCACTAACCTATCTTCAGCGATTGCCAGCACAAACCATTAAAATCGATCAGAGTTTTGTGCGCGATATCCTTGTTGATAACAAAGATTTGACCATTGTTGCCGGAGTTGCTTCCACTGCGCAGGCATTGGGCCTGGAAATTGTGGCCGAAGGTGTAGAAAGCCTGGGGCATGCGCGCAAGCTCGCAGATCTGGGCGTAAATGTATTACAGGGTTTTGCCATAGCACAGCCTATGCCGGCTGAGGATGTTCTGAATTGGGTAGCGCATTATAAACCCATTCTTCGTGAGGATTGATTATCCGTGTTAGCCGGGCGTCGTCGCTTTTAACTGCCATTGCGGCCAGATTGTCTGAGCCTGGCGATCCAGTATGGCTGCATAAATAATGGTATTGGTCAGTACGCTCTGGACATAATGGCGTGTTTGGCGGTAAGGAATATTGGCAGTAAAAATGGGACCCGCCCAGGGTCCTTGCGTGGGACCATCCCAACGACCCAGCCAGCGCTTGGGTGCTCCCGGGCCGGCGTTGTAAGCGGCTGCCGCGAGTAACTCTGATCCGCCAAAACTTTGCTGTTGCAGGCTGAGATAATTGGAACCCAGCACCAGATTTCCCCGGATGCTGTGCAGATCGGCATCGGCGGCGGCGGGAATGTGTGATTGCAACCATTCAGCAGTGGCAGGCATGACCTGCATCAGCCCTTGCGCACCAACATCCGAACGGATTCCAAAAGCAAAGCCCGATTCCTGGCGGATGAGACCCGCCAGAAAGGCCCGGCGCAATCCTGTCTGGTTGGCGGCACCGCTGATTTCATCAGCATAAGGGAGGACATAGCCCTGACGCCAGTCACCGCCATGGGGGATCAGGCTGCTGGCGTGAATGCCCAGTAACCAGGCCTGTTGCTGAAAAGCCATACGGGCTGTCGCCTTGATCTGGCCGGGAGTGGAGAGGGTACTCAGGTCATGATCCCACTCACTCAAGGCATCATAATACAAGCCTAGTGTAGTGTTGCATTCTGTTTGCTGCTTAAATGGCTGTTGGCGCGAATGACTTTTTGCAGGATGTCGCGGGCGGTTTTGGTCCAGATGAAAGGTTTGGGATGGGTGTTGTGGTGGTCGATGTACCCCTCAATGGCCTGGATGAGTTCAGGCACACTGGTGAACACCCCACGACGTAACCGCTGGGTCGTGATATCCCGAAAGAAACGCTCGACCATGTTGAGCCAGGATGCCGAAGTGGGCGTGAAGTGCATGTGAATACGCGGGTGCTTGTCGAGCCACGCCTGTACTACCGGGTGTTTATGGGTCGCATAGTTGTCGGCAATCAGATGCAGAGCCTTGTCCCTGGGCGTCTGCCGATCAATTTTCTTCAGGAACTTCAGCCATTCCACATGGGTATGGCGCTGTTGACACTGTCCGATGACCTGACCATCCAGCACGTTGAGGGCGGCAAACAAGGTCGTAGTGCCATTACGTTTGTAGTCGTGGGTCATCGTTTCTGCGCGGCCCTTTTTGAGGGGGAGTCCCGGTTGGGTCCGGTCCAGGGCCTGTACCTGACTTTTTTCATCCACGCAGAGCACCAAGGCATGCTCCGGGGGAGACATATACAACCCCACAATATCTTCCAGCTTTTCCACAAAATGCGGGTCACGTGACACCTTGAAACCACGCAGCAGATGAGGCTTGAGGCCATGCTTGCGCCAATGCCGTGACACACTGGCGGCACTGACACCCAGTTCTGCCGCCATCCTACGCGTACTCCAATGCGTCATCGCTTCCGGCTTACTCTGCGTGGTCAATTCTACCAGACGGGCCACATCCACTTTCACCGGAGGGGCGCCGCGCGGTAAATCGCGTTCAATGCCCGACAAGCGGTGTTCCAGATAACGCTTGCGCCAACGTGCGACTTGCAGGCGATCCACCCCCAGGCGCTCCGCAATTTCTTTGTTCTGCAAGCCCTCTGCCGCCAGCAATATCATCCGTGCCCGTAATGACAAGCGGACACTGCTTAATCGGGAGGCGACTATACGGGACAACTCGGACCGCTCTTCGCTGGTTAAAGTGACTGTGGGCGCAACTCGCAAGGCTCGACTCCATTCATACCCTCAACATGGAGCTATTTTATCATCATTAACCTTAAGGTTCACCAAGAATGCAACACTACACTAGCTGATAGAGCTTGATGGCCGCCCGCTCAGGCGCAGTTTCTTGCAACACGGGTAGGGCAACATCTTCTGGTTCAGCAGCGGAATTCGTATTGAGATCCAGGGACTGTCCCAACGCTGCCATGGCTAACTGCCCATAATAAGTCCAGGGGGAAGCGAGGGTGCCGAGTTCTGCTTTCGCCTGCACCGTATGCCCCAGTTGCAGCATGGCTACGGCCTTCCAGAACTGCCACTGCCGTTGCTGGCTTTGCGGAGGATTCATGAGGGTGACGGCATCGTTCACCATGGTCCAGCGTCCCACCCGAATAGCAGTCCGTACCATCCAGGCCAGCATTTCCGGCTGAGGATGAAACTGTGGGTCGGTGTTATAGGCCAACTGATACCAGCTTCCGGATTCGGGACGAAAAGTCTGGGTAGCTTGAAAAGCGCAGTTATACAGTACCCGTGCTTTTTGTGCCGCATTGAGGGTATGGATTTGCTGCACAAATTTTACAGTCTGCAGGGGGTGAATGGTTGCCAGGCGCAACAGGGCAAGTTCAAGAAGACGGGTTTGCGTCCCGGACCATGATCCCGTGCCGTTTTGCTGGATATGCGTTTGTATCCAGATATCGGGATGATCAATGGTGGCAGTCAGCTCTGTTCCAGCCTGACCATTCAGGTAAGGCGCAAAATGGCGCGCTTCAGAAAAAGCCGATGCTTCAAACATCTGCTGCAGTCGCTGCCAGAGTTGATCCTGGGTAATCAGACCTTGCTGCAGGCCGTCGCGGGCCATGGCATTACAGGAATGATTACTGGCCGGCGCGCTGCTCCACAGAAAGAAGGGAGAAACCACATTTTCATTTTGTAAGGCGGGATCACGCAGGGCGTCACAGCGTAACTGGATGAGATCCGGCTTTTGCCCGGATTGGTAAACGCGGGTGAAGTTATTCCAGTCCTGTCGATGCGCCAGTTGGATCAACCATTGCCGACGCAGCAGATGGTGGGCAACACCATCGGGAAAACGCGCGGAATATTGGAGATACTGCTCCTGGGTCAAGGTTTTAAGGCGGGGTTGTAAAGACCAGTAGCCTACCCAGGAACCCATATACGTATTTTCCAGTGCGGGAAGGGCCTCTGCAGCCGGCCTGTAATTACCTTGTGAAAAAGCCGTTGCGGCCGTTTGCAACAGGGATTCCTGCGCCGAACTAAGGGGAATATTGTCTGCATATGCACTGCCTGCTACGGCAAAAATGCAGGCCGCCCACAGCAATAATTTTTTCTTCACGATTGTTTTTTGAGGTGAAGCCATCGGCCGAGGTGTTTTGCAAGAGAGTGTGAACGTTGCGGATGATCTTTCGCCAGCGGACCAACATGCAAATTCAGTGGTTCGCAGTGATCCTTGCCGTGGCAGATAACCCCATGGGAATCACAGTTTTCACCGGCTTTTTTCAAAATCTGCACCATTTTAGCCTCTGCTTCTGCTCCACAGCGACCATCATACTGGATCAGGACGAGGTGTTTCTCCGGTAGTACTTCTACATGCCCGCCCATTTCTTCAAAGACTTTAAGTTCTGCCAATGCCGAGTCGGTCACCCCATGCAGGGCCCCACTGATGATGAAGCGGTCGCGACGCTGTTCTTCTTGCTGTTTCATGCTTTTTTCCTGCTATGTTAGAGACCATTCAGCATGAATGTCCCGGAAATAATCTACATGCACCCCATTATAGTGCCATCTGGCGGTTTTGTCGGAAAGCTTTTAACCGGGATCCGGCAGCATAGCCTCAGCGCCGAATCTCTGGAAGCGGGGCGAGCAGGGAAGCCAGATCATCCGGGCCAAATTGCAGCTTGTCCTTACGCGCCTTATCGAGCACCCCGGAAGCTAATATGGCTTTTCTCTCCTGCAGCGCCAGGATTTTTTCTTCAATACTGCCCGCTACAATCATTTTGTAGACAAATACGCGCCGCTGCTGACCAATGCGATGGGCACGGTCCGTGGCCTGATTCTCGGCAGCGGGATTCCACCACGGGTCGTAATGAATGACTGTATCGGCTGCTGTGAGGTTCAGGCCAACACCGCCAGCCTTGAGGCTGATCAGAAATAATGAAACCTCACCCCTTTGAAAACGATCAATCGGCGTTTTGCGGTCCTGGGTATTTCCGGTGAGCTGTACGTAGGGAATATGCATTTTATCCAGGCGTGTACTGATCAAGGCCAGCATTTCCGTGAACTGGGAGAACAGCAGAATCTGGCGACCTTCGGCAAGGAGTTCGGGGATCATCTCCATCAGCATGGCGAGTTTGGCGCTTTCCTGAACCTTGCGGGCCTTTTCACTTTTCAACAGGCGTGGATCGCAGCAAACCTGACGTAATTTGAGCATGGCGTCAAGAATCACAATCTGACTGCGCTGAAAGCCCTTGGCGGCAATTTCCTGGCGAATTCTTTCGTCCATGGCACTACGTACGGTTTCATACAGATCACGTTGCGCCCCTTCAATATCCACCGAACGAATAATGATGGTTTTTTCCGGAAGTTCTTGTGCTACTTCTTCTTTTTTGCGCCGCAGAATGAAGGGACGGACGCGTTTGGCCAGCAGGTTCAGACGCTCCACATCACCATGGCGTTCGATAGGGCCCCGCCAGATTTTTTGAAACGTGCGCAAATCACCCATAAAACCGGGCAGGAGAAAATCAAACTGCGCCCAGAGTTCACCCAGATGATTTTCCAGAGGGGTTCCAGTGAGCGCCAGGCGATGGGTGGTAGGTATTTCCCGAATCGCCTCGGCAGCGCGACTTTGGGCATTTTTAACCATCTGTGCTTCATCCAGAATCAGTAAATGGAACTGCTGGATTTTGAGTAGTTCAATGTCTCTCCAGACCAGCGGGTAAGTGGTCAGCACCAGGTCATGACGGGGTATTTCCGAAAACAGGTCCAGTCGCTCCTTACCGTGCAGTGACAACACCCGTAAATCGGGCGCAAAGCGTTCCGCTTCCTCCCGCCAGTTATGAATCAGCGACGTCGGCATAATAATCAGAGCGGGGTTCTGCAGGCGTCCGTTTTCTTTTTCCAGCAATAGGTGCGCGAGGGTCTGGGCGGTTTTGCCGAGCCCCATGTCATCAGCCAGAATGCCACCCAAATCATGCTCCCGCAGAAACTGCAGCCAGGCTAAACCTTCCTGCTGATAGGGGCGCAGCGGCAAGGCAAAACCCCGGGGAGGTTCTACAGGGGGTATTTCGCCACTTTGTGGGAGGCGTTTACTGAGCCTGCGAATGGCTTCCATCCCCTCACTCCGCCATTGCTGACTATCGGTAATTTCGGCCAGTCGCGTGACGTCATAGGCAGAAACACGCATGGGTCCCGAAGCGCCAAGACTGAACAAGTCAATAAGTGTACCTACCAGTGGTTTGAGTCGGTGTGCAGCGGTTTGAATGGGAATTCCCGACGGGGTGTGCAAATGGATAGCTTCTTCATCGGGAATGCCAGTTAAGCCTCCGGGACTCAGCCAGCGTGGGTCACGGGCAAATAGCGCACCCAAAAGTGGAGCCAGCGCCAGCCTTTCGCCTTCGACGACGATGCCTACATCCAGGCCGAGCCAGCCTTCTTCCTCACCGTCCACCTGCATATCCCAGGCATCAATATGCAAAAAATGATGGCGGAAGCCATCCGGCCAGTGGACTTCCCAACCTGCGGCGCGCAAAGCCTCCACACCTTCATTCATGAAGGTATTCCAGTCTTTTTCACTGGCCAGTCCATAAATGGGCTGTGGCAGCAAGGAGAGGCTATGAAAAAGACTGGCTTTGGCGACTTTCATGCCGGTATCCGCCAAAATTTTCAGCGCTTTTTTTTCTGCCTTGCGATCGCGTTGGACCTGCACAGTTTCGCCATTGGCGAGAGTCTGTGTTTCGCTGTCATCATCAATGGCAATATGCGCGGGCCCATAGATAAAACTCGGCTGCCCGTAATCAAACCGGCAATTGGGACTCCATTGGCCGGGATAATCCCGGTAGGCCTGCATCCCCATCAATGCCAGGGTGTCGCACCAAAGAGAAGGCTGGAGTGGCTCGGCAATGACCCGAAGATCCTTCACCGGATCGGCCACCGGCGCAGGCAGGTCGGGGGCCGATTCTTCCAGAATATTTCTTAACAGTGCGGCCTCCTGAATGTTGAGAGGTGGTGCCTGGAGAAGGTCCTTCAACAGCGAAGGTTTGATAGGGATGTCAATCGGACCGATTTCGAGATTTTCCGCATCCAGATACCAGGGCACGTCCAGGGTCAGCAAGGTTTGGGTGGGCGGTTCGGTTTCCAGAATGGGATGTTGTTCCGTACCCTTGAGGGTTTTCCAGAGTAATTTACCCGCACGAATATCGCCCATCCGCAATGGGGAGGAACCGGGTTTGTTCATAAACAGGCGTTCACTGGCAGCCAGTATGCCCAGAGCGGCACTACCATGGCGTGGGCCCAGCGTAAAATATCCGCTTCGGGGGGCGTAAACATCTTCAATGAGCAAACGGCGGATGACCATCTGATCCGCTGCATCCAGAAAACCGGGTGGACGGCGCAGGGCCGCTTCAAAATTGCTCCAGGGCGTGAGTTCGCTGCAAATACCCTGCTTGTTCAGGCGTGCTTTGAGACAATGCAGGGTGGGCACACGTTGCTGATGACCACGAATTTCCAGAATCCAGTGGAGTCGATAGGTGGTAGTGGGGATTCTGCGTGGTGGCGGATTCAGATGTGAGCGCAGTTCACCCAGCCATTGCATCACATGCGGCCTGGGGCTGTTGACCGGCTGTGGGCTACCACGTTGGGCCAGATAAGCCAGTAACACGGCGGCGACATGTTTGCAGCGACTGCCAACGGGGCAGGTGCACAAACTGATAAGATGTCCCTGACTAAGATGAATATCCACATGATAAGGATTGCGGATGCTACCTTGCACCCATGCACTGAGCTCCGTGTCGGTTGGTCGTTCGAGATGACTGACCGCCTGTCGATAAGGCTGGGCCTTGCGGATTTCCAGGTCACCCAGCCACTGGCGGAGGATGTCGTAGTCATAGGTGTCCAGACTGGGTAGCGTTTGGTTGCCGCGATGCCAGTTCATCCAGTCGTCATTATTGGGCATTGCCTTGCTTGGATATCCGTTGTGAATACTAATGGACCATGATACACAGCCTGTAGCCCTCTGGGAAAGTGTGCAAATTATCCATGCTAACTGCCTTTTTGGCATTTATCTGGTTATCATGACGTAAACACTGAACAGGATCGGAGGAGTAGGAAGATGGCAGCATTTGGAACCAGTGGGTTAAGAGGCCTGGTCAGCGATTTAACCGATCAGCTGGTTTTTATCCATGTGCGGGCATTTCTTCGTTATCTCCGCGACATCGGCGAATATCAGAGCGGTGAGAAAGTGATTCTCGGCGGCGATTTAAGACCCAGTACCCCACGCATATTGACTGCCAGTTGGGCTGCGGTGCTGGCAGAGGAGGGCAAACCCCAATTTGCCGGTTATCTGCCCTCGCCGGCACTGGCTTTTGCCGGAATCTCGGCAGGAATCCCTTCGTTGATGGTAACCGGCAGTCATATTCCCTTCGATCGTAACGGCATCAAATTCAATCGTCCGCACGGCGAACTGATGAAGACCGACGAAGCTGGTATTCTCGCCCAGGACATGCAAGTTGCAGCGGGTTTATTTACCGAACAGGGTGCCTTGTTGCACCCGCCGCTGGTGCCGGATGCCGACCTGCATTATCTGCAAAACTACCAGAATAGATATCTGGATTTTTTTGGCAAGGAAAGTCTGGCAGGCTTGCGGCTCGGTGTGTATCAGCATTCTGGAGTGGCCCGGGATCTGCTGGTCGATATTTTGGTCGCTATGGGTGCGGAAGTATTGCCACTGGGCCGTTCTGCAGAATTTGTTTCATTGGATACGGAAGCGTTGCGCCCTGAAGATACCGTGTTTGCCCAACAGGCCGTGGCCGAGCATCAGCTGGATGCCTTACTGACGACAGATGGAGACGCTGATCGCCCCATGATTGCGGACACTACGGGGCGCTGGTGGCGCGGCGATGTGCTGGGTGTGCTTACAGCCCGGGCCCTGGGCGCACAAACTGTGGTGACCCCGGTCAGCAGTAATACTGCGCTGGAGTTATCGGGATTGTTCACGCGGATCCACCGTACCCGCATTGGTTCGCCTTATGTCATTGAAGCCATGCAGGCTGCTCTCGCTGCCGGTGAGGGGCCCGTAGTGGGTTATGAAGCCAACGGCGGATTCCTGCTGGGCAGTCCCCTGCAGCAGCATGGACAGACCTTGCAGCCGCTCCCAACCCGTGATGCCATTCTCCCCATGCTCACTGTTCTGACAGCGGCAAAACAGCAAGGTATTGCTCTTGCGACACTGTTGGACCATTTACCCCCGCGTTTTACCGCCAGTGACCGGCTGCAGGATTTTCCAACCCGGTTGAGTCAGCAGCATCTGGATGCTTTCAGGGGAACCGACAATGTCCTGAGTCTGGCAGCATTCAGCCAGACTTTTGGAAAAGTGGCAGGCCCGGCAGGCAGTCTGGATTATACCGACGGGGTGCGTGTGACTCTGGAAAATGGCACCATCATTCACTTGCGTCCTTCGGGAAATGCGCCGGAATTGCGATGTTACAGCGAAGCGGATTCGCCTGAAGAAGCCGAGCGCATGTTGCGTGCTGCTTTGCAAATTATGCATGGCTGGCGGCATTAACTTGTTGCCACGTCTTTCCCGGGCATGGTGGATCTATGCAGGAACCGGACTGATCATTCTCGACCTGCTCCTGATGGTGCTGCGATATCTGGGGGTGGTTTTCAAAACCAATGCCGTAGCGGTGCTGGCGGTCCATCATGGGGTGGATGCGCAAGCCGGGAGCCTCCTGCATCTGGCCAATATTCTGAACATGGTGCGCTGGAAATGGATCGGAGGGATTTTGGTACTGGGTTTCCTCTTCCTGCTTATCGGTTTTTGGCGCTCTTTTTCCCGGCGTCGCTGACGCTGATCTGGCTGAGTAGATAATCCTCATAACTGCCTTTGAAATCTTCAATGCCCTGAGCGGTGAATTCAATAATGCGGGTCGCCAGGGAAGAGACAAACTCGCGATCATGGCTGACAAAAATCAGGGTTCCATCGAACTTTTCCAGCCCGTTGTTCAATGATTCGATGGATTCCATATCCAGATGGTTGGTGGGTTCATCCAGAATCAGGACATTCGGTTTTTGCAGGGTAAGCTTGCCAAATAACATCCGGCCTTTTTCGCCACCCGACAGCACCTTGACGGAGCGCCCGACCTGATCCTGACCGAAGAGCAGACGGCCGAGAACCCCACGAATAGCCTGATCATCGTCTTTTTCGCTGCGCCATTGGCACATCCAGTCGAAAAGAGTCATGTCCTCCGCAAATTCCGGCGCATAATCCTGGGCGAAATAACCGATTTTGACATTTTCCGCCCATTTGATCACCCCGGCATCCGGTTCCGTTTCACCTATCAGGCAGCGCAATAAAGTCGTTTTCCCCAGACCATTGGCACCGATAATCGCAATACGTTCACCTGCTTCAATATGCAGCCGCAGCTTCTGATAAAGGCGCAACTCACCGAAAGACTTTGATAAATCTTTGGCATCCAGGGCATAACGATACAACTTGCGCTCCTGCTGAAAAACCAGATAGGGATTCTGGCGGCTGGAAGGTTTGACTTCTTCCAACTGGATTTTTTCAAGCTGACGGGCGCGGGAAGTGGCCTGTTTGGCTTTGGAGGCATTCGCCGAAAAACGGCTGACAAAACTTTGCAGTTCTGCCATTTTTTCCTTTTTCTTGTCGTTATCGGCCAGTAATTGATCCTTGACCAGCGTGGATGCGCGCATGTAGTCATCATAATTACCGGGATAAACACGCAGTTCGCCGTAATCCAGGTCGGCCATGTGGGTGCAAACACTATTTAAAAAATGCCGGTCATGGGAAATGATGATGATGGTACTTTTGATGGTGCTCAGCAATTCTTCCAGCCACTGAATGGTATGAATATCCAGATTGTTGGTAGGTTCATCCAGGAGGAGGATATCAGGATCGGCAAATAAAGCCTGGGCCAAAAGCACGCGCAGTTTCCAGCCCGGCGCCACCTCCGACATCAGGCCGTCGTGCTGCTCCAGAGGAATGCCCACGCCAATAAGGAGTTCCCCGGCGCGAGCTTCAGCGGAATAACCGCCCAGTTCGGCAAAGTCACTTTCAATATGGGCTACCGCCATGCCATCTTCTTCATTCATTTCCGTCAGGGAATAGAGGCGATCGCGCTCCATTTTCACCTTCCAGAATTCGCCATGACCCATCATGACCGTATCCAGTACCGTATATTCTTCAAAGGCAAACTGATCCTGGCGCAATTTGCCCAGCCGTTCGCCACTACTCAAGCTGACATTTCCGGCGCTGGGTTCGAGGTCGCCACCCAGGATTTTCATGAGAGTGGTCTTGCCACTACCGTTAGCTCCAATCAGACCGTAGCGGTTGCCGTCCCCGAAGTCCACGGACACGTTCTCGAACAATGGTTTTGAACCAAACTGCATGGTCAGTTGATGGGTACTGAGCACGGCATACTCCAATACGCAATAATGAATGGGAGCAATGATAGCACTGATCGGGATATAAGTGTCCTTGCCTGTGGGCATGCTGAACAAATGGTCCGCTTGACAGCAATCAAGCCTATACCTTAGCTTTACAAGTTGAACAACGCTGGGGGCGTCTGCCAGGGGGCAGGCTGAGAGGAACCCTTGGAACCTGATCCGGGTCATGCCGGCGTAGGGAAGCGCTACAGGATCAACTGTCTGCGTCCTTCTTCCGTGTCCCGATCATGTTTTTCGCAATGCACTGGAATTTGGAGGAAGCACAATGGCGACACGTCCCACCGATATTACCCATAACATGCAGGAAGCCACGGTCACCACAGGATCCATACCGGGTTCCCGCAAGGCCTACCTCAGCGGTGAAATGTATCCTGAATTACGTATTCCTCTTCGTGAAATCCAGCAGACCGACTCCCGCAACCGCGATGGTTCGGTGGAGCATAATCCGAATATTCCCGTGTATGACTGTAGTGGTCCCTTCACTGATCCTAATACCCAGATTGATATTCATGCGGGACTCCCTGCTACCCGTTGGCAGTGGACTGCCATGGAGACGCCGCTGGAGCATCGTCCTGAACCGAGTTCGGCTTATGGTCGGGCCCGCCTCGCTGATGTCAGGACGGCTGATTTGCGTTTTCAACAGCGCCGCGAAATCCGGCGGGCCGCAGAAGGCGCAAATGTCTCCCAAATGCATTATGCACGACGTGGAATCATCACCCCAGAAATGGAATATGTGGCTATTCGTGAAAATCAGGGCCTGGAAAAATTGCGCGCCACCCATCCCGAACTGTTTCGCGCGCATCGTGGCGAATCCTTCGGAGCGCAGATTCCGGATGTGGTCACCCCGGAATTCGTCCGTGAAGAGATTGCCCGTGGTCGTGCCATCATCCCTGCCAATATCAACCATCCCGAACTGGAACCGATGATCATCGGCCGCAATTTTCTGGTAAAGATCAATGCGAACATCGGTAATTCAGCGGTCACTTCTTCCATTGCCGAAGAAGTCGAAAAAATGGTCTGGTCCATCCGTTGGGGTGCCGACACCGTGATGGATTTATCCACCGGCAAGCATATTCATGAAACCCGCGAATGGATTATTCGCAACAGCCCCGTTCCCATTGGTACCGTACCCATTTATCAGGCCCTCGAAAAAGTCGATGGCAAAGCTGAAGATCTGACCTGGGACTTATACCGCGATACGCTGATTGAGCAAGCTGAACAGGGCGTGGATTACTTCACCATTCATGCCGGAGTATTGCTGCGTTATGTGCCTCTTACTGCCCGGCGGCTTACGGGTATTGTTTCCCGGGGTGGTTCCATCATGGCCAAATGGTGTCTGGCGCATCATCAGGAAAGTTTCCTCTACACTCATTTTGAGGAAATCTGTGAAATCATGAAAACCTATGATGTCAGCTTTTCACTGGGCGATGGCCTGCGTCCCGGTTGTCTGGCAGATGCCAACGATGAAGCGCAGTTTGCCGAGTTGCATACTTTGGGTGAGCTCACCCAGATTGCCTGGAAGCATGACGTGCAGGTGATGATTGAAGGTCCCGGCCATGTGCCCATGCAGATGATTCGCGCCAATATGGACGAAGAGTTGCAGCACTGTTTTGAAGCCCCGTTTTATACTTTGGGACCCTTGACCACAGATATTGCTCCAGGCTATGACCATATCACCAGTGCCATCGGTGCAGCACAGATCGGCTGGTATGGTACTGCCATGCTCTGCTATGTGACCCCCAAGGAACATCTGGGCTTACCCGATAAAAATGATGTCCGGGAAGGGGCTATTACCTACAAGATTGCTGCCCATGCTGCGGATCTGGCCAAGGGCCATCCGGGTGCCCAGGTGCGGGATAATGCCTTGTCCAAGGCGCGCTTTGAATTTCGCTGGGAAGATCAGTTTCACCTGGGTCTGGACCCGGAAAAAGCCCGGGAATATCACGATGAAACCCTTCCCCAGGAAGGGGCCAAGGCCGCGCATTTCTGTTCCATGTGTGGACCGCATTTCTGCTCCATGAAAATTTCCCAGGATTTGCAGGAATACGCCCAGAATCAAGGCGCAGAAGATCTGGAGGCGGCGCGCGCCCGGGGCTTGCAGGAAAAAGCCGAGGACTTCCGGCGTTTAGGTAAAAACATTTATTTGCGTTGAGTTCTAAAAAGGGCAGTTGCCATAGGTACTTTGCAGCGACTTTTGGCCTGCGCCGTTGTTGTTCTTGGCGAAATCCTGCGCCCGTCAGGAGAGCTGTTTGAGCCCGCAGGGCGAGTTCTCTCCTGACAGCAGGATGAGCCTTAGAACAACAGGCGAGGGACAACGGAGCAAAAAGTACCTATGGCAACTGCCCTTTTTAGGTGGTGATCTGATTTTCTACAATAAAAAAGCCCGGATAAACCGGGCTTTTTTGACCGGGACAAAGTCCCGATCACTGACTCGACTCAGAACCGCTTGCGTGTATAAAAATACGCGATGACGGTGATGAAAAAATACACAATGGGCAAAAAGAAAATATAGTCTTCCAGATGCATGGTCTAACTCCCTTAGTGTGAGTGTCCGGTTTTGTCCTGACTTTCCGCATCCTGTTTTTCATACATAACCGCACCGGCGACGGCGATCAGCACAATCATGGTCGTACCCACCAACCAGGCGAAATACCAGGGGCCATAGTCACCAGTGATGACTGCCAGAAACAGGGATAACGCCATGATGAGAGCCATCCCGACAAAAGTGAAAAGATTTTTCATGACTGGGTTGCTCCCTTAATAAGCATGGTCATCGGCGGGGTTGGGCGGGTTGACCTTGCCGCGCATGACCCGAAAACACCAGGTGGTATAAGCCAAAATCGTGGGTACGAAAATGGCGGTGAAAATGGTCATCCAGATCAGGTTGTAACGACTTCCCGAAGCATTCCAGATAGTCAGACTTTGGTTGAGATTCTCAGACGAAGGCATCAGGAAAGGGAACATGGAAGTTGCTACCGTGCCTAAAATGCCAATCCAGGCAATGGCTCCCAACCACCAGCCGAGGATGGGTTTGTTGGCACGCAACATCAATGCACCGAACAGCATCCCGGCAATGGCCAGCAACGGGATAATCCACAAAATGGGTTGTGCTGCATAATTATCCAGCCATGCACCAGAAACCGCATGCACCACCTGACCACTGACGGCGTTGGCGGGCATTCCCGGATCACCGCTGATGAGGCTATACCCCGTCATGCCGGAAATCATGAAGCCACCAATGATAAACAGCACAATGGCAATGATCCCTGCAGTGCTGGCGTAATTCCGGGCGCGGGAAGCAATGGGGTCGGTACCGCGCAGCATCAACATGGCCCCGCCCTGATATACCGACATGCTGACCGCCAATAAGCCGCTCAGAATGGCAAAGGGGTTCAACAAATACCAGATGAAGGACTCCGTCTGATAATACTGACCATCCCAACCAAAATGAAAGCCGACGCCTTCGAGAATATTACCGATGGCTGCTCCATAAACAAACATGGGCAAAAAGCCGGAGACCAGGAAAACCCAGTCCCAGGAATCCCGCCACTTGCTGGCCGCCACTTTGGAGCGATATTCAAAAGCCACCGGACGTAAAATCATACTGAACAGCAGCAGGATCATGACAATGTAAAAAACTGAAAAAGAAGTGGCGTAAAGGGTTGGCCAGGCCGCAAAAATGGCCCCGCCGCCCAGAATAAACCAGACCTGATTACCGTCCCAATGGGGACCCACCACATTCAGGGCCTGACGGCGCTCGCCGTCATTTTTGCCGACGAAGCGCAGCAGGGTACCAACACCCATGTCCATGCCCACCATGATGGCAAGGCCCATGAGCAGGACGCCCAGCAGCACCCACCACAATAGTTTAAGTCCAATATAGAGATCCATTGTGTTGCCTCCTTATTTCTTGGCCAGACTGGGCTTGGCAAAAACGGGCTGACCGGCCATACCGCCCCCGGCAGGAGCCTTGTCATGACCATGATGGCTGGCTTGTGGGCCAAGACGCGCGTATTTGAACATCAGGTACATTTCTGCAGCGATGAACGAGCTGTAAAGCAGTACAAAACCGATCAGGGAGAAAATCATGTAGCCGACGCTGTGACTGGAAGCTGACACAAAGGTGGGCAACATATTGTAAACCGTCCAGGGTTGCCGACCATTTTCTGCCGTAATCCATCCAAATTCACAGGCAAACCAGGGTAATGGAATACTCCATAAGGCGACTTTCAGGAGCAGGGGATGCTTTTCCACCTCATTTTTGAGGCTGAAATAGGCGGCAAATGCAAAAATGGCGAGCATGATAAAGCCGAAAGCCACCATGATACGGAATGCCCAAAATTCTACCCAGACATTGGGAACCGTTTCGTGAGCCGTTTTGTCCACGACGCTGGCGAGATTGCTGGCATCCACCTTTTTCAGGTCCTGATCAGGGGCGTACTGCATGGCCAGAAAGCCATAGCCCATGTCTGTCTGATACTGTTTGAAGGTCGCCAAAGCCTGCACGTTACTGTGGTCATGATTATATTCTTTCAGGGCAACCATGGCCTTGATGCCATTAACTACTTTGGGCTTGGCTTCATCCACCAATTGATGAATACCGGGGATGACGGTGTCCTCCGAGTGGGTAAGCAGAGGCGTCAGCACATAGGGAACACCAATTTCAAAAAGGTTTTTACCTGCAGCCTTATCCGGGAAAGCAATCAGATTCCAGGGTGCAGATGCCGTGTTGTAGTCTGTATTCCAGATGGCTTCCATGGCCGCCACTTTCATGGGTTGAGCCTTGGCGTCAATGAAGCCCAGTGCATCGCCCAGAGTCACCACACCAATGGTGGAAATCACTCCGAAAACGGCAGCAATACGAAATGAACGCAGGGCAATATCCTTGCGCTTGTTGGTGAGCAGATAGAAGGCACTGATCCCCATGACAAACATGGATCCGGTCACAAAACCGGCGATGGAGGTATGGACAAATTTTGCCTGAGCGTCTTCATTAAAAATCAACTGGACAAAGCTGCTGAATTCCAAGCGCATGGTATTGGGATCAAAGGTTCCGCCTCTGGGGTCCTGCATGAAGCCATTGGCGATCAGAATCCACAATGCGGAAAGGTTGGAGCCCAGCGCTACCAGATAGGTAACGACCAGATGGGCCTTGGCACTGATCCGGTCCCAGCCAAAAAACATGATGCCCACAAAGGTGGATTCCATGAAAAACGCCATCAGGCCTTCAATAGCCAGAGGCGTACCAAAAATATCTCCGACGAAATGGGAGTACATGGACCAGTTGGTACCAAACTCAAATTCCATGGTCAGGCCCGTGGCCACACCCAATGCAAAATTGATGGCGAAAAGCTTGCCCCAGAACTGGGTCATTTCCTTGTAAATGGGTTTCCCCGTGATGACATAAACCGACTCCATGGTGGCCAGCAGAAATGACAGGCCCAGAGTCAGGGGTACAAACAGAAAGTGATACAGGGCTGTCAGCGCAAACTGCAGACGCGACAGCTCGACCACCGTGGGATTAATTAACATATCCATGAACATCCTCCTACAAAGAAACCGGGTTGTTCCGGTCCGGCGTGTAACGGTGCACCTCTTCATCAGGTGATCCGGGTTTTTTTACTGCGTTACTGCTTTTACTGGTGCTATTGGTGAACAGGCGGGAATACTTTTGAAAAATTTCCCGATGTCCATTTTGGTTATGGAACCAGTTGTCTTTGCGGCGGACTTCTTCAATGCTCGTCAGGCGTCTTTCCTTGGTTTCGAGACCGGGGTATACCAGGGTTTCTCCTGGAAATGTCATTAATTGTTGAGTAATACTTTGATAAAGTACTCGCGTATCATCTGTGCTGGGGCAGGGCAGGGTGCTATTGACCAATAAGGTTTTTCCAGTAAACAGGCGATCCTCCCAATGGTAAGTGAGGGCGCAGGGACTTTGTCCGGGAGTATGCAAAACCTGCAGGCTTTCTTCGCCAAAATAAAGGCGATCGCCATGGCGCAAACGCAGATCAATCTGACTGTTTGTATTACTCTCATGAGCCAGCACCCGCGCCCCAGTGGCCGTCTTCAGCTCTTCTGCCGCACTCATCTGTTCGACCTCATGGTGGGTCTGCAATATGTACGTCAGGATGAGGCCCCGCTCCTGAATAAATAGTGCGAAACTTTCCAAAAGCGCAGGCACCGGATCAATAATGACGGCTTCCCGAGTGACGGGATCACCCAGCAAATAGCTGAGTGCGCCTTTTTGGGAATCACATAGTTGTCTAAAAATCATCTGCTCCACCGTCAGTTGCCACCGGACGTCAGAGCATCAGCAAACTCTGTGCCATTTTCAGGAGTTTGTATGCGGATATCCTTTTTATGAAAAAACATCATTATTTCAATGTAATATTTGAAATTTGGGCGGTATATTTTTCTGAAGGCCTAGTGCCCCTGCAGCCGCACACCCGTAAACTGTCAAAAATGACATAGACGATTTGGCAGAGACTGCTACAATTGTCAGTGCGCAGGTGCTGCGGCGGGAGGTTTATGACTGATTTACTGAAACAATTGCGACCTGAAATGACTTCATTACTGGATTGTTTTAGTACTCCGGCAGTACTTTTGTGCGCCGACTATACAGTATTGGCCGCCAATCAGGCCTACCGGCGCGCTTTTGGCGATGGCAAACCCCTGCAGGGTCGACGTTGTGCGGAAATTATGGCCGAGGCGGGGTTTGCCTGTCAGCAAAGTGGTAATCACTGTCCTCTGGACAACTGTCAGCAGACGGGCGTGGATCAGCATGTAGTCCATTCCCATACCTCGGGAAATACCCAAATTGATTTGTACCCTATTCGTAATGAACGCGCCGAAGTCGTTTATTTTCTTGAATTGCTGAATGTGACCCCCGCAGACGCAACGCATGGGACACCGGCTATGGTCGGCCAATCGGAGGCCTGGCGGGAGGTAGTGCGCCTCATTCGACGGGTAGCTCCCGGTGATGCGGCAGTGCTCCTTCTGGGGGAATCCGGAACCGGCAAGGAACTGGCTGCAGCGGCGGTACATCAGGCCAGTCATCTCAGTCACGGACCCTTCATCACCGTCGATTGCTCCGGTTTGCCGGAAACACTTTTTGAAAGCGAATTGTTTGGTCATGAAAAAGGCGCATTTACGGGTGCCCAGTCCCGAAAAACCGGTTTGGTTGAAGCCGCCAATGGGGGAACCTTGTTTCTGGACGAAGTGGGTGACATTCCTCTTAACCTTCAGGTGAAATTGTTGCGGCTTCTGGAAACCGGCACGTTTCGCAGGGTAGGGGGGGTTGAACCGATTCGTTCCCGGTTTCGACTGATTTCAGCAACGCACCGTCATCTGGAAAAAATGGTCGCAGAGGAGCGTTTCCGTCAGGATCTTTATTATCGTATCAACACGTTCCCCATTGCTTTACCGGCGTTGCGGGATCGTCTGGATGATATTCCCTTGCTGGCCGCAGCCATTTTGCAGCGCATCCCGGCAGCCAAGGGGCTGCAACTGCACGCTGATACTCTACAGTTGCTGGGTCAATACACTTTTCCGGGCAACATCCGCGAGTTGCGCAACATTCTTGAACGCGCGGCGCTGATGGCCGATGAACATTGGATACTCCCCCAGCATCTGCCCCTGGCCCTGCAAGAGCAAGGCACGCCGCCCAAACAGGATAATCATGCCAAAATTTCCGGCTTGGATGCCATTGTTCCCTTGGCTGATCTGGAGGCCCAGTATTTACGATGGGCGCGGAGTGCTTTTGGCGGGGATCGACGCAGTCTGGCCGCCCGGCTGGGTGTCAGTGAGCGCACCCTTTATCGTAAGCTGGATGCCTTGAAGGAAGCACATGGTCTTGAATGAAAATATCTGGCCCGAAGGCTTGTGGATCCGAGCCGCAGCGCAGCAAGAGGCCCCCTGCATTATGTTGATGCATGGCCTGGGCGCATCCAAAGAAGACCTTGCTCCCCTCGCAGACTTTGTCGATCCGGAAAAACAGTTTCGATGGGTTCTCCCCGATGCTCCAGTACGTCCGGTCACTCTCAATGGCGGGCGGCCAATGCGGGCCTGGTATGATATTTATGGGCTGGGTCGGGATTCTGGCGAAGATGCAGCGGGAATGGAACACATGGCGACTCGCCTCGCTGCGCTGATGGAGCATGAACAGCAGCAGGCAGGTACTCAACCCTTGATACTGGGCGGGTTTTCCCAGGGCGGGGCGATGGCGCTTTATTTGGCTTTTCATCATGCTTGTCCGGCGGCAGCTGTGCTGGCTTTCAGCGCCTATTTACCGCTTCGCCAGACGCTTCCTCAGTCCGCTCAGGTGACTCCGATTTTCTGGGGGCATGGTCGTTCCGATACCGTTCTGCCTTTGGAATATATGGAAATTGCCCGCGACATCATGGAATCCCTGGGGTACGCTCTCAGTACCCATATTTATCCCATGGATCATAGTATTTGTGCGGTAGAGCTTGTGGACGCACGGAAATTTTTGGACAGCATAGTCATGCAAGGAAATTTGAAAAAATCATGAATACCCTCTGGATTGAGCAGTTTGTACATATACTCGCGGTGATTGTCTGGATTGGCGGCCTGTTTTTTGTGACGATGGTGCTGGCCCCGACCCTGAAAAAAGAAATCACGCAGAACAGTACGCGTATTGCCTTGATGCATGTGTTGCTGCGCCGTTTCTTTTTCTGGATGTTGCTCGCGGCTTTCCTGTTATTGCTCACGGGTTATAGCATGGTGTTCGTTTTCTACGGGGGATTTGCCGCTCTGACCATCCCCGAATGGATTATGGTGGTATTAGGCACGATCATGGTGATGATTGTTCTGCATACTTATTTTGCACCACTCAAACGGCTGCGCCGGGCGGTACGTGATGAGGACTGGCAGGCGGGTTCGAAAGCCCTGGGTCAGGTGCGAATGCTGGCCAGCACCAATCTTGTGCTATCTTTTATTGTCATTCTGGTGGGGATATGGGGCGTGTTTGGCACGCCCTGGTGATAGTGGCTGAGTTTTGATGCCTAATCAGATGATTCCGCAGATCCAAAAATCTGTTCTTCCAGTCCCCAGCGGGCTGCCAGTGTTTCGGTGGCGTTGACCAGTTCTTCGGCGCGGGATGGATGATTGACACGTATTTCGGCAATACGGCGCAGCGCTTCTTGGCGATCGCCACTGTTGGCGAGCAGATGAATCAGTTCTCCGGCATCCCGGCCAATAATTTCGCCGCCCAATAACTCACCACTATCCATATCAGCGAGCAGTCGCACGAAACCTGCCGTGTCATCCTGACCCAATGCCCTTGGCGAGGTTTCAAACGCCGCGAAGCCTACGGCTGGTTCATAACCTTGGTCTTCTGCTGTGTCATCATCCAGGCCAATGCGCGCCAGCTCTACCGCTGAATAAACCAGTTCCGGTACCCAGGCTGGATTCCGCTCCAGTTTTTCTTCACTGAGCAGGTTGTGAATGATGATTTGGGCGTCGCTCAGAGCCTGATTGGCATTCATGATCGGGCCCACTACATCCCCAAGGGCAAAAATACCCGGTTCTGCGGTTTCCAGGTGTTCATCTGCTTGTACAAAGCCTTTTTCATCAAGTTCCACAGCCGTATTTTCCAGACCCAGGCCCTGGGTGAAAGCCTTACGCCCGGTTGCCAATAGTACCCAGTCGCCCTGTACGGATTGCCCGTCTTCTGCAAAAACCGTCACGCCCTGATCATCCTCGGCAATGCGTGCTACGCGAAAATGCTCTACGGCCTTAATATCCAAGGCGTTGAGGGCGGCTTTCAGGGTATCCTTGGCTTGTGGTGAAAATTGGGTATGGGCCAGTGAGGCGGAGTTCACCAGCCATTGCACGTCTTTATCCAGCTGATCAAAAATATACGCAAACTCTGTGCCGATTACGCCGCCGCCAATCAGTATAACGCGCTTGCCCGCCGGAGCTCCGTCGTCATAAAGCATGTCGCTGGTGAGCACTTTTCCAGGAATGGTCTGGATGCCCTCGGGAAGGGCAGGGGTGGATCCCGTAGCAATAATTGTGTACCGCGTTTGTATCTGGCTGCTGCCAGTTGGGCCGTCAACGCTAATATGCCGGGCATCTACAAAGCTGCCGGTTCCTTCCAACAGTTGCACCCCCAGACGTTTGAGGTAATCCACGTAACTGTTGCGAACGGACTCGACTACCTGGTGCTGGTGTTCCCAGGCTTGAGCCATGTCTCCTTTCAGGTCAGTGCCGATGACACCGCGTTTGGCAAAATGCCGGCTTTGTTCAATCCATTTGGCCGTTTCGTGCCAATCTTTTTTGGGAACACAACCACGGTTGAGGCAGGTTCCGCCCCAGGTAGCACTTTCAATAATGGCCACTTTTTGGCCACGTAAAGCCGCCAAAACTGCAGCACGATATCCGCCTGGTCCACTACCAATAATGGTGATATCTACTTGATAATTGCTCATAAGTCCATCCTTATCATTCGGTTGAAAAATATTTAAAAAGTAGTTTATGAAGTATTTTGCGGTAATAAAATTTCCTGTTGTTTTTCGGCGACGAGAAGGTTTTTGTTACGGTTACGGTTTGGTGTCGCGCAAAGTTGCATCAGTTTAACAGGAAATTTAGATAAATTAATACTTTCAGCGGGTTAGATCTTGTCCGCAAAATTATTGATGAATGACGGCATTATCCATAGCATTTTTTATGGCTGATTTCGGCATTCTGCGTCGGGCAGAGGCGACAAAAATATCAGGGCATTCAAAAAAAGTAAATTATAAACATATAGTTAATATTTTGGTACAAGAATTGCTTAACAATCACCATGAACTATTTATCTCATAATTATTCCTCCTTGAAGCTTGCTTCTGCTATTGCGCTCAGTCTGTCAGGCTGGGCCTTCAGCATTGCGGCGTCGGCGAATGATTTTAACATGCAGAACGTAGAGTCCAAGGCCCAGGCACTGGTAGACACGCATTATAATCCCAAGCCTTTGCCGATTCCTGCTTTTCTCAAAAATCTAAGCCCTGAACAGTACAGTCAGATTCAGGACACGAGACCTTTGTGGCAGAACGAGAATACGCCTTTTCAGGCACAATTTTACCTGCCCGGTTCCTGGTTTCATCAGCCTGAAGTCATCCGCGAAGTGGTCAATGGCAAGGTGCGACCCATCCCTTTTAATCTCGGAGACTTCAGTTTTGGTAATTTAAAGGTTCCCGCTGATCTGCCGAGTGACCTGGGTTATGCCGGATTCCGCTTGTTAGCGCCCCTGAATACGCCGCCGAACTATAACGAATTTATTTCCTTTTTGGGCGCAACCTACTTTCGTGCGGTGGGTAAACATGCCGTTTATGGCACTTCAGCACGCGGTCTGGGTATTGATACGGCCCAACCGTCTGGAGAAATATTCCCTTACTTCAAAGAGATCTGGCTGGAAAAGCCGCAAGCCGGTGCGCAGGATATGGTGGTTTATGCGCTTATGGACAGTCCAGTAGCCACAGGTGCTTACCGCTTCACCATCCAGACCGGTGACAGTACGAAGGTACAGGTGCAGGCCACCATATATTTGCGTAAACCCGTACAGGTGCTTGAACTGGCGCCTTTGACCAGCATGTACTGGCACGGTCATGGTCGTGGGATTATCGCCGGCGACTGGCATCCTGCACAGCATGATTCCAGCGATCTGGTCATGGCCAATGGTAATGGCGAGTGGTTGACCCGTCCTATTGATAATCCCCTGCAAATTCAGGCTACGACCTACAGCATGGATCACCCGGTAGGCTTCGGTCTGATTCAGGAAGATCGTGATTTTTCCGCCTATCAGGGTATTGAAACCCAATACCAGCGCCGTCCCAGTGTTTGGGTACAACCGGTAGGAGACTGGGGAAAGGGTCAGGTACGTCTCGTTGAGCTGCCTACCAATAACCGGGACATGGACAATATTGATGTTTTCTGGGTTCCGGATCAGGAACCCGCTCCGAAAAAGCCCCTGCATTTTGCCTACAACTTGCGTTTCTTTCTGGATAACCATGGCCTGATTCCTTTGGCCCATCCCGTCGGAACCTATCTTGGCGATGACCCGAAAACCGCCGGAGCGCGTACGGTCGTTATTGATTTTGGCGGTGGTGCTCTGACGAAATTACCCGGGAATATGCCTGTTAAAGCCCATCTCACGGCTGAAAACGGGGCTCAGATTTTGAGCCAAAAGCTGGAATGGGATGCTAAGGATCATTTTTGGCGGGTGATTGCAGTCATACAGCCGCAAACGGCTTCACCCAGTAATGTGCGTTGTTATTTAACCCTCGATAAGCAGGTTATGACCAATACCTGGACTTATCTTCTTCATGCGGCAAAGGAGTAGGTGTAATGTTTAAAGATGAATCAAGCTACAGCGTCAATCCTGCGGGTGAGTGGCTGGCAGGTTGTACAGCAGAGGCCCTGGTCGTCGCAAATAGCGCACCCGTTCTTGCTCGTATGGAGCGGTATATGGCGTATCTGGCGTTAACCGATGCCCAGCGTTTATGGATACGTGGTCAGGTGATCAGCCAATTGCAAGGCGTGGAAACCCATCAGGATGCGCTTTATGCCCGGGCTTTTGCCAGCCTGCATCAGGCACTGGCGACTCTGGGAAATGGGGATGAGCTGGATGCCCGCCTCGATCTTTCCCTGCGCATGACTGCAAATGCGGCCCAGGATGCCCGGTCATGCCGTTGGCTACAGCAGCAGGTAGCGCCTGCCATTCAGCGCAGCAATATGGCCTCTCTTCCCATGAATCGTTCCTGGCTGGCTGCCGCATCGCGCCTGTGGCAGACATTGTTTGGCCGCGGTAAGGTATTGACGAGCCGCCGTATTCTGACCGGAGAAGTCTGAATTGGCACGGGCTATGGCCCGGCAGTGGGAAACCATCAGCCGGTACCGACGTTATTGGTTAAGTGCTTTTATTATTTTGCCGGCCTGTAGTGCAGGCCTGATGCTGGATCAGGTTCTTGCCGATCGCTTGCCGCTCTGGTTGGAAATACCTACTCTCATCATATTTTCCATGCTGTTTGCCTGGATTTCTGCAGGCTTCTGGACAGCACTGGTTGGCTTTATTCTGCTGATGAGCGGGCGCACTGATACCGCCCCCGGTAGCCCCGAACTCCGCCTGGCTGAGCCCCTCCCACAGAATAAAGTGGCGATTCTCATGCCCATTTATAATGAAGAAGTGGAGCGGGTGGCTGCCGGGCTACAGGCCACTTTCAAATCCTTGCAGCGGGCTGGGGCCTTGGCCCATTTTGAGTTTTTTCTGCTCAGTGATACCCGCAATCCTGATGTCTGGTTACGTGAAGAACTGGTCTGGTCGGCGCTTTGTGAGTCGCTGGATGCTTTTGGCAAAATTCATTATCGAAGGCGACCAGTTAATAATAAAGCCAAAAGTGGCAATGTCGCTGATTTTTGCAGACGCTGGGGCCGCGCTTACGAATATATGGTAGTGCTGGACGCTGATAGTGTCATGAACGGTGAAACCCTCTATCGCATGCTGGAAATGATGGAAGGAAATCCGCAGGTCGGTATCATTCAGACCCAGCCGGTGGCCGTCAATCGGGAAACCTTATATGCCCGTCTGCAACAATTTGCGCAGCATCTGTATGGCCCGATTTTCAGCGCCGGATTGCGTTTCTGGCAGTTGGGTGACGGGCATTACATTGGTCATAATGCCATTTTGCGAACTGCCCCGTTCACCGAATTTTGCGCCTTACCCGTATTACCCGGTCGGCCTCCTCTGGGTGGACCCTTGCTCAGTCATGATTTTGTCGAAGCGGCACTGATGGCCAGAAATGGCTGGGAAGTGTGGTTTGTACCCAGTCTGTCAGGTAGTTATGAGGAAGTTCCTCCCACCCTGATTGATGATTTGAAACGGGATAGACGCTGGGCGCAGGGCAATCTGCAACATCTGCGTTTACTGGCCGGGGAGGGCTTGCGTTCTGCCCACCGCTTCCTTTTCATCAACGGGGCCATGTCTTTTCTGGCGGCACCGCTCTGGGGACTGTTTTTGATTCTTGGCGCGTTGGGTTCCCTGCATTGGGCTGGTGGAGGGAATGATGATACGGTCACCCCTTTTCATTGGGGAAGTGGCATTGATCCCTTACCGTTCTGGTTGTTTGGAGTGACGGCTGTTTTACTGCTTTCACCCAAGTGGATGGCCGTTCTTTGGGTGGCCCGTCAGCCTGGTCGCCGCCAGCAGTTTGGGGGATTGTCTCATCTTATTCTGAGCATGCTGATCGAGAGTTTGTTTTCGGTTTTGATGGCCCCTATCCGGATGGCTTTTCATAGTCAGTTTGTCATTCAAACCCTCATGGGGAAGGGCGTACGTTGGGGGGCTCAGGTGCGTGGTGACCAGGAAACCAGCTGGTCAGTAGCCCTGCGTTTTTTTGGTTGGTGTTCGGCACTGGGGCTGGTGCTGGCAGTTGCTCTGTACCCCTTTTTGGGTTTCTGGCATTTTGTCTGGTTGGTTCCAATTTTGGGTGGTCTGGTCGCCGCCGTGCCTTTGGGCGCATGGACCAGTCGCCCTGGGCTGGGACGCTGGGCACGCCAGCATCGCCTGTTTGTGATTCCCGAGGAGGTCATCGTCCCCGAAGAATTGCAGTCATTGGATAGTGACAGTGTGGCCTATCTTCCGCACATTGAGGGAGATGCTTTTGTGCAGGTCGTAGTTGATCCTCGCTTTAATGCCATTCACAGCGCCTTGCAGCGCAATCGCACCGGATTATGGCCGCGTGCTGCCAGTCTTTGCCACAAGGCTCTGGAAGAAGGCCCCCAGCAACTCAGTAATCGCGAGCGTAATATCCTCTTGAGTGATCGCAACTCCATGCTGTCTCTACACCGGGCTGTCTGGTCCATGAATGACCGGGAACGCTTGACGGCCTGGGGCGTGGAGAGTGACGATCAGGATCTGATCAATCAGGCAGGACAATAACCCTATGGCAAAAAATGGTGAAACCCTTGATCTCATGGCTTTGGCTGGCATCCGCAATGATCTGGATGATCTCCGCGCCCGTGCCCAGGCAGGAGATCCCGTAGCCCAGTTCAATATGGGCGTGAAATACGCCGAAGGGTCTGAGGTCCCTCAGGATTATCAGGAAGCTGCGCGCTGGTATAGTGCAGCGGCAGACCAGAATGATGCACCCGCGCAATTCAATCTGGGCTTGCTGTTTTATCAAGGCCAGGGGCTGCGCAAGGATTTATCCTGCGCTTACGAGTTATTCAGTCTCGCCGCAGCGCAGGGTGATACGCGTGCCCAGGCCGGGATGACGGCGATTCTCGGTGAAGTCCCCACTGAACTCGCTGAGGAGCTCATTAAAAACTTTGGGCAGGGCGACCAGGGTGCCGCTACCCACTAAGCTGAAAATGGCAAATCTACCAAGAGCTTTTAGTGGCTTAAGCGGGCAGCCTGATTGCCCCTGACAAGGCCTATTACCCATCAGGAAGTATCCGAGCCCGCCAGGCAAGGGTTGTTTGCTGCAGTTTTATCGGCGGTTACGGATTGCTGATAAGCGTTCGGTATGCTGACCTTTGCCGCCCAGATAAGTCGGTACGATACTTTCAATGGCTGTAGCCTGAATACCAAACACTTCCTGCAAATCCTTTTTGCTGGAAATGTTATCTACGGACAATGACTTCAAATTGTCACGCGTCAGCACCTTGCCCGGCAGTTTTTCCATCAGTCCCGCTTGCAGGTTGCCCAATAAAGGACAGAGCGCAATCACCCTGCGATGCGTGCCAATCAGGCTTTGGGTATAAGCAATCAACTCACCCAGGGTATAGACCTTGGGACCGCAGAGATCAAAAGCCTTGCCATACGTTTTTTCGTCGTCTATGGACTGCACAAATGCACTCACTACATCTTCAATCCACACCGGCTGCATTTTGGCCTCAGTGCCGGCCATGGGTAAAAAGAAAGGAATATTGCGCAGCAGTTGAGCAAAGCGATTGAAGAAGCTGTCCCCTTCACCAAATATGATCGAAGGACGAAATGAAGTCACTTTAAGACCGCGTCCCCAGAGTAATTTCGGACCATTCAGATAATTGAAATAGCCGTTTTTGGCGCTGTTTTCGCCAGACTGACGGATGATTTCTTCACCGATACCTTTGGAGCGCAGGTAGGCACTGGGGGCAATGGGGTTGGCACCGAGGGCGCTCATATGCAGGAGCCGGGGAATGCCCAGATGTCCACAAAGATTAGCGACCAGACGGGGAAGCTCAATATGGTTTTTTTCAAAATCACCATGGCGTTCGGGCGGATAATCGGTGCGCCCCGGACGGTTTTCGTTAAGGATGCCCACCAGATTGATGACTACATCCCGTCCTTTCAGTTGTTGCTCCAGCGCAATAGGGTTATGCACATTACATTCAACAACCTCGACCTGTGGCAGAACCAGCAGGTTTTCGCGGTTCCGCTCCCGATTGCGGGTCAGAATGCGAATCTGGTGCCCATCCTGACTGAGGTGCTCCGCCAGATGTCGGCCGACAAAACCCGTGCCACCAAGAATACAGATTTTATGTGTTGCCATGAGCTTATACTCCTCCGCAAATTATCAGCCAGAGCATAGCACAGCTAGCCTGCCCCGATGCTGCAGAAAGTTTGAATCAGGGCATGAAGGTAGGCTATAAGAGAATAGATTTGGCTGCACATGGCTGTTGGGCGGGATATGCCCGGAAACTGCGAGGTACAGAACCAGGAGAAAGGAATGGCGGAATGTGGTATTCAAAACGGTGCCCGCAGGGGAGGACAAATTTCTGCGTTAGGTGCTTTGCTGGTGGGGCTGGCTATTATTGCCGGTGCGGCTGGTGACCATCTGGTTGCTGGGCAGGTGAGCAGGCAAAGTTTGCATGTGTACGATATTGCCGTGCGTTTTCAGATTTATAATGCATTAGGCCTGGTTCTGCTGGGTATTTTGATTCGATTATGGGGTAAAGGAAGGCTACTTTGTGCTTCGGCATTGTTGATGGCTCTTGGTGTGCTTTTTTTCAGCGGGGGACTTTATTTGCTGGTCATTACCGGCCAGTCATTCTGGGCAATTTTTGCCCCTTTGGGTGGCACAGCGTGGATTGTCGCCTGGTTGCTCCTCGCTGTCGGCCTCTGGCGGGCATCCATGCAAGTGAAGGAATAATGTATGCTTATTGCCAAAAATGACGCTTATCATAAACAACTGGATTTTGCGGACGCTGAAATCGGTGACGTATTCTGGGTCGTCGAACATGTACCTTATAGTGGCACGATTAAAGGGGTTCAAAAATATACAGTCACTGAAATTCGCTCCAAACTGGTTATTTGTCAATCAGAATTGGCTAAGCCGATGAAAATAAAGCGGAGTACTTTGCAGGAAAACTGTTACCTCGAAAATGATCCGTATTTTGCAGATATACAGAAAACCTTTGAAATCAGTAGTCAGGTAGAATGGGTTCGCAAATTGATCAAGGAGCATGAAAGCCGTGACTTTGATCAGGAAGTGGTTGACGCCGTTCTGGCATGGCAGCGCCGCGTGGAAATGCGACGGGAATAGGCATTAGCAGGGCGCGGACCAAAGTTGCTGCAAAGCTTCCAGACCAACTGCCGTATTCAGGTTTGGGTGCAGAGGCTATTGTGGTACCTCCGGGCCATGATGTTCTTCGAGGGTTTTGCCATGGCCCTGGACCCGGAAGATCCAGGTCATTCCCAGGCCAAGCAGGCTCACCAGAATCATGAGCAGCAACACGGCTGAAAGGCCCCAGTTTGCCTGAATGAGTGGCAATAAAAACACACTGATGGTGGCGCCTATTTTGGCAATTGCAGCGGCAAATCCGGCACCAAAGGCGCGTACCTGGGTAGGATACATTTCGGTTGGTAAAATGAAGGTGGTGGCATTGGGACCCATCGTCATGAATAAATTGAAAAGCATAAAGCCGCCGAGGATCATGTAATATTTTTGAATGACATTTTCTGCATGCTGATGTGCAGCAATCAGCAGAAGAGTCATTCCCAGGATCATGCCGAAAAACCCGATGAGTTGCATATGAATGCGTCCCAGTTTGGGAACTGCCCAGAGCGACAGCAGCGAACCCAGTAGCAGGAACAGGTCCACTTTGCCACTATCCAATGCGTTGCTGAGATCCCGTCCCAAGGAAGAGCTTAATGCGGGCAGATCGCTGCGCATACTGCCGAGCAGAATCGTGGTAAACAGGCCAATACCATAAGTAGCGATGTCCATAAAAAACCAGGGAAGGGTCACCAGCAGGGTCCGCCGACGATATTCCGGGGCAAATAACGTCGCGATACCCAGGCGATGACCTGGCAGAATTTTGGCAACATGATGATGTTTTCTACCCAGGCGTTGGGCAATCTGCAGCAGTTGTTTTTTCTGGTCGGGTGCAAAGCGGGTGAGAATTTTGGCGGCCTGGGCATTGCGGCCATGTCCCATGCACCAGCGTACGCTTTCCGGCAGGCTCAGGCGGCCGATTAGATAGGGAAGCACCACCAGAATTTCTGCGGCCAGTAACCAACGCCAGGTATCATCGCCAGTCCGGGCATTTTGCAGCAGGAGAATGGCCAAGGCGACGCCCGCCAACATGCCGACGGACTGAATAGCGATGGAAGCAGCCATCATTCTGCCCCGGCGTCCCTGAGGCATGAATTCTGCCAGATAGCTGCTGGCGACTGGAAAGTCCATGCCGACACCGATACCCAGCAACAGTTCCGCCTGGGTCAGAATGGTGGCATTGGGTGCAAGTGCCGCTAATGTGGCGGCAATGATCAACAAAATCATATCGCTGATCATGACCGGTTTGCGCCCCCAACGATCGGCAATATGTCCGCCCAACAGGGCACCGATGACGGTTCCCCCCATGAGCATGGCAGCCACCATGCCGACACTGCTGGCAGGCATGTGCAGGCGGGGAATTACCAGTGGCAGGGTGACACCCAGCAAAAACATGGAAACCCCACTCAATAAAGTGCCCCCTGTGGACAAGGCCCAAATCCGATAGTGGATCAGCAACATCGGGCTGTTGTCGAGTATGGCGGTCATTGCGGCATGATCGGGATGAATAAGGTGCGAAGAATCCACAGGTGACGCAGTAGGGTTTTTTAATCCAGTGGCATTGGCAGTACTTGCGTGAATGTCGGCGCTTGGGTCTGGATTCAACGCGGCTTGTCCCGGAGAATCAGGCTTTTCCCCGTCATTTCGGACGGCTGGGAAAGTCCCATGAGATCAAGAATCGTTGGCGCAATATCGGCGGTGCCCCGGCCAATTCCCAATTTTACACATTCGTGGCCAATCAGGAGCATGGGGACGGGATAGACCGTGTGCTGGGTATGAGGCTCACCGGTCACTGGATCCACCATTTCATCGCAATTGCCGTGATCAGCCGTGAGGATGATTTTGAAACCGTGCTGAAGAGCTACCTGGGTAATCCGATGAAATTGGAGATCAAGCGTTTCTACCGCACGGAGAATGGCCGGGATTTTGGCGGTATGACCGACCATGTCACCATTGGCAAAATTGACAATAACAAAGTGATATTGGTCGCTTTCCAGTGCTGCAATGATACGATCTGCGACTTTTGCCGCACTCATTTCGGGCTGGAGATCATAGGTGGCTACCTGTGGCGATGGGATGATCTCGCGATCCTCCCCCGAAAAGGGTTCTTCGCGGCCACCGTTAAAAAAATAGGTGACATGCGCATATTTTTCTGTTTCTGCGCAGTGGAATTGTTGCAGGCCGGCGTCACTGATGACTTCCGCCAAAACTTTTGTCGGGATTTCCGGCGGGAACAGGACCGGAAAGGGATAGGCGTCATTGTAGGAAGTCATGCAAAGGGCGGTTCTGGCCTGTTCTGAACCGCGATCAAAATGTTCAAATTCGGGCATGGCCACGGCGGCGCTCAGTTGCCGCATGCGGTCAGAGCGAAAGTTGAAAAAGAATACGGGTTCATCGGCGGCAATCCGGTTTTCCTGGGGTTTGCCGATGACGGTGGGTTGAATAAATTCATCTCCTTCCCCGCGTCGCCAGGCTTCCTGAACAGCCGATAGGGCGTTTGCTGACTGAAGTCCCTCACCTTTCAGCAAGGCGGCCCAGGCTTTTTGGGTGCGATCCCAATGACTGGCACGATCCATGGCGGTATAGCGGCCACAGATGCTGGCAATTTTGCCGCTGCCCAGTTCTTGCAGGCGCTTTTCCAGAATCTGGACGAAAACATCTGCACATTGCGGGGCGGTGTCCCGCCCATCCGTAATCATGTGGATAATCGGTTCTACACCTGCCTGTACCACCAGAGGGAGAATCTCCAGCAAATGGTCAATATGAGAATGCACACCGCCATCGGAGACCATCCCGACCAGATGCAGGCGCCGGGTATTTTGCAAAATATTTTGCCAATTCTGAATGCTGGAAAAACTGCCATCAGCCAGACTGTCCGATATGCGGACCATGTCCTGAAGCAGAATGCGCCCTGAACCCAAAGTCAAATGACCGACCTCTGAATTTCCAAATTGTCCGTCGGGCAGACCCACAGCCCGCCCGGATGCCTGCAGGGCGGTATGGGGGTGACTGGCAAAATAATGATCCAGATGCGGCGTGTGGGCCTGTGCCCAGCCGTTGTAGGCCCGATTGGGGTTCAGGCCGAAACCATCAAAAATGACTAACAGCACGGGTTGAATATTCAAGAGGCTTCTCGCTTTTCCAGTTCTAGAACATGCAGGGTGGTTTTCAGTACGGAATCCGGGTTGAGGCTCATGGATTCAATGCCAATATCGACAAGAAACTCAGCCATTTCCGGATAGTCTGAAGGCGCCTGACCACAAATACCAGAGTGGATACCATGCCGTTTACAGCCATCCACAGCGAGGCGGATCATGGTTTTCACGCCTTCGTCGCGCTCGTCGTAGTCAAAGGCGACAATTTCCGAATCCCGATCAACCCCGAGAGTGAGTTGGGTGAGATCATTACTGCCAATGGAGAATCCGTCAAAGCGCTGGGCAAACGCATCAATTAAAAGCACATTGTTGGGGACTTCGCACATGGCATAAATTTTCAGGCCATTTTCGCCGCGCTTCAGGCCAAATTCTGCCATTTGCGCAAGAACGCCGTCGGCTTCCTGCACGCGGCGTACAAAAGGCAGCATCAAAATGACATTATCCAGGCCCATGGTTTCTCGCACTCTTTTCATGGCCAGGCATTCCAGATGAAAACCTTCTTTGTACGCTGGATGTGCATAGCGGGAAGCACCGCGAAAGCCCAGCATGGGGTTGTCTTCTTTGGGTTCGAAGCCGCGACCTCCAAGCAATGAGGCATACTCGTTGCTTTTGAAATCAGACATACGGACCACTACCGGTTTGGGATAAAAAGCGGCAGCCAGGGTGCCGACGCCCTCTGATAGCCGTTCCACAAAAAAATCCTGGGGCTGCGTGTAGCCTTGGGTGAGCTTCGCCAGGGCCAGACGCTCCTGCGGGTCTTTGACCTTTTCCGGGTAGAGCAAAGCCATGGGGTGCGCCTTGATGGTATTGCTGATGATGAATTCCATCCGCGCCAGACCAATACCATCGCTGGGGAGATTAGCCGTCTGGAAAGCAATTTCCGGGTTGCCCAGATTGATCATGATTTTGGTTTTGGGTCGGGGAAGTGCGGCCAGATCGGTATGCTGAACGGTAAATGGCAATTGACCCGCATAAATATTTCCCATATCGCCTTCCGCACAGGAAACTGTGACCGGCTCACCGTCGTGCAGTATTTCGGTGGCTGTTTCTGCGCCGACTACCGCCGGTATCCCCAGTTCACGGGCAATGATGGCAGCGTGGCAGGTTCGTCCGCCGCGATTGGTGATCACCGCCGCTGCATTTTTCATGACCGGCTCCCAATCGGGCGTGGTGGTGTCTGCTACCAGTATTTCACCGGGGCGAAACTCGGCGAGATGTTCAAGACTACGAATAATCCGGACGGGTCCGGCAGCAATTTTACTGCCCACGGCCCGGCCGCTGCCAAGACGTTTTCCGTGTTCACCCAGAATATACTCCTCCAGAATTTGTCCCTTCTTTTGCGAGGCAACGGTTTCCGGTCGGGCCTGCACCATGTAAATAGCCCCATCCAGTCCGTCTTTTGCCCACTCCATGTCCATGGGTCGGCTTTCGCCCATTTTCTGGCTGTAGTGATTTTCAATTTTGATGGCGTAATCGGCGAGAATGAATATATCCTCATCCTTCAAACAAAAGCGTTCCTGTTCATCGAGATGTGTCGGTACATTGCGGGTCCCATGGCGGGTGTCTCCCTCGGTATAAATCATCTTGATTTTTTTGCTGCCGAGAACCCTGCGCAAAACTGCCTTTTTTCCCTTCTGGAAGGCGGGTTTGAAGGCATAATATTCATCGGGATTGACGGTTCCCTGGACAACATTTTCACCCAGACCCCAGGATGCCGTAATAAAGACGGCATCTCTAAAACCAGTTTCAGTGTCCAGTGAAAACATGACGCCGCTGGTGGCGAGATCGGAGCGCACCATTTTCATGATGACAATCGATAGGGCCACCTTGAAATGATCAAAGCCCTGATCAACGCGATAATGAATGGCCCGGTCGGTAAACAGGCTGGCAAAGCAGCGACGACAGGCATCCAGCAAAGCGGCCGCACCGGAAATGTTCAGATAAGTATCCTGCTGTCCAGCGAAACTGGCCGTAGGCAGGTCTTCTGCGGTGGCAGAAGAACGCACGGCCAAAGACAGCGTATCTCCGTATTCCTGACGTAATTGGGCGTAAGCGGCCAAAATTTCGGTTTGCAAATCTTCGGGAAGGGGCGCGCTATAGACAATTTCCCGAGCCTTGGCACCCCGTTTGGCCAGATCGCGAACATTATCGGGGTCGAGGCCGTCCAGTGCCTCATGCAGCTTTGACCAGGCACCGGCCTGATCCAGCAGATAGTGATAGGCGTCGCCGGTAATGGCAAAGCCGTTGGGTACTTTCACTCCCTGCGGCGTGAGTTGGCGATACATCTCTCCCAGAGAAGCGTTTTTACCACCGACCAAGGGCACATCTTCTATGCGAATTTCATTAAAAAAACGTATGTATTTCGCAGTCATAAGATTTTCTCCAGATAAATCAGAGTAAACACTCTGAATAAAAGATAGTCAAGGAAATGGCTGTGGACAAGCTGTTGCTTTTTATTGGAGGCACTCTGGTATGATTGCCGGAGCAATGGCGAAGGTCCTTAAAATGGATGTGGGCTATGTTTTCATGTCTGACGCATGGCAAATTATGGAATTATATCTTTGAAAAGAAATAGCCCAGACTCTGGTGCTGGTAGGGAAAATCTGTGGCCACCGGAGGCACGCTGGCTTCACGCCGGTATTGCTGTCGGTGTAACCATTCAACTGTTTTCCTCCTTATGGATGACACCCGATTGGCAACACGCAGATTATGCCAGTTTCACGCAGTTACTGTTCAGCTTTCATGCCTGGGTGGGTTTGACTACTGCACTTTTCCTGCTCTGGCAGTGGCTCTGGATTGCCACTTCCGCAAGGGTACGCCAGCAATTTTTTCCATTAACGGGTCCCTGGCAACCGGTTTTTAATGACCTTCGGTTACTTTTGCACGGAAAACTTCAATCTCCCGGCCCAGCTTCTAGACTTGCTGCCCTGATCCATGGGCTTGGTCTGCTTCTGGTCAGTTGGATGGCCCTTACCGGTACGATAATTTTTTTCTTTCTACCCCAGGGAGGTACGCCCCCTGGAGCGGTGCTGCAAACTCTGATCCCTTTGCATAAAGCTTTGTCCAATCTGGTATGGGCTTACTGGATTGGGCATGTGGGGATGTTTAGTGTGCATTTGCTGCGCCGCGATCGCATTCTTGATATTTTCCGTCTGGGTAGTTAGTTGTTAACACTGGCGAACGGGTGCATGCATCAGTCACTGAATGGAGCGAGAAACTAAATGAAAAATGCAATGAAAATTTTACTGTGGGGATTATTCCCTGTTTCACTGGCGGCTTCAGCGGGTACGGCTGCCCAGGAAATAAATCTCAGCGTGCAACAAGCTTACCATGTGCCCAATACGCTCATGGTTGCGCAGTTGCAGGCCAGTGCCACCGGGCCAAATGCTGCAGATCTGGGGCAAAAAGTGAACGCAAAAATGCGTTGGGCCTTACAGCAGACGGGGAAAGCTGATCATGTCCAGGCGCAGACGATGAATTATCACACGCAACGTGATTATGTGGATGGTAAGCCCGATGGCTGGACCGTACAGCAGACTTTGCAGGTCAGCGCTCCACAATCCTCCCGGCTGGATCAGCTCCTGGGAGATTTACAATCCCGTCTGGAGCTGGTTTCCATGCAGGCTGCCCCTACTGAAAGTGCCCGTGAAAGCGCTGCAACAGCAGCAGCCCATCAGGCTATTCAGCGCTTTAAGCAGCGTGCGAATAACTTTTGCAAGGATTTTGGTTATGCGCAAAGCGTGCTGAATTCTGTACAGATTAATACGTTACGCAGTTCTCCCGGGCCAGTGCTGATGATGGCGGCGCGTGCTCCCGTGGCCAGTGCGCCCGGTGAATCGGCGATGTCTGTGGAAGTTTCCGGTTCAGTGTGTTGTCTGAATGGACAGTGACGGGCTTTTTAGGCGATGACTATCTTGTAATAACCGGATTGATGGCCGTATCTGCGCAGGAAGGAACAGGTGTTGACCAAATCACCCTGCCTTCCTTCAGGCTGCACCAGCCGCTCAGAACGGCGTTCAATGCCCGGGGATAAATTTCGTGTTCGGCAGCAAGAACTCTTGCCGCCAGCCTGGCCGGGTCGTCATCCGTATGGACAGGTACGGCAGCCTGAATGATGACCGGGCCGGCGTCCAGTTCCGGGATGACAAAATGGACGCTGGCACCGTGCCAGCAGACACCCTGAGCGATGGCGCGGGCATGGGTATGCAGACCGGGAAAGGCGGGCAGCAGGGAAGGGTGAATGTTGACCAGCCGTCCCAGATAGTGTTCTACAAAAGTATCTGTCAGTTGCCGCATGAAACCGGCAAGTACCACCAGATCCGGAGCGTAGCGGTCAACCTGCTGCTGCAGCGCAGTATCAAACTCGGCGCGACTGGGAAAGTCACGATGGTCTGTGACTTCGGTGGGGATACCTGCTGCCTGAGCCATCATCAGTCCTGGGGCTTCGGCCCGATTGCTGATGACTGCGGCGATTTCCGCATCGGCTATTTGTCCGGTCTGACAGGCCCGCAGGATGCTTTGTAAATTGCTGCCGCGACCGGAAATCAGCAGCACCAGTTTTTTAGTCAAGAAAAACTACCCCGTTATCGGTCTGACGGAGGGCAAGCTGACCAATGACATACGCTTGCTCCCCGCTGGCCTGCAGGGATTCCAGAGCGTTTTGCCGGGATTCCCAGGGGACGATGGCGACCATGCCAATGCCGAGGTTGAATACCCGCCGCATTTCTTCGGTACTGACTTGACCTTGCTCCTGCAACCACTGAAACAGCGTAGGGATTTGCCAACTTTGGGGGTTGATGTGGGCGCTCAGCTGGGCGGGCAGGGAGCGGGGCAGATTTTCGTTGAGTCCTCCGCCAGTAATGTGAGCGAGAGCATGAACGCTGACGACCTTACGCAGATTCTGGATTGCCTGCACGTAAATCCGGGTGGGACGTAGCAGGAGTTCGACCAGGGCTTCGCCATTTAACTGAATATGCGCATGAGCACCACTGCGGACCAGAATTTCACGAATGAGGGAGTAGCCATTACTGTGGGCGCCGGATGAGGCGATGCCGATAAGGGCATCCCCTTCCTGACAGGCATCACTGCTCAATATTTCGTTTTTTTCGACGATGCCGACCGCGAAGCCCGCCAGGTCATAATGACCGCCGGGGTACATACCGGGCATTTCGGCGGTTTCGCCGCCCAGTAGGGCACAGCCCGCCTGACGGCAGCCTTCGGCAATTCCGGTGATGACGGCTTCGGCTACCGCCGTGTCCAGTTGTCCGCAGGCGTAGTAATCCAAAAACCAGAGGGGTTCAGCGCCGGAAACCAGGATGTCGTTGACACACATGGCTACCAGATCAATGCCAATCCCATCATGCTGCTGGGCTTCCAGGGCCAGCAGCAATTTGGTGCCGACGCCATCGGTTCCTGATACCAGTACCGGTTCGCGATAACCGGTGGGCAATTCAAAAAGTCCACCAAAGCCGCCAATACCGCCAAGCACTCCGGGGCGGTGGGTACTGCGGGCGAGGGGCTTGATCCGGTCAACCAGCGCATTTCCTGCGTCAATGTTGACTCCTGCACTGCGATAGCTAAGCGGTTTGGGGCTGTCCACAGCAAGTTCCTCCGTCAATTTCGGGTCATGTTATGAGGGGGGCTGGCTGCTGTCAAAAGAAAAGAGCGGCCAGGCCGCTCTTCACTCAGACGCCACAAGTCATGGGGCGTCAGGGTTACCCCGCTAACCGATCAGAAGCGCTTGAAAATCTGTCCGCTTCTGGCTGCCTGGAAGCGTGCTTCAATGACACTCCAGTTCATGTTTTTGTGGAGTGCTGCCAGGTAATCGCCACGCCCCAGGGCTTTCCAGTCAACCATGTAGGCATGTTCAAACACGTCTACAATAACCAGGGGGACAAAGCCACCAATGTTGCCATCTTCGTGTAACTGGACGAAATGGTTGTTGATCTGGCCGGTAGTCCCATCGTAATAGGCAATCGCCCAACCAATGCTGCGGCTTTTGGCTGCAGCCATGAGGTCTTCGTGCCAGGCTTCGGCGCTGCCGAACTGTTCGGTGACTGCAGCCTTGAAACCGGGGGCCTGATCCATACTGACGCCGGGTTTCATCTGGGCGAAGTAGTATTCATGCAAAACCATGCCATTGTATTCAAAACCAAAACGACGACGACGGTCGGCATAGGTCAGGGAGGCGGTTTTGCCAGCTGCACGCATTTCTTCCAGTTCTTTGTGCAGGGCATTACTCTGGTTGACATAGCCGGTGTACAAGCCCCAGTGATCGTTGATCTGGGCGTCGGAAATGCCGTCAAGACCGCTGGGCTTCAATTCTTCACGTACTTTATATTCAGACATTGCTTTACTCTCCTGCTGGTCGGTTGGGAATGAATCCCTGTGATTGTAGTCAGTGGCAGGGATGGCTGCAAACGACCTGCTGGTCGTCTGACGGTGCTGAAGCCTATTTGCAAGGTTTTATAGAGCAGGAAGGTAGATAAGAATCTGCTTGACAGCCAAGGGTCCCTTGCCTAGCTTCTGGAGTCATGCCAAGCCATGATAGTTTCCCCTGGGTAAGCCCTGAAGGCTTCCGATTTTTGTCGTTCAGGCGCTGCTGATGCTCGCTAATGGCCAGATGCGCTTGCCTTTGGGGTTGCGAAGTGGCGCAACGCTTGATGATTTTTGTCCAGAACCCAACACTGCGGCATTGAATGCCGTGCGGAGTCTGCTGGTACGGCCTGCACCCATGTTTGTTCTTTATTTGTATGGCCCGGGAGGGGTTGGTAAAAGCCATTTATTACAGGGTGCTGCCCAAAGCGATGCAGGTTGGATACCTTATATTGAATGCGCCGAAATGATGCAGTCCTTTGTAGACCTGGCGCTCCCGGAAACTTTTTCCAGTCTGGTGGATGCGCCTTTGGTCTGTCTGGATAATGTGGACGCCTGGGCCGGTCAGGTGGATCAAGAAAAATTTTTGTATGACCTTTACAATGAACGTTTTCATCGAGCCCGGCCTTTGCTGCTGGCGGGTCGGGAAGCATCCCGGCAACTCGTCTGGACGCTGCCGGATTGGGCGAGCCGGTTCAGTGCCTGTGTGCCAATGGCTCTGCAATTACCCGATGATCTACAGCGGCAGCATATTTTACAGACCATGGCCCGGCGTCGCGGCTTACGCATGGACCGGGACGTTGCCCGGTATGTGCTACGCCATCAGTCGCGGGATATGGTCGTGCTGGAGTCCTTGCTGGAGATGCTGGATGCACGTAGCTGGGAGCAGCAACGCCAACTGACCATTCCATTTATTCGTCATTGTCTGGACAGGGAGGCGTCTTCGTGAGCACCGATCAGAAAGAGGGCCAGCAGTGTTTTGGTAAAAAGGAAGATGGTCCGCGCCCGCTGCCTCATGCCCGTAGGGGATTTGTGCTTCGTTTTGGCTTTCGCTGGTATCGGGCCTGGCATGGCTTCTGGAAAGATGACTGCATTGATCGGGCTGGTCTGCTGTCCTATACGACTTTATTCGGTTTGATTCCGCTGGCAGTGCTGGTATTCAGTATGTGGAATCTGGTGGGTTTCAGCGTGATGCATCGCACACAGGTGGATCGTCTGATATTGCGCAGCTTTGTTCCGCAGACGGGTTATACCATTCTTCATGAAGTGAATTTACTGGCCGCCAAGGGTGCCCAACTGGGGTTGCTGGGGGTAATCGGTTTGTCGTTGACGGCTGTGTTTCTGCTGCACGCGGTAGAGCGGCATCTGAACGCCATCTGGGGGGTTGCACCCCATTGCTGGTGGTGCCGGGTTTTGCGTTATCTCGCCATGCTGGTCGTGGCGCCCCTGAGTGTGGCCTTGCTCCTGCCCCTGCTGGGGCCTTTACAACCCTTGTTAAAATATCTGGGGCATATTCCCGTGCTGCCGCCGTTTTTCAGTCATATTCTGACTTTTTTGGTGGTGACGGTGATGATGCTGCTGCTCTACAAGATTCTGCCGGCGGCAGCGCCGCGCTGGCGTGATGCGCTGCTGGGGGGTATGACGGTAGCCTTTTTGTTTGAGCTGGACAAATTCGGGCTATCCGCCTATTTGCGCTTCTCGACTTTTGAAACAGTTTACGGGGCTCTGGGCGCTTTTCCGGTGTTTCTGCTCTGGTTGTATATGGCCTGGGCCAGCATTTTATTCGGCGCGGAGATGGCTGAAGCGGGTGTTTATTCTAACCAGAACGCGCTCAACCCGGCTCATAAACCAGCCGCACCCGTGAAGACGGATAAATGACCGTTGAGAATTCTATGCCGACGCCGCTCGTGTCGACGTTGACGTTTTCGCAGACAAAAACGATTTCACCTTTTTCGACTTGCAGCAGCTCCCGCTCCTGGGGGCCGGACATGGCGGCCGAAATGGTGGAGCGCATGCGGGTATAATCCTGTATGCCATGCTGGCGCAGGGATTCAGTGATACCGCGTCCGGCGTGCAGATCATCCACCAGGGCCAGCAGGGCTTCCCCGAAAAAAAGATGTCTGGCAATGGAAATGGGCTCTTCACCGACCCGGCCAAGGGTTTTGATCATGGCAACCTGGGAATATTCCGGGAAGACGCCATATTGCTGAATGCGCGCCAATTCAGGCAGCTCGGCCAGATTCAGTATGGCCGCTTCGAGAATGTCATTTTTGCCGGGTTTATTGTACTTTTTGACCCATTCCGAAAAGCGCGGCCTTTCGACCAGTTCATAGTCAAACACATGCTTGGCAACAAAACTGCCGCGACCATGCTGTATGCGCACTTTGCCCACGGCCGCGAGTTCCTGCAGGGCGCGGCGCATGGTGTGGCGATTGACTCCGTAAGCCTTGGCCAGATCCGCCTCGCCGGGCAGTTTCTGGTTTTCGACAAGTTCACCGGAATCTATGCGGGCCTGCAGATCATCGACAATTTGTTTCCAGATGGTGATTCCGGGGACGAACTGCACTTTGCTGGTGCTGATCATGGGCGTTCCACCAAACCGATGAGGCTGTGCACACATTGTTTGATGGCCTCTTCCAGCAATCCATCATTACGGATGGTGGTCATGGGCAACTGCTCCGGCAGGGGAATGTGACGACGCAGGCGGTCGTTGATGGATGCAGCACTTTCACGATGGCGTTTTTCCAGGCGGCGGCGAATTTCCGAGGGCGAAGCGGTGATATATAAAACATGTCCACCATGTTCCGCAAGCAGGTCATTCAATACCGTGCGCGAAACATTGGCAATGATGATCTGCACAGCGGCGTTTTGGGGCTGCAATTCCGACCGGGGCAGACCGTAGGATAGCTGGTGCGCGTCCCAGGTTTTGGCAAAATAACCGGATTCAGTGTGCTGTCTGAATGCTTCGGCACTGATGTTGATTTCTCCAGCCTGTGGAGTATTGCGGGTAACCATTCGCCGGGCGAAATAAAAACGTGGGTCATTTTTCAGTGTGGCTTCTGCGCCGCGAATAACTGAATCCTTGCCCGCACCGGAAGGACCCACTACCAGAACCAGCAGGGGCTTCATGATTTATTTTGGCGGGGGGCGGGTATCGCCGGAGCGAGGGGCAGGCGACGCAAAAGGGTGAAGGGTGCGTTCGGGTCTGTTTCACAGGCTAATGCGAGGCTCTGCAAGCGGCGTGGCCGCCAGGGGATGTCACCAAAATACTCTTTGGCGATTGTCAGCAAACGCGTGTCCGGTTGCTGGTCACTGAGCGTCATGTGAAAAACAAACTCTTCAAATACATATGGATAGCCCCATCGTTCCAGGTATTCTCGGTGCTGGGGAAGCTTTAACTTCTGGCTTCTTGCCGAAATTTCCTCGTCAGTGTAGGGCCGCCGCCAGGGTTCCAGGTTGCGCACGCAGGCATCTGCCAATGCGTGCAGTTCAGGACAGGGCTGGCTAAGACGCAGAGCAACAAAGCCTTCATCCTGAACCAATTGCAGGGGAGGCAGGAAAAAAGCCGGGGTATCTGCGAGCTGTTGCTCCAGCTTTGCGATCAGCTTATCCAGGTTACCCTGCAAGGGCATGGGCGCTTTGATGGTGGCATGGAAGCCATAACGACTGGCGCGTCGTGAAGCCTCTGCGAGGCCATGAATCGGGGGTCTTTGTCTTGCCTGCGCAGTTTCGGAATCCCAACCCAACCAATGGCTACCTGCTATCCACAGGGGATCATCGGCTTCTGGTACATAATAAATGGCGACACGCATGGATTCAGGCAATTCTTTCACCGGCTTTCCAGACTGCACGCAATAAAGGATGGTTGTCGAAATCGCGCACCCGGAGCAGGTCGCCGCGCATGCCGATTTGCAGCGCGCCACGATCTTCCAGCCCGAGCATGCGCGCCGGGGCGAGGCTGACCATCTGCACCGCTTCAGGGAGCTTGATCAGGCTCATGCGGGTCAGAGCAAAGGCCGCTTCCAGCATGGCGTGGGGGACGTAGTCCGAGGCGAGCACATCCACCAGTCCGGCGGCAACCAGATCGCGTACGGCGACATTGCCGGAATGGGAGCCACCGCGCACCACGTTGGGGGCACCTGCGACGGTGGCCATCCCCAGTTTTCTGGCTTCCTGTGCCGCTTCCAGGGTCACCGGGAATTCGGCAATGCGAATACCCTCTGCGGCGTTTCGGCGAACTTCTTCGGCGGTGCGGTCGTCATGGCTGGCGATTTGCAAACCCATCCCGTGCAATTTTTCGAGAAGATAATGCCGATTGATCTCACTATGCATTTCCCGACGCTGCTGGGCTTCCACAATCATCTGGTCCAGTTCGGCCTCGCTGTATCCATCACCACGCCGTCCTTCGCGGAATTTGTCGAGATTGGCATGCTGGCCGACGCCGGGGGTGTGGTCCATGATGCTGATCATGTGAACCGGGGCCTGAGCCATTGCTGTTTCAAACAATTGCTGCATGTTGGGTGTCGGGAGTTCACAGCGCAGATGCAGCACATGGTCGGAACGTAATAACCCTTGTTCATCCAGAAAAGTAAGATCTACGACCGCATCGCGAAGGGTCTGGATACGCTGGCTTTCAAAGCCGGCATCTCCGACACAGAGGGCATCTGCCACAGTGGTGATGCCTGCGGCCGCACACTGGCTGTCATGGGCCAGAAAAGCGGAACGGGAAGGCCAGCGCACGTTGCTGCGCGGCTGTACCTGGCGTTCGAGATTGTCGGTGTGCACATCCACCAGTCCGGGCAACAACCAGTCGCCCTGTCCGTCTTCACTGCCGGGTCGGGGATGCGGGTCTTGTTCCAGCGCTATGATTTTGCCGTTTTCATCCAGGGTCAGAGCGCCATGAACAATGCGATCTTCCAGAACCATACGGAAATTACTGAAGGTCAGGGTTTTCATGGGACAGGCTCCGAAAAGGATGGGATGGAATATTGGCGATCAGCCACCTGAGCGATAAAGTCGGGGTCGTGAAATGCCGCCAGCACCGCCCGACCGGTTTTTTTGGCTTGAAGAATCTTGTTTTTGACCGCTGTAGCATTGCGACCATCCAGGGAAGCGGTCGGTTCATCGAGCAGAATCAGGGGGTGTTGACCGACAAAAGCTCTGGCCAGATTCACCCGTTGCTGTTCGCCCCCGGAAAAGGTGGCGGGAGGCAGGGCGTGCAGGTGTTGCGGCAGATTCAATTCCAGCAATATCTCAGTGGCGCGTTCCATGGCCGTTTGCGTATCAATGCCCTGATCGGCCAGGGGTTGCGCGACCAGATCCAGGGTGGAGACTCTGGGAATGACCCGCAGAAACTGACTGGCATAAGCCATGACCTGTCGCCGCAACGCGATGATTTCGCGGGGGCTGCTTTGCAAAATATCCACCATACTCAGCCCGTTGCGCAGGCGGATGGCACCGGATTCTGCCCGATAATTCCCATATATTGTTCTCAGCAGGGATGATTTTCCACTACCTGAGGCGCCGACCAGCGCGACGCATTCACCGGCAGCAACGCTCAATTGTATATGGCGCAAAATAGGCAGATTCAAACCACCACGCAGATGCAACACAAATTTTTTGCTGAGTTTTTCAATTTCCAGAATATTCATGCCGGGAGCACCGAACTGACCAAAAGTTGGGTGTAAGGATGTTGCGGATCATCCAGCACCTGATCGGCCAGCCCTTCTTCGATGATTTCGCCCTGACGCATGACCGCAATGCGCTGGGCGAGGAGGCGGGCTACTGCCAGATCATGGGTAACCAGCACTACCGCCATATTTTCCGCAATAACCAGTTTGCGGAGCAGGTCCAGCAAGGCGGCCTGTACGGAAACATCCAGACCGCTGGTGGGTTCGTCCAGATAAAGCAGGGCGGGCTGGCTGATGAGTGTGCGGGCAATCTGCAGGCGCTGCAACATGCCGCCGGAAAAAGTTTCGGGTAAATCATCCAGGCGGGTCGGATCAACTTCCACTTTTTGCAGCCAGTACAGGGCTTCCTCGCGCAATTGGCCATAATGGCGCAGGCCCATGATCATGCGTCTTTCGACGATATTGCCGCCGGCGCTGATTTCCATGCGCAGGGCATCGCGGGGATTCTGGCAGACAAAGCCCCAGGCCGTGCGTTGCAGATGCCGGAGTGTCTGTCTGCTGAGTGCAGAGACAGGACGCAAGCCCAGATCCGGAGTGCTGGCCTGTATTGCACCCTGAGTGGGCGACAAGGTGCCGTAAAAGAGGTTCAGCAAGGTGGATTTGCCCGAACCACTTTCGCCAACAATGGCCAGGACTTCGCCGGGATATAATTCCAGAGACACCTGACGAATCACTGGCTGCTTGCCAAAGTGAAAATACAGGTTTCGGGCGACCAGTGCAGGTTGGATGTTTACTGGCATGATGGTCGCCCGCAATAGTCGGTGTCGGAACAGACAAACTGTCTTTTACCGCTGTCATCGAGAATGATTTCGTCCTTGTAGGAGCTGGTCGATCCACACAGCGCGCAGGGGGCTTGCGCCTGCAGCGGAGTAAAGGGGTAATCTTCAAAGGCCAGAGGCACGACGCGGGTATAAGGAGGAACGGCGTAGAGGCGTTTTTCGCGCCCGGCTCCGAATAGTTGCAGGGCAGGGTTCATGTGCATTTTCGGGACATCAAAAGCCGGAATGGGAGAGGGCGACATCAGGTACCGGTCATGCACCATGACCGGGTAATCATAGCCGATAGCCACGCGGCCATAGCGGGTAATGTGATCATAAAGCTGTAAGTACATCAGGCTGTAATCGGCCATGGCGTGCAAAATCCGGGTTTCCGTGCGGCGTGGTTCCAGCTTGAAGAGCGGCTCAGGCATGGGGACCTGATAGACGATGATCTGGTCGGCACGCAGTGCTGTTTCCGGGATCCGGTGGCGGGTCTGGATGATGCTGGCCTGCCGGGTGTCGGTCGTCGTGGCGATTCCGGCTACGCTTTGGAAAAAATGCCGGATGGAAACGGCATTGGTGGTGTCATCGGCGCCCTGATCAATGACTTTGAGAATATCATCCTTCCCGATAATGGCGGCAGTTACCTGGATACCTCCGGTTCCCCAACCATAGGGCAGAGGCATTTCCCGGCTGGCAAAGGCAATCTGGTGACCGGGAATGGCAACGGCTTTGAGCAGACTGCGGCGGATGGCCCGTTTACTGTTTTCATCGAGATAGGCAAAGTTATAGGGCATCATCGTGTTTTACCGTTGTGCCGGGCGATTGGGCGCGCAGAGCCCGTAATGTCGAAATTTCACTCTGAAAATCCACATGGTGGGGAAGTTTCAGATGTTCCACAAAACCGGTGGCTTCCACATTATCACAATGACTGAGCACAAATTCTTCATCCTGTGCGAGCGCGTCCACCTTTTCGCCAAGTTCCTGAGCGCGCAAGGCACGATCGAGCAATGCCATAGCGATGGCCTTGCGTTCATTGTGTCCGAAAACCAGTCCGTAGCCTCGGGTAAAGGTGGCCGTGTCCGGTGAGTCTCCCTGAAACTGGTTGATCATCTGGCATTCTGTCATTTCTATGCTGCCGATGCAGAGGCTGAAGCCCAGTTCTGGCGGGCAGATTTCGACATTGACGGAGCCATGGCTTAATTCGGCAATAAAGGGATGGTTTTGCCCATAGCCGCGTTGGGTAGAGTAGGCCATGCCGAGCACAAAACCTTCATCCGCCCGCGCCAATGTTTGCAGGCGCTGGGCACGACTGGCAGGAAAACCGGGCGGGATTTGGGTGATGTCCCGATTTTCGGCATCTGCTGCTTCGGTAGAGCTCTTTTCAATCAGACCTTCTGTTTCGAGAAGTTCCATGACGCTGGTTTTGTTCAGAGTGGCTTTTGGAGGGATGCCGGAGGTGGCGGAGGCAGCTTCTGCTTCTTCCTGCGCGGGCAGGTTCTGAAAATAACCGAGCAGACGATGGGAGTAATCATAGGTGGCTCCGAGTTGCTGGCCGCCGGGAACGTCCTTGAAGGCAGCAGATATATGTCTTTGCAAATGGGCTTGGCCGAGATTAAGAGGAAGCGAATCCAGAAAACGACTTAATGTGGCGCGGTAGGCGCGGACGATAAATACCGCCTCGATACTGTCGCCCTGCGCTTGCAGAAGGGCTTTTGCGGCAATATCCCGGTCGTACAGCGAGGCTTCGGCCATGATGCGATCAATGCTCAGATGCAGGTGCCGGGCGATTTGTGCCTGCAGGTCGTCAGGATTTGCTGCATTTCTTTCGGCAACCATCTGATGGGCGGCGTGAATGGCCTGGGCACCTCCTTTGGCGGCTACATAGGACATGACTTAATTCTCCCTGTCTGCATGAATGCTGATGGAGCGGGGCAGGCAAAGACATTCATTCCTGCAGCATAAAATCAGATCTATCCCGCGAGGATAAAGGCCCTGCTGCTTATGCCAGAAGTTCACGAATCCGGGTGCGAGCCGGGGGGCGGCTGTCCGGCTGCTGGCAATGCCGGGACCAGTCAACTGCAGAGGCGCTCCATCGCTCAGGCTGTCCAGCTCCAGAATCAGGGTGGCGCCTTTTTCCGGTTCTTCTTCACTGCCAATATTCAGCAAGTTTTGATCCCAATCCCAGTGCTTACCCGTGCCAAGGGCAAATACAGCTTGTTCTGGTGAACTGATGGGGACCCGACAGTGCCTGAGTAGCCAGGGCGCTACAGATTCCGGCATCTGGAAAACGCTGATCGGACTGGCACCATCCAGCAGGCTCAGGCAAATAGCCGCACAGGCAGGAGATAAGGGGGCTGAAGACAGTCTGTCAGACCATTCTGCTGTGTCGAACGCAAAAGTTTTACCGGGTGCGGACATGGCATTTAACAGGGTTCTGAAAACCTGCTGATTTTGCCCGCTGTTCATGCGCGCATGTTTTCCATGCTGAAAAACTGAACCTGGGTACGCTGCATTTTATCCACGACTGCCTGTTCATTGCGTAGGCGTTTTTGTTGCAAGGGCTGGATTGCCCGATGCCACAGATCTTGAAAACGGGCGGAATCTTGCAGCAAGGCATCCCAACGGGCGGCCCACAATGCTCTTTCAGTTTCCTGCCCCAATATCCAGGAATATCCGGTATGGCCTTGGGTATCCTCCACCATACAGCGGGTGATGCTGCATTCTCCCACCGGAAAAGGTGACCCGTTTCCGGCAATGCGTCCGTAAATCATGATGCTGCCAAGTTCCGGGCCTGCCAATATCTGATAATTTGGCCAGCTTTTAACCATGGCTGAAATCATCTGGATATCCTCCAGGCTGGCTACCGCCAGTTCCCGCATCCAGTCTGGGCGTTGTGCTACTGAATGCGTGAGGGGTGTGGGGCTGTTGGGCATATCCATCTTGATCTTGTATAGATGACTGGATCATAACAGGCATAAGCTTGGCCGGCAATGACTATGCTGCAGGTTGCAGAGCAGCTTCAGGGTCTGTTTCGCTGATTTCCTCCAGGCTACGATTTCCGGGTTCCAGGTTACGACCTAGGATCATGGTTACGATCAACCCGATGAGCGCTGTAAAAGCCAGTATCAACATAAGCCAGCCATCACCGACTGCGGCATGTACCGACGGCAGAAGGAAAACAGAAGTAGCTGCAGCAACGCGTGAGCATGCGGTAGCCAGACCATGTGCCGAAGCACGCAAATCGGTGGGAAACAATTCCACCGGTAAAAACCAGGTGGTGGATCCAGGCCCAAAATTATTGAAGAAGGTATAACCAAACAAGGTGATGGCCAGTAACCAGAGGGGCGGTTGTGCGACCAGCGCCACCAGCCCAAGCGTGCCTAAAAACAGCACATCCAGAGCAAAGCCAATATTCTGGGGCAAAAGACGACCAATTTTGCGGGTGGTCAAGGCCAGAAGTGCAATTCCACCCAGCGCAACCAGATCAAAAATGACGTTCCACAGGAGGGCTGCGGTATGCGAATGCACGCCAAAACTGCCCAGCAGGGTAGGCAGATAAATAATCAGACCATATCCACTGATATCCATCATCATCCAGGGAATCAATATCAATAAGGTCCGGCGCATCCAGGCGGGTTGAAACAGGGTTGCCCAGGCGCGAATGGGTTGCTCATCCTGTTTCTGGGCAGCAATTGCCGCATGCAGTGCCTGACTGTCGGCTTCCGGAGAAATTTGGCGCAGAACCCGTAAGGCGTCCTGTGGACGGTTGTGGGCCATATACCAGCGCGGGGTTTCCGGGAGATTGCGGCGTAACCAGAGGACAGCAAGGGCAGGTAAGGCACCACTGATGAACATCCAGCGCCAGGCTTCAGGGCCGGTTTGCAAAAGCAGCAATCCGATAACAGCGGAAACAGCCGCCCCAATCATCCATAGGGTAAAAGCCCAGGAAAGGCCACTGCCCCGTTGCATTTTAGGCATGAATTCGGCGATGTAGCTGGAGCTCAAAGGGTAATCCATACCGACGCCAATACCCAATATGAAGCGCAATATGATAAGGGAGCTGACATCCCAGGCGAAGCCGGAAAGAATGGCGGCAATAAAAAATGTCGCTACATCGATCAAATAAAGGATTTTGCGACCATAGCGGTCGGCAATACGGCCGCCAATCAGCCCGCCCAGAGCCGCCCCCGCGAGAGTGGCGGCGCCCAACAGACCGGTCTGAACGGCCCCCAGATGCCATTGCGGTTTGAGGAGCAACAAGGCCACGGCAATGATGGAAAGATCATAACCATCCAGAAAAATTCCGAGCCCCGCCGCTATGACAATGCGCCGATGCTGGGAATTGATTTTGAGGTTATCGAAGTGGGTGTGGATGAGTTGCATGGAGAAACTCCGTTTCCATAGGATGTGGACAAATCCATCGGCCCTGCTTTATTAATGCAGGATGGCTCTTCGTCAGATCGAGTGGGTAGGGTTTACAATGCAGCGGAGCAGTTGTGTCCCGAATAGGAGTTAGCTGATGGTCCCAGAAGAGCTGTTTTCTCTCGCGTTAGGGTTGGTACCGCCGTGGTTGGTGGACGATGTGACCTTCCAAGTGGAGGAGAAGCGCCTGGATCTGCACATCAACTTTCCCAAGGGCAGTCGCTTTGCTTGCCCCGTCTGTGGTGAGGAGTGTCCGGTACATGACACCCGTGAACATACTTGGCGGCACATGGATTTCTTTCAGCATGAAGCCTATCTCCACGCCCGCGTACCCCGTGTGATGTGCCCGGAACATGGGGTGCATCAGATCCCTGTTCCCTGGGCGCGGGAAGGCTCGCGTTTCACCCTGCTCTTTGAAGCGCTGATCATGACCCTGGTGCGGGAGATGCCGGTATTGACAGTAGCCCGCCTGATCGGCGAGACCGACACGCTCCTGTGGCGGGTGATTGACCACTATGTGCCCGAAGCCCGTACCAGAGTGGATATGGCCCATGTCCATGCCGTCGGCGTCGATGAAACCAGCAGTCGGCGCGGCCATGACTACATCACGCTCTTCGTAGATCTGGAAGCTAGGCGACTGCTGTTTGCCACCCCCGGTAAGGACGTCTCCACTTTTGCGCGATTTGCCACAGACCTTGAAGCCCATGGGGGCAGCGCAGAAGCTGTCACGGACGTCAGCATGGACTTGTCTCCCGCCTTCCAGAAAGGGGCTAAAGAGCATCTTCCCAACGCCCAGGTGACCTTTGATCGTTTCCACCTCATGAAGCTCGTCAACGAGGCCGTGGACGCGGTACGCAGGAGCGAAGCATTTACCCAGCCAGACCTCAAAAAGACCCGCTGGCTCTGGCTCAAGAATGAACGGAAACTCAAGGTGAAGCAGAAAGAAAAGCTGCAGGCATTACTCAAAGACCAGAACCTCAAGACGGCGCAGGCCTACCAATTCCGCCTGACCTTTCAGGACATCTTCACGATCAAGAATCGCCATCAGGGTGCTACCCTCTTGAAAGCCTGGTTGGAAAACGCCAAGACCAGCGATCTGCCGCCTATCGTCAAGGTTGCCTACACCATCATGAATCATTGGGATGGTGTGCTCCACTGGTTTGAGAGCCAGATCACCAATGGAATTCTGGAAGGTTTTAACAGCCTCATTCAATCCGCCAAGGCGAAAGCTCGGGGTTACCGTACCCACAAGAACTTTATCAATATGGCCTACCTGATCTTGGGTAAGCTGGATCTCAGGCTACCCACTTGAAATGACGAGGAACCTGCAGGATGCAAGGTCGATGGCATGTCTACAGCAATTATTTAATAATGTTTAATCTAAAAAGATGCCGTAATGGAAGCGTAAACTGCACGTGGGGTTCCCGGGCTGGCAAGGATACTACCCGCGCTGCCTGCACCATAATTACCGCCGGCAGAAACATATCCCTGTACGTTGTATTTGCGATTGAGTAGATTATCCAACATTAACGAAATCCGCATGAGTTTTAGTCCAGGAATGTCATGATCAAACATGGTTGTTCTCGCGGATAAAGATAAATTCACAAGATTGACAGCTGAAAATGGTAACTGCAGTGTGGTTGGAGAGGCAGTAATATCACTGGAGAGATATGTGGCAGACTGATAATTGTCCAACGCTCTGATGCTCCATAAGGTTTGATCAGCATACATGCGATAACCTAGTCCAAAGTTGATGTTATATGTAGGAAGACCCGTTACCATAGCACCATTTACTGCCTGTCCGGCGGCATCAACTGTATTTTCTGTGCCATGGAGAATGCTTCCCAATAATCGCGCGTTGAAGCCTAGATTATGACCATAAGCTAATAAAAAGTTTAGTCCGTTGATTGTTTCATTCGCAGGTTCAACAATGATATTTTGTGATTCTGCTTGAGTGATTTGAACTGCCAGATTACTGAGTTTCTGGTGAACAAATGAAACTTGACCTTCCAATGGACCTTGCGCATATTTCAATCCTGCCATATAAAAATTAATTTTTGCTGGTTGAGTAGGTGCAATAACTGGATGTGAAGCGCCTTCACCGTAGGCACTATCGATTTGAGTCTGATAGTTTTGTGACCATGTAGCAAAAGCGTGTAATGCAGGAGTAATTGTGGCATTAACGGCCACGCTAGGTGCGATTTTAGTGAAATTGGCAGTATCGCCAGCCACAGTGGGAAAGTCACCGATTGTGTCATTAGGAAATAAATCGGCGGAAGAGACTGATGTGACATTATTAATAGAAATATGATAATTTATAAGATTCAATCCTGGTGTTATGGTCAGAAAAGAAACCGGTGTTATTTTGTCTTGCAAAAATGCGCTTGCCGCACTCCAATGATCGTGATCATCTCGATAATAGACAGGACTATTACTCCCTAGTTTATGTCCGGGAATAAATGAAGCATAGCCTGCAAACGAAGAGTCATAGGTGGTTTGCTGATAATACCCGCCTACATCAATTTTGTTCCATGGAAGATTTATAGTGAAGTCACCCCGATAACCAAAATTTCCAGATGAGGTAGGATAATATTCAGTATCTAGTTTTGGAGCCATCACATAGCTGTCAACACGGACCTTAAGCCTGTTTCCGGCGCGATACCATACTGCGTTATGAAATTTGACATTACTTGACAGGTCGGTAGTCAGTTTCAGATAGCCGAGATAGGTGAGATATTTCTCATGTTTACGCCAGAGATTGCTCGATGGTGTATAGTAAAAACCCGAAGTAACCTGACTTAAGGCCGGACCTTCCACACCATTACCATTCACAGATCCGCCTGCAAATGGATAAACTGGAATCAAATGAGGGCGATTTTCTTCTGTATGATTAAAATAAAAACCCGCTGAAAACTTCCCGCTCTGGTATTTCTTTTGCGTCTTGACAAAGATGGCGGAGCTTTCGGATGGCCCTGTAAGTGAAGGACTGATCCGTGCCTGTCCGGTTCTGGTGTAGCCCCCAGCTATATAAGTTTTCCAGCCATCTATCGCACCAGTAGAAATGCCTGTACTAGCATTATAGGCATTGAAACTTCCAGCACCTATATCAACAAAGGCAGAAGGATTTTCGCCGGAAGATTTGGTGCGAAAGTCAATGGTGCCACCCATGGAGTCAAACCAGTGTTGCTTGGCTGTACCTGGACCGTAGACTACATTAATACCAGAAAACATGGAAGAAATGGGAAGCTCTGCGGTTGAGAATCCGTGGTAGGATGCCAAAGGGTTATTTAACGGTATACCATCCATCAAAATCTGGTTGCCATTCATCTCGGCCTGCCCGGTTTCGTCGAAGCCTATCTGAATGCCATTCAGACGGATTTGGTAGCGATTCGCACCGCTCGCAGTACCTGTACGACGAGCCTGGAATCCAGGAGTAGTCGCAGCAATTGCCTCTACCATGCTACAACCAGAAGGCGTATTGTCTTCAATATCTCTTTGGGTAATATGCACTGTCTGTACAGGGGATTTTAAGTCTACTTTTTTATTGTCTTTTTTATTTTTTTCTGCGGTACTTGATTGGCCATTAACTTCACCAATGTTTATCGCTGGTTTATTCTCCGATTGATCTGCATACGCCATTGATATGTTGTAGGTACAGATCATACCGGTGGCCATTATGGCTATATATAAAGATTTCTTTGATAGAAGCAAATGACTCATAAATTCCTCGTTAGGTGTTGGTTGGATTGCAAAAAAAGTTTTATCTGTTTAATGCCTAATCTAGGATATGGCCTTTGTAGCTGATAATCGATCTACACAGATAAGACAGGCTTGGTATTAGCCGGATCGGTTAAAGATGGACGCCCATTTTCGACATGCCCAGCTATTCGCCATTGGTGGGTGTCATCGCTGATCGCGAGGTCATACCAGTGATGACTAGATTGTAGAGCAAAATCAATTTCTTTTGTTTCATTTGCATCAAGGCGTAATTGTTTGTCATGGCTTCCATAGGAAATATCCTTAATTGACAATGATCGTGATTCTGTAGCTAGATTTCTGATTCTCAACCTCAGATCCCCAGAGGGCAAATATATTTCAAAGACTTCTAATAAAGATTTACCCTTCCCATGCAATTTACGAATAAACCCGTTTGGACCATATACGGTCATTATTGCTTCACCCTCTGGATAAGGAATATGATCGTCTAGATGGTGACCTGCGCCAATTGTATAACGTTGTGGCAACTTCGTGCTGCCATCCCAATAGGCATAGCAACAAACCCCAACAGTTGAGGGATTTTTGCAGTGTATATGATATCCACTGTCATCTGCAGTCAGGTTTAACGTTTGCTGGTAAGGAATCGGGAGGCTCGTTCGCTGACCGGATTCTTGCGGAATAATAGTTTGCTGTGAACCTGGTTCTGGAACTTTAGGCATGGGTAGCCGTTCTACTGCTTGTTTAACTAGAGAGAAATTATTGGCTGTACTGGGTAATAAATATTTGCGCAAATCCTGTCGGCTAAAATCAAAAGCCGAAGTAAGATCACCACAGATGGAGCGCCGCCATGGAGTGATGTTGGGTTCACTAACACCGAATCTTTTTTCCACAAAACGAATAACAGACGTGTGATCGAATACCTGGGAACAGACAGCACCACCCTGAGACCATGGAGAAATCACAATCATCGGCGTTCTTGCGCCTAGACCATAGGGAAGATCATCAGGAACATAAAGCGGGGCTTGTTGTGGATTAATTACGTTATGAATCTCGCCTTCAGTACTCACCGTACTTTTACCTGGACGGACTGGGGTGGGGGGTTGTGGGGGCATAACATGATCAAAAAGTCCATCATTTTCATCGTAATTCAAAAACAGTGCGGTTTTAGACCAAACTTTGGGATTTGACGTCAATGCTGCCAACACGCGTGCAATATATACAGCTCCATAAGCTGGTGCGTAAGAGGGATGTTCAGTATAACCTGCTGGAGCGACAATCCAGGTAACTTGAGGAAGACGATCACGTACAACATCTTCATGAAACTGTTTCAGAGTCCGTACTGAAATACCGCGTTTCCGTAAAGGAGAATCGTTTGGAGCATCTACATATTGGCGGAACATGGCCAAGGGATTATCCCCATAGTTGCCTTCGAAAGGCTTTTCCAAACTTATTTCGGTGCCTTCCTGATAAACTTGCCAGCTGATACCGGCCTTTTGTAGTCTTTCTGGGTAAGTGGTCCAGAATACTGGGGGGTAAGCTTTAGGCTCAGTAACATAATCGTTGTTATTGATTAAGGGGCCACCACCTTCGCCTGTGGGATCAACCATTCCAGTCCACAAATAACATCGGTTTGGGTGCGTCGGACCAGCCACTGATGAGAAATAGTGATCACATACCGTAAAAGAATCAGCAAGTGCGTAGTGATAAGGTATGTCTTGCCGGAGGTAATAGCCCATAGTTCTATCTGTTTTTGATAGCGGCCAGGCATTATATAGTCCGCCGGAAATAGCAGCATGGGTGCTGTACCAACTATGGTCCAAATCGCCAATAACCTGGGCTGAAGTGGTAAGGGTATTTAAATGATAAGGTAGGATCGTTTCATTGGCATCAGCAAGACGTGGTTGTTCCCATACTGATTTACTACCAGGTAAAGGCAGAGGAAAGCGATCATTATAGCCTCTCACACCTGATATATGACCAAAGTAATGATCAAATGAGCGATTTTCCTGCATGAAGATCACAATGTGTTCAACATCTTCGATGCTGCCACTGATCGAGTTTGCCGGTGTAGCCAGAGCACGCTGAATAGACCACGGTAAAGTTGCGGTTGCTGCACTGGCGGCAAGCATTGTTTTCATAAATTCTCTGCGACTATAATTATTCATGAGTAATATGCTCCTTTTTGGCACTTAAAATGGCTATTGCAGGTGGATAGCCTTTTGCTGCAGCTTGATTCAACCAATAGCTAGCTTGATGCATATTTTTTTTCATACCCACATCCTGACTATATTTTGTGTAAAACTCAAAGAAAAGCATGTCGGCATAAGGATCACCACCATCTGCTGCTTCCTTGAGAACATGCATAGTTTCAGCATAGAGTTGTTTTGCTTTTTTAAAGTTTTTGGGTACGCCCCAGCCATTTCGATAACTTGCTGCTAAATAAAATGTATTGGGAACAATCTCTTTAACATTTTCAGCATAAAGCGCCCAGTAGGACGCCTTGTGGAGATCTACACCTATACCATATAAACCGTTGAGGTAAATATTAGCCAATTCTCTTGCAGCCCAAGCGTTTCCCTGCAAAGCAGAACGATTCAGATATTTGAGCGCTTCTGTACCATCAATGTGCATTTTTTTTAATGCATAATGAGCAAGCATCTGACTTGACCATCCGTTTCCCATGTTGCTAGATTTTTTTAACCATGGGATGGCCTTTTCAGGTTGCGTTTTGCAGACCCAATATGCTGCATAAGCTTGGATATCTTCGTAATTCCCTTTGGCTGCGCCTTGGGACAACACCTGGATTGCGTGAGAGTCCTTATCAAAACATCCCCTGGATGCTTGGACGAGTGGGCCATGATAGTATTGGGTTGCCTGGCTAGATGCTGTCAGACTGAAAAATGCTATCAAAGCAATTATTGATTGAGAGACTGAACTCTCAATAAGAAATCTTTTTTTCATTTCGTTAATTCCCAAATGACTAAGAATTAGAATTTAACTGTCAATCCTCCAAAGACCTGTAGAGGTGCTCCCGCATAAGCAAATAACGAGGGCTCTTCCTGTGGATTGTATCCGCCAGTTGCAAGATAGATATCTGATTCATATTTTCTATTTAGTAAATTATATACTCCGAAATTGAAATCTGTTTCTTTAACACCGGGTATAATATGATTCAATGCAAATGTTTTGTAGCTGGCAGAAAGGTTCACTATGTTATATGCATTTATAGTTTGGTTTGTTGGTCCACCAGCGACATTGTTATATAGTGTTTGCCCTCCTGAATACTGATCCGTCAGAACAGGTTCTAGAACTCCGTATGGCATCCTGAATTTATAGGAAACTGAGACATTAAAAGAATAGTGAGGTATCCCTGTTAATCTCATTCCGTTAAATGATGTTCCGGAGTTATTGTAATCTTGAGTATAATAAGAATGTTGAACATTTGCAGACCCATACACATATAGTTGCCAGATTGGACGCCATTTTGCATAAATATTGACACCTTGGTATATGGCATTACCCAAATTGTAACATGATGCATTGAATTGTGTTATAGACCCAGAAACACCATTCAAAAGGTTGGTCAAATAATCATGATAATAATTGATTCCTATGTTTGTGCTTTTATCATGAAATCTTATACCAGTTTCGTAATCTACAGCTTTTGTTACAGGTATATCGGCGGGATTAATTTCAATCTTTTGTAAGTAAGCTCCATATGCCAAGTCTGTTTCATTCTGATAAGTTTCGCTGTAATTTGCATATACAGAAAAGTTCTTCAGGAATTTGTAATTAATTCCTAATGATGGTTCTAATCGTGTGAAGTTTGTTTTCGCACCCGGTGTTTCAGTTAGGTATAGTGATTTGCTTTCAGGGTTAATTAAATCATTCATGGATGTATAGAAACCTGCTAGAGCAAGTCCTGGTGTTATACGCAAATGATCATCTAATAACTTGATGGTATCCTGCGCATAAAGATTGCTGAATAATGTATTAAATTCTACGTTATTGTATACATAAGGGTTATCTTGTGATGTGCCCAGTAATGGATTCCAGAGATCTTCATTCGTATTATATTGTTGATATGATAACCAACCACCGAGGTTGATATCATTGTAATGAGAATGAAGGTTAACACCTAATCGATCGCCGAAAGAGTTACTAGTCGGAGCATAGTGTTCTGCTGCTTCTGGATTAAAGGTAGTTGCTCCGTAATTAAAGTAAGCCTGATGCAGTCGATATGCATGACGATACCAAGGTGTATTTTTGATAGTCCATCCCTCACCCAAATTAAATATCTGCTGTGAATACAATATGTAAGAATCAACTATGTCATCTTTGTACCATAAATCTGATGATGGTACGTAATAGTAACCACTTGTTTGCTGGCTTAATAATTGACCAGGTTTTCCGTATCCATTAACAGTATATCCAGCTATCGGTGTTACTGGTACAGTGAGACTATGTGTTGCATCTGATTTTTCGTTATAAAAGCCAAATGTTAGCATGCCATTTGAAAATGGATGTGCTGTTTTCATATAAACTGACCAAGAGTGCTGTGGCCAATTGCTTGGACCTTGATAAAAAGAATCTGCACTTGTATAGCCACCAGCCAATACTGTTGACCATCCATAAAAATCACCAGTATTCAATGAAAAGCTGGCAGTTTTGCTACCATAGCTGCCAAATGATAAATTTGCTTTGGCATTTGCCTTTGCGGTTGGTTGTAATGGAACAAAGTTAATTGTTCCGCCCAGGCTATCGTACCATCGATCCTTCGGATTTCCAGGTCCGTAAATTACATTGACTCCATGAATCATTGATAAAATTGGAATTTGACTTGAATTCCATTGACCATCATTAGTAATTTGATTATTCATTGGAATTCCATCAAATAAAATGCTTATCTGATTTCTATAGGTATTCCCGCTCCACCATCCAATACCCATTCCATTTATAGTGATGTTATATCGGCCCGAGCCATTTTGTGGATTTTCACTCATAATATGAACGCCTGGTGCAGTTGCTAAAAGTTCTGCTGCGCCTGCATTTGGGCTTATCATTTTTTTATTTTCTGTGCCAAGAACAATGGCTGATTGAGTTTCTTTGAAAATATGTTTGTTGGTATATTTAGTGTCCAATTTTTTAAGATTTTTTTTGAGTAGGTGTTTGTTTTACGTTTGCTGACCCACTTACTTCGCCTACATTTATCGGTGTATTTGAATCTGCTATTGCCTGCAAGGGTGTGCTAATAATAAACCCAGCTATTACCATGGCGAAATATAATGGTTTAATTGATTTGTTGAACATTTTGATTTTTCCTTGATAGGATGGGTGAGATGTAATGTTTCCGCACTTTATTTACTCTTCGCCGCAATGCCAATATCACTCACCCCCGCCTTCTGGCAGCGGTCCATGACATGAATGAAATCCTGAAAGGGCACGCCCTTGTCAGCGGCGATGGTGATCTGGGTCTTGCCGGGGTCGCCGTCGCTGGCGAGCATTTTCTCCAGACCATCCAGGTCGTAATGATGACCCTTGACGTTCACCGACCCGTCTTTCTGAATGTTGATGGTGAAATGCGGACGCGGCAGACTCTGGGCTTCACTGGAAGTGGGCAACTGCAGATTGAGCCCCTTGTCGGGAATCATCTGCAGGGTGATCATGATGAAAAACACCAGCAGGAAGAGCATGATGTCAATCATTGGAATGATTTCGACCCGACCCTTTTTCTGCTCGAAATAGCGTCTTTCCATTATCCCGCCCTCGCCACGGCCACCGCTTCGGCATTGGGGCGGCCTTCAGTGTCAAAGGTCACGACCGGCTGACCATCCATGCGGTTGATGAGCATGGTTTTCACCGAGTCCAGTTGCAGCAGAATCATGCGCACCTGATTGTTGAAGGCATTGAAGGTCAACAAGCCGAGCATGGCGATGAACAGGCCGGAGGCGGTAGATACCAGCGCATCGGCAACACCCCCCGTGACCTGCATGGGCGCGTGCCCCGGCTGGGCCAGCACTGAAAACGCATGAAACATACCGATGATGGTCCCGAACAGACCCAGCAGCGGGGCCAGGGTAATAATGGTGTCCAGCAACCACAGGCGACGGTCCAGTTTCGGCGCAATGACCAGCACACTTTCTTCCAGGCGGCTGGCGAGGGCTTCGCCTTTCACCTGACCACTATGGGCGGCAGCAGTGCGCAGCAGAGCAGCCTCGGGCAGGTCGCCCGCATCTTCTGCCAGGGTACTGAGGGCTTCGCGGTCGAGACGCCCATGCCGTCCCAGTTCTTGCACGAATACCAGACCACGCAGAATAGTCCGCCGCAGGTACCAGAAGCGGTCCACCATCACGGCCAGTTCCACCAGCAGCATCAGGCCCAGAATGTATAGAACCCCGTCCGAGTAGTTGGCGAGGTGAATGAAATAATGAAGATTCATAGGATTACAGGCTCCATAGCAATTAGAGGCTGACAACGAAATGCTGGGTGATTAACCCCAAAATGGGTCAACAGAGGGATACATTGGATAGGGCGCGAAAAGCCTGCCGACCGGCACTGTCTGGCTGGAGCGCAAAGATACTGGTAATCACATACGGCAGTGTGTCTGATTGACGCGTGTTGCATATGCAGCCCTCTATCCGTTCTTGCATACGCTCGCTGCAAGAATCATTCGTAGAGTTCTATACCTTTAGTGGTGAGTAGCATAACAACGGAATGTGACACTATTGCGACAATTTGATGACATTTTCCTTACAAATGGCATTTTTTTGTTTTTCCTGATAAAAAACAATAAAAATCAAAAAAGTTGATAAAATAATAATATTTTAAATGTATCTATAAAATATTATGATTGATTCATCATTCCTTCCTTCAGGATATTTATTTACAGCAATTAATAAAGTTTATTTTAGGAATAAATCAGTGGGGTATGACGTTTCATCCGGCCATCATGCCGCTTTTGCTGGATAGTTGATTCGGTTGCGCAACAAAGCACTTAAAGTGAATGATTGCGGCAACCGAATATAGTGCGGTTTGTTTAATGGAGTTTGCCTTCGTTGGCCTCATAGCTGGCAATGGTCGTTCCATGAACTTGCGCATAATGATGAAGGTAAGCCATAAAATGTTCATAGCTCTTGACACCCTTACTGGCGATCCACTCCTGCTTCAACTGCTCCGGCCCGCTGACCTTGAGTAGCGAAGTAGGGGTGTAGGCACTCTCCGTACTTACCGGCGCCAGATGTTGCCCGTGTGGATCGGTATGTGCCTTCAACCATTTGGCAGTCAGAATATGACCCGTGGCTCCGGCCTCTCTACGCAATAATGTTCGATTGCTGCATTTACCGGCATTAAAAGAGACTGGCACCTGTATGGGAAGTACCGCTGGTGTCGGCGCGAAATCCGGATGGTCAGTCCAGATATCTCCAATGACCGAAGCATTGGCATCCCATTGGGACATGGGCGGCAGATCCAGAGTCGCTTCAATGGTTTTGACTATGTTCACCTGGGAGTCCAGTTGCGTGTTCAACATGCCCTTTCTGACCCAGGGGCTGATAACCAGCGCCAATGTCCGATGGCCATTAATATGATCAGCACCGGACTGTGCGTCATCCTCACTCAAAAAAATTGCCATATGTTTCCATTGCGGGGTCGTAGACAGATAATGGACAAATTTGGCCGTGGCGTAGTCGTTGTTGGCCACATAATAGTCTGGCGTGTAATAGCAGGGGGACAAACCGGCAGTATGATCATCCGGCAACCAGATATAAATGAAATGCGGAAATTTCGCGCCCGGATGTGATTTGAGCCATTGTTCTGCCAGTTTCTCTCGGTCTGTATCCAGGATCATCCTGTTCCAATAGGGATAGCGAACATCCATGTGCTGCAGCAAGCCAGCACGAATGACACCATCCCGGCGACGTGTCACGTTTTCGCCAAAATCCTCAAAACTGACATGATGCTGTAAAAGATCATTAAATAAATAAAGCTTTTCAGGATAGCTGATCCATGGATTAGTGTGATCGCCCAACGGTTGATAAATAACATAGGGATTGTGTGCGCCCGCTGCTTTGGGTTTTAGAGAAGATGTGCCGCCGGGACCTGCATTCCAGAGCAAACCACGATTGGAATAATATTCTGGCCACAGGCGTTGAACAACATCTGAATCCGAGGCACCATCAGTCCATTGGTGGCCTTGCGCGGTGACTTCCCCGTCGGCCATGAAATTGGCCAGCAAGGCATAATGTCCGGCCAAATTATACAAGTTCGGTAATTCTTTCTGATTATATAAATCAAAATGCGGATCTGCCCATTTCCCAGCCGGTTTATAATCTCCTAAATCCTCATCAAATGTCTTGTTTTCACGGAGAATAAATACAACGTAGTGAATATGCTTACGCAGATAGGCGGTAGTTTTGACATTTTCCTTATTGCGGACGTTGCGCTGCTCCAAAGTAAAACCATCATTGTGCAAAGCCGTCTTTGTCCATTCAGCAAGGTGGGCCGGGATGTCCTTGAGAGCCACTTTCTGGATCACGCCGTGCATCATGTTGCCAATCCACTGGCTTTGCAGATTGGGTCCGGAGCCCAGGCCTTTGGCGCAACTGATATACAGCGCATCGTTCGCTATGCTCAGACTGGTCGGGTACCAGGCTGTAGGAATCAGTCCCAGACGCTTCCCGGTGTGGATGTCATACACCGCTACATCGTTGTTACCTGCATTGGCAACATAAAGTCTGCCATCGGCAACGGCAAGCCCGTCCGGATAGCTGCCCGGAGGAGCGTCAGGATAAGGGCTGTCATCTATTACCTGTAATGGCCGCAAATTTTTAGTGTCCACTTCTACCACCTTGTCAATATTTGCGTCGGCGACAAAAACGTTGGGACTATTCGGTACGGCAACCATTGCGGTGGGATGCACACCCGCCGCCACTGTCGAGGAGCCGACCGCCGGACCGGTGGGGATTTCGCCCAGAACCTGCATGCTTTGCCGGTTGAGAACGACAACGCCGTTACCCGCCCAGTCGCTGACTACCAAGTGCTGACCACTGTCGGCCAGGGTCACCGCAAAGGGATAAGCGCCGACATTGACATATTCGGTTTTGCCGGTAGCGATATTGATACGTGCCAGGCTATTGGCGAGCATGCCCGTGACATAGAGGTGCTTATTTTCAGGACCAACCACCACAGAGTCCGGATAAAACAGATATTTCTTCTGGTGGTTGCCCTGATACTGATAGGGATACTGATCCTTTGGAAAAGCCTGCCACTGTAAGGAATACTGATGAATAACCGTAATTTTTCCCTGAATGTTGCGCAAAGCCACTACTTGATCAGAATTCCCCCCGGTAGCGTAGAAAGTACCATCCGGACCTGCAGCCAATCCCTGGAAAAAGTCGCTGTGCGAGAGAACGGATGTGGAAATCACTTTCGGATTGCTTTCAGCAGCAAGTGAAGCTTTGGCTTGGGCAGTTTTCAATGAAGCGTCTTCCTCGGGCACATAAACCACCCCTGCCGCACCCGCATGTTGTGGATTGATAGCGATTCCACTACCGCCGGGAGTTGCAAAAGCCATTGCTTGAGCCGGTGCGACTTTAGAAAAAGCGGCCAGACGATCAATCCGCTGAAGCGTCTTTCCGTCATAAAATGTAATAGTTTGAAAAGGTGTTGCACCATTAGCCAGCACAGCAACATCATCCCCATAAGCGGCTACCATCGTAGGGAAATTTGGTGTGCCGTTGATAGTACCAACCGGTGTTGCGCTGCGTCCGGTGGGTAAGATGGCGGTATAATTTGCTTTGTTTTGTGCGTCAAGCTGAACCGCACTCAATACTTGTCGATCAAGTGGGTTAGCCAAGGCGGATGGCAAGTTGTAGAGCAGCCCTGCGAAGATACTACTGATAACACTCATCCGGACAAAATTTCTCGGTACCCTTTTCAATGAGTTGTATGCCTGCGAATGTTCTTGTGTAGCCTGCGGGGAGCGTTGCCAATACAACGCGCGCAAGATGCTCCTTAGCAGAGAAGATCGCTGCATAGGAATTTGCTTCATCGTGTCTGAAATCATCACTCCGCTATGGGCAGACAACCACGGCTGGCTATGCGTCAGATTATGTTTTACGACGTTCATGTGGCTATCTCCATGCCTTATGTCATCTTTACCTCACTGTCGCAGATACGATAGCAACGAAATGTGACACTATTGCGTCAATTTCATGACTTTTTCCTTACAAAAGATAATGATCGTGGAAATTTTCAAAAAAATAATATTAATCAATCGGATGGAATTTAAATAATATTTTCTATTCCAATATAATTTATTATTATAGTATGTTGTTCTAATCACTCCCTTTCTGAGCAAAATTCCGGTACAATTCTATTGTCTCTGCCAGGAGGCCTACATCATGCTACAGTGGATGACCGAAAGCCCTGCAGGTTTTGTTGCACTGCTTGTTGTTGCCTTTATTGTAATGCTGGGTGTGTATTTGTTACCGGCTCTGCTGGCCTGGATAATGGCCTGTCCGCAGCGGATGACTATTTCATTGCTGAATGTTTTTCTAGGTTGGACTGTGATTGTCTGGATAGCGGTACTGGTTTGGGCTTTGGCTTCTGGCAAAGCTGAGCGTTTTGACGAAGATCCGGTTGTCAGAAAGGAACCCTGGTTGCGCTAGCTGTCAATAATGAAAAAATTCTCAATGTATTATCAGATTATTCAGGAAAAAAATGAGCGAGCTTAAGCAAAAGGGAAAAACTAAAGTGGACGCCACGGCCCCATCCGTCGATCAGGAAAAATTCCCCCTGGTCATTTTTACGGTCGGAACCGCCGCTTCGGGCAAAAGCTCGTGGGCAATTTCCATGCAGGCAAAGCATCCTGCCTTGCGTATTATCATCCTGGAACGGGACATGATTCGGGTGGCCTTGCAAGAGGCTGAGACCGGTCAACCCTTTTCCTGGGGCGAATGGAATCCGGCCTGGGAAAGCAAGGTACAATGGCTTTGGGAGCAACGGGTTCACGATGCAGTCAAACAATGTGATGTGTTGATTATGGCAGATACCCATCTGGACGCCGTGGAACTACAAAAAAAGGCCACCTGGTTACGGGAGTTGGGCGTCACGGATTTCACCCTGAAGTACTTTCAGGCTTTGCCGTTAACGGATCTCCTGCGCCGGGATCAAGGCAGAACCCATCCTGTGGGTGGTGAAGCTCTGCGCGAACATCTTAAAAAAATTGTTGCGGAAGATCGCTACTGGGCTGCTATTGAAGGGATTTGAGGGGGTCTGTTTAGACCTGCTGTTCTGGTTCCAGAGCGCAGGGGTGTTCGGTATCTCCGGTTTCTACTTGCAGGGTAGGATGAACGATGGCGAACTGTTCCCGGAGTGTCGTAGCAATGTCCGATAAAAACCCATCGCCGGGAAAACCTTGAGGCATAACCAGGTGTGCTGTCAGGGCAGTTTCGGTGGTGCTCATGGCCCAGATATGCAAATCATGTACGGCCGCCACATCTGGAAGGCCGCGCAAATAGCGGCGCACGGCATCAGTATCAATATTGTCCGGGACCCCGTGCAAAACGAGGCGGGCAGCTTCTTTCAGCAAAGACCAGGTGGCCAGAATAATCAGGGCGCTGATAATGAGACTGACGGTTGAATCCAGCCAGTACCTGTGCATAAACAGCATGACGATTCCTGCCAGCACGACACCCAGAGAAATAAACGCATCCCCGGCCATGTGCAAGAAGGCCGCTTTGATATTCAGGTCACCCTTGCGCCCGGACAAAAACAGCAGGGCCGTACCGGTGTTGATCAGTACTCCCAGGGCAGCAACGGCAATGACTACCCGGCTGTCTACCGGGCTGGGATGAAGCAGGCGTTCTATGGCCTCCCAGGCAATGCCACCAGTCACAACCAGCAGAAACAGAGAATTCGAGAGTGCTGCCAGAATGGAGCTACTACGCAAGCCATAAGTGTAGCGCTGTGATGGAGGCCGCAAGGCCAAGGCGCTGGCACCCCAGGCCATCACCAGGCCCAGTACGTCACTCAGGTTGTGGCCAGCATCGGCGAGCAAAGCCAGTGAATGACCCAGCACGCCAAATACGGCTTCTGCGAGCACAAAGACCACATTCAGGAAAATGCCAATGGAAAAGGCCCGCCCGAAACTTTTGGGCGCATGATGGTGATGGCCGTGGTGATGCCCGGAATGAGGATGCTGGTGATCATGCCCATCTTGTCGGGATTCGCAGCGCGCTGACGTATCATGCTGGTGTATCAAAGGGAATTTTGCTTCGCTCAAGGGATTATGCTCTGGATGGATTTTTACCCTTCACAAGTATAGGGAAAAAGCTTAGTCTGGACAACTCTCCATTAGACCGGAGGTCAGAGTTGATATCGGGAATGCCTGGAAAAGTTTTAATTTTAAGTGCCTCTCTGCTTTTTTTGCCATTAGCTGCAACGGCAGCCCCTGGCACTAAGCCGCTGGCTTCAAGCGCGACTGAGGCAGTTACACCTGCTGTGTTGGCGAAATGGATGTCCGGGGCCGAGCATGGTTATGGACCGGATCAATATCGTCTGGGACTGGCTTATGCTGCGGGGGATGGTGTCGCTCAGAATTTCAGTGAGGCCGCACACTGGTGGCGTAAAGGTGCCTACAACATCAATCCTCAGGCGGAACTCATGTTGGGTGAAGCCTATGCTCATGGCTGGGGAGTACCCCGCGATATAGACAAGGCTATTCACTGGTGGAAAGCTGCCGCGCGCTATGGCCCGCCAGAAGTAGCCAGCCGCGCCCAACTCCTGTTGGATTCAGCATTATAATTCAGCCAGTTAACTAGGAATTTGCATGCGTTTTCTGTTCAATAAATGGTCTGTCTGGATGGTTATGATGGCGTTTTCCAGCGTTACAGTGCAGGCCATGGCCGATGAACCGGCGGTAAGTCCTTTGGTTATATCCAAAAGTGAATTTGCAAAAAAACCAGAGTGGTCTGGCTCTGTGGGTTTAGGTTTAAGCAGTAGTACAGGAACCAGTCAGGCGCTGAATCTCAATACGGACGACGCGTTACTCTGGCATCGCGGTTTGTGGTCGAACCAGAGTCGGCTTCTGTATAACTATGCGACTTCTCAAGGAGAAGTCAGCGCCGATCGCCTGGATGTCAGCAACCAGACCCGCTATGACATTGCCCTGCAGCAATATTTGTTTGCGAATCTCAATTATCATCGCAACCATTTTGACGGGTACTATTATCGTGCTGATGAAACCCTGGGTTATGGACACTTTTTTGTTCTGAATCAGGTTTCTCATCTGCGTCTTGAAGCGGGTGCCGGTGTGCGTCAATCCCACCCCATTGGTGGAGTGTATAGCACGCATCCCATTGCCCGTCTCTATGGAAAATATCTCTGGAAATTCAGTCCACATGCACATTTATCAGAGGCCGTAGATGCCATTTTGGCGGATAATGGAGCGAATACCTATAATTCGATTTTTACTGTGGTCAGTCCGTTATATGGACCGTTGAATCTGCGTCTTGCCTTTATTGCAACGTACAATGCGAAAGTTCAACCTGGTTTTAGGCCGATGAATACCTTGACTACTATCAATCTGGCCTATAACTTTTAATCAGAAAGTCGGGAAAATTTTTCCTGAAATTTTTGAACATAAGGTGCATAACGCTCTACGGCATCTGCTGCAGGATAAAATATTCTTCCCGGTTGGACGGGTGTCTGCCCCAATATTTTTAAGCCCCCCAAATCGGCAGCCGCAGCAATGAGAGCAGATCCTTTTGCCGCCTCAGTGTCCACTGTGATTTCTACAGGCCGATTCAAAATGTGGGCACGCATTTGCATCCAGGCAGCATTCATACTGCCACCCCCCACCGTTTTTATGGGCCCCTGAATGCTCACCTCCGCTTTTTCCATGACGTCATAGCCCCAGGCTTCAATATAGCTGAGTCCTTCCAGCAACATCTGAAAAGTCTCGGCATTTTGTCCGCTGGGAATGGTACTTCCCGGCCATGTAGGCGCCTGGATCGGGAAGCGTTCTCCGCTGCTGGCCAGAGGATACAATAAGGCAGCGCTGGGATATGCCGGATGAAGGGAGGATTCCAGCGCCCGCATTTGTTCTCGCTGAAAATGCTGCAGCAGGATACTTGCTCCGGCATTGGATGCCGCGCCAACCAGGCAAAAATCACCCAGATAATGGCTATAAAGACCCATTGTATTTATTGGTTTGCCATGCACGACCTTGAAAGCCAGGGATGAACCAAGGCTGCTCAGGGCTGTGCCGGGCATATATAAACCAGCCGCAGTGGCCGCTGCAACGCTGTCTGTACAACCGGCGCGAATCTGGACTGCTGTGGACAAGCCCAGCCTTTGAGCCCATGATTTATCCAGCGTGCCGATGCTGATCCCTTCATGCACCACTTTCGGTAATATTGCCGGATCAATATCTGCAGTTTTCAGGATATTGAGCATTTTCTCCGGATATTTCATCTGTTGAGCATCCAGACCCATTTTCAGAACATTGCCCCGATCCGAAATCCCCCAGTGATTGGTGAGATGCGCAGCCACCCAGTCCGCCTGATGATGTACGTAATGCGCCTCCGAAAAATTATGGAGATGACAGCGTAACCACAGGAGTTTACTCAGGGAGCTGGCAGGGGATAGACAAATTCCCCCTTCTGGCCATTGCTGTTTCAACTGTTGTGCCTGTGCTGCAGCCCGTTGATCTGAATAGGCCAATACTGGACCCAGAACATTACCCCGTCGGTCACTGAGCAGGAGGGTTCCAGAGGTCCCATCCAGACTCATGGCCTTGATGGCAGACCAGGCCCGGGTATGAATGGATCGCAATTGTTGCGCCAGCATTTCCAGTCCCTGCAACCATCCCTGGCTATCGGTCAAACTTTCAGACGGACAGCCCGGGTAGGGAAGGGCGGCACTGGCTATCTTGTTGAGATTTTCATCAATAATTACGCCGCGCAAGCCGGACGTTCCAAAATCTATTCCCAGATAAGTGGGCATGTCCGGCGCCGATCAGTAACCGGGCTGCTGCCGGGTCCATTGCACACCGGGCAACTGCCCGAGGATATCCGGGTTATCCCAGCCGGGCTGGCGATGTTCGATGAGCAAATCGGTGCTGATGCCTCCACGCACATACCAGCGGCCCAGAAGGCGCAGATAACGCGGCTGAATCAGTTGAATAATATCGTCAGCAATCCGGTTACTCATGGCCTCGTGAAAAGCGCCTTCATCGCGAAAACTCCAGAGATACAGCTTCAGGGATTTAAGTTCAACATTATGCTGGTCAGGAATGAAATCGAGCATAAAGTGCGCAAAATCGGGCTGTCCGGTCAGTGGACAGAGGCAGGTAAACTCCGGCATATCCATATGCACCACATAATCCCGCTCGGGATGGGGGTTGGGAAATCGTTCCAGACTTTTGCTGGGTTGACTGGGCATGGCTTAATCCTCATCATGAAAGTTTCAATAGTCTGATATCATACCTAAAAACCACTGTTCATGCGCCTCTCGGCTATTATTCTTCAAGGCTTCAAGTCCTTTCGCGAAAACACCCGCATCCAGATCAGCGCCAATCCGGTAGTGATTGTCGGACCCAATGGTTGTGGCAAGTCCAATACTGTGGACGCCCTGCGCTGGGTGCTTGGTGAGTCTTCCGCCCGGCAATTAAGAGGCGGCACCCTGAGCGATGTCATTTCCAATGGGGGGGGCAGTCGTCCGGCAACTTCCCAGGCCAGTGTGGAATTGCGTTTTGACAATAGTGATGGCACTGCGCCCGGTGCATTTGCCGAAGTGGCCGAAATCAGTGTCAAACGCAGTCTGGACCGCAAGGGCGACAGTCTTTACCGGATTAACGGCGCGCGTTGCCGGCGGCGGGATGTCAGTGATCTGTTTTTGGGTACAGGTTTGGGCAGCAGTACCTATGCCATTGTCGAACAGGGAACCATTGGTCGGATTATTGAAGCGCGTCCTGATGATCTGCGCGCCATGCTGGAAGAGGCGGGGGGAATCAGCCGCTATAAGGAAAGGCGTCGGGAAACCGCCCAGCGCATTGCCGAAACCCGGGAACATTTGCAACGCCTGCATGATATTCACGGTGAAATGGATGGTCAGTGGCAGCGTTTGCAACGTCAGGCCGAAGCTGCCCGGAAAATGCGGGCCTTGCGCATTGAAGAACGTCAATGGCAATGGTGGACGGTTTCTGAACGCCTGCAGATGCTGGAGACGGAAGCACAAGTCCTGAATCAGCGCCGCGATGAATTACAGTCCAAAAACCGGACATTGGAAGAAAGCCGCCAGTTGACCGAGCAGGGTCTGGAGCGCTTGCGACAGGAAGCGCGGGTCGGTCAGGACAGCCTGAGCGCCGCCCAGGCCGGTCTGTATGCTGTTCAGGCGGATCTCAGTGAAGCCGATCATCAACTGAAAGAACATCATGCTCAGATTCAGCGTGTTCAGTCGGGAATGGCGCAATTTCAGAACCAACAGCAAAAAATCCAGGACGAAATACAACGCCAACTGGATAGTGAAAAACAACGACAAGAACGCCTTCTGGTTTTGCTGGATCGTCGTGAAGCCTTAAGCACAGAGGAGGAGTCAACTCGCCAAGCCCGTCAGGCCGCAGAGCGTCAGGCTGAAGAGCAGGAACAGGCACGACAGTTGGGCGTGCAAAAGGTTGCTGATTTGCGCCGCAAACGTGATGTGCTGCTGGCTCAGATCCGCGAGCTGGAGCCGCGTTTACAGGATATGGATAGGCGCCTGGGGCGTTTTGTTCAGGAAATACCATCAGAACGCCCTGCTCTCGATGCGGCCGAACTGCGTGTGCAAACGCTGGAAGAGAACCTGAATACGGCAACCCAGCATCTTGCAACTTTGCGTGAGGAATTGGCCCAACAACAAAAACAGATTGAGAACCTGCGCGAGCCCCGTGAAAGTGCCCAGGGCCAGTTGCAAGAGTGCAAGGCCCGCCACAAGGCACTCGAAAGCCTATTGCAACGCCTGCAAAAATCCAGTCCTGCGGGGGTATCCGGGCAAGGGTTGTTGATGGATTGTTTGCAGGTTCGCAAGGGCTGGGAGGCGGCCATTGAACGGGTGCTCGGTGATCGCCTTCATGCCCGGGTGCTTGCTGCGCCTGAGCAGAGCGTGAAGCACAGCACTTTATGGGAATCTGCCGAAGAACTGACGAGCCTTTCTGAAGATGCCTTGCTGAGGATGCTGAAGATTCCTGATAGGTTACGAAAAGGCATGCAGGACTGGCTCTGGGGCTTGCGAACCGCGCCCGACCTGGCCAGTGCCATGGCCAAGCGGCATGAGCTGGGAGCGGGGGAAGCCTGGATAACTCCGCTGGGAGTCATTGTGCATGCGATGGGTGTGACTTTTCCCGAACAGGAAGACGCAGCCAGCCTGCTGCAATGTCGGCGGGAACTGGAAGATAACCAGCAGCTTATGACGGCCGCCGAGGCGCAGGCCGTTGCCACGCAAACAGCGCTGAATGAAGCCCAAGAGGCTCTTCGCGTTTTGCAAATACCCCTGCGCGAAGCTGAAGCACAAGTGCAGAAACTTGGCCGGGAACTAGCACAGGAACGGGAGTCTGTCGCCCGTTTACGCAGTCGGGTGGAATCGGAAGATCAGCAACGGACCGAGCGGCAAATGGAAGCCCAGCGTCTGGAATCGGAAAAAACCGCCAGCTCGGAACGCCTGAGCGGGCTGCGCAAGGCTTTTGCCGACGAAGAAGAAAACTGGGCTGTACAGGAAAAACAACTGCGCGAGGCGCAACAAAAAGCGGATAAGGACAAACGCCGTGTTCAGGAATTGCGCAATACCTACGGGCGCTTGCGGGAAGAACGTCAGCAACTGGAATTACAGGTGCAAAAACTGCAGACAGAATCGGCAGCAGCGCAACAGCGCGGTGATGATCTCCAGCAGCAGGATCTGCAACTGATGCAGTCCATTGCGCTCAGCTGCCAGAATCTGGAGGCACTACAGCAAGCCCTTCCTGATTTGCAGGACAAACAGAAAACCCTTCAGGATCGGCTTGGAGAACAACAAGCCATTGTCCAAAAGCATCAGGAATCCGCACAGGCCATAGATCTACAAATACGCACTCTGGAGCAGCAGCGTCATCCGCTGGAAACCCAGTTGCGCAATCTGCAAAAAAACCTGGCGCAGACCGAACAGGAAATGGCTGCCTTGCAGGTCCGTCTGGAAGAAAATGGTCTGCGAGCTGCAGAACTGGCTGAAAATCTGGGGGAAAACCCCGGGCCTTGCCCGGATTCCCGCTCTATGGAAGAACAACTGGCGCGTATAGCTGCCGCCATACAACGTCTGGGCAATGTGAACCTCGCGGCAGAAGAAGAATTAAAAGAGCTGGAGGAGCGGCGCGGAAATTTGTTAAGTCAGGTGGAAGACGTGGAAACGGCTCTGAATAGCCTGGAAGAGGCCATGGCCGCCATGGATCAGGAAACTATCTCGCGCTTTTCCGAAACCCTCCATCAGGTGAATCAGGAATTGCAGAACCTGTTCGCCATTTTGTTCGGAGGTGGTCAGGCAGCCCTGAGTCTGCTGGGTGACGACTTGCTTGATGCCGGTCTGGTTTTACGCGCGCAACCCCCCGGCAAACGCAATGCCAGTTTGCAGCAATTATCTGGTGGAGAAAAGGCTCTGACCGCGATTGCCCTGGTTTTTGCGCTATTTCGGCTGAATCCAGCCCCATTTTGTGTGCTCGACGAGGTAGATGCCCCTCTGGATGACGCCAATGTGGGCCGTTTCTGCCATTTAGTCCAGGAAATGGCCGTGCAAACCCAGTTTTTGATTGTTACCCACCGTAACTTGACCATGCAGGTGGGCGAACAACTTATCGGCGTTACCATGACCGAACCCGGCGTCTCTCGCATTGTACCGGTCTCGGTAGCGGAAACGTTGGCCGCCGCCGCCGATTCTGAATCCTACGCAGCAAATTGATTAACCTAAAAACGGCAGTTGCTGTGGGTGCTTTGCAGCGACTTTTGTTTCGCGCCGTTGTTGTTCTTGGCGAAATCCTGCGCCCGTCAGGAGAGCTGTTTGAGCCCGCAGGGCGAGTTCTCTCCTGACAGCAGGATGAGCCGTAGAACAACAGGCAAGGAACAATGGAGCAAAAAGCACCCACGGCAACTGCCGTTTTTAGGATTAACCTTTTTGGGTCAGCTTTTGGAAGCCTTAGGGGACCAATCTATTATGCCTCGACCCCATATCCATCAAGGCACCGGTGGCAATCAGCATACTACCAAATGTCCAGATAAGAATGGCCACCTCTAATGCGATCAGTAGTACCACGCCCAATAGGGCGAGAACGATTTTACCTACAAGCATAAAGCCCAGATATTTTACCAGAAAAAACAGAATGCCAAAAAATATAGCAAAAAAAATGCCAACACCGATGAATACCAGGATCAGGATTGCGCCCAGAATAAATGGAAAAAACAGCCATTTCAATTTTCCCCCAAAAATACCTAAGCTGCTGCCTATGGACATTTTGGCATTCAATCCATAGGCAGAATACAGCATAAATACATATCCAAAGAGTGCGCCCAATAACATGAGTGGAATAAACATTATCCAAATCTGCTGATGCATGAACCAGTCTGCAGGCAACTTTTGCCCCGGCTGAACTATAGGCATTCCCGAATAGGCCTCCAGGACGCTGCCAATAGTGGCGTAGATCAAGGCAAGTAACCAGGCTTCACCACGTTTGAATGCCCAAAACAAGTTTCCGATATGCCATGGCTGAGCGGTGAGACTTTTAGCTAACAGGTAGAATAATCCCATATCCAGCAAGGTGATCCACAAGAATAATGGGAATCGCCATAACTGGACGTATGTTGGTGCGCTGAAATTGAGTAGTGAATTTATGGCAAAGCCTATTCCCAATAAGAGGATAAAAATGAGTAAAGCCGGCCATAGCGTTTTAAATTGGTTTTTAAGTAGATCCCAGCCACCACGGATGGCGCCGCTATAAGTGGTATTATCCGCCTGCATCGGGGTAAAGCTGTCCATGATTTGTTCCTTTTTTCAATGCCAAAGTAGTAACAGAAAGCCACTGCCATTCCATACCATATGAAGCAGGATTCCAGGCCAGAGTGAACGATAGCGGATGCGCAAAAATATTAATGCGGCTGCCAATAGGACGATGATAATCAATGCCGGAGGGTAATGAAACTGTTCGATTTTGCTGGGTACATGGGCTAACACAAAAAGCAAACTGACGAACAGGGCCGACCAGCCTGATGAAAACCGCCGGCGCAGCCCGGCATATATGGCTCCCCGAAAAATAATTTCTTCGGTAAAGGGCGCAATGACAATCAGCAACAAAAGGACCACGTAGTGCCTCAATCCTGAGCCTTTCAGTCCCTCAAAGAGACCTAATGCGCGCGGGTTCAGATGGCTGGGTGGAGGAAATACCTGGAAAAGACCATGAGCAATGAGACCGATGAGAATGACCAGTATCAAGGCCAGCAGATAGGCATTTGGACGACTGGGTTTGCGCCAGGCAAAACCTTCAGCTTTGCGCCAGACCTCCCGAGGAAATTTCATCAGTAAAAAAATCAGGATCGCCAATGCACAAAGCGTATAGCTCAGGATGCCCAGCCAGATACGGAACGTAGTACTGATTTGGTGTAAGGACTTTTCCAGGACAAGCGGCGGCATTTTTTCATGGAGTAAGGCATAATGCATACCCAACTGCGCGCCGACGACGAAATCCCGCAGCATGACCATAATAATGACAATGATGGCCTGACCGAAGAAAAAGCTCAGAAAGAGGATTATCGCTGCCCAGGGCCCCCAATGCGTGTTAAGAGATTTTCTGGTAGTCCGTTGCTTGTTGTTTTCTGCCGATAAAGTGTACTTTTGTCCTGTCTGCCGGATTTTTTGGGCAGAAAATTGGGATAAATTCCAGTCACTGCGACTCAGACGTTGTCGGACAAGATAGGCGGCAAACCCCACACTGACAAGGGCCATAAACATTAAAACCAGTGTTCCGCGCAGGTGAAAGGGCACATGAATCAGGTGGCGATAAAACCAGTAGTGCGCGCTGCGCAACACCAGAACAGCATCCAACCCAAAAGAAAGAAGCAGGATGATTTGCTGCAGGATACCGGTAAAACCCAGACCGATTATACCCATGGGTGCCCAGGCCAGCACCAGAATGCCCATATACAAAATCAACAAAATCATGCTGATTTGCAGAATAGGATATCCCAGAAGAATCAAAATAAGGGCCGGCCAAAACAGTAATACCAGGGCCAGCAGGCTGGTATGCGCAGCGTAACTTTTTACAATGTGCGTACTTGCCTGCTGGTGATTGCCACCAAAATAACCGGTAAGCGTCAGATATTGCCAGTCAAATGCCCGTGCCGACCAGTTACCCCATGATAAGACAGGTAGGAGAAAAATGACCGGAAGAAAAGGTAGAACCTGTGGCCAATGCGATGTGCCAACCCGCAAAAATTGTAATGCAATAAGAGCAGCCGGGAACAAGGGTTGAATAAAAAGAACCGCCAGAATTCCCTGCGGCCGTCGCGCCGTATCCAGGATGGGATTGTGCCAGTTGCCGGGCATCCAGCGCCAGGGTGCGCTCCACGAGATGTTCTGGATGCGAATATCCTGGGGCCTGTGCAGGTATTCGGATAAAAATTCTTGCCACTGTCGTGGCGTTTTTCGCATCAGCAGGACGATGAGTAAAAGCAGTAGAATTCCCAGAACCGAATCCACTGGTGCGGGAATCGCTAAAAAAACATCTCTGGCAGGTGGGAAAAATATGAGGGGATACACTGGAAGCAGGGGGAATCCCTGCCAATATTTTCGGTCTTTCCTGCGGCTTCCGCCGGTATTGAGCAAAATCGCATAAAAAGCAGCCCAAAATGCCACGTAAACCGTTAAAATAAAGGCCCCTGCCAAGGGAATGTTTGAAAACCGCATTTCTCCGGCAATGATGACCAGCAAGAGAATAAGAATAAAAACAAATATACCAATGGCCTGCCTGCGAAAACCGGGTAAAATTCTCAAAAGGTCTTCAGAAATTATCCGCCAGTAATGGATGAGAAAGCCGGCTACGATAAAAAATGCGGGCAGTAATATCATTGTAAAAACCGCTTGCGACGCCTGTGGCTTAGCCTGGGTGGAAAGTGCAAAGCCGATTGTTATACCCATCCCCATTAAAAATAGGAGGCTACCCAGTATCAGGGTCAGGTTTTCCTGAAACAGCAGGCGCGGGTGGAGACAGCGCCAGATACCCATCAGTTGCTGTCTCTGGTCATTGCCAGGAATCGGCTTTCCGCTTCTCCGGGCTGTAAGGTTTCGCGGGGCCACTCTGCAATTATCCGGCCGTGGTGGAGTACCAGAAAACGCGAACAAATGCGTTCAAGATCAGAAACAATGTGAGATGAGAGCAGTACGGCAGCTTCATGCTCCAGGGCGTGCTCCTGCAGCAGGGACAGGAAATCCTGACGTGCCTGTGGATCCAGTTGAGACACAGGTTCATCAAGAATTAGTAAACGCGGGCGGTGGCGCATGGCTAGGACAATAGCCAGACGTTGTCTTTGTCCACCCGAAAGTTCCTGGACTTTTTTGCTGGAGTCCAGATCAGCCCAGTCTTCGAGTTTTTTCCAGTGGCGACCGGAAGCAGGATAGAAGCCCGCAATCAACTCAAGAAGTTGCTTGACCCGCATCCAGGAAAAACCACTGAATTCCTGGGGAACAAAGCCAGTCTGAATGCGGTTTTGGGTATCCAGTTGCTGGATATCCTGACCGAATAACTCAATGTCACCAGTATTGGCGAGAATGAGCCCGATAAGACAGGTCAGCAGGGTACTTTTGCCGGCACCATTGGGACCCAGTAACGCCACGATTTCCCCAGGATATAAGTCCAGAGAAATCTCCCTGAGTATTCGTGCTTCTCCATAAAATTTGCCAACAGTTCTGCAGCGTAATAAGGCTGTGTCCTGCCCGGAAGGATTCATAGGCGTACACTCACCCGATTAGTTTCGGGAGTTGCGAAAGTTCTCCCGTTTTACCGATATGGGGCGCTGATCGGAAATAGGGCATTGCGGCTCCTGATCCGGTTTTTACCGGTTAACAGTTTAATAATGGACTAATGCTAGCACCATAATATGACAATTTGATGAACGTCTATTGATCATGTAAAGAAAGAATCGGCCATCCTTTGCTTGTGGCATGGGCACGCAGGCGTTCATCGGGGTTCACGGCAACAGGGAAATCGACGGTTTCCAAAAGCGGCAAATCATTGTAGGAATCACTGTAAAAGGTGCTGCCTTGCAAGCTTCGCTGCCAATCCAGTTGCTGCTCTTGCAACCAGTGACGCAGGCGTTCGATCTTTCCCGCCTGGAAGCAGGGGGTGCCGACCGTTTTGCCCGTAAATTCGCCGTCTGTGTTTACTTCGGGTTCGGTAGCCAGGAGGTTTCCAATCCCAAATTCAGTGGCGATGGGTGCGGTCACGAAGCGATTGGTAGCGGTAATAATGACCAGCACATCGCCCTGCTGGCGGTGGTCTTCCACCAAGGCCCGTGCCCGGTTGGAGATCATGGGCAAAACCCTTTCCTGAAGATAATCACGATGCCAGACATCCAGTTGGGCGCGGGGATGGGCGGCTAATGGCGTGAGCTGAAAGTCCAGAAAAGCATGGATGTCCAGGCGCCCGGCCACATAATCGGCGTAAAACTGATCATTGCGGTGATTGAATTCTTCCGCATCGACAATGCCACGACTGCCCAAAAACTCCATCCATGCGTGGTCGGAATCCCCTGTCAGCAGGGTGTTATCGAGGTCAAACAGGGCCAAAGCCATACATTCTCCTTCTGGTTGGTAGTTCAATTATCTGCAAAAATATACCAGAAAGGGCATTCGGGATACGCCGCCCAAAAATTACCCACGCTTGAATTTCAGCAAAGGAGCAATGAGTGGCATCAGCCAATGACAGGGATCTGCAGCGAATTATGCAATTACGCGCGCAACTGAGCGAAGCCAATGCCGCCTACTATCAGAAAGATGCGCCGACGCTCAGCGATCCAGAATATGACGTGCTCCTGCGGGAACTTCAGGCACTCGAAAATCGCTATCCACAGTGGCACAGTGCCGATTCGCCGACGCAAAGGGTAGGTGCAGCCCCCCTCAATCATTTTGCCGAAATACATTATCGTGTGCCCATGACCTCTTTGGACAATGTGTTTGACGATGCGGGTTTTGCAGACTGGTTGGTGCGAGTCTACAAAGGGCTGGGACATGAGCAGGTCAGCATGAGCGCGGAGCCCAAATTTGATGGTCTTTCGGTCAACATCCGCTATGAAAACGGACGATTACTGCAGGCAGGTACCCGGGGAGATGGCAGTACCGGAGAAGACGTCACCAGTAATGTGCGGAGTATTCGCAATGTGCCTTTGCAACTAAAGGGTAAGAATTGGCCGAACATTCTTGAGGTTCGTGGCGAGGTAGTCATTCCGGTCGCGGCTTTTGAGCGTTTAAATGATGAACGTTTACGGAATCATGAAAACCCGTTTGCCAATCCCCGCAATGCGGCAGCGGGAAGCTTGCGGCAACTGGATTCACAGGTCACGGCGCAAAGGCCCCTCGCTTTTTTCCCCTGGGGCTGGGGAGAAGTGAATGCCCCCTTGGCAGAAACCCATCTTGAAGTGTTACAGCAACTGGCCGGCTGGGGATTTGAAGTAACTTCTTACCTTAGTAAGATCGATCATCTTGATGATTGTAGAGAATATTATTTAAAAATGCAGAATTTACGTGAACAAATGCCCTTTGAAATAGATGGCCTGGTGTTTAAGGTGAATGATTTGCATGAACGGGAGCGCCTGGGCTTCACAGCGCGCGCGCCACGCTGGGCTATTGCCTATAAATTTCCGGCGCACGAGGAAAAAACAGTGGTTGAGGACATTCTGGCTTCGGTGGGACGTACGGGCGTGATTACCCCTGTTGCCCAATTGCGTCCCGTGCAGGTGGGTGGAGTGACCGTCAGTCGTGCCAGCTTGCATAATCAGGATGAAGTAGATCGCAAGGATATCCGGGTAGGCGATACGGTATTGGTGCGGCGGGCGGGTGATGTGATTCCTGAAGTGGTCATGGTCATCCTTGAAGCCAGACCGGAGCATACCCAGCCCTGGCAGATACCTGATCATTGCCCGATCTGTGGATCGGAAGTGTTGCGTCTCAGCAACGAAGCCGCGCATCGTTGCATGGGGGGTATTTATTGTCCGGCGCAAAGAGTGGGTGCAATCAGTCATTTCGCTTCACGCAAGGCCATGGATATTCGTGGTCTGGGCGAAAAACTGATTACCCAACTGGTAGATCGTGAACTGGTCAAAACGGTGGCTGATATTTACTCCCTCAATGAAGACGTGTTGTGTGGTCTGGAGCGTATGGCCCGTAAATCGGCACAAAATCTGCTCGCCGAAATTGCAGCTTCGCGGCAAACACAACTTTGGCGCTTTTTGTATGCCCTGGGTATTCGTCAGGTCGGTGAAACGACAGCCAAATCACTGGCTGAGCACTTTGGCGATCTTGATCCGCTGATGACGGCAGATGAGGCACAACTGCAGAATATTCCGGATGTAGGGCCTATTGTCGCCGAGTCCGTCCAGCATTTTTTTGCGCAATCCCATAATCGGGAAGTGATTACGGCCTTGCGCACTGCCGGCCTGCACTGGGAGAAGGTCGCGCCCAAAAGCTCTGGACATTTGGCTGGGCGCATATTTGTCCTGACAGGAACTCTCCCGCAGATGAGTCGGGAAGAAGCCAAGGCGGCCATTGAGGCAACCGGGGCCAAGGTCAGTAGTTCCGTCTCCGCGAAAACCGATTATGTGGTGTTGGGTGCGGATGCGGGCAGTAAGGCAGAGAAGGCAGCCAAGCTGGGCATTACGGTTGTGGATGAAGCGCAGTTGCTGGAACTGTTAAAGGAGTCATACACAACCCTACATATGGATTGAAACTTAGCGGCGCGGCGGCGGTCACAAGGCTATTGCCACAAGGAGAGAAAAAATGCCACGTTTCCGTGTCCGCCTGCCCATTATGCATATGCTATGGATGCTATTGCCTGCTTCCTTGCTTTTGACTGGATGCGCGCAGGAAGTCTCACCCCATCCGGTCGCCCACATACCTGTGCCTTCCCATGTTATAACCCAGCCACCTACCCAGCGTTATGCGGCTCCAGGCGTACAGAGTGAGGATATTAATGGTCCCCTCGGGGGGCGGAACAGGTATTTGTCTGACGCTGAACTGGCCGCCTTACCCTCGCATCTGCGCGTTCATTTTGCTACGAACAGTAGTCAGGTCAATGTCCACGGTCGTCGTATTGCCCTGGATAATGCCCGGTTTTTATTAAAATTCCCCCATGTAGATGTACGTCTGGAAGGTAATTGTGACCAACGCGGTACCCAGGAATACAATCTGGCTCTGGGTAATCGCCGGGCAGAAGCCGTGGCGCGCCTGCTGGAAGCCGACGGGGTATCTGCCAGCAGAATTCAGATGGTTTCCTTTGGTAAGGACAATCTGCTGTGTTACGCCAATGATCCCAAGTGCTGGAAGCGCAACCGGCGCGTGGATTTTGTCTATCATGCCATGTTATCAGACTCCCAATAGTGGTACCGGCAGACGCGTGAGCGCTTGGCGACCAGTTTTTCTGGAGATCGGCATGATGGCCTTCCTGGCCGGTTGTGCAGCCTTACCGCCGGTTTCCAGCCATGCGGCTACAGCAGCTTGTGCCCGCGACAGATCTGAGATCGGTGTTATTGATATAGGCTGGCATACCGGATTGATCATTCCTGCTGATGAAATGCAGGGTGACTTAAAGTTTGTACCGCAGTATTTTCGGGTCAAGCCTCATGACTGGATTTTTGGATGGGGTAACCGGCGCTACTATATGGCCGAAAACCCCAGTGTCTGGGAGGGAATCAGCGCCCTGTTGCCTTCCCATAGCGTGATGCTGATCAGAGCCGTGGAAAATCTGAGTGCAGCAAGCGATCTGCCGGGTGTTAAAGTCCGGTGGTTACCGGTCACTCCGGAAAATCTGCACAGACTGGATAATTATATAGCTGCCTTTCTGACTGTAAACCATACAGACGGGTTGACAGTTGTTGGGGCCGGGCCTTATCCTCGCAGCAAATTTTTTGCCTCGCCGGGTACGTATGATGCTTTTCATACCTGCAATACCTGGACCGTAACCGCTCTGAAAACGGCGGGTTATCCGGTGCATCCGGCGGGGGTAATTTTCGCGGGGCAGGTGCTCAGCCAGCTGAAAACATTGCCGGTCTGTAAATAGCGCTGTTCTGCCCAAATACGTCCGTCGGGGTATATGAAATCAGCAAATACATCTGTTTCGTCCATTGCCGCGCTGAATGACGCCACTCTCGGGCTTTTTCACTTAAAAACCATGTTGACTGCCGGGCTGGGATTTTTTTCGGCAGCCTACGATTTATTTATCATTGGATACGCTTTGGCACTGATTCGTCAGGAATGGCATCCTGATGCCCTGATGATGGGCCTGATTGGCTCCGTTTCTTTGCTCGCCGTACTATTTGGGGCGTATCTGTTTGGTAGAATTGCGGATATTTATGGGCGGCGCAAAATATACGGTATTGAAGCCCTGTTGATGGTGCTCGGCGCACTCGGATCTGCCTGCGCCAATGATATCACCACATTGATTATCTTTCGTTTTATTCTGGGGCTGGGGGTAGGTGGAGATTATCCTTTGTCTTCAGTGATCATGAGCGAATATGCCAATCGGGATAATCGCGGATTGCTGGTGGGTCTGACCTTTTCCTTTCAGGCTTTGGGCGTTTTGATTGGCCCTGGTATTGCCCTGGCATTGTTGGCCGCACAAATTGACCATGATCTGGCCTGGCGCATCATGCTGGGGCTGGGGGCGTTTCCTGCGCTTGGTGCATACTGGATGCGACGCAGCATGCCGGAATCACCGCGTTGGCTGAATCGGGCCACAAAAGCTCCCAACAACGCGGATTCATCGGTTACCTCTCCAAAGCCACTGAGACATTACTGGCGATATTTGTTGGGTACGGCTGGGGCCTGGTTTGCTTTTGATTATGCCTATTATGGTAATACTATTTCGACGCCCATGATTATGCATGCGCTGGCCCCACATGGTGGGCTAATGGCCAATATTGCCTGGAGCTGGATTGTTTTTGCAATTGCTGCAGTGCCGGGATATTTTCTTGCGGCATTCACTCTGGACCGTATTGGTCATCGCCGTCTGCAATTGATCGGTTTTTTTTGCATGGGCATGGCTTTTCTCGCCATTGGCGTGATTCCTGATATAGCCGGGGCATTTGCTCTGTTTATTGCCTTGTATGCCATCAGTTATTTTTTTGCAGAATTTGGCCCGAATACCACTACATTTGTCCTGGCCTCAGAAATTTATCCTGCTCATTTACGGACTACAGCCGCTGGTATTTCCGCAGGGACAGCCAAGGTAGGCGCATTTATCGGGGTGTTTTTATTTCCCATTCTGCTCCAGGCGATGGGCATAGAAAACACCCTTCTGCTTACTTTTTTATTCAGTATGACGGGATTGGCACTGACTTTTTTATTGCCTGAACCTGCCCGCCAAAATTTGGAACAGGTGGCTGGCGAGGAAAATCTGACAGAGCAGGCGTTTTCCACTTCCGCCGGACCCAATCCCGAGATTAACCCGGAGGGGCCTGGTGCTGAAGGGAAACAGCAGATTGCGGGCTGATGCGTAACAAGGTCAAATTTTCGTGATTATATAACTCATAACTGACATAAATGCTTTGGATATGGAGATGATCCGGCAGGCTTCTGCGCATGTCAGAAACATCCCGACTGGGCAAGACCAGATAAAGGGGACTGGGGTTATGACGCAGAATGTTCTGTAATTCCGCCATATGCCTGGGCCGGTGCAAAATCATGTTGCCACGTCCGGCATAAAACAGAAAATTGGGCTGAAACCAATGCCAGGCGGCAATGCTATAGGGTTTATCACCTTGGTACTGACGGATTTTTTCTCCCATGAAGTAAGAAGGCTTCAAAATATTCAATGCTGGCTCGGTGTAGGTCATCAGCGCGAAAGTCAAGGCGGCGGCCCCGGCGGTCAGAGTGATCAACCAGCGTCCAACTTGGTCTTTCCATACCCAAAGCGCGGCAAGGACGGCAGACACGGCATAGGGTAAGCCCAGGTAATAAAGCGAGCCCAGGGGAGGAATTTTTGCCGGCACGATTATAGCGCCGGCATAGACCAGAGCCGCCCCGACGCTGAAAAGTACGGACAAGGACATATATAATCCCCAGCTGCGAAAGGGTATTTCCCCGGACAGGGCCTGGTAAAAGCGTCTTCCGAGAAAAATAAACAGGGGCGGGTAGGCTTCCCAGACATAATTGGGCAGTTTGGTGGCGGAAATACTGAAAAAAATGACCCACACCAATAACCAGCTGAGCAAAAAGGTATCTACAGGATATTGCCGGATCAGTTGCTTGCGTTTGCGCCACAGAGGTCGCAGTGCCTGAGGGAGAAATACGGACCAGGGGAGCAGGGCGAGGGGAATGGTCAGCAGGTAATAAAAAAACGGGCCCTGATGCCCCTGCATTTCAGCATTGTACCGGCTGATATTGGCCCGCAAAAGAAAGCCCAGATCCCATCTCCAGTGGCTTTCTACCCCTACGGCAACATACCAGGGCAGGCCGATCAGCAAAAACAAAGGTAAGCCCCATTGCAGGCGCCCTTCTTTCCATAAATAGGGGAGATTACCGCGCAACAATAAAAAAACCACAATAATCAGCCCCGGAATCAGGAAGCCTATCGGTCCTTCATCCACAGTGGCCAGGGCCATGGCGGCATAACTGAGTAAAATATTGAAGCTGCGTGTCTCCGGGAATTGATAGGCGTGCAAATAGCTGATCAGACTCATGCTGACAAATAAAATCAATAAAGGGTCTGGTACCGCCGCCCGGAAAATGATCTGGCTATGCAAGATAGTGGCAGCCACCAGGCCCGTCAGCAAAGCGGGACCGCTGCCTATCAGACGCCGTGTGGAGACAGTCAGGTACAGGACAAACAGCGCTCCCACCAACACCGAACCCATACGCAAACCCCAGCTGTTCATCCCGAACACTTCCACGCCACCCCACATGAGCCAGTAATTCAGAGCGGGTTTGGCAACGCGCAGGGTCCCGTTGAACAGGGGAAGCACAAAATTATGCTGCGCAAACATTTCCTTGAGCGCCTGGGCATTATTGGGCTCATCAATATCCCAGAGGCTGCCGCTGCCACTATGGTAGGCAAAGAGGATAAAAGCACCCAGAAACAACAGGCCGCATAAAAAATAAAAACGGGACAGACTAAGCGTTTTGTTGAAGGCCATATCAGCAGGCGGTCTCCATGGTAGGGGTCAGCATTGCGGCGCTTATCATATCAAAAATATGGTGCTGATCCTCCATAGCTTACTGCCAAGCGGGTTGCCGGGAACTTTTGCATTGTCTACATATCATATTAAGCTTATACGCCGACTAACTGCTCCAATGCTTTCAGGTAGAACTATTTGTTGTTATTGAACCGTATTGTCAATGGATAGACCCGTAAAATTCCTGCCCGCAGGACGGGCGCGTCTGGTCATCATCTTCCTGTTACTGACTTTTGCAGTTATGTTGATTCGCGATATTTATCTGCAGATTCTGGACCAGTCCACTCTGCGTCAGCAGGGCCAGATGCGCTATCTACGGACTATTCCTTTGCCAGCCAGTCGGGGAATCATCACAGCCCGTAATGGTGAACCTCTGGCGGTAAATGTGCATGCGGTTACCATCTGGGCGGATCCTGCCATTCTGGATAAACACCACGACCAATGGGCAGAACTCAGTCATGCCCTGCATCTCTCCGAAGCCAGTTTTGCCCGTCGAGTGGCCAGCGGAGGAGCAGATTATGCTTATATTGAACGTCAGGTTGCTCCGGAGTTCGGAACGGCTCTACAAAAGCTGCAGGTGCCGGGCATTTATGTGCAGGATACCAGCCGCAGTTATTATCCTATGGGCGCGGTGACAACCCCCCTGCTGGGGTTGGTGGATGAGGCACACCAGGGTTCTGCAGGTTTGGAGCGTGGTTACAACACCTGGCTCAGGGCGCATCCCGGAAAGGAATTGGCACTGGTGGATGGACATGGTCAGATAGTGCATGTGGCCAAAGTGCAAAAACTCGCGCATTTTGGTCATCCACTGCAGCTCACCATTAATCCCCAGATTCAATATTGGGCCTATATTACCCTGACCCGCTCACTGCATCATTTTCACGCCAAAGATGGATCTGCGGTGGTGATGAATGTGCATACCGGACAGATTCTGGCCATGGTCAGTGCACCCAGTTGCAATCCCAATGCAGAGGGTTCCTGCATGGATCCTGCCGACTATACCAATAATGCCGTGCATCAGGCCTTTGAACCGGGTTCAGTGATGAAACCCTTTGTTGTAGCGGCAGCCCTGGCGAGCCACAGTGTTCAGCCTGATGCCCGATTCAATGTTTTTCATCCGCTGATAGTAGACGGTTATGCCATCACGGATGATGTGCGCCATCACATCCTGAATATTGAACATATTCTCAAATATTCCAGTTGTATTGGGGCCTCCAAAATTGCACTCAAAACCCCCGAGCAGATTATTTACAATATGTACCGTAGCGCCGGTTTTGGGCGCAAACCTGATCTCGGTTTCGTAGATGCGACTTCAGGGGTACTGCCCAACTGGCATAGCTGGAGTCTGGCGCGCCATGCCACCATTGCCTTGGGTTATGGGGTTAGTGTTACCACCCTGCAATTGGCGGATGCTTATGCCGCCTTTGCCAACGGGGGCTACCATATGCGACCGGAATTGGTCATGGGGCAGGCACCAGTCGCCAAGAGAATTATGCCTGCCTGGGTGGCCAAAAAATTGCGAGTCTGGCTGCAGAGTGTGGCGGAGCCGGGAGGAACAGGTATCTTGGCGGCCATTGAGGGCTATCATGTAGCGGGCAAGACGGGTACAGCCAATATGGCCAATGGTCATGGCGGCTTTTATGGACATACCACCAATGCCACCTTTGTCGGCTTTGCTCCCGGCAATCATCCACAACTGGTGATGGCCGTTTCCCTGCGCGGTAGTCATTTCAAATGGAATTTTGGGGGCATAGAAGCGGCACCCGTATTTCGGGTGACCATGCGTCATGCCTTGCAGGAGCTGGATGTGGCTCCTGCCTGCCATCATGGCCCGACCATGCGCATCACCATCAGGCCTGGCCAGAATCTGGCAGAAATTGCCCAGCAGTATCACAGTTCTGTTGCCCATCTCATGCAGATTAATCAGATGACTAATCCGGAAGATATCGACTCGGGCGCATTACTTATGGTGCCCACTCCCAAGGGGGGTAAGCATATTTGCCGTTTTCAGGCACCACTAGTTTCCAGAGCTCAGGCAGAAATCTGGAGTGAGGGCGGGGGTGGGGCATAGGTGTAATCACACAAACACGACCTGAATGAGCTATGATCCAGCTGAGGCGCCATACACAACAAATTACGAATACCCCATTTTGTCGCCCAATTTGTGGCAGATTTAAGAGGCCTCGCGCCGCAATGTCGCCAGTGCGGCGCGAGCTAGAAAACCAGAACGGCTCTCGTGACGGCTTTTAGCAGCCTCGTCTACACGTCGCAGCACTCGTGCAGGCAAAGTAATATTGACTCGTTCCGCCTTGTCAGAGATGAGCGCCGGGTCCACATCCACCAGCGCCCAGATCCAGTGAGCAAACTCCGGATTAGCCTGATGCTCCGTGATGGCTTTAGGTTCTGGAATGTCTCCACTCTCATCAATCTGCACCTCCAGCCACAGTTCGATGGCTTCCTTGGCCATTTGGATGGCTTCGTCCAGGGTATCCCCGGCAGAGAAGCAGCCCGGCAAGTCGGGAACTACTACCCCGAAGGCATGGGTCTCATCCCCGGATTCAATAGCGATTGGGTATCTCATTTGCAGTTGCCCTCTTTAAGTCCTGCCTGCTTCAAAAGTTTGTGGAGTAATCCTGTGCCCAGGTCTTTACGTGGATGCGGGATCGAAAGATGCCCTGGGCGATCGGGATGCACATAGACGTGATGCGAACCTTTTGTACTTCGATGCAACCATCCCGCCGACTCCAGGGATTTGATCAGTTCTGAGCTCGTCATGGTGTGTATTATACACACGGATTTCTGCAAGTCATTGCCGGGAGACTAACGGCCATCCTCCCATTTCCCTCGCTTTGTGCAAAGGGAGTATTCATGGAGGATCGACAGATGAAAATCAGACTGATATTAGCCCTCGTATTACGATCAATCGGGGGTTTTGTTTTTACCACAATGGGCACAGACACCGTTCACCACCAGTTCCATTTCGATGACCGAATAATCCTTGGGAAGAGTGGGCGTGGAGACCGGGCTTTCCGGAAGACAAAAAACCTGTCCACAGGAAACACAGTGAAAATGGGGATGCTGATTGGATTGTTCCAGGCGTCGGGCACTGAAACGCCAGACCCTATCATCTGCGGTAATGCGGTGGGCCAGGCCGATATCCACTAACCACTCCAGATTGCGATATAAGCTGACCCGATCTACCGGGCTCGCGATGCTTGATTCCAGACGTTGCTGGACCTCGGGATGGCTCAGGGGTTGCTCGGCGTCCAGGAGCGTCCTGTAAACAGCAACGCGTAACTTGGTGACGCGTTGTCCCGCGTCCCGCAATAGCTGAGTCACTTCTGCATCGCTGTGCGTGGGGGAGGGCGTATCATGAACATGATTTTTCATGGGTTCATGCTAGAGCAGCCCCTGCATGGGTGCAAGTCCGACCGTGATCCGGGGAATGGCTGGACATCTGGGCATCAGCCGCGCTAGATTTTCAACAGGTTCACTCAGGAGTCTTCCATGTCCTCAGAAAAAATCGCCGTTGGTCAAGATGCCCCGCAATTTCACGCTGCTGCTTATGGCAAGGATTCAGAAATCCGTTTGCGCGATCTCCACGGCAAAATTGTCGTCCTTTATTTTTATCCCAAGGATGATACTCCCGGCTGCACCACAGAAGGCCAGGAATTTACTGCCCTTTATCCTGATTTTCAGGCGGCTGGCGCAGAAGTTTTGGGCGTTTCCCGCGACAGTCTGGCCAGCCATGAAAAATTCGCCTGCAAGTTCAATTTCCCTTTTCCGCTTCTGGCAGATACGGACGAAGCCCTCTGCACCGCTTTTGATGTGCTCAAGGAAAAAAACATGTACGGCAAAGTCAGTATTGGTGTAGAGCGCAGCACCTTTGTTATTGACCGGCAAGGTAAAATTGCCTATGTGGAGCGCAAGGTCAAAGCGGCAGGTCATGCGGCGGCGATACTTGATATTGTCAAAAAACTCCCATGAGTGCCGGCAAAGCTGTTGCCAACGATCCCCAAAAACCACGGCTTTATATTCTCGACACCAATGTCCTGATGCACGATCCAGCGTCGCTGTTCCGCTTTCAGGAACACGACATTCTGCTTCCCATGATTGTTCTGGAAGAGCTGGATCAGCATAAAAAAGGACTCAGCGAGCAGGCCCGTAACGTCCGACAGGTCAGCCGCAGGCTCGACGAACTGCTGACGGATACGGCGGATCTGGATCAGGGCCTGCCTTTACCCTACGCCCAGGGACGGCTGTTTTTTCAGACGGCGGCCTACCAGCAGGCTTTGCCGGAAGATCTGGCGGGTGGTAAGGCTGATAATGAAATTCTTGCGGTCACTTTGGCCTTGCAAAATCGCCACCCTGAAAAAGATGTCATTCTGGTCAGCAAGGACATCAATCTGCGCATCAAGGGCCGGACCCTGGGTATCCGCGTGGAAGACTACGAAAATGACCGTGCCCTGGAAGATGCGGACTTATTGTACACTGGCTCGGAAATTCTCAGTGCAAATTTCTGGGATCAGCACAGTCGCGATCTGGATGCCTGGCAGGAAAGCGGGCGCAGTTTCTATAAAATCAGTGGTCCTGCCATTCAGCACTGGCATGCCAATGAGTTTATTGCCCTGCATCAGGGGGAGGCGGATGCCGATGAATTCGCGGCTATTGTCCGCGAAGTGCATCCTGAACATGCCATCATCGAGCGAATCACGGATTATCGTCATGATCGTCATGCCGTTTGGGGAATTGTCGCCCGTAATCCTGAGCAGAATTTTGCCTTGAATCTGCTGATGGATCCGGACATTGATTTTGTCACCCTGCTGGGTCATGCCGGCACCGGAAAAACCCTGCTGACCCTGGCGGCCGCTCTGGATCAGGTTTTTGAACATAAACGCTATTCGGAAGTCATTATTACCCGGGCAACGGTACCAGTAGGCGAAGAAATTGGTTTTTTGCCGGGGACTGAAGAAGAAAAAATGCAGCCATGGATGGGTGCGCTGGAAGACAATCTGGAAATTCTGGCGCGCAGCAGCGATGAAGCCGGGAGTTGGGGGCGCAGTGCGACCCAGGACTTGCTAAACAAACGCATTCGCGTGAAATCCATGAGTTTCATGCGGGGGCGCACTTTTCTGGAGAAATTTGTCATTATCGACGAGGCCCAGAATCTCACCTCCAAGGAAATGAAAACCCTGATTACCCGGGCAGGCCCCGGCACCAAAATTGTCTGCCTGGGCAATATTGCCCAGATTGATACGCCCTATCTGACGGAGACCACTTCGGGTCTGACCTATGTGGTGGATCGTTTCAAGAATTGGGCACATAGCGGCCACATTACCCTGCGCCGTGGCGAACGCTCAAGACTGGCGGATTTTGCCAACGAAGCTCTATAGATGACTTGTCGGGTGGCCTGCAGAACCCTTAGACTGCGCTGGGCTTTTGAGGGGGGGAGAGCGGGCATGACCTGGACTGTGGCCGATAGTCGTCATCTGTACAATCTGCAGCAATGGGGCGAAGGTTATTTTGACATCGCCGAAGACGGGCAAATGCTGGTGCGGCCAGATGCGCGTGCGGACAGTCCGGCGATTGGACTGGCTGATGTGGCCAGCGAATTGGGAGAACACTCCCTGGGGCTGCCCTGTCTGCTGCGTTTTCCACAAATTCTCGGTCACCGGGTAGAAAAACTGCGTGGCGCCTTTACGGCCGCCATGCAGGATACGCACTATCAGGGGGGCTATACCCCGGTTTATCCTATCAAGGTCAATCAGCAACGTCGGGTTGTGGAAGAAATTCTGCGGGCGGGCTCAGGCAATGTGGGCCTTGAAGCGGGCAGCAAGCCGGAATTGCTGGCCGTGCTGGGCCTTATGCCAGCGGGCGGTACCGTCATTTGCAATGGCTATAAGGATCGCGAGTATATTCGTTTGGCCTTGAGCGGCGAAAAGCTGGGCTTGCGGGTTTACCTGGTGGTGGAAAAAATATCGGAATTACCGCTCATCCTCAGTGAATCCCGGGATATTGGTGTGCAACCCCGCATTGGCGTTCGTGCCCGGCTGGCTTCGGCAGGGGCGGGTAAATGGCAAAACACGGGTGGGGAAAAATCCAAGTTTGGTTTGTCCACCGCGCATATTCTCGATTTGCTTGAACATCTACGCCGGGAGAACGCTCTGCAAAGTCTGCAGTTACTGCATTTTCATCTGGGTTCGCAAATTCCCAATATTCAGTTTATTAAAGGTGGTATGCGCGAGTGCGCGCGACTGTATGCCGAGTTGCGGCGTCTGGGCGCGGCCCTGGAAGTCGTGGATGTAGGCGGCGGTCTGGGGGTGGATTACGAAGGAACCCATTCGCGTGCCTATTGCTCGACCAACTATCATGTCAGCGATTATGCACATGCCATTGTCAGTGCCCTGGCTGAGGTGTCCCGCCAGGAAAATTTGCCGGAGCCCCATGTGGTTTCGGAATCGGGCCGGGCTCTGACCGCTCACCATGCCATTTTGTTGACGAATGTGACAGATGTGGAAATGGCAGCAGGAGAGCTGCCCTTGTCTCCAACCGCCGCGCAGGGAATCACCGAGGAATGGCAACGTCTGCTCCAACGCCTGGAGAATGCCCAGTCATCAGATGCCCTGGAGGTTTATCAGGAAGCCATTTACCTGCTGGGTGAAGTACATCAACAATTTAATCTTGGTCTGCTGCATATTGAACAAAGAGCGCAGGCGGAAGAAATTTACGCGCGCGTTATCTGGCAGGTGCGTCGCTTTCTGGACCCCCATAATCGGGCGCATCGGGATATTCTGGATGAACTGGATGAAAAAATTGTCGATAAATATTTCGTGAATTTTTCATTATTTCAATCCTTGCCGGATGTCTGGGCGATAGATCAGATTTTCCCCATTATGCCCATTCAGCGCTTAAATGAAGAACCAAAACGTCGCGCCCGGATTGAAGATATTACCTGTGATTCCGATGGTCGGATTGACGCCTATGTGACCGCAGAAGGCCTGACACCGGCCTTGCCGGTGCATGCCGTGCAAAATGACAAGCCCTATATATTGGGTATATTTATGGTGGGTGCCTATCAGGAAATTCTTGGTGATATGCACAATCTTTTCGGCGATACGGATTCGGTGAATGTGCTTTGTAATGCGCAGGGTCAGGTTCTTCTGGAGCAGCCTGTGGCCGGGGATACCGTAGAATCGGTATTGAATTACGTGCAGTTTTCTGCTCCGGATTTACTGGCGCGTTACCAGAAAAAAGTCGATCATTGTACCCATCTCAACCCTGAGCAACGGCACATTTTCCTGCAACAATTTGCCGATGGTCTGCATGGTTATACTTATTTGGAGTGATTTGTGATTCTTGAACCTGAAACTTCTCCTTATATTCTGTTGGGCGGCGAAAGCGCGATCCGGGCATTGGTCAATCGTTTTTATGACTTGATGGACAGTGAAGCCCAATGGCGCAGTCCTTTGCGGGAAATGCATCCGGCCGACTTGAGCGAATCCAAGGAGAAACTGTTGGCTCTTCGTCAGATCGAGTGGGTAGGGTTTACAATGCAGCGGAGCAGTTGTGTCCCGAATAGGAGTTAGCTGATGGTCCCAGAAGAGCTGTTTTCTCTCGCGTTAGGGTTGGTACCGCCGTGGTTGGTGGACGATGTGACCTTCCAAGTGGAGGAGAAGCGCCTGGATCTGCACATCAACTTTCCCAAGGGCAGTCGCTTTGCTTGCCCCGTCTGTGGTGAGGAGTGTCCGGTACATGACACCCGTGAACATACTTGGCGGCACATGGATTTCTTTCAGCATGAAGCCTATCTCCACGCCCGCGTACCCCGTGTGATGTGCCCGGAACATGGGGTGCATCAGATCCCTGTTCCCTGGGCGCGGGAAGGCTCGCGTTTCACCCTGCTCTTTGAAGCGCTGATCATGACCCTGGTGCGGGAGATGCCGGTATTGACAGTAGCCCGCCTGATCGGCGAGACCGACACGCTCCTGTGGCGGGTGATTGACCACTATGTGCCCGAAGCCCGTACCAGAGTGGATATGGCCCATGTCCATGCCGTCGGCGTCGATGAAACCAGCAGTCGGCGCGGCCATGACTACATCACGCTCTTCGTAGATCTGGAAGCTAGGCGACTGCTGTTTGCCACCCCCGGTAAGGACGTCTCCACTTTTGCGCGATTTGCCACAGACCTTGAAGCCCATGGGGGCAGCGCAGAAGCTGTCACGGACGTCAGCATGGACTTGTCTCCCGCCTTCCAGAAAGGGGCTAAAGAGCATCTTCCCAACGCCCAGGTGACCTTTGATCGTTTCCACCTCATGAAGCTCGTCAACGAGGCCGTGGACGCGGTACGCAGGAGCGAAGCATTTACCCAGCCAGACCTCAAAAAGACCCGCTGGCTCTGGCTCAAGAATGAACGGAAACTCAAGGTGAAGCAGAAAGAAAAGCTGCAGGCATTACTCAAAGACCAGAACCTCAAGACGGCGCAGGCCTACCAATTCCGCCTGACCTTTCAGGACATCTTCACGATCAAGAATCGCCATCAGGGTGCTACCCTCTTGAAAGCCTGGTTGGAAAACGCCAAGACCAGCGATCTGCCGCCTATCGTCAAGGTTGCCTACACCATCATGAATCATTGGGATGGTGTGCTCCACTGGTTTGAGAGCCAGATCACCAATGGAATTCTGGAAGGTTTTAACAGCCTCATTCAATCCGCCAAGGCGAAAGCTCGGGGTTACCGTACCCACAAGAACTTTATCAATATGGCCTACCTGATCTTGGGTAAGCTGGATCTCAGGCTACCCACTTGAAATGACGAGGAACCAAACTGTTTTTGTTTCTTTCAGGCTGGCTGGGTGGACCGGATTTGTACGTCGAAAAGTTTGGACATCCCCGCCTGCGGGCGCGCCATGCCAGCTTTCCGGTAGATGATCAGGCGCGGGATCAGTGGATGGCCTGCATGTTGCGCTCCATGCAGGAACAGGACATGCCACCCGAAGTGTATACGCATTTACAGACCGCCTTGCAGCGCACGGCGGATTTTATGCGCAATCGTTAGGCTGCATGCCTGGTTAATTTGCCGAGACCGGATTGATGAGCGACCCGATGCCTTCAATACGAACTTCGCAGTGTTCACCGGCCTGTAAAAAACGCGGCGGATTGCGGGTGAATCCTACACCAGCCGGTGTTCCGGTAATGATCAGGTCTCCACTACGCAGGGGCGTGACTGCCGCCAGGGCACGAATTAGCGCCGCAACGTCGAAAATCAAGTCGGCCGTATTGCCGGTCTGCATGACCGTACCATCAATCAACGTCTGCAAGGCCAGGCCTTTGGCTCCCATGGGAAGTTCATCGGCACTGACTACCACAGGCCCACATCCGCCCGTAGCAGGAAAGTTTTTGCCCAGGGTCCACTGACTGGCGCGAAACTGGAAATCCCTGACGCTGGCATCGTTGAAAATGGTGTAACCTGACACACAATCCAGTGCTTGTGCATCGTTCATGGACCCGAAGCAGGGCTTGCCAATAACCACAGCGAGTTCTCCTTCGTAATCCAGTTCCCGGGAGCTGGAAGGGATACGCAGGGCTTGACCGTGTCCCACCAGAGTATCTTCGTAACGCATAAAAAAGTTGGGATATTCCGCTGGTGGAGCAGAGACTTCCGTGGCATGACTTTGATAATTCAGCCCTGCGCAGAGGATTTTGCAGTTTTCGGGTAAGGGAGGCAGAAAATTCAGTTGCGTGGGATCAAGCAGGTCCTGGGCATGCGCACGATTAAGTCGTTGTTCCAGATCATTGCGCAGGCTGGCACTCGCGCCGAGCAAATCCATCAGGGTCAATCGCGGGGCGATATTCCGCAGGGACAGCAAGTCGCAACCGCGCCAGAGCGCCAATTCGATGGTGCTGTTACTACTGATTTTACTGAGTTTCAATGCTTACTCCTTGCCTTGTTTGTTGCCATATACTAGCACCTCGGCTAAGGTGCGCCTATAAAATACCCGGCAAGGATAGGACATGGTAATGACAGTATACGGGATTGATGTAGATCCCGAATGGCTATTGCATAGAGCGATTTATACGGTACTGATTATACTGGGCAGCTATGTCATTTTGCATTGGTACGGTAAAGCCATCAATCACCTGCTGTCTTTTCTGGGATCACGGCGCACCATTTCCCATGGTTATGGCATCGTTTTTAAACGCATAACTACCTGGTTTTTATGGCTTCTGGTTTGGGTAGTGGTGTTGCGCGTCTGGGCGGTGGATGTGACTGCCATATGTACGACTTTTGTCAGTCTGCTGGCGGTAATCGGTGTGGGTATGCTGGCTTTGTGGGCGATGGTCAGCAATATTACCGCGCGGTTTTTTATCTGGTTCTGGCAGCCCTTACGTTTAGGTCAGCGTATCGAAATTTTCCCTGAAGCACTCATCGGTGAAGTGGTTGAAGAAAACCTGATGTTTACCGAGCTCAAACAGGACGATGGCGCGGTGGTCGTCATCCCCAATAATTTTTTCTTTCAGCGTGTGATCCGCCGTTTACCGGATGTGGGCGACAAGAAAGAAAGTGAATAATTTTCTCCGGAATTGCATATTTTTCGTTTAGATGTTCAGTCAGACTTCTTGTAACAGTCTTCCATTTTTATATGGTAGATCCCGCAGTTGCGTTGGCTGACGCCTCTGTTGCGAGTGGCACATTTTCTGCCTGCAGATTATGTCCGCTTAACCAACCGAGAATAATCCCCACAATGGCCATGGCAGATAGTGCGGGGTAACCGATGAACTGCACCAGCGGTCCGCCCAGAAAAGTACCCAGCACGGTAGCTACAGCGCCACTGGCATTAAATAAACCCATGGCGGCACCCTGGCTGAACGGCGTCAGACGGGCTGTGAGGGTGGTGCCCGAGATACTTTGTAAAGGCCATACGGCAATAATCAGGGCAAAACCCAACAGGGCCACGAAGGTTTTGGGAATGGGCGTAAAAAAGACAGCCAACAGCACGGCAAAGCCGAGCAGTCGTCCGATGAGCGACCAGCGATATACCCGACCGGCGCCGAATTTTCCAGAGAGTTGTCCACCCACAGAATAGAGAATCAGGGCAACGGCAGCCGTCACTGCATAGACACTGGAAGTCAAGGCGGGGGCCACGCTGTAGGCTTTTTGCATGGCTACGGGGAAATAGGCAAAAAAGGCGGCAACGCCGAAAGCCACGGCAAACCAGGAGAACAAAAAACGTCCGAAACGGGTGGACAAGACTTCCTTAAAGCGTTTGCCACCCCGCAGAGATAAATGATGGGAAAAGCGCATTACCCCACCTCCCAACAGTTCGGGACGCCCAAAATTGGCCAGCAGTCGCCAATCTATTTCTCGACGCATCTGGTTGCCAATTTCTGCAGACCAGTCAAAACGTTTTGCAGCAGCGGGCAGACCTTTGGCGCCCAGCCATATGGCTGGAATTAATACCAGGGCCGAGCAGATTAAACCCATCTTGAAATTGGCCACAAAAGCACTGGCAACCAGTAGGCCGACCACCTGTCCGGCGCCATTAAAAGTCTGCAACCAGCCAAGACGAGACTCCCAGTGGTCTTTGGGATCAAATTCGACAATGAATAAGCTGGCCACGGTTGCCACGGCCGAGGTACCAGCCCCTGCCAGTAGTGCCAGCAGACTCCAGGGCAAAAGCCCCGGAAGAAAAGGCATGAGCGCAAGGGCGATGATCAGCATCAAAAACCCGGTAAAAAAGACCGGTCGATGCCATTGTTTGCTGTCTGCCAGAAAGCCCCAGAGGGGTGAACTCAGAAGTCCTAAATTAAATCCCCCCATTACATAGGCGACCCAACTGAGATGATGGGTTAAACCAACAATCATCAACGGTAACAGGATGGGGAGGAGGCCAGATGAAATGGCGCCGAGAAGCGCGTAGGACAGAAACCAGACCGATATCCAGCGCCTTGGTTCATTCAGAATTTTCAGCACAGTGGCGAAGCGTGCATGGGCCAGACGTCTGCGCTCCTTGGAAAATATCGGGTTTCCGGGTTGATGCTGTTCGGCTGTTGTTTTTACAGGCATGGCAAGACCCCTCACGTTGAGTGATAAATTGCATTGGCGTAAAAATCATGGGTATATAAAATATTGATGACTATCTGGGTAAATAGTTCAACCTAAAAACGGCAGTTGCCGTGGGTGTTTTTTGCTCCGTTGTTCCTCGCCTGTTGTTCTAGGGCTCATCCTGCTGTCAGGAGAGAACTCGCCCTGCGGGCTCAAACAGCTCTCCTGACGGACGCAGGATTTCGCCAAGAACAACAACGGCTCGAAACAAAAGTCGCGGCAAAGCACCCACGGCACCTGCCGTTTTTAGGTTCAATGTCGCCAAAAAATGGGATTGCTTGTCAGTGACCTATGCTTTCGATATGGTGAGATGCATGCATGATTTTAAGCGTTTTGGAGTGATTTTCGGCGAATGTCTGGTCGATGACTTCGGCGACAGCCAGCGCCTTGGGGGCGCGCCCTTTAATGTGGCGCGTCATTTAAACGGCTTGGGAGTGCCCGCCATTTTTATCAGCCAGGTGGGCGATGACATCAATGGCAGGAATATCCTGGATCATATGCGGCAATGGCAGATGCCCTTGTCAGGGGTGGCAGTCAGCAAGACTTTGCCAACCGGGCGTGTGGAGGTGCTACCTGACCCGGTAGAAGGTCATCGCTTCGAAATTCTACCCCATCAGGCTTATGACTACATTCCATTCCCTGAAAAATTACCTGAACCTGTTTCCTGGCTTTATCACGGTTCTCTTGCCTTGCGGGAAATCGGTACATCCCGGCAAACCTTGCAGAAATTAGCTTCCATCAGTAACAAGCGATTTCTGGATATCAATTTACGGGCACCCTGGTGGACGCCTGATAGGCTTGCCCCGTTACTGACCGATTCATCTATACTGAAATGTAACGTTGATGAATTAGAAACTTTGCTGGCCGTTTTTTCGCTACGTTCCGGGCCTGTGTTACGCGATAAGATGCGGGTTTTTGCAGACCGTTTTTCATTGGAGTCGATGTTGCTGACTTGTGGACCGGAAGGCTCTGCCTACTGGGATCATAACGACTTTTATGAAGCCGCTGCTGAACCAGTAAATAATCTGGTGAATACGGTAGGAGCGGGTGATGCCTTTTCTGCCGCCTGGTTATGGAGTCTGCTGCGGGGGGAAAGCCCGGAATTACGCCTGCGCCGGGGCGGGGAATTGGCGGCTGCAGTTTGCGCTCTGCAAGGTGCGACGCCGGATTCCCTGGATTTTTATGAATCGTTCATGAGTCGCTGGACCCAAGGCAAAAGTCTGTCTAAACCAATGTGAAGGCGCTAGCCCAGCATCAGCTGTGAGGAGAAAAGCCTTTGGCCGAGAATGAACCTTGTTTCAATAAACCCCGGTACCATGGCGTTAGTCCAGCTCTGGATGATGCCTATCGACTGATTGAGGCTGCTGGTGTCTTCTATGGAGGGCAACTGGTGGGTACGGCAGCCAGCGTCGACCCCAAGGCCCCTGCAGAAAATTATGCGGATTGCTTCGTACGGGATTTTTTCCCCGTCGGATTGATTCTGCTGCTGGAAAATCGGGCTGACGTCGTCCGCTCCTTCCTGCATCTGATTATGCAGCTCAGAGGACAGCAGGAAGAACTTGAAGGGCAGCAGATTGCTCCCGGGGTTATGCCTGCCTCGTTTCGCGTGCAGCGCAATGACCATGGAGAAGAGGAGGTGCTGGCGGACTTTGGCGACCGGGCCATTGGCCGGGTAGCCCCGGTGGACTCGATGATGTGGTGGTCCATGCTCCTGCATGCCTACGTGCTGTATACAGGGGACCTGGATTTTGCCCGCAGCCCAGAAATCCAGCGCATGTTGCGGATGATTCTGAGCCTGTGTTTGCAGAGTCGCTTTGAGGTTTTTCCGACCCTGCTGGTTCCTGATGCCTCCTTCATGATTGATCGACGTATGGGCGTCAATGGTCATCCCATCGAAATTCAGGCGCTGTTCAATGCTACCCTGCGCTGCGCTTCCCTTTTGCTTCCAGAGCAGGGCAGTCAATGGTTGGTAGATTTGGCACAGCGCCGCAGAAATGTATTGCGTTCTTATGTACAGCAGTATTACTGGCTGGATATGGACGTCCTTAACCGGATTTATCGCTTTGAAACGGAAATGCTCGGAGTCAATATTGAAAATCTATTCAATATCCACCCCGAATCCATTCCTCTTTGGGTCCAGGACTGGCTTCCCGACGGGGCCGGCTTTTTCGTAGGAAATCTGGGTCCAGGGCGGATGGATTTTCGCTTTTTTGCCCAGGGAAATCTGTTGATGCTGGCTACGGGCATGGCCACGACTGCTCAGGCACAGGCGTTGACCAGCTTGATTGAGCAGCGCTGGAACGACCTGCTTGGACGAGTCCCCATGAAACTCGTTTATCCCGCCGTTGAGGGGGATGAATGGCGGCTGATCACGGGGTCCGACCCTAAAAATATCCCCTGGTCTTACCACAATGGTGGCAATTGGCCGGTCATGATTTGGCCCCTGGTGGCGGCAACTATCAAGGCGGGACGCATGGATCTGGCAGAGCGGGCCTGGCAAATGGTTGAGCCACGCCTGTTTGCAGACCGTTGGCCAGAATATTACGACGGCCGTCTTGGACGTCTGGTAGGTCGTCGGGCCAATATCGGACAGGTGTGGAGCGCTGCAGGACTATTACTTGCGCGCTATTTCCTGGATGAGCCGGGTCTTCTGGAGCGGCTGGGGTTCGATGAAACACTGGACGAAGCCACGGAGAGTGCAGAGGAGTAGGTAATATGTTTCGGGAGCATACAGTGAGGGTTAGATAATGGACAATCGCCCGGAAAACAAGCCGGACTCAGCCCAGCTCCATCTGGTTCTTATCAGCCTTCACGGACTGATTCGCGGCCAGAATCTGGAACTGGGCCGCGATGCGGATACGGGCGGTCAGATTCTTTATGTCGTCGAATTGCTGCGCGCGCTTGCCGCAGATCCTCGGGTCGGGAGGGTCGATCTGCTCACCCGGAGGATTCACGATTCTAACGTGGCTGATGATTACGCCCGGCAAGACGAGACTCTGCCTGACTTGCCGAAGGCGCATATTATTCGTTTTCCGGCTGGACCTGACGAATACCTGCCCAAAGAAGCCCTGTGGCCTTATCTGGATGGCTTTAGTGATCACGCCATGGAGTATCTGCGCCAGCAATCTCCGAGTCTTATCCATTCTCACTACGCCGACGCAGGCTATGTGGGCATGCGCCTGGCCTTACAGCTCGGTGTGCCTCTGGTGCATACCGGACATTCCCTCGGACGCAGCAAACGCCAGAGTCTTTTGGCCTCTGGAGAGTCAGAGCGCACCCTGGAAAAAAAATATCGCCTGTCCCAGCGTATCCGTGTTGAGGAAGAAATTCTGGCTACTGCCTCCCTGATCATCACCAGTACCCAGGACGAGATCGATAGACAATACGGGATGTATGATTGGGCTAATGCTGAGCGGATGCGGGTGATTCCGCCAGGGGTTAATGTTTCCCGTTTTGAACCCGGCCCTCAACCCTCGCCGCCCATCAGCACAGAATTGCGCCGTTTTTTACGAGCACCACAAAAGCCACCTATTCTTGCCCTGTCCCGTCCCGACGAACGAAAAAATATTGCCGGTCTGATTCATGCCTACGGCCAAAATCCAGATTTGCAGGCGCGCGCCAATCTGGTGATTGTGGCCGGAACACGCGAAGACATTCGTGACATGACTGCCGGTCCACGGCGGGTATTGACGGAAATTCTGCTGTTGATTGATCGTTATGATCTTTACGGAAGAGCCGCCTATCCCCGCCACCATCGTCCCGAGGACGTTCCTGATCTTTATCGCTGGGCGGCAGGCCTGGGGGGTGTTTTCATCAATCCGGCCCTGACCGAGCCATTTGGTCTGACACTCATTGAGGCGGCGGCTTGTGGCTTACCGATTCTGGCGACTGAAAACGGTGGGCCCAAAGATATTATTGCCAATTGCCAAAACGGCGTGTTGATTGATCCTCTGAGTACTGAAGAAATTGGCGAGAAGCTGCTCAGCATGCTGAGCGATAAGACTATCTGGCAAAGTTATGCCAAGAACGGTATTGCTGGGGTACGTCGCTATTATTCCTGGCAGACCCACGTTGACCATTACCTGACCGCTCTGGATGAATTGCCCCACGCCGTTCCTCAGCAACAAGAAAGCATCCCAACGGGCAAACGTATTACTGCCGATCGGCTGTTATTTCTTGGTGCCCGTTTGCTTGATCCAGCACCCATTCCTGAGCAACAGGAAGAATTGGTCGCTCTGCTGCATCGCCAGCGGCGAAAAATGGCCTTTGGTTTGGTCAGTTTTCGTCCTCTCCATGAATTGTTAACCCTGCTTAAGCAGCGCCGCATGAATGTTCCTGATATCCTCATAACCCGTGGAGGGACCCAGATTCATTATGGTGCCAGTCTCTCTCGCGATCAGGGTTGGAGCCGCCACATTGGGGTAGATTGGCAAGGCGATCGGGTATACGACCTGCTTGCCGAAACCCCTGGCGTGCAGATTGTAGGCCGCAGCGGCCAGGGTTTTTATGCCGTGCATGGTTTCATCCATGACAACGCCGAATTTGCGGGATTGGCAGCGCTGAATGATCAACTCCGCAATAACGATATACCCGGCCGCCTGATAGCGCTCAATCCGCAGGAATTTCTGGTGGTCCCTCAGCGCGCCTCCTTTGGTTTTGCCATTCGTTATGTGGCGGATCGCCATGACATCGCCCTCAATCACATACTGGTCATTGGCAGCGCTTATGCGGATCTGGATTTGCTGGGAGGGAATATTCTGGCTGCCCAGGTGGGCGGAGAAAAAGATCTGCAGCAACATGAGGATATTTATCAATCTCAGGCAAGTGGGCTACCAGGAGCGATGGAGGCTATCACGCATTATGATTTCCTGAGCAATAATGCAGCGATCTAAGCAAGGGAAATGGTGATCTGTCTTAAAGGAAGCAGGAGACAAGCATGATGAACGCAACAGAGGCAAACATTCCGACAGTATTACTCTGCTGTGATCTGGATCGAACCCTGATACCAAACGGCAGTCAGCCTGAATCCGCACAGGCCCGTCCTTTGTTTCGGGAGCTTTGCGCCCATCCTGCTGTACACCTGGCGTTGGTTAGCGGCCGCCATCTGCAACTGGTTACCGCAGCCATTGAGCAATGGCAACTACCTGTTCCCAACTTTATCATCGGTGATGTCGGTACAAGCATTTACACCCGCGAAGAAGGACATTGGCGTCATTGGGATCATTGGTCAGCAGAAATTGGCCCTGACTGGGGAGGAATGACGCATCACGACATTACTACGGAGCTTGCCGATATTTCCGCCATCACCTTGCAGCCAGCTGAACAGCAGGGAATATTCAAGGTCAGTTACCAGGTGGATATGGGTATTAATCGCGACATCCTCGAGGCCGAACTGCTCCGCCGCCTTTGGGGCATCGGGGTTAATGCGCGATTGGTCTTGTCTTTCGATGAAATGACCGATACGGGTTTGCTGGATATTCTGCCCAGCAGCGCCAGCAAGCTCCATGCTATAGAATTTCTCGGTCAACAGTGCGCGTATCCCCAGGAGCGCACGGTTTTTGCCGGTGATTCGGGTAACGATCTGGAGGTGTTAGGCAGCCATATTCACTCCGTGCTGGTAGCCAACGCCCATCAGGAGGTCCAGAAAGAGGCCATACGTATGGCTGCAGCGTCGGATCTGGCGGACACCCTTTATATGGCCCATGGAGGATTTCTGGGCATGAACGGGAACTACAGCGCCGGCGTATTGGAGGGACTCGCGCATTATCTGCCCGAAACGGCGGCGTGGATGAAGTTGCCTGCTTCTCAATAAACCGGAAATTCGGTTTTATCGATCATTTTCCGCAACACAAAGCTGGAATGTACGCCCGTCACGCCTTCGATTCTGGTCAGGCGATTCAGTAAGAAATCCTGAAAGTGGGCCATGTCGCGCAGGACCACTTTCAACTGATAATCGGCATCGTGCCCGGTGATCAGATGACATTCCAGAACTTCGTCGGATTTTTTAATCTCTGCTTCAAAATGCTCAAAGCGTTCGGGGGTATGGCGGTCCATGCTGATGTGCATCAGCACCATGAGTTCCAGCCCGATTTTTTCCGGCTGTAACAAGGCCACCTGTTTGCGAATGATGCCTGCTTCTTCCAGTGCCTGCACCCGACGCAGGCAGGGGGAAGGGGAGAGGCCAATTTTTTCAGCGAGGCGCTGATTGCTCAGGCTGGAATCCTTTTGTAAGGCTTCAAGGATGCGGCGATCATACCGGTCCAGGGGCATTTTGGGTTCTCCATTTTTCATGGCGCAATATCCAATCTAAAAAAAGACTATTATAGCAATAATAATGCGTGAACAGCCGCAGTAAAGTCAAAATTCGCAAGCACCTGCCGGATAATGCCACGTATAGTTCTCCCATCGTCTTGAGCAGGCAGGAGAATCATCATGAACAGCTTTAATCATCGTCGTTATCGGGCTTTCCCGGCGGTTCACAAGCCGGATCGGCGCTGGCCCAACCGGCGCATGCATCATGCACCCACCTGGACCAGCGTGGATTTGCGCGATGGCAATCAGGCCTTGGTGTCGCCCATGAGTGTGGCCCAGAAAATGGAAATGTTCGATTTGCTGGTACGGATGGGGTTCAAGGAAATCGAAGTGGGTTTTCCCGCCGCCTCGCAGCCCGACTTTGACTTTGTCCGCAAAATCATTGAGGAAAAACGGATTCCTGAGGATGTGACCATCCAGGTTTTGACCCAGGCCCGAGAAAATCTGGTTGAGCGGAGTTATGCGGCCCTGCAAGGTGTGCAGCGCGCCATTGTGCATGTATACAACTCGACCAGTCCGGCGCAGCGTGAACAGGTGTTTGGTCTGGATAAAGAGGGCGTCAAGGCTATTGCCGTGCGCGGTGCCGAGTGGGTAAAAGCCGGAGCGGCCCGTTTCCCGGAGACCCGGTGGACATTTCAGTATTCCCCCGAAAGTTTCAGCAATACGGAATTGGACTATGCCGTTGAAATCTGCGAAGCCGTGATGTCCGTCTGGCATCCTGAAGAGGGTCAGCCGGTTATTTTGAATTTGCCGGCTACAGTAGAATCCGCCATGCCCAACGTGTTTGCAGATCAGATTGAATGGTTTTGCGACCATTTGCGGGGACGGGAGCACGTTAAAATCAGTGTGCATACCCACAATGATCGGGGTTGTGCGGTGGCTGCCGCAGAATTGGCGGTGTTGGCGGGTGCTGACCGGGTTGAGGGAACCCTCTTCGGGAATGGTGAACGTACCGGGAATATGGACATTCTTACCATGGCCATGAATTTGTATTCTCAAGGGCTTGATCCGAAGCTGGACCTGTCCATGGGGGAGGCCATCAGCGAAATTTACACCCGTTGCACGGGAATGGCGGTTTCTCCCCGCCATCCGTGGTTTGGTGAACTGGTGTATACCGCATTTTCCGGCAGCCATCAGGATGCCATTCGCAAGGGCATCAATCACCGCCAGGGACAGGATGCGGCTGTTTGGGAGGTGCCTTATCTGCCCATCGACCCTGCCGATTTGGGCCGCAACTATGAAGCGGTGGTGCGCATCAACAGTCAATCCGGCAAAGGCGGAGTCAGCCATGTATTGGAAAGGGATTATGGTATTTCCCTGCCGCGCTGGTTGGCTCAGGAATTCAGTGCCGTTGTCCAGAAAGCGACTGAAGAGCAATCCGGCGAGATCACGGCGAAGCAAATATATGCCTTGTTTGAAAGTCATTTTGTGAAGCGCAATGGCGACTGGCAGATGCAACGCTACCGCTTGCAGCGTGAAGGTGAAAAGGTCATTGCCTCGGTGGTCATGGGCACAGAGGCGCATCCCCGCATTTTGCAAGGGAAGGGGAGTGGGGCCGTAGGGGCGCTGGTAGATGCCTTGATTCAGGGTGCTGGGATTTACGCCGAAGTGGAGCAATTTGATCAGCACGCCCTGGGAGCCGGGACTGGTGCCCGCGCCATGGCCTGCGCCCGGGTCAGTGTGGAATCCGCTGGAACCGCTTCAGCAGTATCTTTTGGTGAAGACACCACCGAAGCCGCCTTGCAGTCTGTGCTGAGTGCCATTGGTAAGGCGGGAGCGGTGGTTCGTCTTCATCAGAACGATGCGCAGAAACGGGGATGAGCAAGGAGGGAGGCTAAATGGATCTACTATCCGCCAAAGGCCTCCCAGGCCGTTCTCGCAATCAGGAGCAGCACGACAACAATGAACAGGCGGCGTACAAAAGTAGTTCCATGCGTCATTGCCATGCGGGTACCCATGAGACTGCCCAGCATGTTGCACATAGCCAGAAACAGGGCGAGATGCCAGAGCACATGATTTTTGCTGGCAAACAGAACCAGTGCCGCAAAATTTGACGAGAAATTGACCATTTTGGCACTGGCGCTGGCATGTAAAAAATCAAAACCAAATACGAGAATAAATACAAAAACCAGAAAATTACCGGTTCCAGGACCCAGAAAGCCGTCATAAAAGCCGATGAGCAATCCACCAGCTATGCCCAGAAAGGTGGCGGTCTTTTGGGTAAAGCGGGGTTCATGCACCTGACCCAGCTGTCGGTTCATTAGGGTGTATATCAATACGCCAGCAAGCACAAAGGGCAGGGCGCGGCGAAAGTCGTCGCCATTGATACGAGTGACCATATCCGCCCCGATCAATGAACCTGTCAAAGACGCCAGCGCAGTCGGGATAACGGTTTTCCAGGGGATGCGCACGCGCCGGACATAAGACAAGAAGGCGGCCCCAGTACCCCAGATGGCGCCCGCCTTGTTGGTACCGAGCAGTGTTGCCGGTGCAGCTTGCGGAAAGCTTGCAAAAAGAGCGGGCAGCAGGATCAGTCCACCTCCACCCACAACGGCATCGACAAAGCCTGCAAGTCCTGCGGCTAGTCCAAGGCCCATATCGGCAAAGTTCAGAAACATCATGGGGATGATTTTTATAGGATCAGCAAAAAAATTTCAGGCATGCGCTGCCGCATTTTTTCGGGCGAGGGCTGTTGCCTGTTTGGCTACCTGAGCGCCAGGCAGACCGAAAGTCTCGCGCACAAAACACCAGCCGTACAGCCCAACCAGTATCAATAAGGCAACCCCAACCAGGGATACCAGCAGTGCCGCAGCATAAGTATGCAGGCGCGCCGAAATGAAGGTGATGACCCCCTGTAGCAGCAGGCTTGCCAGCAAGAAAGCCAGCCATACCCGCACATTGGCCAGCACAGCCTGGAATCCTGCCAGCAGGGCCAGATAACCTCTCTGGGTGATACCCGTGACAATGACGCCAACAGACAGCAGCAAAAATGCATTACCCAGCATGGTCTGTGCGGTACCAAGGGCATTGGTGATGAGCGAACGCAACCAGTCCGGCAGCTTTTGCCAGTCGGCAGATTTCAGATTGTGCAAAGTCGCCGCTGAGGAAATATGATCCTGACTGAATATACCCTGCAGATAATGCCGGAATATCAGCATCAGCATCAGCAATGCCGCAACCAGCAGGGCTATTTCCAGGATGAGCCGCAAGAGGGGCCACCAGGGTACGTCGCGAATGCTGCGGCCTACGTCGGTCAACTGTGTACTGCCCTGATGAATCGCCATGGCGACGGCAAATATAATTGCCATGACAATGCAGGAGATGGGAATACTTAGTACAAGTGGTTGCCAGGCTATATTCAGTAGCAACAGCACCAGATAAAGCAGCGCAAAAGACCGGGGCGAAGCACGCAGCAGAATCAGGGAATCCCGCCACCAGCGCAGCAGCCAGCCGGATTCAACGGGCTGTGGTTTAAGCGATGCAGCCATTATTCCATAGTGTGGAAGCAGAAAGGGGCATACGCTGACGATGACGCATCGTCACGGTATGCCCCTCTCCCTGATGACCATTATTGCCACGATGTTTGACCTTGCGGTTGTAAACCGTCTGGTCTTTCTCGATACGGGTAGGGTGAACACCCAGACGCGGTTTTGGCCGTTTGGCCTGGCCATGTATTTTTTCTATTTTCATCAATATCTCCTGAATTCTCCAGAAACTGGACCTAGTCTAGCATGATCCGGGCATGGATGAAGATTTCAGCTTTTCAAAGTGAAAGTTTGCAGCGGGTGCAAGATCAGGCGTGCTGCCAGCCAGGCCAGCAGGGCTGTGAGAAAAATAATACCGATATCGTTTAACGACAGGGATGTAGTCTGAAAAACAAGCTGTAAAAATGGTAACTGCGAAAATAGAGCCTGGAGCAGGATCATGACTACGAGGCTGATAATCAATATCCAGTCACCGCGATCATTCCGCCAGGATCCATACATCGCCAGAAGTACAGCCCCTTCCATGGCCATTAATCCATTCACGGCCAATGTGCGGGCATGCACAACATCATAAAAAGCAATGCCTGTTTTAAAAATCGCAAATACCATCATCACCAAAAAAAGGGTCATTAACGTAATGCGGATCCAGAGAGTTCCAGGAAGCAGGGGCTGAGCAATGGGTCTTGGCAATTGCTGCATCAAGGCCTTATCAGCGCCCATGAAAGCAAAAACAAGCGCCAAAGTAATGGCAGTCACCGTATTGATCCACAAAATTTGCAAGGGCGTAATGGGTAAAATCATTCTGAAAATAACCGCCAGAAAAATCACCATGCCCTGGGCAAAATTGGTGGGCAGCATGAACAGTGCGGTATGCTGGATGTTGTTATAAATATGACGGCCTTCTGCCACAGCGCAGGCAATATGCGCAAAATCATCATCGGCAAGAATCATGGCGGCGGCTTCGCGAGCAACGGTACTACCTGAAAGCCCCATGGCCACCCCAATCTGGGCACGACGCAATGCCGGAGCATCATTAACGCCATCTCCCGTCATCGCGACGATTTCCCCTTCGTCTTGCAACGTTTTTACCAGCTCCAGCTTGTCAGTGGGCTGTACCCTGGCAAATACATTCACCTCACGCGCCAATTGTTGACGTTCTGCAGGCGAAGCGGCCAACCATTGCCCATGATCAACTACCCGAACAGAACCAGCATCCACAAGACCTATCTGGCGGGCAATAGTCGCTGCGGTGCGGGGATGATCACCAGTAACCATAATCACCCGGATACCGGCTCCCCGACAGGCTGCAATTGCCGCCGGTACTGCCTGTCGCGGTGGATCGAGCAGAGCAACGACGCCCAACCAGCGCCAGCCCCCCTGATCCAGAGAAGACCAGCGAGATATATCCGCTTCGGCAAGAGCAATAGTACGCAGGCCCAGATTCGCCATCTCCGAAATAACCCCCTCCCAGAAACCGACCGTCTGATCCAACTCTTGAAAGCAGTGCTGCAACACGAATTCCGGTGCACCCTTGATGGCGATGCGATCAGCATGCAAGGTCGCCATGTAAGGGCTTTCATGGTCAAAAGGACGTGTATCCAGGCGGGGATTGCGTTTTTGATAATGGATTAATGCGCCATCCTCGCCGTGTGCATAGCGTATAAGCGCCTGTTCCAACGGGTCGCCGCTACCCTGTCCGACGTCAGATATTTCTGCGTCATTACAGAGCAGCATGTTTTCCAGCGCCCTGTGCAAGCTCTCGGGATCATTCTGGGTCAGGCGCAAGTCCTCTACGGCCATGCGGTTTTCGGTCAGAGTGCCGGTTTTATCCGTACAAATGACCGTCACGGCTCCGAGAGTTTCTACTGCGGGTAATTGGCGGATGATGGAGCCCCTTTGCGCCATACGCTGGACACCGAGGGCCAGACTGATACTGATAACTGCGGGAAGACCTTCCGGAATAATAGCCACAGCCAGACTGATGGCCGCAAGGATTGCAAATTCGAGACTGTCACCATGCGTCCAGGCGATAAGGGAAGCGATAATAGCCAGGAGGAATACGCCCAGCCCCAGCCATCGGGATAACTGATTGATGCCTATCAGTAATGGCGATTTACCAGCCTTGGTTTGCGCCAGCAACTTCTGAATATGACCGATGGACGTTGCGCCACCAATTGCAAAGACTTCACCCACACCGGAACCCCGCGAGACCATGGTTCCGGCATGCAACACACCTAGTTCATTGTCGTTGATCGGCTGTTTATCCACAGGAACCGATTCGCCTGTCAGCAAGGATTCATCGACCTGAAGCTGATGTGCTTCACGAATATGCAGGTCTGCCGCTATTCTCTCTCCGTTTTCAATCCGTACCCAATCGCCAGGCAGCAGATTTGCGGAGGGCAGTTTTTGCCAATGACCATCGCGAAGTACCAGCGAATATTCCATCAGGTACGACTGCAGGGCAGCAACAGCCTGCTCTGCGCGGTTTTCCTGAATAAAGCCCAGCATAGTATTGATCAGAATCACAGCGACGATGATGCCACTATCCACCCAGTGACCAAGGGCTGCTGAAAAAATAGCGGCAATGCTGAGTATGAAAATCAGAGAGTTGTTAAATTGTTGTAGAAGTCTTCGCCACCAGGGCGTTGGGCTTGGAGCAGGTAATTGATTGAGACCAAACTGCTGCTGCAGTAAAACCGCTTCTTCAGTACTGAGTCCGCGTTTTTCCATGGCATTTCTGCTCTCATCCAGTGTTACTGAAGCCTAAGGGATGCGCGTTATTTTTTCCAGCGACCACTGACCAGCCGCCCAACGTCCAATGCAGGCTGCATCCGGGCTCCAGGCACCCAGCACCATTCGCCAGCCGCCGTCCCGGTGTTCCCAGACGGGACGATGCGTATGCCCATGTACGAGCACATCAAAACCCTGCTCCAGGTGCTGACCAGCAATTCCGAACCGCAGTGCCGTCTGAATGGCCAGAGGATGAGCGTCGGTAATATTCAGGGATTTTTTCTGGACTGCGAGGGTGCTTCCGCGCCGCAGACCGGTCGCCAATTTTTGCAAGCAGGAGTAGGAGAGATTACCGACGCTGAGGCGAATCAAGGGATGACGAATCACCCGCCGAAAAATCTGATAACGACGGTCATCCGTACAAAGCAGATCACCATGGGTGAGCAGGATATTCTGGGTACCCAGGCGCAAGGCCATCGGGTCGGGAATAGGAATAAGGCCAAAGGACGCGAGCAAGTTTTTGCTCAAGGCAAAATCCCGGTTGCCAACCATCACATAGACCCGAATACCTGCTGCAACCAATTGCTGCAGGTGCGCAAACACTTCGGCGTAGGCGCTTTCCCGGGATTGATCGACATGGACCCAGTAATCAAACAAGTCCCCGAGAATAAAAACAGCCTGCCCTTCTTTAGCCCGGGTTTCGCAAAACTGCTGAAAAAGCCGGGTCAGGGCAGGCTGCGGGGGCTCAGGTGCAGATCAGAAATGAACCAGATCGGTCCGTCTTCAAAATCCACATCCAGATAGGGCATGTCAGGCCGTAGCGATACGCTCGCCCTTTTCAATGGTGACGGTATCTTTGGGCACATCCTGGTGCATGCCTTTATTGCCGGTAGGCACTTTGGCGATTTCGTCCACTACTTCCATGCCGCTGACGACTTTTCCAAAGACCGCGTAACCCCAACCTGTGCCAGAAGCGGCTTTGAAGTTCAGGAAATCATTATCAGTCAGATTGATGAAAAACTGGGCAGTGGCTGAATGTGGATCATTGGTGCGGGCCATGGCCAAGGTTCCGCGCAGATTTTTCAGACCGTTTTCCGCCTCATTTTGGATGGGCGCATGGGTTTTTTTCTGCTGCATATCTGCCGTAAAACCGCCGCCCTGAACCATGAAACCGGGAATGACCCGATGAAAAATGGTTTCATCAAAAAAACCTTCATCAACATAGCTCAAAAAGTTTTCGACCGTGTTGGGGGCCTTTTCGGCATCCAGTTCGATGACAATATCGCCCTTGTTGCTATGCAGTACGACTTGTGGATTGGTCATGAAGACTCCTCGGAATTGCAGGGATCCACCCTGTTCAGAATAAATTCACCACTGGGTCAGCGGCAGCGAGTGGGAAGAGTAAAGCGTCAGCCTAGCTTTTGTCGATAGGCGCAAGCATCCTGACGCAGGGTATTCATGGATTCTCCGGGTCAGAACGGGTCACTTCACAGTGAATGCGGCCTCTAGCTAAAGTAGCTACCAGTTGTTCACCGGGATGGGTGCTCTGACTTTCGAAAATAACTCTTCCGGATGTATCCCGTATTACCGCAAAGCCTCTTTGCAATACTGCCAGAGGATCCAGCAAGCGCAGTGCAGACGTAGATTGTTGCTGGCGCAGGTCCGCACGCTGCAAAATATTCAGCATGACTGTTCCCAGATTTTTCTGGCTTTGGCGCAGTTGCTTTTCCAGAATTTGCAGGCGTTGTCCTGGATCCTGACGCGCCCGTCGCTCCTGGAGATAGGCTAGTTGCTGCGCCTGGGATGACAGTTGCAAGGCCATGGCTCGAGTCAAGTTCTCACGAGCGAGTTGCAGGCGTCGCTGGGCCGCATCCAAACCTTCTCCAGGATGGCGCAGGCGTATTTGCAAAAAATCGAGGCGCTGGGATTCATCCTGCATCTTTCTGAGCATGAGCTTTTCAAGTTGATAATGTTGCGCCTGTACTTTGGGCAACCACTCGTTCCGATCAGGGCTGACTGCTTCGGCAGCGGCGGTGGGAGTGGCCGCGCGCAGATCACTGGCAAAGTCCGCAATGGTAAAATCAATTTCGTGACCAATTCCGGTGACTACCGGAATGCGCGAGGCGCGAATGGCACGGGCCACCATTTCTTCATTGAAGCACCAGAGATCTTCCGTGCTGCCACCACCACGGGCAAGAATCAGCACATCTTCGGTGCTGCGCGCATTGGCGCGCCCCAAGGCTTCGACAATCTGGCCGGCAGCCTGATCCCCCTGAACCAGTACCGGATAAACCAGTACGCTGAGTAATGGCCAGCGTCTGGCCAGGGTTGCCCGGATATCGTGCAGGGCTGCACCGGTTGCCGAAGTGATCACGGCCACCCGTTGTGGCCATGTGGGCAGTGGACGCTTTAGATGTGCTTCAAAAAGCCCTTCGGCTGCAAGTTTTTCTTTTAATGCCAGAAAACGCGCCTGCAAGTCACCTTCGCCGGATTCTTGCAATTGCTCAATAATCAGCTGAAATTCACCCCGACCCTCATAGAGCGTAGGTTGTGCCAGCACCTGAATTTGCAAGCCGTTTCGTGGTTGCACCCGGCTATATAAATTTCGTTGCCGAAACATGGCGCAACGTACCTGGGCGCGACTGTCCTTGAGAGAAAAATACCAATGGCCAGAGCCCGGCGCACTGAAATTGGAAATTTCACCCTCGACGCGTAACAGCGGAAAATTGCCTTCAATAATTTCCCGGGCCGTACTGTTCAGTGCACTGACTGACAGTACCGGCATAGATTCTTCAGAAATACGCATGTCTTGACCTCATCCCTTGACCCCATCTGCCCTGCGCTTTAAGGTCAGCATATAACACTTTACTGTCATTCGGGATGGTCCCGTCTGCCGCGCGCGATTCTGCGCAATCCTGTTTACGAGAGGACATAGCATGGCTGTAGTGGAACTTACCCAGGAAAACTTTGAACAAATAGTTACCGGAAATGACATGGTTATTGTCGATTTCTGGGCCCCTTGGTGTGCGCCTTGCAAGGCTTTTGCCCCAACTTTTGAGGCTGCAGCCGAAAAATACCCGGATATTGTTTTTGGCAAGGTAAATACGGATGTGGAACAGGAACTGGGTGCTTCCTTCCAGATTCGTTCCATTCCCACATTGACCATTTTTCGTCAGCAGATTGGTATTTTTTCCCAGGCTGGTTCGCTACCTGCCAGCGCGCTGGAAGAAGTTATCCAGCAGGCACTCGCACTTGATATGGATAAAGTCCGTGAGGAAATCGCCAGTCAACAGGGCGAAAATACCAGTCATTGAGACGTTCACGCCGGCCTAAAAACCGGCGTATAACTGCAGTAGCAGTAATCCCAGCAGGCTAATAACTGCCGCAGTCAAGCCGCTGCGCAACGGCAAAAACCAATTTGGCAAGTTCAAGCGCTTATTTATACGATAATCGGCGAACCACTGTGCGATAAAGCCCAGAATCAGCAGGGCCAGCGCTACGGGTGCTGACCACCATAAAGCAAAAAACCCCCATAATGCCGGAATAACACTCCACATCATCAACATGGGTGCGTCATCGCTGTGTTCACGGTTCATGGCCAGGCCCCAGTGAATGGCACCAAGAAAACTGAGAATAATAGCGGCGTACATATTACCCAAAGTCAAAGCCACCACACCGTAACCTTTCCAGAATCCCAGATTGGCAAGAATAAGGGGAATAATTCCTGCCCAACCGAGTATTTTCGCCATACGCATGCTATCCATGATGACCGTCCTTGAGTGCAGATGAGGCGTTGGGAGCAGAAGCTGCGCTACCAATACCCTTCGGCTGAATATTGGTAAAACCAATGACTACAAGCGCAATCATGGCAGCTGCCCAGAGCACCAGAAACAGCGCGAACAACAGTGGACCCACTTTACGTTTTTTCAAAGAATTCTCCTCATCAGTAAATCACCAGGCATTGACCCGGCGCACACCCATGAAATGCATATTCAGCGGAATTTCAATTTTCCGGGTTTGGGCTGCCAGTTGCTTGGAAAAAGGCATATAGGGAAATGAAAGTCGAATAATGCGCTCAGCCGCTGCATCCAGTTCCTTGTTGCCGGAAGGATCGACCATGATGATGCGCTCCAGTCCGCCCTGGGGGTTGAGCACCACCTTAACTTTCAACTGACCCACCATAGAGCCGGGATAATTGAGATCGCCAATGCGTTCCAGCTTCTGAATCCAGCCGGCGATGTAAAAATCGGCTACCGGTCCTTTGGGGTTCTCGAATTTGGGTAAAGGCGGGCTGGCGGTAGCTTCACGCGCGGCTTGGTCCATTTGTTCCTGCAGCCTTCCCAAATTGATATGGGGTGGACCTGAGGGCTGGATGCTTTGCAGGGTGGATGGCGCCTGAGAAACAGCAGGTTGCGGTTTTTGCGGCAGCGCACGAGGATGAAATACCGGGTGTGGTACGGGGCGTGGCACCGGTCGGGGTACTGGTACTGGTCGCAGCTGCGGCTTTACCGGGTGTGGTTTCACCACCGGCCGGGGATGAGGTATTACCTGCGGTTTTACCGGACTGGGTGTCACGGCCTTATTGGGTAACGGCATAATATGAAAAGTTTTATTGACTTCAGTCTGGTTGTGCAATGCCTGCATTTTGGGCTTCTGGACATGAATCAGTAAAAACAGGGCGAGGGCCACCAAGATTGCTGAAACCACCAACCACGGAGCCAGACTTTCACTCCAATGGGGTTTTTCATCAGGAATCAAAAAGTAAAACTTTTGTTCAGCGAAGGCCAATCGTCCTAACCTCGCGGCAGTGCCGCTCATGAAATATGCCCGCGCAAGGCGGGCGGCAGTACTTAGCTTGTCCTATCAACCGCCACGAGTAAAGCCGGTTAATGCGCGCTTTTGTGCGGTGCTGGAATATGCGGAAGCAATGCTGCAAGCAAGCCCAGCAGCGGCAGGAACGCACAAATCTGGTAAACCACCTGGATACCCCAGACATCCGCGAGCTCACCCAGAACCGCAGCACCCACCCCACCCAGACCGAAAGCCAGGCCAAAAAACAATCCTGAAATGGTACCAACCTTACCGGGAACCAGCTCCTGGGCGTAAACCACCATGGCCGGAAAGGCCGAAGCCAGCAGAAAACCAATGACCACTGTTAATAGTGCACTCATGGTGAGGCCGACGTAGGGCAGGGCCAGGGTAAAAGGCGCGATTCCCAAAAGGGAAACCCAGATGACCTTCTTGCGACCAATGCGGTCACCAATAGGTCCACCCATCAAGGTTCCAGCGGCAACCGCCGCCAGAAAAATAAATAAATGCAACTGGGCTTCCTGGGTGGCAATGTGAAAACGCTGCATCAGATAAAAAATCAGATAGCTGCTGATACTGGTCAGGTAAAGAAATTTGGAAAACATCAGAGCAACCAGAATGATAATGCTGCGTTTGACCAGTTTTGCCGTAAGCAGCGCTTCGCGCACTTCGGTACTGTGCTTTTTCGGATGGCGATGCTGATGTTGGTACCAACGCCCCACAAAAGTCAGAATCACAATGGCCAACAGGGCGGCCAGGGAAAACCAGGACAAGCTGTGCTGGCCATTGGGCATGACAATAAATGCCGCTAACAGCGGACCAACGGCGGTGCCAACATTACCCCCCACCTGAAAAATGGACTGGGCGAGGCCATGACGACCACCCGAAGCCATTCGCGCCACCCGCGAGGATTCCGGGTGAAACACCGACGAACCCAGACCCACCAGTGCGGCTGCAAGCAGGAGTATCAGATAATTGGGTGCAATGGAGAGTAACAATAAACCCGCAAAGGTGGATACCATTCCAATAGGCAACGAAAAAGGCAGAGGATGTCCATCTGTATAACGCCCGACCAGTGGTTGAATAATGGAGGCCGTCAGCTGGTAAGCCAGGGTAATCAACCCGATCTGGGCAAAACTCAAGTCGAAATTGCTTTTGAATAATGGGTATACCGCCAACATCAACGATTGAATGCTATCATTGAGGAAATGTGACACGCTGATGGCACCAAGCACGTCAAAGCGGGTGCCTTCCTGCTTTGACAGGGTGTTTATCTGCGCTGTCTTTTGTATGGACATGGAGAGAAGAGCCTTTCGGAATGGAAAACCAGACGAAATATTAGTGTCCAATTAACCGACCGTCCAGTATGAAATTAAATTTTTGCGCTTGCCCCGAGGATGGGGCCTAGTGTTTAATTGGCAAACATGGAAAAAGACATGAATAACGAACCCTCTTCTGCAGACACGCCCGCAGATTTCGCCAGCACCCTTGATGCCCTCGAAGCTACGGTTCGCCGTCTGGAAGGTGGTCAGCTGGGCCTTGAAGATTCGGTAGCTCTGTTCAAGCAGGGTATGGATCTTGCCAAACGTGCTGAATCACAACTACTGCAGGCGCGCCAGACCGTGGAAATACTGCTGGGAGAGAACGCCACCCCAATGACTCAGGATGAATAATCAATGACCCTGGAAGCCCTGGAGACCACTCAGAATTTTGCGTTATTTCGTCAGCATGCTGTGCGACGCATAGAAGCTGTTTTACAAAGCTTGCTGCCCGACGAACATATTTTACCAGCCCGTCTGCACGGCGCTATGCGTTACAGCACCTTGGGTGGCGGCAAGCGCATACGGCCGCTTCTGGTATATGCTACCGGACTGTGTCTGGACCTTGCCCCGGAAAAACTCGATCGCCCTGCTGCCGCCCTGGAAATGATTCATGCCTATTCGCTGGTCCATGATGATCTCCCGGCCATGGACAATGATGATTTGCGGCGGGGGTTACCGACCTGCCACAAAGCTTATGATGAAGCCACGGCCATTTTGGTGGGTGATGGTTTGCAGGCCCAGGCTTTTGTCGCCCTGTCCGAGCCGGATTGGGGCGTTGATCCTCAATGGCAAGTTCGCATGCTGGCGGCATTGGCCCTGGCAGCCGGTTCTCGGGGTATGGTTGGCGGTCAGGCCATTGATCTTGCGGCGGTTGGCCATGAGCTGGCTTTGCCAGCTCTTGAGCAAATGCATCTGCATAAAACAGGAATGCTGATTCGTTGCGCTATTCAACTGGCTCTTTGTGCCGCAGGCGTTGAAGAAAATTCGGAGCAGGGCGGCATGCTGCTACAATATGCGGATCGGGTTGGGCTGGCCTTTCAGGTTCAGGACGACATTCTGGATGAAATCGGTGATCTGCAACAAACCGGCAAAGCCCAGCAAGGCGCAGATCGTAGTCGTAACAAACCCAGTTTTATCACCTTGCTGGGCTTGAAAGAAGCCCAGAATTACGCCCAACGGCTTCTGGAAGAGGCTCTTGCTGCCTTGCAGTCCTGGCAGCATGAGGCGGATCATCTGCGCGCACTGGCGCGCCTTATTGTAGAGCGGAATAAATGACGGACTTGTTGAAGGGCATTCCCATGCCCGAAGAATTGCGGAGAATGTCTCGCACTGAGTTAAAGGGTGTCGCCAAGACGTTGCGCCAATTTCTCCTGGAAACCGTGAGTCAGACCGGCGGGCATTTGTCTTCCTGTCTGGGTACAGTAGAGCTGGCGGTTGCCTTGCATACGGTTTTCAACACACCCGATGATCGCTTGGTCTGGGACGTAGGTCATCAAGCCTATCCCCATAAAATTCTGACCGGGCGGGGACCCCGCTTTGGCCAACTGCGCATGAAAAACGGGCTTTCCGGGTTTCTTAAACGTGATGAAAGCCCTTACGACAGTTTTGGGGCTGGTCATTCCAGTACCTCAATCAGCGCCGGACTGGGCATGGCGGTAGCCGCGAAACTGAAAAAAAATGATCGCGAAGTGGTTGCTATTATCGGCGATGGTGCTATGACCGCCGGAATGGCTTATGAAGCCCTCAATAATGGGGGCGTACTGGACGCCAACCTGCTGGTGGTCCTGAATGATAATGAAATGTCCATTTCTCCCAACGTCGGTGCGGTTTCCCAGTATCTCACCCGTATCCTTTCCGGGCGTTTGTACAATACCGTGCGTGATGGTGCCGGGCAGGCACTAAGTCTGTTGCCACCGCTGCGCGAGCTGGCCAAAAAAGCTGAGGAAGGTGTCAAGGGGTTGGTTACTCCGGGAACTCTTTTTGAGGAAATGGGCTTCAATTATTTTGGACCTATAGACGGTCATGATCTGGACGCCCTCATTCCTACCCTGGAAAATCTTAAAAAAATTGAAGGGCCACGTCTTTTGCATGTGATGACCAAAAAAGGCAAAGGCTACGGACCAGCCGAAGAGGATCCCTGCGGCTATCATGGTGTCACCCCTTTCAATCAGAGTGACGGGCAAATGGCCAAAAAGGCGGGTGGCCCGCCCAGCTACACCAAAGTTTTTGGCGATTGGCTCTGTGACAAAGGGGCTGCAGAATCCAGTCTGGTCGCCATTACTCCGGCCATGCGCGAAGGTTCGGGCTTGGTGCGTTTTGAGCAGCTTTATCCGGAACGTTACTATGATGTAGGCATAGCCGAACAGCATGCCGTGACTTTTGCTGCAGGCATGGCTTGTGATGGCATCCATCCGGTCGTGGCCATTTATTCGACCTTTTTGCAGCGCGCCTATGATCAATTGTTGCATGATGTCGCCATTCAGAATCTGCCCGTATTGTTTGCCATTGATCGGGCCGGTTTGGTGGGCGCCGATGGGGCTACCCATCAGGGTGCCTTTGATATGGCCTATGCACGCTGCATTCCCAATCTGGTGGTCATGGCACCCAAGGATGAGCAGGAACTGCGCGACATGCTCAATACCGGGTTTGCTTATCCCGGTCCGGCGTTGGTTCGCTATCCGCGTGGGACTGGCGTAGGGCTGGAACTGGATAAAAATCTGGAGCGGACCGTAGCACTAGGCAAGGCTGAGGTAATCCGCTCCGGAAACAAACTGGCCATATTGGCATTTGGTACACGGGCTGCAGCAGCTTTGCAGGCTGGAGAAGCGTTAGATGCCACAGTTATTAACATGCGCTTCGTCAAACCATTAGATCAAGAGTTGCTCCAGGAGTTGACTCAGACCCATCAGGCTTTGCTCACCGTAGAGGAGGGAGTGATTGCCGGTGGCGCGGGTTCTGCTGTGGCGGAATACCTGTTGAACCAGGGGCAAATTGTTCCCATGCGCATTCTCGGGCTTCCCGACCAGTTTATTGAGCAGGGAGATGCCAATCAGTGGCTTGCTGAACTGGGGCTGGATGCTTCTGGAATCACAGCAGCAGGTCGTACTTTGCTGGATTCTCTTGCCCGGAAGCCGGGTCACGCGTAATATCTGACTAAATTGGTCCACTATTCAAAGTGAGGTGCGCGTGAGGAATTGCGCTACAGAGATTCTTGAAGATGTTCAGGGTCGGGTAGATCCCCGTGCCATTCCCATTCAGCAGGTAGGTATTCGTGCCGTCAGGCACCCTCTGCAGATTGCGGACAGAGATGCAGCAGTCCAACCCAGTGTTGCCTTGTGTAACATGTATGTCAGTCTGCCTGCTCATCTCAAGGGTACCCACATGTCGCGTTTCATGGAAATACTCAATAACCAGGAAGCGCCGATCAGTGTCGAAGCTTTTCGGGGCATTGTTGAGCAAATGTGCACACGCCTCGAAGCGGATTCGGCACGACTCGAAATGCGTCTGCCATTTTTCGTGCAAAAAGCGGCACCCGTTTCCGGTGTCAAAAGCATGCTGGATTACGAGGTGGAATTGATTGGCGAAATTACCCCGAAAGGCTATCAATTAACCTTGGGAGTCATGGTGCCGGTAACCAGCCTCTGTCCCTGTTCAAAAAGCATTTCAGAATACGGGGCGCACAACCAGCGTGCCCATGTTTGGGTGCATGTCCGCAGCCAGGAGACTATCTGGGTTCGGGATCTTATTGATTTAATTGAGGCTGAAGCTTCGTGTGAATTGTATGGTTTACTGAAGCGTCCCGATGAAAAGCATGTGACGGAATATGCTTATGATCATCCCAAATTCGTCGAAGATATGGTTCGGGATGTGGCTCTGCGTCTGCAGGAAGATCCGCGAGTGCGCTGGTTTTCGGTGTCATCGGAAAACTTTGAATCCATTCATAACCATTCGGCTTACGCCATGATCGAAATGGAAAAATAATTCATGGCTGGCAGCAGTTTTGGGGAGTGTTTCCGGGTGAGCACCTTTGGCGAAAGTCATGGACCGGCCATTGGCTGTATTATTGATGGTTGCCCGCCGGGAATGCCCCTGGCACCGGAAGATATCCAGGGTGATCTGGATCGGCGCCGTCCGGGGCAATCGCGCCATACCACTCAACGTCAGGAAAAAGATCAGGTAGAAATTCTCTCGGGCGTATTCGAAGGAGTGACCACGGGAACACCCATCGGCCTGCTGATTCGCAATACCGACCAACGCTCCCAAGATTACAGTAAAATCAAGGATCTGTTTCGCCCGGGTCATGCAGATTATACGTATTTGCAAAAATACGGATTACGGGATTATCGGGGCGGGGGGCGCTCATCGGCTCGCGAAACCGCGACGCGCGTTGCTGCGGGTGCCGTCGCCCGTAAATTTCTCAAAGATCGACTGGGCATGGAAATCCTTGCCTGGATGGCGCAGATGGGAACTGTGAAGGCCCAGTCGTTTGATGCTGCTGAAATTTCCAAAAATGACTTTTTTTGTCCAGATGCCAGCGCTGCAGAACAAATGGCAGAATTTCTGGATGCGTTGCGCAAGGAAGGTGATTCCATCGGTGCCCGCGTCGATGCCCGGGTTACAGGTATGCCGACAGGACTGGGAGAACCTGTTTTTGATCGCCTGGAAGCTGATATTGCCAAGGCCATGATGAGCATTAACGCGGTGAAGGCCGTGGCCATGGGGGATGGTTTTGATGTAGTCGAGCAGCGCGGCAGTCAGCACGGCGATGCGCTGACCCCGGACGGTTTTCTGAGTAATCATGCCGGCGGAGTGCTGGGCGGAATATCTTCCGGTCAGAATCTGACGCTTTCGGTGGCCATCAAACCTACCTCCAGTATTCGTATTCCTCGTCAAAGTATTGATATTCATGGTCTGCCACAGGAAGTGGTAACCACCGGTCGCCATGACCCCTGTGTAGGTATTCGTGCGGTACCCATTGTTGAAGCCATGCTGGCTTTGACTTTGATGGATCACTGGATGCGCCAGCGCGCCCAGAATGGAGACGTACAGTCTCCACTTCCCCCTATTTCTGCATAAATAATGGGCATTGAACGGGAAGGGGGCTGGCTGGCCGCCTTCTATTTTGTTTATTTCTGCGCCTTGGGTGCGTTCATGCCCTACTGGGGACCCTGGTTGCATGCGCAGGGCCAAACGCCGCTGGCCATTGGCATCCTCACTGCTGCCGTGCAATTCAGTAAAGTTCTGGCGCCTAATCTCTGGGGGTGGTTATCCCACTTCTGGGGGAGCCGCCGGATTGTGATGCTGGGGACTCTGCTCACCGCTGCCGGGTTTCTGGCACTGGAATTCAGCGACGGTCACTTCCTGGTCATTCTGCTTATCACCCTGGCATTTTCTTTTTTCTGGGCCGCAACGTTGCCATTGGTGGATGCGGCCACGATGGACTGGGCGCAGCGTCGCTCGGCCGCTTATGGTCGCATCCGCTTGTGGGGTTCATTAGGCTTTATTGCCCTGTCCCTGGGAATGGGGGTGTTCATCAGCAACTGGGGAATGCGCGCATTTTTACCCGGTATCCTCGTGTTTTTAGTGCTTGCCTGGTGGGTAAGCCGTCATTTGCCCTACGGAATCCCGACCCATCCGTCACATCAGCTGCGTCCGCGTATGAGTCCGGTCTTGCAGGATGCCGGGCTCTGGTTTTTTTTGTTGGCGGGCCTGCTCGAACAGGCCAGTCACGGCGTATATTATGCATTTTATTCGATTTATGCCGAGGCGCATGGGCTTAGCAGTAGTAGTGTCGGCATGCTCTGGAGTTTTGCCGTGCTTTGCGAAGTAGCCTTTTTCTGGTGGGGAGATCGTTTTATCCGTCGCTTTGGTGTGCCACTGGTTTTTACCGCCTCCTTTTTTCTGACTGCGCTGCGCTGGGGAGTAATTGCCTGGTGGCCGGGCTTACTCTGGATAGTGCTTGTCCAGAGTCTGCATGCAGCCAGTTATGCAGCTTTTCATCTGGCCGCTGTACACTGGGTATCTGAGCGTTTTCCCGGAGCCTTGCGGGCCCGGGGCATGGCGCTTTATGCCAGTATGGTTTATGGACTGGGCGGCGGCTTGGGTGCCCTTGCCGCAGGCTGGTCCTGGGCCCAATGGGGTGGGCAGCTGACTTTTGCCGGGGCCGGTCTGGTGGCCTTGCTGGCCAGTGTTTTTCTGATTAAAGGATTGCGGGGATCCCCTACCCTTGAAAAAAAGACCAGCTGATCCCATGTGATGGTCAACGTTTATTCCATGGAGATTTACCATGCGCACCGATAAATTGACCACCAAATTTCAACAGGCCTTTCAGGATGCCCAAAGCCTTGCTCTCGCTCAGGATCATCAACAAATTGAACCCATTCATTTTTTGATCGCTTTTCTGGATCAGGAGGGGGGAATTGCCCGTCCGGTACTTGCCAAAGCTGGTGTGCAGGTGGATGCCCTGCGCAATCAGCTGAGTCGCGCATTGGAAGGCATGCCCAAAGTACATGGTCAGCCCGGCGAAGTACAGGTGAGTCGTGACTTGAACAATATGTTCAATCTGGCCGATAAAATCAGTCAGAAACGCGGAGACAGCTTCATTTCTACCGAGCATTTTCTGCTCGCCCTGCTGGACGACAAGGGCGAGGCCGGACGCTTGCTCAAAGCTGCAGGAGCCACCAGCAAGGATCTTGAACAGGCCGTCCATGATCTTCATGGTGGCGAAAAAATCAACGATGCCAATGCTGAAGAACAACGTCAGGCGCTGGAAAAATACACCACTGATTACACCGAAAGAGCTAGACAGGGCAAGCTGGATCCGGTCATTGGGCGCGACGATGAAATCCGCCGCACCATTCAGGTATTGTTGCGACGCAGCAAGAATAATCCGGTGTTGATTGGTGAGCCGGGCGTCGGCAAAACAGCCATTGTTGAGGGTCTGGCTTTGCGTATGGTCAATGGCGAAGTACCGGAATCCCTGCGCGACAAGCGCCTTTTGGGCCTGGATCTGGGAGCCTTGATTGCCGGCGCCAAGTTTCGGGGTGAATTTGAAGAACGTCTGAAGGCCCTTTTAACAGATCTTGAAAAAAGTGAAGGGAAAATCATTCTTTTCATTGATGAAATTCATACTCTGGTAGGGGCTGGTAAGGCGGAAGGTTCCATGGATGCGGGCAATATGCTCAAACCGGCGTTGGCGCGGGGTGAACTGCACTGTATTGGCGCCACTACCCTGGATGAATATCGCAAATACATCGAAAAAGATGCGGCGCTGGAACGCCGCTTCCAGCGGGTGCTGGTGGATGAGCCCAGTGTCGAAGACAGTATTGCCATTTTGCGGGGCCTCAAGGAGCGTTATGAGGCCCATCATGGGGTACGCATTACCGATCCGGCGTTGGTGGCGGCTGCCCAGTTATCGCACCGCTATATTCCAGATCGAAACCTTCCCGATAAAGCTATTGATCTGATGGATGAAGCAGCATCGCGTATCAAAATGGAAATTGATTCCAAACCTCAGGAACTGGATGAACTGGAACGCCGAATCATCCAGTTGAATATTGAGCGGGTCGCGCTGGAAAAAGAAAAAGATGAAGCAAGTCTGAAGCGACTGGATGTTTTACAGTCGCAAATCAAAGATCTGGATAAAAAATATCAGGATCTGGAAGAAGTCTGGAAAGGTGAAAAACTGACCATTGAAGGCACTTCGCAAATTCAGAAAGAACTGGACCGCAAACGCGTGGATCTGGATACAGCGCGTCGCGCCAATGATCTGGAACGCATGGCAGAATTACAATACAGCGTCATTCCTGCCCTCGAAGCCCAGATCAAAACGGCTGAAACTCAAGGCGAAGGCACAAAGCAGACAAAACTGACTCTGCTGCGCACTGAAGTCGGTGAAGAAGAAATCGCCGAGGTCGTGGCCCGCTGGACAGGTATTCCCGTTTCGAAAATGCTTGAAGGCGAAAAAGAAAAGTTGTTGAAAATGGAAGAACGCCTGCAGGCGCGGGTAGTGGGACAAAGCGAGGCAGTGGCTGCAGTTGCCAATGCCATTCGCCGTTCTCGTGCAGGACTTTCTGATCCACGTCGACCCAATGGCTCATTTTTATTTCTTGGGCCTACTGGGGTGGGTAAAACCGAATTGACCAAGGCATTGGCAGAATTCCTGTTCGACAGTGAAGACCTACTGGTCCGCATTGATATGAGTGAATTTATGGAGAAGCACTCGGTAGCGCGCTTGATTGGTGCCCCGCCCGGATATGTCGGCTATGAAGAAGGCGGCTATTTGACCGAAGCGGTGCGGCGTAAACCCTACTCTGTTGTTCTGCTGGATGAAGTGGAAAAAGCCCATGCCGATGTGTTCAACGTCCTTTTGCAGGTGCTCGATGATGGTCGCTTGACGGATGGGCAGGGTCGCACAGTAGATTTTCGGAATACGGTCATTGTCATGACTTCCAATCTCGGTTCGGACCGGATTCAGGAGTTCAGCCGTAGCGGCAATTATGACGCTATGCGCGTCGCCGTCATGGACGTGGTTCAGGATCATTTCCGTCCGGAATTCCTGAATCGTATTGATGAGATGGTCATTTTCCATCCGCTGACAGCCGTGCAACTGCGGGAAATCACCAGTCTCCAGATGGGCGGATTGCGGGCGCGCCTGAAAGAGCGGGATATGGATTTGTTGTTAAGTGAGGGGGCATTGGACCGTCTTGCTGAAGTGGGATATGACCCGGTTTATGGAGCACGTCCCCTGAAACGGGTCATTCAGCGGGAAATTGAAAACCCGCTTGCCCAGCGTTTACTGCGCGGGGATTTCAGTCCGGGTGAAATCATTGAAGTGATGCTTGAAGGTGACAATTTTACCTTCACCCCGCGTCGTCTGCACTGATTTATTCTGAATACGGCGGATGGCTTGGAAGCTTTGCCGCGACTTTGGCCCGCGCCGTTGTTGTTCTTGGTGAAATCCTGCGCCCGTCAGGAGAGCTGTTTGAGCCCAAAGGGCGAGTTCTCTCCTGACAGCAGGATGAGCCTTAGAACAACAGGCAAGGGACGTTGGAGCAAAAAGCTTCCAAGCCATCCGACGTGTTCAGGCTTACGCAGAACTCAGCGTTTGTCCTGAGCACCCAGTTGCTGCAGGGTACCGGCATCTTCCAGGGTGCTGATGTCCTGCGTTACATCCTCGCCCCGGGCGATAGAGCGTAACAAGCGGCGCATGATTTTGCCCGAGCGGGTCTTGGGCAGGGCGTCTGTAAAACGAATATCATCCGGCCGGGCTATGGCGCCAATCAGTTCAGTGACCTGCACCCGTAATGCTGCACCGAGTTCATCCCGATCATCCCCTTGATGTTGATGCTTCAGTATAACAAAAGCACAAACAGCTTCTCCCTTGATTTCATGGGGAATCCCTACCACAGCAGCTTCTGCTACCGCCGGATGGGCGACCAGGGCCGATTCTATTTCGGCCGTGCCCAGGCGATGTCCAGAAACATTGAGCACATCGTCAATGCGGCCCATGACCCAATAATAACCGTCCTGATCCCTACGGGCGCTGTCACCGGCTACATAGTAGCGGTTATTGAATTTGGCCCAATAACTTTCAATGTAACGCTCCGGATTCCCCCAGACCCCACGCAACATGCCCGGCCAGGGCTGCTCAATCACCAGATAACCCCCAGCGTCGGGAGCGCCAACAGGATCTCCCTGGTCATCCACAATCCGGGCACTGATACCGGGTAAGGGGAGGGCGCAGGAGCCGGGTTTGCTGGCGGTGACGCCAGGAAGTGGCGCGATCATGTGGCCACCGGTTTCGGTTTGCCACCAGGTATCCACAATGGGGCAGCGTCCCCCCCCAATTTGCTGGAAGTACCACATCCACGCTTCAGGGTTCATCGGTTCGCCGACGGTACCCAGCAGGCGCAAGCTCGACAAATCATGTCTGGCCGGCCATTCATCGCCCATTTTCATGAAAGCCCGGACAGCCGTAGGCGCCGTGTAAAGGACGCTGATTCCATGGCGGGCTATCATTTCCCAGAAACGGTCGGGCTGGGGATACATGGGCGCGCCTTCGTACATGAAAATGGTTGCACCATTAGCGAGAGGGCCATACACCACATAACTGTGTCCGGTAATCCAGCCGACATCTGCCGTGCACCAGTACACATCTTCAGGCTTCAGATCAAAAGCCCAGCGGGTGGTCAGCATAGTCCAGAGCAAATAACCGGCGCTGCTGTGAAACACGCCCTTGGGTTTGCCGGTACTGCCGGAGGTATAGAGAATAAATAGCGGGTCTTCTGCAGCCATGGGCGGGGCGGGGCAGACGGCGCTTTGTCCGGAAACAGCTTCCTCCCACCAGATGTCGCGCCCTTCCTGCATGTCGATATCCGCACCGGTTCGGCGCAGGACAATGACCCGTTTCACGGAATGTTCGTGTTCACGCAGTAATGCCTGATCGGCGTGCTGCTTGAGAGGCACTTTTTTGCCGCCACGCCAAGCTCCGTCCGCAGTAATGAGCATCACAGCAGACGTATCTTCAAGGCGATCTTTAAGCGCCTCGGCAGAAAAACCGCCAAATACTACCGTATGAATGGCACCAAGACGGGCGCAGGCTAGCATGGCCACAACGGCCTCCGAGACCATGGGCATGTAAATGGCGACCCGATCGCCTTTTTTGACACCCTGATGGATGAGCGCATTGGCAAAAATGCTGACTTCCCGGTGCAATTGCGCGTAGGTGAGGGTGCGGACTTCTCCGGCTTCGCCTTCCCAAATCAGAGCAGCCTTATGGCGCTGTGCGTCATGCAGATGACGATCCAGGCAGTTATGGGTCACATTGAGCTTGCCGTCGCTGAACCAGCGATAAAACGGCGCGTCACTTGAGTCCAGTACCGTTTTGAACTCCGTGTCCCAGTCCAGATGCTGGTGCGCCAGATCAGCCCAAAATTGTTGAGGATCGTGTGCTGCTTTTTGCTGGAGTTCTGCAAACTCATTTGCGGTCAGGTTTGCCTGGGCAGCAAAATCTGCGGGTACTGCGAAAAGGCGGTTTTCGGTCAGACTGGAATCAATGGCATTATTCATAAATCACTCTCAAATTTTTTGTGTGGTCCGCATATTCAGATAATACTTTAACATAGCATAGAGAAAAGCGTTCTTGGACTATTCGGCTACTGGCCAGCTTGAAAACTTATGCGCTGACTGCAGTTTCCTGTGCAGTGTTACCCTCAAGAACATATAGTTCGGCTTTGGTCAGTGCTGCGGGGCTACCAAATAAAACCAGTACATCTCCAGATTTCAATACGGTATCCGGAGCTGGATCACGCCCGCGAATACCGTGCCGCCGCACGGCCACCACAGACACGCCAAAACTGGTCAAATTCAGCTCGCGAAGGCTAAGGCGCAAGCCAAAAGCGGTTTCACCCAAAGGGATAGAAGCCAGTCGCGCCGAAGCCTGATCTTCGCCGGGTTCAGAACCGCCCCAGAACGCACCCCGGAAGAACTGGTAGCGCTCCTGACGAAAACGTCGGACCCGACGTAATACGGTGCTGATAGGGAAACCGATGAGTAATAAGGTCTGAGAAGCGAGCATCAATGCTCCTTCGTTTACCTCCGGCACTACTTCATCGGCTCCGGCGGCTTCCAATTTTTCCAGTTGGCTGTCGTCATGAGCACGGACCACCACCGGTAATTCTGGTCTTAGCTCTTTGATTATGGAAAGAACCCGCTGACTCGACGCCACATTGGCATAGGTGATCACCACCGCCCGCGCCGAGAAAATCCCCGCCGCCTGCAAAACGTCACGTCGACTGGCATCCCCATAAAATATGGACTCTCCTGCAGACTGCGCTTGACGGACCCGCACCGGATCCAGATCCAGGGCAATAAAAGGAATAGCTTCTTCTTCAAGTACCCGGCCTACACTTTGACCAACCCGGCCATATCCACAAAGCACCACGTGGGCCTTGAGATCAGCGGCGCGTATTTCAGTGAGTTGCTGATCGCGATGATTGCGGTAACTTCCCACCAATTTGCGCGCAATCCAGCCATTACGTTCTACCAGAATGGGTGCCAAGATCATGGATAACAACATACCGCCCAACACCGGCTGCAACACATGCGCGGGTAACAATTGGTATTGATTGGCCAGTGCCAGCAATACAAAACCAAATTCTCCCGCTTGTGCAAGGACAATGGCAGAGCGTAATGCCACTCCGGGTTCATAACCGAATAACCGGCTCAGCCCCCACACCAGAAAGCCTTTTAGAAACACAATCAGCAATAAAACGATGAGCACCCAGGCAATATTCGCCCACCAGGCGGGCAAATCCACCAACATCCCGATGGTGACAAAAAACAGCCCCAGGAGAATATCGCGAAAGGGCGCAATATCAGCTTCCACCTGATAGCGATAGGCGGTTTCGGAAATCAGCATGCCCGCTACAAATGCGCCCAAAGCCAAAGAAAGCCCGGCTTGTTCCGTAATCCACGCCAGTGCCAGGGTCACCAGTAACACATTGAGCATGAACAACTCAGTAGATTTGCGGTTGGCAATCAACTGGAACCAGGGCCGCATTATCGGCCGGCCAATGACCAGCAACACCAATAACACCACCACCGCTTTAAGACCAGCCATGGCAAGATCATGAGGAAGCTCTTTGGCGGACCCTGCCAGTGCCGGAATCAGAATCAGCAGGGGAACCACGGCCAAATCCTGAAACAGCAACACACTGACCGCTATGCGGCCATGACGGGACTGCATTTCCATTTTCTCGGCCAGGGCACGGATTACCATGGCCGTAGATGACATGGCCAGAATGCCCCCGAGAATCACGCCGGTTTTCCAGGAAAGCGGAATAATCAGAGCAATACCCACAAAAATAACACTGGTAAGCAAAACCTGGGCAGCGCCCATACCAAAAATCAGTCGTCGCATGCTCATGAATTGTGAAAGACTGAATTCCAGCCCAATGCTGAACATCAGAAACACCACACCAAATGCTGCCAGTTGACGGGTGCTGGCCAGATCGGGCACGACAGCAAGGGCATGCGGCCCGAGAATGACTCCGGTCAGCAGATAAGCAAATACTGCGGGCAACTGCAAAAAGCGCAGCACCCCCACCAGGATCACGCCTGTAGCGAGTAGCAAGATGATGATTAGCAGTCCCTGATCGTGCATAGGTCTCCTCAGCAAACACGCCAGATTCTGGTCATGGCGCTTGCGTGGTTTTCATAGGTAGGGTCGACTGAGTATTTTCACTCCCCGAAAGGGATATGGGCTTATGTTCGGCAGCTGCCCACTTTCTGTTATCATAACCGGAAAAGGAGAATCGCGCATGTATATTGTCACGGGTGGAGCTGGATTCATCGGCGCCAATATTGTTCATTCACTGAATCAACAGGGTATTTCAGACATTCTCGTGGTCGACCACCTGACTCGCGCTGACAAGTTTCTTAACCTCACCGATCTGGAAATTGCCGACTACATGGAAGCTGAGCGTCTTCTGGAGTTGATTCAGAATGATCAGCTGCAAGGCGTTGAAGCCGTTTTCCATGAAGGCGCCTGTTCCGATACCATGGCCACGGATGGTCGTTATGTCATGGAAAACAATTATGCTTTCAGCAAAGCATTATTGCATTGGTGTCAACGGCACAATATTCCTTTTCTGTATGCATCCAGTGCTTCTGTTTACGGTATGACCGGGAGTTTTACGGAAGAACGCCAGGCCGAATCCCCCCTGAATATTTATGGTTTCAGCAAGTTTCAGTTTGACCAGTATTTACGGCGTATGTGGAATGAGTTGAAAGCCCCGGTACATGGATTTCGCTACTTCAATGTCTATGGTCCCCGGGAGTTTCATAAGGGCCGTATGGCTTCTGTGGCTATGCATTTTTACAGGCAATATCGGCTGGATGGGCACGTGCACCTGTTCGCAGGTAGTGCCGGTTATGCGGATGGTGAGCAACGGCGAGATTTTATTCACGTAGATGACGTGGTGTCCGTCAATATGCACTTTCTGGATCATCCACGCAGCGGTATTTATAACGTGGGTACAGGGCAGGCTCAAAGCTTCAATGATGTGGCTGTCACCGTAGTCAACAGTATGCGGCGCATGGCCGGTGAGGAAACTCACGATTTACCCGGCCTGCAAAAATCTCAAACCATTCGCTATATCAGCATGCCAGAAGCACTGCATGGTAAATATCAAAGTTTCACACAGGCAGATATTCGCCAATTACGCGCTGCCGGTTATAGCAAAACCTTTCTCTCTGTAGAACAGGGAGTGGAACGATACATCGACTGGCTGGCTGAACGGGACCAATGATGGAAACGCGGGTACTTATCACCGGCGTTGCCGGATTCATTGGGTTTCACCTGGCGCGGCGTTTGCTGGCCGATGGATGGATTGTGCAGGGGATTGATAATCTTAACGACTATTATGATCCTAACCTCAAAAAAGATCGTCTCGCGCAACTGGAAGGTCATCCAGCTTTTCAGTTTAAAAAAATCGATCTGGCAGATCGCTCCGCTATGGAAACACTTTTTGCGGGATCGCATTTTGATGTGGTAATCCATCTGGCCGCTCAGGCTGGTGTGCGTTATTCATTGCAGGCTCCACACAGTTATGTGGACAGTAATGTGACCGGTTTCTTGCACATCCTTGAGGGATGTCGGGCACAAAAAGTCGGGCATCTGCTTTTTGCGTCTTCCAGCTCTGTATATGGAGCCAATAGTCAACTCCCTTACAGTGTTCACGATCCGGTGGATCATCCAGTCAGCCTCTATGCGGCCACCAAGCGGGCAGGGGAGTTGATGGCTCACAGTTATGCGCACCTGTATGGCATTCCCTGTACGGGTCTGCGTTTTTTTACCGTTTATGGTCCCTGGGGAAGGCCGGATATGGCGTATTTCAGCTTCACCCGCAAAATTCTTGCCGGTGAAAAAATTCCGGTATTCAATCATGGAAAAATGCAGCGGGATTTTACGTATATTGACGATATTATAGAAGGGATCACCCGTCTTGTTCCGAAAATCCCCGGTCCACAGGCAAACTGGCCTGCGGATCCGGCATCAAGTGCCGCGCCTTTTCAGATACACAATATCGGTAATCATACACCAGTAGCCCTGACGGACTTTATTCAAACGCTGGAAGAGTGTCTGGATAAAAAAGCAGAAATCGAATGGCTGCCCATGCAGGATGGCGATGTGGTGGCTACTTACGCGGATGTCTCTGCTCTTCAGGAGGCCGTCGCTTTCGCTCCGGACACGCCCTTGCGTGCAGGATTGCAGCAATTTGTGGACTGGTACCGTCGGTATTATGGCAATGCCCAATAGGTATAAACCACTTCATCTGCAAAGCATCCGTCTGCGCAGTCGAACGGAGTTTATTTGGCACCAGCTCCGCTACACCGCCATTGGTTTGGGTTTTATGACCATCTCTTTGGGGGTCGGTATCCTGGGTTACCATTTTCTGGGGAAAATCAATTGGATCAACAGCCTGCTCAATGCCAGCATGATTCTCAGTGGCATGGGGCCGGTGTCCAGTCTGCATGGGACTGTCGCCAAGCTTTTTGCAAGCGCCTTCGCTTTGTACTCGGGCATTGTCTATCTGGCGGTATCTGCTGTTCTTCTTTACCCGATCGTCATGCGGCTCCTGAAGATTTTACATCTTCAGGCTCTGAACACCGCTTCGGATAATTTGCATGCAAAGCAGAACGTCTATGCAGATGACGAATAATCAATAAGCCGTTTTTCCGGGGTAAACGCTGGCATCTCTCGAAACACTCCTCTCAGTGGCTTTTTGTTCAATCCAGCTGCGTCCGGAACGGAAGCTCATCCATTGCTTTGCGTCATAATCATAGAGTTTGCAGGTGCTGAATATCCGGCGCACGGATCTAAAACTAAAACGCATTTCATGTAGGTAGATACCATAGGCCGAGCGCAGGTCTTCATAAGCTGCTTCAAGATGATAATAGGGGATACGCGGATCTACATGATGCGGCGCATGAATCAGGATGTTATGAATAAGCATCTCGCTGATTTTTGAACAACGCACGACCGTACTGCAATATAGTTGCCCAATACTCTGACTCCATTCTTCTTTTTCCATAAAAAAAGGAATGTCAGGATGCGTGTGATGCAGATAAACAAAAAGGGCAATGTAGTAATTGAAAACCAGAAAGGGGAGCAGCACCGCTGCGATAAAACCCAGCGGACCTGCCGCCCACCAGGAGAATGCCGAAAATGCCAGGAAAAACAGTGCAGTAATGATTTTACTTAAGGTAAAAGCGCGTCTGTTTTTCTGGTCTGCCTTGAAACGCACCATTCCGGGCCACCATACGCGCAGCAGATAATGCAAGGCACAGGTATAGGGGCTCCGCTCCAGACGATATATCCATTTTTGAAAGATGCTTTTTTGGCGATATTCCTGGGGGGTTAATGGTTTCCAGATCCAGTCAATGGGGCTCAGACTGGTAAACCCATGATGCACGCGATTATGTCCAAAAGCCCATAGGCGATACATGTTGAAGGAAGGCAACATGAACAGCGTGCCCAAGACTTCGGCCAGGTGCCGATTTTCGAACAAGGCGCCATGTGCGGCATCGTGGGCCCAGACAAACATGAAGGCAACCGCAGATCCCGCCACCAGACCGAGCAGCAACTGAGCCCACCAATGATGAATCAGCAATATGCCGGTAATCGCCGCTAGATAAAGCACAGCGTCAAAAGCATAACTGAACAAAGCCTTACTGATATCACGCTGATAGCATTCCGGCCGAATAGCTTGACGAACTGTCTGAATTTTCAGCGATTTCAATGCATCATATAGCTTTTTCGGATCTGCTTCCATTGGAGTCGCTCCTATATAAATATAATAGTACATCATTATACATAATAAACCGCGATCACCAAGTGTTTTTGAGTATCCGGGCGAGCCAGTCTTGGATCTCGCTACCCGCCCAGCGGGCGGTACCGGTATTTGGCATGGGAAAAATTAGTGCTAACATGGTGCGGTCATTTGCGCTATAAATGATGTGTAACTGAAGCTGTCATCCTGTATTAACTATTAGGAGAGTGAAAGAAATGTTGGATATCGCTAAGATCAAACCTATTGCCCGTATTGTTCTGGTTGCTGGCGCCATTGCTCTGGCATCTGCCTGCGCCAAGAAAGAAGACACCACTGCTGCAGCGGATAGTAGTGCGACCACCACGACGGAATCTGCTGCTCCGGCAAGCACGACCAGCACTGACACCAGTGCTGCCGCTGCGCCTATGGAATCAGCTGCGCCCGACAGCAGTGCTGCGGCTGACACCAGCAGTGCCGATTCTTCGGATACGGCTGCCAGCGACAGCTCCGGAGCCTCTACAGACTAAGTTGTTACAAGGGTAGTCCATAACCAGAAAATGGAGGAGGCGTATTTATGATGAACGTACGTAATATCAACCCAGTCATGCGTCTTCTGGTACTCGCCAGCGTGGTAACTCTCGCTGCTGCCTGTGCCAAGAAGGAAGAGTCCACCACCGCGCCCAGTGATAGCTCTGCTACCAGTTCGGCCATGAGTAGTGACCAGGGTTCTGGATCTACCCAAAGTGATGACAGCACTGGATCTACCACCTCGCCATCCAGTTTTGATGTGCAGGGAGGGAGCGGGCACTTTGTGAAAGTGGCTGCATCAGCGGCTACTATGAATACGGATCAGATGGCTAAAGCAAAATCCTTGGCAGAAGCCAAGGGCTGTTTTGCCTGTCATCAGGTGGAAGCCAAGGTTGTTGGGCCGGCTTTTGCTTGGGTTGCCTATAAATACAAGGGTAATCCCAAGGCGGTTGACACCCTGAGTCATGCCATTGAACACGGTGTATCGGGTGTATGGGGTGGAATGCCGATGCCAGCACAAAGCGTGACACCGGCTCAGGCTAAAGAGTTGGCTGCCTGGGTACTGGCGCAAAAGCCTATTGCTCCGCCGAAATCAGCCTGACATTTTTCAGGCCCGTTAAAACCCCCGCCCAGCGGGGGTTTTTTATATGGAAAATGCTGTGGCTATAAAATTTAAAAAACTATCCTGGATTGCCAGTACTTACTATGCCGAAGGACTGCCCTATTCTTTGGTGCAACAGGTTTCTGTGCAGTTTTTTACTTATGCTGGTGCCAGTCTTCAGGTTATTGGCTTGCTCTCATTTTTTGGACTGCCCTGGAATCTGAAACTATTCTGGAGTCCGGTCATTGATTTATTCGGGAATAAAAAACGCTGGCTGGTAGTCATGGAGTTGATTTTAGGGGCTGTAGCCGCCTTGCTGATATGGCCCGCACAGCATCTTAATCTGGATCTGGCCGCAAAAATTTTTATTCTGATGGCTTTTATGTCAGCAACACATGATATGTCCGTCGATGGTTATTATATTCAGACCCTTGATACGGCTGATCAGGCAGGTTTTTCCGGGCTTAGGGTGGCCGCTTATCGGGTGGCGATGCTCGTAGGAAATGGCGCACTCGTCATTTTAGCGGGATGGATATCATGGACAGTCTGTTTTTTGACTGCTGCATTCATGATGTGGGGACTGGCTGCTTTTCATAAATGGATACTGCCAGAGCCGCCTCCCGCCAATACGCAACATCAAGGTCATCGTTGGGCAGCAGTACGTGAAGCTTTTCAAACCTATTTGGCGCAGCCTGGCATTGTTTGGGCTTTGGCCTTCATTCTCTTGTTTAGAGCCGGGGATGCCATGATGTTCGCCATGGTTACCCCTTTCCTGAACCATCTGGGTTACGGATTAATTGCGCGCGGAATTCTCACTGGCAGTGTCGGTACGGTGACTGGTATTGGAGGGGCATTACTGGGTGGTCTCATTATTTCGCGTTGGGGTTTAAAAAGGGCCCTTTTTCCGCTTACCTTAATTCAGTCTCTGGCCATACCAGCCTATGCCTGGCTGGCCTGGGCAGATCCATCTATCTGGTGGGTGGGCGTCACCATTGCCTTTGAACAAGGTTCAGCCGGATTGGGTACGGCTGTACTTATGGTTTTTTTAATGCAACGCTGTCAGGAAAATTATCAAGCCACCCATTTTGCCATCGGTTCGGCTTTGATGTCTGTGGCGGCCACCGTAGTAGGAGGTTTTAGTGGTTTTCTTGCAGCAAAAGTTGGATTCGTCGAATTTTTTCTTTTGGCATTTGTGGCCGCGATCCCCAGCCTTTTACTGGCAATAGGGATGCCGGACAAGCTCTATCAGGACAAGAAATCCCCAATATAAAATAATCAAAAAGAAGCGTTAGACATGTTGCTTAATGGGTTGAAGGAAAAAACATCAGACTGGTTGTTAGACATGATTAGTTTGGGTTTATTTTTGGGGATGCTGGGACTGTGCGGAGTCAGTCAGGCGGAAACTAATGGAAATAATGAGTCCAGCGCCAATGGCGAGCATTGGAGTATTGCACTGCGCAGCATTCATGATGCCCACCTTTTGCTGAATCAGGAAGCTACGCATAGTCAATTGCCTGCATCGACGGCCAAGTTGTTGACCACAGCCTATATTTTGCAGGTATTAGGGGCGGAGGCCAGACAACATACTCTGGTTTTAGGAACAGTTGAATCGACCGGCACAGTAATTGGACCACTGATTGTGCTGGGTGATGGAGATCCTGACATTTCCAGTCGTCATTTTCCGTTTGTCAAAAAAACCGAGCGCGGTGATCCTATGCTGCCGATGCGGAGCATCGCCAAAAGTCTCTACGCACGGGGCGTTCGTTATGCTCCCGACGGTATGGTCGTGGATGCTGGAAAGTTTCCAGAAGATCACCATATACCAGGTTGGACAGCAGATGATCAGCGTTTCTGGTTTGGAGCACCGGTCAGCGCATTGATGTTCAACGACGCCATGGTCAGTGTTGAGCTGCTTCCCGCACGCCGGGCGGGTAGACTCGCCACCGTAAAAATTACGCCTGATCCACTGAATGTCATCATTAACAAGGTGCAAACCGTTGGTCAACACGGAGAAGAACGACCTGTCCAGCTCATTCAATCCGGAAACCAATATCAGCTTATTGGTAGCGTACGTGCCAACACTGGAAATTTTTCTGCATTGTTGGCTCAACCCGATCCACCTTATTTTGCAGCTTTAGCCCTGCGGCAAGCTGCAGAAGAGGAGGGGATAGTGGTTGGACCGACAATCAGCGTTGATCGTCGCCCAAGGTCTCCAGGTGCTTGGCGTAGCAGATATCCAAGCACTACGGTTCTTGCCGAAAGAGTGTCACCATCCCTTGCAGAAGAGATAACAGTAGCCAACAAAGTCAGTGAAAATACGCATGTAGAGGTTTTACTGAGAGATGCGGATTTGCGTCGAGGAGGTGATGGCAGTCGTGCCTCTGCCATGCAGGGATTACATAACTGGTTACTACAATCAGGCATACTGAACAATGGGTCTTCTCAACTCGTGGATGGTTCCGGTTTATCGCGGCTAGATCGCCTTAGTGCCAAAGAGTTAGTGTCAGCATTGGCGTATTCTTATCAGCAATCCTGGGGCAAGATCTGGCGTGATTCTTTGCCCGTTGCGGCAGTAGATGGCACCTTAAGGCATCGTTTTCTTGATCTGCCAAAAGGCACCATAAGAGCCAAGACAGGAACTTTACGCAATGCAGTCACGCTCGCCGGATTACTCCGCAATAAGTCAGGGGAAGCTTATGTCTTTGCGATTATGGTCGATCATTTCCAGGGCACGGACGCTGAGGCCAGAGCCCGGGTGGACCAAGTCGTGCGGGACATCATTCTGGGGAAAAGCCAATTATCGCCTTCAAGAGACTCATAAACTCGCCGCAGATGCTTTGGATTCGGTCTACCGAAACAGTCATTATCTGATTCCCGGTCAGCTTAACCTCCATATCGGTGGCCCGGCTTATGGAGTGCGTGCCGCAATTATTACGGCCTGGAATCCCCAGTCAGAGCCATTGAGTCCATGGCAAAACAGAATAAGACAACGTCGTTTGGTCAGGTTGTTGGATGCAAACGGCTATCGATTTTTACGATCCTGTTGCGGTGTTGATGCGTGGTGGGAGGAAAGTCTGATGGTGTTTACTATGAATGAGTCAGCGGCAGTCAAGCTTGCTCGTCAATTTGGACAAAAGGCTTTTGTCTATCTGGATGGAAGACGTGTATGGCTGGTGTATGTCTGATAGTTTGGTTCGCATAATGTTTATTATGTTAAATAATGAAATGAACTTCAAACGGGGATCATGGTCACACAAAGTAACACAGTAATTTCAGAGGGAGCGCGATGACACACTACTCTTTTTCCGGCAATCGGGCACCTTGGTGGGTGCGTTTGCTGACCGCCATGGTCGGTATGGTCTTATTGATTGGTTTGTTTTTTTTCGCCATTTTCGCATTTATTGCGGTGGCGATCTTAGGTGCAAGCGGCATGATTTTCCTCTGGTGGCAAAGACGGAAAATGCGCAAAAGCACCAATCAGGACATTGTGGTCACCCAGTATCGGGAAATCCACCAAAATACCTCTCCTTTCGATAGAGAGAAATAGTTTCCTTCAAAGCTTGTTCGCGCTCCCCTGCATTTGCCGAAAATCATGTTAGAATCATTAAGATCGACAAGGTAAGTTCAGCACATGGAGATGCAGGGGGGCTTCTGAAAAAAACAAATTCAAGAACAAAGCGTTATTCAAAAGCTAAAAATCGTGCCTCGTCAAGATCCAGGGGGGCAATTGTCTTGTTGCTGGGATTTTTTTCGTTCCCGGCTCTGGCGGACGTGGTTCATTTTGGCTTTGAGGATGTTCCTACTTCCATGGCAGAAAAGCTGAACAAAGCCTTACCCACCGTGACCATTGACGACAAGGCGGACCGTCTTGAAGAAACAGAAATGTCTGCCAACCTTCGGCTCAAAGATGCATTACAGGCCTATGGATACTACGACGCAACATGGAAAATCAGTAAAAAAATTATCAGTCCAAAAAATTATCTGTTGCAATTCTCAATTTCACTGGGTAAGCCAATTATTGTTCGTAAAATTGACCTCCAAAAATCCGGAACAGGCAGTAATATCCCATCCATAATCCATCTTTACAAAGCTTTTCCAATAAAAGATGGGGCTGTGCTTAATCAAGTCGATTATGAGGAGTGGAAAGGTAAAGCACTGGAAGCGTTAAATAGACAAGGCTACGCCAAGGCAGAATATACTCGCCATGAAATATTAATCGATAAAAAAGAATTTTGGTCGGATATTTATTTATGGTTAAATACCGGACCTCGTTTTCGTTTTGGTTCTATCACTGTCCATGGTGCAGAGCATTATCCTCGATGGTTTGTTGAGCGTTATGTTTCTTTCAAAGAAGGGGACTGGTACGCACCGGCAGCCTTGGCGGTTACTCAAAGTAATTTGCGTAACGCGGATCGTTTTTCAGATATCTCAGTTCAGGGTGACTTGAACGCAGAAAAAAATGATCTCGTTCCTGTCAGCATTAATTTGAAAAGTATGCCAGCACAACATATTAAGGTTGGTGCTGGTTATAGTACAGATATTGGCCCTAATGCAGCATTGATTTATGATAATTACAATGCTTTTGATGAAGCTCAGCATGTGCGTGTCTCTATTTTGGCGGCGCAGCTTAACCGAAACGTCAGCATACTTTATAAGTGGCCTATCGGAAAAAATATAGGATCCGAATATATGGCACAAGCCAGTTATCAGAATCAAACGCTCACTGCTTACGATAGTAATGAGATGCTGGCAAGTGTTGGGCGACAGTGGTCATTGCGCGATGATAATAGCCGCAATAAAACCACCTCCCTGGAAGCTCTGGTTAATTTTGAGCAAGCTAATTATACGGTCGCAGATGAAGTGAATAACAGTTTTTATATTTACCCTTCCCTACAATATACGATCCAGGATTTCCGCAATATATTACGGCCTATATCCGGTTACTCGCTGACGGCTCGCGCCGAGGGCGCCAGTAAAGTATGGGGGAGCACCGCTAATTTTGTAAGATTCAGTGCCCGTGGCAGCTGGAATGTACGAATTAATCGGCAATGGGTCATAGGTACAAGAGCCAAAGTGGGTGCGATGTGGTTGAATGGCCCCATTAGTGATTTACCGCCCAACTTGCGTTTTTTTGCAGGTGGACAAAACAGTCTTCCTGGTTACGCCTTTCAGTCACAGGGTCCGGTAGATAGCGATGGAGCAGTGGAAGGTGGCAGATTACTGGCTGTCGCTGGCTTCAATATTCAACGCTTTGTCAGTAAAAATTGGGCAGTTGTTGCTTTTTATGATGCGGGTAATGCTTTTAACAGCTTCTCGAATGTGCACGTACTTCAGGATGTAGGAATTGGGTTCCGCTGGTATTCTCCAGTCGGGCCTATTCGTTTTGATTTGGCACATCCTTTAGTGAATCCTAAGGCTCCGGCTGTACGAATTGCTTTTTCAGTGGGATTTAGCCTGTGATGCGCTTCAGAAACCTGGCTATTTTGATTTTTATCTGTACTTTAGGGATTATTTTTTCTGGACTATTTTGGTTATTGAATACCAACAACGGTGCACGCTGGGCATTGGCCCAAGTTCCGCATTTAAGTGCAAAAAAAATCAGTGGAACTTTAATGGATGGTTTAAAAATATCAGAGTTGAACTGGTCCAGTAGATCTTCCCGCTTTACTGCTCAGAACTTGCAATGGGTATTGCATCCTAGTCATTTATTATGGGGAGAGCTTGACGTTGTAGACCTTAAAATTATTAATGGTCAACTATATTTACCAAAATCCTCCTCAAAACCAAATAACCTGAATCTTGCTTGGCCAGCTGTACCGCTGTGGTCACGATTCATCTCAATACATGTTGGGCCAACTACTATTGAAAAATTACAGGTGTGGCAAGGACAGAAAAATGCGTTTAGATTAAGGAGTGGCACTCTTAAAAATATCTCATGGAATCATGGGAATATCCATATTAACGAACTTTTATCAGATCTTTCCACTGGCCAGTTGAAATTTTCTGCGCAAGTCCAAATGGAAAAACGAAGTCTCACCACCACGGGGGACTGGATTGAGTCCTCTCCTGCGCATACTAGCCTCCGTTGGAGTGCGGCGTGGCATGGTTTAAGCGACAATACATTTGGTGGGCCAATTAAGCTACTATTTAATCAGAAAAATTCACTGAGTAGCATCAGCAGCCTGATTCGGATAGCTCCGCACCAAATTTTATTGAATTCTATGGAGTTAAAAAATCCATCTCTCAGTACAACCACCACCGGATTCTGGAAAATAGACCTTCCAGAGAATAGCGCTGGTGACTTCACCATATATGGAAAACTGAACAACATCGTTGTTAAAGATATCCCGAAGTCTGTACCGGCCGGTCCTTTATCATTTAAATTGCACCTGCATGGGAATTTTAATCATTATATTGGTGCATTTGCGATGAATGGATCGCCAGGTTTTGGTGGCATTCAAGGGAATATTGAAGGAAGCAGTACCGGCCTACAATATGATTATACGGGAAATATGCTCGGTGCCAAACTGCTACCTGCAAAGTTAAAAATAGATTGGCAACCGTTGATGAATGTACAGGGTGAATTGCGGCTTAGAGGTTTACAAAATCAACGTTTTTTTTCTACTGTTCCCGGCCAGTTGTCCTGTAATATGATCATAAATGCTGCGCAAGCAGCAAAAAACATCAATGGGCGTATCCAATTGCAGGTGTTACCTAGTCAAATATATAAAACCAATCTGGTGGGTAATGCTGATCTGAAATTCTCTGGAAATCAGTGGGATTTGCAAGAGGCGAATATTCGTGGGTCAGGGTTAACCGTCACTGCTTCTGGTAACTTGCAGAAACATTTGTCATTTTCTTTGAATGTTGACAATTGGCAAATGTTGACTCCTGATGCCCGTGGTTCAACAAGTGCTCATGGCTGGATTGCGCAGGCCAATCAGAACTGGGTGGGTAGTATAAAAGCACATGCCCATAAAGTGCTCTATGCAGGCATTGCAATCCGAAAACTTGATGCCCAGGCCTCTCTTCTTACTAACAATAAGCTGCTAGCCAATCTGCATATCGAAGGCGCAGAATACAAACAGTATCTGATCAACCTACAATCACAAGCTCATGGTACTCTGGGGCACTTTGGAATGGATGTTGAAGCACAATCAACGGGTAATCAATTTACTCTGCATAGTTTAGTCCAACATTCTCATTCAACTTGGAATCTCTTATTAAATCAAAGCCATTTTCAAAGCAAGCGCCTCGGATTTTGGCAACTGGAGCATCCTTCGACATTATCCTGGAATTCCGGTGTCATTCGAATCACTCCACTCGTATTCAATGATTCTCATGGATCAAAGATCGGCGCTCAAGGGTTTTATAACCCGGCGCAAAACCTGGCCAGTTTAAATTTGAATATTTTATCTCTTCCTCTTGATTTTAAACAAAAAAATAATGATATATCTCTTGATGGATATTTAAATACCCATTTACAGGCACAATGTGATGGTATTTGTCATGCTGATGGTAATTGGAATTTTGAGAAAACCCAGTTGCATTGGTTATCTGATAACGTATCTCAATCCATTGATTTGCAGAAGTTCAGCGGCCAGGTGCGTTGGCAACCCAAAAATCTAAACTTAACGTCATATCTGGAATTGCCAAAAAATTGGGGCTCTGCGCAAATACACCTGCATAGTCCAGTTACCCTCGCCCTGCCCTGGCGATGGAATGAGCAAGCAGCAATTCAAGCGACTGTTCAGGCAAAACTGGGGGCTCCTCTTTTTGCGGCTTTGCCTATCGGAGCCCTGAAAATGCGAGCCCAAGGTGGTGGTAATATAGAAGGAGATATCACCGGAACCTGGGCAGATCCCAAATGGCACGGCACTGCTGAGTTACAAGGTCTTGGTTTGTATGTTCCTCAAGCCGGGCTCGATTTACAAGATGTCGGGGCCAAACTGCTAGGCAATGGTCAAGAGTTGCAAATCAGTGACATGCACGCAACTTCGGGAACAGGTCGTATTTCCGGAAACGGTACCATCTACCTGCGACCCGAAACACATTTTGCCCTACACATAGCTGGCCATGCATTTACGGCTTTGAATCTTCCTCAAGTACAGGCGGCCGTCAGTCCCGATCTTCATATTGATGGCACCTTACAAAAAATAAATATTGGGGGTGCCATTCATACGAATCGCCTGCGTATTCTCGGCACAGATTTTAACGGACCAAAACCGTCCAGTGATGTTGTTTTTGTTAAAAATATCAAGAAAAATAATGCAGGTCCTGCTCTAAGTGTGAATTTGCAGGTCACTCTGGGTAACGATGCCAAAGTCTTCATTAGTGGCTTACGTGCCGATTTGGTTGGGGCCCTGGATGTCAGGATGCAGGATGGACATAGTCCTGCTGTAAAAGGAATATTGCGTATGGTCAATGGTCATTATGATATTTATGGCCATAGCCTTGATTTTGAAAGAGGCTCAATCAACTTTCATGGGGCCGCCAGTCAGGCTAATCTCGATGTACTCGTAGTACGCACCATCAAAAACTCTGACAGCTTTGCCGTGGATAATACGCCGGTAAAAGCTGGTGTTCAGGTAACGGGGACTTTGCAGGTACCACAAGTGAATCTCTATTCCAATCCATCCATGTCTCAGGCCGATATTTTGTCTTATCTACTTCTCGGCACGCCTTCAAGTGGTCTGGGTAATCAGGATGAATTACTTTCGGCTGCGGCAGGCACTCTCTTTTCTGCCAGTCGTGCGGCGCTTTTCGGAAATAGTCTGAGTAATACTGGTATTGATGTTGGCGTAACCTCTAATGGACAACAAGGTTTGTCTGGAGCCATGGTTACCTTGGGCCATTATTTGACGCCAGATTTATATTTGAGCGTAGGACAATCGGTGATGGGAAACGGAACAGTTGCCAGGTTGCGTTATCGTGTAAGTAAGCATATAGAGTTACAAACTGAAAATGGCACCCAGAATGGTGCAAACATATTTTATCGGATAGATTTTTAACTCACCATGGAGCCTTTTTGGTGCTGAAAAAACGAGAAAGCATCGTCCTGATCGGGGCTGGAGTCATTGGCATGCTTGCCGCCGTTCGGCTTGCTGAGGAAGGTTTTGCCATAACCATTGTGGATCAGGGACAAACTGGCAGGGAGGCATCCTGGGCTGGCGGTGGCATTCTCAGTCCTCTTTATCCTTGGCATTATCCCCCGGAACTTCTTCGACTGTCATTTTATAGTATGTCACTTCATCGTGCTCTTTCTTCGGAGTTGGCTTCTTTCACCAATATTGATCCGCAGTGGGCCTTGTCCGGGTTACGCATTATTGAGGGAGAAAATGAAGTTTTTCGAGATGATGTCAGCCACTGGGGACAAAATTGGGGCCTGAACTGGCAAGTCTCTGGCGGCAAAGCTACAACCAAAAAAAACCTCTGGTGCCCTGAGGTGGCACAGGTTCGGAATCCTCGCCTGCTATCTGCCCTGGCTGAACGCTGTCGACAGCTTGATATCCAACTCATTGAACAAACTGAAATTACGGGCTTTAAACGCAAAAATGAACAACTACTCGGCGTGGAAAGCAATCAGGGATTTATCGCTTCAGACAAGGCTATAGTGACAGCTGGAGCATGGACCGGAAAATTACTTGAACAAATTGATATTCATCTGCAAATTTATCCGGTACGTGGCCAAATGCTGTTGCTGCAGGGGTCTCCAGGCATGCTTGATTCCATGTTGATGCAAGATAATCACTACCTGGTACAAAGACAGGATGGTCTCATTCTGGCTGGCAGCACCAGTGAGAACGTGCAATTTGACAAGTCTGTTACGCCGCTAGCACGGCAAACCTTGTGGAATTTTGCGCGTGACCAGCTTTCTGGCCTAACTAGTTCCAGCATCATCAGACAATGGTCGGGACTGCGACCCGGCAGCCCTGAGAGTGTTCCCTATATAGGCCCCCTACCCGGCTGGAACGGCCTGTATGTTGCTGCGGGTCATTTTCGTTATGGCCTCACCAATGCACCGGCAACAGCAGAAATACTTACTTGCCTGCTCACCGACAAGGCCCCTCCCATTGATGCCACCCCTTATGCTCCAGCAACACATTATCAGAAAGGGACTTGATCAGGTCTTCCCCTGGTAACTAGATAAAGCTACAATTATACCCAGTTTAGAATTATAGAGGGACCATACATGGATAATCAGGATTGGAATAAGCAGCGTGTTTTGGAAACGTTACGAGATGCAGGTGTTAATCCCACCAGCCAGCGTGTGGAGATTGGCTATGCCCTCTTCTCTTCTTGTGCCCATCTTTCTGCTGAAGAAATCATGCAGCGGGTCAACGCAGATTATCCCGTGGTCTCCAAGGCTACAGTATACAATACATTAGGTTTATTTGCAGACCACTCCTTGGTTCGTGAAGTCATTGTAGAACCAGGTAAGGTCTTCTACGATCCCAATGTGTCCATGCACCACCACTTCTATCATGTGGATACCGGCCAATTACAGGATATTCCTGCAAGCTCCTTGCAAATCAGTAAGCTTCCTGATATACCCGCTGAAACCGAAGTGGAAAATGTCGAGGTCGTCATCCGTCTCCGTCAACGCGTGGCCCATTAGATTGATTAGCCGCCTCTTGCCTTCCTTTTCTAAATCCTTATAATGCGTTTTCCTTGGGTTGTTAGCTCAGTTGGTAGAGCAGCTGACTCTTAATCACATAAAATCTCAATCATAGCCTTTTATGTTCTCTCATTAAATTCTTTGTCTGCTGAAAAATATAGGATTTGCTCTCATGCTCTATCATGAGGCATCATGCAAGCGCAACCTCAATAGTAAACGTAAAAGTAAACGTACTTTCAGGAGCGCCCATGCAAAAACTAACCACTCGCGCTATTGAAGCAGCCCGGCCTGACTCTTCCAAAAAAGATATTTACTTGCGTGATGGCGACGGTCTGGAGTTGCGCGTCCTTCCTTCTGGTAAAAAAGTCTGGCAATTCCGATATACGTTCTCTGGGAAACGCCGAGTCCTAACCTTCGGCGATTACGCTGTATGCTCTCTACGGGAGGCTCGTTTACGTGCCCAAGATGCCCGCAAGTTTCTTTCAATAGGGCAAGATCCGGCCGATGAAATCAAAACCAAGGTCGTGAAGCATGCTGCACCACTGAATAATTCTCCATCCCCCAGGCAAGCCGAAGCTGCGAATGCAGATGGTTTTCCTGAACCAACCCATAGGCTTATTGATCTTATGCTGGCCTATGCACAGTGGAAGGAAGAAAGCGGCAAGCCTGCGTATGCCCATGATGTGCGCAACAACACTCGCCTCTACCTTAAGGAAAACGCCCCGGACCTCGCTATTAAGCCTGCCAGCGAATGCACCTCAGAGGATATTGCCGCCCTACTCCGCCCTATCCACGAAAGGGGCAAATTGCGCACGACAGGGAAATTACGCAGTATACTCTCCGCCGCATTTCAAACCGCACTGCAGGCTCCCTACCATCCGGCTATTCCAAAAAACTTGCTAGGGTTCAATGTAAAATCCAACCCAGTATTGGCTATTCCGGCCATCCATACAGAGCCACGCGAACACGTACTGACACAAGCGGAATTAGGTCAATATGCGTCTGCTGTCCTAGCTGGTACTGGTATCACTTATTACTGTCTTGCCTTGTCCCTTTTTGCCGGTGGGCAACGACCAACGCAAGTCTCCAGAATCCGAGAGGAAGATTATTCCAAAAACGAAAGTATCCTGCTTATTAAGGACCCCAAAGGAAAACGCAGTAAACCCCGATTACATTACTTACCCTTGGGAAATTTCGCCACTCAGCTTATAGCGCAATGGCATATGCCAGGATCCTTGTTGAAAAACCCCATCTGGTTCAGTGTAGATGGCGACACAGTGATGGAGTCTACGAGCCTGTCTCATCAATGCAAGCGCATTCAAAAAACTTTTGGCTTGGAACCATTCGAAATGCGCGACATCCGTCGCACCGTTGAAACCGAAATGGCCCGCCTTGGTTTTTCCAAAGATCTTCGTGCCCATCTCCTCTCTCACGGACTCGGCGGAATCCAGGATCGTCACTACGACCGCTACGACCGTATTGACGAAAAAAGAGAAGCCTTGGAAAAGTGGGAAAAATACCTTTTGGAACTCATGGAACCTTACCACAACAAACAGGCCTGATGTATACGCAAAATCGGGACCTATTTCTCTGGTAAAATGAAAATCACGGCGGCAATCAAAGCACCTGTTTTGCGCCTATGTTTCTCTTTAGTATCGTAATGGCATTATTATGCTGCGTAATACTACCTAAACTGTCACAGGCCGATGAAATCACCACCGGCCTGAGATTGGCGTCAAAAATTTCCATGGCTGTACTCAGATGTTCACGGACAATAAAGTTTCATCGTAGCGTCGCCCTGAATTAGGGGGGCTGGATCTGCTTGACAGGCGTCGACCCGACTCTACCGCGAATAATGCAGGCATGATCTGGGGTGGCGGTACTCGGCGAAGCCATTGCTAACGGACGACTGGTTGCCATAGTATTCTCTATGATCTGATGGCTGGTAAAGACTGAAAGCGGACGTTGAATTTAACTCGAATTTTGCATTAATCTTAATCCTGCGAAGGTTGCCTGTTCCCCCAATCGCGCCTAAAAGAATCCGGTCCCCAGTCAACATACATGGTGGTAGTCTATCCGCTGGCTCATCTGCTGTGTGAGCTTATTGCACGTCATTCTCCACGCCTGTCCGCTGGATCGGACGAAAGGCCTGAATAATCAGAGCAAAAAGGCAGATAATTAAGAATGGCAAGTCACCTAACATTCCAAATGGTGTTTTTCCTTTTCTCGGGTTTATTTTCCCATTCAAGGCTCCGCTAACAAACTCCGGAAGCTTCGCTTGCACTCTCCCGTTTGGCGAAATGATTGCAGTCACTCCGGTATTTGTAGCGCGAATATCCGGTTTCTCCTCTTCCCGTGCTTGCATGGCAGCCATTTGAAGACTCTGCGGTAACGCAGTGCTATGCCCAAACCAGGAGTAATCACTAATATTCGTTAGAAATGTTGCCCCTTCCACTACTCCTTTCCTGACATCTCGGGAAAAAGATTCCTCATAGCAAATCGTCATGCCATCTCGCAGCCCATCCACTTGCAGGGTCGATGACCCATCCCCAGGTGTGAAGCTACCCAAGCCCGGGAGAAAATGATGTACTAAAGGACCTAATAAGTGCGGAAAGGGGATGTATTCACCAAAAGGGACTAAATGTTGTTTGCGATACCACTGCCGGGGAGATGTACCATCAATATCCAAAGCCGCATTATAATAGTGCTGATGTGCATATTGAACGATACCCAAAATAATTTGCGTGTGATGATGTGCGGACCACACTCGTAAACCCTGAAGTAACTCTGGAATCTGGGTTTGAAAAACAGGAAAAGCCGTCTCCGGCAAAACATCCAGCATGGTACCCTTGGGGGTGGCAAGAATGAGTTTCACATAACGATTCAGCACAGAATCCAGTTGATGGGTATTCCATTTTTCTGTGACGGGAATATCCCCCTGAATAAGTCGTACCGAAAGCAGATGGCGAATGGGCTGGGTCCAGTTAATCTCCGCACTGACGGCAGCTCCTGCGTAAAGAAGCATTATTGCACCGACCGTACTCATGACCATGCGGCGCTCGGACCGATGGCGGTAGAGCAATAGGATCAGAGAGGCTACGCAGGCCGTAGCCAGTCCGACACCATACTGACCTAGTAACGGAGCCCACCCCCCTAGAATACTCCAGGTCTGGCTATACCCGGTGGCCAGCCAGGGAAATCCCGTAAAAAGATGTGCGCGTAGCCATTCGGAAAGCACCCAGACAAATGGAAGTGCAAATAGACCCTTTCGTGGCCACCATTTCCTCGCAATCCATAGAGCGAGCGCTGGATATAATGCGCAATAAAACGCCAGCAATAAGACTGCTGTGCCGGATAGTACCCAGTCCATATGGGCAAAATTGTGCAGCGGAATTGCGAGCCAATATATGCCCACAGCAAAGGCAGATAAGCCGAAGGTGAATCCTGTCCACGCAGCAAGGCGCGGTGATGCGCGATCCGCTATCGCAAATAAACCCACCAGTAAAATGATCGCCAGATACGATTGGTCAAAGGGGGCAAATGCCAGTGGCCAACAGGCACCAAGAACCAAACCGGCAATCCACACCAATCGGGAGAACGCCATACCCACTCAGGAAATCGTCGCCATGATTTCCTGGAGACCATGGGGCCCCAAACCATGCTGGATGACCCACTGTTTCTGTCTGGTCCGATACAGCAGTGTGGGGGTAGCCTCTTCTCCCGTGCGAATCAGCAATTGGGTGTTGCGGTGTACCGCCCGACGAATGGACACTGGGGCGTTGACTGCGGGATGTATTCCGCCTTCTTCAGTGATCACATTAAAATGAGACTCATCAAAAGCCATGGCTTGCGTTGGGTGTTTTGCCATGAGGACTGCTTCTGCCTTAGCCGCACTGCTGGGCTTCAGGAAACCCACTAACACCACGCGCAAATGGAGTTTTCCAGTATGAATCAGCGGCAATGCCTTTTCATAGAACCTATGGCACCAGATACAATTGGGGTCCATAAAGGCGATCAATTCTGGACCGTGGTATCCAATCCAAAACGTATCCGCGCGTTTCAGGGCGATCGCGATAGCACTTGGAGACCATGGTCTAGGTAATTTCCTAAATGCCCGGACACTGTGTGTGAATGCCGCTCGGGTCTGCGCCGGGGCATGTGCAGCAGAGTTTATTGCTGCCATGGACGGCACTGGCAAGGCTGCAAGGAGGAGCATGCAAAGCATACCAAGAAAATTCTGTTTCCGCATTTTATCTCCTTTTAAAAAGCGTGGGTAAAGAATCAGAGCTTATTCAGATGGCCGGATACTCAGGATTCCTCCGTTTTGAAAGCCCTGAAGGATGAGATTAAATCTTCCATCTGGCTGGCTATACAGCCCCCACAACAGCGCATCTTCCAGCGAATTGCCAACACGCGTGAGCAGTCGAATGAACGCATATTCACCTGCCGACAGGGCCAAGAAACGGGGCCATCCAGGATGGTTCACCGCACAAATTCCAAATATAGTGGGTGCGTCATTGGCATCCTCACCCAGAGATTCTAACTCCACATCATGATGTAAGATCACAGACATTATGATTGGTTTGCTTGTACGTAACAGCGGGGGTTGTTGATCCAGATAGAGGGTTTTCCCTGACAGGTTCCCTAGAGGAATAGGCGCACCAGATTCATACAGATCAAAAGGATGCTCATAGACAAAGGCGCTCATATGGAAAAACCACTCCAGGCGCGCGAGACCTGCAAAGTCATGCTGGATTCTGTCGTAGTGGACTCCGCCCTGGACGGTCAGAAAGGATGCCAAGTGCTCACCATACCGCATGAGATCCGGATCAGTGGGTAGATCTGCGGCGATAAAGGTACTGACCAGTTCAGCGAATAACTCCTCACCCATCGCTGTGAGCAGGGCGGGATAAATAAACGCCAGAGATTCGGTAAGATGCTGTTGAATATTGTTTTGATAGATGCGAAAAGCTGACTGATGTTGGGCCATCAAGGAGTCTTCAGGCAGCGCTCCAACCGACGGGCCCACCTTCTGTAGTCGCGCTATCCATTGACGCTGCCATTGACGCAGCATGAGGCTATCGTCCTTCATTGGATCATACCGGAGACACAGCATTGGGCTGTCGCTAACAAGATCGGTAATGCCGGCAGGTCAGCATCCCACTCCAATATGCGGAGCGCGTTGGGAAAGCGATCACTGGCTTGGCGGAACAGGCTCTGGGTCGCAGGGCTGGGTTCGCGGCTGTGCGTGTCGACATGTACAGTGGATCCATTCAGAGTAACCTGTTCGCCGCCGGCCAAATGAATTTCTGTCACGGCATTCCGGGGTAAACTTTCGATAAAGGTAGCTGGATCCCCACCATGATTCAGAACATTGATGGATAGGTTCTCAACATCCAGCAGCAGCTCGCACCCCGCTTGTTCTACCAACTCGATCAGAAAATCCGTTTCCGAATATTCGTCCGCCCAATCAGGTTTCAGATAGGTGGCAATATTTTCCAATAAAATTGGTCGTCTCAGAAAATCCTGGACCTTATGCACACGCGATACCAGATGTCTTAAAACAAAGCGCCGCCGTGGAACGGGATACTGATCACTGAAATAGCGATTATTCAGGGAACACCAAGCGAGATGATCCGATACTCGTAATGGCTCATATCGATCGATCAGGGCGCGCAGCCTGCGCAGATAATTCATATTCAGGCTGTCCGCAGAAGCAATGGACAGACCAACGCCATGAAGACTTAGGGGATAAGCAGAGCGAATGTGATCCAGCGCATTAAGCCAGGAAACTCCCGCACTCATGTAATCTTCGCTATACACCTCACATGCCCCGATATCCGGTTTGGTATCGAGGACTTCATCCACGTGCGGGGCACGTAGACCAATCCCCATGGGGAGGTTCGCGGTCATGTCTTTTCTACCCGGGAGGTACCGGATCTCTTCTAGAGACCCGGAGGACCGATTGGTTACATGCCGGACTTGTGCGTTTGGGTCTTGCTACTACACCCATGACCCATCATGGAGTCCTTTTTCTTTTGTGTATGGCTTTTGCCACTGCAGCCATGACGCATCATTCCTCCACCGGCTTTGGCATTGGACTGGGTTTTCGCCGCGGGTGGGTTCATCATGGTCTCTGCATGAGCGACTGTTATCATGGTGCCGCCGGCCAGACAACTGGCCAGAAAGGCTCCAGCAATAGCTTTTGCTACGTTACGCTGATCTTGGTTATACATCTTCAATCTCCTTGTCATCAGACATGATATAACGACTTCTTTGCATGGCGATCAGCCACGCAAATTTTATTGCAAATGCGGCAACAATTCGGTGAGCTGCTTTTCTGAAATCATTCCTGGAATGCGACCCAGTTGCCCGTTTTTAACCCGATAAAGGATGGCTGGAGTCCCCTCAAAGCCCAGAGCACTCATCATGTCGAGGTTCTGTTTTAATTCTGCTGTCGTTTTGGCCGTGGGGGTGGCCTTGGGCAGCTGGCGGTAGCTACCACTGCGAAGTGCAGGACCCACAATAGTCTCGAAGTGTTTTAACGCCCTCAAGGGATGGGGTGACTGGAGCCAGGCGGCCGCTTCTGCGGGACTCTGGGGTGTCAGGAACGCAACGGGAACATAGCGCACTGTGAGCTTTCCCGCTTTGATCAGGGGTGCTTCATGCTCATACATGACATGACAGTAGGGGCAATTGGGGTCTTGAAAATCATAGATCACGGGACCGCTATGCCCTTCTTGAATGTAGGTGATGTGATGGGCCAGAATTTGGTTCCAGAGAATGGCTGCCGTCATTTTCTTGGGTGGTGCGGTCGGAGTCTGCGCAATGGCGAAAGGCATACCAGATAGCAACAAGCTACAACCCAGTATTCCGGTAAATAGCCATTTCTGGGCTTTTGTTCTGAAGCGGTTTTTCATGCCTACGGATTCTCCTGTACGTCGTTCATTTCAGATTCGGGAGCATAGTCAGCAGTTCCCCATGGGAGACCATGCCCGGAATTAATCCTGTGCTGCCATTTTTGTGCTCATACAGTATGGCTGGTACGCCCATGGAATGGGTGGTCTGCAGTATAGCCATATTGGTCTTCAGAGCCTGAATCGTGGGGGCTGTTGCTTTGGCCTGAGGTAAGCCAACCGGGCCGCTGGCCGTCATCGGTGCTGCGAAACTTTTTCCCGCCAGCGCTTCAAAATGCTGCAGTGTGGCGACGCGATCCGAAGACTGCATTAGAGCAGCGGCCTCGGGCGTGCTGCTGGGCATCAGGTAAGCGACTGGAACATACCTTACGGTAAGTTGGCCTGCCTTGATCAGTGACTGCTCTTCGTCATACATGCTGTGACAATAGGGACAATTTGGATCAAAAAAATCATAAATGACAGGACCTTTGTGTCCCTCCTGGATATAGGTCAGGCGCTGACCTATATCCTTCCAATAACTGTTTTGAGACATTTTGGGTAAAGGCGGAAGTGCAGTCGTTGCCATGGCCGCTCCTGCCCACAGGACACCGACTAAAATACCGAATACCTTTGTTCGTTTTACAATGTGGTGCATAGGAATTTCCTCATCAGGTTCTTAGGGATAATGATCCGTCATCAATTGACCAGCTTTTGTTGCAGATGCTGTAGCAACGTTTCTGGTCCTTCATAACCTTCATATTGCGCAACCATGCGCCCATCTGGATTGACCAGCAAAACGGCCGGCGGTCCGAAAAGCTGAAAATGATGCAACAGTTCTCTGGACGCAGCATTACTGGCGGTGACATCCACCCGAATCAGGGTTAGAGGCTGCAAGGCGTGCTCAACGCGTGGATTATCGTAGGTTTCGACGTCCATACGCTGGCACTCAACGCACCACTTTGCCCAAAAGTCCACCAACACCGGATGCCCTTTTGCAGCGGTCAGTGCGGCTTGTAATTGAGGCAGGCTGCGAACCATTGTGAAGTGGGGGGTTGCGTTCTGCGGAGTGGTTGCTGTCACGTCCCGATCGACAAAAGGCGCCAAAGGTTCAAGCACCAGAGTACCGCCAGCCAATGCCCCTATGCCCAGTGCGATGCCATACGCAAAGACCAGCAATCCGAATCCCTGCGCAAAGTGTTTCCAGCCGCCATGCTCACGGTTTTGCGCGTTGGAAGCAGAATGGAATGCCCCCATGTACACACTGGAAATGATAGCCAGAGCTGCCCACAATGCGAGCGTAAGCGGACCGGGTAGGATTCGGGATAGAAACCAGATGGCCACCCCAAGCAAGACGACCCCAAAAATGGCCTTAACGCCATTCATCCAGGAACCGGCCTTCGGTAGAAAATGTCCGGCAGAGGTGCCAATAACCAGTAAAGGAACGCCCATCCCCAGTGCCAGAAGGAACAAGGCTATCCCGCCCAGGAGCAGGTTGCCGGTGTGGGCAATGAATAGCAAAGCGCCGGCCAGCGGTGCTGCCACGCAGGGGCCAACAATCAGGGCAGACAGGATGCCCATAATAAAGGCGCTGGAAAAGTGTCCCCCTTTCCCATACCGGGAGAGGCGCGATTGTATGGCCGTTGGCATCTGCAATTCATAAAAGCCAAACATGGAAAGTGCCAGCAGCACAAACAGCGCACTGAATCCGCTCAACACCCAGGGATTTTGGAAAAATGCCTGCAGGTAGGAGCCTGTTACGGCAGCGGCCACGCCGGCCACCGCATAGGTGAGTGCCATACCGAGCACATAGGCCAATGAAATCCAGAATGCGTGCCTACGCGATTGTCGAGTCGTCATCTGTGCGTCCCCATGACCAACCACGAGCGACGACAAAATTGGAATCATCGGGAAAATGCAGGGTGTGAAGGCCAAGCCCAATCCGGCGATAAAAAACAACAAGAGCGTGAGGGGAATCTCTGAACCATTTAATCCAGCAGCGAACTGGCTGTATTGACCGGATGCGCGTGCCGGATGGATTTGCATCGCTGGCGATGCGGTTGGGTGTGGAGGCGTACTGGATGTCGTGGCCATTGTGGCCGTGTTGCGAGTGACGGCTGTCGGTATGAGCGTATAGGCCTTGGTCTCCAATGGGTAACACACTCCGGCATTGGCACAACCCTGAAAACTGCTGGTCACCTGGATATGTTTTGGCGGACTGCCGGTGAAATGCACGGGTACCCGAATGGTGGTGGTGTCTCCTTCATACACAGCCAGTGTGCCCACTCCTGGAATGTGCATGGGTTTGCCCGGTGGCAAGGTATAAGGTCCTAGCTGCGCGGATGACGGTGTAAGGTGTACCGTGATGCGGTTACGGTAGAGGTGGTACTTCGGCGCCGCGATCCATTGAAGAACCACAATATTGTTGGGCGCCATGTGCGCTTTGAAGCGAAAGGCCTTGGCCGGCGCCAGAAACGGTGAAGCACTCGCCATCGGGGACAAAAAAGGCGCATTGGCCCATGCCGGCTGAGATGGGAGCAACATAGCGGCCAGTAACGGCCAGAACCATAAAAGAAGGGGGAGGGATCGCTGTCTGGTTTTCCGCATACGCTGCGGTCGTTTCTGAAAAGGACCACCTAAAAACTCAAGCAACATCTGCACTCCAAATCACCACAGTAAATTTATCAAACCGCCCACTGCGGCTTGAATTCTCATTGTAAAGGCAGAAAACATGCCAGAAGGTGCGACACGCGTTCAGATTTCGCGCACAAACTTCACATGCACGGGCGTGGGATGACGCACCATGTCCGTGACCGGCGATGTTTTTTGAACGTGGTCGAGCAGATCTGCGATGGCTGAATCCGATGCGTCGCTTTTCATGTGACAGGCAATGTTGATGTCGTGGCATCCCGCTCGAATCGTTTCCGACAGACCCAAAAAGCCGTGCAAGTCGATGTCACCGGTGACATCCAGCCTCATCGCTTCGATGGCAATACCCCGTGCGGCAGCATTGTAGGCGATCCCCACCGAAAGGCAGGCTGTTAGACCAGCGAGTAATAATTCAACCGCATTGGCCCCCTGATTACTGCCGAGCAATACGGGCGGCTCATCACCTTCCAACACAAAGGGCTGTTGTCGCGATTGATCTTCCTGTTTGACACCGTGGAAGCTCTGAATATGAGTTTGTACATGGGCTCCAGAGTGCCATTCTGTGCGGGCACGGAACTGAAATGCGGCCAAGGCAGGATCATTTTTTACGGCCTCAATGGTGGCCACGAGCTTCTGTACGTCCACTCCGTTGGGATGCTGTTGCGTCATGATCGTTCCTCCAGATTTTGTTGGTTTAGGAAGTTGTTAATTTTTGGAGTTAGAAATCCTTGAATGGTTCCCCGTCAGAAACACACGATTTCGTCTGCCGCGCTGATCCAGGTAGAGAGACCTTTCATGGAGCTTTTGTGGACTCCAGGCGGCAATGTTTCCATGGCTTGCGCTTTTAAAGAGCTTCCGCAGCACTGGACCTCCAGGCCCAATTCCAGCAATTCCCCCAGCAACGCGCGGGTGCTGTCGTTGGCCATAGGACTGGGTCGCAGAAGTTGTACCCCTTGTCCCGCAAGAAACAATCGGACGTCCTTATTGTCTGCCAACATGGCCCCGGCGAGTCGTACCGCCGTATCGGCGCGGGGGTTTTCCAAGTCTGGACCCGCATGCAGGATAATTAAAGCTTGGGTCATGAGTATGCTCCCATTCTAGAGGCTGCGAGGGTGGGTTTCCTGGACGGCAAAAGCAATCCATATACCCGATATGGCAACAATGGCTGCTGTCAGCCAGATTGCCGGCAGAATTTTATCGCTCCACTGGGCGACCAGACCGAGAATCAGTCCGCCAATGGCGTAGCCCGTATCGCGCCAGTACCGATAGGTGCCAAGGATCCGGCCGCGTTCCAGAGGGGGTGCCACATCGGACATGGCGGCGATCAGGTTGGGATAGAGAAGGGCCATGCCCAGGCCCATGACCGCCGCCGTAGCAATCCACGCGGTGAAGTGGCCGACCAGCGCAGTGCCTGCAAGCCCCGCAGCCAGCAGGGCGAAGCCTGCCAGGATGGGCGGTCTGCGACCGATGCGATCCGCTAGATGTCCGGTCCCAAATTGACCGAGCCCCCAGACCATCGCATAGATACCGGTGATCCAGCCGATTTGCACGACGCTCAAGCCGTGAAAACGGAAAAAGACCGGGAAGAGGACCCAAACTAGGGTATCGGCAATCTTGTTGGCGACCCCACCCTGGCAGAGGGCCCGATAGGTGGCGTCCCGAAAAGAAACGTGCAGGAAAGTCGCCCAGGTGCTGGCCTGAGAAGCCGTCTTTGAGGTTTCGGTCGATGGCTGACGCTGTGCATGCTCTGCGCGAACCCAATGGATAGTATCCTGGATCCCCAATAGCAGGAGTAGCGCAAGCGCAATGACCACGAGTCCGAAAGCCAACAGTGTCCAACGGGGACCGTAGACGACGGCAAGATAGCCCGTTGCGAGGCCCGCCAAACCTACCGCGATATACCCCACTGCCTCATTGATGCCGACCGCAAGGCCGCGCTGGTGGTTATCGGCTAGATCGATTTGGCTCGTGACGGTCATGGTCCAGGTAAAGGCCTGGTTTACCCCCAAAAAGACATTGGCGGCGATGATCCACCACCAGTTGGGAGCAAAAAAGATCATTAGCGGAATAGGAATCCCCGCCAACCAGCCCAGGAATAACACCCGCCTGCGACCGATTCGATCGGATAGCCCGCCGGCGACAAAGTTTAGAGCCCCTTTTACCAGGCCAAAGGAAATCACAAAGGAGGCGAGAAAAAGGAAGGCGTGGCTATCTACGCCAAAACGGTGACTCATGGCGGGAAGGACATTTCTCTCCATGCCGATGATCAAGCCTACGAAAAAGACCTGAACCGTTTGCAGGAGGAACTGACCTCGATTGACGCCAATTCCTCGAGTATAGGTCGCGGTCTCCTGAGACCCGGAGTTCATCCCTGATGCTCCTTGCGTAGAGGCACCACCGTCGCTAATGCCTCTTGAAGCTGGGTAGTGGTCTGCATTTGGTCCAGGATGAGATCGCGGACGATCTCGCACGTTTCCAAAACCTTGGGGCTGGTTAGACGATAGTGACAGAAGGTCCCGCACTTTTCGCAATGCACCAAGCCCCGAGCTTTCAGTACGCTCAGGTGCTGGGAAAGGTTGGCTTTGGAGAGGCTGATGAGTTCTGCCAATTCACCGGCATTTTTCTGTCCCTCGCCCAGATAATGGATGATTTCCAGGCGTTTTGGGTGCGCCAGGGCGGCAAATACCTCAGAAAATAGCGCATACCGAACCGTATCGTTCTTCATGCTGCTTTCCCCAGATTGATGGCAACCATGCGCGCCATATCGGCGGGCTTTTCGGGAATGTCCGCGGTAAGCGAACGAACGAAAGCCTCGCGCTTCATGGTGAGGTAAGGGTCCCAACGTTTTTCAAAACCCAGAGTCGAAGAGGGCTTCCCGGACAGGCCCGCACCGCAGACGCTCCCGGCCGCGTGCCCCGGGAAAATCTCCAAGTCATCGGGCAGGGTGAGCAGTTTTTGGTGAAGGCTGTCGAAGAGTTTTCCCGCCATTTCCTCCGGCGTTCCACCCAGATCGGGGCGTCCCACTCCGCCAACAAAGAGCGTGTCACCGGTTAGGGCAAACCAGGGGTCGGCACTTCTCCGCCGATCGCTGACCAGAAGACAGAGGCTGTCCAGGGTATGGCCGGGGGTGTAGAGCACTTGCGTTACGACATTTCCAGTTTTCAGGACTTCGCCGTCGTGAAGGCCGCGAATCGCAAACTGCACCAAGTCTACATCGCTTTCGTGCATGCAGTACGGTGCGCCAACCCGTTCCGCCAAGGCCCGCCCGCCAGATAGGTGATCCGCGTGAATGTGGGTGTCGATGACGAAGCTAATGGCAACTGCAGCCTTCTGTGCCTCTTCGAGGAACCAGTCCTCGTCGCCCGCTACCACATCCACGGCTACTGCGAAGCCCTTGCCTCCACATCCGTAGAAGTAGGACAAGGTACCGTCGGCGCTTGCGCGTTGTTTGAAGAACATGGTTCACCTCCAGCATTCAGAAGTTAAGAAATATTGCAACTAAAAGGTAGATAAGAACTTCTCCCCTGTCAAGATCGCGCCCTATGCTGCCAGTGGTGCTATAGGTGGCCGCCGATATCCAAACAGAGATGGAGCGCTGTCCCGGTGAGGACTACAGGGCAGCGAACGGTAGAGTGCAATCGACAATGCCGTCGCGCCAGACATCCCTATCAGGAACATGCGCACGTTGCTTGATGGATACTCTCTAAACCCAAGTCCACAACAACTTCCAAACAATCACGGGTAGCGCTATGGCCCCGACATAGCGTCCCACGATTCGCCCCTTCCCATTGACGAGTATACTGGTGGGAGTCAGGACCACGCCGCCTAGCGCCTGGCTGACACCCTGGCCGGCGGCCAGATACTCTGGATAGTTGATGCCCAACTCGCGCATCCTCGCACGTACGGCTTTCGCTGTACTTCCATTTACGCCAATTCCAATAATGCTAAAGGACTTCCCGCCGAACCACTGCTGCAGTTGCACCAACGCTGGGGTCTCGGCCAGGCAAGCCGGACAGTCTGGTGCCCAGAAGTTGATAAGGATCATTCTCTTCGGCACCGCTGGCAGTTCAATAGGCCGACCACTCAGGCTTCGGACAATTAAACTCGGTAGTTGTTGGGGGGCTTTTACCGCCATAGGGCTGCCTCGCCACTGCGTAAACGCATAGACTCCAATCAGCAGCCCGATCCAGATAACAAACTCTATCCAAAACTTTCTTTTTTTCAGTAAAGAAAGCATGGTGGATATCCTCGCCAAGAGGCGCCTGGGCAAATATCAAGAGTCAGTACCCATTTCCCCGGGATATCCACCAAGTAGTTGAACCGACACATACGTCCACCTGAGAAATCAAGATGCCCTGACACTCTCCGCTTTGAGATGGATCTTTCCCTGGTTTTGTAGGCGAGCCAGTAATACCGTCACACTTGCCGAACTCAGGGAAAGCATCCCCGCCAGGGCGTCTGGATCCTGGCTACCGGCTTGTTCAATCCGATGGAGAACTTCATCCTCTCGGGCCGCGAGCCATTCTTCAAAAAGTTGGTGCAGCTCCGGCTGGGCATAGGCCGCGAGCGCGGTGGTGCGCTGCATGGTTTCCAGCATTTCCGAGCACATCGCCATGCACGATCCCATCATTTGTTGCATGGGATTGCCACCTTCCGCGCCTTCCCCGTGCTGGTTCATCATCTTCTGCATCATCGCCATGGGACTCCCACCGCCTTGTCCCATCATTTTTTTCATCATTCCCATACCCATGGAGTTTCCACCCCTGGACTTTGCAGAATCGCCTTTTTCGTTGCCACTTTTTTCCGGTTCATCGGGTTTTGCTGATTCCATGATTACTCTCCTAAATTACTCAGATTTGTCACTGCCAACAGAATTCCTGGGCAGTTCCGGTTTCTCCGTTATCCACGAAGTCGAAAAAGGCTACCGTAGTGATAGGGGGGCAACGTAATCACGTCTACCTGTCGGAAGCCAGCGGGTTCTACCACAGTTCGCACCTGCTCCGGCGTCATGCGCAGTTCCGTGCGCGGTCCGCGTGCCTGTCCCAGCACCGGTGTTTCTTCCCGCGGGCGGGCATGCCAGTTGACGACGGCGAAAAGACCACCTGGTTTCAGGACGCGGGCGATCTCCCGGGCCAGGGCCGTCTGCTCGGGCACGCCGTGAAAGGTATTGGCCATGAGGCAATAATCTACCGGCTTCGGGAGCAGTTGATGCAGATCCATGGCGTCGCCTTGCAAAAAAGAACAGTTCCGCAACCCGGCGCACGCCGATTCCGCGGCAGCAAGCATTTGCTCGTCGAGATCAAGACCGAAGACTTCACCGTTTTCCACCTGTTTGGCGAGGGCAGCAGTGAAATAACCATCGCCGCAGCAAAGGTCCAAGACCGACATTCCTGTTGTTACGCCAAGATCCTGAACGACCCTCAAGGGATCGGGCCACAGCGCTTGCCACCAGTCTGGGTCAGGCATGATTGTCGCTGGGAATAAAGCCTCTTGCTTATCAACGTTCATGTAATCTTCCTCCTTACCCTTCCAGATCCTTGCGCATTTGCTGGTACTCTTCTCGAGTGATCTCCCCCCGGGCATAGCGCCGGTCCAGGGTTTCTCGCGGCGTTTCTGCGGATCCGGACGTTTTGTGGGAACCACCGCACATGGGGCCGCCGCCCATGCCACCGCGCATCATGAAAACCATAAAAACCACCATCAGCACCAAAAAAATCAGCGGAAAGATCCACCCCCATGGCATCCAGCCCCACCCTCCATTCATCCACATGACCTTGTCCTCCGGTCTAATGGGGAAGTACTGCCGTCAACATCCTCATCGGGGCTGAGCAACGGAGTATGAGCCCCTACCCAAGCCTGCAACGACTCCAGAATCCCTAACAATTCTGGGTCGGGAAGGCAGTAGTATACGAAGCTCCCGCGCCGTTCGGCGCGCACCAGTCCAGCCTCCCGTAGAATGCGCAAGTGGAAGGAGACATTGGTTTGGGGTAGCTCGGTGGCACGGATGATGTCGGTGACTGGTCGGCATTCCGTCCCCAACGCACAAAGGATGGACAGCCGGTTCGGTTCGGCCAGGACTTTGAAAATCGGGCTGAGCAATCGAGCGGGGCAGGACGCTTCCGGCATAACATTCTCCTTGATATGAGCACGCTCATACATGTATAGTTGCTTATATTGATGATAACGCATGCGGTTGTCAATAGGTTCGACTTTCGTGCTGCCATCTGGGAGGATTTTCATGCTGACGCTCATTCATTTTGACTTCTGCCCTTTCTGCCAGCGGGTGCGTTTGGCACTGGGTTACAAGGGAATCGTTTTTAATGAGCAGCCAGCACGCTTTTATGGTCCAGAGCACTTCCAATCGATTAGCGGTTTTGATCGACTACCTGTTGTCGAGTACCCCGATGGAAGTCGCCAGGGCGAATCTCTGGAGATCATCGCAGAACTGGATCGCCGTTTTCCGGAGACACCGCCGCTCTGGCGCGGAGCCATTAGCGACAAGGAGTGGGAAGGGGTGCAGGCATGGCGCGCGCGCATCAGTGGCCTGCTATTTCGACTGATCGCGCCCACATTGCCGCAATATGCCAGTCTCGGACAGGATTCCCGCGCAATGACCTATTACCGGGACCGTATGGAGAGTTGGCTGGGAGATACGCTGGAGGGGCTGCAGGAGCGTCGTAAGGAGTGGTATGCCGGAATGGAGGCCGATCTCCAGGAAGTTACCGAGCGCGTCGCCCACCATGGCTTCTATAATCCCGTGTTTTCTGTGGCCGACACGCTCATTACCGGGGATTTGACCGGCTTACGCCTATTGGAGGACATCCTGTTGCCACCGGAACTCACCACATACTTCGCACGCGTGGAAGCGGCTGCCCAGACCACGCTTCTGCCCACCGGGGGATAGCAACGACCGCCCTGGCTTTGTTCGTGAATCATCGGTAGTCGTCAAAACGGACCTCAGGCGCCCGGTAAGTAAGGGGGTGCTGCCCGCAGGTTGACAAGTGATCCTATCATTACTACATTGCTTCAAATGAACATAGAAGATAATGATCCGCGTTGTCTCGTCAGCTGCTTCGAACCAGCCAAAGTCGCTGCCGTGCGCATGCGTCTGGAACAAGATGAATCCGATATCAAAGCCGTTGTGCGCATATTTGATGTGCTGGGAAATCGAACGCGTCTGCGCATCCTGCTTGCTTTGGCGTCCGAAGAGCTTTGTGTCTGTGACATTGCGCACGTGCTCAACCTCAGTATCAGTGCAGCTTCTCATCAATTACGTGCATTACACGACCGGGACTGGTTGCGCATGCGTAATGATGGAAAGATGGTCTACTACCGCACCGATCCTCAGAAAGTAAAACAACTGCTCAGCATGACAAACGCCTTCCTGGAAGCCCGGATTGCGCAGCAGAAAGCAGGATAGGGGGCTGCATGGATTGGTTGGGTACAGTACTCGATTATTCCAAAGAGTTCGGAGAAGTCGCGGTTTTTGGATTCTTGTTTGCAGGTTTTTTGCAGGCTGTGGCAAGACCTACGGTGGTGGCCAGGTACCTATCGGGATACTCTTTGTGGCGCGCCAATGCGATCGGCGCTACGGTTGGATTTTTTACCCCCTTGTGTTGTTGCACGGCGATTCCTACCGCACTGGCACTTTGGCGTGGAGGTAGTCGCCCCGGGCCTGCCTGCGCCTTCTTAATTGCGACCCCTTGGTTCAATTGGTACGGACTGGTCGCGCTATGGATATTTCTGGGATGGCAAATGGCATTAGTCGTCGCTGGATCGGGAGTGTTCATCGCTTTTCTCACGGGAATGATCATCGATTGGCAGTCTCCCAATGAGCGTGCTCCTCGACCCTTGCCAACAGATGTGCCAGAAACGGTCTGTACGACAACATCCTGTTCCGTCAAAAGTGGTTCCGCCTGTTGTTCTACGGTGGATACTGATGGGAGTGGGGAGTTCTTCGATTTCTCTCACCTGTGGCAAAAACTACAGATGGCCGGGACTAACGCCTGGGCCTTGGCACGGGAGCTTTTACCCTGGATTGCTGCGGGAATATTAATTGGTGCTACGGTCAAGACCTGGCTTCCCACTGCGTGGATCAGCGCCCTGGAGATCCGTGGCTGGCTGACCCCCGTGCTGGCTCTGGTGCTCGCAACGCTCCTCTATGCAGATAGCCTGGGATCGTTACCGCTGGTCAACGCGCTGTTGCAAAAAGGATTGGGGCCTGGGAATGGTATGATTCTGCTCATTGCCGGCGTGGGCTCAAACATCGCCACGCTCGGCCCCATTTATCGCGAAATGGGGACCCGTGTTGCCATTCTATACGCCTGCTGTGTCATGACCCTGGCGCTTCTATTGGGGATATTGTGGAATCTCTTTCTGTAGTTTAAAAGCGAATAAATAAAGGACACTCTGATTTAGCTTCCTGATATAATGTAAGTACTCCTGAGTCGATAATGTGGATCTCGTGAACGACTGCTTTCGCTGCTTATGTGTCATTGGGTGTAGCGCAAACACAAGTGATGTCAGTAGGCGCCAGGATGAAACTTTATTGTCCACCATCACCGGGTCGGCAAAGGCGGTGGGGCTACTCAGGATGATACTTCGTGAAACGTGGAAATTGTTCAAAACGTAGAATCAATGGGATACGGCTGATCCAAGATGATACTCTATTGACCGTTAACATCAGAACGCATGCATCCGTGTCCAAGCCGCAGAAATGGACATCCTGAATTTTCAAATCTAAAAAAGTTTTCTTAAGCCCAGGGGTCAAACAACTGTAGCTAGACTTTTGGAAAATCATGCTCCTATCTGGCAAGTCTAGAGCCAGCGAAAAACCAGGCTCATGCTTTCCGCAATCTTTCCAATGGAGAAGCTTGCGGTAATTTGATGTAGTTGGATTGAAAAACTGAGTGGCCGCAACGTGCGCATAACCAGGTAGCAACTCCTGTATTTTTGGCAATATATGTTGTGTTTCAAAAGAGATAAATGCTTGCTGCACATCCACAATTAGGAGTAGTACAGAAGAATCAACTCCATATTTGAATTCATGCATTTTATACCCTATGACTGGTAACGCTTCAGATAATACAGCGCATCCCGCAAGGCCACCTGCACTTCCTCTAACTGGTTCGCCAAAAATGGGGGCGGTAACGTGCGGAGTTGCGGGTCGAGCAAAGAACGCCAGTAATCCATGAGCATCTTTAAATCAGGTTCCTGCTCATAATCAGAATCCTGATTCCAATGCAATCCAATAACGGGCATGGAAGTGACCATACCTCCAACTTCTTTTCGCTGGCCAGGCTGATTCAATGATTGATATGGCTCCACAGGATTTCTTTGCACAGAGGACATGATCGTTACCCTTCGCCTTTCTTCACTAAATACACCGCCGTTCCATACGCGACCACTTCTTGCATGATATTCCCATTGCCCGAGTCAAACTCGCCAGAATCAAACCGCATAGCCAGGACAGCATTTGCACTCAAGGCTTCGGCATTATTTCCCAGTTCCTGCAGGGCATCTTCCCGGGTCTGATTCGCCATGTTCGTATCGCCCCGCTGCTTGCCGCCAAAAGCCGACGCGATATTACCCAGGCTGCGTCCAATCATGTTACGTGAGCGAATAACCGTACCAAACACCGTCCCGAAGTTTTTCTCAATGGTCATCCCTTCAACACTATCTGTCGTAAAAATGTGCATGTCACACCTCCTGTTGTCTCACAAAATATCGATCCGCAAAGCGTTTCAACTCCGGCTGCGTCCAGCCACGAATGCCTGCAGAGACCTGCATGGGCTTCGCCAACTTTCCTTCTTTCACCCATCGATATAAAGTCGCTTCTGAAATTCCCAGGTATTTAGCGGCCGTCTTAGGTCGCATAAATACCGGCCATCCATCCGTCTGGTACGCTTCGCTCATCGCCTCACCTCACTTACATTCACTGAATCGCTTATCTTATGAAGTAGTAGCCACATGCGGTTCCGTTTCCACGGAGTGCGGTTGCTCCTCACCAGGACCAGACAGGGTTTTCGTCGGCTTTTCCTGGTACCGGTCGATAAACTCCTCGATCAATCCCAGAATCTTTTGCTGCCCCTGTTTTAATGCCTGCTCTTTGGCACGTAGATCCTTACGCAACTGCAACACCCGATCCGCTGACTCCGCCATCCCTCTTGCTGCCTCAGCGGCCGCCTTGTACTGTTCCACCGCCTTTTTTCCGGAAAACCATTTACGCTCTAATTCCATGCCCAGATGCACGGCGTGATCGTAAGCTTCCTCATAGTCTTCACGGTCCGCATGCGCCGCGATGAGTTTTTGTGTCAGTTCGTCCATCCCACTAAAAATACCCTGCACACGGACCTCAAAATCATGGAACACGTCATCCACCGCCACCCGCGCCGCATCTGATGGAATGCAGCGCATCAAGCTGTGGTCCACCAAAATTCTTCTTTGCATTTCACGCAATATATTCAATCGGTTCTGCGCCAGTTCCACGACTAACCGATGTTGGGCATTTTCAAGTTGCTGTTCCTGCTCGAGAATGAGTTTATCCAACATATTGCCGGTATCCATTGACACCTCTGTTTGCTCAAAATCCATGACCGCTGCCATATTCCTCTCCTTTATTTCGGGGGATACACCCAATGCTGATGATTCAGAACCACCGCCTTGTTACGGGCATCAATCCGTGTAATCAGGGCGCCATCCAATCGACTGCCGACATGCACCAAGGCCACCTGCCCTGCTGGCGTTTGTACGACGGCATGGGTTCCATGTACCGCAATCGTGAGCCAGCCTTTTGCCGTAACGGCGGGCGCGGGCGGGGTAACTTCCTTGCCTTTCGATGGCGGAACGGCCTTTCTCGCCAGGGCTACAATTCCGTTGGGTCCCGTTGCCGAAGTGGCCTTCATTGCGGCTAAACCACTCTGTACAGGTGCTGGCACGGCACGTTCACGCAGCGCCAGTCTTGCATCGGCCGCAGATTGTTCCGCCTGACGGATCTGCACTTTCAGTTGCATGTTTTCCGCTGTCAGATTCCCCACGGTTTTTTGAAGCCGCGCCCTCCCCTTATCCAGGCTGGTGATAGAGGCCTGGGCAGATGCCAGTTTTTTACGCACCTGTTCCAACTGGCTCTGGGACGACGCCAATTGCTTTGTGGTATGCACTATGCCCAATTCCATCCATTTGGGCAGTTGCTGCACCGACGCCCTCTCCTTTTTTGCCAGTGCTGCTGAATCGGTCTTCCCACTGCTTCGGTGTACCCCTTGCGAAGCAAACCAGATCGGCCCCTGCCAAACGAGGTACTCATAGGCCAGCACCATGCAGCCCATCATAGACACCACGCCTAGAACCACCACGGCGCGCCCTCGCCAGGAGCGAGCCCCGGAATGGCCTTGCCTGGATTCTGGGGCTGATGGTGACCTTTCATTTTTTGCAGGGGATGGCGTTATGGGCCTTCCCGGTAAATGTTCGGTCAACATGCTCTCATGCACCTTTTTTGAGCCCATCATAGACATGAGGTACGGAACCACGCACGGGTTTCAACAGCATGACGTCTGGATGGGATGCGCCCTTTTTAAGCACATACAACACCGCTTTTTTATACAGATTATGGCCGGTATGCAGTATCAACACGGTACGATCCCCCAAAAGCTTCGCGTGATAATGGTTTCCCACATCCACAACGTCGGCTTGCGCGATCTTCCCTTTGAATGTCACCGCCGTACCACCACTGTTGACTTTCACCACTTGAAAGGGAACCGTGCCTGCCCAACTGGCAGGCGCCATCGCAAACATCACCGCCATGACTGCCGATACACACATCGCTTTTTTCATATTGCACACCCCTTGTTTATCCACGTTTAAACCGTTGACCAAACCATCCCCTCACAGATAACCCAACCATCCGAAAATTACCGCGCATCAGGCGCCGATAATTCGTCACCCAAAAACTACCGATATCATTGCGTAACTCAGCTTCCACAGCCTCGTGGCAAGCATTTAATAACCGCTTCTTACTATCCCCTACATAATCCTTCATCTTCATTTCCTCACTATTTATCCTGGAGACTTTTATTGTATCAGTGAGGTTTTCGCATTTTTTTTCGCAAAAGTGCTGGACTGTTTAAGTAATCGGCAAAAAGTACAGTTGCGCATCGTGTCGCTGGCGTCCGGCTGCATCGTATAAAGATAACTCCCTTTACACTGGCTACAGTGATTCAAGACGACCAATTTGCGGTGATAATCCCGCCACAGGTAAAAAGCTTTTTCCATTTGCAGATCTTCCACCCAGGGCACCAACTCTCTGAATCGTTGGTACGCCATCAGGAAAATCTCAGGGCTCTTAATATCCTCGCTCAATTCGTACATCTGGAGGATTTTGACAAAAGCGATACCTTCTCTGACCGCCCGGTGGGACCGCAAATACACAGAGGAATAAATAGGCGTCTGGCCCTTGGCGGGGAAACCATGTACATTTTTCCAAAGTGCGTTGAGTTGGGCGCGGTTAATCCGCGTTACCGCTTCCACATTGATAGGACGAACCCCTCCGGCAATGAGGAAATGCGCTATTTGCCATCCATGTAAGCGGCTACCTTCCAGGCATTTAATACCCAATGGCAATTCTGTTAGCTGCATCCGGGTTTTCATCGACTACCACCTGCGATGCTGATGACATAGCTGCCCAATTCTTCCGCCTGAATTTCACCGGAGATAACCCCTTCCATCAGTGTCCAGGCGGTATCCGGCATGTCCGATCTAAGTACGGGCATAACGGTCAGCACCTTGGCTATTTCTGCGAGAGTTTGATAGGGCGCTGCTGCTATTTTTTCAATGACCGGTCGCGGCAGTTTGAACATGCCCATAGCCATATTCATATCGACCTCGCCAACACTTTTTAGGAGCATCAGATAACCGAGATTCAGGTTGTTCAGGTTTCTGCGAATATGTTTGATGGAGGGCGGCAATGTTACCGGCTTGGCATCTATATCCTGTGCGCGGGCCATGGTTACGCTCCGTTGATATGATGGGAGAGCTTGGCAAACCATTCTGCCGCCTCTGTAATGGATGGCTGAACCTGCTCCTTGATATATTTCGGCAAAGTTTCCCAAAGGGTGTCCGGTTCGACATTTTTCAGCAGGTCGAAGCACACAAAGCATTGCAAGATATTGGACTGAATCTCAATCGGAGAGGGTTCTGAATTGCGCAGTTCCTGGGTAGCCGCCGCTGCTTTTTCTACGGAGTCGAAAAACGCATCATCGTATTCCCCGCCAATCCCGGTCCCGGCCATGACCTGCCGGTAAGCAGACATCTCCTCTGTGGATTCAGTGGGTTGATTATTCACCGATTCTACGCCCACAGAAGGAGTGATGGTGTGTATTTTGGGTTTGGGCTTCGGGAACACTTCACGCACTTTTCTAGCACCATCCGCCAACCCATCAGCCAATGCCTGGAAGTTTTCTGGGTGCGATTTATATACCGCCGGAAGCTCGGTCATGGCATCCTTAATCTCTCCTTTCAGAACCCGTGTCGCGGCCACTTCCCCCGATTCGCCGCAGGTCTTCAGGAGCGCTATGGCTGAGGCAAAATCACTGGACCGTTTGACCGTACCAGAACTGAGATTCCATTCTTCTGCCACTTTATCTGCTGTTCTTCCTTGCTCCTTTTCTTCTGTATTTTCTGAGTTGGCCCTGATGGATGATCTATGGTCACGAACGCGTTGATAAATGCGTCCTAGTGTTAAAGCTCTTTCTTCATCCGTCAGGTTACGTCGTCCTAACTGGTTTTTATCGACCCAATCTAATACGGCATCCAGACTATCAAAATGCCTACTGATCGTTTTGAATTCCAGATGATGTTTTTGGGTAATGGCATATCTATGGTGACCATCAACGAGTATTTTTTCATGCTCTCTTTCCCATACCATCAGCGCATCACGAACCCCTTCATTAAGGATGCTGGCTTCCAGGTTGGCGAGTTCTTCTGGTTTGAGGGGATACAGCAGATCTTCTATTTCCGGCAAGATGATCAGGCCCGTCGAATCCATCAAGCTTTCTCCATGAGCGAATCATGCCTGAAAAACTATATGCGCTTTTATGTCTTGTCAAACTATTTTTTTAATGCGTTTAATTACGGTTAATTTAAGCATGAAAACGATTATAAATAATCGTAAAAACGATGATATCTATTATAAAAACGGTTATATATATCTTCAATCTATTCTGTTACGAAATAACTTTTATTGACACTTTGCATAAAACGATCGACTAAGCGGTGTCGTACCATCCACCCTGAGAGTTCCATCTGTTTTTTGGACGCGATAGCCAAAATGGATCACAGCAAGACTCCTTTTAAACCGTTCCACCGCTTCTCTACCCTGCTTTTTCCACAAACATAACCAAAACCAAGATAGAAAACGTGGATACCTCTTTTATTCCTCGTATTCTGGCACAAGCTGCAGCTATTGCAGCATAAACATTAGTGATACCTCTTTTATTCCTCGTTTATCCCTCGTATTCGCGCACAAGCTATAGCTAACGCTTCATAACCCTTAGTGATACCTCGTTTATTCCTCTTTTATTCCTCGTTTATCCGCACGGATAAAAAATTGCTGCAGACAAATAGGGCAAGACCGCCTTTCCCCAGCGTAGGCACCCGCTTTTCCCCGCATTTTATGGTTATCGGCGAAATCCGCCCTTCAGACGTTTAGATTTCTCTGGAATCGGGGTTGTCGGCATTCTCCCTCTCCGACCCCTATCCTGCGGTCATCAAAACCTGGTTACTCACCCAGAATGTTCCCCATCCCATGCGCATCTTCACGTGGTTACCCGCTCCTTTTTTGCTTAAGCAAACGGCGCTCTGCATTTTGGTGTCCGGCTGGATTTTCAAGCCATTAGACGGCGCGACACCCCAAAACGATCTGTTCTAACATCGCACCTGTGATCTCTAAATACTATGTATATATAAAGGGACAAAAAACGCGAATGTGATCTATTAGAGAACAAAACCTGTTTTGATCTCTAAATACTATATGTAGAGCCACAATTGCGATTCTTGCCATCGAGGTAAAAAACCGCGACGAAGCTACGCCAAAGGTGGGCACATAGGGCAAGGAAAGGCGAGAAATACAGCCAAGCCCAGAGGCTCATGCAGAGAAACCTGTCGAAGGCCATGTCACGAACAGGGATAGGGAATAGGGACAACAAGCACGCTGTGGAACATCATCAGCAGACGGGTAATGGGGTTCTAGCAGTCAACAACTCCGCCCTAATAAAGGACGGAGCTTGCATCTAGCTCCACCGCAACTCTGCATACTTTTGCAAGCGTGCAGCTTTGGCTTCGTTGCCTGATGTTTCAGGGACGGCTGACAATCGCCCCGTCCTTGCCCAGACCTGCCGGACAAGAAGCGTTCTCATACTGATATTCCTGCTTGCCACTAAATCGGCATGAAGTGTATGACCACATTTTGCACAGACAAAGAGTAAGCCGTTATTTGGCCTATTCTCTCGTCCAATATGTCCACATATTGGGCATGTCTTACTCGTGTAATCTGCATCGACCCAAATCGGTACGCCACCCGACAAACGGGTTTTGTACGCGGTTTTGGCCTGCACCTCCGCAAAACTCCAACTGCTGACTTTGCGGTTGGCCTTACGCCGTTTCACCGAAGCCTTCTTTGAGTGACGACGCTCGGTACGATCACGGATGTCTTTTAACCACTCCAAACCGACCATCGCGTGTGGCTCCGCGATGGCCTTACCGACGCAGTGTGCTGTATCTGCATTTAGCCGTCTTTCTCGCAGGGCCAGTTTTCTTAAAACGGCTTTGGCTCCGCGAGTGCCCTTTGCTTGCAGCGCACTCCGTGTACTGGCGGCACGTTCGGCTAAATGCCTTTGATGCCCACCATGATAAAAACGACATTTGCCTAACGTGTTAGATTCAACTGCGATATTCCTACGGTTCAAATCTACACCCTTGACGGTGGTAATGTTATCCGTCGCTTTGGTGTTCAACGCTTTTTCGACAGAAACCAGCAGATACCATGCTTTGGATACCGGGTCCTGCCAGAGTTTGGCGGCACCCAAAGTGATCCCATGATCCAGTGTGTGTTCTAGCCATTCCAAATGGCGATTCCATCCTTCGTATCGGCACCGGATGCGGCCCTGCAAAGTACCGATGCTGACCGTTTGTTCTTTCCCCAAAGCCCAATCCCGGCGATGGTTCAAGGTCACGGTCATGGCGGTGAACTTCGGGGCCTTGTCGAGCCCTTTGTAGCGCCGCTTCGTCCAGCCTTTCGCCTTGTGTGCGGCATTGGATTTGTCACGCTCCCAGAGGGTTTTGTACGCCGCCGCCACCTGCCGTGGCGCGTTGCAGGCCATTTGAGAAGGCAGTCCGAATTTCTCTCGCAAATCCTGGTACACCAACGTCTGCAGTTTCATGCCTTGCGACATCTTTCCATTGGCAAAAGCCACGGCGGATGCATGGTTCAAAGCATTACGGTAAGCCAACGCCGTGCTATGCACCGCTTCTGCCTGTTCTTTGGTCAGCAGCAGTTTTAACTTGCACGTCAGTGCCTGGGTGGTTGGCAATTTATCCATATTCACATCAATACGCTATCACTTGCTATTTGTGAAGCATAGCCGCTACGCGGCGGCGCTATCCCTCCCCGCCCTGAACGGCGGGGATTCCCGCGCAAAATGGTTGAACCAAGGGCTGAGGTGATGCAACCATGCACTTCAGGTATCTAAGGCGGTTACAGGGCAAACATGGGGCATAAAAAGGCATCTGCAAGAAACAGAGGCAATGTCCATGCTGAACATCGCATACAGGACGGCATAGAGAGGCTACAGAAGGCAAATTGATGAAGAGAGCTACCCAAGCACCAACAGAGCAACAAAATGACGTGCAGGGCAAATATGGGGCATTCCTGAAAGCAAGTGGCTCTTGCCCTGATGAAAAGGTTTGGAATCGCCCATGCCGGGAGCAACCCATGCCGGGAGCAACCCATGCCGGGAGTAACCCATGCTGGGAGCAAGCCTTCAGGATGTGCTTGGGCTTACAGCAACCTTCAGTGATGGGGTTAACAACTGTTGCCGATAATACGGAACTTTATGAATAAATATACAGTCATATTGTGGTATGAAATTAAGCGCATGGGCAAAAAGTCAGGGTGTGTCGTATCGCACCGCATGTGAGTGGTTCAAAAACGGGGCATTGCCCGTACCTGCCCGCCAGTTGGCGACAGGGACTATTCTGGTGGACGTGTCAGAAGTATCCATAGGCAAGACCGTCGTGTATGCGCGGGTTTCCAGTCATGACCAGAAACCGCAACTGGATGGGCAGGTGGCACGCTGTGTGACCTTTGCAAACGCGCGCGGGTTCTCTGTGAGCGAAACCATCACCGAAGTAGGGTCCGGCATGAATGGGCACCGAAAAAAGTTGTTGCGTTTGCTCGGAGATCAGACCGTGGAGCGCATTGTCGTGGAACACCGTGACCGACTGATGCGCTTTGGCGCGGAATATGTAGAAGCGGCCCTGGCTGCACGAGGCGGAACCTTGCTGGTCGTGGAGGCATCAGAACTCAAAGACGATCTGGTTCAGGATATGATTTCCGTCCAGACCTCTTTCTGTGCCCGATTGTATGGGCGGCGCTCCGCAAAACATCGGGCGGAAAAGGCGATGGCAGTGATGGCAGCGGGCGGCATAGCCCCAGTAATGAGGGCTGAATGATTACGCTGCACACCCGTATTCGCAACCTCACGCCGGAGCAGGATGCGGCCTTATCCACCTATGCAGAACGCTTCAATCGCGTAGCCCATCATCTTGCGACGGATATGGCCAAGGAAAAACGTACCGGTGCATCGTTCAAAAAGGCGTATCTACGCCGTTTTACGTTGACCGCCCGCCAATTCAATGCGATATGTCTGTCTGTGGAGGGTCTCGCTAGTAACCGCCTGGAAAACTTGAAAAACCAGGAAAATATGCTGAGTGATAAAATCCTTGCGCTCCAAAAACTCTTGCCCAAGATAGTGTTGCAAATACAAAAAGCCGGAGCGGAACAAAAGCCGGATACGGTCATACAGCGGCTGAAAAATCGTTTGCACCAAAAGAAACGAAAGCTCGTAAATCTGTTGGAGAGACAATCTCAGGTCATTCATGAACAGCAACGGCCACTCGGATCCGGGCTCTGCTTCGGCGGGAGGAAGCTGTTTCATGCACAACATCATTTGCAGGAAAATGGTTACCAAAACCACGCGGAATGGCTGGCGGACTGGAAATTGGCGCGGTCTCGCCAGTTTTTCGTGCTGGGATCCAATGATGAAACGGCAGGATGTCAGGGATGTGTCGCCCGAATACAGAGCGACGGGACTTTTCTGCTGGACCTGCGGCTGCCGGGAACAGAAGAAAAGCGGGTGACCATCGGGCCGCTCCAGTTCCCCTACGAAGCAGAAAAACTCCGTAATGTCGTAGCGCTACATGCCCAATTATCCAAAGAGAACCTGCCTCGAATCACGAAACAGTCCAAGGCCGGTAAACCGTATTCCCGTATTGTGTATCCCGAAGCACTCAGCGCGTTGTCCTGGCGTTTTCAGCGGGGCAAGGATCAAAAAGGCTGGCGGGTGATGGTGAGTTTTCAACAACCCTTGCAGGGTGCGAACCCCGCTGCTGCCGTTCAAACCCATATTCAGGCCGGAGCCATTGGTGTTGACCTGAATGCGGACCATTTGGCCTGGGCGGAACTGGACCGTTTTGGTAACCCCCTGGAAACAGGCAATATCCCTTGTGTGACTTATGGGAAAACCGCAACGCAGGCAGAAGCGCTCATTGAGGCGGCGGCCATCGCGCTCACCCAACGGGCCAAACAGACAGGCAAGCAGCTGGTTTTGGAAAAGCTGGACTTCTCCCAAAAGAAAACGCAACTCAGTGAAGTGGACGGCCCGCGTTACGCACGCATGCTGTCCAGTCTGTCTTATCGAAAGATTCATGATGCCATTGCTGCACGTGCCGCCAAAGACGGGGTGGAAATAAAAACCGTCAATCCCAAATTCACTTCTGTGTTGGGACGCATCAACTATGCGGCGCGTTATGGACTGACCGTGCATCAGGGCGCAGCCGTGGTCATCGGGCGCAGGGCTTTCGACCGGTTTGCGAAGAACCCGCATACCGGGAAAAATTTCAAGGAATTCGGACTTCGGGAAATGCCGATAGGTCGAACAGGGCGTGATGGCCGCAAGACCATCACCGCACCGGATGGACGTGGTGCGCAGGTCACCTTCTCTTATCCCGCGTGGAATGAGCAGAAGCATGTGTGGACCCTGTTAGGCAAAGTTTCCCGGAAGATGAAAGCGGCGCTTGCAGCGCAGCGTGTGGCGGGGCAATCCGACCATCCGGAACGTATGGTGAAGTCCGCAAGGAGGAAGCCAGAGGTCCCGGTTGCGGCGGCGGTTTAGGCCGCCCTATACGCTTACCGGTGGGAGTCCGGTACGTGAGCCGACAACATCGTTCGGTCGGCGGGATTTCGGTCCTTTGGGTCCGTGGAATATTTTTCTATGGATTGAGCAACGGTAATATAGGGACAGGATGTAAGCGGTTCCATTCACAACGGAGAACAGGCGCAATGTTGCATTGGCTTTTTGGGACGCCGACAGGTTTTGTGTTTTTGCTGGTTGCAGGTATTCTCGTCGGTTTGGCGATTTATGCTCTACCGGTGTTACTGGCCTGGAGCCTGGGGAGTCCTTACTTTTTAGGAATAACCTTGCTGTGTTTACTGCTCGGCTGGACGGTCATTGGCTGGATAGCGGCGTTGGTATGGGCGATGGCGTCGGGCAGAGATGTGGCTTTTGATGAAGAAGCTGATGACGCAGTAAATGCAGACCGGCATTCGCATTCCCGGTTCTAGTTTTCTGTTGCTGGCCGCGTATCCGGTGCAAACCATGATTTCGGCGTAATTCATCATTATTCAGGATCCCCTTGCCCGTGTGATGAAAATCTGACCCTAGCAGCTTGTCGGACTTTCATTTTGCCTAAAATTATCATATAATTACTTATAATTCAATGTGATGAGTGATTTCATGGCCCGCTTCCTCGATGCTAACCGCAAGACCGATTATCTTCTGCCCCCCTCCATGGACGACTGGCTCCCGGAAGGGCACCTGGCCCGTTTTATTGTGGAAGTCATTGATCAGCTCGATCTCTCGCTGCTGGTCCAACAATATGCGGGGCGTGGCCATAAGGCCTATCACCCGGCCACCCTCCTGGCGATTCTGGTCTACGGCTATGCCAACGGGGTCTTTTCCAGCCGCAAACTGGAACAAGCCACCTATGATTCCGTGGCTTTCCGTTACCTCGCGGCCGGCAGCCATCCGGATCACGATACCCTGGCCACCTTCCGTCGCCGTTTTCTGGGCGAACTGCAAGGATTGTTTGTGCAGGTATTGGAACTGGCGCAGGAGATGAAACTGCTGAAGATCGGCCGGGTGTGTCTGGATGGCACCAAGATCCACGCCAACGCTTCCAAACATCAAGCCCTGTCCCATGGGCATATCGAACAGATGGAGCGTCATCTCCAGGCCGAAGTACAGGAACTCTTTGCACTGGCAGAACAGGCGGATCAGTCCGGGATTCCCGAAGGCGTGAATCTGCCCGAAGAGATCCAGCGCCGCACAGACCGGCTGGCCGTGATGGCAGCGGCCAAAGCGAAGATTGCCGAGCGGGCACAGGCCCGTTATGCCAAAGAGAAAGCGCAGTACGACACGCAAATGGCACGCCGTGCAGAACGGGAAGCCCTGGGACAAAAGCCCCGAGGCAAAGCCCCCCAGGCACCGGACCCTGCGCCTAAAGCGCAGGACCAGATCAATCTCACCGATGAAGAATCCCGCATCATGCCGGTCTCAGGCGGTGGCTTTGAACAAACCTATAATGCCCAGGCCGCCGTGGATGACCAGACAATGCTGGTGGTAGCCACCGGAGTCAGTCAGGCCCCCAATGACAAGGAACAGGTCATCCCCATGCTGGAGATCCTCCAGGCACAAACGGCACAACTGGGACCTATAGAAGCGCTGGTGGCCGATACGGGTTACTGCAGCGAAAAGAATGTGGAGGCCTGCGAAGCGCTGGGGATTACCCCATTCATTGCCGTGGCCCGAGAAGAACACCATCCCGACTGGCGACAACGGCATACAGAACCGGAAGACCTCCCTGAAAATGCAACCCGCATGCAGGCGATGATACATCGTCTGAAGACGCAGGCAGGCCGAAGCGTTTACCGTCTGCGCAAACAAACGGTAGAACCGGTCTTCGGGATTATCAAATCCGTGATGGGATTCCGGCAGTTCTCCTTGCGCGGCCTGCGTCAGGTTCAAGGAGAATGGAGTCTGGTCTGCCTGGCGTGGAACATAAAACGCATGGCCGTATTGCGTCTGTAGGACAGGAAAATGCAGATAAACCGCAAAAAAAAGGGCAATAATGACCAAAAAAGACTCAAAACGAGCGATTTCAAAAAAATCGGGGCGAAATTTGGCAGTAGTCCGAAGTTAAAACCGACGGGCTGCTAGTATCAACCCGCTGAAACTTGCAAAAAACCCCAACCGTGTTTATCTAAGGAGATGTTCGCTATGGTATCAGAGTACTCATCGCAAACCATTTCTTTTCGCATTGCAGCCGAATTAAAGCTGGAAACAAATGCCCATGTGTGCCCTTTCTTATTTTATAACGCAACAACGAGTATTCCAACTCACCATGATCATCATGGTTCATCCACCTTGTTTGCTGGAGGTTTTTTATGTTTCCTTCTATTTTTGTGAGCAAAACCCGTTTAACGGTAGCTTGCGCCTTCATTTTTCTGTCTGGTGATGGTACTGCATGGGCCGATAAAATCAGTGCGCCAGAAAGGGTTATTATTCATTTTAATAATACACTCCTTGCCACAATGAAGCTCGGCCCTGATAGCAGTTTTCAAAAACGCCATAGAGAGCTATATGGGACCATTAGTAAAAGTTTTAATTTTACCGAGATTGCACGCTATAGTCTTGGCAGCTCATGGTATAAACTATCCACACAAGAACGGCATCAATTTTTACACACGTTGAAAGATTATACAGTTGCGAATTATGCTGTTCATTTCGATCATTATGCTGGACAACGGTTTACCCTACCCACTGCCAGCAGTACGACTAATCATCAGGCCATCGTTAAGACGATCTTATTATCACCTGCTTCTGGACAGAAAAACTCTTTTTCGTATCTTCTACGTCACAGCAATGGACATTGGCAGATTGTTAATGTGGTTACGGATGGAGTGAGTACCCTGGCGATGCAAAAGGCTGAATTGACCGCCCTCTTAAAACGGGAAGGTTTTAAAGCACTTTTAGATAAGCTAAGCTCTTACTCTGTAAACGCTTCACATAAGACGCATTAACCGCTTGAATTTTAGCCGCATTATTTGACTCTATTGAGATTATCTAATGGACATCTTAATGATATGAAGTGGACTACTACCCTGATTGGGGCACCTGATGCCACTCTGGACCCGCCTCACGGGGTGGAGGTCTGTCCGGATTGTGGACTGATTCAGCGTTTGCAGCCTCTACAAGGCCGGGGCAAGCTCGTCTGCCCGCGCTGTGGTCATATTCTGGAACGCACCTCCGGTCGCAGTATTAACGCGGCCATGGCCATGACCTTATCGGCCCTGTTCCTGCTGATCCCAGCCAATTTTCTACCATTGCTGTCCGTTGATATATTTGGCGTGCATCATCAAAGTGTACTTGCGTCAGGCATCTGGGGAGTGGCTGCCCAAGGTTGGCCCGTGGTGGCGGTGATTCTGGCCCTGGAATTGCTCATCCTCCCCTTTTTACGCTTCAGCACCCTGGCCGTGGTATTGCTCCAACTGGATACCGGGCACTACCCGAGCTGGCTGGGCAGGATGTTTCGCTGGTCTGAATGGCTGGACCAATGGGCCATGCTGGATGTTTTTCTGATTGGTTTTGGCATCGGCTATGAACGGGTCGCGCCCTTTTTACCCATCGAAGTAGGTACCGGAGGCTGGTGCGTGGTGGGGCTGGCCTTTCTCAGCATGCTCACGCGGGCGACTCTGGAAAGACGGGAAATATGGCGGCGCATTGGTCCTAATGTGGAATCTCTGGATCCGGACCAGGAATATATGGGTTGTAGTCATTGCGGCATGCCCGTCGCCACCCATCAGGAAGGGCAAGCCTGCCCACGTTGCGCGGCAAAAGTCTGGCGCTATAAACCACAATCGACCATGCGTACCCTGGCCTTTACCTTGGCGGGTTTTTTTGTTATCCCTTCGCGTATGCTTACCCTATGGAATATAACTATCAGATAGGGAAAATGGAAGGTTACTCCATTACATGCCTCTTAACCTTTTTCAGCTACCAATCGGACAGGGATATGGTCCATACAGGCATTGAGCAGGCGCAATGGCAACTCAGGCTCCCAAAAGCGTCGGTTGAAGCGATAGACGAACTCATCCAGGTATTCCTGCAGATATTTGCCGGTGACTCCATGGTAAGTTCCCAGCAAGAACGCTTTAAGGTTGCCAATAGCGATGTGTACCCAGGGCAGCCATTCATCTACCTGTTCTGGCGGTGTAACACGGCCTTCATGGTGCTGGGTTTCTCCCAGAACGCGCAATGCCATCAAGCCATCCGTGCGGGTAGTCTGCCAGGGGAGCAAATGACGCTGAACGAACTGTCGGATATTTCCAGCAGATACCGAAGGGATGGTTTCCATAGCCATGAAACCCGCCTTCTTATCCCGGCTTTCAATAGCTACCAGGATCGGTGTTTTCCCTTCTGCACCGCGTCCGCTTTTGCCTCCGGATCGACGTCCGCCCACGAAAGCATCATCCAACTCAACCAATCCACCCAGGCGGTAGATACTGTCCCGGTCCGCCATGGCGTGGCGCATCTTGCGCAGCATCCGGTGCGCAGTAATCCAGGAGACCCCGATCTGCTTGGAGAGGCGCAGGGCCGACAAGCCACCTTTGTCGCAGACCATCAGATAGATGGCCAGAAACCACTGCACCAAGGGCAGATTGGTGGAATGAAAGAGGGTGCCAGCCGTTACAGAGGTCTGGCGTCGGCAATGATTGCACTGGCAGACCTTGCGAGACACTACCCAGTGGCCTTGATCGTGCCCACAATGTGGGCATTGAAAGCCATTGGGCCAGCGCTGTTGTTTCAGCGCTTCGGCACATTTCTCTTCCGTACCAAACCGCGCCTGCCATTGCAGCAAATTCATGGCTTCTGCTTTCATCTATGCACCTCCAACCATATGACTTATATGGAATTAGGCAATTAATGATGAGAAAGGTTCAGAGGCATGCTCCATTATGACCGGGGTCATGAAACTGATTGATGCGCATTTTTTACTATTTGCCGCCATTATTTTCGTCGCCAGCATTTTAATTCCGCTTTTGAAGCTTTTTTCCTTGAGCTGGTTTTTTATATCCGTGCACTTCCACTCTGTTAAGCGACTAAAATTAAAAACAGAAACCTATCGCTTAATAAAAACCATTGGCCGCTGGTCACATGTAGATGTATTTACCGTTACTGTCTTTCTGCCTTTGATGCACTTATCCGGATTACTGGCGGTTTATGTGGGCGATGCACTTCCCGCATTTCTCGCAGTCGTCGTGCTGACTATGATCGCGACAGAAATCTTTGATCCCCGCGCACTCTGGGCCGCTTATCTAATGGAACCTCATGAATAATCCTTTGCCAACTGCAAAAATTCGACGCTCCCGCTGGCCCGGTTTGATCTGGGCCGTGCCTGTCGCGGCCCTCGCCATTGTGGCCTGGTTGGCCTTACGCACCTACATGGACCAGGGACCTTCTGTAACCGTGCAATTTGCGACTATGGGCGGCATCAAAGCCGACCATACGGTAGTGAAATATCGTGGTGTTACCGTTGGTCACGTCACCGCTGTCAAGCTGTCGAAATCCCTTGGAGAAATTTCAGTTTCCATGCGTTTTGATAATTACATGGCGCATCATCTGGGCAAAGGTACACGCTACTGGGTTGCCGGTGAAAAAGTCAGTTTTTCCGACCTCAGCTCCCTCAAATCCATTATTGCCGGCCCCTACATAGGCATTGATCCGCATAGTGGCCCCACACTCCATCATGTCATCGGACTGAATGAAGAACCCGTTCTGAAAAGTGAATCCCAAGGCATTACCCTGATTTTGCACGCTCCGGAGAAAGGGAATATTTCACGCGGTGCACCCATTCTCTACAGAGGTGAACAAGTCGGTGAAATACGTGGGGAAACCTTGCAAAAAAATGGCGATGGCTTCGAAATTTACGCTTTCATTCCCGAAAAAAGCTTACACTTGGTCAATAAGCATAGTCGTTTCTGGAGTTCAGGCAATATCGCTGTCAGCCTGTTTGGTGAGCACCCTGGCGTTCATATACCCGCTATTTCTGCACTATTAAGCGGCGCCATCAGTTTTTCCACCCCCAAAACTGGCAACCCCGTGGTTAATAATGAGCATTTTCGCCTTTATGGCAATGCTGCTGCGGCAAAAAATGCTCCTCTCGAAAATGCTGTGGCCTATCAAATGCAAATGCCTGGTGGTCCACAGGGATTGAAATCCGGTGCCGCCGTCATGCTGGAAGGGACCCGTGTGGGTAGCGTCACGGCCGTACACATGTTTTTTGATACTCAGCGGCAGGTGCTCTTGACGGACATCCACATCCAGATCAATCCCGAGGCGATTCCCCTTCGTCATGGACAGCCATGGGACATGGCCCAGCCTTCCGCACAAATGAACGGGATTCTTCGCCACCTGATTGCCCAGGGCTTACGGGCGCAACTGGGGAGCACTGTTCCGATGCTGGGTTCCAGGGTCATAGATCTCAGTCTGGTTCCAGGTGCAAAAGCTGCCCGTTTGTTGCCGGGTCAGCCGCCCATCATTCCCATGGTCCACGAAGCAGGCATTCAAAACAGTGTTCGTCAGCTGAATGGCATACTGACCAAAATCCATGCGCTTCCTCTCCAGAAAATTGCCGCCAATCTGGATCAACTCAGCCAGAATCTGGCGACCTTAAGCAGCTCTCCACAAACCCGCGAGACCTTGCAACATGTGCAACAGATCATGGCCCATCTGGATACGTTGACGCGCACGGCCAACCAGCAATTACCGGCCATCCTGAAATCACTGAAAGGGGCCAGCCAGGAGGCGCATGCCGCCTTGCAGGCAGGCAATGCCCTGCTCCATAGCCAGGGAAGCGCCGCCAATGCGCCAGAATCCACGACCCTCCCACGCGCTTTGTATGAATTATCACGAACCGCCCAGTCATTGCGGGAATTGACCGATTATTTGAACAGTCACCCCAATGCCCTGATTTTTGGAAAAAGACCATGACATTGCACAGAAAACTTTTCTTGTTGGGAATGGCGGCGGCACTCGCTGGCTGCGCTTCCGTACCCACCCAGTACCTGACCCTATCCTCCCCATCTCCTGTTCCGGCCAGACAATCCTTGCAGGGCCAAGGACTGCCCATAGTCGTTGCGCATGTGCAGATGCCCGCAGATATTGACCGTCTTTACCTCACCACGCTCCAGGGTAAACATCGCCTGGACGTTGCCGGTCATGTCCGCTGGGCGGCGCCTCTGGGCGGTATGGCGCAAAAAGTACTGGCCCAGGATCTGGCCAGCGAATTGCCGGATAAAACCGTGCTCATGCCCGGGGATCCCATACCGAATGGCCCTTATCTTCTGGTCAAAATCAACGTCCAGAGTTTCATCCCCAGTAATGATGGCAAGGTCTTTTTGCAGGCCGACTGGTTTATCAGCCGCATGCCCGATGGTCATCTCCAAACTCAGGGACGCAGTCATTTTTATCGGGGCAATATCCCTTCCAGCCCCACCGCGCAAGCTGCTGCCATGAGCCAGTTACTGGAAAGGCTCTCTGGGGAATTGGCGCATCATTTGGGATGAACATCCACAAAAACGGGCATACTTTCACCCAGCATACATATTTAAATCCCCTTAAACTTGTTGAAGCACTGCTTCAACAGGAAAAAAGCTGGCTGAATGCCATACCCAGACTGCGGGCCATCATTTTGCTGGCGCTTACTCAGGGCCTCGCCAGTCTCAATCTGGCCGCTCTGGGTACAGTGGCGCCGGCATTGGAAAGCAGCATGCATATCGGCAACATTGATTATGGTCTGCTATCTACCGCTTCCATACTCACCGGCGCTGCAGCAGCTCTGCCCGTGGGTATTCTCGGTGACCGCCAACGCCGTGTTCCATTACTCATAAAACTGATTGTTTTATGGGCAATAGCCATGCTCCTGAGTGGGATCAGTCCCGGCTATAACTGGTTCCTGCTGACGCAAATGCTGGCTGGAGCGGCCGGAGTTTCCGTTGGTCCCGTCATTGCTTCTCTTTCGGGGGATTTATTTCCACCCTCATGGCGTGGACGAGCCTTCGGGTTGATTGTCGGCGGTGAATTATTGGGAGCAGGTATCGGCATGATTCTGGCTGGCACCGTCAACACACTCAGCAACTGGCGCACGGTATTTTTTGTACTGGCCATTATGGCGATCCTCCTTGCCTATTTATTATGGAAAGGCATGCGCGAACCCCAACGCAACAATATGGATAAACTCGCTTTAGAACTGACCCAAGAAACACCCCAAAAGAACAGGCGCTATTTGCTCGAAGATATTCGCAAAAAATCGATTCAACCGTTCAGCAAAAGGATATTGCCGGAAGACCCCACCCAATGGCACTGGTTTCGGGCCGCAAAAACCATTCTCAGCATTCCCAGCAATGTGATACTGATTTCCGCGTCCTCCGCCGGGTATTTTTATTTTACCGGACTGCTGGCTTTCGGCATTCTTTATCTCACCCAACGCTTTCACATTAATACCATGGCAGCCAGCAGTCTTTTTGTCGGTGCGGGTTTAGGCGGCATTGGCGGGGTGATCGCCAGCGGTTGGATAGCTGACTGGTTACTACGCAAAGGACTGATTACTGCAAGAGTATGGGTTACTGGAATAGCCTTCCTGCTCACCATTCCGTTTTTTCTGCTGGCCCTGAATACCAACCATCAGGTTCTCGAATTTATCTGGTTGTTTGGGGGGTCTGCAGCACTGGGTGCCACCAATCCCACGCTGGATGCCGCGCGACTGGATATTATGCACTCACGGCTCTGGGGGCGTGCAGAAGGGATTCGAATATCCTTGCGGTATATTCTTGAAGCCGCCGCACCCTTTGCCTTTGGTTGGGTATCCACCCACTTTTCTGAAAGCCATTGCCAACTCCAACATTGTGGAAATGGCTATGGCCTGCGCATTACTTTTGGAATTTTCACGATTTTGCTATTGGTGGCCACTATTCTCATGCTTTCTGCCGTTTTCACCTATCCACGCGATGTGGCAACCGCGCTGTTTTCTCAACAGGCACGGAAAACATCAGAGAATTCCTGAGAATCTTTTGACTCCATCCGCTGGCCGGCCAGGCAAAGACAACTCTCGACCCTTGGTGCGTATCTCGCTCGCTTCCCAAAGAACCACGACCTTCCCCGTTATAATGGCGAGTCGACTTCTGCAATGATATTTTCAGGTCTGCCCGGTATTCACTCACATTGCGGCTCGCAGCGTCCACCGACCTCCTGGAGAGGCCTTTTCTCAGAGTGCTTCAGCCCATTTATTATCTCCTGGACCGCCCCATGTGCTTCCGACTGGACCGAGAGTTGCCGGGTCGGATTAAATTCCGACGGAATAATCGTGCCTTCGCAAAGCACACATAACATCTTCGTGGAGCAGCTTTGGCGCAGTGTGAAGTACCAGGATATTTACCTGCGGGGTTATGGCCATGTACCGGAACTGATGGTTGAGCTGGCTGCCTACTTTGAATTTTACAATAGTTGCCGCCTCATCAGTCTCTCGGCTATCTGACACCAGATCAGGTATACCTGACAGGGCAAGGGGGCGGCGCCTGCATTGTGGACCGCTATCCGAAGGTTGCAGCATAACCATTACTCAGGGACGATTTGGGGCAGCGCCATCCTGCTGCAATGTTAGAAACCAGACTACCTTAAACCTTAAACTCCCGCGCTTTTTATCTTGATTCATGGGTCCATCATAACCGTCAAACCTACCAGCAACAAAATGGTTCATATCAACCGCTATGGTTTATATAAACCAGCCATTGCGGTTTATATAAACCATTTTCTTTAAATCGTAAAAACCCACTGAAGAAAAGCATTTTTAGATCAATAGGTTAATATATTAACCTATTGAGGCATGATTATTGTCTATAGTTAACCAGAATCTGCATAGATTCGATGTTAGCAAATCAACTATCATGGAGATTTCATTATGCTACTGGAAAACACTTGGCCGGTGCTTTTGAGTCGTTTGGATTTTGCATGGATCACGTCCCTGCATAGGCTCTTCGTCAGATTGAGTGGGTAGGGGGTAGAATGCTGTGGAGCGGTCGTGCCCTGAATAGGAGTTAGCTGATGGTCCCTGAAGAGCTGTTTTCTCTCGCGTTAGGATTGGTTCCGCCGTGGTTGGTGGATCATGTGACTTTCACGGTGGAGGAGAAACGCCTGGATCTGCACATCAACTTTCCCAAAGGTAGTCGCTTTGCTTGCTCCGTCTGTGGTGAGGAGTGTCCGGTACATGATACCCGTGACCATACCTGGCGGCACATGGATTTCTTCCAGCATGAAGCCTATCTCCATGCCCGTGTACCTCGTGTGAAGTGCCAGGAGCATGGAGTGCATCAGATATCTGTTCCCTGGGCGCGGGAAGGCTCGCGTTTCACCCTGCTCTTTGAAGCGCTGATCATGACCCTGGTGCGGGAGATGCCGGTATTGACGGCAGCTCGCATGGTCGGTGAGACCGACAAGCTCCTGTGGCGAGTGATTGACCATTATGTGCCCGAAGCTCGTGCTGCGGTGGATATGGCCAATGTCCATGCCGTCGGCGTCGATGAAACCAGCAGTCGGCATGGACATGACTACATCACGCTCTTCGTGGATCTGAATGCCCGGCGACTCTTGTTCGCTACTCCCGGCAAGGATGCCAAGACCTTTGAGAAATTCTCCGCAGATCTACAGGCCCATGGTGGTAGCGCGGAAGCGATCACCGATGTGAGCATGGACCTCTCGCCGGCCTTCCAGAAAGGGGCTGCCGAGCACCTGCCCAATGCGGAGATCACTTTCGATCGTTTTCACCTCATGAAGCTCGTCAACGAGGCCGTAGACGACGTGCGCAAGGGGGAAGTCCTCACCCAGCCAAATCTCAAAAAGACCCGCTGGCTTTGGCTCAAGAACGATTGCAACCTCAAAATGAAGCAGAAAGAAAAGCTGCAGGAATTGCTCAAAGACCAGAACCTCAAGACGGCGCAGGCCTACCAGTTCCGCCTGACCTTTCAGGACATCTTCACGATCAAGAATCGCCACCAGGGGGCTACCCTCTTGAAAGCCTGGTTGGAAAACGCCAGAACCAGCGATCTGCCGCCTATCGTCAGGGTCGCCTACACCATCATGAATCACTGGGATGGCGTGCTCCGATGGTTCGAGAGCCAGATCACCAATGGAATTCTGGAAGGTTTCAACAGCCTCATTCAATCCGCCAAGGCCAAGGCTCGGGGTTACCGCACGCACAAGAACTTTATCAACATGGCCTACCTGATCCTGGGCAAGCTGGATCTCAGGCTACCCACTTGAAATGACGAGGAACCCCTGCATATACTCTACACGCCTCTTACGATCGGAATGGCCTGGATACTCTTCGCTCTTGAGGTAGCGTGGCTACGAACGGGCAACGAGCGTTGGTATCGTCTGGAACGTTTCTTCGAAAAAATCTTTATCATCAATTTCGGTGCCGGCGTCGCTACCGGCGTCACCATGGAAATGGCTTTCGGCATTCTTTACGGTCCTTTCTCCCAAGCCGTCGGTCCATTCTTCGGCAATATCCTGGGTTTTGAAACCATCACCGCCTTTATGTATGAAGCCGGATTCATCGGCCTTATGATCTTTGGCTGGGGCAAGATCGGGAAAGGTATGCATCTCTTTTCCACTTTTAATGTTGGACTTTCATCAACTCTTTCCGCTTTCTGGATTTTGGTGGCCAATTCGTGGATGCAAACGCCAGACGGCATCTTTCTGAAACATGGGCTATTTGAGGTGAAGAATTGGTGGAGTGCCATTTTCAACGAGAACTGCATCTGGGGATTTCCCCATATGTGGGTAGCCACGATTGAGTTGGCATTATTTGTTACTGTAGGCGCTAGCGCCTGGTTCATCCTCAAAAACCGTAATGCCGATCTTTTTACGAAGATTCTCAGGCCTGCTTTATTGGCGCTTTTGATTGTTACTCCCGCGCAAATCTGGTTGGGAGACGGATTGGGAAGAACTGTAGCCCAAACACAACCAACTTCTTTGGCAGCTATGGAAGGACATTATCGGACTTACCTGCCTGACGGGAAGGTAGATACTGGATGGCATATCATCGCCTTCCCGAATGCTCAGAATACGGGCAACGTGTTCGCCATTACTATTCCACATGTTTTGAGTATGCTCGAAACCCACACTATGAACGGCGTCGTTCCTGGTATGGACCAGTTTCCAGCCAAGGATCGACCGGACGTATGGGTTCCATTTTACTCTTTCCGGATCATGGTAACTATTGGTTTCTTCCTCTTCTTTGTGGCGCTGTGGGGGAACTGGTTACGTTTGACCGGTAAGCTCAATGCAACAGATCTGCGTAAACGCCCCTGGTTCCTGAGAACGGTTGTGTTTTCCGCGTTTCTACCCTATCTGGCCGTCTGGTGCGGCTGGTGGACGCGTGAAGTGGGACGGCAGCCATGGTTGGTGAACGGTCTCATGCGCACATACCAAGGCGTCAGTCATATGACGGTTGGTCAGGAGGTTTTCTGGTGGGTCGGCTATATCATTTTTGAACTGACCGTTTGGAGCGGCTCTTGGTATTTCTTCAGTCGCGTCATCGCCAAAGGCACCGACGGTATCCCGCATTCAGATACGCTTTTCCATCAAGACACAGGCGGAAAAGACGGTGGAGAAAAAGCCGGCGGAGGTCTTGTTAAACCGACTTTTGCCAAACCTACGTTAGACAAAAACGTATGAGCCCGCTAAAGGAGAAAATCAATGTTTGATCTTGCAAGAATCGCCACCACACTGTCTACTTGGTGGTGGCTGCTCCTCTGTTTGTCTTTCTTGTTTTATATAGGTCTTGATGGTGCAGATCTTGGTGCTGGCGTGTTTGCCTTGTTTGCTAAAGATGAACAGGAAAGGGCCGCAATCATGGCCTCTATGGCGGGTGTTTGGGACGCCAACGAAACCTGGCTGGTGGTAGCTGGTGGCGTGATCTTTGGAGCCTTTCCCCTGGTTTACGGGTCAACGTTCAATTATCTTTTGATTCCCTTGGCTTTCGCCCTATGGGGTATTATATCTCGCGCTATCGCCTTTGAGTTTCATGGGCATGCTACCCGCTCTAAAAAATCCTGGGGTTTGGCATTCGCGTTGGGCAGTCTATTAGCACCTTTTGGGGCAGGTGTCGCATTGGGAGCGACTTTGCAAGGCTTTCCCATGCAACATGGTATTGCGCTTGAGGGGGTTGCTGCTGCGCATGCGTCGGCTTTTGATGCCATACCGCACTTTTCCGGAGGTCCTTTCAGTTTTCTCAGCCCATTCAGTATCTGGACAGGCATTGGAGCAGTCATTGCTGGAGGTTTAGCTGGCGGGCTCTATCTTTGCGCGCGCTTTGATCATGAGGATCCCATTTATAAACGCGCCGTAAAATGGACCAATCTGTTTTCTTTGCTCGCGTTGGGGGCCATTGTCATCACCTTGATATGGTCATATGCCATCTTCCCTTGGGTAAGTGCCAAGTGGACGGGTCCCTACTGGTGGGTGTGGCTCATCTGGATTTTATTCATCTTGTTCTTCGCTTATAAGTCCATGATGGCGCATTCCAGTCGTCAGGATTTCGCGGCGTTGCTCTGGGGTGAAGGTGTAGTCGCCCTGATGTGGTTTGCCATGTGGGCAACGATGTTCCCCTACATCGTACCGGAAACATGGACGATAGCGCAGGCGGCAAATCCGACCGACTCTATCGCCGTGTTTACTTTGTTCATGACGGGTTTCTTCCCTATCATGATAGGTTACAACGCATACCAAATCTGGGTATTCCGTGGTCGTACCACAAAAATGGCTGCTTATAGCGGTCATTGATTCAACAGTTGGGGATGTTTTTTTAAAAGCATTCCCAACTATCCCGGAAAGATGTCACTAGACAAAAGGTCACGGAGGTACATATGAAACCCAAACAGGTATTATCGGTTAAAGAGGAACCTATGTTCGACGATCAGACAATTTTGGATATTCTGAATGTATTGGAATTGCGTCACGATCTAGTTAATGAACAATGGCATGCACTGAGAGTCGAGATTGAGTCGCTCAATGAAGAACGGCCCCCCAATGATACCAATCAGAAGCGAATGGCTGATCAGGGTCTGCTTATGGAGCAGGAGCTGTCACGCTATCAACGCTTTTTTCAGATTCTCCGTCAGAGCCTAAAGCATAGCAAAAATGCAGGCTATGCCACTGTGGCTTGTTGATGAATAAGCGATCTTCAAGGCCGCTAATCACAACAGGGTCTTGGGATCTATGTTTATGCAACATATAATAAACACACCGACTTTGATTGGATGCAAATAGACGAGACCTACCTCATGAGTGTGGCGGACCCGGCATGATAGAAGCGGCCATTGACCTCCTGCGTTCTCACGGCGTGCCTCATGCGCACATACATTTTGATTCTTTTGCACCCAACGGTTAGCGCGATTGGAGGAGATAAAGATGAAAGTACAAATTCTGGTCTCGAAATGGTGCCCGGTTTGCCCGCAGGCTGAAGCAGTATGGAAACAAGCTGCGGAAAAGGTGCCGATGGAACTGCAGGTACTGGATGTGGCGGATCGCGAAGGGCGCGAAATCGTCAGCAATCTGCGCATTAAAACGGTCCCGGCCATTGTCGTGGACGGTGCCCTGAAGACAGTGGGCGCACAGCCCCTGGGCGAAGTGCTGAAAATGCTCGGCGCCCAATGAACACAAACTCCTGAATACGCTTGAATAAAGCTTCGGCCACGTTCAGGTCCCGTAGAAACACACCGCAACCTTTTTGGAGAATGTCATGACACCCATAGATCAGATCATGCAACAGGACCATGAACGCCTGGATCAACTTTTGGAGCAGAGTGCCCAGGCTGTCGGCAAAGATGCGTGGCAGGAGGCTGCGCAGTTCCTGGAAGCCTTTCGCCATGGGATTGTCGATGGTCATATGGTCGTGGAGGAAAGCACCCTATTCCCTGCCTTCGAGCTACAGGAAGGTGGCGAAGATCATCCTCTGACCGCGCTACTTCGCAAGGGGCATCAGGATCTGCGGGTGTTTTTTGAAGAAATGGCGGAAGCCATTGCGGATCAGGATGCCGAGACCTTTGACGATCTGCTGAGTACCGTCCAAACCATACTCAAGCAACACGATGCCAAGGAAGAAACTGAACTTTATCCCTATCTGGCTGCCGCATTGGCGGATCAGGGTGAAGCTGCGGGAAAGCGTATTCTCGACTTTGAGGCGGAGGCCACATCATGAGTGAATATAATGGTTGTGAACTGCCTGAAGACCTGTTTTATGATCTTGATTATGTCTGGGTGCGTCCGGAAGAAGACGGTACGCTGACGATTGGCGTCACAGACCCTGCGCAGACCATGTCGGGCCGCCTGCAAAAAGCCCGTATTAAAAAGATCGGTACACATCTGGAGGCCGGACGGCATGTGGCTACGCTGGAAAGTGGCAAATGGGCGGGCGGCGTACCCGTGCCCTTTGCCGGTGAAGTCATTGCCCGCAACGAGCAATTGTTGGAAGACCCGCACCTGATCAATATTGATCCTTACAAGGACGCCTGGATTGCCCGCATCAAACCGGATGATCCCCAACATGCCCTGGACAACGTCAAAACCGGTAGTGAAGCTATTGAAGCACTGGAGGCCTGGATCAAACGGTATGGGGTGCAGTGTATGCGCTGTTCGGAATGAGCCATGAATCAGGCCGCTTTATGCTCAGCCCGCCTGCGTCCTTCTGGACTGGACCTGATTGACTGGGGCGCTCAGGTGGTGGGATGTGTATGCAGACGTAGTCGCGAATGATGATAGCGGTCGAATCTCCTCGCGCTACAAACTGACTGACGTTCACTCCGGTGCGGCCGGCCAGATGGATTACGATGAATAGCTATTTACAGATTACCGAAGATGACCTGACAACACCTATATATCGTTTGCTGACACAATCAATCACTGGCATCTCGGAAAAATAAGGTTGATCAATAAGATCGATGACCTCTTTACGGCTTTGATCGGATCGAATAGCGGTAATTGGTGTTTTCAAATCATCGGCCGCTGCAACATTCAAGGTACGCGTTAGCAAGTCCGCAGTTCTTAGATTTTTCGAAAAAATCATACCGGCGAGTTGACCGCTGTGATCCACCACATAGAAATTGTGCGGGGGATCGTCAGTACCCATCAACTTTACAAGGTGGCTGTAGCTGGCAGAGATCGGCACGATATTCTGAAATGACGGCGTGATCAGGTCATCAAATGCAGTATGTACTGGGTGCGTAGAGACTTGCTCAATGAATGGCTCAATACCGGCAGGGCCAGAATAAATAGACCGCTTATCTAACAGGCGAGCAGTGAAAACAGCGGATACTATGGCTAACAGAACAGGAATCATAATGCCCATAGTATTGTGCGTGAGCTCCAGCAGCAAAACTATGGCGGCCAGAGGCGCTTGCATCGTGGCAGCGAGTAAAGCACCTGCGCCAATTACGGCGTAACTTCCAATAGCCGCTCCAGGCCAGATCAAAGACCACAAATCACCCATTGATCCTCCTAACACCGCTCCATAGGTAATACTGGGTGTGAAAAGGCCACCCGGGGCACCACTTCCAAGACACCCTGCCGTCACCAAGGGTTTTAACACAACAAGAGTAAGCATTAGAAGTAAAGGAAGTTGACTATTAAAAGCAAACTCAGTGACATCCTTTCCATTTCCTAAAAGTTGTGGATAAGGAATGGCTAATATCCCAAGCAGGGTAAACATAAGCAGGGGCGCCCACATAGACCATCCCGACTGAGGCTTATGGATATCCACCCATATGATGAGACGAACAAACAAAACAGACATAACGCCGGCTAATGGTCCAAATAGGAGCGACCAGCACAGTTCTCCGATATGAAACGTATAAATTGGAAGTGTGTACGTGGGCTGGTCAGGAAGAGTGATCCAGGATACTGCAGTAGCAATCAATGCCGTGGTAATGGCGGGCAACAGAAGAGGTAAAGTCACTGAACCCAGCAGGACTTCCAGCGCAAAAAGCGCGCCACCGAGTGGAACATTATAAACCGCTCCCATCCCTGCGCCGGCTCCACAGGCGGCGAGGAAACGCGTCTCTGTCGATGAGAGCCTTCCCCACCGTGAAAGCAGGCTAGCGATTGCCATTCCTACCTGTTTGGGTGCTCCTTCCCTCCCCAGGGAAGCGCCCATGCCGACGATGGTCATAGAAAGTATCGCCTGAGCGATGGTATGCCAAAAATTCACGCTTCCAGATTGAAACCATATAGCGTGAACTACATCGCTATTGGCCCCATGCGACAATCTGCGTAACAGCCAGACTGCAAAGGTAGCTAATACTCCGGCAGAAATTAATACGCCCAAGCGATGTAAGCCGGAGACATGCTCTGCCGCCACCTGAAAATATCCATGTGCGTAGTGGTAGCTGAGATGTTGAACCGTGGAGAGTAGGAACATCAAAAAATCCGCACCCAACCCAGCACCGATACCGGTAAAAACAATAAGCAGCCAAAATTTTGGACTGAAACTAAGGCCGGTTGAATCGAGGGTGTGAACGTGCGGATAAAAAAGTTGCCGCAACATACGAACAAGTTTATTCATTGGCCCAGATGCAACAATGGTTGGTTATTCTTCAGGACTTCGTTAGTCCGATGATACCATTGCGCACTATTATCAAGATTATTCCATCAAAAATAAGGTTCACCCCGACAAAAATACCGACCAGTATCAGTGAACCTTGCGGCCAGGTGACGATAAAAAGCAACGCAATCAACACATCGATAATACCGCTGAAAAAAAACCAGCCACGTCCGACTCCACTCAACACCTTGGGCCGCGTAAAATTACGGTAAGCGTCAATAAAGAAATACAGAATAAAAAGCAAGCCAATGCTGGCGATGCCAGCGGCCGGAAGGGCTACCATAATAGCTCCGGTTATCAGCAAAAGAAGCGGCCTGAGCCAATCCCCAAGCCCATGCGCATGCAGTTGGTAGCTATGAGCTATCCATACTGCGCCACCAAGAATAAGAATCCCCGCCAGGATGCCATCAGTTGCTGCGGAAAGAATCACGGGACTGAGCAAGCCGAAAATGCCGATTACAATCAAGATTAAACCTACCACTAAAGTATATTTTCCGAGATAATGTTGTTCTGACTTGATAATCGTCGTTAAATCTGGTGGTGTTGTGTTCATGATGCCATCCTTTTCTAAATTAATGAACAATTCCTAAATAAGGAGCAACTAGTGTATGTAAGCAACCGAAATTATGATGCTTAAATTTGATATTCAACCATCTCGAAAAATTTTTCTATTTCCTGTACTATTTACAAATGAATCCTACTACCTATGTGATGATATGTCTACGATGAAAAGCCTTATATACGAGGCACATGAAGCAATCCATGGGATGATGCCCAACGAGCTGCATCACCTGATCCGCTGCAACGCCATAATCGTGGTAGATGTCAGAGAAGCGGATGAACTATCTCATGGGAGTATTCCGGGTGCTATAGCAATTCCCCGAGGTATCCTAGAGATGGCCGCTGATCTAAAATTCAGAGGTCACCACAAATTGCTTGCATCTGCACGGCAGATGAAAATCGGTTGCATCTGTGACTGTCCATCTGCAGGTAGATCTTCATTGGCAGCGTTGGCGCTCAAAGAAATGGAATTTGTCGATGTCAGCTATTTAAAGGGAGGGATTCCTCTTTGGGTGGCAGACGGATATAACCTAAATAAAATCCAGACTGATATTTTTAGCGTTAAAAGGAGATGATTATTTTAATTGATGAATTATAAGCCAACTATCAGCTTCAGTTCTGCTACACCATGTCGTGGAATAAAGAAATTTAAATTACTGGTAGATTAAAAAGACAATATTATTGATGCAGTCAAAGGTGGAGAGTTCTGATGCTGGCTTCTACGGAATTGGGACCAACCATAGCCGCTGTTTGACAGGCATGATATTGAAGAATAATAACGATTATATGATTCTTAAAGAGTTTGCTATTGAGGCGTAGTCGGGAAATGTTTTTGATTTTGCACGGCTAGGGATCAGCAATTGTGAATTGCAGCCGCTGATTGATTGGGGTTAGACAGATGATTAGGAAGCATGGACATGCGGTAATTAAAACCATAAACTTCAAATATATGGGAGACATGGTCAACGCTCCACTATGTATGGCTTACCTGATTCTGCTCAAGCTTATTCTCAGATCCATCGCCTAAGATGACGAGGGAGCTCTACTTTCTATTAGAAAAAAAAGTTATTCAATTGTTAACCATGGTGAAACTTTATGATTGCATTGACATTAGGCCAAAATCTTGATTGCATCCTGGCTGGTGTGATCGTAGGGTTTTCCTTGGGACTGATAGGTGGCGGTGGCTCCATTCTGGCGGTTCCGTTGTTGCTCTATTGGGTCGGTGTACACAATCCTCATCTGGTTATCGGTACCACGGCACTGGCTGTGGGTATCAATGCTTTCATCAATCTGATTCCACATGCGCGTGCTGGTAATGTTCGCTGGGCAATCGCTATTCGTTTTACTATCGCGGGTGTTATTGGAGCTTTTGCCGGTGCTGAACTAGGGAAGGCTATCAATGGAAAATATCTATTGATTCTCTTTGCGCTGCTCATGCTTTGGATTGCCTTAACTATGTATCGAACACGAGATAAGCAGCCTGTTGCGCATAAAACATGCGAGCGGCATGCTTGTGTTTATTTTTACGGTGGTGGTACTGGCATTTTGTCTGGATTTTTTGGCATTGGCGGTGGTTTCCTTATTGTTCCTGCACTGATGCGTTCTGGGCGGTTGCCTATTTTGAATGCCGTCGCTTCATCATTGTTAGCTGTGGGGGCCCTTGGTACAGCGACTGCCATCAGTTATTCGCTGAACGGCCTCGTAGACTGGCGTATTGCTGCAGAATACATAGCTGGTGGAATCTTGGGAGGATGGTTGGGGGCACTGAGTGCCAACAAACTGGGACGGCGTAAAGCTGCGTTGAATGATATTTTTATTGGGGTCATAGTTTTGGTCGCTATTTATATGTTATATAAAGAAATAGGATATTTTCAATGAGGCTTATTAATCAACGGGCATCTCGATGTCAATTGGCGCTTGCGATTGGTCAGTTTTCAGCAGGGATCAGCGTCAATATTGTTCATCCAAGACCAGATCAATATTCTGGCATTTCTTGTTATTATTCGAAGAGTTATAGAGCAGCCTTTCACGACATAGTGCGGTAAAATCCTGACGCTGACGGGTGGTTAACCAATAACGCTGGTTAACATTTATGATTCCTAAGTCGGCTGACTGCTCCATTGCTACCCTGATTCTTTATTAGACTTCCCCAAAGATTGCCGAAGTACATCCAGGAGTGCCCGGGTACTGTGACTGCTTTCCTTGCGATACAAAACAGAGAGGTGGTGTGGAATTCGGGGCACCGTTTTCAAAGTCACCAGACCTGGCCGCAGATCACCACCATCACTGAGCGCAGAAACAAAACTGACCCCTAATCCGCAACGCACGGCAGCCCGGATAGCCGCAAGACCGCTGAGCTCATAACGAATTTCCGGGTGAACGCCCGCCGCTTTCAAGGCCTGTAAAGCCTGTTCACGAATGCCTGAACCTTCTTCCCGCCACACCAACACCTCTGTTTCTAATGACAGCAGAGGCACGAGTTTTGGGGCTAACTGAAGCCAGCGTGGCGTTTCGGGAGCCAGCAGGATAATAGTGCTGTCCACCAGCATTTCTTCTTTCCATCCGGAACCTGTGGACAATGCCGGGCTATCTTCCACGAACACCAGATCAGCCTGATCGCGCATTTCCCGGGCCGCCCGGCTATTGGTCGCCACCAGACGCAGGAATACACCCGGATAACGCTGCCGGAATCGCGCGATCACCTGCGGGAGGAGCGTTTCAGCGTTGCTATGACTGGCAAGAATCGACAAAGAACCCCGCAGCAGGTCTTTTCTGTCCTGGCAAAGGACGCGAGCACTTTCCAGCGCGCTTTCAATTTGCTCGGAGATACGCAATAAAGCCATGCCAGTGCTGGTCGGCGTAATGCCCTGCGGATTGCGTTGATAGAGCGGCTCGCCAACAACGTCCTGTAATTGCCGGAGTCGCTGGGAAACGGCAGGCTGGGTCATGAAGAGCGCTTGCGCTGCCGCATGCAGATTCTTGTGGCGCGCAGCCTGCGCCCAGACCAGTAATAACGCGGGATCCAATCGTTCATGCAACATCACCCGTTCCTCCTACGCACCAGGAGCAATCAACCCCCCTGCTGGTGTTCTCCCCAAGAAATCGGCATGGAGTAATTCAGGAGGATTTCATCCTCACCCGGGTCCTGTTTTTTGATAAAGGCGTTGGAAATATGCGCAATTTTCAGGCCGAAACGGGATTGATTGGCAAACTGATAGTCCAGGCTGAGCTCCAGGCGAAACTGGAAGGTCCCATACAACTGCTTCCCACGCCCCTGATGGTATCCCCCCATTGCCAGTACCGGGGTCAGTATCCAGTGATGCCAGGCAATATCCGTGTAAAACCCGGTATAACCCATGAAACCGCCATCGGTGTTGGCAACTATCCCGTAAACAGATCCTATCCCAAATAACTTGGCGCCGGATTGGTATTCCAGATCCATTTCCGGAAGCGTCGCGTTATTTTTGCCGACACCGGGACTGACCCCTGCCGCATTAAACGCACCGAGCCCCATATTGAAGTACGCAGGGCCACCCTGAATAACCCGTATCCCCGCATCCTCAGCCTGGGCCTGAGCAGGCAGTGCGATGAACCCGCCCAGCACCATGCCCGTTACCATTCCTTTACAAACACCTTGCCAATCTTTCATGAATACTCCTTCGTAATCTTAGTTGCCACCGACATCGTGCCCTGACGGATAAACCCTCTCCACAGGCCTGTGCATGAGCGCGCTTGTTGCTTGAAGAAACGGGTCCTACAGGAGCATCCGTCGGAATCCGGGTCCTTTCAATGCTCAAATACCGATAACCGGATAACTTCCAGAAAGGACGCCACCAGATGCCCGTAATGCGTGCGATGCAACACACTTAATGTATGGGGAATACTGGGAACCACCGGAATGAGGCGCACACCGACCAGCTGCTCGGGCGACAGTAATGTCGAGGAGAAACCGATACCAATCCCGTTTCTGACAGCGCTGCGCACCGCCGCCAATCCGCTGAATTCATAATGGATATACGGATAGATTCCCGCTTGTCGAAAGGCGTGGATCACATCCTCCCGGATGCCGGAACCCTCCTCACGCCAGATCAACTTTTCCGATGCCAGATCTTCAAGGGGGATGGCGGTCAACGCCGCCAGCGGATGGGAGACCGGAACCAGTGCCGAAATCTCGGTTTCTATCAAGGTCGTCCGTGTCCACTCAACCGGCTCCCGCACCAGGTCTTCTGCGCTTTCAATCAATATCAGATCCACCTCATCGCGGTGGAGCCAGGCCTGTTGACTGTTCATGGTCGCGGTTCGCACATTGACTGCGGGATACTTCCGGCAGTATTCGCCCACCAAGAGGGGTAACAGATACTCGGCATTCGTGTGACTGGCAGATAAGCGTAAGGTCCCGCGCAACAAATCTTTGGTTTTGTCACGTACGGCCTGGGCTTCCTGCAGGACCGCTTCCATATTCTCCCCTGTTCTCTGGAGAATCCGGCCTATCTCGGTGGGTTCAATACCCCGGGCCGTCCGGTGGTACAGGGGTTCTCCCAACCAGTCTTGCAGCCGTTTGAGCTGGTGGGAGATGGCCGGCTGACTCAAAAACAGGCTCTTGCCTGCGGCCTGCAGATTTCTCAGCTGCGCTACACGCGCCCAAACCAGCAACAACGATGGCTCTATTTTTTGCATAAAACGGTATAACCACGCACTGAGACGTTATCCCCCCACCCGCATCATAAAAACCGGTGCGGAGCGGTCGGGCACGTCCTCAAAATAATGGCGTTCCGGCTTGTCATGCCAGACACCCTGCTGAATCTTCTGCGCAATGTGACGGTCCGCAAGGCCTTCCCGTAATGCCTCACGCAGTTCGAGCCCGGCTTCCTGCCCAAGACAATAGAGTAATCGTCCCGCAGCGTTCACGCGCACCCGATTGCAGGCCGCGCAAAAATTGTGACTCCAGGGCGTAATGAATCCGACCCGCGATGCAAAGCCCGGTACGCGATAGAGACTCGCCGGACCGTCCGTGGGGGAATCCTGCTCGGGCTGTAGCGGACCAAATACGGTTTCTATCAGCGCCTTCGCCTTTTGGGCGGAATAAAAATCACGCTGATAAAGCGTGCTTCCAGCAGAACCCAGGGGCATCAACTCAATGAAACGGATGTCGAGATTCCCGACCAGGGCAAACTCTGCAAGACGCAGCAAATCTTCGCGGGTGCTAGATTGATGCAGGACGACATTGAGCGCGATTTGCGGCACGCCTATTTGTCTGGCCACCTCGATCCCTTCCAGCACGGCGTCCAAATCCCCACCCCGGGTAATGGCTGAGAAGCGTTCCTTGTTGAGGGAGTCCAGGCTGATATTCACTTTACTGAGTCCTGCACGCAGCAAGGATGCACCCTTCCGGGCCAGGAGAACGCCATTGGTGCTGACACTTCTTTTCGCCACACCCGCCGCTTTGGCTTCGGCAATGAGCTCCGGCAACGCCGGAAACAACAAGGGTTCTCCCCCGGTAAATCGGATATGGGAAACACCCAACCCGGCAAAAATACGGATGAGCCGTTTATATTCATTTGCCGTCAGCTGTTCCGGTTTCGGAAACCAGGGTGCACCGCTTTCCGGCGTACAATACTGGCATCGGAAATTACAGTGGTCGGTCACCGAAATACGCACATAGCGAATGCTTCGTTGCCAGGAATCCTCCAGTGTCTGGGGCTTATCCTGCATGGTTTAGCCCCTCCCGATATCCCGCATCTGCAGGCACTTTTTCAGAAATGGACTGCATACCAACAGCTGGCCTTGTCGTGATCCACGCTCCCGTGCACAGATAACTGGCAGGTTCTTTTAATCCTTTCACTATGCGGCTACCACCGTCATTTTACGAACGGGGATGCATTTGCGCATCCACTTCCGCAGCCACCTGGGCAATGCTACGGGCCAGACACGCTTCGGATTCCGTCAATTCCCATTCGCGTTCACTCTCCAGCGACACAGGATGCTCTGCGCAGGAGCCTGATAAATTTTGCCGGGTCTGGCTTTGGTATAAAAAGGCGGCATAATCCAATACCTGATCGTTATCAATGACTTTTACTGCGTCATCCAGAGTAACGGAATCGCATCCGCACAGCTGCTCTGACACCGCCAGGAAAGCCGCATCCAAGGCGCTGTGTAAACGCAACGCCAAGGCCCGTTGTATGGCTTGCTGATGATCAATTTTCTTCATAGTGTCTTCTCCTGTTCAAGATATATCCCATCCAGACTATCTCTCGACCCGCGTCAGCGCCGAAGGTTTGAAATTTTCCGAGGCCAACAGAAACTGCCGGTAATGTTGTCGGACCGACATGAACCGATACAGCGCATAGCCACCGGTGAACCCGGAAATCAGGATAAACAGGGCACCAATAGCGATGACCCATGAATACCCAAAGAACCGAATCAACACCAGTCCCGAAATATTAAAATCCAGCGTCGTCCGTAAAAAAGAATAGAAAGTCCGGCGATTCGCTGCCGCTGTCCGGTCCAACGCGAGCCAATCCCTCAACACCAGCTTACTTTTCGGATAGCGATGAAAATGATGACGATGCGCATCCAGAAACCGGAAATGCCAGCGCTTTGCAGAGGTGGCACGGGGCTGCCCTTTAATCATGCGCATCCCATTTGGCACAGCGTTCTATGTGATCCAAATCCCGACGATGCTGGCGGATGCGCATGAACTGCAGCACCCCCGTTACCAACAGGACAAACGCTACCATAAAACCCAAATAGAGCAGCGTGTCCCAAACACGCCCTCTGAAAACCGCCAGAAAGACAATCGTCGCAATCACCAGCGTCATGAAAGTCTTTATGTAGTCCATGAAGGTGCGTGACCCGGCAAAAAGGGTTCGGTCCATCGCCAACCAATCCCGAAGAATCATTTCTTTTCGGGAATAATCATCATAGGGGAGTTGCCGCAAAATGCCCCCTTACGCGTAGATCTTGCCGGGATAGATGGTGACCCGCGCCTTGTCCGTCCAGGCCTCCTGAATCTTGCCGATACTCTCGTGATCGTCCAGCGTTTCGATGATAATTCGTGCCCAGTGATCCAGATCGGCACTGCGCAGCTTGGGCAGCCGAAGAACGGTCGATGCGAGCCTGGAACCCCATCCAAACTTGGGGCCATTGAGATAAGTGAAGTAGCCCTGAGCGGCACTGTCCTCGCTGGCTTCGCGGACAATGATTTCCCCCAGGCCTTTGCTGCGCAGACGCGCATCGGAGGACAAGGGACTGGCTCCATAACAACTGACGTGAACGATTCGGCACCCGCCGATTTTCACCGCGCTGTGGATCATGCGCCGGGGGATTTCAATATGCACTTCCTCAAAGTCCCCCCGCCTGGCGGGGGGCAGATCGATGCGGCTGCGTCGCTCCTCATGATGAATGCTCACCAGGTTGATGACCGCATCCGCCTGCGACAGCAGGGTGTCCAGCGTGTTGGCATCATATTCCCTGATCTGATGGACATGGACATCGTTGAGTGCCGCAAATGCGGGTTTCAGTGCCCCGGCTTTCCGCGTACTCACCAGTACCCGGCGTTCTTTTTTTGCCAGCTGCTGGACCAGCTTTTGCCCGAGAAAACCGCTCCCGCCCATGACCAGCACATCGTAGGGTCTCACTTCCTGTGTCATCTGCGTAAGCTCCTTCAACATTGCTGCCGACCGTGATAGAGGTTCACCACATGCTGCGCCTCAATAAAGAACAGCCAGCGCTCGACACCAAATCCGGTCAGTACCAATAAAGCCGCCAGTACCGCGAGGGTGGCCACCTGCCCCCAGAGCGCGATGGCCAGCAAAGCCAGCGGCAGGATGATGGCAATGAGATACATCAGTATCTTGATGCTTTTGGCTTTGGCGGGCGGCAGCCGATGTCCAAATTCTTCCGTCAGGAAGGTACCAAAAGTGTGTCCCTGATCCAGAATCCGCACGGAAAAACGATTGAACCCGGTAGCCGTGCGAATGGTCGGTCCGCCAGGGCGACTGATCCAGAAGTAATAAATCCCCTTGAGCACGCCCGTAGCCACGAGTAGGGCCGCCGCAATACCGATCAGCACGGGGTCCGGCTGGCCCGTCGTGATCTGCTGAATCGCGGCTAACCAGGTGGCCCCTATGGCCAGTCCCATCGCGTAAAAGTTAGCGGGAACCAGTGGCGTATTCCATTGCCGCATCGTCCTGAGCACCGCATAAATCATGCCCTGACAGAAAATCGTGATCAAACCGATAAGCGCCGCCAGGTTGGCGAGAATCAATCCGATGGCGTCGTGGGTACCGCCCGTGAAGAAGACCCAGACCAGGTATAAAAAAGCAAAGGGATAGTACATCACCGCGAAAACGCCCTCGCGCGCCAGCCACGAGGTTCTCCATCGGGTAAACGCTCTCCAGGCATTTTTCGGATTCGCCAGATGGGCGGTGGATGACAGCAGCCCGATGGAAACAAAGGCCATGGAAATAATCAGCGCTATCATGGTCTGCAGTGGATTGAGTCCACCGTCAATCTGGAAATCATTGACCAGCGCCGTCAAGGCCATGAGGCCAAAACCACCCCCTGAAAAAAGGGTCAGAAATATCACTGCTAATGCGGGATGCATATGGCTTCTCCTTTACCGGGTAACGGCCTGATGAATCCAGTCTTTGACCTGACGGATTCCCCGTTTTTTGAGATTTTCTATGGGAATGGGCCGGGTTGGACGGGGCGGCAGATACTTGTTACTCGGCTGATAATTCAGCTCCGGCATCAGCTCATACCCGCCTCTTTCCCGGACAGCGCGACTGACCGGGCTCTCCGGATCATCAAAATCACCAAACATGCGTGCGTGGGCCGGACAGGTCAAAACACAGGCCGGTTGTCGCTCTTCTTCCGGAATTTCCATGTCATAGATGCGATCCACGCAAAGCGTGCATTTCTTCATGGTTCCAGAGGCCCTATCCAGTTCCCGGGCTCCGTAAGGACAGGCCCAGGAACAGTAATTGCAGCCCATGCATTTATTTTGATCCACCAGGACAATCCCGTCTTCCGCTCTTTTATAGGAGGCGCCGGTCGGACAAACCGTCACACACTCCGCATTTTCACAATGCATGCAGGACATGGGAAAATTGATGGTTTTGTTGTGCGGATAATCCCCCAGCTCAAAATGCCGTATGCGGTTGAACCACACCCCGGAAGGTTCCGCGCCATAGGGGTGATAGTCGGTCAAAGCGCCCGTGGTCCCACTGGTGTTCCATTCCTTACAGGCAACCGCGCAGGCATGGCAACCTACGCATGTGTCCAAATCGATAACCAATCCTAGTCTCATCCGAGGCCTCCTTAAGATTTCAGGTTGACGGGCGGGTGCGTGTGATAGCGCAAGCGATCCACCGGTCGCGGTTCATCCGCTAACGGCTTGATGGTGGGGAAGGTCGGCCAGGTGCCTTCTTCACCAGGGGCGGCCGGATAAATGCGCACCCGTAAATCATACCAGGCCGCCTGACCGGTGATCGGATCGGAGTTGGTCAAACGCCTTTCACCCGTCTTCTCCGGCAAGAGCTCTGAGATCAGATGGTTCATCAAAAATCCGCGCGTGGCTTCCGGGGCATCGGGCGAGAGTGCCCAGGCCCCGGACTGTTTGCCAATGGCATTCCAGGTCCACACCGTGTCTTCCTGACAGCCTTCGATCAGTTTGACCTGAACCCGAATTTTACCATTATGGCTCTCCACCCATACCCAACTCTGATCGGCAATGCCGAGATGCTCGCCACGCTGGCGATTCATATACAGAAAATTCTGCGCAATGATTTGCCGCAACCAGGCATTCTGGCTATCCCAGGAATGGTACATCATCATGGGCCGTTGATTGACCGCGAAGAAGGGATATTCTTCCGCACTGACCCGTTGTTGTTCCAGGGGTTCGTACCAGAAAGGCAGCGGATCAAAATATTTGGCCAGCCGCTCCCGGTCTGCGGGCTGTGAGGGCCGAGGCCCGTCATAGACCCCTTCTCCGGCCAGGCGGAAACGTTGCAAGGGTTCCGAATAAATCTCGATAAACATCGGCTCGGCCTTCGGAATGTAGGCCGCTTCCACCGCAAAATCCAGGTAGGCCTGATTGACGAACCGGAAATACCGGATATTCAGGGGCAGATGGTGTTGAAAAAAGCTTTGGTGATCGATGTAAGCTTCCCACTGACGCGGGTTGGGTTCACCGCGCAGATGCTGATCCCCATTTTTGCCCCGCCAGCCGGAAAGAAAGCCTATGCCGGGCTCTTTCTGGTAATTGACAATGAAATCCTTGTAATCCTGGTAGCGCTTATCGCCGTTTTCGTGCACAAAGGCGGGAAACTGGAGTCTTCCCGCAAGATCCACCAGCACTTCCTGCCAGGCGCGCACATCACGATTCGTTTTGAGGATGGGGTGGCGAATCGAATCGCATACGGCATCTGTCTCAGAAATCGGACGATCCAGCATGGACAAGGTATCGTAACGCTCCAGATAGGTGGTATCGGGCAAAATCAGATCGGCAAAATTGACCATTTCCGAATGATAGGCGTCCGACACCACGATAAACGGGATGCGATACTCGCCATCCTCTGAATCCTTTGCCACTAACATCTTCTGAATTTCTGCAGTGTTCATGCTGCTGTTCCAGGCCATATTGGCCATAAACAAAATCAGCGTATCAATGCGGTAAGGATCATAGTTGTGGGCATTGGTAATCACCATATGCAGCAAGCCCTGAATGGAAAGGGGCGTTTCCCAGGAGAATGCCTTGTCAATCCGTTTGGGATTCCCTTGCTCATCAATCACCAGATCTTCAGGACCGGTCGGGTAGCCCAGGGGAGATGAGGAAAGCGGCTGGTTGGGCGCGCTGTGTTGCGCCGGCTTGACGGGCGGTGGCACCGGCTTCGGATAGGGCGGCTTCGCGCAAAAACCGCCGGGACAATCAATGGTGCCGAGCAGAATTTGCAGCAGATGAATGGCACGGGCCGACTGAAACCCGTTGGAATGCGCAGAAACTCCGCGCATTGCATACATGGAGACCGGACGGCCGATGAACTTGTCGTGTTTCCGCCCCGTCCAATCCGTCCATTCACAGTCTATTTCAATGGTTTCTTCAAAAGCCACCTGGGCCATCTCCAGGGCGAGACGTTCAATGGTTTCCGCCGGCACACCGGTGATTTTGCTCACCTGTTCCGGAGCATAGGCCTCATCCAGATATTTTTCGATCAGCAAAGACATCACGGTACGAACGGTACGTCCGGCCGGGGTGACCTGTTTATCCAGCAACAATAGGGAAGGATTGGAGCCTGCTTCCATGCCATCCGCGAAATTCTGGGTACACATATCCCACACTTGTGGATGACCGGCGGCATTGCGCCAAAACAGGCCATGATCACTACTTCCCGGTGCATCAATAATCAGAAAAGGCGCATTGGTGTAGCGGATCAGAAAATCCCAGTCGAAGAGTTCTCTTTCCAGCAGGACATGCACCATGGATAAGGCCAATAGTCCATCGGTTCCCGGTTTGATGGCTACCCACTCGTCGGCAATCGCCTGATAGCCCGTGCGTGCGGGATTGATAGCCACAAACTTGGCCCCTCTGCGTTTCAGCTTCTCCAATGCAATTTTAATGGGATTGGATGCATGATCCTCGGCGACACCCCAGAGCATGAAATACTTGGTACGATCCCAGTCGGGATCGCCAAACTCCCAAAAGGCGAAGGGCATCATGTAAAGCCCGCCGGCGGCCATATTGACTGAACAAAACCCACCATGCGCAGCCCAGTTCAACGTGCCAAACTGCTGCGCCCACATGCCTGTCAGCGCCTGCATTTGATCGCGACCGGTAAAAAAAGCCAACTTGTCCGGATTGGTGGAGCGGATATTCTGAAGACGCGCCGTCAACATATCCAAGGCTTTTTCCCAGGAGATGGGGACGAACTCCCCCGCGCCCCGGGCCGTTCCCGGCTTGCGCAGCAACGGCTGACGAAGTTTCGCCGGGGAATTCTGCTTCATGATGCCGGCGGAACCCTTGGCACAGAGCACCCCCTGATTGGTGGGATGATTACGATTCCCCTGAATGAAGCGGACGTTGTCATTTTCAACGGTCACTTTAATGCCACAACGACAGGCACACATATAGCAGGTAGAATACTCGATCCGCTGATTTTTATGGTCTTCAAAGACCGTCACTTGATCCGTCATCATCCTTTACCTCTCGCCATCATTGAAGTTCACCATAAAAGAATCCTGCCGCCTTTACCAATGCAGGTTTTGGATATTGATATTCATGCAGAGAATATCAGTGCGTTTGCACCTTCTGTTCCGAGCGCTCGCCGCGTTCTTCATGCACATAAGCCTGATAATGCTGAAGCTTGCCCAGATAGCGTTGCAATCCGATTCCCCAAATTATCAAACCGGTGGCCAGGCTGACGTATCCCAGTGCCGCCCACAGTTGCGGTCCAAAAAAGCGGATAAAGGTCAGACCCGCCAGAATCAGCGTCAAAGCCGTGCGGGTGTAGGACAAAAGAGTCCGTTCATTCGCCAGAATCGTCCGATCCACGGCAAGCCAGTCCCGTAGAATGAAATCCCGCGATAAAAATTTCTCATAAGGTAACAATGCTTCTCCTTTTGCCGAATCCTATCCAATCATGCGCAAGCCATCTAAGCCCGCCCAATTAAGCCTGTCAAAGTATCCAGTCGATTTTAAGCGTTGGAGCACTTATTCCCGTCCGTCCGGATAATTTTACTGCCCATTGGAAACGTCGGAATACCAATAACTCATTGTAGACAAACCCATCAGCCTTTACCCATGCAGATTTTAGATGTCATTATTCGCTTATAGAATATCACAAAGACGTTCTATTCTTTGGCCATCTCTCGATAGGTACCTCACATAACGGCTTCCAGATATTTCAAAGCGCTTCGCAGTCCGCCTCGGAATGGCCGCACTCAGTGAACATATCAAGACGCTTTGTGGTGCGGATTTATTGTTGTATCGCTCTCCTTTGAAGATTTCGATGCTTTTGAGCCCGCATCTTTCGGAGTCACCGATTTCTTTTCAATCGATCTGCCCTTTTTGTATGGCTGAACCGGTTGACAATACCCGCAGTCATTCTGCTTTTGATAAGCAGTCGGAAAAGGAACACCCGTATGGGTAATAATATCTGCGTACGAGAAATTACCAAAAAGAATAGTAATAACAGCTAACGCTACCGAACTTTTTTTCATGATTAACTCCCTCATCGTCGACATAACAAGCGCCGCACATCTGACTTTCACGTCCAACAGACGCTTATACAACCATTTACAAACTAAATATTCTGCGTCAGAGCGTGGGTTAACACGCCAATAACCGCAACAACAAACAGGCCTATGAGAACGACGCCTACACCGGCAATGGGTGCCGCGTAGAAATGTAGACCAATCCAGACCCAGGAATGGGCATACCGCAAAACCAATGCACCCAATATACCCAGAATCAATAAGATGAAAAGCACATGATACCAGACACACCAACATAAAAACCCACGCCATCCGGCATGAGACATATCGCGCTGCACCGATACCGATTCTTCCCGCGCCCCCTGAATGGTTTTATGTGGTTTTTGTCCGGCACACATTGCGTTTCCTCACATCTCCCTTTACTTCGTACGTTTATAAGCCCTGTCAGCGCAACGGGCCAATGATAAGATCGAATCCTGTTATTCACATCAAGAATAATGCGGTATCACGATTTTGTGTGCGCATCGATCAACGCCAATAATACCGGCATCAGTAACGTAAAAGATGCAGTCGGATCGTTTGGGTGAAAACAGGCTACAAAGAAGAATAGGTTACCCTGAGATCTACGAGAGCAGACAAAATATTCTTCCCATGAATAAGCTGATTAGATAATAGAATTGGCGTTCGTCTTTACAGGTTTTTATTATCCGTTGTGCGTAATAAATAGGTTTTACTCACGACACAACGAGCGGAAACATCATGAAGATATATATGCGATATTTTCCATTTGACGCATATGGTGCGGTCTATTCTATGGCAGTGTTTTGTTACCAAAAGCGCCGTGGTGTTCGTTGAATCCTGTTCATGATCTTGGTGCGGAGGAGTACGAAATGATGAGAAAAAATGTAATCATGCTGGCAGTTGCGGCGGCTTTTATTCTTCCCGGTGCGGCGTTCGCGTCTACGAACAACGTGTTCGCACCGGCAAACAATAAAAACGACAGTGGCCCCATCTTATACGGATATGCCCAAATCACCGGCGGCCAGCAGTGGGGAACATCGACCAATGGATCGCCTACAGGCCCCAATGGTTGGATTGTTGGTGCCAACCGTATTCGCCTGGGTGTCAAGGGCCAGGCTGTTCCAGGTGTCACGTACAACATTGAGGCAGGTTGGGACAATGCTGCACTCAGTGGTATCAGTGGAAATCCGTCCACGCCCAAGGGAAATCTGTTGAACAACGGCCTTGGCAATAACGGAAACGCTTCCATCATTAATGCCTGGATGAACTATGCACCTGTGCCTTTTGCTCAGCTGAAGGTTGGCAAGTTCAAGTTACCGGTGGGTAATGAGTATGTGAGTAAGGCTGGCAACACGTTGCCTTTTGTCTTCCGAAGCATGGCTCAGTCCCTGCTTCCAGGCCGTTCTTTGGGCGCAATGATTCATGCCGATGACGTGATGGGAACGGGAGCGAGTTATGCCGTAGGTTTTGCCGATGACACTTCCCTGGACCCTTACAATGCCTATTACTCCGGCAATAATGCCGCATATTACACCGGAGGTGGTCAGGGTGGGTTCCTTAACGGCAGCGGCAACTACATAGCCTTTGCTCGTCTGGGGTACGACTTCATGGGACCCCTGCTCAAGGCTGAAGTGAGCGGATCCCGAATGAGTCTGGGCGCTGTACCGTCTGCAGGGCTTTCCAAAACTGCTGTATACACCTGGAATGCCGGGATACATGGCGGACTGATGGGAGTTCACTATGCAGCCTCCTACACTAACATGACCTCTGGACGTAGCTTTGGCGTGGGCGGTTACAGCAATAAGGGCATGCTGGCTACTGACTGGAACGTGGGCTTAGGCGTCAATCTGCATCAGATGACCTTGACGCCTTCCTGGTTGGACATTGAGCCTGCGGTACGTTTCGACTCTTTCAGTATCAACGACCACAACGGTTATGACGTCAAGATCGATAACACGACAGTGGGCCTGAACTACTTTGTCAATCCCAACAATCCACACGCTGCAGAGGTGCAGTTGAACTACATCATTCCTACGGCTCGTCAGGGCAATTTTGGTGCCGGAACCATGGGCGGCGTGTTTGGAGCAAATGACGCGCCCATCAACGGTGCGGCCTACAACACCTTAATGTTGCAGTTCCAGGCGGGTTTCTGATCTCCTCCGCAAAAGGATGTAGAGGCCGGCCTGTGCGCCGGTCTCATTAATGCTATTGGCTGATAATTTCTGGTGACTTTCTCCTCCTCGTCCATGAGGGCTTAGCTCTATTTTATATAGAGCTTTTTTTCAGCCCATCATGGTGAATAGTTTTTTACTATTTTTAGGGGCTTCAGGAAATACATATCATACCTGGTTATGTTCCCCCAGCGGGGCCGCAAGTGGACTTTCATGAAGCCGAGATAGGTAATCGGTGCCACATTCCCGGTTCGGAAGTCATGGATAGACTTCTCCGCTTTGCAGCGCAAGGGTTTTTTCGTGGCTTTCATACCCTAAGAAGGGCCAAGGCAATTCCCAACAACCCTACACTCATGAATAGCCATCGCGCCCACCAGCGGATATCCAGAATAGCTGCCGATGCAACGCCCAGGAGGCCGGGCCAGTATGAAAGCCAGATACCTGAGTGACTCATCGCTTTTATCGCGGTAACCGAAAACACCTGTGACCATTGCTGCGCTGCCATGAGGATAAGTGCCACAACCAGTAGCCATGCAGCGAGACTATGACGATGTCCATCGAGAAGAAACAAAGAGAGTCCGGCCATTGTACTGAACAGGAATGTCAAAAATAAAACCCCAAAAAACATCATTTCTCCGTGAACAACCTCAACCCGAGTCATAAGCTCTATCCAATAATAGGCCCTATCCATCTGATACTACCCGCTGTTTCGAGTGCGTCCAATAGTCGATCGTTCTTGCATTATTTCCGGAGTATCCTGTACATTGCCCATGAGCGTTTTTTAGATAAACGTGGGCAATGCTTTTTTTTGCAAAGAGGTTTCCAAAGAGGCAAAGAAGGCCAAATTATTTGAGGTATTTCACAATTTCAGGAGGCATAAAAACATGGCCGAAGTCAAAAAGCGTATTCGTCGTACTGCTGAACAACGTCTGGCAGATCTTGAAAAGAAGCAGGCGGAGATCCTGGAGCGTCAACGGACGGCAATAGCAAAGATAGAGGAGGCAAAGAAAAGGCTGTTGCAGTCGCCGGCGAGCCATAAAGAGGCCTTGGAAAGAGAAAAGCGCTTCAAACGGGCTGCAGCGGTGATGGCACCGGATTGGGATGTACGGCATTATATAGCGGCCCTAGAAAAGGCTTTGCATGAAGATGCTGAAGGGTTGAAAAAACGCGGTGAGGTTTTATTGGAAGAACATGGCAAGGGTCGGCCTGGGCGGCGTCCGAGAAAGGCGAAGAGGTAATAGGAAAAATAGGAAAAGCGCCTTTCTGTTTATAGGCGCTTTTTTGTGTGGATAGCTTAACTACTTGCGGACTAACTTTTTTGAGCTTCAGCATGCAGGGCAGCCCAGGCCGCTTTGCATTTTTGCGAGTACTGATTATTCACGCAGGAAGGTGCGTACTGGCTCATGGTTTCACCGAGAGTGGGTTTTGCTAATTTTGGATGTGTAGGCGCAGCCGTTGGTGCCTTCGTCGATACATGCGTATGCGCTTTTGTCACCACCTTGGCCGGTGTCGGCACACTTGTATCCGCCATCGCGGGTACGCTTATGGCACAAAAAGCGAGAGAAGCAAAAGCAAAAGTAAGAACAATATTGCTGGTATTCGACATAGAACTCTCCTTGATGTTTGCATTTGTAGCCATACAAGGCTGCCATTTTGTTCAGGGGTACGTCAACGATAAACCCAATCTAAACAAAGACTGTAACAAAATTAGTGGTCCTGTTAAAAAGCATTTCCAGAGAACATCACTATTCTCTCGGCAAGGTCCGCATAGTGCAAACACACCTGTGAGTAACCAGACAACGGTTCTTCTGGAAAAAACAATGCCCAGGCATCTGAAGCCCAGCTTTCTGCAGTAGCATGTCTGGCTTTGCCTTGGATCAACTCGCTGAGAACCTCCGACAAGTTCACGGGCAAAAATAACGGCTCATCATTTTCTTCGGTGAATTGAGGGTTTTTCTGAAATCCGTGTTCCTTTAACCAGAAATCGTATTCCTCACCCAAATCACGACAAACGCAACCGCCCATGTCCAGTAATAGGGAAGCGAGCTTTGATTCTTCCAGTTCACACAAAGCGTTCAGGAAGCGACGTTCCCCGGAAAGAATGATTTTGGGGGTTTGTGTGTCCTGAGTTATGGAGTAATTTTGTTCAACATCCTGCAGTTCCTTGGTTCTTTTCTGTCGCTCTGAACGTGAACCGTTCTGGCTTTCCCGCCTTACGGCACGGCATAGTGCCCCCGTATTACCAAAAAACTTGGGGTGCTGCGGAGAGAGATAATGGCGTACAGCAAAATCAGTCGAGCGCCACAATATCCCCAACTTTAGCCAAGCCAAATCATTAAATTCTTCCGCCTGTTCCAACATTTCACCCTCTCGCCTAACGTCGCAACCTGATCCGAGCGAACCGCCAGAATACTTCCATGAAGAGATTTTCGATGGTCTCTGATATGATCAGATCTTTTTGCTTGCTTGCTTAAGTGAGCATTTCGATAAGAATGGGGTGCCACACTGCCATCGGTATTTCCCCGATTTTTCCGGATAGCCGACGCTTATCGACCGTCCTGATCTGATCCAGCAATACCCTGGCCTGCTTGCCCGCAAATTCCAACTCTGGGCGACATCCCAACCGCAGCCCACCACTGGTGAGGGGCGCAACAATAACACGAGGCAAAGCGGCGTTGAGATCGTCTGGTGAGACAATGAGCGCCGGGCGTGTCTTTTTAATTTCCGTGCCGACAGTGGGATCAAGGTTCACCCAATACACCTCGCCACGCTTTACCATGTCCAGTCTTGGGCGTCGTCATCCACGGGCAAGTCGCCCAATGGATCCACTTCCACGCTCGAATCATAACCCTCAAACCATCCAGCACGCAGATCTTGCACTGGTCTTATGAGCAGGGCGTTGCCCTCCATCAGAATGTCAACTTGATCGCCAATTCCGCTGTCGGTTAGAAACACAGATGGAATGAGGATACCTCGTGAATTACCAATTTTCCGAATACTGGTTCGCATGTGTTTTACTCCTAATGAAGTATTGCAACAATGTTATAACAAGGTATTGTGATGGGGCAAGTGTAATCGTTGCCAGCACCACCGATTAAGCCTGAGCGGACACCATTTCTTGAGAAAACAGAGCGCGGAACAGCGGATAAATATCTTCCCGTACCCGGGCCTTGGCGGCAACCATCTCGGGATGATTTTCCGCAATATCTTTGTAGGCCTGGAAAAGATGGGTTTCGTATTCGCGGTTCACCTCCAGATAAAAGAAACGGCGCAGACGCGGGAGTAGCTGGTGCAGGTGTTCCGCCACTACCGCGTTATCCGCGTAGTAATTATCCCCGTCTGAGGCCTGGGCGACGTAGACATTCCAACGGTCGGGCGGAAAACGTTGCTGGATGATATCTTCCACCAGAATAATTGCCGGAGAAACCAGGGTACCGCCGCCCTCCCCTGCCCCAAAAAAAGCTTCTTCCGTACATTCTGTAGCGATGCTGTGATGTTTGATGAACACGATGTGTACGGCCTGATAATGGCGCTGCAGAAAAAGGTAGAGCAGCAGGAAAAACCGCTTGGCCAAGTCTTTTTCCGTTTCGCCCATGCTGCCCGAAACATCCATGACACAAAACATGACCGCCTGGGTGATAGGATGGGGTTGCTGATCGATATGGGCAAAGCGCAGGTCGGTTTCATCAATAAAGGGGACGGCCTTGATTTTGCGCGCCAGGATGGAAATCTGTTCCTCCAGTTTTTTTAGACGTTCCTGTTCCCGTGAAACGCCTTTCTTGCGGGCAATGCGTGTGCTGATTTCCGCCTGCAGTTGGCTGCGGGCTTCTTCAAGCTCTTGAAGCTCGCGGCGTTTGCCGGCCCGTAGCGCCAGACGGCGGGCTCGGGCAGCACGCATGGTGCGGCCGACATGCATGCGAGAGGGGCTGCCGTCCTTGATGAATCCGGCGCGCCGCCATTGTTCCGCCTGGACATCGCCCTGGGCGGTTTTGCGCAAGCGCGGCAAGGCCAATCCGTCAAAAAGCACGTCCAGGAACTCATCGGCGGACAGGACGACGGCGATTTCGTCATTGCCCAGACCATCGGGAGAACCTTCGCGCCCGCCCTCACCCTGTCCGCTTTGTGGCTTCTGGATAGCGTCTCCGCGCTGATATTCCTTGTTACCCGGCAAGACTCTTTCCCAGGAGGTGTTAGTCATATCCGGACGGAAGCTGTGTTCCTGCAAATCGCGGGTCGGCACAGGAATGGTATGCTGGCCTTTGGCCAGGTCTTCTATGGAGCCGGAGCGCGCCATATTTTCCACGGTTTCTTTCAGACGGGCACGCACTCTTCTTTTGAGGCGCTCCTGATTCGCGGTGGACCGGGTTCCGGCGCTGCTACGGTCGATAATGGTGCTCATGATAAACCTCCCTGTGAATGAAGCCTCATGGAGATGGTTTGATTACTTCAGGTGTCGGCGGATTGCATTCAGTCGCCAGCCTGCGAAAACTCGCCCGCGACAACATAAACGCGCCAATCGTTGGCATATCTGGCCCATCTTTTTGGTCAAAAAACACCGATTTTCGGTCAAGGCCAGTAACGATCACTTTTCGGTCATAATCCCGATTATCGGGATGCAGGGTATGGGCCAACAGATAACAGTGATTAATCTGAATGCGCATTTAATCGATCTGTTTCAGTGGCGACAAAATTATCCATGTGTGCGGTAACGGAGGCCCCGAGTTGGGTACCTGCCTGGAAAGCCGCCTCCAGCGCTGCCCGAAGCTCCCACACCGACACGTTATGGAAATCAGCACTATCGGAATGCTGCGTTTGCAAGGTTTCGACCCGCAGATATTTTTGGGCAATGGTGGTCAGCAGAGGTTCAATCTGCGGATGCTTTTTGATCTGTGTAATCACTTTTTCGGCAATCTGTTCCATAAGTCCATCCTGAAAAGAACATGAGAAAATACACACTCTATGAGGATACCATACGCAAAATCCGACACGTTTAAATGCGCTCGTTAAGGTTCAGTAAAAAACAGGCGCAAAAACCATTGACAGGATGAAAAAGCATTCTTAGACTACGGAGCATCACTTTTTTGAGGTTTTTCGATGAACGGACAGCAAAGCGGTTTCATAGCAGGACAACAGGCTTGCAGCCGGCAGGCTTGCAGCCAGCAGACATGCAGCCATACGGGATACTGCGTGGAAAGCTGTGCAGGCTATTGGCTATTGTCTGTGACATCGAAAAATCCATCCACCATGCAATCAGGCTTTAACAGATAACCGGGACCTCATAACGGAGTCCCACGAACAAAGGGGCTCCACCGGAAGCAACAAGAACCGGCAGCCTCGTGGAAAACAGGCTGCCGGTTTTGTTTTAAGTCAGCCACGCTCTTTGAAAATTGAAGACATACTTGTGTGTCCGTCTGTGTTCAGGCGGATGCACACCATAACCCTGTGGAGAGAACCTGCAGGGCTATGGTGTGCAGATATCGCACAGATTTTTGTGTGCGATACACTTTGCCGGTATAGCTCAATCTGGTAGAGCGCTGGTCTCCAAAACCAGATATCGGGGTTCAAATCCCTGTGCCGGTGCCATTTTTTTATTTTTGAGCGGGAAAATAGACTGGTCTTACGCTTAGCTTGGCTTCATACGCCAGGAGACGCCGTTCGAGCCGGAATTCCGCTACCCATTCAATGCCGTTGCCCCGACTGGTAGGGCCTTCTAAAAAATCGTCCATCCACGGAATTCTGCAACGGCGCCCATTCTGGATACACGCGAACGGACCATATTGCCGGGCGGTATTCGAATATCGGTGGTCCCGCCGTGGTGTTTTTCATGGAAAACACCTACCGGGCATTTTGGGGTGTAATTCAGCGGTAGAATGACCGACTGTTAATCGGTTCGTCGCAGGTTCGAGCCCTGCTGCCCCAGCCAATCGCTTGAGGTTGCCATCAGGGTAGATGGGTTCATTTCGGCCAGTCCCGCCGAACCCCTCAGCCAAACCAGAGACATGCGGGAGGAAGGTCTTTGGGGGAGTACCGCCCGCGCTTAAACCTTGCGTTTTGCCGGTTTCGCCCGAAAAACCGGCACTTCGGAATATAGCCTAGTCTGGTAAGGCGCTTGGTTTGGGGCCATGAGATCGCAGGTTCGAATCCTGCTATTCCGACCATTTTTTGGAAGATTGACCGAATTGGTAAGGAACCGGACTGCTAATCCGGCGATCCCGAAAGGGGTTTTGCAGGTTCGAGTCCTGCATCTTCCGCCATTTTCTATGGAGTTGTGGGTGAGTGGCCGAAACCATCCGACTTTGACTTCCTCCTCGCCCTGAAGGACGAGGATTCCTTCCTGCCAGCAGCGGCCCTACATCAGCCGCTTCTCTCCGCTACTTTGGAGAACAGGCTACCCCGGCGTGCCCCGCCGTTGACTGCAATCCTCTTGCGAGGATGTTCTGTGCCGCATTTACGTCGGCATGTGCTTCATGCCCACAGTGCAGGCAATGGAATACCGCCTGATGGGGGCGATTCCCGGCATCCACCACCCCGCAAACCGAACAGGTTTGCGAGGTATAGGCCGGATTCACCAAAAATAGCATGCCACCGGCCCATTGGAGCTTGTAGTCCAGTATCCGTTTGAGTAGGCCCCATCCCTGATCAAGGATGGATTTGTTCAATCCTGATTTCTGCCGGATATTGCGTCCGGGTTTATCCACGGTACCCTTTGCGGATGCCGTCATGTTCCGCACTTTCAGGTCTTCCAGCACCACGACCGCGTGGTTTTTGCTGATGGTGGTGCTGACCTGATGGAGCACGTTTTTCCGCATTTCCGCGATACGCTGGTGCAATCGCGTGATTTTGGCCTTCTGTTTCTTCCAGTTGGCCGAATACTTCACTTTGTGCGCGAGCTTTCTTTGCTCCCGCGCTAGTTTCTTCTGCAAATCCCGATAGGCGGTTACTGGCAGAAACATGGTGCCATCGGACAATGTAAGCAGGTTTGCTACTCCCCGGTCGCCACCGACCGCTGTAGTGGAGGGATGCACGGGGTCCGGCACTTCTTTCTCGGTCTGTATGGCGACATACCAGTGACCACCAGCCCTGCTGACGGTGACATTGCGGATTTCGCCGCCAATGATGCAGGATTTGCGAAATTTCACCCAGCCAATACATGGCAGGAAGATTTTGGGGAGCACCTTGCGGCCATCCCGATCAACGGGATTCAGATCAAAGTGAATATGGCCCGGTTCCGGGTAGCGCATGCTGTCGTGGACGAACTTCTTTTTGAAATTTGGGAAGTTTTTAGCTGAGTTCTTATTGAATGCCTCTTTCAACGCCTGCGTCAGATATCTGAGCGTCTGCTGTTGCGGCATCGACGGGGATTCTGCGAGAAACCCAAAGGCTTCCGAATTGCGCCAAGACGTGAGTAGTTCGCACAGGCCGGCATAATTCAGGGTGCCGCAATGATGATCGAGATAGCTCTTCTGCACGGCCAGCGCTCGGTTCCAGACGAAGCGCACGCAGCCGACCGCACGGGCCAGAAGATTTTCCTGCTCCGGAGTGGTTTCGAGACGGTAGCGCACGGCTTTGCGAATCAGCATGGTGTATAATTATACAGTGATAGTCATTGACTGGCAAAATTTATCGGTAGGCAGACGGCTTCAACGGCGTTGAGCCGTCTCGCCGCCGCGCTATCCATCCCCGGCCTGAACGCCGGGGCTTTTCGCGCTTTTTGGTAAATCGGATTTCCTCTGGAACACGCAGGTTCAAATCCTTGCCAACTCCACCATTTAAGGGGCGTAGCGCAGCCTGGTAGCGTACTCGGTTCGGAACCGAGTTGTCGCGGGTTGCGCACTGCAAGGGTTCAAATCCCGCCGTCCCGACCAATTTCACTTTTCTTGAGAGGAGATTATCGTGAAGATCAACCGTGTTTTTCCGTCCCGTTCCTATACAGATCAAGAATTGCGCGAGACTTTAAGCGCCATGCGAGCATTGATTCGCCAGGCGAGAAGCGTAGCTGAACCCATATTGAAACAATGGGACAAACAGCTTCATCGATAATTGACCACTACGCGGGATTGGCACATTGGTTGCGCACTGGCTTCCCAAGCCAGCCAAACGAGTTCGATTCTCGTATTCCGCTCCACTTAAAAAAGAATGTTTTGTGGTGGTTGTAGCTCAGTTGGCAGAGCCCTGGATTGTGATTCCAGTTGTCGCGAGTTCGAGCCTCGTCAGCCACCCCAAAGCCTTTTTAATTTCAGGTCCATGAGCTCAGTTGATCAGACCTCCCGCCTGTCACGCGGGAGGTCGCCGGTTCAAGCCCGGCATGGATCGCCAATTTGCCGGTTTAGCTCAGAGGTCAGAGCGTCCGCTTTGTAAGCGGAGGGTCGTCGGTTCGACTCCGACAATCGGCTCCAACCCCCACTGGTGGAAGTGGTAGACACACCTGGTTAAGAACCAGGCGCCGCATAATTGGCATATAGGTTCGAGCCCTATGAGGGGGACCATTTCAGTTGATGCACAATCAGCAAGCACTCAAGGAGATTCACCATGAAAAAGGAAACGCTGGTCATTCGACCGGAAAAGCACAAGCGGCGAATAGGGGTAATGCCGACCTACGCGCAGCGGGACCGCACGAAGTACACGCGCAAGGTGAAACATCGCGGTCGTGAAACCCATACTGGAGAGCGACACGGAAAGAATTTTGCGGATCTTTTTCCGAGTCGCTTTTGTAGTCAAGGCCGGATTAGCTCAGACGGAAGAGCAGACGCCCCGTAAGCGTCAGGTCCGCAGTTCGATTCTGCGATCCGGCACCAAAATTTGAGAGATTTTTTTGATTATTCAGGGTTCGTCTAATGGTAGGACAGCGGCCTTTGACGCCGCGAACCGTGGTTCGAGTCCACGACCCTGAACCAATTTTGAAAGGCTTCGGAAAAGTGGCAGAGTGGTTTAATGCGTCCGGCCTGAACCCGGAAGGTCGTCTTAACGGTCCGTGAGTTCGAATCTCACCTTTTCCGCCAATTTTTGCACGATAGTCTGATGTGGTGAGGTGGTAGGTTAAAAACCTGCTTAGGTCGGTTCGATTCCGGCATCGTGCTCCATTTTGGAACTGTAGCTCAGAGTGTAGAGCGTCTGGCTCATAACCAGGTGGTCGAAGGTTCGAGTCCTTCCGGTTCCACCATAATTTAGGTAACGATAATAAGGCCATTTTTAACGCATCGTTAGCTCAGCGGTAGAGCATTCGACCGATAATCGAAAGGTCGGTGGTTCGATTCCACCCCGATGCACCAAGGACAATTAGCTCAGTTGGGAGAGCGGCGGGGTCATAATCCGCAGGTCGCCAGTTCGATTCTGGCATTGTCCTCCGCGTTCTTAGCTCAGCGGTAGAGCGTCGTCTTTACACGGCGAATGTCGTAGGTTCGATCCCTACAGAACGCACCATTTTTGCGGGAATAGCTCAGTGGTAGAGCACAACCTTGCCAAGGTTGGGGTCGCGAGTTCGAGCCTCGTTTCCCGCTCCACGCCCATATAGCTCAGTTGGACAGAGCGCACGGCTACGAACTGTGAGGTCGCGGGTTCGACTCCTGCTATGGGCACCAACACGCTTCTATCGGCTATCGGTCAGGCCCCAAGGTTCTCAACCTTGTGAGGCGGGTTCGACTCCCGCTGGGAGCACCAAACCATGCTCTCATCCAGCTAGCGGTCTAGGCGGCCGGCCTTTCAAGCCGGAAACGCGGGTTCAAATCCCGCTGGGAGCACCAATTCTGTATATAGCCCTGATGGTGGAATGGCAGACACACCTGGTTCAGAACCAGATGCCGAAAGGTGTGCCGGTTCAAATCCGGCCCAGGGTACCAAATCATGCAGCGATAGCTCAGTTGGTAGAGCACCGGTCTGAAGAGCCGGGTGTCGCAAGTTCGATTCTTGCTCGCTGCGCCAATTTTTTTCTATGCGTACTCCATGAAAGCCCGTGGGAGTTGCTGGCGGCCTTGGGTGTCGCCGCGTGCGAAGCCGCAAGACCCAGGCCTGGGCCAGGATGGTTCAAGTCCACGGCCCAACCCAATCATGCAGGACCAATATCGGGATCCATGTCCAGGGGATCACCCCACTCATGCCGCAGTTCACCACGACGTGCAGCCGGTACAGAAATGCCATCAAACAGGTCTTTAAGTGGTGCAAGTTCTTTCGGCAGGGAGGCAATACTGGAGAGTGATTCGATGATTTTTCCAGCTTCCCGTTCCGTCATCGTCGCCACAACGGTTTGATCTTTGACGTTAACCTGCATGGGATGCTCCTTGATAAAAGGACTTCGGTTGGCGGAATGTATTCTCCATGGAAAGCACCGCTTCCGCAGTGAGATAGGCTAAATCCAGTGTGGAGCGATTCAACTCCCCCGCTTTTTTGAGTAAGACATCTGAAACCTTATCAGCCTCAGATTTGCTCATAATGAGCCGAAAACCACCGTTGGACTGTTTTTCCAATTTCATCAGAACCTCCAGAATCGAATACACATTGATGTAGACCACAAAACCTGAATGGCGTTCTGACCGGTTGAGGCCCAATGCCATTGTCCGCATCTTGGTTGTGTGCGAATCCGTTTTGAATTTTTTCATGACCCGCATGGTGGAATGGGAAGACACGATGTTTGCGTAAGCAGTTGCTGGTTCGAGTCCGGCTGCGGGTCCCCATCATTGACCAGTTTTGCAGGAATAGCTTACGGAAAGCGTCCGGGCGTGAAAGCTCGGGAGAGGTGTTGGGTGATGGCGCATAAGCCCGATCAGCGTTCGACTCGCACGTCCTGCTCCATCATACTGAAATACCGCGAGGGGCCAACATGCAACACGTTGATTGCGATATGAATTACAGAAAATAATGCCCCAAAACGGGGCTTTAGGGGCCAATGCTAGGTAATCGATTGTTTATTAAACCATTTAAATCTAAAATGCTTGCAAATGACACATCAATCTCCCCTTGCCCCTTTAGCTCAGTGGACCAGAGCATCCGGCTTCGAACCGGATGGTCGGGAGTTCGAACCTTCCAAGAGGCACCATGCGGTTGTAGCTCAGCTGGATAGAGCATTCGCCTTCTAAGCGAAGTGTCGCAGGTTCGAGTCCTGCCCACCGCGCCAATTCGCCCCTGTAGCTCAACGGGATAGAGCGTTCGCCTCCTATGCGAAGGGTTGTCGGTTCGACTCCGGCCAAGGGCACCAATTTTCATTTTTCATCAGGTTACTCAAAGGAATTACACAACGGGATGCCCGCCTGTCACGACGGCATCCCCTCTTGCTAAGGAGGTGAAACGTGGCAGCCATACTTCGATTGGACAGCGCTGGTAACCCTCTGCATTGGATTCACCACGAAGAAGCGGCCTGTTATTACGCCAAGGGCATGGTGGCCTGGACCATCGGTGAACCATTCCGAATTTTGCATGGTGGCCGCAACCGCCTCACTGGGTTGCTTTCGTACATGGATATCCATCCCGTCATTGCTATTCATGGCGTACAGCATGCCACACGCAATCAGTGGCGAGCCCCATCGCTCACCAATCCGTCCCTGTTCCGGCGCGATGGGCACCTGTGCCTGTACTGCGGCAAACCTTTCAGCGACCATCACCTGACCCGTGACCACGTTATCCCATCGTCCAGAGGGGGCAAGGACACCTGGACCAATGTCGTATCCGCCTGCAAGCGTTGCAACAATCACAAGGGAGCCAGAACTCCCGAGCAGGCCGGGATGAAGTTGCTGGCAGTGCCCTACACGCCCAATCCGTACGAATATCTGTATCTGACAGGTCGAAACATTCTGGCCGATCAAATGGATTTTTTACGGTCTGGATTCAACAAGCTGCAGGCTTAAAAAAGTGTAGGATGCAAATAAAGTTGGTAACAACGAAATAAAGTTGGTAACTTACAAATAAAGATGGTAACTTTCCTCCGTATACTTATGTTCAGAGTTGGAGGTACGGATCTTGACCTGCTTACCCCTTGACCACCGTTCGCAGAAATGGATTAAACAAGGTCGGGGAAGGGGCTCAGGAAAAGATTACCAACCCTGGTTGACTGTCAGAGACCTGCCTTCTGCAGGACGGTCTCATAGAATCTGGGGAGTCCAGACTCAACGGACCCACCATCTGCTGTCGGATCTCGAACTGGCGGCTTTTTTTCTATTTGACTGGAATCCATCTGTCGCTGATATCCGCGAGCAATATCCTCTCCGCTTAGAGGATACCAGTGAGCTTGCCACGCAAGCACAGATTCGCCATCCGGAAGTACGAGGACAAGTTCAGATCATGTCCACGGATTTTCTAGTGGATACCAATAAACCAGAACTTCCAAGAATGGCTATTCAGGTAAAAACCTCTTCAGATCTTTGCAACCCTAGAACCATAGAAAAACTGGAACTTGAACGACAATATTGGGAATTAAAGGGAGTTCCGTGGTATCTGCTGACGGAAAAACAAATACCCAAGACCGTCACCAAGAACATTGCCTGGCTGTATCCCGCCCAACTGGTTCTGGATGAGATCGAAAATACTCTGAATATGACACCAATTTATTTAGGCTTCTTTACAAAGCATCCGATGTTACAGATTTCTCAGGCTGCAATGATGCTTGATCAAGCTTATGCACTGTCTCCAGGAGAGTCCTTGCAAAGGATCCGCTCGCTTTTAGCTCTGAGAGTTTTCTTGTTCGACCTCAGAAAACCTTGGTCAAAGCTGGCTGTTGGAGATCTACAAGCATCTTCAGATCTCGATTCACTGAGGAACTCTTATGTTGCGAATCAATGATGTCGTAACATTCGAAGGAACCCGGTATCGCATTCTTGATGTATCGAAAATTCGATACACTTGGATTAAGATCGACTCCGATAAGTCTTTGCCGGAACGGATTTCACTGGCGGAAGTAGATGAGCTTATCCATGCTGAGGCACTAAAAAAAATTGACGATCCCTTTTCGCATCTTGCAGTTCAGCTTCCGGAGCATGGCTCGGGAGCACAGCAAACCCGCGACAAACGTTTCGCGATTATCGAGCCTTTAATACATCAGCCGGACATCTGTTTTCGAAGTGGCCGAGGCGCACTGGTTCAGCAGATCGCAAATGACTCCGGGACGGCTAAAAAAACAATATATGCCTATCTTCGCCAATATTGGCAGCGAGGTTGCATACCAAACGCACTCTTGCCAGATTATTATAAGTCAGGTGGGCGCGGAAAAAAAAGAACAGCCACGAAGAAAAAATTAGGGCGTCCGAGACGTATAGCGCACGGTACGGGGGCAATAATAGATGACAGCATTGAACGCATGTTTCGCATTGTGCTTGATCGGCATTATCTGACTGAAAAAAGCCATTCTCTGCCTTATGCTCATCGGCGCTTCGAGGATATGTTCGAAACAGCTCACCCGGATATATCGAAAGAGAATTTCCCGACCGTCGCCCAACTGCGATATTTCTATGAACGTGAATATGTCCAGCCTGAACGTATCCGTCTGAGGGTCAATAAGATCGAGTATCAGAAGGACATCAGGCCGTTACAGGGAACAGCTACAGCCGAAGTTCACGGTCCTGGTGCGCGATACGAAATCGACGCTACTATTGCAGATATTTATCTGCTCTCCGCTGACCGACAAAAGATCATTGGCCGACCAACCTTGTATGTAGTTGTCGATGTTTACAGCAGATTGATCGCCGGTTTTTATGTGGGGCTTGAAAATCCCTCTTATGTTACCGCCATGTTGGCACTGGTGACGGCCATGACTGATAAGTCTCAGCTATGCCATTCTTTCGGCTATGACATAGAACCAGAAGATTGGCCATCCATGGGGCTACCGGACGCCATTTTGGCAGATCGTGGAGAACTGCTTGGTCATCAGATTGAATACCTGGAGCAGTCCTTTGGAGTCCGAATTGAGAATACGCCGCCGTATCGTGGGGATGCGAAGGGTATCGTTGAACGGCACTTCCGGACCATTCAAGCGGACTTCAAACCATTTGCGCCAGGAGTAGTTGCGGGCACCATCATTAAGAAGCGGGGCGGGAAAGATTATCGATTGGACGCAACACTCACCTTGGCAGATTTCACTAAAATCATTATCGGCTCCATTCTGCATCGCAACCAGAGTTCGGTATTGGTCAAATATGATCGCGATCCGGATATGCCCGACACCCTCGCTCCGGTGCCCCTCAATATCTGGCGCTGGGGTATTCAAAATCGCAGTGGACGACTGCGTAACACGTCTGAGGCGGCGTTGAGGCTGGCAATGCTGCCGCGTCAAAAGGCGACGCTTTCCGATTTTGGTATTCGGTGCTTTGGTGCCTATTACACCTGTAATGAGTTGCTGGCATCCGGTTGGTTACATAGAAGCGGGCGACAGCGGCCCGGCTCATTTGTGGCCGCTTACGATCCTTCAGTAGCCGATATCATTTATGTCTTCCCTGATGTATCCAAATCGGATTATTGGGAATGCTCGCTCACCGATCGCTCAAGGGAATTCAGGGGGCGAACGATGTGGGAGCTCTGGGATAGTCAGCAGCAACAACGAAAATCAACAGCGACAGCTAAATTAGAGGAGGCAGAAAGTAAAAGAGTGCTGGAAAACGTGATTCAGGAAACGATCCAACGAGCGGAAAAATTACGTCCTTCTTCCTTTGGCGAATCGAAAACAGAAACTTTGGCTGGCATCAACCAAAACCGCCGGGATGCCCGTGAGCAGGAACGCCAGCAACGACGTGTGGATAGCCAATCAACAAAGCCGAAACCCAAAGCAGAGGTCAGGTATTTGACTGAACAACCCGAAAATGTTGCTTTCCCAGATTTTCTGGATGATCTGTTTGGAGATGATATATGACACTACCCAAAGGTATGGTTCAGGCGATTTACAAGGATACCGGGATCAGTCAATACCAAGGAAATCCACTCATTGAAGCGCTGCCGCCGATCTTGGACAGGCGTCAGTTAAAGGAGGGGTTATCAGGCCAAATTGCGTTTCGACCAACGGATATTTATCTTGATGGTCCGACCCGCATTCATGTTATCTCCCAATTACTCGATAATTTTTTCCAGCCGCTATCCCGTCACATCGAGCTGGAGTCGAAATTATCGGTCATGCTTCGGCAAGGGTATGTTGGCAGAAATCTGGCGACTGGCGAGCTGAATGCTCACATCCAGAATGGTTATGAGCGTGTCATGCAGGGTGATTTAGCCGTTTTCCGGTTCGAGCATGTGGAGTCCACGGCTAAGAGCCTGGCTTTCATTGGCTGTTCCGGGTCAGGCAAGACAAGTTCGTTGAATCGTATTTTGGCCACCTATCCGCAATTGATCTATCACGAAACGTACAACTTCACTCAGATTGTTTTCCTCAAAATTGACTGCCCGCATGACGGTTCCCTGAAAAGCCTTTGTCATAATTTTTTTCGTGAAATCGACGCGGTGCTCGCCACCAATTACGTACGCCGCTATGTAGAAAAACGGCACAGTGTGGAAACCCTGATTGCGGTAATGGCGCATATTGCTAATACGCACGCGATTGGCCTGTTGGTGATTGATGAAATCCAGCATTTGAGTGTTAAGCATTCCGGTGGTGCAGAGCGTATGCTCAATTTTTTCGTCACTCTGGTGAATGAAATTTCAGTCCCGGTTGTCATGGTGGGGACACCAAAAGCCAGATCTGTCTTTGAGCTGGACCTGCGATCCGCGCGTCGCGGTGCAGGTTTTGGTGCAATTCTGTGGGAGCCATTGAGCAAGCCTTCAGGCGATCAGGTAATATCACGGACCGAATGGGGAGCCTTCACCAACCGTTTGTGGAAATATCAGTGGCTGACCAAAGCATCACCCGATGTGACCGATGAAATTCGTGATACCTGGTATGATCTTTCTCAAGGCATTATGGATGTCGTCATCAAGCTATTTGTTCTGTCACAAATCCGGGCTGTTGTCACAGGCGTTGAACGCATTACCCAGAGCTTGATGAGAAAAGTTTATCAGGATGAGCTAAAGCCCATCCATCCTATGATTGATGCATTGCGGTCCGGTGATGTCACAAAAATAGCCCGTTACTCCGACCTGACCATTCCCGACGTGGATAGAAAAATACTCGAACTGGGCCATCTGCTGCGTTCCAATCAGGAACGCATTGATACTGCCGTCAAGTATGGGGGAAATGAACAAGCCATTCGATTACACAATATGCTGGTCGATATGGGGTATGTCTCTGAGTTGCTTGAACCTCTGATCAATAGGGCTTTTGAAAATCACCCGGGACTTGTGATGAAGGATCTTATGCCGCTGATTCTCTCTTGGTATCAGAGCGCAGAGATAGAAAAGACAGCATCATCAAAGCCGAAAATGAAGGCGATGAAAAAAGCTGATTGGCATACCCTGGACTCAAACGATTTGCGTTTTTTATTTTCGCAGTCCGCCAATGAGGAAGCCTTCCTAGAATCACTGAGTCGCGAAGGTTTGCTTTTCGATGCCGAGAACTGGATCAATTCCTTTGGGTGATGGTTGTGTTGAATTTTCCTATACCTTATGCAGAGGAATTGCTGTATAGCACCGTCGCAAGAGCGGGTGTTCGGCTAGGTCATACTAGCCCCAAGCAACTGTTGGATGAAGTCTTCGAATCTCGTAGTGTTATTGCAACGATAGACTTACCGAGCCATCTCGCAACGGTCTCACGCTGGCTTCCTGGTGAATATACGCCTGAGAAACTCATCTATAGCCATACCTTATTTCCGCTTTATGCCCCTTTTATTTCAGAGGGAGCTATGCTCGAAAGTGGTGTACGGGCGCATTACAACTGGCTTGAATGAGGTGGCGTACTGTTGCTACAAAGGGTTTCCGACTCAAAGAGCAACATAAGGAGTACGCCGTGGAAAAGAATACCGTAATAGCAGGTGGGATGGGAGAGTTGGGTCTGGGCATTGAAGGGATACTTCGACGCGCGGCACGCGCTCTGATTGAGCAGGCCATAGAGGCAGAGGTGGCGGTATTGCTGGAAGAATTTGCGACGGTGCGGATGGTTGATGGGCGTCAGGCGGTCGTGCGTAATGGGCATCTGCCGGAGCGCGAGATCATGACCGCTCTGGGTCCGGTACCCGTCAAAGTACCCAAGGTGCGGGACCGCTCAGGATCGGGGATCAAATTCAATTCGGTACTGGCGCCTCCGTATGTACGCAAATCACGAACGGTAGCCGCTACAGTACCTTGGCTCTATCTGCATGGGGTGTCTTCCGGCCACATGCAGGAAGCCCTTTCCATTTTGCTGGGTGATGAGGCCAAGGGACTTTCACCTGCGGTGTTGGGACGTCTCAAGGCGGAGTGGGCGCAAGAGTATGCCCATTGGCAACACCGCTCCCTACAGGGAAAGCGCTATGCTTACTGGTGGGTAGACGGTATTTATACGAACCTCCGTGCGGAGGAGGATCCGCGTATCTGCCTGCTGGTGATTATCGGCGTGACGGCAGAGGGCAAGAAAGAGCTGGTCAGTGTCAGTGACGGCCTGCGCGAATCCAAAGCTTCCTGGCTGGAGATCCTGCGTGACCTGCAGGCGCGCGGTCTGGAGACGGCCCCTTTGCTCGCCATTGGGGATGGTGCCATGGGGTTTTGGGCCGCACTGGATGAAGCCTATCCCGAAACGGGTCAGCAACGCTGCTGGGTGCATAAGACCGCCAACATTCTCAACGAACTTCCCAAAGCCCAACAGAGCAAAGCCAAGGCAGCGTTGCAGGAAATCTGGATGGCCGCCAATCGCCAGGCTGCGGAAAAAGCACTGGACGTGTTTGTGCGCAATTACCAGGCAAAGTATCCCAAGGCTGTGGCTAAACTGGAAAAAGATCGGGCTGAATTACTCGCTTTCTATGATTTTCCGGCCGAACACTGGCGGCATATCCGGACCACCAATGCCATTGAGTCCACCTTCGCTACGGTACGCCACCGGACTACCCGGACGAAGAACTGTGTATCACGCAGCAGCTTTCTGGGATTGGGTTTCAAGATGCTGCAGCAGGCTGAAAAACGCTGGATTGGGATTTATGCTCCAGAGAAAGTCCTGCAGCTTTTTGCAGGGGTGAAATTTATCGATGGCATACCGGCTAACCTAACCCTGCCGGATGATCAACAGACCGCCGCCTGATCTATGTCAGAAAATGCTTATACACCAGATTTGACTATAGCTCTTTCAGAGGATCGACGGCGTCAGTGCATGAGGAGGTTGCATCAAGGAACTCAGGGAGCCGTACATCTGGTATTGGGGGTTGTTGCCTCTCGCATTAAGTCACCACGTTTTATCCGATACTGTCCAGGTTGCGTAACCGCTCAGCGTGAACAATATGGTGAGTATTTTTGGCTGAGAGAATGGCAGGTCGCCGGTGTGGAATCGTGCCCCGAACATGGCATGTTGAAGGATACGCAGATAGCTCGCCCACTGATTGAAAGGCATCGTTTTATCGCTGCCGCACCTGAATATTGTCATTTTATTAAACAGCAAAAGGGAATGAGGAATTCTGACTGGGTAGCAACTCAGGTGCGTCAGTTGTTGGCCCGACCTACCCAAGTGTCCCCAAGTTTAGAGCAATGGGCAGCGTACTACCGTAACCTTGCTTGCCGTCTGTGCCTCTCCCGAGGAAAAGCGCAAATTGACCACGCGTCGATAAGAGATAGGGTACTAATGGCTTGGCCCGCTACTTGGTTAACCAGAAATCGTCTGATGCCACGTTCTTCGTTTGCCGATGAATCAGACTGGCTGAAAGCAATCTTCCGCAAGCATCGGAAAAGTTTCAATTATCTTCAGCATATTGTGGTTCACCAGGCGCTGTTGGGTCGTCACTGGCGGATAGATGACGTGCTCAATGAGGTAAGCAGGACGCCAATCTGCGAAAAGTCCTCGCAAGTTCAGGTGGCTATACAAAAGTCCAGCAGCCAAACGCCAGATCAGGAGGTCTGGCGCGAATTGTTGTCCTCCCATCCACCCCAGAAAGCCAGAAAAACTGCATCAGCCCTGTATGCCCGGCTTTATCGAAATCATCGTGACTGGCTATTGGACATAAATTATCGTCATGCAGAAGGTAAGACAAATACTAACGTACCACGCATCGATTGGGACAAACGGGACCGGGAATATCTGCAAGCACTTCGACAACTGGCTACCTTTTTGAAGGCAAACGAACAAGGGCCCAGACGCTCAAAAACCTGCTATCTTCGGCTTCTCGGCAATTTTTCGACTCTTGAAAAGAACCTTCATCAAATGCCACGTACTTCGGCGTTTCTGGCAGTTAATTCGGAAAGCATCTCGCAGTACCAGATCCGACGTTTGCAAAATGCCTATGCGGAGTTGCGAAATCTGTTTGAGTCACCACCGAGGTGGCGATTGCTGCGAAACGCGGGATTAAGTGAAGAACGAATGACAGGACCTGCCAGACAATATTTGGAAGTTTTAGTGTGTCGGAGTACAGAATATGAAGTTAAAAGGGGTAGAAAATAATAGCGTTATTCGGGAGATTGGTTCTTTATTCCGCCGTCATGACGATTCTGGTTGGCATATCAATGTTAAACTGGAGCCTGGGCAGAAGAAACAACATGTGGGTGTTTCTCAAATTCCGACTTTAGCTAGACGCAGAGTGGTGAATGCAACCGAACAACCACTGCCTGCCGGATTCCTGAAACGTGTAGTGATAGAAAATACGCGCCTTTGGCTTACGGAACCTATCGATGCCTGTCCGATTCCCGTGGTGAGTCGGCAGGGGGATGGGCGGCAATGGTGTTTTAATTTTGAATTTGGCGGAACACGGTATTATCTTCCCCAGCTTGAATTGGCGCGAGCATTGTTTTTTCATCATGCCTATATAACACGTTTAGCATTAATTCCCGGCGGACTCTCGCATGAGTTCGATGTTCAGCGCATCGATAACTTGAGCAGAGCGCTTATCAATATTTTGCCAAACTGCACTCTGCCACTGTATGTCAGAGGAGACCATGAGTTAAGGCGGGCGTTAGCCTGGATATTGCTGGATGATGATGCACGGCAATCATTTGAAAGTATTGCCCGTTACCAACTGCAGAACGGATACGATACAGACAAGTATCGTCTGTGGAAATTTCAGTTTGAACCGCCGCCACTCGCCGGTGTTGCACTGACACTTCGAGGTCACTACCGTCAGGAACTGGAATCTTTTTTTGTGTATGAAATTCATGGTGTTTCCAATTTAACTTGTCATTGCCCCGCCAGCGTCGATTTTGTTGATCCCCGATTTGCCGTGAAGCGACCAGGCCAGGGCCGAGCTGTTCTATCCGGCCTACAATCAGGCCCGGAATTGGAAATCGATGACGAACAAGAACCCAAAACGGATAAAACTGAATTCCGGATTGAAACACCCGCTGTTACATTTGAGTTTGTTAATCCCATTCAGACCACGCGTATAGCCAAGGGTAAAGGTCAGGCCACTGGCCGAGGACAAGGAGGAACTCAGTCAGCCTTTCCAGAAAATAAGAGATTACAGGTGAGCACTGACGAAGCCAGTACACAAGGTATTCTACCGTCAGCAGACTATGATGGTCTCAGGGATAGGAGCGATGACACGGGTTTCTACGTAGGCAAGTTTAAAGCCTTTAATACAATGATATTGCAACTGGTTAGTAAGTCAAATTGCCACCATATCCATAGGGAGACCAGAAAACTTCCCGCTATTGACGGATACTCGAAACACATGCTTGCGGATGGTAATCCGCGTTATCTTACCTTCCATATAATCAGAAAAGATGACCAGGTGTACGCATTGATGGAGGTTGATACTTCCGATAATAAAAACAGTTTATCAACGCTGCTCTTGAGGCAGCAGGATATGCAGTTTGACTGGGAGCGGACTATTCGAGAATTAGAAATACGATTAATAAAGGGTTCTTTAGTCTGGCCAAGCAAATTTATAAAAAAAATCTTTGGTAATGGAGGAAAGCGCGTTACTCATCCAATATCCTCGGCTGAAAACAAATCGCTTTTGGATCAAGACGCCATACTGCGTTGGGCAGAGAGAGTTTACTTGGATATGGAATAATCTGAAGTCTCAATGCCGTTTTTCCGGGGTAAAAGTCTGTATGAGTAAAAAATTATGATAATATTCAGTTTATAGAAAAGACTTGTTGCCCCGCTATTTTTGTGGGAAGAGAAAGTGTTTCAGGGTCAGACAGCCAAAGATTGAATATATACTTGCAGTTGCCGTAGGCAGCGTTGGTAAGCGTCGACTGATTGGGTATTTTTTCCCAGTCCGACACAACCCTCAATGGAAGCGACAAGATAAAGTGCAATATCTTCGGGAGTCATGTCCGAGCGGACCTGCCCTTCGGATTGACCTTTTTTGAGTGCCTTTGCAATCCGTCGGTAACCTCAACGTAATAGATTGCCCTATCAATAACTATCGTTATGTCTTTGCAGGCAGTAACATTACAATCACATACAGCACTAGGGTTTTTGATTGCCACCACGAGGAGGACACCCGTGAATTTGCAAAGTCACAAAACAACCGGTAGGTCCTTTTCAACATACGTTGAGCCATCGCTTCAAAGTAGTCAGGTGTTGCTCGACTTTGGGATCAGCGAAACAGACTGGAAGAATCTCATTGATCATAGGGGTAACAAAACGAAGGCATTCGCCTGGATAGAGTCTCGATTGCAAGAAGTGTGCACTTTAAGTCGTGAAGCACAAAGAAGTTATTTGCGCGTGATGCTCAACAATTTGATGTATAGCGATAAGCAATAAGTTAGCCTCTTCTGGATCTGGAAGGAAATCAGAAAGTAGTGACAAAGAAAAACTATCTGTGAACTCAACAGGAAAGATGAAAGAATATATCGAAGAATCATCCAATACAGATTCAATCCACTGCTACCTGAGAGAAATCCGTCAGCAAGGGTTAATGACTGCAGAAGAAGAGGTTGCTCTTGGCCGGCAGGTCCAGGCCGGAGACATGGACGCAAGAAACACGATGATCGTCAGTAATCTCCGTCTGGTGATCAATTTGGCCAAGCGTTATCTCCGCCATGATCTCCCTCTTCTGGATTTGATTGAAGAAGGCAATCTGGGGCTGATGCGTGCGGTTGAAAAATTTGATCCCGAAAAAGGCTTTCGTTTCTCGACCTACGCTACCTGGTGGATTCGTCAGAGTATCGAGAGAGCCATAATGGATCAGGCACGCACGATCCGTATCCCTGTTCACGTTATGAAAAAAATCAGCGCGATCTTACGCACTACTCGGGAATTAGAGACTATTTTACAGCGTACACCTACGCCTGAAGAAATAGCAGAATCTATAAAATGGCCGGTAAGTGAAATTCACGAGTACCTCAAAAAAGACGTGCTAGTGACGTCCCTCGATACGCCGATTAGTCATGACGACAGGGGCAGTTCTCTGGCCGACATCATCCCTGACCCTAGTAGCAGTACAGAAGTGGCTTTAACTGCGCGTGATTTGTCATCACACGTTCATCAATGGGTCGGTCTCATGCCAGAAAAGCATCGGCAAGTGATTTTCTGGCGTTTTGGTCTTGATGGGACAGACGAAAACAGCCTCCAAGAAATTGGGGACCGCATGGGCGTTTCGCGAGATCGCGTTCGCCAGATCCAATCAGAAGCTTTGGAAATATTACGAGTCCGCATCAAAGCGGAGGGGCTGACTACAGAGATGCTGTTCGAATGAGTTTTGGGAGATGCAGAATCCCCTAGGCTTGAACAACGGTATCTTATGTCTTGGAGCCAGTCAGTATGTACTGGTACCCTTCGGCTGATCCCCGGAGTGAGGCAGATCAGATTGTTTACACGCTTGGGGCATGACTCCGTTAAACAGATTAATCGACTGCCTCAACTTTGCCACCCAGTTCGGACGGTATCCGAGGCCTGCATTGCGCATGAGCCTGCACAGATAAGGATGAACCGGCATGGTCCGTAGATCGCCATGATGCTAGTCAAGGAGGTTTATGATGAATCCAGTTTCCTGTGTTGGTATTGACGTAGCGAAAGCCAAATTCGATGTTGCCCTGCTGAAACCCGATGGTAAATATCGCAGCAAGGTCTTTTCCAATAATCCTGAGGGGTTCCGGCAATTCCTGGATTGGTTGGAAAAGCAGGAGGCCCTCAAGGCTCACCTCTGCATGGAAACCACTGGCGCCTATGGCCGAAGCCTGGCGCGCTTTCTGGCGCAACAACAGTTACTGATCAGTGTGATGAATCCTGCCTTGATTCACGCCTTTGGTAAAACCGAGCTTTCCCGGGCTAAAACAGACAAAGCGGATGCCCGGCTCATTGCCCGCTATTGCCAGATGCACCAACCTGCCCCTTGGGTGCCACCGGCAGAAGCCATTGTGACTCTCCAGGCTTTGGTACAGCGTCTGGATGACCTTCTGGGTATGCAGAATATGGAAAACAATCGCCTCGAAATGGCAGAGCCTGCCGCTCGCGCGTCCATTGAAGCCCTTTTGCTTACCATCCATCAGCAAATTGACGTCGTCCGCCGACAAATCCAGGATCATATGGATGATCACCCGGACCTGAAATCCCAAAAGGCGCTCCTGCTGAGTATTCCCGGCATCGGCGAGGCTACCGCAGCTATGCTGCTGGCTTTCCTCAGTCCACTCACGCGCTTTCATTCCGCCAAACAGGTCGTCGCCTATGCGGGACTCAACCCGCGTATTCGTGAGTCGGGCCAGTGGGCCGGTAAAAGCCATATTGCCAAGGCAGGCAATGTTCTTCTACGCAAAGCGCTGTACCTGCCAGCCGTAGTGGCCAAGCGTTACAATCCAGCGATCGCCGCCTTTTGCGATCGGTTACTGTCACGGGGTAAATGCCCTATGCAGGTGATCATTGCCGCCATGCGCAAGCTCCTGCATATCGCCTATGGCGTCCTCAAATCCGGTCAGCCGTTCGACCCTGAAAAAGCTCTTGCATAGACGTCATCAAGACGGTATCTGTTTAACACCCTGGACCGGACCCAACCGGGACTTCCCCTCAAAAAGGGCCGCGCAGAAACGATGACCCACGACTACAAACGTAATGGCACTACGACCTTGTTTGCCGCCCTCAACGTGCTGGATGGTCAGGTCATCGGGCAGTGTCAACAGCGCCATACCCATGTGGAATGGCTGAAGTTCCTGAAGAAAATTGATCGGCAGACGCCCAGGGACAAGGCTCTGCATCTGATCGCCGACAACTATGCGACTCATAAACACCCAGTAGTACAGGCGTGGCTCGACAAGCACCCGCGTATTCACATGCACTTCACGCCCACTTCGGCATCCTGGCTCAATATGGTCGAGCGTTTCTTTCGGGATATCACGACCCAGCGGTTACGTCGTGGGGTGTTCACCAGTGTGCCTGAACTCATCCAGGCCATTGAGGGGTACATCGACCACCACAACACCCATCCCAAACCCTTCATCTGGACCAAAACCGCCCGCGACATCCTGCAAAAGGTCATTCGCGCCAACAGCCACTTAAGCAGCAAACAGAATGCAACACTACACTAGTGTAGTGTTGCATTCTTGGTGAACCTTAAGGTTAATGATGATAAAATAGCTCCATGTTGAGGGTATGAATGGAGTCGAGCCTTGCGAGTTGCGCCCACAGTCACTTTAACCAGCGAAGAGCGGTCCGAGTTGTCCCGTATAGTCGCCTCCCGATTAAGCAGTGTCCGCTTGTCATTACGGGCACGGATGATATTGCTGGCGGCAGAGGGCTTGCAGAACAAAGAAATTGCGGAGCGCCTGGGGGTGGATCGCCTGCAAGTCGCACGTTGGCGCAAGCGTTATCTGGAACACCGCTTGTCGGGCATTGAACGCGATTTACCGCGCGGCGCCCCTCCGGTGAAAGTGGATGTGGCCCGTCTGGTAGAATTGACCACGCAGAGTAAGCCGGAAGCGATGACGCATTGGAGTACGCGTAGGATGGCGGCAGAACTGGGTGTCAGTGCCGCCAGTGTGTCACGGCATTGGCGCAAGCATGGCCTCAAGCCTCATCTGCTGCGTGGTTTCAAGGTGTCACGTGACCCGCATTTTGTGGAAAAGCTGGAAGATATTGTGGGGTTGTATATGTCTCCCCCGGAGCATGCCTTGGTGCTCTGCGTGGATGAAAAAAGTCAGGTACAGGCCCTGGACCGGACCCAACCGGGACTCCCCCTCAAAAAGGGCCGCGCAGAAACGATGACCCACGACTACAAACGTAATGGCACTACGACCTTGTTTGCCGCCCTCAACGTGCTGGATGGTCAGGTCATCGGACAGTGTCAACAGCGCCATACCCATGTGGAATGGCTGAAGTTCCTGAAGAAAATTGATCGGCAGACGCCCAGGGACAAGGCTCTGCATCTGATTGCCGACAACTATGCGACCCATAAACACCCGGTAGTACAGGCGTGGCTCGACAAGCACCCGCGTATTCACATGCACTTCACGCCCACTTCGGCATCCTGGCTCAACATGGTCGAGCGTTTCTTTCGGGATATCACGACCCAGCGGTTACGTCGTGGGGTGTTCACCAGTGTGCCTGAACTCATCCAGGCCATTGAGGGGTACATCGACCACCACAACACCCATCCCAAACCTTTCATCTGGACCAAAACCGCCCGCGACATCCTGCAAAAAGTCATTCGCGCCAACAGCCATTTAAGCAGCAAACAGAATGCAACACTACACTAGATGGCCGGAAGCTCATATTTGACGATCACATAACTACCAGAAGATGAGCTAGATGGTAACTTTTTTGGGACCCCGATGAAGTTTTTGTTCTGGCGTCGGGTCCTTCATGCCTGAACTGGAGGCTTCAATGATCGTGGCAGAAACGTTGTCGGCATCGAAGTAAAGGAGCGGATTTCGGCCCAATCTTCAACTCCGCGCCGGGCAAACTCAATCTCTAAACCCCACACCATAACAAAACTTTGCTATAATCTGGGGTGTTTAGTGGTTTTTGACGTCCACCTAAAGATATAAGGTCTATGATTATCAAAGCAATATGCTGCGCCTGTGGCGCCGAAGCGGTTTCTTTACCAGAATTAACTCAAATTCAAGTAGAGACTTTGTGTATTCAGCCTCTGCATTGGTCTGAATGCGCAACATGCTCATTCTTTGGGCTGCTCTCATGCTGGCGGTCTGTAACTCTGCGTTATTGCGAGGGAGAATCAATGCTACATGCTCAGTTGGTGTCTACAGGAAAATTATCTAAGGAACAGGTTTCGACTACCGAAAAGAATAAAAAACATTCAAAGCAGACTCAGACGTGGTCAGAAAGCATGTTGTGCGCATGAATTAAGTTTATAAGCCTATCCTACAGGCTGAGGCGGCTGAAACATTATCGAAGGAGTTCTTTATGAGTCATTTGCTGGATCGCCTGAAGTACTTAGTTCGTTACCACGAATCCTTCTCGGATGGACATGGTGTCAAATTGCAGGATGATCGCCTCTGGGAAGACGCATATCGGCATCGCTGGCGGTATGACAAGGTAGTACGCACGACTCATGGTGTAAACTGTACAGGCGGTTGCAGTTGGAATGTCCATGTCAAAAACGGGCTGGTTGTTTTTGAGATGCAGGCGCATGATTACCCGCAAACGCGCCCAGACCTACCCAACCACGAACCTCGCGGTTGTCAACGAGGTGCCAGTTTTTCCTGGTATTTATATAGTCCTCATCGTATCAAATACCCCATGATCCGTGGACGGTTGCTGGAACTATATCGCCATGAAAGAGCCACGGGGAAAGATCCAGTAGAAGCTTGGAGAGCCATTCAGGAAGACCCAAAAAAACGCAGTAGTTACATCGCAGTGCGTGGATTGGGTGGTTTCGTCCGCAGTGGCTGGGATGAAATCAACGAAATCATTGCGGCTGCGAATATTTATACCATATTACGTTACGGACCTGATCGTATCGCTGGATTCTCTGTCATTCCTGCAATGTCGATGATCAGCTACGCTGCTGGAACACGGTATCTTTCATTGATTGGGGGCGTACCACTGAGTTTCTATGATTGGTATTGCGACCTCCCACCATCTTCACCTCAAGTCTGGGGAGAGCAGACCGACGTACCAGAATCAGCCGATTGGTATAATTCTACCTATATCATCGTAGCTGGAACCAATATTCCGGCGACACGTACCCCTGATGCCCATTTTTATTCTGAGGTCAGATATAAAGGTACCAAAGTCGTCGCGATAGCCCCAGATTATGCGGAATACGTAAAATTTGCCGATGAGTGGTTACCTGTACGAGCGGGCACCGATGCTGCGTTATTTCTAGCAATGGGTCATGTGGTATTACAGGAATTCTTTTTGCAAAAAAGGACATCCTATTTTCAAGATTATGCAAGACAATTCACTGACCTGCCGATGCAAATACTATTAAGACCGTTGGATGATACCCGATACACCAGCGATCGTTTTTTACGGGCCTCTGATTTTGATAATCAGCTGGGTCAAAATGAAAATCCCGAATGGAAAACTATCGTTTATGATACGAAAAGCGAGAGTTATCGATGCCCCAAAGGATCCATAGGTTTTCGGTGGAGTCAAACTGAGGGTAACTGGAACCTGCTACAAGAAGATGCGACAACGAACGAATACATTGAGGCAGAATTATCCTGCTTAGGTTTACAAGATATCGTGCTCCAAGTGGTTTTTCCTGATTATGGCAATAGTGACGGCCAAGCAAAGCTGGTTGAACGCAAGATCCCGGCGCGCCGTTTACAAACTACGCATGGTGAACAATTTGTTTGTTCCGTCTTTGATCTGTTGCTTGCACAATATGGCGTCAACCGTGCCGAAATCGAAGGCACGACCGATGCAAACTATACAGATAGCAATCAGCTTTTCACTCCAGCTTGGCAGCAAGGCATTACCGGTATTCCACAAGAGAATTGCATAAGAATCGCGCAAGAGTTTGCGGAAAACGCCGTGCTTACACAAGGGAAGTCCATGGTGATTGTCGGTGCCGGAACCAATCATTGGTACCATAACGATATGAATTATCGGTCAATTATTAATCTTGTGCATCTTTGTGGATGTGTTGGTCAAAGTGGCGGAGGCTGGGCACATTATGTTGGTCAGGAAGCACTTCGACCCCAGGCTGGGTGGTTACCTTTGGCTTTTGCTGGCGACTGGCATCTACACTCGCGCCAAGCAGCGGGGACTAGTTACTGGTATTTACATACGGACCAATGGCGCTATGAGCGCGTCACCGCTGATAGCCTCATGCATCCTGCCGCAAAAGCCAGCTACAAAGGCCACACATTGGCAGATTACAATATTGTGGCCGAGCGTTTGGGATGGCTTCCCGCCGCACCCCACTTTCAAAGTAACCCATTAGATATCGCCGAAGCCGCCAGCCAGGATTCAAAAGGTGTTGCGGATTATGTTGCTCATGAACTTCATAACGGACACCTCACTTTTGCCAGTGAAGATATTGACCACCAAGAGAATTGGCCGCGCAATCTGTTCGTCTGGCGCAGTAACCTGATCGGTACCAACGCGAAAGGTCATGAATACTTTCTCAAGCATCTTCTCGGGGCCGAAAATGCCGTGCTGGGAGAAGATGGCTCGGGCAGAGCTTCGCAAGAAATCCAGTGGCACGAGAAAGCCCCCGTTGGCAAGCTGGACTTAATGATAGATATCAACTTTAGGTTAAATAGCACTGGGGCCTATGCGGATATTATCCTGCCAACGGCTACATGGTACGAAAAGGACGACCTGAACACCACAGACATGCATCCCTTCATCCACCCTCTTGGTGCTGCAGTGGATCCAGGTTGGGAAAGTCGCAGCGATTGGCAGATTTTTCGGCATTTAGCCAAAAGCTTTTCAACACTTGCTGAAAAACATCTCGGGAAAAGAAAGGATTTGCTTGCTATTTCACTACTTCACGATACCCCTAATGAGCTGGGACAAGCTGTGGGAGTCAGCGATTGGAAACGTGAAGGAAAAATTCCAGAGCCTGGACGTACTTGTCCAAATTTTGAAATTGTGGAACGTGATTATCCGCATATTTATGAACAGTACAGCAGCATTGGACCGCTGCTGGCCACTCACGGCAATGGTGCAAAGGGCGAGCATTGGGAGACCGGGCAAGAAATTTCGGAATTGCTGGCGATTAACGGAACATTCCCTTCTTCAGGAAAGGGTAAAGAAGACGCTCGTCCCTCCCTTGAGAGTGATATCAACGCATGCAATATGGTTCTTCATCTCTCCCCGGAGACTAACGGAGAAGTGGCGCATAAAGGATGGCTGTCGTTGAGCACCAAAACTGGACTTTCTCTAACCAAACTTGCCAACGATCGCCGGGGTGAGAAATTTAGCTTTCATGACTTGCAAGTACAACCCCGAAAGGTGATTTCATCTCCTTCATGGAGTGGTCTGATGTCGGAAGAAGTCAGTTACAATGCTGGATATGTAAATGTGCACTATGCCACGCCCTATAGAACACTCACCGGACGTGGTCAGTTTTATCTGGATCATGAATGGATGTTGGATTTTGGTGAAGGTCTTTGTACCTATCGCCCGCCTTTAACCACACACGCCGTCGCAGGCTTGCCTGAGGCCATCGCCCAACAGGGTGGCATCGTATTACGGTTTCTTACGCCACACGACAAATGGGGTATTCATAGCACCTATCATGACGATTTGCGCATGATGCACCTTTCCCGAGGGGGTCCACATATCTGGCTCAGCGAGAAAGATGCCGATCAGCTTAAAATATCTGATAACGACTGGTTAGAAGCAGTTAATGAAAATGGTGCCCTTATGGCACGTGCGGTGGTGAGCCAACGCATTCCAGAAGGGGTGGCCATCATGTATCACCAACAGGAAAAAACACTGAATGTTCCAGGTGCGCCAAGCACAGGTAAACGTGGTGGCATCAATAACAGTGCTACTCGGGTGATTGTCAAACCGACCCATATGATCGGTGGCTATGCACAACTTGCCTGGACACTGAATTATTATGGACCTGTCGGAAGTCAGCGCGATGCTGAAGTACTGATTCGCAAGGTAGACGATGCGCAAATCTCGTGGATGGAAAAGCAGTTAGGCCCGGATCTAGAGACAGAACTGCGTCAAGCAGTGGAGGAAAGTCAATGAAAGTACGTGCACAATTTGCTCTCGTTTTTAATCTAGATAAGTGCATCGGTTGTCATACATGCTCGGTGACCTGCAAAAATACCTGGACCAACCGTCGAGGAACGGAATATATCTGGTTCAATAATGTCGAAACCAAACCAGGAATAGGTTATCCCAAAAACTGGGAAAATCAGGACCAATGGCATGGCGGGTGGATATTGAAGAATGGTAAGTTATCCTTAAAACAAGGTGGTCGTTTCTGGGAGCTGATGACTATTTTTGCCAATCCACATTTACCCGAGATTTTGGACTACTACGAACCTTTTACGTACGACTATGCACATCTCCTCAATGCACAATTATCAGAAACAGCACCGGTCGCACGCCCAGTTTCACTGGTGAGCGGTCAGGTTATGGAAAAAATTGAATGGAGTGCGAACTGGGAAGATCAATTGGGTGGTACTTATCAAACGCGATCTGTCGATTACAATCTTAGAGATGTCCCAGGCAAAGACCTTTTGGGGGAATTCGAGAAAACCTTTCTTTTTTATTTACCACGCATGTGTAACCATTGCTTAAATCCGGCCTGCGTTGCTGCGTGCCCTTCTGGGGCCATTTATAAACGAGAAGAGGATGGCATTGTTCTCATTGATCAGGATCGCTGTCGCGGTTGGCGTATGTGTATCTCTGCGTGCCCATATAAAAAGGTATATTTCAATTGGGACTCCGGTAAATCGGAAAAATGTATTGCTTGCTATCCCCGAGTTGAATCAGGATTGCCAACTATCTGCTCAGACACCTGTGTGGGGCGTATCCGTTACAATGGCATTATGTTGTACGATGCGGACCGCATTGCTGAACTGGCCGGCACGACTGAAGAACAGGATCTTTATGAAGCACAAATGAACATTTTTCTTAACCCGCACGATCCAGAGGTAATCGCACAAGCACGCCTCGATGACGTTCCTGATTCATGGATTGATGCAGCACAGCGCTCGCCTATTTACAAAATGGCGATGGACTGGAAAATAGCACTACCTTTGCATCCTGAATTCCGAACCCTCCCCATGGTCTGGTATATCCCACCTTTATCACCTATGGGGCGCGAAATATCACCACGAAATATTCCCAGTAAGGCAGAGGACATAATTCCACGCTTGGAATCATTGCGTATACCAATCGACTATCTAGCCAGTCTTTTTACGGCGGGGAACCATAAGCCAGTAATCGCATCGTTGAAAAAACTCATTGCTTTGCGAGCCTATCAGCGCAGTCTACATGTTCAAGGCGTGCCTAATACAGAGGTTTTAGACGGAGCCGATTTGGACGAGGCCACCGCTCAGGATATGTATCGGTATCTGGCCATAGCCAATTATGAAGATCGGTTTGTGATCCCTACCAGCCATCAGGAAACCATGATGGATGATCCATACGATTTTCAAGGACAAAATGGCTTTGTGTTTGGTAACGAAAGTAGTGTGGGTATCAGCGCTGGAGAGCTATTCCCAAGGCGTCGCAAAGAAACACCAGCGGCGAACGTGCAGCCGCTCCATTTCGTTCGGCACCGGGGAAACGTATGAGTATCTTTCATCAACCCATTTTGCACGTTGTGGCACTGCTACTGGATTATCCAGACGACGAACTCCTACAGAACCTACCAGAGATCGCCTTCGCACTAGAATCACTAGACAATGCGCACAAGAAAGAAGTTATTATGTTGCACGATCATATAAAGTGGATGCAAAGTCTGGCCCCTTTGCAATTAGAAGCTTTATATGTGAATACATTTGACTGGAATCCCAGTTGCGACCTGCATCTGAGTAATCACATCCTTCCTGAGGATGATCGTGGCCGAGGCGACGTTCTCGTCCGACTTCTTGAATACTACTCTACTTATGGATGGGCTCCAGGTGCTCGGGCGTTGCCAGACTTCCTACCTGTTGTTTTGGATTTCGCGGCAACCTTAGAGATAGAGGAGTCTTACATCTTTCTGAGCAGCGCAGACGAAAGTATTCAGATATTGCGAAACAATCTTTCAGAAATACAGAGTCCCTATGCCCGTTTATTAGAACCAGTACTGTATCGCAGTCATTTTCTTTCACCTATTTCATCAGGAGTTTCTGTATGATCTGGTCTTGGAATACCTTCTTGTTTGGCATCTATCCTTACATAGCCGGAACAATATTCTTGTTGGGTTCAATTATTCGCTATGAACGTGAGCAAGCTGGCTGGACTAGCTATTCCAGCCAGATTTTAGCATCGAAACGCTATATGATGTGGGCGAGTAATCTCTGGCATATAGGCATACTGACGCTTTTTCTCGGACATTTTACGGGATTTCTGACCGACATCCTGGAATGGCTAGGTTTAGATCCTGTCGAGCATCAATGGCTTGCTGCTAGCGCAGGTATCACAGCCGGAGTGGTGGCAATGGTTGGTGGAGTTATGCTTTTATTACGCAGAGTGCTTGATCCAAAAGTACGTTACGCTAGTCGCCCTATGGATATTATTATATTAGTATGGTTATTGATCACACTTTGCTTTGGTTTGAGCACCCAATTCATCAGTGTGCCCGAAGTGATTCATGATCATGTCCAAAATATGGAAATACTTATTCATTATGTTCGAAGTATTGCCGAGTTTCAAGCCAATCCGCAACTCATTATAAACATTCCATTGATCTATAAGGTGCACATGTTTTGTGGATTTACTGTATTTCTCCTTTTTCCTTTCAGTAGGCTTGTGCATATATGGACCGTACCATTAAATTATGTTGTCAGGCCTTATCAGTTGGTACGCTCAAAGATTCGTTCCGTCGTTTAATAGAGAGAATACATCTTCTATTAAAGCGGAATCGTTTGGGAAAATTCGATTAATCATTATTATAGAATGGAGGTAACGTGGGAGCCACCCAACCCACAGTAACCGGATCGGCCAACCGCGCATTAATTGGCGCAACCATAGGATTTTTTATTGGTGCAGGGTCTGTTTCCCTGTTTGGGCCAACCGCACACATCTTTCTGAAAGCTATGCACCTGTCTCCCCAACAAGTGGGACTATTGGTAGCTATGCCTATGCTCACTGGATCCCTGCTGCGCATACCCTTTGGTGCATCTGTTGACAGGAATGGTGGTCGATTACCCTTTCTTGTATTGCTAATTGCATCCGTTATTGGTATTGCCGGGCTTTATTGGATGCTTCTGACGCTATATCCGAATCATCTTACGGAAAAATACTATCCGATGCTATTAACCTTTGGTGCACTAGCAGGGTGTGGAATTGCCACATTCTCTGTTGGTATTGGACAGGTATCGTATTGGTACTCAAAAAAGAAGCAAGGATGGGCGCTCGCCGTTTTTGGTGGACTCGGTGATTCATCACCAGGATTTGTTGTCTTGATATTGCCGGCTGTTATTATGACCGTCGGCCTTTGGGGTGGGTATTTATTTTCCTTGGCAATTATTATCGTTGGAATAATAATTTATTACCTCATGGGATTGAATGCACCATATTACCAATTCTATAAACGAAACCATGATACTGCTCGTGCTACTGAGGAAGCCAAAAAGTACGGTCAAGAGCTTTTTCCTACTGGCGGAACCTGGCATACGCTCCTTTTATCGGCAAAGCATTGGCGGACCTGGCCTCTAGTTATTCTGTATTTTACAAATTTTGGCGGATTTCTTGCATTAACTGCATGGTTGCCTATTTTCTGGCAAACGTATTTTCATGTGGGTGCATTTCATTCCGTAGTGCTTACTGCGGTATTTTCATTAATTGCAGCATTTATTCGTGTTTATGGTGGAAAATTGTCTGACGAGATGGGTGGCGAAAAGACCGCAGTTATTTCGCTGATTGTATTGCTAGTTGGATCTGTAATTATGACTTTTTCCAGCTTGTTATGGTTAACCATCATTGGGGAAATATTGGTTGGTGCGGGTATGGGGGTGAATAATGCTGCGGTGTTTAAACTGGTTCCACATTACGTGCCAGATGCTGTAGGTGGTACTGCGGGTTGGGTCGGAGGATTGGGGTGTCTTGGTGGTTTCGCAATTCCTCCGATACTAGGAGATATCGTTGCATTAGTGGGTATCAACGGCTACGCCTTAGGTTTCGGTATATATATTATATTATCCATCTTATGTTTGTTATTGGTTTGGTTGCTGTATAGAACCAGAGCAAATCTCACGGCACATCTCAGTCGCTGATATTTCTCGTGATTGAGTATTCTTTGCTATCATTCTGTCTGCCCACTACCGCTAAAGAACAAAATGAAAATTTTCTCTCTCGTTGAGCCATGGGTTTCCTGGTACAGAAGAGCCAAAACGACGCTTACTATTGATGTATTTGATTAATCTCTTACCGAAACTGCCCATTAACAATGGAGCCTTAAGATGATATGGAATAATTACTTACTAAACAGCCTGCACAGAGTTTGTACTTTTGAGGTATTGAATCAAGCGTTCACACGTAGAAGCAGATCTGCAACGACAATCAAAGCCGCAAAAGAAAAGCCTACGAAATGGCTTATAACCATTCTGCTTTGTTATTCACTATTGCTCAGTTATGGGGTGGCGTGGGCCGCCAATGAGCCTGCTTGGGGCCACGGACCTTACCGAATGCTCTTTGAAGTCGACTCAGCAAAACCATCAGCGTGGACGATGACTCTTGGTGCAGTCACTCACATCGTCCACAAGGTCGGCATTCCACCTGCCCGGTTGGAAGTGTTGGCCTGGGGGCCTGGCCTGCAAATGCTCTTAAAGAATGCTCCGGATGCCATGGAAATTACCATTTTACAGATGCGTGGAGTTCGTTTCGTAGCCTGTCAAACATCCATGCGTCGGCTGCATATTACGGCGCGTCAATTAGCTCCCGGAGTGAATGTAGTGGCTGGAGGCATGGCAGAGCTGATGAAACGTCATAATGAAGGTTGGGCCGAAGTCAAAATGTAGAGCCTGGTTGCAATGTTCCCAAAACCTACGTAATCACCACCCCCCTGCCGCTAGCACGATTAAGAATCGTGACGCAGGGAGAAACACAGACGTCTTCCTTCTTTCCCGACGCAAAGGAGTACCTTTATCATGTCACTTTTTGTTACTGCTCCTGACTTTGATGATCCTATTGGTCTACTGCTGGCCTGTCATAACAAAATTTTGAGCCATTGCGAAACACTGGAACAGTTGCCTGCACATCTGGTCAGTCACGGACCAGATGAGGAAGCCAGGCAGGCTGCTGGGCGTGTCCTCAAATATTTCTGTCAGGCTGAACGCCTTCATCATGACGATGAAGAACAAAATCTTTTCCCTTTACTCACTGCTTACCCCGATTTTCCAGAAAACCTACGCGCCCCCTTACACAATCTGAGCCTACAGCATCGTGATCTAGAAAAAGCATGGTCAAAACTTTCTCAAGATCTGGAAGCGATAGTGGCCGGGAAAGAAGTTCATCTTTCTCCAACCGCTTTCATCGCTATGAATCGCGCCCACATTATCCTCGAAAACAATGAAATCTTTCCCGTAGCCCTACAATTGTTGTCGAGGGATACCCTGGTCGAAATTGGTGCGGCCATGCGAGCACGTCATGTCGGGCCACTCACATAATCCATGTTTAACGAGAAATCATCTCTATCAACACAACAAGGTAAGGAATGCGAACTTGACCAAAGTCAAGGAATGTCCAATGATAGTTCGTTACACTGGGGCCGTAGCACACAAGTAGGCATCTGTCTTCATTTGTTTCATATAGAAGGAGTAACCAATAAATGAGCATTAATATTCAACTGATCCAGTCCAGTGGTGCAGCTGTGAAAGACCTGGGTGTTCAGGTTGCCGAGCACTTTTATAATTATATGTTTACGCATTTTCCGGAAGTCCGGAAAATGTTTCCGGGAGACATGACCGAACAACGTATTCGGCTTTTTAATTCGGTCATTCTGATTGCGACCACTATCGACAATCTGGAAGTGTTGGTCCCCTATCTGAAAGAACTGGGCATTTCACACATCAAATATGATACGCGTCCGGAACATTATCCCATCGTCGGTAAAAGCCTGCTCAATACCCTGAAACATTTTCTGGGAGCTGCCTGGACTCAGGAAATGGCAGAATCCTGGATTGAGGCCTATAACCTCGCTTCCACGGTATGTATTGAGGCCGCCTATGAGGCAATGGCCCCTTCCCGTTTTGTCCCGGTCACCATCGACGACGTTCCGCCTGCTGTGTGATTCGAGCATACCGGTGGCGCAAGGATATTTCCGCTGCGCCACGCTGATGAGGTGACGCCATGGAATACGAAATTTGTCTGGAGCCCTCCGGTGTCCGCTTCAAGGCGGATGAAAACCAGAATATTGTCGAAGCGGCAAAAGCCCATCATGTGGCCATTAAACATGGATGCGCCAGCGGTTCCTGCGGAGATTGCAAGGGCACCATCCTGTCCGGAGAAAGTGAGCAAGGACCCTTCATGCCCCTGCTTTTATTGCCAACCGAGCGCGCTGCGGGCATGGCCATTTTGTGCAAGCTATATCCGCGCAGTAATCTGCGGCTGCAAGCTGAAGTGATTTCCGGGGACATCTGGAATACTGAAATTGTGGGGTTGAGCAAACTGGCCTGGAATGTGCTGGAACTGCGGTTACGGCCGGAAAAACCCTATCCATACCGAAGCGGGCAATATGCACGGATGGCCGTGCCGGGACAGGAAAATCAATGGCGTTCCTACTCCATGGCCACCCCTCCGCAGGACTGGGGCGAGTTGGTTTTTCATATTCGTGAACTTCCGGGTGGTCTGTTCAGTCGCTGGCTTTTTTACCGGGCACAGCCCGGCGAAGTAATCACGCTCGGACCGCCACAAGGAGACTTCGCCCTCCAGGATAATACGCGGCCCCTGCTTTGTATTGCCGCAGGAACGGGATTGGCACCCATTGAAGCCATCATTCAGGAAAGTATGCACACAGGGCAAACCCGCCCGATTCATCTTTTTTACGGCGCCAAAAAAAAGCGGGATTTTTATCATCTGGAAACACTGCAGCAATGGGCCGGACAGTATGCCCATTTCACTTTTACACCCACCATTTCCGATGGCGAAGATACGCAGTGGAAAGGTGCCCGCCGTCTTCTGCCCACGGTGGCAGCCAACGGCCACTGGCAGGATCATGAAGTGTATCTGTGTGGCGGACCCGGCATGATAGAAGCGGCCATCGATCTCCTGCGTTCTCATGACGTGCCTCATGCGCACATACACTTTGACTCTTTTGCGCCCAACGGTTAGCGCGATTGGAGGAGATGAAGATGAAAGTACAAATTCTGGTCTCGAAATGGTGCCCGGTTTGCCCGCAGGCTGAAGCAGTATGGAAACAAGCTGCGGAAAAGGTGCCGATGGAACTGCAGGTACTGGATGTGGCGGATCGCGAAGGGCGCGAAATCGTCAGCAATCTGCGCATTAAAACGGTCCCGGCCATTGTCGTGGACGGTGCCCTGAAGACAGTAGGCGCACAGCCTCTGGGCGAAGTGCTGAAAATGCTCGGCGCCCAATGAATACAAGCTCCTGAATGCGCCTGAACAAAGCTTCGGCCACGTTCATGTCCCGTAGAAACACACCACAACCTTTTTGGAGAATGCCATGACACCCATAGATCAGATCATGCAACAGGACCATGAACGCCTGGATCAACTTTTGGAGCAAAGTGCCCAGGCTGTCCGCCAAGGCGCATGGCAGGAAGCTGCGCAGTTCCTGGAAGCCTTACGCCACGGCATTGTTGATGGTCATATGGTCGTGGAAGAAGGCACCTTATTCCCTGCCTTCGAGCTACAGGAAGGTAGCGAAGATCATCCTCTGACTGCGCTACTCCGCAAGGGGCATCAGGATCTGCGGGTGTTTTTTGAAGAAATGGCGGAGGCCATTGCAGACCAAGACGCCGAGACCTTTGACGATCTGCTGAGTACCGTCCAAACCATTCTCAAACAACACGATGCCAAGGAAGAAACCGAACTTTATCCCTATCTGGCTAGCGCGTTGGCGGATCAGGGTGAAGCTGCGGGAAAACGTATTCTCGACTTTGAGGCGGAGGCCACATCATGAGTGAATATAATGGTTGTGAACTGCCTGAAGACCTGTTTTATGATCTCGATTATGTCTGGGTGCGCCCGGAAGAAGACGGTACGCTGACAATTGGCGTCACAGACCCTGCGCAGACCATGTCGGGCCGCCTGCAAAAAGCCCGCATTAAAAAAACCGGCACACATCTGGAGGCCGGACGGCATGTGGCTACGCTGGAAAGTGGCAAGTGGGCAGGCGGCGTACCCGTGCCCTTTGCCGGTGAAGTCATTGCCCGCAACGAGCAATTGTTGGAAGACCCGCACCTGATCAATATTGATCCTTACAAGGACGCCTGGATTGCCCGCGTCAAACCGGATGATCCCCAACATGCCCTGGACAACGTGAAAACCGGCAGTGAGGCTATTGAAGCACTGGAGGCCTGGATCAAACGCTATGGGGTGCAGTGTATGCGCTGTTCGGAATGATCCATGAAACAGGCCGCAAGCCGTTTTACGCTCAGCCCGCCCGCGCCCTTTCGCCTGGACCTGACCGTCTGGGTGCTCCGTCGTCAGGCCCATAATCAGATCGATGCCTGGGATGGCGAAATCTACCGGCGGGCCTGGCAATATGCAGGAAACAGACTGGAGGTCCGGCTTTGGCAAAGTCAGGCAGGCAGGACGCCACTGCTGGAAGGAGAAGTCCAGGGGAACTGCGTTGATGCGTCAAGCGTTGCCTGGGTCAGCAGGCAACTTTCGTGGATGCTGGGTCTGGACCAGGATCTTCGCCCCTTCTACGCGATGGCCGCCAGCGACTTGCGGCTGGCAGCTCTGGCGGATCGCTTTCAGGGATTCAGGCCGCCGCGTTTTTCCTCCCTTTTCGAAGCGCTGAGTAATGCCATTGCCTGCCAGCAATTGAGCCTGCATGTCGGCATTCTCCTGCTCAACCGCATGGCAAGGCTGTGCGGTAACGATCCCGAAGTAACGGACCTGCTTGTGCCTTTCCCGAACCCTGCCGCCTTACTGCAGCAGGAAGCAGCCAGCCTGCGCAGCCTGGGGTTCAGCATCCAGAAGGCCAAGTTTTTGCTTGGAATTGCAGAAAGCGCTGCAGCAGGTCAGTTGGCGCGTGAAAACTGGCAAGACCTGAGCAATTCTGAAGCCGCACAGCGCCTGCATCAGTTGCGCGGTATCGGCCGTTGGTCTACAGAATATGTGTTGCTGCGCGGGCTGGGGCGTCTGGACGTGTTCCCAGGTGATGATGTAGGCGCCCGCAAGGCCTTGTATCAGTGGCTGGAAGAAAAGTCTGCTCCGGACTATATGCAGGTAGCCAAAAGGTTGCAGTCTTGGCAGCCCTATGCCGGCATGCTGTATTTTCTTCTGCTCTTAAACCGCCTGGAGAAAGAGGGACATATATCATGACATCCCATTCGCCGTTACGATCTCAGCCCCCTGAGATCATTACCTGGCGCGTCTATGAGCGCCCTCTGCCAGCAGGCTACCACGTGCTCGCTGAACGTCTCTGGCCGCGCGGGGTGCGCAAGGAGGATCTTCCCCTGGACAACTGGCCCAAGGAACTCACACCCAGCACCGCTTTGCGTCAGTGGTTCGGGCATGTAGAAGATCGCTGGACCGAGTTTCGTGAGCGTTATCTGAACGAACTCGCCGAACACCAGGAAGAAGCCTGTCGTTTACTGGATAATGCGGAAGGTCGGCCGGTCATTCTGCTCTATGCCGCCCACGATAAAATCCATAATGGTGCCGTGGTACTTCGGGAGTTTTTGCTATCACAGTCCTGCTAGCCCGTTACATGCCTCTGAACCCTTCTGAAGTTTCACCGATTTTCATGAGTTACTGATCACTGAATGTTACGCTACCATACGCATGAGCATCTGAGTGAATGAGTCAGTTGATCGAGAAGCGTCGTGGTCATTTTGGCATCTCCGAAGATCTTCACTAGTTCTCCGAAGGAGGGGTTGGTGGTGATAATCAGCGCGGTCTGTTCGTAGAGTTTGCTGATCAGATGGAAGAGCAAGTGTTACGTCTTTCGTTATCTGAGAAAGAGAGAGGCGTTGATGGTAGAAGCAACCGGTCAGCGGCAGACAGGCTTATACCGTGCTTTCATAACCTTGGGTCGGAGTGGTGGTCAGGGGCTGGAGTGCCGAATGTTTTTGTCCGGGTTTCCAGTGCAATTCTGCAATCATGGAAAGCCCCGGACGCAAGGGGTGTTCCGGTTGTGTAGTGTTGCATCCTTTTTGCTGCTTAAGTGGCTGTTGGCGCGAATGACCTTTTGCAGGATGTCGCGGGCGGTTTTGGTCCAGATGAAGGGTTTGGGATGGGTGTTGTGGTGGTCGATGTACCCCTCAATGGCCTGGATGAGTTCAGGCACACTGGTGAACACCCCACGACGTAACCGCTGGGTCGTGATATCCCGAAAGAAACGCTCGACCATGTTGAGCCAGGATGCTGAAGTGGGCGTAAAGTGCATGTGAATACGCGGGTGCTTGTCGAGCCACGCCTGTACTACCGGGTGTTTATGGGTCGCATAGTTGTCGGCAATCAGATGCAGAGCCTTGTCCTTGGGCGTCTGCCGATCAATTTTCTTCAGGAACTTCAGCCATTCCACATGGGTATGGCGCTGTTGACACTGTCCGATGACCTGACCATCCAGCACGTTGAGTGCGGCAAACAAGGTCGTAGTGCCATTACGTTTGTAGTCGTGGGTCATCGTTTCTGCGCGGCCCTTTTTGAGGGGGAGACACATAAAACGGCCAGCGCCAACCGGTGCTGTCGGTGATCCAGCCACCGATAAATGGACCCAGGGTAAAGGGCGTGAGCGCAGCGATCCCCCACAAGCTCAGACCGATGTTACGGCGATGTACTTGGATAGTGGCGCAGGATAATCTGCAAAGATCCCGGAATGGTCAATCCACTCGGGAACCCCTGAACAATACGGGCAATCAGAAAGATGTCATAATCATTCGATTGGGCACAGATGGCTGAAGCCAGGGCGAATACGATAAAAGCCCCTGCCAAAACCCGCATTTCCCCCCAGCGCTGCAAAAACCAGGGAGAAGTCGGAAAGGCCAGGGCCATGGCGAGAAAAAGTCTGACTGGGTCCAAATCGCAAAGTCCGGGTTGACGCCCAGACTCCCGGCAACATGGGGTATCATGGGCAGATAGGCACCGGTGTTTAATAATACCAGAAAATATCCGAGCCCGATCACCAGATTCAACAGCAGTACCATGCCGGTGCTGAGTGGAGAAACTGCCGAAGCATTATGTGAAAAAGCCATGAACAGGAAATCGCTTATATGCTGGTGAATTAAACGCACCGATGATGCGGTCTTAGGGATGAACGGATGATCTCCCTTACCTTTTGATCAAAGTCGATCACCTCCTTATCCATATTGATCAAGTGGTGCCGCTCCTTGAGATACGCCATAGTATTAAAAAAACCTCAACAGTGAGGTTCTTATCCTGGCGGATCAGAATTTTGCTGGGGAGGTCAATGGCTAGCGTGGGAGCGGCAAGCATTAGCGGCGTGCCGCCTTTGGGGTTGCCAAAAACTAGGACTACCGTCGGTAGCATCTGATACCCGACCTCTTGTGCCGCGCGGCTATGATCGAAATGAGTGAAGATGGTAAAGCCTTGAACCTTGAGAGCGTCTTCCAATTGCCGTGCTGTTTGGGCTACGTCGTAAGGCGAGTACCAATGGAAAAGACCTGCCAGCAATGAGTTATCCAACCGTTTCCTCCTTGGGAAAAGCCCGTCTGCAGCGTCCACCTTGCACCTACCAGAGACATCAATGCTATTGCACTGACATAGTATATTGATTAATGAAGGTTATAGATAAAAAAGAGTCCACGCAAGCCAAGCTTTATCCAATATGAAATGGGTCTGGAGTGAACTGCAACACAATCGGATTCCGCTCATGATGGAGGGATGAAAACCATCATGAAACTTGAAGGGTTAAAGACGATTGATCAACTGGACACTTTTCTGTCCCGCATCCATGTGGTGGCCTTTTCGGTCATAGATGTCAAGGATGCCTGCTATCGTTGGATTCAGGGAAAACTGATCAAGTTCCAGTATTTGACTTCGTCCCGTCCTGCCAGAAGGATGGAAATCCGCTATCTGATCTCATCAAGGGTACCTAGTACAACTTGCCTTCAATTTGTATGGCTACCCCCTTACCATCCGTTCTCATAACATCCACCGCCTGTTAAACAGCGCCTGAGATTTATCAGTTTTTAGCGGAAAAAAGCGTCGAAATGGTTTGTCCTTGGCCTGACACGTATTCCGCAGAATATCTCAATCTATCAAGTGGTTAAATACTCATTTTTAACAACGTTGCATGGTAAATGCATGATGCTGACATATGGCAAAAAGATGCCGCTGATTAACATTCATCTGAAAAGCGCTGATCTATGATGAGGCGTATTGGTAATAATGGACAGATTTACTTCAAGCAGTAGTCCGTGTCAAAGTTGTGCGAACACCGGAGTGCGATAACTAATCCGTACTCACTCGGGTGGTTCTTGGCTAGCTAGGGCTTAGGAACTAGGCTATCTAACAGGGACTTATTGCATTAATAAGGAAGTGTCATGGATTCCACGGTTATTCCACCGCATCAGCTTGATTATACGCTTCCCGAGGTGAATCAGAGAACGCTTTCTACCGCTGTCACACCCCCAGAAGGCGTCACGCTGAATTTCACTACCCATGCTGGATCTCATCTGATGCTCCACGTGCCTCGGTCCCTTTTTGATGCGTTCTGTATACGATTGGGTAATGCCTATAAGGCGGGATGCTGGTTTGCCGCGCGCTGTAGAGAAGTGGATACCCTTTCACATCCATGTATCGAACGCTATGTGAACATTATGGCCCATGACAAACTCGGTCTGGAACGTGGTCAGAATATGGCGCATATCACGGTATCATCCCCAACGGGACGGCCAGAGACTGACGCATGTTAACCGGGGATGCCGACAGGGATGTCTCCGGTTCCCCTGAAGCATTACACGAAGTTGGAGCAGAAGCGGCCTGCCTCTGGTCGGAAACCTCGGAACCTGAATCTATCGCCGAGCCTGTTTGGGAAGCTGAGTCAGATGAACCCGTTGATGCTACCACGCTTTATTTACAGGAAATCAGCCGCAACCCGCTCCTTACCGCGCAAGAAGAAGTCGCCCTGGGACTCCGGGTACAGCAGGGCGATCTCTCGGCACGCAATCGTCTGGTGGAATGCAATCTCCGGCTCGTCGTGAACATCGCGCGCCGCCATTCGCGGCAGCATCACACCCTGCCACTTCTTGATCTCATCGAAGAGGGGAATCTCGGATTGATTCGTGCGGCGGAATTGTTTGATCCGGGACGGAGAATTCGGTTTTCTACCTACGCCACCTGGTGGATCCGTCAAAGCATAGACCGGGGCATTATGAACCAGGCGCGGGAGGTGCGGTTGCCGATCCATGTCATCAAAAATCTCAGTGCGGTGCTGCGCAGTATCCGGGAACTTACACAAACCCTACAGGGTAAACCGCGCATAGAAGAAGTAGCGCAGGCTATGGGCAAGTCCGTCGCCTATGTAAAAGATTGTCTGCAGCAGGACCGTCATGCAGTCAGTCTGGATGCCCCCGTCTATCAGGAAGCGGATGGCCCCTCTTTGGCTCAGTCTCTGGCAGATACTGAACCGTCGAGTCTGGAGGCCTCTCTGGAGGAACAGGAGATTCTGAGGCAGATTTCTAGAATCCTCCTAAGTCTGGATATACGGCATCGTACTGTTCTGATCCGACGCTTTGGTCTGGATGGTCAGGAAGCAGAAACATTAACCGCCATCGGCAAAGAGTTGGGCGTCAGCCGCGAACGGATCAGACAACTACAGGAGGAGGCATTCAATCTGCTGCGTCAGCATGAAGCGTTGCAATAAATCATTCAGGAGCCCTTTTATATGGAAATCATTGATGTGTCTGCCCTGGACAGGCTGAGTGCCCAGGCCCAAGAGTTTCAGCATACCCGGCCTTACCCATGGATCCGCATTACGGATTTTCTGTATCCAGAAAAGTTTGAGCAACTTTGCAAGGATCTTCCTGATCCCGCGCTTTTTGGATTGCAAATCGACTATAAAAGGGCGCTTGGGCAAGCAAGCCATGATCGTCTTGCACTACAGTATCGACCAGCGCTGGAGAAAGTCCTGACGCCCAGCTGGAGGAATTTTATTCACGAATTACACAGCGATGCTTACAAGAATTTCTGGCGCAAGATGCTCGGGTTAACATCTAGGACACCGGTTATTCTGACCATGCACTGGCGTTATGCGCCATCCGGCGCCTCCATTTCACCCCATACGGATGCCCGGCGCAAAATAGGTTCGCATATTTTCTATTTCAATACGCCCGAAGACTGGGAAGAAGCCTGGGGCGGACAGACGCTGGTTCTGGATGATGGTGACAAATGGTCACGTCATTCGGCGCCGGACTACAGCGATTTGCGCGAGGCCGGGGCTTCAGAGGTACTGGGGAATCGCAGTTTTCTCTTTGCGCAAACTGATCATTCCTGGCACGCCGTCAAAGCCGTGCAGTGTCCGCCCGGCCATTTCCGCAAGGTTTTTATTGTGGTCGCCAACCGCCTCACCCCGCAGGTCATCTGGCGGCGCATACGGGGCAAAGACGCCGATGGCTACCGTCTGTCTGGTGGTGTTCAAGAAAAACCAAGTTTCAATGAACGCTAATAACAGATATATGGCAAAAGGAGAAGGTTCATGCGCTCCCCATTTTTAACTCAACAATGGTTACGGTTATTCGGATTGGTCCTCTTGTTTTCATGGCACCTTCGACCTGGGCGGTTACCCTGATGTCCAGCGGGGTCCCCTATTTGAGCGTGGGTGCCGGCGCTTTCAATCTCGTCGGTGCGGTCGATGATGACGGCTACAACCAGACTCCGGCTGGATGACTACAGTGATGGTAAGGACAATGAAAATTGTGTTCGCAGCAAAGGCTAAGAATAGTTCCGAGATTCCATTTAAAAAGGAGTATTACCATGACCAACCCTGACAGCAAGGCGGTTTCCCCTGAGCAGCGTCATTTAATGATTGCAGAGGCGGCCTACTATCATGCCGAACGTCGCGGTTTCCAGGAGAGCGACCCGATTGCGGACTGGGTAGAGGCAGAAAAAGAGGTAGATGCCATGCTATGTCGTACCCCCATTCCGACCAAGGAAAAAACCGCAAAAGAAATCTTTGAGGATCATCTCGAAACACAACTCAAGGAATGGGATAAGCAAATTTCCGGATGGAAGAGGAAGGTCAAAAAAGTAGATGAGTGTCAAACAGCGCCAGTGATTGGCCAGTTTTCAGCAAAAATTGGCGTCTGGATCGTTCGCCCTTGAAAGCATCAGCATTCTTCTAATATACAAAATATTTCAATGCACTAATGATTTATATTTCGCAATATGAGGTGGTAAAAACCTGATGCTGAAAGATGGTTAATGAATGACGCTGATTAACAAAAAGTCACTGGGATTTGGGTCCGAGCTTCGTGGCTACCTATACAGAACCTGCGTACATAGCACATTGATCATCCGGACAATATTTATTTGTTTATACGGTTTGGCAAAGATTGTTGACCTGAATCACCGACTATAATAGAGGCTGTTGGTTGATCGCATTTTCTCATCGTCGGCCACTAGGCCAAGGAGCTTTCACATGAACGACAATAGCACGCAACAAGGGTTAGCAGGGCACGGAGCTTTTTTCCAGGACACGAACTTATCGGCCAACGAGGCGGAAGCGGCCACGGCATGGGTACGCAGCCACGTTGACCGGCGCACCATGGACCTGGGCGAGCGGATGGATGATATACGTGATCACATGTGGGAACTGGAGAAGGAAGGTGAGATCATCGTCCACCGCATCAATCCCGGACACCAAGCGAAAGTGGTAAAAACCCTCTATGGTTGGGACAAGAAGATCCCCACCAATCGTCTCTGGCACCACAAGAGCTGCGGACAGTGTGGCAACATCCCCGGCTATCCCACCAGCCTCATGTGGTTCATGAACAAGCTGGGCATCGACTACCTTGATGAGACCGACCAGACTTCCTGCACTGCCTGGAACTACCACGGCTCTGGTATCGGCAACGTGGAGTCTTTGGCTGCTGTCTTCCTGCGTAACTTCCATCAGGCCTACGTCTCCGGCAAGCAGCACGGCTTCGAGAATGGCTACTTCTATCCCTTAGTGCACTGCGGCACCTCCTTCGGCAACTATAAAGAGGTCCGCAAATATCTCATTGAGTCCGCTGAGCTACGGGAGAAAGTTAAAAAGATTCTCGGCAAGCTGGGACGCTTGGTGGATGGTAAGATCGTTATCCCTGAGGAGGTGGTCCACTACAGCGAATGGCTGCACGTCATGCGCCAGCGAATTGCCAGCGAATTACAAACCATAGACGTTTCGCACATTCGGGTTGCTGTACATCCTGCCTGCCACGTCTATAAGATGGTGCCAGAGGATGCAATCTACGATCCTGAAATTCTTGGTGGTAACCGGGTCGCTGTTACTACATCAGTAGCCATGGCCTTGGGTGCGCAGGTGATAGATTATTCCACCTGGTATGACTGCTGCGGTTTCGGCTTCCGTCATATCATATCGGAGCGTGAATTCACTCGTAGTTTTACTATGAACCGAAAGATAAAGGTAGTAAAAGAGGAAGCTAAGGCTGACGTGTTGATTACTCACGATACGGGCTGTGTCACCACTATGGACAAGAACCAGTGGATCGGCAAGGCGCACGATATGAACTATAGTGTACCCGTCATAGCTGACGTGCAACTGGCTGCCCTGGCCTGTGGCGCTGATCCTTTCAAGATCGTCCAGCTCCAGTGGCATGCTTCGCCCTGTGAAGATCTGGTGGAAAAAATGGGCATCAGCTGGGACAAGGCCAAAGCCGACTTCCAGGAATACCTCAAACAGGTCGAGCAGGGGAATGTGGAATACCTCTACAACCCCGAGCTCGCCATTGATCAGCACATCAACATGAATGCCGATTGATGTTTCTTGGTGCAGTTTAGATCGGCATAGGGGACGGCATAAGCCGCACCCTGCCACACCACCCAGTATGCGAGTTCGCACCGGGCGGTTCGAGGGGTTGGGGTCATGGGAGTCTGGGGAGGCCAATGTCGCCAGGGTATTTGGCCGTGATGTGCAATGTTGGCGCTGTTCCGGCTGAAGGGCCGGCGCCGCGAATCTGGACCATCGGCCACGGCGCGCGTTCCCTGGAAGAATTTATCGACATGCTCCGGGCCGACGGCGTGCAGGAATTGGTGGATGTGCGCAAGATGCCGCGCTCCCGACACAATCCCCAGTTCAATGGCGACACCCTGCCGACGGCCCTTGCGCCCTTGGGGATCGGTTATCGCCATGCGGAGGCCCTGGGCGGGTTGCGCCGGGGGTGTGTCGATTCCCCCAACGGCGCCTGGCGCAATGCGAGTTTCCGCGCCTATGCCGATTATATGCAGACGGCGCCTTTCCAGAAAGGATTGGAGGCCTTGGAGACCTTGGCGCGTAGGCGCAGGACGGTCCTCCTGTGCGCCGAGACCCTCCCGTGGCGCTGTCATCGCTTTCTCATTGCTGACGTCCTTACCGCCCAGGGTTTTACCGTGGATCACCTGCTGACGCCAGGGCATGACCAGAGGCATTGTTTGAGCCCTTGGGCGCGGCGGCGTCCCGATGGCGGGATCTGGTATCCGGCCCCTGATCCCCTTCCGCTCCAAGAAGGTTCCCACAGGAGTCCATGATGGAAATACGCCTCGACTATGGCTTGGTATCCCCCAACGGCATCCGCAGCCTGCGGGATCTGGAGACTTATCTCCATGGAAGCGACTTGAAACCAGCGCTGCTGGAACTGGTGAAGCTGCGCGCATCCATCCTCAACGGCTGCGCCTTTTGCATTGACATGCACAGTAAGGAAGCCCGCGCTCGGGGCGAGATGGAGCAGCGTCTTTATGGCCTCGCCGCTTGGCGGGAAACGCCCTTTTTCAGCGAGCGCAAATGCGCGGTGCTGGCCTGGACCGACGCCATCACCCGCATCGACGAAGGCGTCTCGGACGCGCTCTATGCAAACGTCCGCCGTTATTTCGAGGAGAAGGAACTGGTGGATTTGACCCTGGCCGTCGTGGCCATCAACGCCTGGAACCGCCTGGCCATTGCCTTCCGCACCCCCGCCGGCAGTTATCGGCCGGATCTGGACCGATAGATGGGATACTACTTCCGCCTCAGCCCGCGACCGCCCTTTCGCCTGGACCTCACGGTCTGGGCGCTGCGCCGTCAAGCCCACAACCGGATGGATGGCTGGGAGAGCGAAACCTATCGGCGGGTCTGGCGCTATGGGGACGGATGGCTGAAAGTCCGGCTCTGGCAGACGCAGGGCGATCCCGATCCGTTTCTGGAAGGAGAAATCTACGAAGGCCCCCAGGACGAGCGGACTGTCTCTTGGGTCCGTGCGCAACTCACCTGGATGCTGAGCCTGGATCGGGATCTCGGCCCCTTTTACGCGGTGGCCGCTGCCGATCCTCGTCTTGCGTCCCTGGCGGCGCGCTACCGGGGTCTCCGGCCACCTCGTTTCCCCTCCCTCTTCGAAGGACTGGTCAATGCCGTCGCCTGCCAGCAACTGAGTCTGCATCTGGGTATCACCCTCCTCAATCGCCTCTCGGAGCTCTGCAGGGAGGGGGTGGGAGAAATGGACTGGGTGTATCCTTTCCCGGATCCCCGCTCTCTGCTGCGACAGGAGGTGACGGCCCTGCGTGATCTAGGTTTCAGCCGCCAGAAGGTGACCGCCTTGCGCGCCCTGGCGGAAGAAGCGGCGGCCGGCGGACTAGAGCGTGAAGACTGGCAGGGCCTGCCCAACGCCGCAGCCTTACAGCGTCTGCTGCGTTTGCGCGGCATCGGCCGCTGGTCGGCAGAGTACGTCCTGCTGCGCGCCCTGGGGCGTCTGGACGTTTTTCCCGGTGACGACGTGGGGGCGCGCAAGGCCCTGGCCCGCTGGCTGGAGAAAAACAGCAGCTTGGATTATGCCCAGGTCGCCCATCGGCTCCGGCCATGGCAGCCCTACGCCGGCATGGTATATTTTCTATTGTTGATGCGGCGACTGGAAGGAGAGGGACGTATGTGGAACCCCAGCGATGAACTGCCGCTGTCCCAAGCGGATCAGGCGGACAGGCGGTAATTGCGCAGGATTTCCAGAAAGCGGCTGATCAGCTCCGAATGCCCCTGAATGTGGAAGATATAACGCGGCACACTCCGTTCCGTACTGCGAGCCATGAAGGGCTCTCCCCAAAAGCTCAGGAGAGCCTCCGTCCGCCCCGTCGCCGCCGAATCCGCCACGATCAGGGAGATGCTTTCCTGATTATCGATCCAGGTGGGTTCCTGAACTTTATCCGCGCCTGGGCAGGCGCGGATAGTGGGCAGGATTTCTTCCCACAGACGGCGCTGATCTTTGTCCAGAATGAAGCGCATGGTCGTTATGCGTGGATTCTCCAGGGCCGGCCGGAGCAAGGCATCAAACAATGCCGGGGGCTTGTACATGGAAAGGCAGACATTGAACCAGATCATTTCGCCGCTGGCGTGGGCCAAGAACTCCGTGCTGACCTTGCGGATCCGGTTCGGCCCGATGAGTACGGCATCGGGAGGCAGGAGGCCCACTTCGATTTCACGCAGGCTTACCTGGACGGCCGCAAGTCGGCCCTCCAAACGCTCCATGGCCCTTTCCCGGCGCATATCGCGTAGAAAGAGCAGAGCGATGAGCGCAACAGTCAGGGTAAGCAATACCTCACCCTGAATTAGGTGCAAGAGTTCCATGACGATGGCCGCGACCGCCGCGATAACGCCTGCGATGGCATCCCATTCCAAATTGAGCAGGCGTTTCGTGTGCACCATTACCCCTCCATGATGACGGCTGCCTCCTCCGCAAGGCCTAGATGATCAGTCCCGCGATCCTTCCTCAGCGAGACGCAGGACGCTGCCCCTGTGGTAGGCCACATGGCGGCTTTTGTCGCTTTGAATGGCATATTGCGGGTCTTCCGGGCTCGCATGGTGGATATAGCCGTGGACCGGAAAATCCTGGTCGTGGATGGCAACGATCCGTCCCGTCACCCTGCCTGCCTCCGAATTCCAGGTAACGTGATCGCCCACGGCAAAGCGTGGTGTCGGCGGCTTTTTCATGAGGCCTCCTCAGCGCCAAAAGCTTACGTAGAAACGTGCTGGGCCCAGGAACTCCACCCGGTGCGGCAGATCGGGCGGTATCCAGGCTGGCCGTGCCGGACTCAGGATCCAGGCGCGGGCGCTGCCGTCTTCCAGGCAATATCGCAAGTTCCCTTCCAGGAGCACGATGCGCCCCCAGACCCCGGCTTTGGTGCGATGATCATGGAGCAGGCCGGCGGGGGCGTCGTCGTCGGTGAACTCCGGTGTGCGCTGGTATTCCATCAAGGGCACGGGCGGCTCGGGCAGGGGCAATTCCGCCCCATCTTCCCCGGTGTCCAGATATTGGCGTTTATCCCGCATATGCCGCCACTGCTCGGCATCGGGTAGGGCTGGCTTTTTTTGAATGATGACGGGCCAGCGGCGTGCCAGGCGCGCGTTGAGTTCCGGATATTTTTCCATGCCGTCCGGCAAATCCACGTCGCGGAAGATGGCGTCTACCGGACACTCGGGCACACAGAGGGTGCAATCGATGCATTCGTCCGGATCGATGGCCAAAAAGTTAGGGCCTTCGTGGAAGCAATCCACTGGGCATACTGTGACGCAATCGGTATACTTGCAGCGAATACAGGCTTCTGTAACCACATGAGTCATTGAATATTCCCCTTAACGTATGCCCCGAAAATGCCCTCAACACCAGATCTGCGGGATTGCGCTCGCCCCATTTCCGAAAATCCATCAAAACTGATCATCATGTCGATAAACAGATAGACTTTATCTGTCCCGCGACTCGCCCGCGTTATAGATGGCATGGATGCCTCCCCCTACAGGACCGGCAGCGGGGTGCTTCAGAAAGGAGTCCCCGCTTGATCCGGACGGCATCAAGGTGCCAAGGTGGAAATTTATCCACGGTAAGGACAAGGAGGACTCGTCATGCAGATTACAACTTATGGACTGGATTTGGCAAAAAAGGTTATGCAGCTGCACTGGGTAGACATGGAGACCGGTGAGATTCATCGCAAACAGATGAAGCGTCGGGCACTTCTGGAGTTCTTTGCCAATCGGCAACCGGGCATCGTGGCCATGGAAGCCTGTGGGAGTGCGCATTATTGGGGCCGGGAATTACGCAAACTCGGTCATGAGGTCCGTCTGGTGGCGGCGCAATTTGTGCGGCCTTTCGTGAAGACCAACAAAAACGATGCAGCGGATGCAGCAGCCATCTGGGAAACCGTACAGCGGCCCGATATGCGCTTTGTGGCGGTCAAGAGTGAAGAGCAGCAATCCGTCCTGTCGCTCCACCGTATCCGGGAGCAACTCATCAAGGTCCGGACGATGCAGGTGAACCAGATCCGGGGCTTGCTCTATGAATTTGGTGCTGATCTGCCGCAAGGTCGCCAGAAGGGCCTGAAAGAAGTGCCGGATGCTTTGGCCGATCTGGAAGAATCTCTATCGCCCATGTTCCTGGACACCGTTCGCCAGCAATTAAAACGGCTTGAACAGATGGACAAGGATATTGCGGATATCGAAAAGTGTTTGGCGCTGTGGAAGAAAGATCAGGAAGCGGTGACGCGATTGATGGCGATTCCTGGCGTGGGGTTACTGACAGCTACCGCCATCATCGCCACCGTGGGCGATATAAAATCCTTTCGGTCAGGGCGGGAGTTTGCGGCGTTTCTGGGGCTGGTTCCCCGCCAGAGTGGAACCGGCGGTAAGGTCCGGTTGCTGGGCATCAGTAAACGCGGAGACAGCTATCTGCGAAAGCTGCTCACCCACGGAGCGCGGGCAGTCGTGAATTGCCAGATCAAGAACCGGAATCTCTGGATCGACAAGCTACTCTGCCGACGGCCCCACAACGTGGTTGTCGTGGCACAGGCCAACAAGATGGCCCGAACTATCTGGGCACTACTGGTGAAAAATACAGAATATGTGGCAAGTCACACAATAAATGCGGCTTCTATATCGTAATGGTTACAGAATTGTTGAAGTTCAACAAAAGGCGTTGCGCAGGCTGATAAACGATTGATGGCAAAACAGGTCAGACCACGGAAGAGAGAACCTGGTGGTTACTTGTCCTTCGAGGACGTGTGATAGATAAGGACTTTTCTGGCGGATTCCATCGGGGCCAGCAGGCTTATTATCCTGCATCAAAGGCCGGATATAAGACAGGCTTATTATCCTGCATCAAAGGCCGGATATAAGACAGCAACCCGACCTCAATATGCCAGACATCAAAATCATCTTGCGAACATGGAGGCAGTGCGACGTGAAGTCGCGTAAGTTATTTTTTTAGACTGTTCTCTCTTGAAAAAGAGAACCTGGTGTTCGTCCACCAGTGCCCGTATGGCACATGCGCACAAGCAGTAATGCTAGCGTGTGAAGCTGCCATAAAAGTACCCACGGGTGTTACGTCTTTCGTTATTTGAGTAGGGGGCTGGCGATTTATCCCATGGTCATTCAGAAGGATTTGGAGAACGGCTTCTCGTAGAGGGTGGGACGCAGAGGGTATAAAAGAACATAGAAAGGGCGGAATCTCCTTTGCTATCGTGGGAAGTGAATCAGACTTTCACGATAACCAAACCCATAGGAGGTCCGCCCTTGCATCGTATTGTAGCGGGTATTTATACCCTGAAGCATCACCGTGTCACCCTGGCCCGAGATCCTGAGCGCTATCGGCCCGCCTGTTGTGCAAACTGTGGCCGGAGCCATCCCTGGCATCATGGTCACTACACCCGCAAAGCTGACCGGACGACGTCCGGGCAGGAGAATCCGGTGCCGATTCCCCGTTACTTTTGCTCCAGCTGCGGGCAAACCTGTTCCCGTTTGCCTTCTTGCATAGCACCACGACGCTGGTACGGATCGACCTGCTCGTTGCCGCTCATCGGGATGTGGCCGATGGACCGCTCAGCGATGACCGGATGGCTCAAATCAACGCGGACTACACCACGATACTGGCCAAAGGCGACACGATCCACCCGATCAAGAGGCGCAAGGATGGCTCCGCGCATCGGAAGCAATCCTATCCGACCAATCTGTTGCGACGACTGCGTGAATATCGTGAGGATGTCCTGCGTTTCCTCTCGGATCCGGAGGTGCCCTTCACCAACAACATCGCAGAACAGGCAGTGCGGATGCCCAAGGTTAAACAGAAGATCTCCGGCTGTTTCCGGACCTTTGATGGGGCAGCCGCCTTCTGCACAATCCGATCCTATCTGGAAACCTTACGCAAGCAGGGCGTCGATCTGCTGCACGCGTTGGTTCAGTCTTTTCAGGGGGAAACCCCGCAGCCCGCCATGGGGTAACTGTACCCCTGGTGAACAGTTACGATAATTTATACCAGGAACGACCAAGACTATAACGTGCAATTTCAGTAAAATTAAAACTTTTACTAACGGTCCCATATAGTTTTCTGTAGCGTTGTTGAAAGCTGCTATGCGGACCTAGTTTCATTGTGGCAATGAGTGCATTATTAAGATGGATAATAACCATTTCTGGCGCACTTATTTTGTCCGCCCATGCAGCACTATTACCAAACAAAAAAACAAGTGTGCAAGCAAAGATTAAACGTGCTTTCTTTGACAAAATAGAGGCTAGCATACAATCTCCAGTAAGTAGGATGGATGAACTATGACGATCTTGGTAAATCAGTAAATCTGAAGTAGTGTTGTAAAATCACAAGATGAATAAAATCAGCAAAACTATCCTTATCACAACATATTTAATGAGAACCATAAAGCATGAATTCGCGTTCTTCATCCTATATATTCAATTTGAAGAAAATTAACATATGTTTTGTGGAGAAAAGCTAACATGGTAACCGTCCATGCAGTTAATGCAATAAAAAAGAAGATATAGGCCAAAAGAAACAAAAATGACAGGCTAAACGATTTTTCTAAATGTAACGTACAAAGGGAATACATGCCAAGAGGGAAAACCATGCCCCAATAGGATGAATCGTAAGAAAAATTGATTTTATGCACAATAAAGCGCCACCAGCCCAAAATAAATAGTAGAGGAATCCACCAGGTCGCCGTGGTCCAGAATAATAATGTAAAGCCTTTTATAAAGGGAATCAGATCATGTAAAAAGAGAGAATCCTTGGTGCAAGACACAAGCAACGCTCCGGCAAGGGTTGAGATAGATGCCGCACCCATATTAATCCAATAGGGTGGCATGAGATCCTGTGCTGATAGTTTAAAGAAAATCATTCGGTAGAGAATGAGCAATATAATCACGATATAAAATACATCACCCAAAAGCCATAATGAAAAGCTTATGAAATTAAAACAAGAGCAATATGGTAGAATATTTTGTGCTTGTAGAACAGAGAGTAATGCAGAGATAGACTGAATAGCAACTGTAATGAGTAGCCACGTCCCACTTATTTCAGTTTCAAAAGAAGACTTGTTAATTTTGGTGATGAAAGAAAAAAATAATCCGTAGTTTAATAGCAACCACAGTATTCCGGAAACACCCAGAAAAATTATTCCAATAATAGCCTGATGATCAAGAAGAACAAATTGACTGCCCAGTATTGCAGAACCAGCGACGATGGTCAGAAATCCCGTGCCGCGCCCAAGATCTCTGAAATCATCACTCAAATTTCGTGGGAATTTATAGGCACGCATGATAAGCACTATCCATAAAAAAATATAAATTACAATATTGACCCAGAGCAATACGTTGGACAGTGGAATAAACCCCAATATTTTTGCAGACAAAGCGATAGCCCCTGTTGCCATGACAACAGCGAACGAGCCTGGCGCAAGATTCTGAGTAGTACGATTCAACCAGTGATTTAATGTATTTTCTGTAGCTGGCTTCATTTATGCTTCTTTTCCAAGGGCATGCTGAAAATAATGCTTAGAATCAAACGGAAACATCGTTTAAATAGGAATTATCAAGTTGTGATGCCATTTGTCTTAATTCATCCATTGCCGTTAGCCTGATATTGCTTGCACGCTGCGCACTAAAACCAAAAATTGTTCCAATTTGCATATTATTCAGTGGCCCTAAGGGATTAATTCCATAGAAAAGCTCCACAATCTCCCGTTGAGGTGACGGTAAATCATTTACCCATTTATGGACTATATTTTCAAACTCTTTACATTCATATTGATCTTCAATGGATATGGCTCCCTGATCAGCTATCACATCCCCAAGATTTGTCTTGTCGTCCGCATCCTTTGCGTTATTTAAAGAAAGGATCCGTTCATTAAGATGATTCTGGGCTTCGTTCTTTGTTTGCTCTGAATCACTACTTGAATTTAGAGTGGCTCGTAGCTTTTTAATGACAGGAATGGGCAGACGTATCATGCGCGACTGATTCATGATTGCGCGCTCTATGTATTCACGTATCCATATAGTCGCATACGTTGAAAATCGGTAACCCAAGTCTGGATCGAACTTTTCAGCTGCGTGCATTAATCCTAGATTCCCTTCCTCGATCAAATCTGACAGAGTCAAACTGTTCTTTTGCCCATATCTGCGTGCTATCTGCACGACCAAGCGTAAATTCGACTCGACAAGCTGCTTCCATGCCTCATGTGCTCCTTGTTGGATAAGCCGGCCTAGCTGAATTTCTTGCGTTTTAGTTAAAAGAACATGGCAAGATATTTCCTTGAGATAAGTTTGTATCGAACTTTGAGACACAAAAGCTTCCAACTTATTTTCTGGATTTACATTGTTCCGCCTGGTTTTTGTCACTTCTGGAGTTGTATCGATATTCATTTCGTTCACCGTTTTGAACTCCAGTTGATTGCAAGGAGACTCCTTCTTTCGAGCCACATCATGATATTCCTAATTTTTGCAGGTTGATGTGAATAGTGTTTTGATTATATGTATGATTTTATTTTTTGTCTTTCATTTGCGGGAAGTCCTTTGTTGTTAAGAGATACCATATGTGAAGCCGTTTTCAATACAGCATCTGTTTTTTCCTTCTCAAACGGAGTAGCTGTGGATTACTTTCGACTTTACTGATATTGTCGGCATGTCAGCAAACGTGTTTTTTTGTGATCCTTACCGGAGAAATCGATAATGGTAGACGATGAACAGCTACTTTCTCTCTTGGCGGTCGCACAGTACGGAAGCATCAGTGCTGCTGCTGAACACCTCAACCGTGGGCAGTCCGCCATTTCGGAGCGTCTTCGAAAATTGACGGATCAGGTCGGCGAGCCGTTATATACCCGCGAAGTCAATGGAGTAAAGTTAACCCCGGCGGGTGCTAGCTTGATCCCTGATATTGAAAGGCTCCGCAGAGTTTTGCGTGACATCGATAGTGTCATCAAACGTCGCAAAACGCTTGCTGAAGGCAATCTTAATATTGTTTCGACCAGCCTTATCACCAATTATTTTTTGATTCCTTACCTCTCACGGTTTCGACTTGAATATCCACACATTAATTTGCATATAAAAAGTGGTGAAAGATATATGCATGATGTTGCAGCTGGTGATGTGGATTTATTTTTTTATGAAGGAAATAGCGATATTCCGGAATTGCCTGATTATTTTGATAGCATTCCCTGGCAGGATAATGAAATAGTTCTGGTTACTCCTCTGAACCATTCTTTAGCGCAAAGAACGGATCTCACATTTGAAGAAATAAAAGACTACTCTATTATCTGGCGAGAACCTGGCTCTGGCGTTCGTAATGCTGTGGAAAAGGAGTTCAAGAAACGTAATATCATTTTAGAGCGATATATTGAAGTTGCTGATATTGAGTCAGTCGGTTCTTTGGTTAGTGCCAATCTGGGTGTGGGTTTCATGAGTAAAAAAGTACTGACGCTACGCTCAGATTGGAAAGTATCCACGGCCACGCTGGAAACTCACGAGATGATTTGTCTCAATTTTATGGCTGCACCATCACCCGGTAGACGTTCGAGGGTTCTGGATAAGTTCCTGGAATGGATTCAAGATCCAGCAAAAACAACCTGAATCTGCTCGTGCCCTTCATCTTGTAGTTGACATTTCTTCATGTGCTCTTGTCAGTTTGATTTTACCGATTAGATATTTTTTTGTTAAATGAATTTAGTATTTGTGTGGGATTTTTTGCTTACTGATAGCAAAAAACAGTTTTTTTTAGGCTCTTCGTCAGATTGAGTGGGTAGGGGGTAGAATGCTGTGGAGCGGTCGTGCCCTGAATAGGAGTTAGCTGATGGTCCCTGAAGAGCTGTTTTCTCTCGCGTTAGGATTGGTTCCGCCGTGGTTGGTGGATCATGTGACTTTCACGGTGGAGGAGAAACGCCTGGATCTGCACATCAACTTTCCCAAAGGTAGTCGCTTTGCTTGCTCCGTCTGTGGTGAGGAGTGTCCGGTACATGATACCCGTGACCATACCTGGCGGCACATGGATTTCTTCCAGCATGAAGCCTATCTCCATGCCCGTGTACCTCGTGTGAAGTGCCAGGAGCATGGAGTGCATCAGATATCTGTTCCCTGGGCGCGGGAAGGCTCGCGTTTCACCCTGCTCTTTGAAGCGCTGATCATGACCCTGGTGCGGGAGATGCCGGTATTGACGGCAGCTCGCATGGTCGGTGAGACCGACAAGCTCCTGTGGCGAGTGATTGACCATTATGTGCCCGAAGCTCGTGCTGCGGTGGATATGGCCAATGTCCATGCCGTCGGCGTCGATGAAACCAGCAGTCGGCATGGACATGACTACATCACGCTCTTCGTGGATCTGAATGCCCGGCGACTCTTGTTCGCTACTCCCGGCAAGGATGCCAAGACCTTTGAGAAATTCTCCGCAGATCTACAGGCCCATGGTGGTAGCGCGGAAGCGATCACCGATGTGAGCATGGACCTCTCGCCGGCCTTCCAGAAAGGGGCTGCCGAGCACCTGCCCAATGCGGAGATCACTTTCGATCGTTTTCACCTCATGAAGCTCGTCAACGAGGCCGTAGACGACGTGCGCAAGGGGGAAGTCCTCACCCAGCCAAATCTCAAAAAGACCCGCTGGCTTTGGCTCAAGAACGATTGCAACCTCAAAATGAAGCAGAAAGAAAAGCTGCAGGAATTGCTCAAAGACCAGAACCTCAAGACGGCGCAGGCCTACCAGTTCCGCCTGACCTTTCAGGACATCTTCACGATCAAGAATCGCCACCAGGGGGCTACCCTCTTGAAAGCCTGGTTGGAAAACGCCAGAACCAGCGATCTGCCGCCTATCGTCAGGGTCGCCTACACCATCATGAATCACTGGGATGGCGTGCTCCGATGGTTCGAGAGCCAGATCACCAATGGAATTCTGGAAGGTTTCAACAGCCTCATTCAATCCGCCAAGGCCAAGGCTCGGGGTTACCGCACGCACAAGAACTTTATCAACATGGCCTACCTGATCCTGGGCAAGCTGGATCTCAGGCTACCCACTTGAAATGACGAGGAACCTTTTTTTACTATTTTTACGGCTTTATATTTGGACAAATACGTCCCTCCGGAAAATATTATAACTCACACAATCATTTCACACTGACATAGTTAGCACGTAAATAGCCTTGGGTTTTCTGAGCCAGCTACAGCTTGCGAGCATTGTGCAATGCCATAACTTCATGATCTATTTATTTATCATGTGCCTTCGGCAAACTGTACTACAATTAAATTGTTCATTGTTTAATTGTTACTTTCAAGAGGTTGTCCATGTCGGCTGTACTCTGTAATCTACCTGCCTGGCGACGCTTACAAGAGCATCGCCAGTCTTTGGAACATGTCACTCTGCGTCAGCTTTTTCAGGAAGACCCCCATCGCGCCGGGCATTTTTCGGCAGAAGCCTGCGGGATTTATCTGGATTACTCCAAGCATTTGCTGCGTCGGGAAACCCTGAATCTGCTTTTTGATCTTGCCCACAGTCGTGATCTGGAAGCGCGCCGCGACGCCATGTTTGCCGGGGAAAAAATCAACCATACCGAGGGTAGGGCCGCATTTCATGCGGCTTTGCGAGCGCCCAGGGGTATGGTTATGCGCACCGGGGGGGTGGACGTTGTCCCTGAAGTGCATCAGGTGCTGGAACATATGGCCCGTTTTACCCAGTCCATTCATGAACAGTCCTGGCGGGGTGCCACCGGTCAGCCGATTCGGCAGATTGTGAATATTGGTATTGGCGGTTCTTACCTGGGTCCGGAAATGGCCTGGAAAGCCCTGCGTGCCTACCGTCATACTGATGTTCATCTGCATTTTGTGGCTAACGTGGATGGCGCGACGCTCAGCGATGTGACGGCGAATCTGGATCCTGCAGAAACCCTGTTCATTATTTCATCCAAGACGTTTACTACGCTGGAAACCATGACCAATGCCCATGCCGCCCGGCACTGGATTACCTCTGCTTTGGGCGAAGACGCAGTCTCCCGGCATTTTGTGGCGGTTTCTACCAATGCTGAAGCCGTCAAGGCCTTTGGTATGGATACTGAACATATGTTCGGTTTCCGGGACTGGGTGGGGGGGCGCTATTCCATGGATTCGGCTATTGGCTTGTCCACCATGCTCGGCGTGGGGGTGCAGCATTTTCAGGAAATGCTCGCCGGTTTTCATGCCATGGATATGCATTTCCAGAACGCGCCGCTGGAACAGAATCTGCCGGTGCTGCTGGGTTTGATGTCCATCTGGTACAACAATTTCTGGGGAGCGCAAACCCAGGCCATTTTACCCTATGCTTATGATCTGGCGCGTTTCCCGGCCTATTTACAGCAGCTACAAATGGAAAGTAATGGTAAAAGTGTCGATGAAGCCGGGCAACTGCTGTCCGTAGATAGTGGTCCCATTATCTGGGGCGAGCCGGGAACCGATGGACAACATTCTTTTTATCAGCTGATTCATCAGGGTACGCGATTGATTCCCTGCGATTTCATTGGCTTTTGTCATCCCCTCAGTGCTTCAGCAGAACCGCATGAATTGTTGATGGCGAATCTGATTGCCCAGGCAGAGGCTTTGGCTTTTGGCAAAACGGCGGAGGAATTGCGTGCTGAGGGTGTTTCCGAAGCGCAAGTTCCCTTCCGCACGTTTGCCGGAAACCGTCCGAGTAGCGTGCTTCTCGTGGATGCCCTGAGTCCGCACAGTCTGGGTACACTGGTTGCTCTGTATGAGCACAGCGTATTCACCCAGGGACTCATCTGGGGCATTGACTCTTTTGATCAGTGGGGCGTGGAATTGGGTAAGGTGCTGGCTCAGCGCATTGTTTCTGATATGCAGGGTAAAACCCAACACCCCCATGATGGGTCCACATCGACCCTGCTGGAACGCTATTTGCGGCGACGTGGGCACTGATTTTTGTATTGCGGTTTACCTGTGGTTGAATGGATGTTAATCAGCGTCATTCATTAACCATCTTTCAGCATCAGGTTTTTAGGAATCATAAATAAACTACATGAACTTTTTGTTTGGTGAGATGACGTAATTCCATTCCCCATGGAAGTTATCGCGGTCAATTTGGATGGTAGCGAATTCAGCGTTAGTGACTTTGATACCCTTGGGGTAGGGTGTAGGATCAATGGCGGCGTACACTTTCAAGCCTTTGCTGGTGGTTGTAGCCGCGATCAAATTGACAATGACTTCGTGACTCACCAAAGGTCGCCCCCGCCAATTCATGCTGATATAGGAAAACAGACGGTGCTCGATTTTGTTCCATTTGCTGGTGCCCGGAGGAAAGTGGCACACCCGAATCGGCAGATTGAATTCATCGGCAAGCCCTTGTAATTCCAGCTTCCAGAGGCGCACCCGAGACCCATTGCTCCCGCCCCCATCGGCCGTGATCATCAACTCCTTGGCGTCGGGATAAAGAGGCTGACCCATGCCTAACCACCAGCGCCGGATAGTGGCTACCGCAAAGCTGGCGGTATCATGATCCGTGCCCACACTCACCCAACCCGCGTTTTGGGCGAGATCGTAAACCCCATAGGGGTTGGCCCGCCCCAGTTCCTTATCCACAAAGTCATGCACCTGGACGACTTCCGGTTCACCCTGCGGCCGCCACTCCTGACCCGCATTTTTGTAGTTGCCAACCAACTCTTTTTTCTTGGTGTCCACCGAAATGACGGGCTGCACTGCGTCCAGTGCCTGCTGCGTCTTCTCCTGTATATACCGGAATTGGGCATCTCGGTCTGGGTGATCAGTGCCTTCCAAGGTCTTGCGATTGCCTTGCAAGCTGTACCCTAATTCCTTGAGCAGAATGCCCACAGAAACATGGCTGATGCGGTGCCCCTGTTCGCTCAGTTCCCGTGCCAATTGCTTGAGGCTCTTGCAAGTCCAGCGCAGCGGTGACTGGGGATCACCGCGTGCCGCAGGATCTACCAAACCCTCCAAGGCCACCAGCAAGTCCGGATCGCGATCCACCAGCCTTTTTCTCCCGCCACCCGATCGACGAACTCTGCCTTGCGGGAGCCTGTTCTCCGGATCCTTGAGCTCTTTGAGACCCGCCATGATGGACCCCCGCGCGACTCCGGTAGCCTCACTCACCCGCTTGACACCGCCATGACCCAGCACCTTCGCTTCTACTGCCGCATATAGCCGTCTCTGCCGCTCATCCAGTATCCCTTCGAGCGCTTGGTGTCGAGCGGCTATCAGTGCGTCTGCTTCCATGCCGCAAGACTATACCCGCTACATAGTAAGTACAAGTTATTTATTTATGAACACTTACCACCTCATATTGCGAAATATAAATGATTAGTGCATTAAAATATTCTTTATATTATAAAATACTGATATTTTCAATGGTGAACAATCCAGACGCTAATTTCTGCTGAAAACTGGCCAATCACTGGCGCTGTTTGACATCATGAATGCTGGAGAGACCCAAAACGCCTTTGGATTGGCATACTGTAGTCAAAGGATTGCGAACGGATGACCCGCGAGGTTGAGGAGGGTTCTGTTGGGCGTGGTGTAGGTTACCAACTTTATTTGCACAAAATTTAGCGGGTCTTGGGCTCGATCAGACATAAAGTTACCAACTTTATTTATTTTTGAAAATTTCGATGTGCCAATTTTACTGGCTTAGGCCAGATAAAAGTTACCATCTTTATTTGTATCCTACAATTGTCCCAAGACGTCCTGATTTATTTTGTCCTAGAGGTGCGTCGGATTTTCCCAAGCTCCGATATATCGCTATGGCCGAATGTGGGACCCACCTTGTGCTATACAGAACCCGGCACTTACGGACCAAGGGGAGTGAGCCATGGCCTTCTCGGTCATGGCGCATGCGGATTCCAGCATGCTGGTGACCGCCGACGGAGGGTTTTATAGTTACGCATTCTGGAAGCACGCCCTCGTCACGAATACACGCCTGCTGTTTCGACTGAGCAGTGTCGTGCACCCTCCCCCGAGAAGAGGCATCGCCCGACGGGTCGTATTTCAGCACCATCAACCCCAGTCCAACAGAATGAAAAAACAGAGCAATGGGGTCACGGGTCCGCATAAACGAATACGCCTTGAAGGGCATCCCCGATGCTAAGCCGGTTTACCGCTTGATCACCAGATGGTTGGGTCCCATTGAGGCACCTGCCCTGGAATTGGACGAAAACAGACACCGCTTTCAACCGTCACCTTAATTCTGATTCTCGATTTTACCAAAAAGCGCGAAAAGCCCAGGCGTTCAGGCCGGGGATGGATAGCGCGGCGGCGAGACGGCTCAACGCCGTCGAAGCCGTCTGCCTAGCGATAAATTTTGCCAGCCAATGCCTTTAACTGTATAATTATACACCATGCTGATTCGCATGGCCGTGCGCTACCGTCTCGAAACCACTCCGGAGCAGGAAAATCTTCTGGCCCGTGCGGTCGGCTGCGTGCGCTTCGTCTGGAACCGAGCGCTGGCCGTGCAGAAGAGCTATCTCGATCATCATTGCGGCACCCTGAATTATGCCGGCCTGTGCGAACTACTCACGTCTTGGCGCAATTCGGAAGCCTTTGGGTTTCTCGCAGAATCCCCGTCGATGCCGCAACAGCAGACGCTCAGATATCTGACGCAGGCGTTGAAAGAGGCATTCAATAAGAACTCAGCTAAAAACTTCCCAAATTTCAAAAAGAAGTTCGTCCACGACAGCATGCGCTACCCGGAACCGGGCCATATTCACTTTGATCTGAATCCCGTTGATCGGGATGGCCGCAAGGTGCTCCCCAAAATCTTCCTGCCATGTATTGGCTGGGTGAAATTTCGCAAATCCTGCATCATTGGCGGCGAAATCCGCAATGTCACCGTCAGCAGGGCTGGTGGTCACTAGTATGTCGCCATACAGACCGAAAAAGAAGTGCCGGACCCCGTGCATCCCTCCACTACAGCGGTCGGTGGCGACCGGGGAGTAGCAAACCTGCTTACATTGTCCGATGGCACCATGTTTCTGCCAGTAACCGCCTATCGGGATTTGCAGAAGAAACTAGCGCGGGAGCAAAGAAAGCTCGCGCACAAAGTGAAGTTTTCGGCCAACTGGAAGAAACAGAAGGCCAAAATCACGCGATTGCACCAGCGTATCGCGGAAATACGGAAAAACGTGCTTCATCAGGTCCGCACCACCATCAGCAAAAACCACGCGGTCGTGGTGCTGGAAGACCTGAAAGTGCGGAACATGACGGCATCCGCAAAGGGTACCGTGGATAAACCCGGACGCAATATCCGGCAGAAATCAGGATTGAACAAATCCATCCTCGATCAGGGATGGGGACTGCTCAAACGGATACTGGACTATAAGCTCCAGTGGGCCGGTGGCATGCTATTTTGGGTGAATCCGGCCTATACCTCGCAGACCTGTTCGGTTTGCGGTGTGGTGGATGCCGGGAATCGCCCCAATCAGGCGGTGTTTCGCTGCCTGCACTGTGGGCATGAAGCACATGCCGACGTGAATGCGGCACAGAACATCCTCGCAAGAGGATTGCAGTCAACGGCGGGGCACGCCGGGGTAGCCTGTTCTCCAAAGTAGCGGAGAGAAGCGGCTGATGTAGGGCCGCTGCTGGCAGGAAGGAATCCTCGTCCTTCAGGACGAGGAGGAAGTCAACCAAAGGGCGTAGCTGCGGCTTCCTTGTCACAGGACACCTACCCCCCCCAAGGTGTCGACGATCATGGTCTTTACCGCCTCCGGAATGGCCTTTTGCGGATATTCTTCTTCACCCATTGGGTGAGCCTCCATACACATGGAAAACACAATAATATCAAATGGATAATCTCATTTCAGCAGGGGTAATTGCTATTTTCAGGATCAAACAAAAGCGAAACGCTCTGCCTGGTCGTTCCGCTTTGCGCTCTGGGGCCGCTAAGTACTCTGACTTTTCCAGCCTGTCGATTAGATTGCGCTTCCCGAACGACAGCACTGCACGTTAGTCTGCGAGCGCATGCAGTCGGCGGTCATCCAACACCGGGAAACGAAGTACTTCCATCAACCAGCCTTCAATGCTGCCTTTGCAGCTGCAGACGTCGCCGCAGCCGTGGCACTTTTAGTTGCGGTAACGCTCGTGAATTTCAAAAAACTCATCAATTAACTAACTATTTTTCCGCTATTTTCATCAAAAGGCAATCATCGCCTGCATGGCAAACTCATTATCCACGGCATCAGAAATACTATTCGCAACAGGATTAGGCTGATGCGGTACATCCAGTGTCCGGAAGTAGTAACCGGCCATGATTTTGGTCAGTGGCGTGAAGTGATACTGCAGACCTATAGCCCAGGTTCTGAATATGCGTTGCTGTGCTGGATCATTCGGCAAACGGTCGTAATAGTCATAACGTAAATTCGCTTCAATATGCTTGGTCAAAAACAAGCCGCCTTCCAGCATGTAACCATTGGCCGTGTTCTGACTGCCGGGGTAAAGTTGGGTGTTGGTCAGCGTTGCAGGCAGACCAGGGGCGCTGCTGAATGCCGAAGCTGCCGATATCCAGCCGGTACCACGCATGTACTGGAAGCGGAATTGCCTGCCCCATTGGTGCATATAGCCTTGCAAGTACTGCACATCCACGCCGTAGCGATTCATACTGTAACTGGTGTCATTCAATTCAGGACTGGCATGCTGATACCAGATACCCGCCTGCACATCGCTACGGAAGGGTCCTTTCCCTCCGAATATATAAGCTTCCTGTAGACGCGCAGCATAAATGGGACTGCTAGATTGGTTACCGGCTGCAACAGTTCCAAACATTCCGATCATGGTACCATAGGTAAATTCCCAATGACCGTTACGGAACCAGTCAAAGGCCATGATGCCTGGATAGCGGAAAGCGTTATCTCCCAAAGATTGTTGGCCATTTATCAGGTATGCGTTTGTCTGTTGATTGATTTTGTAGGGGTCGTTAGAGTTATACATCGGTTGTTGCATCAACTGCCCAATAACTGTCGATGGCAACACGAAGTTGTTGCTCATGAATCCCTGCATGGCTCCTTCGGCGCTGGGTGCACGAATGAGGCCTGCCTCAATTCTGGCGCCCGGAATATAACTGAAGGTAAAATGCCCATCAATGAGACCCGGCTGGTATCTCCTGCACACATGCGTGAAACCATTATCTCCAAACTCACCGCCAAAAAAGTAAGAAATATTAGGGTTCAGATTTCCACGCAACTCGATTCTCGCCCTCAGGATATTGGCGGTAGTACTTTGCGAAAGCCCGGGCGCTATAAGATCGGTGTTCGGGATATGATTCTTTTCAAGGTTGTCTTCATTACCGGGTTGTGCATAAATACTCGGCTCAATAAAACCAGAAACGCTAAACATCGGAGCCTTCGCCGGAGAAACTCCCTGCAACTTAAACCAGTTAGCAGCATGAGCCAGTGGCGACAAACCAAGCATGGCTGCTGTAACAATAAGCGTATTTTTGGAAATTTTATAATCGTGATACATGTTCATCACCTCGTGATATTTTGGCAGAATATTAATACTTTTTAAAACAAGTGTGAGCCAGCCCGATGGTGCGTGACTAACCTGTACTTGAAAATAGAATAAAGCAAAATACATGCCAAAAATAAAATCCATCAATTTGTTGGATCTGGACTGCTTAAGCGGTCAAAAAAGCACAAAGACCTGTACTTACAATACACAATGAATCGGAGTGTTTCGCTGCGGAATATCAGGCGTTGCTGTTCAGTGACGAAAAAGTATCATCCTGATTGGCACGCAACTTATTGATTATGCGTCGCCGTTTTTGTTAGTCTATTGGAATAAGAATCATCCTGAGTTGCCCATCAAACACGCCACTGACAGGGGCGCAGAACAATAAAGTGACATCCTTATAGTAACTTAACTCGTTGTTTCTTTGTCCGACACACACTTTCTATCACGTTTTTGCTGTACTCCAGGATGATACTTTATTGTCCTGAGGTGACATTATTTTGTCCGTCAGCAGTTGCAGGCGCAATATGCCCTGCAGGATCTCAAAACGGTGCCTTACGCGATGATGCCGCGAAGAGCGGAGCTGCTGGCAATGGCGGAAACCTATGAGCGTTTCGGAAAGACCATGGAAATTGCCGTGAACACGCAAGGTGCGGTGGTCCGCAAAATGTTTCTGACCGTGGCGATGCGCACACGAGACTTCGTGATGGAAACGCGTCGGGATGCGGAAAGCTGGGTGGACAGAATCATGACCGTCATGGACCAGCAACTCCAGCGTTTCGAAGCGCAGACGGAAGAAGAATTACAGGCCCTGCAACAGATCGCCAAAGCGGTGGAGTTTGTGGAAACGCGCGTACAGCAACTGGAGCAGGCGCTGATGGAGGTACAGAGCAAGGAAGAACGGCTTAACCAGGCCGCATTCCCTTTCATGAAATTGATGGCCGCCGACATTATGGCGTCGTCAGCTTCCACCTAAACATCCAGATCGGCCGTCCAGCCATCCCTTTCCATCCATGCCCGGCGCTCACCCGCCGACTGTTTGCCCATGAGCAGATTGAAGCGTTCCTGCAAAAAGGCTTGTTCGGTAAGTGTCATGGTGAGGGGGACCAATGACCGGGTATCTGGACACAAAGCCGTTTCCCAGAGTTGATCTGGATTCATCTCGCCCAGGCCCTTGAAACGCTGAACCGAAATAGCGGATTCCTTGACGCCTTCAGCGCGAAGACGCTCTATGGCCGCATCCCGCTCTGTTTCGGCTTCACAATAGATTTTGCGGGCTTTGCCACGCCAGGTAGTATCTACCCGATACAGGGGCGGCTTCACCACAAATACATGCCCACGCCGGAGGAGTGCCGGAAAATGGCGCAGAAACAGCGTTAGAATTAGCACCTGAATATGGCTACCATCCACATCGGCATCCGAAAGAATCATGATTTTGCCGTAGCGCAATCCCGCCAGCACCTGTTCGGGATCGGCATCAACGCCATGCGGCTCTATCCCCAGGGCCACCGCCATATTGTGGACTTCCTGATTTTTGAAAATCAGATCGGCATCCACCTCCCAGGTATTCAGCACCTTGCCCCGCAGCGGTAAAAGCGCCTGATATTCTTTATCACGCGCCGCCTTGGCGGAGCCGCCCGCCGAATCCCCTTCTACCAGAAACAATTCATTACGCTGAATATCTGTGCTTTCGCAATCGGTCAGCTTACCCGGTAAGGTCGCCAGCCCCGACCCCTTTTTGCGTTCCACTTTTTTCGCCGCACGACTGCGTAGCTGTGCGCTCTGAATGGCCTGTTCGACAATGGCCCTGCCCGCCTCGGGATGACTGTTCAGCCACAGTTCCAGAGGGTCACGAATGGTCTGCACCATGAGCTTGTAAGCCTCACGACTGGTGAGTTTATCCTTGGTCTGCCCCTGAAACTGAGGGTCAAGAATCCGTGCGGAAAGCACCAAGGCCATTTTGCCGGTGACGTCCTCCTGTACCAGCTTCACCTTGGCCGGCATCAGACTGTGATGTTCCATAAAGCTGCGCACAGCTTCAAAAACGCCGGCGCGGAACCCCGACTCATGGGTTCCCCCATCCAGGGTAGGGATAAGATTCACGTAGGTTTCGGGTTTCGGACAGCCCTGCGCCGCCCAGCAGATGGCCCAATTCGCCCCCTCCCCCTCAGCAAAGCCATGGCTGTCATCATTCTGGTAAACGGACTGCGTGAAAATAGGGGTGATGGTTTCGGTATCAGCCAGCAGTTCTTCCAGATAGCCGGAAAGTCCAGCATCGTATTGCCAGAGGATGGGCTCCTGTTCGGGCAGGGAGAGCGTGACCCGCAACCCGGGCAAAAGAATCGCCTTTGAACGGAGAAGATGGGTGAGTTCACGAATATTGACCCGATTTGAATCAAAATAGCGGGCATCCGGCCAGACCTGAACCCGCGTACCGTGTTTGCGGGAAGTGCTGTTTTCAATGCGCACCAGAGGCGCTTCAATGGCGCTGTCAGCGAAGCCCAGGCGGTAATGGCCATAGCCTGAACCTTCCGGATCTCGGGTGTGAATATCCACCACAACCCGCTTTGACAGGGCGTTCGTAACAGCGACACCGACGCCGTGCAATCCGCCCGAAAAACGATACGCGGAAGCTTGGTCTGTCTTATCGAATTTGCCACCGGCATGCAGTGTTGTGAAAGCGAGTTCTGCAGCCGGACGGGACTCACCGGGCGGGATGCCAACGGGAATACCCCGCCCGTTATCTTCCACTATGACCGAGCCATCCGGGCAAACCGTCACATCAATCTGGGTAGCCTGTCCAGCCAGGGCTTCATCCGCAGAATTATCTATCAGTTCCTGCACGATATGGGTGGGACAAGTGGTACGCGTGTACATGCCCGGGCGCAATCGCACGGGCTCCAGGCCTTTAAGAACGGTAAATTGATCAGCGCTGTAATTTTTGGATGCCATATCGCTCCTTGTTTCGAGATGCAGGATGTTCGGGCATCAGCCCTTATCCGTCCAGCAGTTTCCGCAAATCCTGTTGTTCCGGTTTCGTGACATGCGGTGCAACACCTGCTTTTTTCTGCACGTTTTTTTGAGCGCCAGAGGCACGCGTCAAATAGCGTTGCACCAAAGCCTGGAAACGGGCCATATCGCGGTCCGTCCTTTCTGGCCCGGTGAACGGATCCACAATCTGATGCGCTTCACTGGCTTTGAGGCCCAGAATCTCCATAATCGGCCCATCGGAGCCATCTTCCACGACCAGGAAAAAGACCGTAACTGGGGATTGCTGCCCTTCCCGGTCCACGCGCCAAATCACTTGCTGATGCGTGCCTGACGACCAGTCCAGTTCCCCGAACACCACGACGGAGCAGCGATGTTGCAACCGTTGCTCAATCCATAGAAAAATATTCCACGGACCCAAAGGACCGAAATCCCGCCGACCGAACGATATTGTCGGCTCACGTACCGGACTCCCACCGGTAAGCGTATAGGGCGGCCTAAACCGCCGCCACAACCAGAACCTCTGGCTTCCTCCTTGCGGACTTCACCATACGTTCCGGAGGGTCGGATTGCCCCGCCACACGCTGCGCTGCAAGCGCCGCTTTCATCTTCCGGGAAACTTTGCCCAACAGAGTCCACACATGCTTCTGCTCATTCCACGCGGGATAAGAGAAGGTGACCTGCGCACCACGTCCATCCGGTGCGGTGATGGTCTTGCGGCCATCACGCCCTGTTCGGCCTATCGGCATTTCCCGAAGTCCGAATTCCTTGAAATTTTTCCCGGTATGCGGGTTCTTCGCAAACCGGCCGAAAGCCCTGCGCCCAATGACCACCGCTGCGCCCTGATGCACGGTCAGTCCATAACGCGCCGCATAGTTGATGCGTCCCAACACAGAAGTGAATTTCGGGCTGACGGTTTTTACTTCCACCCCGTCTTTGGCGGCACGTGCAGCAATGGCATCATGAATCTTTCGATAAGACAGACTGGATAACATGCGTGCGTAACGCGGGCCGTCCACTTCACTAAGTTGCGTTTTCTTTTGGGAGAAATCCAGCTTTTCCAGAACCAGTGGTTTACCCGTCTGTTTGGCCCGTTGGGTGAGCGCGATGGCCGACGCCTCAATGAGCGCTTCTGCCTGCGTTGCGGTTTTCCCATAAGTCACACAAGGAATGTTCCCTGTTTCCATGGGATTACCAAAACGGTCCAGTTCCGCCCAGGCCAAATGGTCCGCATTCAGGTCAACGCCAATGGCTCCGGCCTGAACATGGGTTTGAACGGCAGCAGCGGGTTGATGAAAACTCACCATCACCCGCCAGCCTTTTTGATCCTTGTCCCGCTGAAAACGCCAGGACAACGCGCTGAGTGCTTCGGGATACACAATACGGGAATACGGTTTACCGGCCTTGGACCGGTTTGTGATTCGTGGCAGGTTCTCTTTGGATAATTGGGCATGCAGCGCTACGACATTACGGAGTTTTTCTGCTTCGTAGGGGAACTGGAGCGGCCCGATTGTCACCCGCTTTTCTCCTGTTCCCGGCAGCCGCAGGTCCAGCAGGAAAGTCCCGTCGCTCTGTATTCGGGCGACACAGCCCTGACATCCTGCCGCTTCATCATTGGATCCCAGCACGAAAAACTGGCGAGACCGCGCCAATTTCCAGTCCGCCAGCCATTCCGCGTGGTTTTGGTAACCATTTTCCTGCAAATGATGTTGTGCATGAAACAGTTTCCTCCCGCCGAAGCAGAGTCCGGATCCGAGCGGCCGTTTCTGTTCATTAATGACCTGAGATTGTCTTTCCAACAGGTTTGCGAGCTTTCGCTTCTTTTGGTGCAAACGATTTTTCAGCCGCTGTATGACCGCAACCGGCTGTTGTTCCATCACGGCTTTTTGTATTTGCAACACTATCTTGGGCAACAGTTTTTGGAGTGCGAGGATTTTATCACTCAGCATATTTTCCTGGTTTTTCAAGTTCTCCAGGCGGTTACTAGCGAGACCCTCCACAGACAGACATATCGCATTGAATTGTCTGGCGGTCAAAGCAAAACGGCGTAGATAGTCCTTTTTGAATGATGCACCGGTCCGTTTTTCGTGGACCATATCCGTCACAAGATGATGGGCGACGTGATTGAAGTGTTCTGCATAGGTGGATAAGGCGGCATCCTGCTCCGGGGTAAGGTTTCGGATACGGGTGTGCAGCGTAATCATTCAGCCCTCATTACGGGGGCTATGCCGCCCGCTGCCATCGCCTTTTCTGCCCGATGTTTTGCAGAGCGCCGCCCATACAAAATAGTGCCTGTCGCCGACTGACGGGCTGGCACGGACCAGGTCCCGGTTTTGAACCACTCCCATGCGGTGCGATAAGACACCCCCTAACTTTTTGCCCATGCGCTTAATTTCATATTTCATATGTGACTGTATATTTATACATAAAGTTCCGTATTATCGGCAACAGTTGTTAACCCAGCGCCTTGGGATGGGCGATGCGTCCGTAGCTATCGGCCCATTCGCGCATGAAGTCGTCGTATTCTCCCAAGACGGTCTCGTCAATGAAACGCATCACATTCCACATTTCCACGCCGTAGTTGTAGATAGGCGTAGCTGTCAGCCCGAGATGGTACTCGGTATGTTGCGTAAGCACCTTCGCGGCAGCGACATGGCCGTGCTGGCACCGGTGCGCAGGGATTGCGGTTCGTCATACACCACCGTCCTGAAAAAGTCGGTCGCAAAAATATCGGCCCACCCCATGATTTGGGAAATACGGAAGACATACACATCGGCGGGCGGCAGCGCGTAAGGACTGGTCTTTTTGATGCAATGCACGCGCAAATGGGTGAAGCCGGTAACCTTTTCGAGCCACTGGATTTGCATATGCGCATCACAGACCACGGCAGCCGGCAACGTCCCGGGCACTGAACAGAGGAAGGCGGCCGCCACGAAGGTTTTGCCCAGCCCCCCTTCATCGCCCAGCAACAGGGATTTTCGGTAGCGGAGCACTTCCACGGCCTGGGCCTGATAGTTGCGCAACTGTTGGCCATCGCGCAATCCGGTAATGGCGCCGGCTTTGAACGTGGGCAGCAGAATGCTTTCCAAATGGTCCTGGCGTTCCACAAAGCCTGTCTTATCGACCTCAAGCCGGCGCCTGTCGGCCGCGCTGATACGCAGCGGATAACGGGACATGAACCAATCGAGGTCCGCAGCGGTTATCAGGTCGGCAGGTAGCAGAAAGGGACCAGCGGACTGTTTAGGGATTTTGGGAAAGAGCTGCTTCAGACGAATGGCGACATGGGGTTCTATCCCTTCCAGGGACCACTGATGCCGTGTCCCATCAGAAACATACCGGCAAACGCCATAGGTCCGGGAGGCCTCAGCCATTAGAGCCAGCCTTTGCCCAGCGAAGCCATGACAGCTGGTTTCTCCCGTATAGTTTCCGGCAACGTCATGGAGAGGTTGGTGGCCAGTACAATGCCGCGCACTTCCGGATGATGGGCATAACGGTCAAGCTGCCGAAACACCGCCATCTTTTGCGCTGGCCGCAATTTGCACTCAATCACTATCCCGTCCTGCAGCAAAAAGTCGGGGATATCCCGGGCAGACAATGCCTGCTCACGGGCAAAGGACAACCCGGCCTTCCGGAGCGCGGTTTCGAGATCGCTTTGCAGCCGTTTTTCATCCGAAAGATCCAGGCGCAAGGATTCAATAATCTGAACGATTTTCTGCATATTCTGTATAATTACCTGTTTTATTTACCTATTCTGCCTGTTTCACGCCACGCAAGACGGCGAGGGCCTGGGGCCAATGAAAACCATCGACAAAAGCGAGCAACGTCCCCGGAAAATTTGCGCAATTTGCTCTGTGCGGTCGGTCGTCGCACAAATAATCTCCTGCATCGCCAAGTAGGCCTTTATCATGCGTAATGATGAGGCGGCGTTCCAATTCAGGAAGATGCTGAAAAATCCATGCCGCTTTGTCGGCATAGGCAAACGCAATGCCGGTAGGTGGCTTGGTGGCAATCCAGACCTCAAAACCCAGGTCGATGACACTCCGCACGGCTTCCAGAGCCCCATCGATAGGCGGCATAGCCAGATAGGCCCCAGGCTGGCGTTTAATTTCTGCCGCCGTCAAACCGGAGGACTGCATATAGGCCGCAAAATCGACAATCACCCCATCCATATCCACAAAAACACGTCGAGCCATACACCCTCCTTCAGGACATCAACCGCCATGGCGCCGATAAAAAACCGGGCGCTAATCTGCCAGAACAGGCCGGTCAGATGGAATGTTTTCCAGATCCTCTTCCCGACACAAAACACAAAGATCATTCGGGTCATCGACCATCTTCACGACCAAAGCACCGCTGAATGTCCTTCCCACATAAGTTACCCGCTGATGCGTTTCTATAGACCATAACGGCTCTTTTAAGTTAACCATGATAATTCCTCTTTATCAGCATTCGGCGTATTAACAGACTCATATTAACATGACCACCACATCACTATCGGCGCACACCTTTTACGCCAGAAAGCCTTAGTTCACGGCGGATAAACACCCGTAACCACGCGTCGGAACTGCCTTACTTGGACACGCCTTTCTGCCTCGTACACAAATCTGTTCAATGGTTCACCCCTCAATGTGGCCTGTACGGTTAGATATTCTATAACCGCACGGGACGTCCAAAATGCCGCTTCAGCGCCATAATCCAATAACGCCCGAATAGCAATATCTGCAGGAAAAATAAGGGTGCTGTCGCCCTGGTCCTTTTCATCACGAAGACGCAATGCCGTCTGATAAGCCTGCCTAAGGGCTTTTAGGGAGATCTGTCCACAGGCGTTCCACTCGGCAACATCCAGCAGTTCGAGATATTCCGGATCCTGTAACACACGCCGGGCCGACCAGACGGCAAAGAGCCGCCATTCCCGCTCATATCGTGGTTCGGCCCGGCAACAAAAAAGTGTATCATCCAGCCCCAAAATTTCGAGAATGGTGGCAAAAGGTAACGGCTCGCTATCCAGCTTCTTTTTGTTTAGGCCTTCCAGCAAAAGAATCATCAAAGTGGAACGGCGCCCGAGAAGTCCGTTGAGGCGCTTGGTGGTCGTGGTCAGCATATGACCTCCCGCGATACCTGTTCTGCTAATTTCGCCATAGCCTTTTTCGCATGGGCCAAATTGATAACAGGGATGCCCCAAAGGTCCGCCAACGCAATCGCTTGTCCGGTACCGCCGGTAGCGCGTGAACGGGTCGCTGCATTTTCGCAACCATCAGGCGTCCAGCACACCACAAAATCCACCGGAGAACGCAAATCGGCACCCAGCACTTGATGGCTATTCCGCGCCATCAGGGATTGCGCGGAGGCTTTGAGTTTACCCCAGGCCGGATGCCCGACTTCTGCCACGCGAAAAGCCTCACTGCTCGGCAAGGTCACACAATGGCGACCTTGCAACTGGCGGAATCCCGGCCAGGGGAGATAGATTTCCTTTCTACCGAAGCATCCCTGCTCAAACGCGGAATCGGCCCCTTCTGCTCCGCCGGAAAGCAGCGTATATCCCAATTCGGAAAGCCGGTGTGCGATTTTCTGCATTTGGGCCAACACGTGTTTCGGCGTATGGCGGGAACCAATTCCTGCGTAACGCAAGGTCCTCGCGGTCCGATGGCGAAGCTGCGCCTGCACACCGGCATCCAGTGCGGCGGCTATCACTTCTGCATGGCAGGGAGCGGGCGCACAATGACAGGCAAGCGCCTGGCCGGGCTGAATACTCAGCAGGGCCGTAGCAACCACCGGATCACGCTCGGCAATGCGGGCGGCAAGCCAAGCACGGTACCGCTCAATGACCGCTTCCCGCTCGCCATCAGGACCGATGGCATACGGATTGCCCAGGGGGGATAGGCGGCCAGAAGAGGACCGACCCACATAGAAGGCCTGCCGACAATCGTGCGTTTCCACGTTCAAAATGGCATGCGGCATCCTAGGCATACCGCGAGCCTTTTTGTCCCGGCGCATTACTGCCTGTGCAATCCAGGTGGTGATCCGTGGCTTTCGGGCAGCGTTTGTTTCCGCAGGTCGGGCAGACAAACATTCTGGTCATCGTTAAGCGAAAAAACGGCGTCTCCTTATCGCAATGCGCATCTTTCCAAGACTCAGCGCAACGATAGCAGCAAGTGGGCTCGCTCATGACAAATCCTCCTCGCGGTCAGTTTTTTGCAAGCGGATACGCTGTTTTTCCCAAAAACCGTTCTGATTAAGCCGCAACCAAACTGCCGCCTTTTCTTCAGGGGTCATGACAATCCATCTGCTCACTTCTTCAAAAGTTCTCCCACAAGCCTTACACACGTCATCCCCCAACGCGGTAGTGCAATAACCCAAACATGGAGAGTCCGGCTGTAGGCCATTCTCCCCTTGGGCGGTAAAGCAATCCGCAGAACCTTTAGCAGAGACCATGAGATTCGAGAGCGTCAATAATTTAATCATCAGTAAGCCCATTGAAAACAAAATGATCGGGATAAGTTTTCTGGTAATCGGTGAGCGTCTTCGCATCCACTTCCCGCGTGTATTCGATTTTGAAAACCTCTCCCTTTTCCAGCACGACCAGCATGGTAGGTTTCTTAAGAATCTTTTTAATCTGTTTGAGCTTGTCCGTTCGATTGACCAGGTTACTCACAAACCAATCCGCCGATGGCTTCAAGGTGGCCGGCTTGCCTGTGTCGGGGTCATTGAAAGTGCAGGTAATATCTGGCAAGGACTGAACATATTCATCCAACGCGCTGCGGTCTTCAGGAGAGAGATTGAACATTACAGGACCACCGCTGGCGTCATCTATTACGGTACCCAAACGCTGTTTGCCCAAATAGAGCGTAGCGTTGAATCCTTGGCCTTCCATGCCACGAAAGATTTTCAGGTTTTTGACATGATAAGTCGGGTCTGTTCATGCAGAATTTCTCCTTTCTGGGGCTGAAAGGTTTATTTTAACAGATAACAAAACGACACTTCCTCCTTATCATATCAAGGAATCGTGTTTGGTCCACTTCCTGCAGCATAGTAAAAACGCAAGACGCGTGCGTTGTATCAGTGTTCACCCGTGATGTCCATCATCGTTAGAAAAAGCGCGAAAAAAGCCGCTTTATAAAGACATTATAAGCAGACAAAAACCACATCCTACTCGTGATTGTAATACACAAGCACGAGAAATGATCGATGGTGAAAAACGGCAATCTTCACAAAGCAAAAAGCGAAAAGAACGACGAGTTTTATACTCAGTTGACGGACATTGAGAAAGAACTTAAACACTATAAGGATCAGTTCAAAGGAAAAATGGTTTTTTGCAATTGCGACGATCCCGGTTGGAGCAACTTCTGGGCGTTTTTCAGCCTGAATTTTAACCACTTCGGCCTGAAAAAGCTGATCTCTACGCAAAAATCACACCATTGCGCTGTAATGGCGATTTCCGTAGTGATGAAGCCATCAGTATTTTGTTGGAATCCGATATTGTAGTCACGAATCCGCCATTTTCTTTGTTTCGTGAATACATTGCGCAGTTGATGGAGTACAAGAAAGATTTGTTGGTAATAGGCAGTATGAACGCCATATCCTATAAAGAAATCTTCCCATTAATCAAACACAACGCATTATGGCTTGGAGTGACGACTGGTGCGCGAGCCTTTATTTTGCCAAAAAATGCACCAGAAAAATCCACGGATAAAATTATTGATGGAAAGCGTTGTACGGTATTGGGTAATACCTGCTGGTTTACAAACATTACCCATTCAAAACGTAATCAACCCATTGAGCTTTACCATACCTATCGTGGTCACGAAGAAAATTATCCAAGGTATGATAACTATGATGCCATTGAAGTGAGCAAGGTCAAAGATATACCTTGTGATTATGATGGTGCTATGGGTGTACCTATTACTTTTCTGGAAAAATGTTGTCCTGATCAGTTTGAAATTCTTGGTATAACGGCAGGACGAGATGAATTTGAATGCAGACCATCAAAAAGATATAAAAATCCAGTTCAACACAACGCAAACGGGTCAACATCGAACGGAAGTAAAGCAAACACACGATCAACCATACTTATTTATAGAACACCGTCTGGGACTTATTATACCGCTGACAATGCAGATTCAAAATTCTTGATAGTTTATGCAAGAATTTTGATAAAAACAAAACAAAGGAGTTAATCGCATGCAAATCGAACTCAAACTAATCAAAGTCCGTGAAATCACCAAAGACTACGCCGACCGTGGCGAAAATGGCGTCTTTGGCTTCTCCGGTAAACTAAACATCCGTCCACCCTAGCAGCGCGAGTTTATCTATAAAGACAAACAGCGTAACGCGGTCATTGATACGGTACGCAAAGGGTTCCCGTTGAACGTCATCTATTGGTCGGCCAATGCGGATAACCAAATTGAACGATAACCAAAAAACAAATAGCAAGGCTTGGATATGGTCGAGTAGAAAACAGGTAACGATCATCCTATTCGATGGTTTACACCGAATCTCACTCTGTATGGGTGACGCGCTCAATCCGAAGCAATCTTTGCTCAAGCTGAGCCGCCTTTTTGAGCAATTCCTCCCCAATATTCGCCAGCAGAAAGTTATCCGCCTTTCCCAGTTCCTGCAGGTCCTGTACAAACAAATTAGCCGATTGGGAAGCCTTCACGAGCCTTTCTGTATCCATTGCGTTCAGCATTTTTTACCTCCTTATCAAATAGTGGACAGAACCATTCCAACCCATGTTCATACCTTATCACGTGATGGCAGCCGGCTTTTCCTGAAATTTGCCGCACACTCTGGGTGCCATAGGAAAGCACGCCGCATAGCCATGATCCGGGTTGGTATCCGGCGGCAAGCCCTGGCGGTCGGGGACGGTTTTGCCCGTTTCTTCCACCCTCACCTGCCGGTTTTTGGTGTGCGCGCAAAAACCCAGACCACTCGGGGTAGAGCCAGGTTCAAAATGCTGGCAGTCCTCACAAAAGACTTTGCCGGTTTTGCGGAGTTCTTCTTTGGTCAGAAACAGTTGCATAATTTAAGTCCTTACAGCCGGCAGCGAATAGGTTTTGGAGGGTAAGACATCTTGCCGCGTTGTAACATTTTTTGCGATTTTCGTGATCTCGCTAGGGAACACACATCCACGCCGCATCCGCCCCTTTCGAATTGCCAGCTTCCTGATTCACCTGCACCCCATGTTGAGTCAGTCGATACGTCAGATAGGACTGAATTTTGGGATGAGATAACACGTCCGGATTCAGCACAGCATACACGTCCCCAATACATCGTGCGGAGATGGTAACCAACCCCGGGTGTCCCTCAGTCTTCAATCGGATTCCTATCGGCTGCGAAAAATGGTAGCTCTCTGCATCTACCAGCGCGGGATACTCTGCGACACGTGGGCGCAGGTCCACCAAAGCAGCGTCACAACGGACCCCATATAATAAACGATCCACGGTAATGCTTTCCCGACCACCAGAAATCACCATCTGCTCAAAGCCTGCATCGCGCAACAGCCGTGACCTCCAGTGGTGTACCGTTTCGTAGACGGAGGTTTCCACCGTATCCGCACCATACCAAACGCCAAAGGAACCATCGCTGTATCGGCTCACCGTCCAGTTTTTAAATGGAAACCAGATAGCAGCGAACCATTCCGCTTCCTCGAAGGGTCGGTTAATGGCCGGTGTCTGGGAAGTATAGTGGGGCGGCTTGGCAGCGGCTTCGTGCCGCTGTGCCACAGTCCAGTCTTCTGGGCTAACCGACAGATCGTTAAACAGGTCTTCCGATACCCGCAAACTGATGATATTGCGAATCAAGGTTTGGTGCGTGTCCGACAGGGTAAGACCGTCATAAAATGACTCCGCCACAATCATTCGCCCCTGGCATGATCCAGATAGGCTCGCACCATCAACAATCCGGTAAATCCCCACTCGCGGACCACTTCTACGGGAGTCCGATAATCGAACGCACGGTTACGGGTGGTCATCCACTGATAAGCCAAATCCCGGTCATGTGGAAACAGTAATCGCAGATTTTTATGGATAGCAAGTAAATGGCCCGCACGTTCAAGCAGATCCCTATTTGCGCCTAAGGGTTCCCCTTTGCGATACCGACTGAGGGCTGCGCGGTTCTCGGCCGCCAAGCCCAGTAAGGCAAGTTGCCCTTCATTGTCCACCATCCAGAGCTCAAAGGCCTTCATGAGCATCTTTGCCAAGACTATGCGATCGTGGATTTTGTTTTCCCTGTCTGAGATGACTGCAGTTTGCGTCATGAGTGGCCTCCTACATCATGAAACAACTATAACAAATAATGGTGCATCTGCAACCACCTTGGTCTTCTTAGGAGGCCCACACGTCAGCTACAGCAGTGCAGTAAGCTCTTATAACGTTAAACCGTGCGTAACAGCGAACGCCACCAGCCAGTCCGGGCGTTCCGGGACCGTATTTGGATGATGCCAGACGTTTCGGCATATTCCAGCCCTTACGCAGTACGGGCATACTCACAGCTGAACGTGCTGGGCAAAAAGCTCGTATTCCGCCTCCAGTCCGGCGGCGACAACGAATCTACGGTCCAGAACAACAACAAGGAATCCGATATCAATCTCTACAGCTTGGTGGGCATCGCCGAACAGAACGTCTTCAAGCCCATGTCCCTGCGCTCCAAATTCCAGAGCATATAAACAACGAGTTACAGACGCGCATATCGTGAAATTGGGATTTTTCGAGGTGCCCAGTCCTAAGTTATGGCACGGCCACTTCTCTGGTGCGCCGCATTACCACATGTTTGATCAATGGCTTGGCGGGACTCGGCACATTGGCCATACGAATCCTGGATTTGAAACTCCCAAATCCTAGAGTTTGAGCCAACCGGCCCACGCATTCATCCGCAAAAGAGGGGGTTGGCGCAGAATTTTCAAAGTCCAACACCACCACATCGTGCTCCCGCAACATGGAGAGCAGATACTCACGGGCGTCCATTCCGTTTAGCCGAGTCGCCATCGGAAACTGAGAGCGCATCCTGACCCTAAAAATCCCAGTTGAAGTCGTCATCCTCATCCTCCTTCTGTTCATTGGGCCACCGCGCGTATACCGCCCCACTATTTAGCGGCCTGCTGGTGTCCCATTCCAGTACAATCAGTGTACCATACAAGTTGAGATCTGCGATTGTGCCTGCGTGGAGCCCACCCACCCCGCTACTGGAGAACCATTCGTCCACGGAAAGTATATGCAAAGCCCCGCCATTTTGCATCATAAGATCCCGGGCGAGGGTGAGCCCGTAGCCTGAATGCCCATTACCCGCTTTGCTGGTCACACTATATTCCGTTGCCAGAGTACAGGCGTTTTCCGTAGCCAGGCGATCCCCATATTGTCCACAGCACTCTAGTGTCTGACGAATACCTATTCCACTGTCGATGACCGCGATCTGCGCACGCCGAGCCCGCTTCCATACTTGTCCACAGACAAAACCATATGGCTCGGACTCCATTCCTCCAGCATGAGCAACACAGTTACCTAAAATCTCCACCACTAGACTGTAGATGCTGTACTTGGTCACGTCGTCAGTACAAATAGGCTGGAACAACTCAATAATTTGGTCAGCAATTTGAGACACGTCATCGTCTGACTGAATGGATGTCAAAGGCTGGAAACGACCCGTTTCTCGATACTCATTCATAAGAACCGGGGGTTCCTGTCCCAGAACCTGCCAAAGATGCATCCGTGCCGCATAATGCTCCAAATCTCCCTTTGGCATATGAACGGTCCGGTCTGTGGCAGCGTTCATCTTTGCTGCCAGAACGGCCAAATGATAAGGCTTGATGAAGGCAGGATTTGTGCAACTGCCTTGTCTGATCAGATCATCTGTTTGGCGATGCCATGAAATGAGTTCGCTAATGCTCGTGGTTTCCATGGAAAGGTATCCTTAACAAAAATGGTGAAGATTGCTTTACTGTTCATCATGAGCACCATCCTAACCAAACAGGAAGCAATCTTCGGCTGCACTATGAAAGCCGTTGGCGATGCGCTTGGGATCGGTCGCCAAGCCGTTTACCAGTGGCCCGAAGAGTTGCCCCAAGACACTTCCGATGGATTGGTCGGTGCGGCAATCCGTCTAAAGAGGTACCCAAAAGATTCTAAAGCACATCCACCATGCGCTGCACCTGTTCGACACCGACTGCCGCCCATTTGCGCCCATCCGGGGCGTTGCGGTTCCAGGCTAAAGGCGAGGTGTGCGGCATGGGAAACAACCGCGTGCCCTCCGGCCATACGCGGCGAATTTCCAGTGGATAGAGCATCTCCGCCAGCTTCGGGTCCTGCCCATATTCCGCCAGAAACCGCATATTCTCCGACAAACCCCGAATTCCGGTAATCGCCCGGGTGGCGGTTTCGCCCACGGTCAGCACAGCTTGCGGTTGTGCCCGTTCCATAGTCTCCGCCAGATAAGGCAGGCAATGCCCGATTTCTATCGTTGTGGGCTTGCGATTTTCCGGCGGTCGGCAACGAACGATATTCGCGCAACCGTAGTCCAGCCCACGACGCAAACCATGCGCTTCCAGGAGCGTGTGCAATGTCCGCCCAGCGCGCCCCACAAAGCCTTTCCCTTGGGCGTCTTCGTCGGCGCCTGGGGCCTCACCGACCACCAGAACACGACAAGGCCGTCCAAACTCCGGCAAATCCGGCGCCACTATCTGGGTACGGGACTGACAAAGCGCCGGGCATTTTTGGCAATGGGTGGATCTTTCAGGCATCCGCATATCCCGCGCTTTCCAGCAGGTCCAGATAATGCGCCTGACTATGGATCATCTGCAGTTCATGGCGGATTTGTTCGCCACCTATTCCCTTATTTCTGGTAAGCAGCACAAACAGGCTTTCAGGGGGAAAGTATTGGATGACCACATCCAGAATACCCAAGCCTTTGAGTGTCTGGAGGTCCTCGCGGAGCTGGGCATCCTCCAGGTTTTTGCCGTCCAGTATCATGACGGCGTGATGTCTGGCGGCTTTCAGGGCGCTGAGCCATTCCGCCTGATTCCGGACGGACGCTTCAGGTGTAGGAATAATCGCCATATTCAGTGTGCTGTACTTCTTTTGCATCTGCTGAGCCCAGGTGCTTTTCCCGGAAGCCGTGACCCCAATGGGGATGATGACCAGAGGGTGTTGTGAAAGGACCTCTTCGGAAAGAGGACGCTTTTTTAATGTAGGAATGGGCATAAAGTGGCTACCGAATTCATAGATCCAAGGATTCCGCATCGTAACATGAAAGCGTTTTTTGTGGCGCAACCAGCTGCAGACGGCGCATTGGTTTTTGCACGTTCCCGGCGCGCTCGCACTGCATCACACCAGATTTTCCAAAACTGCGTCTTGTTAGCCACCGTCATCATTCCCGCTGCGATCGGTAACATCTTTCGCAAATTCCGTAAGCACTTTGGGCGGGAAGCGCCTTTCCGCAACTTCTGCAGTGACGTTTCAGACCCTGGCGGATCTGGACAATCAGCTGCTGGACGCAACGTTCCCTTTCCGCCGTAGCCCGGTGTATTTCGGGAAAAAATTGCGGATAACGATAGTGAAACCAGCAATACAGCGAGAGATGCTTGTAGTCAGATTCCAGTTCTTCCGTCTGCGCCCGCGTTCCACTGCATGCAGGAGAATGATGGGGCCGCTGTTCCAGAATGGCGGCAACCATCCTCCGGAAATGTTGCATCTGGCCGGCCCGCACATCGACGGGTGCCGTCAGGATTTGCAGACGCTCCGCCATGGACAAGCGATGAGAACCAGCCAGCGTGTCCAGAATATGGGCTTTATCCAACGTTTCAGTGAGATCCATGCAGGTGAACCAGTCAGAACCTTTAAGCGTTTTCTGCCAGGCAACCAGCAAGTCATGCACGCCAATGTCGGGCGCCGCATCCATGGCGCGGTCGATCCAGGTCCGGGTGGGCGCGGCAAAAATGGTGGGAAAGTTAATGGCGCTATCCGTTTTGTTGAGCGCTTTCTGGATTTGCCGGTGAATGGCGGCATCAGCGCCAGCGGCATGACCCACATCGTGATGCCCGTACCGCCCTGCCCGTCCAGCAATCTGCCGAATTAACGGCTTGGGTACGGCGGCGCTGATGCGGCCATTGTACTTTTCGCCTTCGCCAATAACGACCGTATGCGCCGGCAAATTCAGGCCCATAGCCACAGCATCCGTAGCGACCAGGATAGCGGCCTCCCCCGCACGGAAGCGACGGGCTTCTTCACGGCGGACTTCCGGCGGCATAGCCCCGTAAATCTGCGCGACCGAATGCCCGCTTTGACGGAAATATTCGCCCCAGCGAATGACCGAATTGCGGGAGAACACCACAAAAATACTGCCGGGCTTTAAGGCCTTGGGTGAGATGGCCTGCGGCGTCATCGCCAGTTGCGTGAAACGCTTGGTGTGATGAACGGTCAGCGTATCACCGGTGATTTTCGCAAACGCCGTCAGCAGCGGTTCCACGGCCGGACTGCCGAGTACAAAAAGACGGTCAGCAGACAATTCGAACAGCGCTTGCGTCCAGGCCCATCCCCGTTGCTCATCCGCGACCATCTGCATTTCGTCAATGACTGCCACGGCGTAATGCTGGTCACTGTCCAACATCTCAATCGTGGAACAAACCACCCGGGCCTGCGGGTCCAGATCGCGCTCTTCTCCGGTCACCAAAGAAACCGCCACCCCTTGGCTGCGCAGTTCTTCGCAAACTTCGATGGCCAGCAGACGCAACGGTGCGAGGTAGACGCCATGCTCGCCGGGTTTGAGAGCTTTCAGGGCTTGCAACGCCTGGTAGGTTTTACCGGAATTGGTTGGCCCCAAATAGGCTTCCAGTTGTCGGGCACCCAGTTGCGGATTCGGGAAAAGGTGGTCCCAATGGCGGCCAGCAGCGATATTCAGTATGGGCGCGAACGCTTGTTGACCAACAATAGGCGGATACGGTGGTTTGCAGGACAATGGGGCACTGGGCATAGAGGCTTCCTGCAATAGAGCTTCCGTGTCTATCCGGTTGAGGCCATCACGACGCAACCTTTCCAGAGCGTCAGGACGGTACTGTGCCAAGGTTCTGCGAAAATCCAGATATGCTACCGTCCGCATAATATCCATCTGGTCACAATCCCGCCGGGATAAGGGCTCGTATCCCGCATCCATGATAAACTCATCGTAAGCCTCCGCGTTCCCTACGGCCAATTTGAAAAAATCACGGCATTCAGGACACGCATTGGGCGCATCAACCACGGCTCTTTCTGCCGCAGACCGCAATGCGTCATAAACAATATGTCGCGCCGATTCTTCGATGGAAGCCAATTCTTCGATGGAATCAGACACGGGCTCATTCATAAACTCGCCTAATGTGCCATAGCGCGAAAGATCGTATTCCTCATCCACCGCCCAATTAATCACATCTTCCGCGATCTGTTCGACGACCGATTCCTCATTTAAAATTTGCTCTGCCAGTGAAGCTATCCATTCCAGAGCTAGATCGCTTTGCGGATGATGAGACAACAACATTCGATATTGCTGGCACGGTCCATGTGAGTTGTTTCGCAGTCGCATATCCCAAGCGGTATGAATCAGATCGCAAAGAGGGATGTTCTTCTCCAGGAATGGCCCTTCCGCTGCCAGAATGCCGCGCTGAATGAGCGCATCAGCGACACGCTTTGCATCGCCGGACTGCGCTGCAAAGCCCAATTGGGCAAGTGCAATGGAAATGGCACCATTCCATGATGTTGTCGGCCCTTGCTTAGGTTGACCGCGTTGCTTACGACGACGGGATTTGCTGCCCATAAAAATGCTCCTAATTCTCGAGGCAATTAGCATTCAGCATATAATGCTAACCTGGGTAACGCCTTTTTCGTCGCTGTCTCCGTTCGGTTTCGGAATCTACCTTGATATTATCATCCCGTTCTTGGTAGATAGCCTGTTCTCCATGTGTATAATCAGGAATATTCAAATCGCGCGGGTACCAGAAACGGGGTTTATGACGCATTCCTTCTGGATGTTTTTTAGTCAAATCAGGTCCTCAGAATAGAAACAAAATCAATGTTCGACGTGTTGATCAATCCACGCCTGCACATCTGCTCTCCGCCAACGCGGGCCTCGAGTGCCAGGTAAGCGCGTGACGCGCGGCAGGCGGCATTTTGGTGAGTGCGAAACATGCCAGATGATGGTGCTGCGCTTCACACTTAGAATTTCCGCAAGATCATCAATCGTCAAGAGTTTTTCAATTTCTTTCATAAAAACCTCATGTGATAACAAGGAAGGTGAAATACAATCAACTTTCTATAACTACGCCATAACGCTATTCGCCTCTCGCGCAACCTGCGCGCCACGAGCGGACAGCGTGTAAAAGAATTGATGCGGATAATCTTGTTTTCGCAAAACCCCCTCTTGGGATAGCTCATGTACAAGTCCCGCCGGCACAATGCCCTGTTCGTTTTTAACCCGCACAATGAAGGGCGCATCTTTGACATTCCGGGACCGGCTGATAGTGGCCCCATGATGTAAAGCTATTAGGAGCGCTTTCCTTTGGGCGCAATGTTGAAAGTCCAGATAATCGTCGTTCATGTGGTAACTCCCTGTATCAAGTGGTATATGTAGTATTATACCAAGTGATTTTTCGCGTTTATTTCGATAATAAAATAGCGGGCCTGGGATCAATTTGATCTCTTTTGCCACCGTGCAAAAACAAAAAAGCCGCCCAAAAAAGGCGGCCTGCTTGCCCCCGATAAAGGAAGAAACCCGTGGCAAACTGCAGGTGTTATATTCTGACCCAACCTGCCGCGCAAGCCCCTGGCTTAGAAATGAGGAGAATGCTTAGGCTGAGCCAGGCCCCAAAGACACCGCCTGCTGGTCATTGGGGTCCATGAAAAACAACGCTTGCCTAAATGGGCAATTTGAATAAGCGATCGAATAAACCAGAAAAAGATGTTGGTGCGCCAGATATTCAGGCCACATTTTTGGACCACAGATAACGCAGGATGTTTCTGGTTGGCGCAACTTAGCGCGCTGATGCCGTGCGGGCTAACGCGAAAAATCGCTTAACTATTATTCTGAAACATCCATGAAAAAACGCGAAAAAAGCCCGTTAATGCAGCCGCGTGTGCCCCTATCTCGCGGTAGAATGGTGCCGTTTATAGGTACGGGCGACACCCCGAACTCCAAACGCACGACCCCCTTTTCTGGCTCGGGGTTTGTGTCTTGCGCAAGAGCCGTTTCATATAGGCGCACAACCTACTGGCCCTGCCATTCTGGAAGGGTCCAGAAAAATCTGTTGTCTTTTTTCAGAACATCCGGCGCGCCTGTGCCGATGATGTCCCTCTTTTACGGGCAGCATGCCCATTATTCAAGGAGCACCAATAATGAAGCACATCAAGGAATAGTCCATGAAACATATAGACAATCTGGAACTCGTGGCAGTCTGCACAGAGGATGATTTTCCAGGCAGCTTGAAACCGGTAATCGCCATCCCGTTGAAGCCACACATGACAGCGGAAAATTTCCACGAGGCGGTAATCGATATCGTGGAGAATCGCTGTTTTGAAGAAGCCTGGTGGTGGCCTGATGAATATTACGAGGAATTGATCAGCATGATCAATGCGCGTTTCGCTGGCGATCTGGTGGCAAAGTCAACAATGATTTCTGAAAATTTGGCAGATAAAAAAACGTATGCCTGCATACGTGTCATCACGCCAACTATTGAATGCAATGATGGATTCTGAAGGAGCACTTATGAACATCGAAGCACTAGCTGCCGAGCTGGCAGAAGACAATCGGGCTTATCGGGCCGGCAATCCCCGCATTACGGATCATGAATACGACCAGAAGGTGGAAAAGCTACGGAAAATATATCCGGCGCATCCTTTTCTGAATCAGGTGGAACCAGAACCGGAAGGCGTTTTTTCCGGTGAAAAGGTACGCCATAAAACCCCCATGCTCTCTACCAAGAAAGCCTACAGCGCGGAAGAAATAGACACATTCATCCGAAGCGTCTTACAGGCCGCCCAGGCGTTGGGTATTCCGCTCGATGATGTGCGGTTTAGAGCGACACCCAAATTAGACGGCCTATCGGGTCGCTACGACGGTGCCGGACATCTCTACACACGCGGCAACGGTACGGAAGGCCAGGACATTTCTAACGCCCTGGCCAAGGGACTTATTATCGACGGCACTGGGAACCCCGGAGATGGGGAAATTGTGGTAGACGAGCAATTTTTCCAGGAACACCTATATGGCAAAACGTTCAATGGCCGTCCACTGAAGCACCCACGCAATTTCATGGTGGGATTCATTGGTGCGGACACTCTGGGGGAACACCACCGTCTGGCGGTCGCCGCCCAAGCCGCCCGATTCGTCCCTTATACGGAGATTAACCAGGTAACGGGTGACAGCCTATCCCTGCTGGAAAACCTGGAAGAAATTTCACGCACATTGAGAAATGACTGCGCCTATCGAACTGACGGCATCGTCATTGAAGCGGAGGATCCGCAAATCAAGGCTTTTTTAGGCGCGACCGATAGTTACCACCGTTGGCAGATTGCCTATAAGACCAAGGGAGAAACGGCGGATGTCATGGTCAGGGAAGTCACCTGGCAAGTGGGACGCACAGGGCGCATCACGCCGGTCATAGAACTAGACCCGGTGGAACTCTCTGGGGCCGTCATACAACGGGTAACGGCCCATAACGCTGCCACGGTAAAAGCCAAAGGCATCGCACCATGCACAATTATCCGCCTCATTCGGGCGGGTGAAGTGATTCCCACCATGGATACGATCATCAAGCCTTCCGGACAAGTGAAAATTCCAGACCTGTGCCCATGTTGTAGCGGACCGTTACAGTGGGAAGGAGAAAATTTGATCTGCTCGGCAGGTGTATTGTGCCAAGACCAGGTAGAAGGCGCGATGGAACACTTCTGCCAGACCCTGGAAATTGAGGGCTTCGGACCCAAGATCGTTGAAAAACTGGTCGCAGAAAATGGCATCCGGTACTTCAGCGATGTTTTCACATTGGGACTGGAGGAATGCATCGCCCTGGGCATCAGCCCTGGGGTGGCCAAAAACCTCGCCAAAGTGGTCGATAACCGCAAGAAAACGCCTATCGATGATTGGCGCGTTTTGGCGGCCTTCGGTATCCGCAATCTGGGTCGTGGCGACGCGAAAAATCTGCTGCGGCACATCCGGATAGACGGCTTGAACGGCATTACGACGGAGTTCATTCGTGGCATAGAAGGCTTTGGGCCAATCACCTCCGGCCAAATTGCCGGAGACCTCCAATCAAACCAGGATGAAATCCATCGGGTAGTTAGGCATCTGCACATCGTCCACAGCATGGATGATGCCGGCCAAAAGCCACTGCAGGGAGAAAAGATGGTGTTTACCGGAACATTTCAATCGGCGGACCGGAAAACTTTGGAAAAAACAGCGGAGGATCTGGGGGCCACGGTGCAATCTGGCGTTAATGCCGGGACGACGTTGCTGGTCATCGGCGACAAACCCGGTGCCAAGAAAACCACGGCTGCAGAATCCCTTGGCATTCAGACCATGGACGAAGGGACCTATCTGGATTGGATAAAAAGCGTACCTCTCACCAGCAAACCTGCAATCCATAAGTCCGCTCCAGAGTCCCTTTTTTAAGGAGGATTGATATGTCCTATTTTAAGGAAGCGAATGCCTTTCTTCGCATGCTCAAAAAGGGAGAAATGGATCGCCAAAAAGCGCAAAGACATATTGACAAAATTCTGGTCATTGCCGCGCGCATTGAATTGACAGCGGGTATGCCTGGGGACGATAGCCCGAGCGACTTGGCTCCGGAACTACAGGACCTCTACTATGACACTTTGACGGCCGAATTGGAAAAGGCCAATCCGGATCGCTCTCACGCTGAACACGGGTCGCAGAGATTCCCGACAGGGAAAGTAACACGTTGGTTACAGTGTCATAAAGGGCATGAAACCTTTGGTCCCACGACAATGCAGCAAGTTCCTTGCAGCATTTGCGGGGAATATCTCCTGTCAAACTAATCCATACGGAGGGGCTCACGCCCCTCTTTTTTTGTCCGGAATCTGCGGGAAGACTGCGGGAGTGCATCACGGACCATTAATTGGTTTCTCAAAAAAAACATGGCCGGGATCAATTTGATCTCTTGATCGTTTTTATGCTACCGCACAAAAATAAAAAGCCGACCCAGAAAAAGGTCGGCCTGCTTGTCCCCGGCGGAGATATAGGAGAACCGTGGCAAACTGCAGGTGTTATTTTCTGGCTATAGCCAGTCTCCAAAGACACCGCCTGCCGGCCTTTGGAGAGCCTAAAAAACGCACGAATCGACACCGATCTATTTTTGGCGGTTAAATAAACAATCAATTAATCCCGCAAAAGTTTGTGAGCATCAGCTTCCCCAACAAATAACTTTGACCAGATTTGATGCCATATGTTTCTGACGGAGTGGAAATTTTTGTGCGGATTACGTGACGCCTATTCACTCGAAAAATGGCTGACATATCCTTTAGCGTCCATAAAAACCCCGCAATTTTCCGTGTGATTCCAGAGTGTCAGCCCCATATCATCCCGTTCTTTGGAAACCGCCTGATAAGCCCCACTATCCAGAAAAACATGACTGCGTATTTCCAGCGGGCCTTGGCCGGATACAGGCGGAATGATGGTGTGGCCGACATAGGTCCGGGAGAGTGATTCTTGATGCCTCGACGGCAAAAGCTGGCTTTTCCGCACACGATTCCTGAAATCCACGATCAAACTTCGACCCCACAAAACATGATCCTTCCATGTCCCCATATCGTCAAAGCCGACGATAAAATGTTTCAGGTCCCAAATCGCGGATTCTCCCGCATCCAGCAAAGCATCTGTCCAGGAATCATTCGAAAGTGCATTGGTGAGTTCCGCATGGGCAACATGGAACCGACCTTTTACGCTCCCGACAACCCGCACCAAAGGCACCCGCTCCAATAAAGGCATATATTGCGCTACCCGGTTAAATCGCTTGACCCATTGCCAACCCTTAATGCAAGTAAAAGCATATGCGTAATCCCGTTGCCGACGGTCTTTAGTTTTTCCGTCAATCCACGCCATCAGCATGGCGTCATGGTTGCCAAGAACCGGATAAAACCAGGGTTCTTCCAGGAGGGCCAGGCATCCTGCTGAATCCGGGCCACGGTCCACCAGATCGCCGACACTGAACAGGCGGTCATTTCCCGGTTCAAAAGACACCTGTGCCAGTGCGTCATCCAGCATGGCCCGGCAACCATGGAGATCACCTACAATAAAATCACGTCCGACAGGATTGGCTGAATGCCGGGATATGGCCGGATTATTTTCAAGAAACCGCATCAGCCCTCCATCAGCTATCTGGCCATAGTAACAAACAAGGCGACCACCACTTGCAGCACAACGCTTAAAGAATATGGCGAATCAGATCATCACCGATTCCAAAACCGATGCCCCGAACAATAGCTTGGCCAAAACCAGAATGATGGAGGGAATGCGCGAAATTTTGATAATTACCACCCGATGGATTCCCATGCGGATGATCTGTGTCAGGGGAATGGCGTTGGATGCCTTCGTGAATCGTTTGCAAGAGAACCAGGATTTGCTGCTGTTCGGCTCGATAGCTCTGGGAAATGCTTTTCAGGTCGTTATACAGTCCAACAAGTTGCGCATCTCCACTTTGTGCCGCATCGTGCAGCTTGACAGCAAAATCATGCAACTGCTGTGCGAAGGCGGCATTGCAGGATTTCAGACTGTCAAATTCGGTATTGATTTGTTCGACATTCATAATAGCTCCTTTTTAAGCAACATCTATTTCTTCAATGGATAGCGTAACACACCCATCAGAACAAGAGGAAAGGGGCAGAGCACAGGTATGAAAGAGAATTGGTTATGTCAGCATGACGAAGTAATGTATAACGCCAAACTAAAGCCTTGTTGTCCGATAGTTCTGATAAGCTTTCCATAGAAATAATAGCGTCAAATTCATAACCACAAATTGTTGCAAGACAATGGCCCAGTTCCCGCAAATTATCGAATAAGTCATAATGAAACTGGAACTTGCCAGCCAGACCAACCGTATCAGCCAGGGTCGATAAAAGAGTTTCCCTAAACTGGCGAAAATATACGTCCCGACCGGAAGCCATGTCCACCAGATCGCGGTCGGCGCGTAAATCCAGAACCCCATCCCTCCAAAAACCAGTGCAATACCCATGCGTCTTAGCCGGTGCTCCCGGTTATCCTTTCCGGTAAGGCTTTGTAACAAACTTTCCAGACTCGCCATCGCCTGAAACACTGCACCTTGATCTTGCCCGAGGAAATATTGTGAAGCGACCATGGACCATCCTGCAGGAATCCCCCAAAGAATGAGGGCGCTGCGTTTTGTTCGCGTGAACTTAACAACGTCTAAAACCAGCGCCAGCCCGCCAAATGCTTGAGACAGCCAAAATGCTGGAATCACGGGGCAGGATGCAACGCTTTGGGCTTGGGCGAATCCTGTAAAAATTTCTGGTCATGCTTTTTCACCTGAAAATAACGGGCGATCCAGTAACCACCCTCTGTCCGAACATTCCAGGCGGCTATGGCGGCATCCATACTCGCTTCTTTCGGCCATTCGGCTAAACAGGTCTTGCATTGCACTTCCCAGGCGCACAGGTCGATCAGGCAACATCGCGGGAATATCAGAAAGGGCATGCCTTCAACCGGCGCGTTATCGTGGACGGCAGTTCTCTTTTCGGCCATGTTCTAAACGGTTCATCATTCATGCTTCTCCCTCATATTTTTTGATTAACTGCAAAATCTCGTTGATCATGGCGGCTCCTTTCTGATCCGGCATCGCCATCAGTGTGCTCTGATTTTTCAACAAGGTTCTCATGAGTTCATTGACAAACTTCTGGAAAATAACGGACTGGCGCGCAGGACTGGCTTCGGCTTTGTCGGCGGCGTCGGCGGCGCGGTTCGCCGCGTCATTCACCGGGCCACCAAAAATGGCGTCTTTGGCAATTTCCGCTTCAGTCTTGAGGTTATTGATCAGCTTGTTCAAAAGAATGCTGCCAGCCTTTACGATGGTATCCAATTCGTTTTGTTCGTTTTGTTCGTTTTGTTGCATGACACACTCCTTTTTTCGGATGAAAGATTGCTGAAACTGGGCCGTTTAACACTGAACCACTCAGCGACGGTTTCAAAAATGGCGACAGGCGGCATCGCCTTATCGACCCCTGTTCCTTCCAGGCCCGGTGCGATATTCAGGTCCAGGGCCAAGAATGTCTTGCCCAACTGCACATAATCTATGGCGATCATGGGCGAAAGGTCAAAGAATAGCGTGGTTTCCGGGTTGATGCTTCCGGTGCTGCCCAGGTATTCGATTCGTGTGTCTCCACAGTTCGAGCGCCAGTCATCCAGGCTATTGGAGCGCAGAAAAAAGGTCCGCAAACCGATTCGCAAGTACCGATAGGAAACAGACCCTATATTGGCAGTCGGCAGGAATTCAACAACAAACTGTTTCGGATATTCGGCTAGAGCTTCTGCATAAGACAGCGCCAGCTTGCCTTCTCCGGCATGCGCCTGTCCATCAATATGCACCACCACCTGCATCATTTGCCAGAGTTCTTCCGGATAATTGACATACTCAGCCCTTAATACGGGCACCAGGTCGCGCACCAGCCCATGCCGGGGCGTCAATAATCCGGCAAGCTCAAAGGCAGTAAACATGGCAGAGCGTAACATTCCGCCTGTGCTTTGTCGTTGAAAAACGGCATCGGGCGTTTCATACGACCCGCAAAAAGCGTGGTCGTAGTAATCTCTGAAATCAGATTTTATTTTTATTTTCATCTTTTAATCCCCGAATCCAAACAAGAAAATTGCAATACACCTGTTGCACTTCCAACGCGACCACCCACACCAACAGCAATCCTATTGCAGTAGGAATGACCAGCCAGAGCCAGGCGAGAAACGAAAGGTCAGCGGGCATTTATTCCTTCCTTGGCAGGAATAACTTTTTGACACTTTTTGCAGGTGATTTTGTTCTTGTAGTCATCCAGTTCGTAGGCTTCTGGTAGCTGTCCATGCGCTATCACGGGCACTATTAGTCCACACTCGGTTTTTATCCCATCCCCACTTGCCGCATGCCAACGGCTCCACTGTTCGATCAAGCCTTTCATGCCGCCAATCCGCCAACGCACTACAAAATCCTGTTTTTCCATCGCTCTCTCTGTCGTAGTCTTTTTAACCCGTTCGTCTTCTGCTTTTCAGGTATCTATATTTTGGACAATATGGGTACTCATCCACTACATCTTGACCAAAGCTAAAACATCCTCGCGTCGTGGTAAGCCACCCTATGTTCCATCCTCTATCTTTGACGCCATTTTTAAGATTCGTCAGTGAATTACTGGCTATTATCTCGACTACCCGATCATTTACATAGCGTTTTGCCTGAAATTTGTAATTCCACATGTCTTCGTAGGACACTTCAACGACGGGCTTGCGTATTCTTGCTGCACGTTTTTCACTACGAGCGAGATAATCCTGATGGTCAGCCAACAATTTTTTGTACTCATCATCCGTGATAACAGTCATAGAAACCTCATCAGATATCAGCCTTTGGCCTATACGCGAACTTTTTTCAAAGCCATTATATCAACTCGAAAGCGAACGAGCCGCAAAGAAATCACATTACGGTTCCAGGGACTCTACCAAAAGCCTAATAGCTTCAGAAAGCTGCAAAACCGCAGCACGGATTTGATCCTTGGGGGTATCTAAAAAAATCTGGCCGTCATTTTCTTCTACGCCCGCCTTTGCCATCATCTGCCGGAATAGCTTCTCACGTTCACCCGCACAAAATGAATCGGGTTCCTCGTCATTTCAAGTGGGTAGCCTGAGATCCAGCTTGCCCAGGATCAGGTAGGCCATGTTGATAAAGTTCTTGTGCGTGCGGTAACCCCGAGCCTTGGCCTTGGCGGATTGAATGAGGCTGTTGAAACCTTCCAGAATTCCATTGGTGATCTGGCTCTCGAACCATCGGAGCACGCCATCCCAGTGATTCATGATGGTGTAGGCGACCCTGACGATAGGCGGCAGATCGCTGGTTCTGGCGTTTTCCAACCAGGCTTTCAAGAGGGTAGCCCCCTGGTGGCGATTCTTGATCGTGAAGATGTCCTGAAAGGTCAGGCGGAACTGGTAGGCCTGCGCCGTCTTGAGGTTCTGGTCTTTGAGCAATTCCTGCAGCTTTTCTTTCTGCTTCATTTTGAGGTTGCAATCGTTCTTGAGCCAAAGCCAGCGGGTCTTTTTGAGATTTGGCTGGGTGAGGACTTCCCCCTTGCGCACGTCGTCTACGGCCTCGTTGACGAGCTTCATGAGGTGAAAACGATCGAAAGTGATCTCCGCATTGGGCAGGTGCTCGGCAGCCCCTTTCTGGAAGGCCGGCGAGAGGTCCATGCTCACATCGGTGATCGCTTCCGCGCTACCACCATGGGCCTGTAGATCTGCGGAGAATTTCTCAAAGGTCTTGGCATCCTTGCCGGGAGTAGCGAACAAGAGTCGCCGGGCATTCAGATCCACGAAGAGCGTGATGTAGTCATGTCCATGCCGACTGCTGGTTTCATCGACGCCGACGGCATGGACATTGGCCATATCCACCGCAGCACGAGCTTCGGGCACATAATGGTCAATCACTCGCCACAGGAGCTTGTCGGTCTCACCGACCATGCGAGCTGCCGTCAATACCGGCATCTCCCGCACCAGGGTCATGATCAGCGCTTCAAAGAGCAGGGTGAAACGCGAGCCTTCCCGCGCCCAGGGAACAGATATCTGATGCACTCCATGCTCCTGGCACTTCACACGAGGTACACGGGCATGGAGATAGGCTTCATGCTGGAAGAAATCCATGTGCCGCCAGGTATGGTCACGGGTATCATGTACCGGACACTCCTCACCACAGACGGAGCAAGCAAAGCGACTACCTTTGGGAAAGTTGATGTGCAGATCCAGGCGTTTCTCCTCCACCGTGAAAGTCACATGATCCACCAACCACGGCGGAACCAATCCTAACGCGAGAGAAAACAGCTCTTCAGGGACCATCAGCTAACTCCTATTCAGGGCACGACCGCTCCACAGCATTCTACCCCCTACCCACTCAATCTGACGAAGAGCCATGAATCGGGTTCATCCCGCAAGTGCATCCTCGTTTGGCCAGCGTCCGTCAATCGCACCATACCGCCCGGGCATTTTTCCACGTACAGTAGCAAGGGATCCCCGTCTGCAAAAGAAAATGAGGATTTAATGAGCATCCGCCCATTATGGGCAAATATCTTTACATCCATGAGAACAGACTCCTTTTTTCAAACAGTAGGCCATGTCTGCCATTCCCGACCATTTAAAAGGCATCCAGCCGCTTTCTTGCCTACGCGAAAAATAGATCGAGTGCCGAAAAAATCCTGCTCGAAGGAACGGGGATCCTCCACAGAGAAAACCTGCCCGTTATGGATAATGACTTTTTGCGGGACAATGCAGTGTGTACCATATTCGTCATCTAGCTCATTTTGGTCCTCACCGTCTTTAGCGGGCCGGTTGGAGCGGTAGAGACGGGCGGCATATTCCGGTGTCATCTGATTCAGCGGAAGCCACTCACCCCATTGCTTGAAGAAAAATGGGACTTTAGCCTGCTCGCATTGTTCCTGAATGGACGCTACCCAATCGGGGTGCATGGGTCTTACGTTCGATCCAAACCCAGACTCCCCGCCGGCGACGACCCATTTAATGCGCTGGTTAAATGTGGTTACGGAAGCCTGATAGGGACGCAATGGACCGAACATGCCTACCGGCACTGCCTCGAAATCTATGGGACCAAGAAGTGGTTCTGCACTGACCCATCGCAATGCAGCGGGAGTCTGCAACAACAGCGGTATCCGCGCATCGGCGGTTTCCTGATCTTCGGCGGATACGCCCAGCCAGACATTTGGAAGCGGCCATTCCGGTATGCCGGCAATATCAAGACCACGCGCAGCGGCTATTTCACGCATGGCTTGCCCAACCGCATGCTCTCGGTTGTCGTAGCCCGCCGCAAACCATTCCATCATGCGCTCCGGTCGCTTGGTCAACACCTGGAAAACATGCTGTTCTGCCATGGCCATGACTGCGAATACCCTGTCGATGAAGTCGTCCGGCACGGCCTCGTGGAAGAGGTCCGACATGGAGTTCACAAAGATCATCCGGGGCTTTTTCCAGCGCAAGGGCTGGTCCAGACGATCTTCATGACAGGCCACGTCCGTAAAGGCTCTGCCGTAGTAGCTCACGGCTTTGGGGTTGGCCGAAAGCCGTGCCCACTCCCGTTCCGCGTAGCAGTGCTTGCAGCCTTGTGAAACCTTGGCACAGCCGGTGACAGGGTTCCAGGTGGCGTTTGTCCAGGCAATGCCGGTTTTGTCAGCCATGCCATTTCTCCTTTTTAAGCATCAGTCTCCATTATACTGCCCAATGGTTAACCGAACGCCGATTGAAATCCCGCAAAATGCGTGAACATTTCAGCAGCCCCGCGTAAATACTCATACATCCATTCGGTCACCAACCACCGCCGCCCCAATCGTTCCGCCGCCAATCCGGTTTTCACCGTACCGCCGAACGGATCCACCACGAGTTCTCCGGGCTCGGTGAGAAACCGAATAAAGAAATCCGGAATACTGGTCGGCTGAATGGCGCCATGCTTCGGCAAGCCTAGTGCTTGGGCCTGCCGCCGATAGGCTTTGGTGTCGCTGCAGGCATGCCCACGTTCCAACACATTGCGCGGAATCCGTCCCGCCGTTACCCGTCCGAAACTATCCGGGCGAATGCGATAGGCGCCATTGCCATAAGTGACAGACCGCCCTTCGCCGCCCAACGCCATGAGCCGTTGATGTTGGGCTGAATGCGCCTCCAGAACCCGGCGATTATCCGCCCGCACATGGTCTGGATCATTGGTGAACCAATACAGCGGTTCATAAGCCGTGGCGAGCTGCACCCGATTCACGCAGGCCCAATAGGTCGGCGCTGGCGGTTTGCTGTAATTGACCCAGGGAATACGGTCCATCAGCGCAAGGCCTAACCGATCGTTCAGGGCCAAGACCAGACGCTCCAGATAGAGTGACCGGCTCGGTTTCTTGGACTCAAAAATATCCCCGCTTAAATTGAGCACGATGCTCCCGCCAGGGAGGAGGCTGCGGACGATGGGCTCTAACGCTGCACAGATAAAATCCACATATCGCCGTTCATTTGGCCCCCCATAATCACGCGCTTTCCGGAGCGGATAGGGCGGCGAACTGATGCACAGGGCTATCGGTTCGTCGAAGCGTCTGAAGACATCTTGATGTGCGCCCCAAATGGCGACGCCCAGGTCAGTGTTGAAGGCCACCAGCGTGACGCCAGTGGCGGCCCTGTGTAAATCCTTTCCGGCTTTTTCAGACAACTGCCAGACACCCCGCGCACCGGGCACATGCTCAAGAATTCCCAATTGTTTAAGCGTTTGCTGGTACCAGCGGATTTTGCGCTTGATGGTGGAGCGTGGGACGCCGGCGCGGCCAATAGGGATCCTGGCGTCCAAGGCTTCTTTTGTCGTGCCCATGCCTTCCGCCACGACCGCGTACAGCGAAGCATTGTCCAGGACGCCTCCCGGAGCTTCCGCGTAGGCATTGGCAATATCAGCAAACAGGTTGATTTGTCGAAGGGGTGTGTTCATTCGACCCTCAACCAGGACGGCAGTATGGGTTGCACCATGGATTGCAACTCAGACGTGATCGTAGGGTCCACCAATGAAAGAATCACAAAGGCCACCAGAATAACAACCAAAAGCACTAAAAGTTTTCTGAGAAAAAACCAAAAGAGCAACAAGGCCAGAACCGCACAAATAACCGGAACAAGGTCTAAATGACGAAAAATGGCAATGATGTGGTCCATGATGAATATATCCTGGTTTTGAAAATAAAGGAATAACAACGCGATATGTAATCAGCATAACACAGCATTAATCATGAATTGTTTGGAATTTTTACACGCTGGCGCTAACATTCTCCCATCACGACAGAAGCTATCAGGGCACCGCTAGTTTTCATCAAGCGAAGGCCACGTTAATGAACCTGGGCGCGCTCTAAAATAAAGTGCAACACCTCTGGTCGAAGGCAGACGGAGGTGAGAGATGGCCAGAAAGTACAGGCAATTGATGCCCGATCAGCGAAACCAGATACAGCGTGGATTGAATCAGGGGCTGAGTATTCGTGGCATTGCCAGGCAGTTGGGCCGAAGCCCTAGCACGATCAGTCGGGAGATTCAGCGAGGTCGTGTGGAAGAGACCTATGACGCCGTATGCGGTCGTGAAGAAGCGCAGAGGCGCCGACGCAAGGGAGTCAGGAAGTTGACTGAAGGTTCGCCTTTAACCCTCGCGGTGACGCACGCTATTCTGCAAAGGAAGTGGTCACCGGAGCAGATAGCGGGGAGGTTGCGGATGGACTATCCCGAAGACAAACAGTGGCACGTCTCTCATGAGACTATTTACCAGTTTATCTATGCTCACCCGGCGGGTGAACTGCGCAAGGCATTGATTGCAGGGCTGCGCAGAGGGCACAGCAAACGCAAGCCCCGCACACGAGGTAAAGACCGTCGTGGCGGGATCACGAACATGCGCTCGATCCGTGAGCGCCCGGAGGAAGCACAAGCTCGCGAAGTACCCGGTCACTGGGAAGGCGACCTGATCAAGGGGGCATTCAATGCCAGTGCTATTGGCACGTTAGTGGATCGTAGCAGTCGCTTCGTCATCCTTGCGCGGGTGGAGGATTCTACGGCAGAGGCGATCCTGGAAAGCTTTACGCGGCGTTTGCGTACGCTGCCCAAGAGCTTCCGGCAAACGCTCACCTATGATCAGGGCCGCGAAATGGCTCGGCATCAGGAACTGGAGCGAAATACGGGCATACGTGTTTATTTCGCTGACCCACATAGCCCCTGGCAGCGTCCGACCAATGAAAATACGAATGGCCTACTGCGTCAGTATTTCCCCAAGGGCACGGACTTATCCGAATATTCACAACGGCGTTTGACTCAGGTAGCGGAGGAACTCAATAATCGGCCCAGGAAATCCTTGGGATTCCGAACTCCAGCCGAAGTGATGGCACAGCAAATCAGGCAGTTAAACAGCGGTGTTGCACTTCAAACTTGAAACCGCCCTGTTTCCCGATATGAATTGTTCGACCCGTCTCATGCAACACATCGCGTATCATCCCCTTATCATGCATAACACGTAGGGCTCGACCTAGCGCCATGGCGCATCCAGGCGGGCCGCCTCTAGAGCTATGTCGATAGGCGCGAGGATATTGCGCAGGCGGAAAAACAAAATACAGCAACCCCTCGTATTCCAATGTTCCACCATGACGTGATAGCACATCAATGATCCTTTGTTGCAAATTGGTTTTAACTTGTGCCATGCGCATTGCCTTTTATCTCGTTAAACCTTTCGACAGCCAACAAGAGAAGCATATCGCTCCAAGCATCCATGAACGCATCCAACAACAGCACTGGCGTTAACACAGACGAAAAAATCAATGAAAACAAACCAGATTCCAACACCGTCAGGTGAAAGTGCAACAAGAGAATGGCAAATGCAACACAGAATAAAAACGAAAAAATGACATAGATGCCAGACGCATGGAACACGGCTTTTAGTGTCTTGGAAAAGGCCTGCTTCTTGATTCCTCTGTCACAATCTTTCTTAAATTCTTGCCACGCACGGCTCATGACGTAAAAGCTACCTGTATCACTCGCTTCGAACAGTTTTTGTACAGGATCAGATGGTGTTTCGTTTGCAATCATTCAGCTAACCTTCGTATCGGACCTGTTCCGACATTACTCAGATATACAACAATCTTCCTCATGAAGATCCACCTCAGCATGAATTGTCGATGAAGCGTTTCAATCACCATTACAAAACATGCACGACAAGCTGGTACAAAAAGATCAACTCCGCGAGCGTGCCCAAAGCCAGAATGACCAGCACATGCACGAGATCCCCAAACAGCCGGGAGAAGTCGATTTGCAGCCGAATAATCTGCATAAAATCCTCCGCTGCAGAGAAGAACAGCAAAGCCACTACCAGAATCGGGATGCCAATAACACCGAGTAACCAGATCATAAATCCTCCTGTATAATATTTCGTAAATGCTTGTCCAACTGACGACACAGGCTTCCACTGCGTCCATTCTCCGCAGCATATTGAGGACGGTACGTTTTTATCATCATTTCATCTCGTGCTGATAACCATTCTGCACCTTTTATAACAATTACATCACGCTTTACCGCAGCAGCCGATAATTCAAATTTACGAGCAACCACCTTATATACTTTGTTTTTTTGCACGCGTGTTTCCTCTAAAAGCTTAATGGCCCATAAAGCAGCTTTCTTTTTATGTATTGCTTTGATTCTTATCCATCGCTTTGTGAATCGCTTTACGCAATTCCTTATGCGCCTCGGTTTGGATACTGAGCGCACTGACCTTTATGGCCGCCACCAAGAGTTCAGGGGCCGCAGCAATCAGGGCGGCATCTGATGCTGTAAACTGCCCCTTGTCATCCAGCCGCCGCATGTGACTACCGCCCTTATCCGGCCAGAGAATCACCCAGGCATCGTGCTCTGCAAAACATAGCTTTTTGGCCTGCCAGGGGCCTTTTGTGATGTTCATGCAGCAAGAGTTCTTAAATAAGTCGTCCATCGCCATCCATTCCATCAAAAAAGCCCGCCCATCGGACGGGCAATAGCCGCAAAACAACCGCTCTACAACACTTCAAACTGCCAAAAACATCCTTTAGTCACAGAATAACATGCCCTTTCATGCACCTTTTTAAAATCATCACACTAACAATCATCAAAACTCAGGTTTTCGGCTTCCAAACACGCATTCAAGGTCGCCAAACCGCGATTCTGCAGCTGACGTACCGCTTCGCGGCAAATACCCATAAAGCCGCCGACCTCTTCCAGCCCCATGGCAGGCCTTTCCCCAAAACCAAAACGCAGGAACAGGACCTGCCGCTGTTTGAGTGGAAGCGCATTTAAATGCTGCGCCAATACCTTTTTCATGTGGTGCTGATGCGATACGTTTTCCGGTGCATACAGCGTATCTTCAACGGGTTCAAAACACGCCGCCGGACTTTCGTCCGCATCCGGCGCATGGGTCGAAAGCATGTAGGGATTAAAGGTCTCAATGGCCTGCTTTGTTTGCTCGCGCAAGACACGTGTGTCGCCAATCTGCTCACCACGACTTTCGCAACCACGAATCGCTTTACTCAGATAATCCGGCAGACGAATCAGGTGGGCATGAAAAAGTGCCTTTTGCATATAGCTGCGCACCCAGAAGCTGGCGTAAGAGGCAAAACGGCAACCGGCATCCAGGCGAAAGCGATCTGCTGCATGCAGCAGGCCCAAATACCCTTCCTGGATAACATCTTCCCGCGTGATGAACGCGCTTTGATAGTTATTCGACAAGTAATGTACTAACCACATATTTTTCTGCACCAGCCTATCCCGGGCCTTTGCATCACCGTCCAGCATGCGTTGTATCAGGTCGCGTTCTTCGCTCAGCCCCATACGTCGTGTTGGGTTATCAGGACATAGGGCAGGGTCATTGGCCGGAGGGGATTCAGGCGCCAGTGCCGTTTCTTCGGCCTCTAAACCCGTAAGTGGCAGTGGGCTGACGTCCGTTGCACGGGACAACCTTCTTGCGGGGTGCAAGCCCTGCGCCGGGGGCACACTCCAGGCCATTTCCTCTTCCAAATCATAATCAATCACAGCATCCAACATGAAACATTTCCAACCATCGCGTTAAAGGCTCAGGGTACCCGATGATGGTGGTTGTTTTTGGGAAATAAAGCGCCAAAATACGCGGTTATTTGGAAAGCGCCCTTAAAAAGATCGTTATCATCCAACACAGCGGGATCAATTTGATCCCGGGAATCACAAACCGCTTTCCGGCATACACTTTGCAACTTTTCCGAAATCGACTAATATTAATTCCGCGTTATTATTGAAAAAACAAAGGCAATATCATGGCAACAGGTACGGTAAAGTGGTTTAACGACAGCAAAGGTTTCGGTTTCATTGTGCAGGATGACGGGAAGGATGATGTATTTGTGCATCATTCGGCCATCCAGGGGATGGGTTTCAAATCCCTCGCTGAAGGGGAGCGCGTTACTTACTCTGTGGTTCGCGGGCCGAAAGGACTGCAGGCAGAGGATGTCCGCAGCATAAGCTAAGCTCACCAAGCGATAGTCGGCAACGCGGCACAAATCACTCACAAATTCGTCACGCGTAACACTTCATCCAGACTGGTAACGCCCTCTTTGACACGACGCAAGCCCGTCTGTCGCATGGTGAGCACCCCCTCGCGGGCCGCTTGGCGCGCCAGGTCGATGGCGGTGCCGCCCTGCATGATGAGTTCCCGCATCGCTTCGCTGACGGGCATGACCTGATAGAGCCCGATGCGCCCTTTATAGCCCGTTTTATTGCATTCATCGCAACCGACAGGACCCATGGGGTGCCAGCCTGGCAGAGCTTCCACAGCGAATCCGGCTTCTACTAACGCCTGGTCGGGAATTTTTACTGGCTCTTTGCAGTGTGCGCACAGTTTGCGGGCCAGCCGTTGGGCCAGGACCAGATGCACCCCGCCGGCAATGTTGTAGGTCGGAATCCCCATGTTCTCCAGACGGGTCAAGCTCTGAGGTGCATCATTGGTGTGCAAGGTGGCCAGCACCAAATGTCCGGTCTGGGCGGCCTTGATAGCCGTTTCTGCGGTTTCCAGATCGCGGACCTCACCGACCATAATAATATCGGGGTCCTGCCGCAAAAAGGAACGCAGCGCAGCCGCAAAATTCAAGCCAATCCGCTCATTGATATTCACCTGGTTGATTCCATACACCGGAATTTCTACCGGGTCCTCCGCCGTGCTGATATTACAGTCGCCGGTATTGAGCATGTTCAATGCGGTATAGAGTGTCGTGGTTTTACCGGAGCCGGTCGGCCCAGTCACCAGAATCATGCCATAGGGACGGTGGATCGCCTCTTCAAAAGCTTTGCGTTGTTCCGGGAAAAAACCCAGTTGCTCGATGGGTACCCTGGAACTGGCCGGATCCAGCAACCGCAGGACGATGGTTTCCCCGAAACTGGTCGGCAGGAAAGACACCCGAAAATCAATGACCCGAGCCGGCGGCACCCGCACCCGCAAACGCCCATCCTGGGGCAAACGTCGCTCGGAAACATCCAGTCCGCACATGATTTTCAATCGGGACGTTACGCCATCCTGGAGATCCTTCGAGGGATTGGCTGCATTACTTAAAACACCATCCAGCCGATACCGCACCCGGAAATCCTTTTCGTAGGGTTCCAAATGGATATCCGACACGCCTTTGTGAATAGCATCCAAAAGCAGTTGCTGGACAAAACGCACAACGGGTGCATCCTCAGCCTCTGTTTTGTCACCCACGGACAAGTCAAAGGTCTTCTGTTCATCCTCTGCATCGGCTTCCCCATCAGGGGCTTTTTCCAAAAAGACATCATCAATCCCCGTTCCGGCATCTGTAATAAGCTGAACCGCGCGCATCAGCTTGTCGGCTTCCACGAGTATCGGCACCACCTGCCAACCGGTATTGAACTTGATATCTTCCACCGCTTTGAAGTCAGTCGGGTCGGCCATCGCCAGATACAGCGTCTCACCGCGTTTGGACAAGGGCAGAACGAGATAACTGCGCATCATTTTTTTATCGATGCGATCCATCAAAACCGTATCCAGCTGCACCGCATCCAGATCCAGCATGGGCATCCGGTAACGCCGGGACAGATAGGCCATCAGACGGGCCGCAGTTATCAGATCTTTCTTGATGGCATGGAACAATACCGGCACATGCGCCAGTCGGGCTTCCTGCTCAACCGCCATCCACTGATTTTCGTCGAGCGCGCATAGCCCATCCTGCGAAAGCCCGCGCAGAACAGGATGGCTCCTGATCGGCGTGACCGCAGCATCAGCCACTCAGAACATCATCCTTTGCTGCGTTCGAAACCCCGCCAATCACTTCCGGCGTGATGAACACCAGTAATTCGGTTTTGGCAACACTATGCACTTCGCTCTTGAACAGCCATCCCAGCAAGGGGATGTTTTTCAAAACCGGAACCCCAGACTGGTTATGCGTGGAAGTATCGGTGTAGATGCCACCGATAACAACGGTCTGACCGTTATTGACCAGCAATTTGCTTTGGACTTCCTGGGTCGTGATGGGAATCCCGGACGGCAGTGCGTCGGCATAATCCGGCTGGTTATTTTGGGCATCCACCTTCAGGGTGATTTTGCCATTGGGCGCAATGTGGGGCGTGACGTCCAGGCTCAGTTCGGCTTTTTTGAAGGAGACCGAAGTGGCCCCGCTGCTGGTAGATTGCTGGTAAGGAATTTCCTGCCCCTGGGAAATAACCGCTTTTTCGTTGTCTTCAGTCAACACCTTGGGGCTGGAAATGATTTTTGCCCTATTATCCACCTGCAAGGCCTGCAGTTGCAGATCAAGGATCCGATTACCCGTCGCCGTGCCTAAAGCGAAACCTAAAGACGCGGGCGTAGCACTGGCCAGGGCCGTACCGGCATCAGAGGCACTCAGATTGGCGAGCGCGGGAACGGTAAAACCAGTACCCGATGTGGCGCTACCGCCGCCCTGTATGGGGTACGCGCCACCCTGGGTTTCTGTGACACCCGTAGCGCCGGTTCCGGAAAGATTGATAATGCCACCGGCGCCATTCGAAGTGTATGTCCCGCCCCAGTTCACGCCCAGAGAATGGGCCGCACTGGTGGTAATCTGGACAATACGCGCTTTAATCAGCACCTGGGGCACGGGCTTGTCGATTTTGGCAATCAGTTTTTTGATGTTTTCAATGTCCTGCGGCGTATCCCGCACCAGCAGACTGTTGGTACGGGTAACCACAGCTACGGATCCGCGTGGACCTAACAGCGAATTGCCGATAATGCTGGATTTAGGCAAGCCCAGGGCGCTCGCTAAAGACTGTTGCTGATAAGGATTCATGGGCTGGCCAGTGCGTCCAGAAGAACTATTCTGGTCAAAGCCTTTCAGCAAGGCGGCAATGCTGGCCGCTTTGGCATACTTGATTTGAATCAGTTCGGTTTCCAGGGGCTCCATTTTGCGTTCGCTGGCTTCGGTTTTGAGCGTCGCTTCTTCCTGGCTGGCAATCTGATTGGCTGGCGCCACCCAAAGAATATTGCCGATAGGTTTGACGGCCAATCCCTGCGACTCAAGAATGACCTTAAAAGCCTCTTTCCAGGGTTCGTTTTTCAGGCGGATGGTCAGGTTGCCGGTAACATTATTGGAAACCACGATATTCTGATGGGTGAAATCGGCAATGACCTGCAGCACATCGCGCACGCTAATATCCTGAAAATCCATGCTCAGGCGCGGGCTGTCTTCGGGGTTTTGGACAGATTCTGCGGTTTTGTGTCGCACGACAATACGGGTCTGGTGCCCCAACTGATAGGCCGAGTAGGTATAGGGTCCATGCACGGTGAAGACCAGACGGGTGTTCCGACCCAGCGGATAGACTTCCACCGATTGTACGGGGGTGCCGAATTGGGTGACACCAAAAAGATGCCGGTAGCTGGCAGGCACGGCCGTATGCTTGAGGATCACAATGAGATGACCAGCTTCCCGGGTGACATTCATCGCCGGCTGGGGACCGGAAAGGGATAAGGCCAGAATGCCGCCGCCCTGTTTGCCGCGATGGAAATGCAGGTTATTAATTGCTGTCCCGACAGCCGTGACCGGAGCAGGCGCTGCGACAGGACCTGTAGTAACCGCAGGAGTGGATACTGTCGTTGGCCCTGAACTGGCCATTGGGGCAGGAGCCGCTGGCGGTGTGGTATGACCGACAAACGCCAACCGATACCCGCCCATCACCGGTTCCACCCTAATCGGTTCCGGGGATTTTAACAGCAGGTCCAGACGGGCATTGTGGCCATGATTTTCGGCCAGCACATTTTCGACGACGCCATGCCCCATGACTGTACCCAGGGAAGGCGAAAAATGCGCGTCCTTAAAATCGATTTTCACGAGATACCCGCCATTCAGGACCTGCACATTGTAGGCAGGCCGGGCATTTCCGTGAATCAGGAAAGCCGTACCCTGTGCATCATGCGTGGGCGTCACGCTGCGCAGATCGGTCTGCGCCCAGGCGGAACCGGTACCGAAGCACAACAAAGCGCCCAACACAGCGACAGAGAGACGGCGACCAGATAGACAGCACGAGTTGGGTAGAACAGAACGGGATACTGGATTAATCATGCTCAAAAACTCCTTATAAGGCGCCATCCGCACTTATCCACCGCCCTGCATGCGCAGAACCGTGACCCGGCGCTGGTACTTCCCGAAAATATTGCGCACATATTGCGTGACCGTGATGATGGAATGGCCGTTTTGATGATGCATAGCCGTTATCCGGCCATCGTGGGTCCCTACCGCACTGCCCAATGTGGCGCGATAGACCCGATGTTTAGGAGTTTGCAAAATCGCCCACAAGTGGCCCTGGGCGGGTTGCACCCTGCTAAGGGTACGCACCATGCCGGTGAGATGCAGACTGGACAGGGGGTACTTTTCCAGGGGCTGAACAGGGCCATGCTGCATGGGCGCGGGATGAACCCCCTTCTGCTCCGCTTCTGCCCGGAGCAACGCTTCGGAAAAACTGGTAAACGGATCCAGATGCGCCGGATTTTGATACGCCAAGGGTTTCCAGAGGGGTGTCTTTGGCAAAGGTGGAATCGACACGGTGGTTTTCGGCACATGCTGCACAAATTGATGCAGGGACTGCATGGTTTCCGTTTGCTGGGAACAACCCGACAAGAGACACACACTCGCCCATACCAGCGCGGTAGGTATCCATACATAAACAGCGGTGCCCCGTTTATCCATTTTTCGTGTTCCCTTTGTGCTTCAAATACCGATAAGTCGTTGCAGTGCATTGCATGGTCAGCTTTTGTTTGGATAACGCCCGCGCCGCCAGGGATTTTCCCGTATAGGGAACCCGCGTAATGTCCAGGTCATGGAAAACGACGATGCGTGACAGGGCGTTTACCGCCGCCACAAAGCGGCCCAACTGTCCATAGGTGCCGGTTACGGTGAGCTTGACCGGAATTTCCTGGTAGAAACGCTGATTGATGCGGTGAAGCGGCTGAAACAACTCAAAATTCAGACCCCGGCTGCGTCCCGCCAAAGTGATGTTGTCTAACAGCGAGGGGATTTGTGTCCGATCGGGAAGCTGTGTCAGAAACCGTTGAAAACGGTGATCCATGACCTTTATTTGCGCCTGATAGGCGGGCAACACCAGCGCCACACGCTGTTCCTGACGAATTTGGGTTTTCAGGTGCTGCGTCTGGACCGTCAGGTCATGTATCTGGTGCATTTCGGGCAGGACAAATTCCAGCCAAAACACCACACCCATTACCGCAATCAGTACAGCCAGGGCTATCGCCTTGGTTTGGATAGGCCACTGGAGAATATCTTCCCATTGAAGATGCCGGATATCGTCTAGGGTCATGGCTTATAGTCCTTTTTTTCCGGTAATAGAGGGGCTTCGCCAGCGCATATGCAGGGTGAAACGGTTGACCGGTTCATGCCCTAACTGGAACCGACTGATGATGTTTAAAACGGGATGAGAGAAAACAGCGGATTTCTGTATATGACGCATGAATGCCGCCACATCGGCATTGCCTTCGGCATAGCCATTCACCGTAAGGCCTTGTTGGGAAGTCCGTAGCGTGGTCAGGAAAACGCCGGGCGGGGTCAGTTGGACCATTTCATTGAACACCTGGACGGCCTGATTGCGCTGGTCCTGCAGATGCGCAATCAAACCCTCACGGGCAATGAGTGCCGCACGTTTTTTGCGCAGGTCCACAATAGTGGTCATTTCCGCTTTTAATTGCCGGCTGACCGTCTGCAGATATTGGATCTGCTGATCTTTGGCGGCTACTTGCGCACTGAAAATCTGGAAAATGCCATAATAAATCATGGCGGCTATCAGCAGGATACCGACCAGGACCACGACCGCCTGACGATTTTTCTCCGCGCGCAAGGCTTCCCGGTAGGGCAATAAATTAATGCGGATCAGGTCATGCATAGAATCTCCGTAAAGCCAGGCCACAGGCCACGGCAAACGCCGAGCGGTCGGCATCCAGAAAACGGGTGTGGACATGCGAGGAGATATCCATGCCGGCAAAGGGATCGGGTGCCAAAACCGGAAAAGCAAGCTTTTGTTGCAGAACGCGGCTCAAATCCGCCAGTCCGGATCGGGGGGAGGCTTCGGGTTGCCGCGCCGCTTCCGGCGGCAAACCAATCCATTCTCCAAACAGGCAGACCAACGTGATGGGTACATCGGGCATGCTGTTCTGAAAAAAATCCAGTGCAAAAGGCATTTCGGCGCTGGCTTTTTGCGTGAATGGGGCGAGGATTTCCGGTTCATATTCGGACGGCAATCCGCCGAACCGCGCCATGCGCAAGACATCATCCGGGCCGAGTGCATAATGTGACTGGAGGGTCTTTAACAGTTCCCGATACCCAAAGCGGTGCTCTTTTTCATAGACCGGACGGCCATTCTCGAATACATACAGATGGAAGTTCGCATAGCCTGTTTCGATAAGGACCACCCCCTTATCCTTCTCTTCCGCTATCGCATTTCCCAGAAGATGCCGGTTCTTGAGATGCGTGTATAAAAACCAGAGGGCAAAGGTACGGGTATCGACAATTTTGGGTTTCAACCCCGCCTCTTCCAGGATGGCTACGTGCTCTTCCAGAGATTCTTTTTTGCACGCCACCAGCAAAACATCCTGATATCCGGGACGTGCGGCACCCGGCAGAATGGAAAAATCAAAATGCACGGCATCCATACTGAAAGGAATATACTGATTGCCCTGAAAATGAATCTGTTCGTCAATTTCCTGCGTGCTCATGCTCTCTGGCAGGGTAATGACTTTGACTATGGTTTTTTCAGCGGGCAATGCGGTCGCTACAGACTTGCTGCGCATTTTGGACCGGGCCAGCATGGTACGAATCGCTTCGGATAAGGTCTCTGCTTCCGGTGCAGGGGCATTCTCGGATTCGGCGCGAGACGGCAAAACTTCCCGGTCCACATAGTCCAGGCAAAATTGCTGCTTGCGTTTTGACAGGGAAACCATGCTGACCGCATCCGCGCGCATATCCAGACCGAGTAATGGGGGTTTTAGTATCACCAGCGATACCTCACGTTTATTTCTACAACGGGATACCAGCGGAAGCCGCCCAAGGATTGGCGCAGATTGGACACCTCTGAAGCATACGCATGTTGTTCCCATTGTGGATGTGGCCCTATACCGTGGGTCACACGAATAGTTGGAGATCCTTGATAAGCCGCGCCCGCAGACACGTTAAAAGACCAATGCGAATGACGGGAAAATCGCTGTGAATAGCCCACCCCCAGGTAGGGAGAAATGGGACGAAAAGTAACCTTGGCAGGCGTGGCGAGCGTGTAGTGACCGCCGTTGGCAGAGGATGGCTGTAAAGACAGACGGTTGCCGTTGAGAAAAATCCCTGCGGAGAGATAAATGCCCTGCTGCCACGGATACCATTGCTGGGAAATCAGGCCATTTAACAGACGCACGCCCAAATGGTACCGTTCACCGCCCGACGAAAATCCCGGATCCAGCATGAGCCCACTCATCTGTGCCTGGGTAGTGAAATCCGGCGATTCCCGGTACTGTCCACCGACATAAACCCCAGTAGTCCCTACCCCGCCGAACAAAGAAAATGGGGATGGGGCTGCCTCAGCACACCAGGGCGCCAGCAGGAGTGAGAACGCGAGGGTCGCAACAAACCGCTTTTGGATAGAGATCATGGGAGGCTGCCCTAAAAATCGAAATAAGCCCCATGATAGGCTGCCGGGTTGGGCCGTATTTTTTTAAAAAGGCCGAAAATTCGCGTTTATTTAATTTTGAGGATGCTACTGAAGGGATAAAAACGATCAAGAGATCAAATTGATCCCGCGCTCTTCAGGATGATTGCTACGCAAGTCGGATATCTATTCTTAAATTTAGGCAAAACCAAGAAACAGCGCCATCGCCCGATTCACCGCAACCATTTTCCTGTAATCCAGATATCCAACTACCTGGCCTATTTTTTCACGAGGGACCGTTTGCGACTTATCCACCATGATTTGTGAGGGCTTGTGCAAACCGGTTTCAGGAGATGCCTCAACATTAATGCGGTAAAGTGGCGCGTCTCTGAGGTCACTGGTAATCGGGAGAACCGTCACGGAAGACAATGCTGAAAAGGCTTCGGATTGGACAACGAGCGCGGGGCGGGGCTTACCATAGTCGCCATGCAAAGCAACAACGACTACCGCACCTCTTTTCACACCCACCCATCCGTATCCGCTGCTGCTTCAAGCCAATTCATGATCTCCTTTTCCTGCGGGTCATTTCGCAAGACCAGGCACTGACGACGACATTCTTCTACAAATCCTGGACGGCGGGTATCTGGTACCCAAATTTGAATAGGCCGTAAACCTGCGGCACGTAAGGCGTCCCGATGCTTTTTAACGCGCGTATTCGCATGTACAGTGGTCACAAACCGCCTCCTTTCTAGGTTACATGAAACATTATAGGAAATAATCATATCCCCTTCAATAGCCAGGCGGTGGTGATTCCTGATGTTGCAGGACCATCGCTGGAATAACCTCTGCTGAGGATTTTTGCCATGGCCGTCAAGAATGTTTGGATGGCACTAACCACCATCAATGCGCCCTGCCCTGCATTCTACATGGTTACCCCAGAAGTTTTGAATAACAAAAGTACCGACTGACACGACTGCCTGTATCAGGGTTACGCCTTGTATGAGGTTCTGGAATGGTTAATGCAAACTGGGTCAAAGAGAGACATCCCTGCTCGCACAGGGCAAACAAAGATGTCATCAAAAATAGTCATTTTAATTTCCACCACAAGAAAACAACCGATACGCATAATGATCCACCGATAAAAATCCCGTATGCCAGATGGCTTGTACGCACTCCGTTTTCCCGTAGATATTGAGTCGGTAGATGAAGTGACTGGCGCGGTTTGAGTCTTCTCCAAAATGTGTTTTCACAAAATGTGACAAGGCGCTCAATGACGGGAAAATCGGATCTTTGGCGAGATAGGCTTTTGCTTGGGCGGCCCGTTGTTCATCCATGTGATCCTGTTCATTTAGATGAATAATAAACCAAGCTGTAAGCGCGAGATAAGCTGCCACAAAAATTAAAAAAATCTTGATGGAAGTCGAAACACGACTATTACGTTCCATAACGCCTCCAATGGCTGGTTAAAATTAACAAAACCAACATTCACCCCTGCTCGCGTAGGGGATATTGTGACTGACAAAATTGCTCTATCTAATTTAACACAGAGATTTCGCGCGTTTTCAAAACGCAAAATGCCGGGTTACCCCGAAATAAGCGGTGTAACCGGTCAGGGTGTTGCTTTCACCGATGTAGCGTGAAAATTCCACCGCAGAAAACACATCGGTTTTCCAACCAACCGGCACCTCAGCTGTCCCTTTGAACTGGTAGAGATTGGCGGGCCTCGTTAAATTGCGCCCGGCAATATTCCCGTCAAACCCGGCCAAGGCCTCCGCCTGGCCTTTGAGTCTTAACCAGGAACAAGGCTTAAGCAGGACGTTAAAACCGATCCCGGCCGCGTTGTTGTGCAGATCCCCATAGGCCAGGTAGTTGTAGGCCGCAAAAGGCGTCACAGCCATCCAACCATTGCGGTACACCGTATATCCTGCACGGACATTGAGGACATTTTGCAAGACGGGAAGGTTATCCAGGTAGGCATAACCGGTTCGTTTTCCGTAACCAGACTGGTAATGATAACTGGCGGATAACACGGCGCGTCGGCTGAAGTGATAGGCAGCAGCCAATCCAAAGCCCGCGCGGAAAGGCAAATCGGCTTTTTCGCCATAAGTGGCAAAAACAGACACCGAAGCTGGTGATGCAGTATCCGGTCCCGCAAGGGCTTCCCCGGAGTAAAAAAACGATGCCAGCAAAACAGGCACCCAGAAGAATGCACGCAAAAAAGGATCGGTTTTGTCCACGTCATACCCTCAGTCCAAGAATATGGGTAGGCTATTTCTTTTTTGATCCGGAAACGGCTGGATAAAACGGCTTTTTTCGCGTTCTTTCTAAAAGGCAGAGCAAATATCCCGCAGCCTAGTGCGTTCTTCTCCGCACTATCGCGTGACTGGATGCATGAAACGTCTGCATCCGGCCGGGATCAATTTGATCTCTTGATCGGTTTTGCCCTCCATGAACCCCATCAAAAATAAATAAACGCGAAAAAACCCGTTTATTCCAGACCTAACTCCTGCGCAAAAGCCGCAATCTATTCCCTCGTTTTATCTATCCTCGAGGATTCCAAAATGGATATATTGAATAATCAGGCGCTGGCCAGCGCCTCTATGGACCAGGATTCGACGGCTGAAAAAGGCCTCGTCGAGCAAGGTTTCACCCTCATCGAACTGATGATTGTCATTGCCATTATCGGCATTCTGGCGGCCATTGCGATTCCGCAATATGCCGCGTATGTCCGCACGGCAGAAGCCACTACGGCAGCCACGGACTTCCATCAAGCGGTGACTTCAGTAGCCTCTGCCCAGGCGCAGGCCCAGACGGGTGTCAGTGCCACCCTACCAAATTACAGCACAACGGCAACGACCTTGCCGGGCACGGACGGAGCGACGCTGAAGGTTTCGGCCACAACCATTTCATCCAGTACGGGTGATGTGACCGTAACACTGGGGGCACCGAAATCCACCGGCGTCCAGAAAGACTTGGACAGCATGCTGAACTCCCAGACCGGCACGACCGGATTCACGGGCGGTGCAGGTACAGCCAAGATAACGGCCAATGGTTCAGTGTCCTACAACGGCAGCAGCGCATCGAGCAGCACCAGTACCAGCACCACTAGCGGCAGCTAATTTCTCCCAATGAACCCCTGGGCCTTCTGGAGTACGGTGCATTATCTATGGCTGGTCTTTCAGGAACAGCCATTGGTCGTGTATCTCGACGGTCCAGGCCTTTACGGGGCAGGCATTCCCTTTGCGGTGAGCCTGCTCATTCTTTGGTGGATTTTTTCGGGCGCCGAGAGATTCCAGCAAAGAGTGTGGACATATCTACCGAAGTGGCTCTGGATATACCGGACCACAAGACAGTCATCCCCCATATCCCTGAATCTGCCTATCCTCAGTGGATTTTTCCTGACCTGCGTGGTTATCGGCCATTACAGCGGTTATTGGACCCAGATCGGATACCATTTTTTTGATGCCGGTCTCATTTTCTGGCCCATGCTGGCCCTGCTCGATGGCGAGTTTCCGGTCCTGCTGACCTATCCCCTGACCTTTTTTGGCATGCTGATCGATGACGTGTTTGCAGCGGGCCAGCAGGGGCACTGGGCAGGCACTTACTGGTTTGGCGTGGGCGGTGCCGGATTCCATGACGGGCTGTTTATCGGGCCTATCACCGCGTTAACCCTCGCTGTGTTGTTAAAAGGATTGGGCGCATTAGGACGGCGGGAAGGCCTGTTTTCTTCGGAGCCCCAGAGAGAGACCAACCCCGAAGAACCGCATTCTGCACTTTGACCCATAAGGACATGGCATGGCTACCGTCAGATCATCCAAGGACAATGACCCCCAAATTGGCAAAGCACCCAAAAAATCCGTGTTCCTTTGGACCTATAAAGACCCCGAGAAAAAAGGGGCGGTGCAGAGTGGTGAAATTGAAGCGGTTTCGGTGACGACTGCCAAGGTGGCTTTACGCCAACGCGGGTTCAGAGACCGCTACCTCACCCTCACCAAGCAGAAAGAATCCCTGCTCGGCGGTATCAAATCTGCCGATATCGTAGGGTTTCTCCAACAATTATCCACTTTGCAAAATGCCGGCGTCAGCCTTGTAGAATCTATGCAAATGCTCCGCTTGACCGCCAAAAAAACGGCCATGCGCAGCATGATTCAAAAAATGATGCGCAATCTGCAGGAAGGCAACCAGCTTTCCGATGCCCTGGCCCTGTTCCCAAAATTCTTTGATGCAACCAGCGTCGCCTTGGTACGCGCCGGCGAACAAGGCGGTGTATTGGATACGGTATTACGGAACATCGCCGAGTACCGGGAAAAAGATTACAGCCTCAAGAAAAAAATCCGTTCCGCATTAATGTATCCAGGCATTACGGTGGCGGTCATGATTGTGGTCGTCATCATCCTGATGGTGAAGGTCATTCCGGTCTTCGCCAAACTGTTTCACAGCTTCAATGCCCAATTACCCGCCCTCACCCAAATCGTCGTCAATCTCTCCTACTGGCTGAAGGATCATGTCGTTTTCCTCATATTTGTTCCGGCGTTATTGATTGCCGCGCTCATCTGGGCCTACCGGCGTTCGTACAAGGTCCGCTGGCAGGTAGACCGCATCACCCTGCATATACCGGTGATTGGCAAACTGCTGTTGTACGGCGCCACGGCCCGCTTCATGCAGACCCTGGCCTTACTGTATTCCGCCGGAGTCCCTATCCAGGAGTCCATGAACACCCTGGCGAAAGTTTCTGGTAACACGGTCATTGATGCCGGGGTCGCCAAAGCGCGCGAAAGTGTACTCGCTGGCGGTCGGATTGCGGATGGACTGAAAGAAACCTATTTACCGGATCTTTCCGTCCGTATGCTCTCCATCGGCGAGTCTTCCGGCAATGTGGAACTCATGGCGAGGAAAACCGGAGAACATTACGCCAGAGAAGTGGAAGAAATGGTGGCGCGTATGTCCACCCTTTTAGAACCCTTTATCATGATCATGCTCGGGGGCATTGTCGGTACCCTGGTCATCGCCATGTTTCTGCCCATGCTGGATATGGGGAAGGCCATCCTGCACGGTTCGGGGGTGTCCTGATGGCGGGCATATTGCGTCCCAGAAAAATAGAGCCTGGATGCCTGCGGCGTTGGACGCGGAATGGTCGCGATCTATGGCAACGCCGTCCCGGGCTGCTCCTGCTCAATGCCCTCGTGATTTTTGGGGTGTCGGCGCTGGTACCGCGGCGCATTTTAGGGGTTCCTCTGCTCCTGGAAATCCCCCTGTCTGCCCTGTTTTTTGTGGAGTTGCGGGCGCTGGACCAGGGTGGCCGGGGAGATTGGGCAACGATCTGGACCTTATTCCAGGGTAATCTCAAAGACATTGCGTATCTGACCCGCGACGCTTTTGTTTTTCTGTTTTTCATCGTACTGCTCCTGTTTCTGAGTAGCGATGTGGTCCACGCTGGCGCAAACGTTGCGCATACCGCTGCCGTTTTATCGCCGCTACAGCAATTGACCCAAAACCTGTTGCCCTGGTTGGGCAATGCCCTCTTCTCCGGTGTCGGTTGGGCCAGTCTGCTGGCCAGTCCGGTCAGTGGCCCACTTCTGTTCCTGACCTTGCTGCTGGGCCACGCACTACGCATGCATCTATACACCGCCTTTCAGGGCGCTTTTCTCAACCGAAAAATCACCATCGCCCTGTTATGTCTCAATATTCTGATTGGCCCATTGGTGGGCAGCTTATCGCTGGTGCTTTTACCCCTGTTGGGACACACCATGACTGGCATTTTGCTGGAAATCCTGACCATTGGCCTGCTGCAGGTCCTTATCACGGTCGATTATTTATGGAGTCGGGAGATGTTTGAGGGCACGACAGAAAATGCGCCCGCTACCCTCAAATCGTCCAGCACCGTAAAAGAAGACGCTCCTTTAACGGTTGCGTCCATGGTTGGCGCCCTGCAAGGGGTTTGCTCCCTGCAAAGGGCTGGCACCCTGCAAAGGGTTCGCTGCTATGACTGACAGCCTGATACAGATCATCGAAATCACCGGAGCGCTCCTGGTCCTGAGCGGGATATTTTTGTGGCGACACCGCCTCACGGAATCCCTCTGGGATGCCATGTTTTCTCTGTCCTGCGCTGTTTCTGCCTGGGCGGCTACAGCGATGTTTCCCATTCCGTTTTTGCTACAGCACGTCTTGCATGGCGGAAAAGGGGTGATGAACCCCTTAGCAGTGTTATGGATGATGGTCGCATTCATCGGATCATCCGCGCTGGCTTATGCCGCTTTTCGTCACCTACAGATGGCGGAGTGACGCCCTATGCATATGCCAATTATGTCCACCCATCCCAAAGAGCCGATTTACCCGGAAAGCGGCATGACCCTAATCGAAGTGCTGATTGCGATGGTGATTCTGTCGATAGGATTTCTGGCAATCGGCTATATGCAAATCAATGCGGCCCAATATGTGCGTCAATCCGCCATCAATAGCCGTGCAGCATTGATTACCAGTGCTATGCTGGCAGAACTTTGGGGCGCTGGAAACCAGAGTGTCCGCGAATTCAACGCGGTTAAGACATCCACCCCTTCCACATGGCCCACATCGGGTATCCCCGCTCTGGACGTGTCTCGCTGGGCCAATCAATTACAAAAAACGCTGCCTGACGGTAAAGGCTCCGTTGAGATCCGTAATGCAGCCGGGAATGCTTGCACCCAACTCCCTTGCACGGCAACGGTGACGGTCACATGGTCCAGCATTTCCGGCACACAAACTCATACAGGCAGTGAATACCTTGTTGAACCGTGACCAGAATTCGCAGGAACAGGGATTAACCCTGATTGAGTTGCTCGTGACTTTAGCGATTGCATCCATCATTGCCCTGGCTGTTTCCGAAGGGTTTATTTTCGGGGAATGGAACTTTTTACAGGACCAGACAACGGACAATATCGTGAACAGTGATCGCTATGCCTTGCAGGTGATCTCCAGTTATCTGACTAATGCGGGCTACGGTTTCAGCGATATTGGTTGTCAAAACTTAAGCGCCTATGAACAAGGGTCTGTCCGCGCAGTTTCTGCCATTACCGTATCACCCAGCGGTACCCCCACCAGCAGTACACCACCACCCGTTTCACTGACCATCATCCGGAGCCGTTCGGATTATGCCGGCATACCGGTCGGACAAATGGTGCAAGGCCCCCAACCGGCAAGCGCATCCTTCCATATCAGCGCCAATACTTCGGGCAATCAGGCAACCTGTCCCAGCATGATTCAGGGCGGCAATACCCTGATTGCGGCTTTTCCGCAAAATCAATGCGCCCTGATCACGGCCACCAGCGCGCCCGTCCTGAACGGTCAAGGGTCCTGCACGGTACCCTATAGTACGGGCAAAAACGGGGGCGGCACCTTATCGACCTTACTGCCGAACCTGACGTCGGCGGAGATGGAAGATGCCGCTGTTTATGTCATGGGTAAACCTGCCTTGACCACCACCACTTTTTCCGTCACGGCGAGAACGGCTGCGCAACCGGGAACCCTGCAAATCAGCACCAATAGCGGTCAGCCATCCCTATTCGCGCACCATATTGATGATATGCAAATCCTGTTTGGCTATAACCCCTCTGGCGGCAAAACCGTCACCCGGTATGGGTATTACGCGCCGCAGTACGCCCAGGATATTCGCACCGCCAGCATTGCACTGGTCGCCAGCAGCCGGATAAAAATCGCCAGCATTGTAGCGCCCACGAAGATTCCGCTTTTCCCCGCGATACCAGCTGACGAAAGCATCACCGGTCACGCGTTACCGGCCCTGTATTACCGTCCACCGGCAGGCACGACCCATCAGCCGATAAATGTCATGCGCGCCACGGTGCCCGTCATGAATCAGATTTGGTAACAGGAGAACCAGCATGCGTGTCCATTCCCCGAACGAATCTGGTCAAGTCCTTTTGATGACCATCATTGTCCTGCTCATTCTGTCTTTTTTGGGCTATTTGGCGATAGCGTATGGGGGAAGCTCTGCGCGCATGACCTTCCAACAATCCGCGCGGGATACCGCCAACCAGCTGAGCTCATTAGCCGTGCAGGACGCGATTCAGTGGGGGAATACCCACATTACCTTTCCCCCGGGCATACCCGCCACAAAACCGAGCTACTTTTACAATCAATCCTGCAGTAACGGAGGGATCGACTGTTCGACGCCGTTTTCGGCCAGTCAAGTTGCTGCGTCGTCTCCTATCTGGGACACCGCAGCCACCGTGAGTAGTCAGGTAGTCACGCCGCTGGCCTCCAGCTTACCGGGCGCTACCGTCAAGTGGATCATGGAATACTATGGCAGCGGTTTATGTACGGTATCCGGATGCTCCAGCGATAAGGCGCCGACCAATATTTGCCGTTGTTACTATTACCGGATAACCGCACTGGCCACCAATGACCCCAACCATCCCAATGCGGGCATTTCTGCGGTTACACAAACCCTTTTCAAGATTCCTCAACCGAGATAGTCCGGAGCGTCCTATGCAATGCCTGTCCAGTCAAAGAAACGTGCTGATAATGATGCTAGGGACTGTATTATGGCTCCTGAGCGCCACCTGGGCCAGCGCATCCACTTCCCCTTTCCCTACGCTCCCCCTCGCCACCATCCCGCTCATCAGTGTGCAGTATGGCGCACCGCAAATTCTGTTTGTGCTGGACAATTCCCAATCCATGGACGGGAATCTGGCGGGGGCCATCATGACGGGTTCGGGTACCGTGAGCACTTCTGTCTGCACAGAACCCGACGGCTGGTGGGGATGCCAAAATACCACCACAAAATCCGTCAATGCACACACCTCCAGTCCTTCCGATTTTACGGTACCCAGTGGCTTTGTACCGCCGGTCACAGGCGGATCTCCCGGAACCCGTGAACCGTACACATCCGATAGCAATGGCACTCTGGTGGATAACTCACCCAGTCGTTTGAATGTGGCAAAGGCCGCCATTGAACAGGCATATCGCCAATGGAACGGGGTCATGGACTTCGGGCTCATGGATTATGGGGTGCAAGGCACGCCCAGCCTTTATACCACTTGGGTCTATGACATGAGCGGACCCGATGGGTTTACGTTTGGCGACAGCAGCACCGCACCCAATGGCCTGGAGGCCTTGCCGAATCCCTGCTATTACGCTAACACCCAAAGCACCAACGCGTGCGGCCAAATTCACACGTTTTTTGAAAATCAGGGGGTCAGTGGCAGCTTTTCCGATCCCTACCTGTATATTCAGGCGAGTAGCGATGCGCCCGACATCAATGATGTGTTGTATGCGTCTGGTGGACTATCTACCAATTTCATCACCTATAACGGACCCTCTCCAGCCGATCCCTACACGAGCTATAACCTGCAGGATTACAATAACGGGAACATTTCCGAGAGTTACAGCAGCAGTACCAGCGGTTACGGTGGTTTCTCCACCAGTCCGACCAATGCCGGTTATGTCCCCTATTCCCCGCAGGTGTGGTACTCCGAAAGAGGATTCGGGTACGACAACAATGTCACCAATGCGGGCCATCTGGTCGTGCCCATAGCGACCTCAAATGCCGATGCCAGCGATTTTGCGACCGCACTGGCACCAGAAACCAATAATCCCGCTTCGGGGGAAATCAAAGCGGATGCCGTGAATGCGACCATGGCGGGCACCTTGCAAAGTGCCTATGATTATTTGACCGGCGTCTCCCTAGGCTCGAACGGCAACCGCTACCCCACATTGCCCGTCAGCAGCTGTAATGGGAAAAAATATGTCATCCTGGTCACCGACGGACTCCCCACCGTGGGCATCAATGGGACCTTATGGCCGCCTTTAGGCAGTGCAGCGGCAGCAGGATATGGCGTCACGGCGACTTTCCATAAGAATGGCTCGGTCAAATCCACCAATGACCATGCGTTGACGGACACGATCACGGCCATCACCGATCTGGCCAATCAGGGCATAAAAACCTACGTGGTAGGTCTGGGGGCAGGCGTTGACCCCAGCAAGGATCCCGCCGCAGCCGCCACCTTGAAAGCCATGGCCGTAGCGGGCGGCACACAGGATTACATTCCAGCCAAGACACCAGCCGCCTTGTCGCAGGCTTTAACCACCATTCTGCAAGCCATTGAAGCACAGCAAAGCACTACCGGCGTATCGTTGAATTCATCCAGTGAAACCGGAGCCAATCTGGTCTATCAAGCCAGTTATATCACCAAATTATGGACAGGCAACCTCAAGGCAGAAAGCCTCAGCAGTATTTTGAGCGGATCAGCCTCACCGACGGTTCAATGGCAGGCCTCCGGTAGTCTGCCTGCCGGCACGTTAACGGCAAACAGCTTACAGAATGGGGCTACGCCGAACGTCTTCACCTGGAATCCCAGCGCTTCCAGCACGGGAACCAGTAACGGTAATGGGCTAGGGGAGCCCTTCGTCTGGGCGGATTTATCCCCGACGCAACAAAACGAACTGGAAACCGGTTACACTGCGCTTCCCGAGGCGCAGCAGCAAGTTTTTGGGAGCTCCGCAGCCTATGGACAGGCGATTATGCAATGGATGCTGAATGGCAATACCAGCGGTGGAATTTTTCGCAGTCCGGCCAGTCTGTTAGCGGATATTGTCAATAGCACGCCCTTGTATGTCGGTGCGCCCGATTCAGGCAACTTATCCCCTTCTTACCAGGCTTTTGCCACCGATCATGCGGGTCGTACCCCAATGGTGTATGTGGGTGCGAATGGTGGGATGCTCTACGGCTTTAACGCGGATACGGGTACGCCGGTATTCAGTTTTGTACCGAGTGGCGGCATTTATGCGCGGCTCTCGGCCCTGCCACAAATCGGTTATACCCATCAATTTTATGTCAATGGCAGTCCCAGTGAAGCCAGCATCCAGACCAGTAGCGGACAATGGGAAAGCGTGCTGGCGGGCGGGTTGGATAGCGGCGGACAGAGCATTTATGCCCTCAATGTCACCAACCCGACGGCCTTCACGGCCAGCGATGTGTTGTGGAACTTTACCAGCCCCGATTTGGGTGACACATACAGCCAGCCACAGATCACTGAAGTGGATGTCAACGGCACCCCCACCTGGGTCGCCCTTTTTGGGTCGGGATATAACAGTCCCGCCGGGTATCCTTACTTATTCATTGTCAATGCGGCAACGGGCGACCTCATTCAATCCGTGAACTTATGTGCCAGTATCCCTGCCGATGAAGCGGCGCAGGATTGCAATACACGCTATCCAGACGGACTTTCTACACCCGCCCTCGCCACCAATGGCTCCGGATTGATCGCCAGTACCGTCTATGTCGGCGATCTGCAGGGGAATTTGTGGCGCATCAATCTGCAACAACTTTTGAACCCTTCGCAGGGTACCAACCCCGCTTCCGATAGTGGAACGGGTACCCCGCCCACGGTTTCCGTGCTGTACCACGCCACGACGACCAACAGCAGCGGCACGGTAGTTCCCGCACCGATCACGACGCAACCCCTGGTGACTCCCGCACCATCGGGCGCGCCCGCCGGGAATATGGTCTTTTTCGGGACAGGGGAATTACTCACTACACAAAATCTGACCAACACCAATGTGCAATCCGTTTATGGCATTCTGGATACCGGAACGGGCAAGACGATCACCCAAAGCCAATTACAGAAACGCGGAATCATGGGGGCCACAACCGCTTCTGGACAGAACATCATCGTGGCCTCCAGTAATCAGGCAACCGATATCGACTGGGCGGATCAAGATGGATGGTACATGCCATTGACAGGCAGTGGATTACCCGTGGGATTGCGGGTCATCACGCATCTTGATCTGAATCTCAACCGGTTGATTTTTTCGATATACGCGCCCAATGTCGCCACTTGCGGGGGTTCGGGTCAGAGCTATCTCATGATACTGAATTACTTGCAGGGGAGGTCATTTGGTCAGCCACAATTTTATGCCGGAAGCCACTTTACCGATCCTCTCACCAGTAACGGCAAAAACGCCATGGGCGCCTCTCTGGGCCATCAATATGCGGGGTCACCGACACAAACGGGGAATCACTTGTTGGTTCCTTTAGGAAATGGTCGTATTAAAAGCCTGAGCTTGCCCAGCCCGTCCGTGGCACCGTTTGGGTGGAGGAGTCTGCTTTGAAACTTTGCGCGCTAAAATCAAAACCGTGCAGCCTGGGATATATTGGGCAGCGAGCACAAGCCATATTCAGAAACTAATAACTGCGCATATCTCGCCGCTTATCCTGCCGGTCCACGGTAGTTTGCCGTAACGCCGCCTCCACCATATCCACAAAATCCCCCAGATTGGGATGTGGTGGAATCAGGTCGTCCCTAAAGTCCACGTCAAACTCCGCCTCAATGTTCAGAGACAACTCGACCAGCTGCAAAGCCTCCAGGTCAACAGGATGGGCTTCCGGCCAGTCAGGAGCATCTTGAAAGCCAAAGCCGGCCAGCATGTGTCCGATTCGGCGCCGAATACTGTTTCCGGCTTTCGGTACGACGGGCAGTTTAGATGTTTTTGGGTAAGACATACGTTTTCCTTAGCAAAACCATATAGATAAAAGAATAACATGGGCAAAGTGACTGAAATTTGCGCGGCATTTCATCCAGAAGACTTTTCCGCTTTCGCTACCAGCACCGTGTCCCTATCCAGCGCATCGGGGGTTTCCGCATCCCACGGCGAATGACCCCAGATAACCAAGATCTCCCGAAGACTCGCGTCGAAGCGCAGAGAGGCGTCCCAACTGCCCAGAAGCGGCGAAGGCTCGGCCCACATCAGGCGGCGCACATTCGCTGCGACTTGAACCATGGCAAGAGGGGTACTACGAAAAAGAAACCAACGCTGATATACGGAACATAGCGGAGGCCATCCATCGGCTCCGGCATAACCCAGACAAGTCAGTGCGCTGACGTTTTCACGCATTCCCAGCGGATCATGCGTTTGAATGGATTGACACCAGGCAGACAGAGCGATCAAATCTTCGGAGCGGATTGTCGCTTGCAAAGAATAGGGAATCCCATGGGGCTTGTAGCGTGTGTCGAATGCAAGAAGCCAATTTCGGAGACGGCTAAGGTGTGTCCTTATTGTGGGCACACCCCAGGTCCTGGGGCCGTTCGCGAGCATTTCCGCCAAAGACGCAAACGCCTTCTCCGAATCCTGGTTGGCCTCGCCTTTGGGGTCGGCGGACTGGTTTTCTTGTGGTGGAACCTGCGGCACGGTGCCATCGGCGCGTTCTGGAACACGCTTCACCACCCCTACGAGTGATTGCAAGTCCGCCTGAATCTTGTGCGAAGAAAGCCTGGGTCGATATGTGTCGCTCTGCAGGGCAAAAAGCTGGAGGAAAAATACCAGTCGATGAAAACCGTCAAAGCTGCCCGCCACTTCCCATTCATAATGCAAAACCCCCATCGCCCACGCCTGACGCAACACGTCCTCCAGGTCCCGCGCCGCATCCAGACTACCGGCGAACATGACATACGGCGGCTGCGAACGGCGCAGATGCCCTTGGCAGGACGCGATAGTCCTGAAGCGTCCATTGGCGTTCAGGGCCACCACCAGAGGCAGGACACCGCGATCAATGGGCACGGGCGCGGAGCGGTTTTCCGCAGTCATCCAGCATCCGTCTTGGCTTTGAGCCGCTGCGCATCCCCCACATACTTCGGAATCCCAACCACCGGCCATTTCTTGTTGTGCCAGATATGGCAGTGGACCAGATGCGCGCTCGTTTTTGCCATCAGCCACTGGAAACCGGACTGGTCTGGACGTTTGGGACCCGAACGGATCCCGGTCCCCTGGGGAAAAATCACCACAGTCCCGCCTGCTTTGAGTGTGGCAATCAAAGCGCGAATCCCAAAAGGTCGGCTGGCATCCAACGCAATCATGCGATGACCGCCGACCAGTCGCCCATACACATTGAGGGCCATGCGCCAGAAAGGATGCCGCGCAAAATCCGGATCCACGGCAAAAACCGCATGGCGAATGCCGCGACTTTTGGTGAGCCAACGGGCCACCGCCGGGCCATCCAGATAAGACGTGTGCGGCCGCACAACAAAGAGCGTTCCCGTTTGGGAGTAAACAGCAGCGATATTGGACGGAATCTGGTTCATAAAGAAACCTCTCGCGTAAGCTGTAGAACTTCGTTCGCATACCGAACGGCCATAGCGGGTCTGCCACCATTCGCAATCAGGGTCGGCCCTGCGTTGTAGGCCATGAGCGCCAAACGTCGATTACCATCGAAGCGTTGTATCAGCATGGAAAGAAAACGGGCGCCACCCTCAATATTGGATGGTGCCTGCCAGGGATTGACCCGCAAGACATCCCAGGCCGTAACCGGCTCCAGCTGCATGACGCCAATGGCTCCGGCGCTGGATACACGGGTTGCCGAACCCTGGAAATTGCCGCCGTTTTCCACATAGACAACGGCGGCGACCAGCACCGGCGAAATATGCGCATTCTTTGCCGCATGACGGACCAACGCCGCATAGGGGCCAGCGAGTTTCTTTACACGCCTTTTCAATAACAGTGCGGAATTCCGATTCTTTTTGGACGTTACCGTTTTGATCGGGATGGCCTGTTGCGCGTGTTTGGCGAAGTCCACTGCAGGAGATGCACCCGGAAAGCTAAACATGGACGCTATAACTGCGGCCAGAGAAAGTGTTCGTATCATTTTTTTACCTTTCAGCCGAGACTCATTCGATTTTTTATGGCTGCAAACGCAACCGCTTTTCTCCGTTCAGTCAATTAAAATGGAAGGATTGTCTACTAATGGTAACAGGCACGCCGTAGTGCAAAATTTTGTAAGTAATGGGCGCGCTGTTATAAGGCTGCTCCACACAACCGGCACTTTGCGGGAAGCCATAAGACGCTCTGGGATAATAGTGGATCCCGCGTCCAGCATCGAAATAATTGACCCACAAAATGCCTGGGTCATCATAAGGCTGCCAGCGTACCGGGTGACCATTGACCACGCCTCGTGCAGACTGCATAAGCGATGAGCCTGCCCATTGCGGCACCTGTTTTCCTGCCAGGGTCCGATAGGCGGCCCAGGAAATAGGTACGGGAAAAGCCCCGCGCATGGTGGTCTTTGGTAAACGTTGATAAATCGGCCAGGTCCCGTTTGGGGTGGAGCCTAGAACGCCGGTATTCACGACAGTGCCCCAGATCCAGCCATTGCGTACGGCGAAACCCTTAAGCTCATCGCACCATGATGCCGGCACAAAATGCACACCGCGCTCCCAGACATGCAGGGATTCAGGAATCGGTGTGCCATCGGCTTTTGTCACATAGACCCACTCGTAATCCCAGGCATTCTTTTTCGCATCCTTGGAAAAAAGGGCACGAATAACCGCTTTGTGTAGATGACCTTCGGATACCCCGCCCGGTCCAAGAATCCCGTTCTGTCTTTCGAACTGGATGACCGCGCCCCGAATGAACGGATTGTGTTTGTTCCAGGCGTATGCATCGACGGCCCGTTGCAGGGGACGCGGCACGCGCCACAAAAAGGCATCGTGGCGAATCCGTGCACCATCCTGACCATGGATAAAAGCATGGGTTAAAGGGAGATAACCCAAAACCTGCAAACGGGTCACCACCTTCTGAAAAGACGCGTTTTGGTCGTGAGGCTGCTGCTTGTGACCAGGGGCTGTAGCCGCAATGGACCTATTGATGCGGGCTACGGCGCGATGGTAAGCCAAAACAGAGGTATTGACGACGGGTGCTAGCGGTTTTGCTTGGCTATGTGGAGGATGTGGATGATGCAGGTTACACCCGGATAAGAGTATCGCCAGCGGCAAAAACAGCCATTTTAAGGGCCTTGGATGATTCGATCGATTAAGCAACTGAACAGTTTTTAAACGCCGCATAGCCCCTTTCCCGGAAAACCTACCAAACTCCATGATAAGGATTGTTTTCTGGAATACTTTGTTAATAACCGGCTATTTTGGCGTTTTATTCAATGACGCGAAGGGCCTCGCGCTTCAGGATATGGCAGGGATTAATGCTTGGCATTAATCACGGTCAAAAATTGTTCCGCCGCTTTTTGGCAAGGCTCAGACACCTTCGTATTACGAAATCCGCGATGCTGGGCAATCCAGTAATGTGAGAATTTTGGCTTTTTCTCACCATTTACACGCACAAAAGAACCCCGACCGGGGCGAAGTTCCAAAGTGGAGACGCGCGCACCTTGGTGGTTGCGCACAGAAAACAGACGCGAGCGGCCAGAACGGCAATCCTCGTCGTACTGGTCCACGCAATGATCCATAATCTCCCCCTCTTCCCACAGGTCCTTAGTACACACCAGTTCCACGAACAGCCAATCCCCCGGCGGCAAGGTATAAGCGAACTGGCCCTGCGCATTGCGCTGAATGCCCAAACTGGACAGAAGCGGTTCCCAACAAAAATTGAACGGGGCCTCTGTCTCAGTACAAATCCAACCCACTCGGGGTAAATGTCTGTGCCATTGTTCTTGAGCACGATTGGCCCATTCAAGTACCGCCTCTTTTCGTTTGTTGGCTACAGGGAGTTGCCGGAGAATGTTTTGGTAACCACGTGACAATGCGCCAGGGCGCTGATTGACCATGAAGTGCAACCAGTCATACACCAAATCCCGGTCGAAGCGCGGGTCAGCATCGAGCCATCGGCTTATTTTGAGTACCAAATCCAGTTCGTTGGGGAGTCTGTCAGGTGACGCATAAGGATCCAGCACTTTGCCCACAAGCTGCCCGAAAGTGGCCCCTGATGGGGGTTTTTTGCCATTCAGAAAATGCAGCATCCCCACAAGCGCCACCCGATCCTCCCCTTTATGTCGGATGAGATAATACATAACGCGTCTGAAGGTGTTAGGGCTCAACTCAGCAAGGCGATGTAATGTTCTCATCCCTGCGCGGCTCACCCCTTGCGCCTGCATGGCCGCCTTGAATTGCTGTGCATAATGCGCAGACTGTGCATCACTCTGGAGGGTGTTTTCTACGAACGTCCGAATCCATGGTACCCAAGCACGCCCCAACAAAGGATGAATAGCGTAAAGAGATTGGTAAGCCTCCCGCTCATGGACGGCATCCGCCAGCACCGTGTCGTTCACGTTGTAGATATTACCGGCGTTTCTGCAGGCGAGTTTCCAGGCTGGTTCCTGAACGGCCTTTTTCGCATAACCAGTCAGCATAAAATGGAAAAACGGCATCTCAGTCAGCAGATTGACCGGAATGCCCCACAGATGCAGCTTGGCCACACGCAAAGCCTTCTCGATGATGCCAACCGTCTCATCATCCTCATGCACCAGGGCGTCTTGCGGATCCCCCCGATTTGGGATTCCCATCGCCGTGTAGATTTCATCCAGCAAAAGGCTTCTACAGGTTTGAGCCATCCACTTTTCATTGACAGGATCATGCCATTTCCGCAAAGTCAGTTCGCGGTCCAAGTGCGCCCAATAAGTCCCGCCGTGATCTAGCGTGCGTTTGAGGTCCAAGCACCTTGCCTGGGCAGTATTTGGAAAAAAGGTGAAACAATGCTGCCCGTTCTGAGTATCCTCAGGAACGATAAGACGCGGGCAGCGTTCTTTGACCCTGTGAACAACCTGCTGCGCGATGAGATAGGATTCTGTGGCCACTACGAACTCCCCACAACACAAACGATTTGGCCTACCAAGAACCTGCGGTTAGACCATCCGTACCATTCACTATGAGGCTTGCGCTTCGGCGGGAATCCGTTCCTGGCGACGTTTGCCCGCCTCCGCGAATAGGGCGTCAATCTGCTCGGGCACCCCCTTCCAGAAGCCTTGCTCATCGACAATTTCCACTCCCTGCAAAGCCCTGCCGCCGGCCCGGGACCAGACAATCCGCGCAACGCGTCGATTTTTCTCCCGTTTCAGTTCGATCATGCCATTCAGAGACCGGGCCAGCTTCTGCCGTTCCATCTCGGAAATGGTCTGGTTCCGAATTTCCTTGCCGTTTCCATCACGTCCGGTTTCGTAGTGCCAGATCATCGCCACATCGGTGCCCAGAGAAACCGCCGCGTCCTGGAAAAGACGAATGGCGTTGGCCTTGTCAACGAATGCAGAAGATTTGTTTTTGTTCAGCCTGCGCTCGTTCTTCGCAAGGGCTTCAGCCGCCATACGCTTATAGATGGGCGTGAGTGAATCAATGGCGATTAACTGGATGCCTGCTTCCTGAATATCCCGTGCATCACGGCGCAGTGCTTGCGAAATGGCGAGCGGGTCCTGACGGTCCAACACGTCCGGCAGAAACACTTCGCAGTTATTCACCCCATCGATTTCACGTCCACGACCTTCTGTGTCCACCACAAGAATCGTCTTGGCCATGGCCGTGAGAAACGTGCTCTTTCCGACAAGCCGAGGTCCAATCAGCGCCCAATGCCTGGGAGCCCTTATCATATCGCGCGCTCTAATGAGTGCCATATTGCCTCCGCCTCAAATGGATAATGACTCCAATTATACGCCCCATGCATCAAGGCCCTTTTTAAAAAAATTCAATCCGGAAGGGATGCGGGTGTGCGGCATAAGAATGAACCGAATTCCAAAAACCTTACGGACCCATGGGGGATAGGCAAACTGTATCGAGGATAAGCGATATTTTGGTCGTTAAAAAATGGCGAAATTCGGCTTTATTCTAAAAGTCGTTTTTTAGTAGGGCCGCTATTTGTGGGGGGCAATAAGCCCTGGGACGGGATCAATTTGATCCCGCGACAGGCCTCTTCTGCGAACCTGCAGGCCGCTGGCTCCTGCGTCCTACAGGGATAACCCCCTGCGTAGAGAAAGCGCGACCATTGGCGGAACCAGGCATAAGGCCTTTTGAGGTATTTAATCAGAATCTTGCAAGGAACAAAGGGCTGTGCTATATATCTTTATACCCAGTAACCGGCTGTGCATCTCGCCTTCTGGCGAGGGGTTATCTTGACGCTTTTTGGAGCGCCTACAGCCGAATACCGGACACAAAACATCATCGCATTTGGTGTGAGAGTCGCGCCTACTTATGGATAAGGCGCACGTTTATTTGGCGTAATCTAATGGATATTTTGGAGGAACGTCATGAAGACAGACATTCATGTCATTGCTAAAAACGTGTTACATCATGTAGATATGCATATCTTAAGCCCAGCCTATGCGATTGGTATTAGTACCATCGTCAGGTTTTACGCAAAAAACGCCCAGTTTCGTCGATGGATCAAAAGCGTTCCGCCCAGCAGGGTACACAAAATGCTGAGCGTCATGGTGCGGGAATGCGCCTGGCGGAGTGAGGCGTGGTTGGCGGAATACATCAGGAACCGACAGACACAAAACGCCGCATGATGCCCGCCTGAATTTTCATTTGATGACCCGCAAAGAGGGTCTCTCCGGCTTTTCCTGAGAAACAGCGCTGCGCCCTGAGCGTTCTGCAGGGCCAGAAGCCGGCGGCGGCGCATCAGGCAGCACCGGCTCCGCAAAGCCCATACCCTCCTGTGTTTCTGCCGCATAAATAGCTATCACGGCGGCCATAGGAACGTCCACTGTCCGCGCTACGCCACTAAAGCGGGCATTAAAGCGGATCCAACCATCGGCCATGTTCAGGTTGCGGCACGCATTCGGGGAAATATTCAGCGTCATGCGCCCATCTTTCTCATAACCGCTGGGGACGGCCACCCCAGGATAATCAACCAGCACCAGAATATGCGGTGTATAGCCCTGGTCAACACACCATTGATGGATGCCATTCAGCAAATAAGGCTTGGCACTTTCAGGCAACACGTTGCATTCTCCTTTCACTCCGGGTCTGGACAATCATCCTCCAGACAACATGCCGCTCTTTATAGCCGAATTTTAAACTTACGCCAAAAGAAACTTTAGGCATTAGTGCAAAACTCTAGGTGCAGCATCCACCGTGTCGTCCATGGCTGGCGCCTTCTTCACTCCAACAAAATTCACCTTCCAGATCACCGAAGCCACGAGCATATCTTTGTCCAACCTGGTCGCTGCAGACGGTATGTTCTTCAATTGAGCGTAGCTGGCTTTGAGCGCTGGCACCATCACTGTAAAGCGACCATTTCGCTGGATAGTATTCAAAACCAACTGCCATTCCGGCGCATCCTCAGCCCAAACGCCAATCAAAAAATTACTGATAAAATGCGGATTTTTCCACTCCTGTTGCATAATGATCGTCCGATTTTCCAGATCCACAAGAATCCGCAAAAACATCGGTTGCCACAGCCCACGATGTTCTCCATGGGCTTCCCCATTGGGCTTGACCGGCCATGAAGCCAACCAGGCCCCGTGCTGGCAAAGGTTATTGATCATCGAAATAATCAGCACACCATCCTGAGTCGGCACCAAAAAACTGATGAGCGCGCCCAGGGGATCCGGCAACGTGTGCAACCAGGCCGGCTCCACCAGATCCGTTTTCGGCTTGGCCGTCGCGGGCAACAAAAAATCAGCAAACCGCGAAACCGATTTGCGCAGCCAGTAATGCGTCCAATTACTGATCTCCTGTTCCAGCTCCTGCAAAGCCTCCTGCGTTGCCTTTTGCATATCAAGCGCCATTCTCAGCCTCAGCTTCTGGATATTCGGCACTTCCGCCCGCCATTTTTTCCTGCCGCCGCCACATCCAGACAAACAGCATCAGCAACAGGACATTGCCGCCGATAGACGCCCAGGGAAGCATCTGCTGCAAATCGCCTGGAGTGGTATGACGTAAGTTCTGGATAACGCCATTCTCTTTGACCAAATCGTCTTGCATGGTGTTGGTCAGTGCATCCATGCTCTGCATCTTCTTTTGCAAGACCTGATCGGACATCAGCAGACGATGCTCCTCAAGACGCTCCGCAGGCGATACGACCTTTTTCACGACGGGGTGGATGGTGGATGGGGCGCTGGTTAAAATCAGTTTTGTGGCAGGAGCCGTTTTTGGGGGAGTCGCTGCGGGTGATTTTTTTCGCAAGAGCGACGCTACCGACGGTGCCGAATGCGCCTGACCACGCATCCAGGCAAACGCCTGTGTAGGCGTCATTGCCTGCACCTGCCGCATATTGGGCAGAGTCAACACAACCCCAGACCGCAATTGATTCGGATCGCCCGCCACAAAAGCGGCAGGATTCGCGCGCACCAGCGCCGCCATGATCTGGTCCGGCGTTACGGTCTCATTACCGCGCAAAGCCACCGCAATCTCGGACAAGCATTGCCCGGCACGCACCCGATATTGCGCCATCCGCGACCAGCCATGATACAGAGGGGCTGCACCCTGCGAAGGGGTTGCACCCTGCGAAGGGCTGCCGCCTGCAAGGCTTGCGCCCTGCAAAGGGGTTGATGATGGCGCTTGCTGGGCGATGTGCTTTTCGGCAACAGCCTTCACCGGCGAAACAGGAGGATGCACAGGGGCCTCAACAGCCGATGCCGCCGCCCCTCTGGGTAACGCATATTCCCGCATCACCTGCCCGCCGGACCACTGCGCCTGCACCAGCAAAGACGTGGCTTGGGTGACCGGCGTAGGCGCCGTGACCAGAAGGTGCCAGGTCGGCTTGCGGACCAGTACCGCTTTCCAGCCCGGGGCGGGGGCTTGTATACCCGCCAAAGTGTAAGTGTCTTGATGTTCGGGGAAACCTGCCAAGAGGGAACCCCCCTCAGCATGGGTGACGGACTGGACGGGAATAATCGCCTTAAATGGATGACCAGGTTCCGAAAGAACCTGCATGTTCCCCAGTCCCAGGGCCAAAGCGGTCGAAGGCAATAGGCCTAGAACACTGGCGATTGACACCTGGATGAACGTAGATTGACGCATGATTACCTCCGTTTTCCAAAAGGGTTATCAGGCTTTTTGGCTACGACCAGCGCTTTCTTTCCTTCGAGCAAGGCCTTTCTCGCCGTTCTCCAGACCATGTGCTCATAAGGATATGGCACTAACCGCAACCGGCCATACAAGGCCATCACCTCCTCCAGCGCCGCCACGGTTTCCCGCAAAGCGGCCTGCTGTTGCGCTGCTGCTTCTGGCGAAAAGCCTGCTGACCGCAAACCTTTGACAGGATGCATGCCTTCTTGCAGGCGGCAGTCCCTTGCAGTGCGCAAGCCTTGCTTTCGGCAGCCCTTTACTGATTTTATCAGACGCCGACGGTGACTTTTGATTGTGTCCATAAATAGCCCTGCCCAATATCCACACCCGCAGCTACAGCAATATGCCGGTCTGCTTCGGTTTCGATAAATTCTGCTATCACGGTAATGCCATGAGCGCGCAAGGAATCGGCCATACCGCGCATGAAAAGATGGGGATTTTCGGCTTGTTCACGGGCATGTATCAGAATCTGTCCGTCGATTTTCCCGAAGTGTGGATTACAGGCAATGGCGCGCCCCATGCCATCCACGCCTGCCCCAATATCATCAACCGCAATCTGGTAGCCTAACCGCTTGGCTTTCGCAATGGCGGCCAGAACATCCGGCATCTGCGCATGATGGAAACTCTGCTCGGTCCATTCCAAAACCAGACGACCAGAATCAGCGGGATACTGGCGCAACAGGTCAAAAATAACCGGATCGATGAACTGCTCGCCGCTTATATTGATGAACAGTAACCCCGGATATTGCGCCAATATACGCGGAATTTCCTGCACCATAAAAGCATAAAAGCGATACCAATCCGGGCTATTGAAAGCGGGACAAGCGTTAGCGCCCGCCAATAACTCATGACCGATAACGCTATGATCAGACAAACGCAGCAACGGTTCCAGGCGGTAATGAAAGTCCAATACGTGGCGGTCTGTTTCTGTGGTATTCATTTGATTGATTCTCTTCATGGCAGTGGAATGGGTTTCATGCTGTAAAGTGGACTATGTCCGACGTGGATTGGCGCTTATTGCTAGACTTGGATCCATAAAATGCGTGAGTTAACTGTTCATTGATGCCTTGATACGCAGCATTGTAGGTCTTGGTGTCTTCTCTATGCGTACTGCCTGCATCGCACCACTTGGCCTCAGCCGCATCTTGTTTCGGATGGTTTGCATAGCATTTACTCGTGTGGCCGCCGTACGGTCCGTCATGGGCTTGCGCAGCACATCCTGCCAGGCCCAAAACAAGACCTAGCGCAATAGCCTGAATAATTTTTTTCATGATAAAAGCCCTCGCTAATAAAAAAACCGACAGTGTGGTATCACTGCCCGCAATGCTTCCTGGATAGCGTCATCGGGGTAACCCGTATCCGAAGTCACCAAGGTCACTTTCTCGGTCCCGCCGCCTTCCCTGGGGCGTTCCATGTGTTCCACAATCGCCAGACCCAGATTTTCCGCGAGCTCCGGCGACAGAAAGTGGTCTGCAACGATGGGAAACACCACACCATGATTGGTCATCAGCGTTCGGGACAGCCCTTCCCAAATATGAATGACCACCCATAAAAAGTGATTTTCCAGAATGTCGTACGCCATCTGGTCTTGCGTACAACGCAGCATCCATGCGGCAGAAAAAGGATCCCCGGTAAAAATCCAGTCAAAAAAGGTGTCTCCACCAATTCGGCGCTCTATTGGGGCAGGCTTCCCATCGTAAAGGCGGGACACCATATCGCGTATGCCGGCTTCGAGCAGACTATCGGGCAAATACAGACCCACACGGACATTTCCCCCCAAGACCAGGGCCAGCAGATCCACACGATGGGATACCTGCTTTTCCGGTTCGTTGGACGCAGCCGGCGATGCGAAGGCGGCGCTGGCTTTCCAAAAGCCCCTGGAACGGACCTTCAGCGCCGCTTCCGTCACATCGGGTATCAGGCTGCCCGTTAATCCGGATCGCCAAAAACCGCTTTGATAAGACGCGCCATGCAATCCGCCAATCCGGCGATCCAGTGCTGTAAATAACTGTTCCAGCATCTTGTTGTGGGTTATCCAAAGAGTTTGAGCCATACGCTGTTCCCCAAAATCCAGTAATGCGTTATCCCGACGACATCAATCACCAAAAAAACCACCTGCGCCGACACCAGCGAACCCGAATTTATTTTGAGGCCGTACCACAGCCACAAGGCATTGGAGAGGGTCCACGCGACAAAAAGCCCACGCATGGAAGGATCATGAAAGAGGGCCAGAATCAAGGCGGCACCAATCGTAAAAGTGCTGCCAGCCCGGCCGGCCCACACCCAAAGGGGCACACGGCTTTTGTACCAAGCGGTTGAAGGCGATTTTTCAGCGGCCATCACGGCGTCCCCGACTGGCTGGCCAGCACCCGATAGCGCCCCAATACCGCCGGCACGTAATGCTGGGTTTGCGTAAAATCCGGAATATGGTCGCCCGCTTCGACGACCGCTTGGCCTCCGGCGTTATACCCTGCCAACGCCAGAGGCCAGGAGTGAAATTCCAAGGCGAGATGCCGCAAATAGCGGGCACCGGCCAGCATGGCGTTGCGGGGATTAAAAGGGCTCCCTTGCCCATATCGCGCCCATGTGGACGGAATAAACTGCATCAACCCCTGCGCCCCGGCAGAAGAGACCGCCTGCGGATTGAATCCGGATTCCTGCCAGGCCACGGCCATCAGGAGGGCCTTCGGCACCCCTGTCTGGGCACTGGCATAGGTCGCATCCTGAACAATACGGGCAGGGATAGCGGGTATCCCGTTTATGGGCGTGCCTTTCCAGCCTGTGCCTGGAACCCTGTCCCCGGCATGCTCTGCAGCGAGAATCCAGACACCAGCGGCCATATTCCAGCAGGAATCATGCTTAACGCGCCATTCCGGGAACCCGGCATAGCGCAACAGTGGCAACCATCCAGCAGGGATGTGTATGGGACCATAGCGACGCGCGCTCACGGAAACATTTTGCTGTGCGGTGTAGTAGCGCTGCACCACAGGCCAGGAAACGGCATAAGTCTGGGCCGCCTGACGCAAACAGGCCGGTACGGGCTGAGCGGTGACTTTGGCATGGTTTTTCTGCACCTGTTCAACCGCCAGAATCAAGGCCGCCGCCGCGATGTTGGTGCAGGCATCGGTTTTGAGTCGCCGAAGGCTAAACCCATTTTTCTCCAGTATCGGCAGCCATACCGCCGGAATGCCCATCACGCCCACGCCCGCGTGCGAACGGCCTGCCTGCGCATCATATTGGCTCACCAGCGCCGCACGGCGCACCTGCCAGTGTTGGGCGGCCGCTTCCAGACAGGGTGGTATCATCATAGGGCCTCAGCCACGGCATCGCGCGGAAACCGCACCCCAAAACTGGCCCACACCGACTCCATGTAATCCAGGGTGCTTTCGCTCTGGCGCAACCACTGCGGGTACTGAGCCGTCACCTTGCTGTGAATGTGCATGGGTTCCACCCGGCAACCCGAGCGGAAACGGTCATGCTGGCGCTGCAGATACCCTTCAAAGGCGGTTCGGGTGTACGGCAGTATGGTTAGTTTGCGATTGTTCAGGAACAATCCATTGGTCGCCATGATCTCGTGATACCGCAACCAGTAGTGCAGGTAGGCCGTAAAATAGGGCATTTTCGCCACAGCTTCAGCTACCACCCCTTCCTGCGCCCAGGTTTCCAATACCCATCCTTCAATCGCGCTGCGCGGATACTGGGGAAAGAGACCGTTTTCGGGCATACCGCCGGCTTTTTCTACCAAGGAAAGACAAGCGGCGGCGGGATGCCGAACCGGGACCACATATTCAGCATGCATCCCGAAAACATCCCGAAAGAACCGCGCTTCGTAGATGGCCTTCGTAGCCTTTTTCGGAATGGTCCGCAAGGCGGGACGCGGAGAGTCCACCACACCATCCACCGCGTCGGCATCCCGATCGGTCCGCTGTGGGTCATCCCGAAAGAACCAGTCCGCCATGACTATCCACTCGGCAGTCTGCTGCATCGCTCTGCGGGTCATGGGCAGCCATTCCATGCCATCATGACTCAACCAGGCCTGCCGGATATCCGGGAATCCGTCATGCATAAACCAGGCGGGATAGTCCCGATAATCCTTGCCCAATGCCCGCAGTAATTCTTTGGTCAGGTAACTGCCGCCATGCCGTGGGGCACTCACCACAAAGATAAAACGATTCCGGCCTTGCAGGTCCGCCATAAAATCCCGGTTTCCCGCCATCAATGCGGCCAGCACATGATAGGCGCGCAACACCAGATTCCTGCCCAAGGGCGTCAGAAAAGCCTTATCCGCTGCCCGTTGTACGGTCTGCCGAAAGGCCGCCATATCCGCCTTTCTCAAGGACGGCGACATGTGTTCCGTGACCTGATCGCCCCAATCCCGCTCTACATCGTGATACACACCGCCCTGGGTCACGCTATCGAGGAAAATAGCGAAATTGGCAGAAACCGGAAAATCCACCGCATCAAAGGCAAACCCCATACCGGTTTTTGGACGCTGCTGCACGATATGGGGCGCCGTCTTCACAGAACTGGAAGACATTGTATCGCCCACCGTTTAACCCGGTACCATGCCCGGGCGCAAAATCGGCATACCGTCGGGACTGACGCCGCCGGATGGGGGCGCATTAAAACGGATCCCGTCCTTTTTCGCCTCACTGGCCAGGCGCGTGAGGATATTGGACTGCTGTGGAGAATCAATCTGACCACTATTTTGATGGCCTTTCCAGCTGGTGGACTGATAATGTCCGATTTGCGACGAGAGCTTCAGGATCGTGCCATCGCCCAGTATCACCTGATGCGGGTCCACGGCCTGCACCAAATGCCCATCCAGCGTGCTTCCGGCCTTCACCGTATAGGTGTTTTTCCCTACCTGAATCACGGCACCGCGCTGCCCCTGATCGTCCATAATGGCGACCACGGCGAGATGTGCCCGCTTGGCCTGGGTCGCTTTCTGCACCTGATGGGCCACCTGTTGTGCCCGGGCGGAAGCCGCAGTCAAAGCCTGCATTTTGCCGCGCAGTTCAGCCACGGCTTGTTCCAGTGACCGCAACTGCGGAGAATGGTCCAGCGCCATGGAACTCGCCTCGCTATCGTACTTGGCATAGCTGGCCCGGGCTTTGGCGATTTTGGTCTGGAGCTGCAGAATACTCAGTTTATTGGACAGTTTTTGCACAGTCCCCGGCGTGCCCATAAACGGATTGATATAACCGGCGGTCACGGCATGACTGGCAGCCTGCGGCATTTCTGGCGCGGACATGCGGCGCGATGGCGTGGGCATGGTCAACGGCGTTACTGGATGCGATGGGGCTTGCACGGCAGCGGGGGAAACCGGATGCGGCGCAGGCACCGTGGGTTTTACCGTAGTGGGATGAGGGGTGATCGGCTTTGCCGGAACCGTCACGGCGGGGTGATGCGCCGATGGCGCCACATGAACGGGGCCTATCAACACATGCTGCTGTGCCTTGGCTGCGGGAGTCGGCGTGGATGGAACCGATTCCTTGGACACGGGGGTCTTGGCGGAGGGGATGGCAGGTGCAGGCACCGTCGCTTTACCGGCCGCCGCTTCCAGAATGGCGTTCACCCCCGCCGTATTGGCATAAGCGGGCAGAACCGTCATGGCGGAAACCACCGCACCCCATAAAAGACTATGTATCATTCGTGAATTTTTCATATTCAATCCTCAGTAGTTACCAATAACAGGGTCCGCCAGAAGCACACCAGAAGGTGCCCAGGCATAGATAAAAGCGGTATAAGGGGGAGATTGCAGATTACCGTTACTTGAAGAGGGATCCCTGTCATTTCCATTACAGGTCCCCGCCGCTGAACCGGAGTTCGGCCCATTCCCCACGCCGAACAGAAAACCCCAGGCAGAGGTCACCGACGCATCGGATAAACCCAATGACGTCACAAAATCATTGTTATTCCAGGTAGCCGGTTGAACATCGCAGAGCGCGCCTGAACCGTAGTAATAACTGACGGTCGAGCCATCTGGATTTTGACCGGGAAATGCCCATCCAGGGCCGTTACCATTCCCCGAATTCGTAATTACCGATGCGGTATCCCAATAACTGGCATTGGTCCCATCATTGGGGTCGGCAGAAGCAAAATAATCAATATCCGCATTACGTCCTGGGTTCGCCAGATATTGCGTCGTAAAATAACTGCTATAGGCCTGTGCCACTTTATGCATGCGCTGCAGGGTCACTTTGTAGAGATGCGCTTCAATGGCATAACCCGAGACCTGGGTTACCAAATCATGCTGTGCGCCTTTTTGGGTCCCCAAATCAAAAGCGCAGCCATACTGATCATTGGCTGGATCTACCGTGCAGGTATACGTCACCCCTTGGCTTTGTGGGGTGATGCCGGCAGGTAATCCATTGGTAGAAAGAAAACCGACATCATGGAAGTACAGGGGGTACCCATCATACTGGGCTTCCATCTCCGGGCTGACATACACCCATACCGGCTGACCAAAACCGTCTGTAGCCAGATGCAGGGGAGAATTACCTGCAGCGCCGGCTATGGCATAAAAACCCGGTTGAATACTCTGCGGCTGCCCAGGTGTAAAAGCCCGGGCAGGCGTGACAGTCTCCGTACCATCCGTCAAAACATCGGTATTAATCCCATTGAGGCCATTCCCAATCCACTGGGAGTGACCAGCGGTAAACACCAGGGCACCATTGGCACCGGTGGTATCCACCACCATGGCATCCTTGGCATAGGCGGTCTTGGTACCTTTGGCGAGCTCCTGCATGCGGGCTTCTGTGGCGGTTTCCTGGGACGCATGGAGCGCCTGCATAAATACGGGAGCCAGGACACCCAGCAATAGCGTAAAAATAAAGATGGCAAAGAGCATCTCGATGAGCGTAAAGCCCTGCGCTCGTCTGTCCATTTGAGACGCTACCAGACGTACCGACGCACCGGACTCCATCCGTTTTGCGCTGCGCCCTGCGAAGGGCTGCCGCCTGCAAGGCTCGCACCCTGCAAAGGGCTTGCACCCTGCCAAGGGGTCTGCTTTTGAGCAAAGAGCCCCTATGGATAACCACATAGGGCGGTGCTGCAGGTGTCTGTCTGGCGCCGTCATTAATCAATACTCCATGATTTTCCGTAACCGGTCGGGACTCGGCGCAAATGCATAAGCCGTTTCTTCCGTGATTCTGGAGGCCCGATACAGGTCCTTGATGCACTCTTCCATCAAGTTCATGCCCTCCTCGCGCCCCTGTTGAATTTGTGTCGGCAAATTGGCGTAGCGGCCCGTCACAATATCGGCCCGCACGGCGCTGGTCGCGGTCATGATTTCATAGGCCAGCACTTTTCCCGGTCGGTCAGCGCGGGGGAGTAACTTCTGTGCAATGACCGCTACCAGAGAATCCGCCAGAATGTTTTGTAATCCCGCCCGGTTTTCCGAGGGAACACTTTCCAGAATCCGGCGAATGGCCTCTGAAGCCGTAGAAGCATGGGTGGTAGCCAGAACCAGGTGACCCGAGTTGGCGGCGATGGTAGCCGCCTCAATGGTTTCCGCATCCCGCAATTCGCCGACCATAATAATGTTCGGTTTTTCGCGCAGGGCGGCGCGAATCGCCATACTGAAAGACAGGCTATCGACGCCGACTTCGCGCTGCGTCACCTCCGCATTCTGGTCAACCGGGATGAGATATTCGACGGGATCCTCAATGGTGAGAATATGAATGGGACGATGCAGCTGTGCGATCAATCCGGAAGCCTGACTGGTGCTCTTTCCAGAGCCGGTTGCGCCGGCAAAAATGATGATTCCGGCAGACCGGGAGAAAAACGGCAGTGCGACTTCCATAGGTAAACCCAGCGTCGAAAACTCGGGTATCTGCTCATTCAGCTTGCGCATCACCAGTGCATTCACGCCGCCCGAGTAATGGAACTGATTGCAGCGAAAACGTAGTCCGAAAAGACTGGCCGCATAATCCAGTTCGCGCGGGCCTTCCGAACCATGCATATCCTCCATGACAAAGCGGAAATCCTTGCGCGTTTGTGCGGCCAGAATCTGCTCAAAATCGGCGCGTTCCACCACAGGGGCACCCGGGATAGGAACGACGTGCCCAGAAGCATCCGCGAATTTCGGAATACGTCCCTCTTTCAGAAAAAGGTCCGACCAGTTACCGGCCAAATCCGCTTTACCCTTTTCAAACCATTCCACAAAAGCTGTCATCGTTTGCTCCTCATTAAAAAGGTTGTGCTACCAAAGAAGTTATGGCCCCGCCCCATGGCAAGGGACTGGAGAGTTCTACGGAATACGGGGTCGCGGTATCACTAGCCTCACCGCCAGAATTATTGACCTCGACCGCGTATCCCCACGGATTTTTGTTTTGCGTACCCGCCAATCCGCTGCCTTGCGTATAATCAGCCCAGGAAATCCATCCCCCATTACTGCAGGCAAACGGGCCGTCCCCGTTCCCGTTCGTACACCCTTCAGGGGCAAACCAGTCCAGGTCATCGTTATGCAACGCACCCGACGATTCCGATGCGGCAAAGCCCGATTCCAGCAACGTACCCATGCGCTTCACCTGATGCAGTGCCGCGTTGTACAAGCGGGTTTCGATGGCCTGGCCGGAAACCGAAACATAGCGGGCGCCATTGGGAACAAATACGCCGTTCTGTAAGGTAGGTGCGGTACCCGCCATAGACGGTATCGCCAGCCAAAGGGAGCGATAACACAAACTCCCCTGTGCAGCAGACTGGCAGGTGGCATCAGAAACAAACAACTGCGCATTCCACAGAGGTTGCACTCCCGCCGCGCTGAGTATTCCGGACGCGCTGATGGGGGGCGCCGAACCATTCCCACCGGCATCCAGCCAGGCCGCGTTTTGGGCGTACCACCCCTGCAATTGTTGTTGAGCATGGTCGAGCCATATCGTCTGCGTCTGTTTAAGCCGTTGATGGCTGAAATCATCCAACCGTGCCGAAATAACCGAAACGACGGCGGCAAGGAAAATCATCAGGACCAGGACATACAGAATCGCCGCGACGCCCGCCTCTGCCCCTGGCTGGGGCGCAACCTCTTGCAGGGGCGCACCCCCTTGCGGGGAGCGGAAACCATGCAGGACGCCAGCACCTTCGCAAGGTACGAACCCCTTTCCTGCAAATCCGTCTTGCCATCTGCAGGGCTGCCGTCCGCAGGACCCGGCTGCACGCCTGCCGGCTGCAAGCCTTTTGGATAGCTGCTGTTTAATCCACACTGGCAAACACCTTTCCCACGGCGTCACCCGTGATAAAACAGGTGCTGGGGAGGTTGTTACCCTGTTCAGCGCATCCATTGCAACGCTTGCAGAACTCCGCCTGTGTAGAAGCGGATACAGGCCCTATCAGGACGGCGACCTCTACCTTTCCGCGCCCCGCCATCTCCGGGTTTTGACTGAGCCAATCACCCGTCGTTAAGGTCACCGTGGTCCCCGGCATCCCGCTATCCGAATCCGGAATAGTCAGATTGCCTCCTGGAAAAATATTGGTTTGGGTAAGATAAGGCCCATCCCATTGCTGGTCATTCGGCGTACAGTCATTAAGACCTGCCGCCTGTCCATTGGCCCCCGGTGTTCCCAGAGCCGCCACATTGGCGGGATAACAACCCGTATCCTGAGCAAAGTTCTGGCTCGCCCGCACGATAGAGTTCATCGTTTGATAAATAGCCTCACCCCGTGTATTGGAAAGATTCAGGTAATACACGGCAGCCGCCGTTACAATGACCGCAATCACCAGAGCCGCAAGCATGCCTATGAGTGAAAATCCGGACTCAGCAGCCGCTGAAACAGGCCATCGCGACCGCAAAAATAAAGGGCGTGCAGTATAGGGAGAACGGTTCTTGCGGAATAACCCGAAAGCCGCAACCCCATCGCTACACGCAGACTGTCCCATCTGACAAACAGACCTTAGTAAGCGCCGTACTGGTTCTGGGCGAAGATGTAATAGACTTGATCTAGCCCGCCTGTCCCTTCAATCAACACACACTGACCGCCATCGGCACCGCTACTGTTACCGTGCGCACCATTGCAGATATTGGTCGTTTTATGGGCGATACTGGCAGGGATATTGTTAGCGACCAACGCATACTGATACGGCAGGCCATTCGGTAAGGCCCCGGTAGAATCTGACGTCAATGGCTCAAAAGTGAGCGTCGCACCCGTAGCAATACTGTTCAGCAGCAACACGCCACTGGTATTCATGTCCTTATCCTTGGCATACGGACCATTCCAGGTGGTCGAAACATTGGTATTGGTGGAGTTGTCATTTTCAAAATTGGTATCCACCATGGCCCCGTATACGGTCGGGTAGGCCCCCACACTCATGTTGTAATGCTCAGCCGCAGCAGCCACGGACGTAAAGGTGGCAAATAGCGCCTTGCTTTTGGAGCCGCTCAGACTTAGAAAGCCATACGTGGCGACCCCAAGAATGGTCATAATCAACCCGGCGGCCAGAATACCGATCAAACTGAAACCAGATTCATCCGGGTTATTTTTTACTTCGGTTGATGCTGCACTGGCAGCGAAAAAGGGGATGCGCTGTAAAGCATTACGCGCACGATCAATCAAACGAGAACACTTTGAAATCATCATGATGAAATTTTCCTGAAAAAAGTAAAGGATCCGATTCAGGAGATTAATGCGTCAAGAAGGCGTCCAGGTGATTAATAAACGGCTTTTTTCTGGTTTTTTTAAAAAGCGGTACGTTAAAAACGATCAAGGGATCAAATTGATCCCCGAAATCCACCACACGCCAGACAAAAAAATAGGCCGATAACGCTCGACCTGATTGCGACCTCGCCCACTGTGCTGTCGGCCCGGAGTTTTGAGAGGCGCTGATAAGGACCTCTCAGGCCCGTTCACGTGTCTTGGCTGCCGGTGTTTTTTCCCCACCGCCGGCGGGGGACCTTGTTTCGTGATCTTTGTGTACTGCACTGGTTCCAGTATATCCGACGGATTTTGCGGTTTTTAAAAATTAAACGGTTAGTTTTGGCTTTTTTTAAACCACAGCCGCACTGATCGGCTCCATCACCTGTTGCACAATACACTGCAGGGATTCTTCCCCGCGAAAGCGGTTGACCGATAAGGTATACAAAAACCGGCAGATATCACCGGGTTCCGGGTCGGGTACCTCTCCGCGCTTAAACTGAATGGCCTGTAGCGGCTGACCTGTGCGCCCTGCCCCATCAAGCGCCACGGACATCTTGAGGGTTTGCCCATCCTTGCCGATACGCTGGCTTTTCAGCAGCCGAAACGTGCCAATGAACAACGGAGCGGGGAATTGATTACCATACGGGCCAAAGGCTTCAATTTCCTGCGCCAAATCCAGCGTACAATAATCCGGTTCAATTTCGCCATCGACCCAGACGCGATGGGCCAAGGCATCGAAAGGAATCCGTTGTAAGGCCAGCGCCTGGGCAATTTGCGCAAAACGGTCAAAGTCCTGGGTGCGCACGGTTAGCCCTGCCGCCATGGCATGCCCACCAAACCCGAGAATCAGGCCCGGGTGCTGCGCATCCATTTCGGCCAGAAAATCCCGAATATGCACATTGGGAATGGACCGTGCCGAACCTTTGAGTACGCCCGTATCAGCGCCCGGCGCAAAAACCAGCGTCGGCAATCCGGTACGTTCCTTGATGCGGCCCGCTACCAGACCAACTACACCCTCATGCCCCTGCGGATCCTGCAAACACAAGATACGGGGAGCCTGCACCGCCTGGGTGTCTTCATCGGTCAGTGGAATGGCTTCTGGGGATTCCGGCAATAACTGCTGCGCCCGCTCCAAAGCCTGTTCCAGCATTTCCGCTTCGATCTGTTGCCTTTCCCCATTCAGACTGTGCAGTTTTTTCGCCAGGGTATCGGCTTCCTCTGCATCACGGGTCAGCAATAACCGCACCCCTACCCGCATATCCTCCAGACGACCGGCAGCGTTAATTCTGGGACCCAACCGAAAACCCAGATCTTCCGCCTGCACCGTGGCTGGAGAGATGCCCGACACCCGCATCAAAGCCCGCAAGCCGGTACGCGCAGTGCCCTGGCGTAAGCGCTTGAGCCCAGCACGAATGAAAATGCGATTATTTTTTTCCAGAGGCACCACATCGGCCACGGTACCCAAGGCCACCAAATCCAGGAATTGCCCCAGATCCAAGCCATGCACCGGAGGATGCCCGGCGGCTATGAGCACTTTTTTGATGGCAGCGGCCAGATAAAAAGCCACGCCTACGCCACAGGTGCTTTTCCAGGGGAACCGGCAACCGGGCTGATTGGGATTTACCACGGCGTCGGCAGGCGGAATTCCATGTCCGGGCAAATGATGGTCAGTCACAACCACCGTCATGCCCCGCGCCTTGGCCGCTTCAACGCCCGCAAAGGCACTGATGCCGTTATCGACCGTAATCAGGCAATCCGCCTGATGCGCCGCAGCCCGTTCCACTAACGCGGGGGAAAGGCCATAGCCTTCGGTCACCCGATTGGGAATCAGAAAATCCACACGCGCACCGCATTGGGTCAGAAAGTCTATCAGCAACGCCGTTGCCGTTCCGCCATCGACGTCAATATGTATTTGTTTTGTTCACAATATTTTATTTATAATAATTAAATCATAGTGATACGTTAATATAGGTTATAACACGTGTTTATGAACACTAATATGAAGTAAGCGAATCGAGCCTCCCATAAAGCACAAGCATTCATCGTCTGGTCAAGCATGACGAAATATCGCTGCAGGTTCTTCCATCAGCCTTCTGCAGCCCACAGACCCTAACAGCGGCAGGGCAGCGAAAGCAGTCGTTCACGAGATCCACATTATCGACTCAGGAGTACTTACATTATATCAGGAAGCTAAATCAGAGTGTCCTTTATTTATTCGCTTTTAAACTACAGAAACTCTAGTTTAGACATTCAGCCCGGCTCCGCCGGGTTTTTATTTTCTATTTTTGCTACGAAAGTGCTTGACACGGAGATAGTGCCGTGCGGCCGACCCTTTGGAAAAAAGGGTCGGCCAATGAGAAGCGTTTTAGGCTTCTCGGAATCACTGCCATGTCCTTTCAGCGTCTCGTTACCCTCCGCCTTTCAGAGTGGATTTCCTACTTTCTCGCCGCCGTGCCGCCGCGCTCGCGGCGCAGCTTCATCGAACTGCTGTGCGGGTGCCTGATCTCTCCTGATGGCTGGGTCACCCGTGCCCTCAGCCATATTTCGCTGCGCTGCCATTGGACCACTTATTACAAACTCCTGGAGCGTGAATCCTTGCGGACCCAGGTTCTGGCCATTGCCCAAGTCCGATGGCTCCTATCCATTTTGCCGCCGCTGCCGATCGTCGAGTTGATCATCGACGATACGCTGGTCCTGCGACACTCTACCAAGGCCCCAGGCGCGACCATCCACTTCGATCACAGCCATAAACACAACCGCCCCCGTTATGTCCTCGCCCAGAACTGGGTAGGGCTGGCGTTGACCCTGCGGAGCCGCTCCGGCAAAGCCCTTTCCTTTCCCATTCGCTTGCGCCTCGTGCCCCGCACCGGTAATACCCACAAGCTGAAAATCGCCGGGGCATTACTGCGGGCCTTTATACCCCACATCCCCGTACCCGTCCGCTTGCTCACCGATGCCTGGTTCATGCGTCGCCGCCTGCTCTTGCCCCTGCTGCGTCAGCGTGGCCAGTTCATCGGCCAGGTGCGCCAGGATACCGCACTGTATCGGCAGCCCCCGCCCAAACCCGCCAAAGCGCAACGGGGTCGGCCCCGGAAATATGGGGACAAACTGACCCCGGAAGCCCTGACCTCACTCCCCACAGAGATCCTCACCCTGTTTGTCTATGGGAAATGGCAGAAGGTCCGTCTTCAATCCATCGTCGCCCAGGCACGCTTCCTCAACGGCCATCCCGTCCGGGCAGTCTGGAGCGCTATCTACGATGCAAAACACCATCGATGGTCGCCCACACGCCTTTATCTCGCTTCCGAAACCGATCTGACCGCCTCTGAAATCGTCACCCTCTATGGCAACCGTTGGCAGATCGAACCCCTCTTCCATAACCTGAAACGCTGGTGGGGCATTAATAACCTCTGGCAGCAAAGGCGCGCGGTTCTCGAACGCTGGATGCAAATTCGTTGCATTGCCTGGTCCATGGTGCAGCTCCTCGCGGAAACAGTCACCGAGGACTTTCCCATGACCGCCGTAGCGCCTTGGCGTATCGCTACACCCGTCACTGCAGGACTCATGGCTCAATGGCTCCATCTGCATTTTCTGCGGGTTCCTTTCTGGAGGGGCTATGACCCAAAGTCCGGGAAATTCCAGTGCCCCAATTCCGACTTTTGGGCCGATACCGATGACCCACCCCGCAAAAAGGCTGCCTGACACGCTTCTACCCCAAATTTACTGCATCATATCGCCACCCACTGGGACAGGCGAGGAAGCGGAATGTCTAAACTTCAGCTACAGAAAGAGATTCCACAATATCCCCAATAGAAGCGCCAGGGTCATGACACAGCAGGCGTATAGAATGGCAACACGGGTCCCCATTTCGCGATAAATGGGGCCGAGCGTGGCGATGTTTGAGCCCACGCCGGCAATGAGCAGAATCATACCATTCCCAGGCCCCAATCCTTTTTGCAACAGCGCGTTGACCAGCGGTAACGATCCCAGGCTATCTGCATAGAGGAGCGTTGCGAGCACCAGAGCCAGCACGGGGGTCAGCCAGCCACGGATCTCCAGGGCGCTGATCCACGCAGTGGGAAGCCAGGTCTTGACCGTAGCACCAATTAATATTCCCGCAGCAATCCAGGGTAAAAGCTCCCGTGCCAAGGCCCAGGCGTTAGTCCCGGCCATCTGTAGTTTTTGCCACAGGTGAGAGAAATCGAAGAACTCCCCACTCCCATCAGTATCCACCGTAGAACAACAGGCGGAACCACTTTTGACGGAACAGGATGTTGTCGTACAGACCGTTTCTGGCACATCTGTTGGCAAGGGTCGAGGAGCACGCTCATTGGGAGACTGCCAATCGATGATCATTCCCGTGAGAAAAGCGATGAACACTCCCGATCCAGCGACGACTAATGCCATTTGCCATCCCAGAAATATCCATAGCGCGACCAGTCCGTACCAATTGAACCAAGGGGTCGCAATTAAGAAGGCGCAGGCAGGCCCGGGGCGACTACCTCCACGCCAAAGTGCCAGTGCAGTAGGAATCGCGGTACAACAGCACAAGGGGGTAAAAAATCCAACCGTAGCGCCGATTGCGTTGGCGCGCCACACAGAATATCCCGACAAATACCTGGCCACCACCGTAGGTCTCACCACGGCCTGCAAAAACCCTGCGAACAAAAAGCCAAAAACCGCGACTTCGGCGAATTCTTTGGAATAATTGAGCGCTGTACGTAGCCAATCCATGCAACCCCCTAGCCTGCCCTCTATTAAGCGATACGCTCCTCCAGAAAGGCATTTGTAACGCTGAGCAGATGTTTTATTTTCTGAGGATCAGTGCGGTAATAGACCATCTTTCCATCGTTGCGCATGTGCAACCATTCCCGGTCGTGTAACGCACGTAATTGATGGGAAGCTGCGCTGATACTGAGGTTAAGCACGTGCGCAATGTCACAGACGCAAAGTTCTTCGGAAGCCAAAGCGAGCAGGATGCGTAGACGCGTTCGATTTCCCAGGACATCAAAAATGCGCACAACGGCTTTGATATCGGATTCGTCTTGTTCCAGACGCATGCGCACGGCTGCGACTTTGGCCGGCTCGAAGCAGCGGATGAGACAACGCGGATCATTATCTTTGGAGTTCATTTGATCTAATGTAGTAATGACTAGATCGCTTGTCAAGATGAGGATGGCACCCTCGTACTTACAGGGCGCCCGCGGGCTGTTTCAACGACTGCCGATGATTCACGAACAAAGCCAGGGGCGCCGTTGCTATCCCCCGGTGGGCAGAAGCGAGATATGGGCAGCCGCTTCTACGCGTGCGAAATAAGCAGTCAGTTCCGGAGGCAACTGGATATCCTCCAGAAGACGTAAGCCGGTCAAATCCCCGGTAATGAGCGTGTCGGCCACAGAAAACACGGGATTATAGAAGCCATGGTGGGCGACGCGCTCGGTAACTTCCTGGAGATCGGCCTCCATTCCGGCATACCACTCCTTACGACGCTCCTGCAGCCCCTCCAGCGTATCTCCCAGCCAACTCTCCATACGGTCCCGGTAATAAGTCATTGCGCGGGAATCCTGTCCGAGACTGGCATATTGCGGCAATGTGGGCGCGATCAGTCGAAATAGCAGGCCACTGATGCGCGCGCGCCATGCCTGCACCCCTTCCCACTCCTTGTCGCTAATGGCTCCGCGCCAGAGCGGCGGTGTCTCCGGAAAACGGCGATCCAGTTCTGCGATGATCTCCAGAGATTCGCCCTGGCGACTTCCATCGGGGTACTCGACAACAGGTAGTCGATCAAAACCGCTAATCGATTGGAAGTGCTCTGGACCATAAAAGCGTGCTGGCTGCTCATTAAAAACGATTCCCTTGTAACCCAGTGCCAAACGCACCCGCTGGCAGAAAGGGCAGAAGTCAAAATGAATGAGCGTCAGCATGAAAATCCTCCCAGATGGCAGCACGAAAGTCGAACCTATTGACAACCGCATGCGTTATCATCAATATAAGCAACTATACATGTATGAGCGTGCTCATATCAAGGAGAATGTTATGCCGGAAGCGTCCTGCCCCGCTCGATTGCTCAGCCCGATTTTCAAAGTCCTGGCCGAACCGAACCGGCTGTCCATCCTTTGTGCGTTGGGGACGGAATGCCGACCAGTCACCGACATCATCCGTGCCACCGAGCTACCCCAAACCAATGTCTCCTTCCACTTGCGCATTCTACGGGAGGCTGGACTGGTGCGCGCCGAACGGCGCGGGAGCTTCGTATACTACTGCCTTCCCGACCCAGAATTGTTAGGGATTCTGGAGTCGTTGCAGGCTTGGGTAGGGGCTCATACTCCGTTGCTCAGCCCCGATGAGGATGTTGACGGCAGTACTTCCCCATTAGACCGGAGGACAAGGTCATGTGGATGAATGGAGGGTGGGGCTGGATGCCATGGGGGTGGATCTTTCCGCTGATTTTTTTGGTGCTGATGGTGGTTTTTATGGTTTTCATGATGCGCGGTGGCATGGGCGGCGGCCCCATGTGCGGTGGTTCCCACAAAACGTCCGGATCCGCAGAAACGCCGCGAGAAACCCTGGACCGGCGCTATGCCCGGGGGGAGATCACTCGAGAAGAGTACCAGCAAATGCGCAAGGATCTGGAAGGGTAAGGAGGAAGATTACATGAACGTTGATAAGCAAGAGGCTTTATTCCCAGCGACAATCATGCCTGACCCAGACTGGTGGCAAGCGCTGTGGCCCGATCCCTTGAGGGTCGTTCAGGATCTTGGCGTAACAACAGGAATGTCGGTCTTGGACCTTTGCTGCGGCGATGGTTATTTCACTGCTGCCCTCGCCAAACAGGTGGAAAACGGTGAAGTCTTCGGTCTTGATCTCGACGAGCAAATGCTTGCTGCCGCGGAATCGGCGTGCGCCGGGTTGCGGAACTGTTCTTTTTTGCAAGGCGACGCCATGGATCTGCATCAACTGCTCCCGAAGCCGGTAGATTATTGCCTCATGGCCAATACCTTTCACGGCGTGCCCGAGCAGACGGCCCTGGCCCGGGAGATCGCCCGCGTCCTGAAACCAGGTGGTCTTTTCGCCGTCGTCAACTGGCATGCCCGCCCGCGGGAAGAAACACCGGTGCTGGGACAGGCACGCGGACCGCGCACGGAACTGCGCATGACGCCGGAGCAGGTGCGAACTGTGGTAGAACCCGCTGGCTTCCGACAGGTAGACGTGATTACGTTGCCCCCCTATCACTACGGTAGCCTTTTTCGACTTCGTGGATAACGGAGAAACCGGAACTGCCCAGGAATTCTGTTGGCAGTGACAAATCTGAGTAATTTAGGAGAGTGGTCATGGAATCATCAAAACCCGATGAACCGGAAAAAAGTGGCAAGGAAAAAGGCGATTCTGCAAAGTCCGGGAGTGGAAACCCCATGGAGATGGGCATGGGAATGATGAAAAAAATGATGGGACAAGGCGGTGGGAGTCCCATGGCGATGATGCAGAAGATGATGAACCAGCACGGGGAAGGCGCGGAAGGTGGCAATCCCATGCAACAAATGATGGGATCGTGCATGGCGATGTGCTCGGAAATGCTGGAAACCATGCAGCGCACCACCGCGCTCGCGGCCTATGCCCAGCCGGAGCTGCACCAACTTTTTGAAGAATGGCTCGCGGCCCGAGAGGATGAAGTTCTCCATCGGATTGAACAAGCCGGTAGCCAGGATCCAGACGCCCTGGCGGGGATGCTTTCCCTGAGTTCGGCAAGTGTGACGGTATTACTGGCTCGCCTACAAAACCAGGGAAAGATCCATCTCAAAGCGGAGAGTGTCAGGGCATCTTGATTTCTCAGGTGGACGTATGTGTCGGTTCAACTACTTGGTGGATATCCCGGGGAAATGGGTACTGACTCTTGATATTTGCCCAGGCGCCTCTTGGCGAGGATATCCACCATGCTTTCTTTACTGAAAAAAAGAAAGTTTTGGATAGAGTTTGTTATCTGGATCGGGCTGCTGATTGGAGTCTATGCGTTTACGCAGTGGCGAGGCAGCCCTATGGCGGTAAAAGCCCCCCAACAACTACCGAGTTTAATTGTCCGAAGCCTGAGTGGTCGGCCTATTGAACTGCCAGCGGTGCCGAAGAGAATGATCCTTATCAACTTCTGGGCACCAGACTGTCCGGCTTGCCTGGCCGAGACCCCAGCGTTGGTGCAACTGCAGCAGTGGTTCGGCGGGAAGTCCTTTAGCATTATTGGAATTGGCGTAAATGGAAGTACAGCGAAAGCCGTACGTGCGAGGATGCGCGAGTTGGGCATCAACTATCCAGAGTATCTGGCCGCCGGCCAGGGTGTCAGCCAGGCGCTAGGCGGCGTGGTCCTGACTCCCACCAGTATACTCGTCAATGGGAAGGGGCGAATCGTGGGACGCTATGTCGGGGCCATAGCGCTACCCGTGATTGTTTGGAAGTTGTTGTGGACTTGGGTTTAGAGAGTATCCATCAAGCAACGTGCGCATGTTCCTGATAGGGATGTCTGGCGCGACGGCATTGTCGATTGCACTCTACCGTTCGCTGCCCTGTAGTCCTCACCGGGACAGCGCTCCATCTCTGTTTGGATATCGGCGGCCACCTATAGCACCACTGGCAGCATAGGGCGCGATCTTGACAGGGGAGAAGTTCTTATCTACCTTTTAGTTGCAATATTTCTTAACTTCTGAATGCTGGAGGTGAACCATGTTCTTCAAACAACGCGCAAGCGCCGACGGTACCTTGTCCTACTTCTACGGATGTGGAGGCAAGGGCTTCGCAGTAGCCGTGGATGTGGTAGCGGGCGACGAGGACTGGTTCCTCGAAGAGGCACAGAAGGCTGCAGTTGCCATTAGCTTCGTCATCGACACCCACATTCACGCGGATCACCTATCTGGCGGGCGGGCCTTGGCGGAACGGGTTGGCGCACCGTACTGCATGCACGAAAGCGATGTAGACTTGGTGCAGTTTGCGATTCGCGGCCTTCACGACGGCGAAGTCCTGAAAACTGGAAATGTCGTAACGCAAGTGCTCTACACCCCCGGCCATACCCTGGACAGCCTCTGTCTTCTGGTCAGCGATCGGCGGAGAAGTGCCGACCCCTGGTTTGCCCTAACCGGTGACACGCTCTTTGTTGGCGGAGTGGGACGCCCCGATCTGGGTGGAACGCCGGAGGAAATGGCGGGAAAACTCTTCGACAGCCTTCACCAAAAACTGCTCACCCTGCCCGATGACTTGGAGATTTTCCCGGGGCACGCGGCCGGGAGCGTCTGCGGTGCGGGCCTGTCCGGGAAGCCCTCTTCGACTCTGGGTTTTGAAAAACGTTGGGACCCTTACCTCACCATGAAGCGCGAGGCTTTCGTTCGTTCGCTTACCGCGGACATTCCCGAAAAGCCCGCCGATATGGCGCGCATGGTTGCCATCAATCTGGGGAAAGCAGCATGAAGAACGATACGGTTCGGTATGCGCTATTTTCTGAGGTATTTGCCGCCCTGGCGCACCCAAAACGCCTGGAAATCATCCATTATCTGGGCGAGGGACAGAAAAATGCCGGTGAATTGGCAGAACTCATCAGCCTCTCCAAAGCCAACCTTTCCCAGCACCTGAGCGTACTGAAAGCTCGGGGCTTGGTGCATTGCGAAAAGTGCGGGACCTTCTGTCACTATCGTCTAACCAGCCCCAAGGTTTTGGAAACGTGCGAGATCGTCCGCGATCTCATCCTGGACCAAATGCAGACCACTACCCAGCTTCAAGAGGCATTAGCGACGGTGGTGCCTCTACGCAAGGAGCATCAGGGATGAACTCCGGGTCTCAGGAGACCGCGACCTATACTCGAGGAATTGGCGTCAATCGAGGTCAGTTCCTCCTGCAAACGGTTCAGGTCTTTTTCGTAGGCTTGATCATCGGCATGGAGAGAAATGTCCTTCCCGCCATGAGTCACCGTTTTGGCGTAGATAGCCACGCCTTCCTTTTTCTCGCCTCCTTTGTGATTTCCTTTGGCCTGGTAAAAGGGGCTCTAAACTTTGTCGCCGGCGGGCTATCCGATCGAATCGGTCGCAGGCGGGTGTTATTCCTGGGCTGGTTGGCGGGGATTCCTATTCCGCTAATGATCTTTTTTGCTCCCAACTGGTGGTGGATCATCGCCGCCAATGTCTTTTTGGGGGTAAACCAGGCCTTTACCTGGACCATGACCGTCACGAGCCAAATCGATCTAGCCGATAACCACCAGCGCGGCCTTGCGGTCGGCATCAATGAGGCAGTGGGGTATATCGCGGTAGGTTTGGCGGGCCTCGCAACGGGCTATCTTGCCGTCGTCTACGGTCCCCGTTGGACACTGTTGGCTTTCGGACTCGTGGTCATTGCGCTTGCGCTACTCCTGCTATTGGGGATCCAGGATACTATCCATTGGGTTCGCGCAGAGCATGCACAGCGTCAGCCATCGACCGAAACCTCAAAGACGGCTTCTCAGGCCAGCACCTGGGCGACTTTCCTGCACGTTTCTTTTCGGGACGCCACCTATCGGGCCCTCTGCCAGGGTGGGGTCGCCAACAAGATTGCCGATACCCTAGTTTGGGTCCTCTTCCCGGTCTTTTTCCGTTTTCACGGCTTGAGCGTCGTGCAAATCGGCTGGATCACCGGTATCTATGCGATGGTCTGGGGGCTCGGTCAATTTGGGACCGGACATCTAGCGGATCGCATCGGTCGCAGACCGCCCATCCTGGCAGGCTTCGCCCTGCTGGCTGCGGGGCTTGCAGGCACTGCGCTGGTCGGCCACTTCACCGCGTGGATTGCTACGGCGGCGGTCATGGGCCTGGGCATGGCCCTTCTCTATCCCAACCTGATCGCCGCCATGTCCGATGTGGCACCCCCTCTGGAACGCGGCCGGATCCTTGGCACCTATCGGTACTGGCGCGATACGGGCTACGCCATTGGCGGACTGATTCTCGGTCTGGTCGCCCAGTGGAGCGATAAAATTCTGCCGGCAATCTGGCTGACAGCAGCCATTGTTGCCATATCGGGTATATGGATTGCTTTTGCCGTCCAGGAAACCCACCCTCGCAGCCTCTAGAATGGGAGCATACTCATGACCCAAGCTTTAATTATCCTGCATGCGGGTCCAGACTTGGAAAACCCCCGCGCCGATACGGCGGTACGACTCGCCGGGGCCATGTTGGCAGACAATAAGGACGTCCGATTGTTTCTTGCGGGACAAGGGGTACAACTTCTGCGACCCAGTCCTATGGCCAACGACAGCACCCGCGCGTTGCTGGGGGAATTGCTGGAATTGGGCCTGGAGGTCCAGTGCTGCGGAAGCTCTTTAAAAGCGCAAGCCATGGAAACATTGCCGCCTGGAGTCCACAAAAGCTCCATGAAAGGTCTCTCTACCTGGATCAGCGCGGCAGACGAAATCGTGTGTTTCTGACGGGGAACCATTCAAGGATTTCTAACTCCAAAAATTAACAACTTCCTAAACCAACAAAATCTGGAGGAACGATCATGACGCAACAGCATCCCAACGGAGTGGACGTACAGAAGCTCGTGGCCACCATTGAGGCCGTAAAAAATGATCCTGCCTTGGCCGCATTTCAGTTCCGTGCCCGCACAGAATGGCACTCTGGAGCCCATGTACAAACTCATATTCAGAGCTTCCACGGTGTCAAACAGGAAGATCAATCGCGACAACAGCCCTTTGTGTTGGAAGGTGATGAGCCGCCCGTATTGCTCGGCAGTAATCAGGGGGCCAATGCGGTTGAATTATTACTCGCTGGTCTAACAGCCTGCCTTTCGGTGGGGATCGCCTACAATGCTGCCGCACGGGGTATTGCCATCGAAGCGATGAGGCTGGATGTCACCGGTGACATCGACTTGCACGGCTTTTTGGGTCTGTCGGAAACGATTCGAGCGGGATGCCACGACATCAACATTGCCTGTCACATGAAAAGCGACGCATCGGATTCAGCCATCGCAGATCTGCTCGACCACGTTCAAAAAACATCGCCGGTCACGGACATGGTGCGTCATCCCACGCCCGTGCATGTGAAGTTTGTGCGCGAAATCTGAACGCGTGTCGCACCTTCTGGCATGTTTTCTGCCTTTACAATGAGAATTCAAGCCGCAGTGGGCGGTTTGATAAATTTACTGTGGTGATTTGGAGTGCAGATGTTGCTTGAGTTTTTAGGTGGTCCTTTTCAGAAACGACCGCAGCGTATGCGGAAAACCAGACAGCGATCCCTCCCCCTTCTTTTATGGTTCTGGCCGTTACTGGCCGCTATGTTGCTCCCATCTCAGCCGGCATGGGCCAATGCGCCTTTTTTGTCCCCGATGGCGAGTGCTTCACCGTTTCTGGCGCCGGCCAAGGCCTTTCGCTTCAAAGCGCACATGGCGCCCAACAATATTGTGGTTCTTCAATGGATCGCGGCGCCGAAGTACCACCTCTACCGTAACCGCATCACGGTACACCTTACACCGTCATCCGCGCAGCTAGGACCTTATACCTTGCCACCGGGCAAACCCATGCACATTCCAGGAGTGGGCACACTGGCTGTGTATGAAGGAGACACCACCACCATTCGGGTACCCGTGCATTTCACCGGCAGTCCGCCAAAACATATCCAGGTGACCAGCAGTTTTCAGGGTTGTGCCAATGCCGGAGTGTGTTACCCATTGGAGACCAAGGCCTATACGCTCATACCGACAGCCGTCACTCGCAACACGGCCACAATGGCCACGACATCCAGTACGCCTCCACACCCAACCGCATCGCCAGCGATGCAAATCCATCCGGCACGCGCATCCGGTCAATACAGCCAGTTCGCTGCTGGATTAAATGGTTCAGAGATTCCCCTCACGCTCTTGTTGTTTTTTATCGCCGGATTGGGCTTGGCCTTCACACCCTGCATTTTCCCGATGATTCCAATTTTGTCGTCGCTCGTGGTTGGTCATGGGGACGCACAGATGACGACTCGACAATCGCGTAGGCACGCATTCTGGATTTCATTGGCCTATGTGCTCGGTATGGCACTCACCTATGCGGTGGCCGGCGTGGCCGCTGCCGTAACAGGCTCCTACCTGCAGGCATTTTTCCAAAATCCCTGGGTGTTGAGCGGATTCAGTGCGCTGTTTGTGCTGCTGGCACTTTCCATGTTTGGCTTTTATGAATTGCAGATGCCAACGGCCATACAATCGCGCCTCTCCCGGTATGGGAAAGGGGGACACTTTTCCAGCGCCTTTATTATGGGCATCCTGTCTGCCCTGATTGTTGGCCCCTGCGTGGCAGCACCGCTGGCCGGCGCTTTGCTATTCATTGCCCACACCGGCAACCTGCTCCTGGGCGGGATAGCCTTGTTCCTTCTGGCACTGGGGATGGGCGTTCCGTTACTGGTTATTGGCACCTCGGCCGGACATTTTCTACCGAAGGCCGGTGCCTGGATGAATGGCGTTAAAGCCATTTTTGGGGTCGTCTTGCTTGGGGTGGCCATCTGGTTTCTATCCCGAATCCTACCCGGTCCGCTTACGCTCGCATTGTGGGCAGCTCTGGCTATCATTTCCAGTGTGTACATGGGGGCATTCCATTCTGCTTCCAACGCGCAAAACCGTGAGCATGGCGGCTGGAAACACTTTGCGCAGGGATTCGGATTGCTGGTCTTTGCGTATGGCATCGCACTGGGCATAGGGGCATTGGCTGGCGGTACTCTGGTGCTTGAACCTTTGGCGCCTTTTGTCGATCGGGACGTGACAGCAACCACTCCGCAGAACGCAACCCCCCACTTCACAATGGTTCGCAGCCTGTCTCAATTACAAGCCGCACTGACCGCTGCAAAAGGGCATCCGGTGTTGGTGGACTTTTGGGCAAAGTGGTGCGTTGAGTGCCAGCGTATGGACGTCGAAACCTACGATAATCCACGCGTTGAGCACGCCTTGCAGCCTCTAACCCTGATTCGGGTGGATGTCACCGCCAGTAATGCTGCGTCCAGAGAACTGTTGCATCATTTTCAGCTTTTCGGACCGCCGGCCGTTTTGCTGGTCAATCCAGATGGGCGCATGGTTGCGCAATATGAAGGTTATGAAGGACCAGAAACGTTGCTACAGCATCTGCAACAAAAGCTGGTCAATTGATGACGGATCATTATCCCTAAGAACCTGATGAGGAAATTCCTATGCACCACATTGTAAAACGAACAAAGGTATTCGGTATTTTAGTCGGTGTCCTGTGGGCAGGAGCGGCCATGGCAACGACTGCACTTCCGCCTTTACCCAAAATGTCTCAAAACAGTTATTGGAAGGATATAGGTCAGCGCCTGACCTATATCCAGGAGGGACACAAAGGTCCTGTCATTTATGATTTTTTTGATCCAAATTGTCCCTATTGTCACAGCATGTATGACGAAGAGCAGTCACTGATCAAGGCAGGCCAACTTACCGTAAGGTATGTTCCAGTCGCTTACCTGATGCCCAGCAGCACGCCCGAGGCCGCTGCTCTACTGCAGTCTTCGGATCGCGTCGCCACACTGCAGCATTTTGAAGCGCTGGCGGGAAAAAGTTTCGCAGCACCGATGACGGCCAGCGGCCCGGTTGGCTTACCTCAGGCCAAAGCAACAGCCCCCACGATTCAGGCTCTGAAGACCAATATGGCTATACTGCAGACCACCCATTCCATGGGCGTACCAGCCATACTGTATGAGCACAAAAATGGCAGCACAGGATTAATTCCGGGCATGGTCTCCCATGGGGAACTGCTGACTATGCTCCCGAATCTGAAATGAACGACGTACAGGAGAATCCGTAGGCATGAAAAACCGCTTCAGAACAAAAGCCCAGAAATGGCTATTTACCGGAATACTGGGTTGTAGCTTGTTGCTATCTGGTATGCCTTTCGCCATTGCGCAGACTCCGACCGCACCACCCAAGAAAATGACGGCAGCCATTCTCTGGAACCAAATTCTGGCCCATCACATCACCTACATTCAAGAAGGGCATAGCGGTCCCGTGATCTATGATTTTCAAGACCCCAATTGCCCCTACTGTCATGTCATGTATGAGCATGAAGCACCCCTGATCAAAGCGGGAAAGCTCACAGTGCGCTATGTTCCCGTTGCGTTCCTGACACCCCAGAGTCCCGCAGAAGCGGCCGCCTGGCTCCAGTCACCCCATCCCTTGAGGGCGTTAAAACACTTCGAGACTATTGTGGGTCCTGCACTTCGCAGTGGTAGCTACCGCCAGCTGCCCAAGGCCACCCCCACGGCCAAAACGACAGCAGAATTAAAACAGAACCTCGACATGATGAGTGCTCTGGGCTTTGAGGGGACTCCAGCCATCCTTTATCGGGTTAAAAACGGGCAACTGGGTCGCATTCCAGGAATGATTTCAGAAAAGCAGCTCACCGAATTGTTGCCGCATTTGCAATAAAATTTGCGTGGCTGATCGCCATGCAAAGAAGTCGTTATATCATGTCTGATGACAAGGAGATTGAAGATGTATAACCAAGATCAGCGTAACGTAGCAAAAACTATTGCTGGAGCCTTTCTGGCCAGTTGTCTGGCCGGCGGCACCATGGTAACAGTCGCTCATGCAGAGACCATGATGAACCCACCCGCGGCGAAAACCCAGTCCAATGCCAAAGCCGGTGGAGGAATGATGCGTAATGGCTGCAGTGGCAAAAGCCATACACAAAAGAAAAAGGACTCCATGATGGGTCATGGGTGTAGTAGCAAGACCCAAACGCACAAGTCCGGCATGTAACCAATCGGTCCTCCGGGTCTCTAGAAGAGATCCGGTACCTCCCGGGTAGAAAAGACATGACCGCGAACCTCCCCATGGGGATTGGTCTACGTGCCCCGCACGTGGATGAAGTCCTCGATACCAAACCGGATATCGGGGCATGTGAGGTGTATAGCGAAGATTACATGAGTGCGGGAGTTTCCTGGCTTAATGCGCTGGATCACATTCGCTCTGCTTATCCCCTAAGTCTTCATGGCGTTGGTCTGTCCATTGCTTCTGCAGACAGCCTGAATATGAATTATCTGCGCAGGCTGCGCGCCCTGATCGATCGATATGAGCCATTACGAGTATCGGATCATCTCGCTTGGTGTTCCCTGAATAATCGCTATTTCAGTGATCAGTATCCCGTTCCACGGCGGCGCTTTGTTTTAAGACATCTGGTATCGCGTGTGCATAAGGTCCAGGATTTTCTGAGACGACCAATTTTATTGGAAAATATTGCCACCTATCTGAAACCTGATTGGGCGGACGAATATTCGGAAACGGATTTTCTGATCGAGTTGGTAGAACAAGCGGGGTGCGAGCTGCTGCTGGATGTTGAGAACCTATCCATCAATGTTCTGAATCATGGTGGGGATCCAGCTACCTTTATCGAAAGTTTACCCCGGAATGCCGTGACAGAAATTCATTTGGCCGGCGGCGAACAGGTTACTCTGAATGGATCCACTGTACATGTCGACACGCACAGCCGCGAACCCAGCCCTGCGACCCAGAGCCTGTTCCGCCAAGCCAGTGATCGCTTTCCCAACGCGCTCCGCATATTGGAGTGGGATGCTGACCTGCCGGCATTACCGATCTTGTTAGCGACAGCCCAATGCTGTGTCTCCGGTATGATCCAATGAAGGACGATAGCCTCATGCTGCGTCAATGGCAGCGTCAATGGATAGCGCGACTACAGAAGGTGGGCCCGTCGGTTGGAGCGCTGCCTGAAGACTCCTTGATGGCCCAACATCAGTCAGCTTTTCGCATCTATCAAAACAATATTCAACAGCGTCTTACCGAATCTCTGGCGTTTATTTATCCCGCCCTGCTCACAGCGATGGGTGAGGAGTTATTCGCTGAACTGGTCAGTACCTTTATCGCCGCAGATCTACCCACTGATCCGGATCTCATGCGGTATGGTGAGCACTTGGCATCCTTTCTGACCGTCCAGGGCGGAGTCCACTACGACAGAATCCAGCATGACTTTGCAGGTCTCGCGCGCCTGGAGTGGTTTTTCCATATGAGCGCCTTTGTCTATGAGCATCCTTTTGATCTGTATGAATCTGGTGCGCCTATTCCTCTAGGGAACCTGTCAGGGAAAACCCTCTATCTGGATCAACAACCCCCGCTGTTACGTACAAGCAAACCAATCATAATGTCTGTGATCTTACATCATGATGTGGAGTTAGAATCTCTGGGTGAGGATGCCAATGACGCACCCACTATATTTGGAATTTGTGCGGTGAACCATCCTGGATGGCCCCGTTTCTTGGCCCTGTCGGCAGGTGAATATGCGTTCATTCGACTGCTCACGCGTGTTGGCAATTCGCTGGAAGATGCGCTGTTGTGGGGGCTGTATAGCCAGCCAGATGGAAGATTTAATCTCATCCTTCAGGGCTTTCAAAACGGAGGAATCCTGAGTATCCGGCCATCTGAATAAGCTCTGATTCTTTACCCACGCTTTTTAAAAGGAGATAAAAGTATTTTCCAATCCATAAATGAGTCTGGGAAGTGGTTGTAGAGAATGCCCTGTCAACCGGTTTTTGGGGGCCGTCCATGGATCGTTTTGAATAGTCTTTGACGGGCCTTCTGGAGCTGGTCCGCCGCCTGATTGTCGCTGATCTGGTAAGCGAGCTGGTCGAGTATTTCAAAGGTTACGCCGGGTTTCAAATAGCTTTCTGCCTGGGGCAATGATTTGAGCTTGTCATAGGGCGTCATCATGTTCTCATAGGGGTAGAGTTTACGTTGTTTGCCTTTGGCATCAGTGTGGGTTTCCGGGAAGAAGCAGGGACGGTGGAAGTTGATATAGGGATTGAGGTGCTGTTGGTTGAAGGCGTTGATCAGTGCCGCCCAGCGTTGAGGAATATGGCTGTACCCGAACAGCTTTCTCACCACAGTGCCGTTTTTGCTTTCGGCCAGGGCGTTGTCATTGGAATGACGTGAGCGGGACTTAGTGAACTCGATGCGCAGTTTCTCCAGCAGCCCAGCGACCCGTCTGTTGATGTATTCCGAGCCGTTGTCGGAGTGGAAGCCGAGCAAGGTAAACGGGAAACTGTCCAACAGCTGCTCCAGAGCCGGAATAAGGTGGTGCTCGCTAATTTTCTCGACGCTCACGACGATCTCGAACTGGGTGTGTTCATCCACCGCGTTGATGTGATAAACGCCTTTCTGTTTGTCCAGGTCGCCTTGATGGACCGTATCGATGCGGATATAGCCGGGCTGGCCGTTGGGCTGGGGTTTGCGCCGCTCGCCGATGGTTGATGCTTTGGGTCGGGTCTTTGCAAAGTGGCAGCGCTGGCGGGTATAGGTGGTGGATTTTCTCAGGTTATACAGGTGGCTCACGGAGATCGCGGCCAGCCGCTCGTACTCGGCCTGACCGAAGACCGTGCAGGCCCGTTCACACAGCTTCTTGATGGCCTGACCGCAGGGCGTGTCGTGGCGCTCATCCATCGCCGCCAGCAGGCGGATATCCTCGGCGGTGTACTGGTGCTGGAAACCAGCCACCGTGCGCTGGCGGCGCTGTAACCGACCGTGTTGGCGATACTGGGCAATCAGCCGGGTGATCTGCTGACGGGAGTAACCACTGACCTTCATCAGATAGCGGATCACCACCCCTCTGGCGGGGCGGGGCAACGTCACATACCGGAACTTGACCAGTTCCCCCTGAATCCAGCGGTAGCAAGTGTCCTTGTCGCCCATGACCGAAAAGGCCACCGCCTGGGTACCGGACAGAAAGGTCTCGAGTTGTTCAATCGTTTTTAACTCTTCAAGTTTCATGATGGCTTTCATCCCTCCATCATGAACGGAACCCAATTCCGTTGCAGCTCACTCCAGACGCATTTCATGTTAGAAACACGTTCCACCCTTCAGACTCATTTCATATTGGACAAGGCTATAAAATGCGGAAACAGAATTTTCTTGGTATGCTTTGCATGCTCCTCCTTGCAGCCTTGCCAGTGCCGTCCATGGCAGCAATAAACTCTGCTGCACATGCCCCGGCGCAGACCCGAGCGGCATTCACACACAGTGTCCGGGCATTTAGGAAATTACCTAGACCATGGTCTCCAAGTGCTATCGCGATCGCCCTGAAACGCGCGGATACGTTTTGGATTGGACACCACGGTCCAGAATTGATCGCCTTTATGGACCCCAATTGTATCTGGTGCCATAGGTTCTATGAAAAGGCATTGCCGCTGATTCATACTGGAAAACTCCATTTGCGCGTGGTGTTAGTGGGTTTCCTGAAGCCCAGCAGTGCGGCTAAGGCAGAAGCAGTCCTCATGGCAAAACACCCAACGCAAGCCATGGCTTTTGATGAGTCTCATTTTAATGTGATCACTGAAGAAGGCGGAATACATCCCGCAGTCAACGCCCCAGTGTCCATTCGTCGGGCGGTACACCGCAACACCCAATTGCTGATTCGCACGGGAGAAGAGGCTACCCCCACACTGCTGTATCGGACCAGACAGAAACAGTGGGTCATCCAGCATGGTTTGGGGCCCCATGGTCTCCAGGAAATCATGGCGACGATTTCCTGAGTGGGTATGGCGTTCTCCCGATTGGTGTGGATTGCCGGTTTGGTTCTTGGTGCCTGTTGGCCACTGGCATTTGCCCCCTTTGACCAATCGTATCTGGCGATCATTTTACTGGTGGGTTTATTTGCGATAGCGGATCGCGCATCACCGCGCCTTGCTGCGTGGACAGGATTCACCTTCGGCTTATCTGCCTTTGCTGTGGGCATATATTGGCTCGCAATTCCGCTGCACAATTTTGCCCATATGGACTGGGTACTATCCGGCACAGCAGTCTTATTGCTGGCGTTTTATTGCGCATTATATCCAGCGCTCGCTCTATGGATTGCGAGGAAATGGTGGCCACGAAAGGGTCTGTTTGCACTTCCATTTGTCTGGGTGCTTTCCGAATGGCTACGCGCACATCTTTTTACGGGATTTCCCTGGTTGGCCACCGGGTATAGCCAGACCTGGAGTATTCTAGGGGGGTGGGCTCCGTTACTAGGTCAGTATGGTGTCGGACTGGCTACGGCCTGCGTAGCCTCTCTGATCCTATTGCTCTACCGCCATCGGTCCGAGCGCCGCATGGTCATGAGTACGGTCGGTGCAATAACGCTTCTGTACGCGGGGGGTGCCGTCAGTGCGGAGATTCAATGGACCCGGCCCATGCCCCATCCTCTTTCGGTTCGGCTAATTCAAGGGGATATTCCAGTCACGGAAAAATGGAATACCCATCAACTTGATGCCGTGCTGAATCGGTATGTGAAACTCATTCTCGCCACACCGAGAGGTACCATGCTGGATGTCTTGCCGGAGACGGCGTTTCCCGTTTTTCAAACGCAGATCCCGGATTTACTTCATGGCTTACAGGTGTGGTCTGCGCATCATCATACGCAGATTATTCTGGGTATCGTTCAATATGCGCGTCGGCGCTATTACAACGCGGCTTTGGACATTGATGGTACGTCTCCTAGTGGTATCGCAAACAGCATTTAGTGCCTTTTGGTGAATATATCCCCTTTCCGCACTTGCTAGGTCCTTTGGTACATCATTTTCTCCCTGGCTTGGGTAGTTTTACACCTGGAAATGGGTCCTCTACATTGCATGTGGATGGTCTGCGGGATGGTATGACGATTTGCTATGAGGAATCCTTTTCACGAGATGTCCGGAAAGGAGTAGTGGAAGGGGCAACATTTCTAACGAATATTAGTGATTACTCCTGGTTTGGGCATAGCACTGCGTTACCGCAGAGTCTTCAAATGGCTGCCATGCAAGCACGGGAAGAGGAGAAACCGGATATTCGCGCTACAAATACCGGAGTGACTGCAATCATTTCGCCAAACGGGAGAGTGCAAGCGAAGCTTCCGGAGTTTGTTAGCGGAGCCTTGAATGGGAAAATAAACCCGAGAAAAGGAAAAACACCATTTGGAATGTTAGGTGACTTGCCATTCTTAATTATCTGCCTTTTTGCTCTGATTATTCAGGCCTTTCGTCCGATCCAGCGGACAGGCGTGGAGAATGACGTGCAATAAACTCACACAACAGATGAGCCAGCGGATAGACTACCACCATGTATGTTGACTGGGGACCGGATTCTTTTAGGCGCGATTGGGGGAACAGGCAACCTTCGCAGGATTAAGAGTAATGCAAAATTCGAGTTAAATTCAACGTCCGCTTTCAGTCTATACCAGTCTTAGCGCAGTTGGTAGAAGAAGGGATCCGCAAGTTGTGGAATTATCCCAGTCCAACCAGCCCGCACCTACATTTCAGGAACGTTGTGCCCACTTTTCAACCAAGGGCTACCCGATCAATCGAGCTTTCGCATCCTAGGAGACCAGGTGCTCCCAACTAGATTTTGCAAATAGCCGTTTATTCTCTACTTCCATCTCTGCCACAGCACGCGCTCCAGGAGCACCCGCAAGGTGCCTTTGGGCACCGAAATCCGCTGTGAAGCTTCCTGCAACGTGATCCCCTGCGCCAAAACCAATTTGACGGCTTAGGCCCGAAACTCTGCCGTATAGCTCTGAACTTTTCCCCATAAAATCGTCCCCAATCCATTATATCCAATCGGGAGTGTCCACAATAATCAGGGTACCTCATCACTCGCTATCCTGGTTGACCATGTGCAACTTATCGCGCTCCTTCAGCAGATTCTCTCGCCGCTGAGCTTCCTTTCGCCATCGCTCCGCCTCACGTTCTGCTCGTTGACGTGCCAGAAAATGAGCTGCCTGACCACTCAGAGCAGCATGCAGCTTGATCTTCAGGTCCGCCACGTCTTCCCGAAGACGAGAGATCACCTCACTCGCGGTCCTTGGCGCAGCAACCTCACCAGGGCGCATCAACTGCAACACTCTGACCCTTTGTGACTGATATTGACACTTTGCGTGTGCGATCAAAGTCCGCGAGTGTTTAGCCTCTTTGGCAACCGTCGAAAAGTTGATTTGCAGGCGCCCCTCTGCAGCAAGTCGCTTCAGCAGAGGGTCCTTTGGTTTCTTCTTTTCCAGACGGTCGATCGCATCGTCAAAATCCTTTTCGATGACTGCCTTGGGAGGCCGTTTTCTAGTGCCTGACATCGACGAGTTCCTGTTCCACGCGCAGATCCAACGAAGCGGTATTGATCCCCAGGCGCTCCAGGAGCTTTTTTGCCACTGAAGCCCGCATAGCCGCCACGCGGAACATGCTGCCCTGCCCTCGCGCCTCGGCTTGCTGATGTGCCACGGCATTAGTGACATACCGTTCCTGCCAGAACCCAACGTGGCGCAAGTCCAGAATGAAGCAGTCGCAACCCGCACAGAGTGACGGTTCTCGCGTAGTGAAGTTAGGGATGGGTAGTCCAATTGGGTGTGTCCCCGCTGCCTTATGGCAACCCATCTTCTCCGGGTTCATCGGGAAGCAATTACCAGGCGGGGCAAACCACATGTGCAAGCTGTTATCCCGAACGAAGCGCATCACGCGCCGCCAACCTACTTCCAAACCCGCACCCTCGACCAACTTGCGCACCTCATCGATCCCTTCCTCAAGTTGGGCGCCCATCTTTCCGGCGACCTTTGTCCGGCCGGTCGCCATTTCATACATTTGCATGGCCGTAAGTTGGGATGCCATGGCATTGATCGGTTCGATCTGGATTCGATTGCTCCCCCAGTAGCCACCTTCCGTGATAGCCATGGCCACGTGGTGGTATTGGCGCTGAACGGCCGGCAGCAGACGCGGATCAATGGACAACGCGAACTGCGCATAGGTCTTGCGAAACTGGTGTGGCCGGATGATGCGACCCTTCGACTCGCGCCAAGGTATGAGGTCATTCTCGGAAATTCGGTGTGCAGATTCGTCCGGCAAGCCGGACAGATCTACCCACCGCTCAATGAACTTCTTGACAAAAGCGTTCAGCCGGGCGGTGTTGAAGAGGGTGACTCCCGTTTTCTTCCAGGCAAAGGACATCCCGGAATTGATGGTGATCAACAGTCGATCTATTTCGGCAAGTTTGCGTTCATGTGCGTACAGCCTGTCAAGCACGAGCATGGCACGGACCGGAAGGGGGATTTCGTCGCCGCCTTTCGGCCGCATTCCGAGCAACCAGTCTACATCACGCGGAACCTCTTCCTCCTTGCTCAGCTCGGATCGAAGCACGAATGCTTCATTGAGCCCCGACGATGTCTCGACGATACGGACCCCATGCGGTAGACCGGTTTCCGGATCAACGCCTGCGCGCAAAGCACATATCTCGCTTGCACGCATGCCAGTTGAGGATTGGATTGTGATACACGCAGCCCCCGTAATAGCAACAACCAACTGTCGGACCCGTAATATCGCACCCGACTCTCTATTTTTTTTAATCTTGCATTTGCTCAAAGGGGCATACCACGCCCCAGACTCACCATCAAGGACAGATAATTCATAGTCATGTAGAGCAGCGTTAATGCGCATTAGGTGAGTACCCTGAGACTGCCCAGGTCCTTTAGGGTGGGTTCCGATTCGGTGGTAGGCCTCCTCGATTTTTTCACGCGCCTCCAAGACAACTTCAGCAGGGGCTCCAAGAAACCATGCCGCCTTGTTCACCAGTGGAATGGCCACTTCGTCTGGCAAAGGCCGGATCCAACCCCGCGCCTCGGTGATGATCCGCCTGACAATCGAGTTGGCACCTTTCTCGTCAATCCAAGGCCGTTCCGGCATCGGTGAAATGCCCGCTTCTTCCAGAGCTTGGCGCTGCCGCCAGAGCAGGTCAATGATTTTCAGAGGCCTATAGGCTGCTCCTTCCCCGATAACCTCTTCGTCATCTACGTTTACGGCGATAATCGACGGCAGATCATCTATGAACGCGGCAACGAACTCCTTGTCCACATTTTTTGGCCAAATCTGCCCACGTTCGACCATCCACGGCACGACTACCCGAAGACCCTGCGTCAACAGACCGCCATTCCCAGTTTTATATGCCTTTGCCTTGTCTCGGGGATCAACAAACAGACTCCAGACAAATCTTCGTAGCCATCCAAGTAATTGAGAATGCTCCGAGTTAAGGAGGTTTCGCCCATCTGGCAACTCCATATCCCAAGTCACTTTAGCTGCCAAGGGGCGCTGGCCGATGCTCGGATTATCCAGCCACCAGATCGGATCCCTCCAGCAACTCCTCGAGGACACCCAGACCCCATCCAGTTCAACTTCCGGGCGGAGGTGGAACGGAGCACTCGAGCTTGTACGAATGATTTCTGCAGTCAACATATTCATCACTCCACCGCCGGCAGAATCACATGGAAGCGCTTGGCCGAGTCCATGACGTCGGCTGGTACATGCTTCAGTAGTGCATCGAGATCAACGAGCACACGGACGTAACGCTCTACCCAAGCCTCACCGGCGATCCGACCTTGTGCATCAAAAATCGCCGTCCGCAAAGACAGGTACAACGCGACAGCTCCGGGATCATGGATGTCAGCTGCCGCCAATGGACAGGAGGGGCATTGACCGTAAGCAGCGCACAACCGATTCTTGCGCTGCATCGGCCATGGCGAATCGTAGGGATCGAAACAATGGAACCCCGGTGTGGCAGCGCCACGATCCATGCGCGGTGTGAGCCGGCGTCGACGCGGATCGATCTTCCCGTCCGATCTGAACCATCGTTCCATGAAGAGCATGGCGTGCCCAAGCCACTCGGCTTCCCGCCACCGTGTTCCATTACTAACATAATGCATATCCGTAGTCCGAACATCCTTGTGTCCAAGAACCTGACTTGACACCACGATGCCCTTACGGAAGGCAACTTCGTCGCCGATTGTTGCCCTGATCTGGCTGAGCTTAAACGGCGGGAGTCCATAATCCTCGCAGAACTCCACCAGACCGCGTCGCCACATGCAATCGGAGTAAGATATTCCTCTGTCATTCCCACCAAATCCCCGGCCCGCAGTATTGGTTCCATGAAACCGGTTAAAAAGGAACACCCGGTCCTTCAGGGAATGGCTGACAGTCGTGCGCACCAGCTTCGTTAAGCGTTTAAGAAGATCTAAGACCGGCTCAATGCGAGCCGCCGGAATCGGGACCAGCGGATCTTCGCTTGCTCGCCACTTGGTCCCACTCAATCGAATCACTGGCTGACCGAGCAGGTCTCCAGGATTGATATCTGACCACTCCAACTCAAACAATGTCGTCGGATTCATAGCGGACTCGATAGCTAGGAAAACAACCAGTGGCACGAGGTCGCGGGCATCTGGATAGAGGATTTCCTTAAGCTGCACGATCCTATGCGCTTTCCTGCTACAGTGAAAGTAGCGATACAAATCTGGATTACGTTCTTTCAATACGCTCAAAGACGGGAGGCCTTCGGGGTAATTCTGAGCGATATAAGCCGCGCACGTGGCCAGATCGAAAAGATCGAAATCCTCTGCAGCAAGCCTTGCGCGCCCCTCCCGCAACAACTGCTCTGACTTCTCTATTCTTGCGCGAAGCGCATCAACATCCTTGGCCACCGCGTTATCGATTGCCTGCAATGCTTCATACGACAATCTTTCTCGTGGTGTGGTTCGCGTTTCAACATTATCCCAAGTGACGTTCGGTCTTGCATCAAAGGCAACTCGTGCCAATCGACTGAATTCTGGAACCGACTTCAATGCTTCCATCACAACAACCAATGCCCCGAAGGTCGTCGCCCTGGTTTTCGGATGAATAGCCTTTCCATGTCTCTGATCAATCTTCGTGTCAAGCCACTGCTTGAACTGATTCCATAAAGGACGATCCATTTCTTCGAGAGTGATGTGTAACAGATCGTTTTCCTGCAAGAAGACTAAAAATCCAACCTGAAGCTCGGATCTACGCCCTATGATCGTCTTCTGGCGCTTACCAACACCATAAATCCGGAAACCCTCAGCTAGCGGCTTGGCTAGGTGGGGTGCCAGTCCCAGAAACGAAAGGTCTAAAACGTAGGGCTCACGATCAGGACCCGGAAACTCAACGCGGATATCGTGAAAGTCATTACTGAAATGGAGTTTGGTTTGCTTTAGACGAGCCGCCCCTAGATCTACAACGTTCGCGGTCTCTTCCGACTTCCTACGGATCTGAGCAGCGACAGAAGCAGCCGAAGTTGGCTTACGCTTGACCTCTGCGCGTCGCGGAAGAGTGGCATTAGATCCTGGTCGGTCGTCGTGTGCGATGGTGGCTGACTTTGCTAGCATCGAGGCTTTGGCAACAGTGCTTGCAGGGGATCGCTTCTTATTCTTGGCCATTGCCCTATTCCAAGCCTACAAGAGATCTAATGTCCTGTTGGCCACGAGGGCCAAACAACTGGACAAACTTCAGGTAAGTCCGAATAGTCGTTTCCATCTGCTCATGACCAAGTTGCGCCTGGATCACCTTCCATGGTTCCGAATTCCCATTCCCCACCTCGATCCAATAGGTGTAAACGGCATAGGTGTGCCGGAGATCGTGCACGCAGTGATTGGCAACCGAAACCTGCGTCGTTATGCCGGTGTCTGGATCAATGCGTTGCTTCAACCGCATCAAGCCTGCGAAAATGCAGGCATCTCCGACGATCGTCTCGAACCGCCGCGGGGTGAAAGGTGATCCTGGATCTGGTGAACGCGTACCTGCCAGAAATAGGACTTTGGGCGCCCGCCTTCCTTTCTTGCGCCCCAGTTCCAGCGTTCGTGCCCGCTCTCCTTGCATGTATTGGAGCGTATCTGCGATCAACCAGTTCGGCACGGCGACATTTCGCGCCACATTGCCTTTGCCAATCACTTCAACGGCTTGCTGGGAGAAGGGGGATTCCCCATCAGGATGCATCGCAAGGAACTGATACGGATTGAGGGTCATGATCTCCGAAAGGCGGAGGCCAACCGCCCAACCCCAATCCGCCATAAGTCTGTCTCTGCTTGGGCGCAGGTCCCCTACTTCCCGCTCCGTTGCAGAGGGACCAAGCACCGCCAGGAACTTCCTTAGTTCTCCGGTCTGGAACGGTCGGATTGCATTTTTCTTAGCGCGTCGAGAGGGCACCAACCGCGAGGCGTCCGATAGAGTACCGAGCGATTCTTCCGAGGCTGATTTTGATTTCAACCCATCAGCGCTGCAAATATCCCCGAAGTACGCTTTGTGCCGCCGGGCGTAATCGTAGAAAGCAATAACCGGCTGCATGTAAGCGATGATCGTCCCGCTGCTGTAGGTGTCGCCCGTCACGGGACTGATAGCCGTGGACAAGCCATCTCGGAAATCAATCAAATCATCCTGAGATGCAGTCCGCCAATCAACGTTAGCCTCCAAACACCAGTTAAACCAAAACATCAATGCGCTAGCAACATTTTTCCAGGTTCGCGGCGACGACCGGGATCCCGATTGGCAGTACTCGTCGTTAAGGAACGCGGTCGCTTCCTCGAACAGTAGTTGTTCTGGCTCCCAGAACAAACTCGGCTGCCCCACCTTCAGGCCTCCGAAGTCCCGAGTGATGTGAACCGCCACGCCACCGTTCATTATCCAAGCCCCAATTTATTTGGTCAGTACATCTTTATACGCCAATAACACACTAATATCAATCATATTATTATTATAAAGTGAACGCATTTCTGCGTCCGTTCCCTTCATTCTACGCGGATGAAGATTACCCGTCTGGACGAGCAGGCCAGGTCAGTTTTGAATGTTCATATTGCGACGTCGTAATCGCCTATCACAAAGAGGGTTTTTTGTTTCAGAACACATTCCGCGACCAGATGGGCGGCTTTTTCCAAATCGCGCATGCTCCCCGGTTGTTCCAAGGCACGCAGCAAAAGGGCCACCGATTCCGGTTCAGCCACCCCGCGACCCGCCAGTATGCGGGCAATAACGGGGTGGATACCGGATTGTATCAGCCGCTGAACGGCCTCTGCATCCGGACGCCGATACTGAATAATGGGCATTTTCGGTGATTAGCGTAAAGGAATGACGGGCGCCGGTTTTTCTGAGCGGGCCGGCTGAAGCGCGCGGACATATTCCTCACCTAATAATTTTTCGAGTAAGGCGAACTCTGCGTCGCGGTCTTTTTTAGCCGCTTCGAAAGAGAGTGGTTGTTGGGTCCTGTTGTCTTTTTCCATGATGCATTATTCCTTGTGTGATTGATAATAATCATGTTATCACAGCCCAATAGGCTCCCCGAGTGAAGCATCTACGGCGCTTTCTTCTTCGCTCTGTCGCAGATAGGCATGTATCCAGTGATCATTTAGCAATGGACCATGCCGAACCATGCAGGCCAGCAACTTATCGACAGCGGCAGGCAACGCCGCCAATACCCACGCATGCACCTGCTCATCGTGGGCGTAAATCTCAATCAGCGCGCCCATGGCGACTGCATAGCCCGAGGGCAAATCCCCATTTTCCACATGCGCAAAAATTCGTTCGGCGATTTTTTGGATATCCGCCAATTCAGTCCTCCTTTTTTTCTGTTTCCCAAACGCCCTGCATTTCTTCCTGTTCGATGCGATAAGCTTCGCTGAGCACAAAGATGGACAAGGAAATATAGCTGGCCACGAGCAAGGTCATGCCCATCAACAGCAGCAAAATGAACCAGATCATGGCAACATGGATTCCAATAACAAGGGAAAATCCAAAGCGGCATCCAGCACGGTCACCCCATCGGCGGGCGCATCCGCATCCTGATAGCCCTGGCAGAGCCAGGCACTCACCGGAACATGGAAAGCCGCCAGATTGACATTGCCGACACGATCATCAAGAAAGGCCCGCGCCCCGAGTGCGCGCAGTACCGACAAGCGCTGCTCTGGTGAGGCTTTCGCCCCGAGCAATCGCAGATTCTTTTCAGGAATCAGGTCCCCCAGGGTCAATGCCCGTTCCCGAAAAAAGGCGGGGTCCACATTGGTAATGGCAAAGACCTCGCAACCCATCGCTTTTAGGGTACCCACCAACTCCCAGGCGTTGGGATACGGGTCAACCCGTCCAAACCAGCCATCGGCATGAAAGGCGTCCCAGACCTGCCGAACATTCTCCGGCGACAAGCCAAATCGTGTAGCTAAATCCCAGGTATTTTTCTTTCGGATCACCGCATGTTGCAGCGTTTCTTCGGCACACTGTTTCCAGGCTTGCTCGAAGTTGAGCAGAACCCCGTCCACATCTAACACAACCGGCGGCTTATGTTGCCGCGAAATTATCATGGCTAACCATCCTTGTTTTTACATTCTTAAGAAAATCTGGCGCTTAAATCCAGTTCTTATGCCTGATATTTCAATCCGCACCCGACATCCCCCGAGCGAAACGGCCTGGAAGAGCTGAAGCCTCTCCCAAGTCCAATCACCCCTGAATATGGAGATGTCAAAGCGGAGTTTGTTTTGGATTAATCCACACGCGGAAGATCTTCCGGCCAGAGTTCTCCCTCTTCCAAAATCGGACGATAGTTCTGAAGCAAGGTCTGCATATTCACATCAAATTCGATATCAAACTCGCCCTTTAAGGTCACGGTTTGGCTATCTTTGACGCAGACAAATCCGTAGTTTTTTTCACCATCGTGTCTTTCAAAGCGCATGATTTACCCCCGGCAGCTTCCCGTCGGCAACAAATCGCCGATAGATCCATCCTGAATCTGCTTCAGGTGGTCTGGCGCGACCCCATGCCACAAGACGGGTTTTCCATCTTTCCGACAAACCATCACCGTCGGCGTGGCGATTTCACCCGTTCGCGCCAAAAGATGGGTATTGGCTTCTATGCGTGCCGTTGCCGGTACTTTCAGGTTCTTCGCCGGCGTGATACCGCCTTCTTCCGTATGGACATTAAAATGTGCTTCATCAAATGCCCAGGCCTTGGCCGGGTCCTTGGCCGATAGAATAGCAACGGCTTTGAGCAGACTGGACGGCTTCAAAAAGGCTACCGGTACGACTTTGATACGGAGCTTGCCCGCTTTCAATTCCGGCAAAACTGCTTCATAGAACTTGTGGCAAAAAATGCAATTCGGATCCATGAAAGCAGCCACCATGGGACCACCATGACCCAACACAAAGCCCGGTGCGGCGACGGCCTGATTTAACACTTGCGCAACGGGTAAAGGCTTGGGCACCAAACCGAGCTTTTCTGCCATTTCGGTATTCAGCATTTTCCCGTTGGCGGCAATCACCGGCCCGGGTATCAAGTATTTTCCATCCAGGCCAAAAGCTAAACTTTTCTGCCCGGTAGCTGTTTCTGCCAGGATTGCCGTCAACCCATGGACACCCGTCGGCAGGGTTTTGACCAAATGCAATCGCTGATGGGACAGCTTTTGGATGAGCGGACCATAATCAGGCACGGCCGCCTGTGCAGAAACAGCCACTACACCGCCCATAACCAACGCCGTAGATAATGCGCCCAAAAAAGCTTTACGAATTTCTTTATGTGACATTATGTACCTCACAATTTAACCGATTATTTAACATCCAGATGCAGACGCTCCAATTCTGTGGCGATATCCGCCGCCACTTCACTGACTAACTCGTAGTCATCGATAATATCGACGAGCAGCCGAATGCTTTCTGGACTCCCTGAGACCAGCAAGAATTCCCCACTTCTCGGGTCCTTGTACATAAACGTTTCTTCACCCCTCGCTTCGGTAGCGTCGATGAATTGCTGATTATCCGTGCTGATATCAGCCATGCATGAACCCTGTTGGATTCCGCTTTTTTTCCGGGAAGGGTATCCAACCCATCACTTCAGAATCATGAATCCAGTAGGTATCCGAAGCATTGGCAGCGCGCCAACTGCAATCTTCGGCATGATACCGGGCCTGCAGCCAGCCGAATTCTGGCGCGGGGAATTTACCATAAAGATTTTTGACCCATATCAGGACCGTTTCCTGGTCCTTTGGACGCTCTTGTGAGGATGTTTTGTGTGGTTGAGCCGGTAGTGGCATCCAGTACGAGGCCATATCAAAAGGCCAGTGCTCGATATTCATGCTACCAAACCAAATCCATTCGCCATCTTCCGGATAATCCGAACTTTGGCGTAAACAGGCCTCTATCACACCCAAGGTATCTATGAAAATAAGCACCGGATCCTTTCCGATGGTTTTAGCCAATTCTGGCGTTAAAGGGGTTAAACGATTCCAATGCCCCATCTAATACCTCCTCTATACTCGGCAGGAAATAGCCGACCACCACCACCGGTGATCGGTTTATAGGCGGTACGACGCTTAAAAGTTGTAACGGATACCCGCATCCATACCGAAACGGTTGGTGGAGCTCGCAGGTTCCATGAAGTATTTACCCATTGCCCCGCCGGTATAGGTAAAGTGGGTGAAGCTCAAACCACCAAAGACACTAAACGGACCATCAATGCGATAATTGGCAGACAGCCCCAGCTTTTCTTCACCACTGGTTCCAAACTTCGCGCTGGGTGCCGAAATGCCGGTAATATGCGGCGTCATGCCACCCCCGGTAACCGCCAGCACTTCCGCATCCGCAGACAACACCATGCGTGGCGTCATCTGGTACTGGAACAAGGCACCGACACCCGCCAAGGGCGAGCTGTAATCTTCGATTTCCTGTCCGCCCGTAATCAGCAGATTGCGATGCCACGACTGGAAACCCGCTGCGACATACGGGGTGATGGCCATGTGGGGAGATAACCAGAATCCGTAACCAATCTTGCCCAACAAACGCTGCGTCGTGGCCCGGTCGGTCGTATAAGCAGGGGCGCCCGTTTCCAGATTGGCCCCGTCATAATGAATACCACCGGAATTGTAGGCATAGCCCAAATGCAGGTAGATATTCTGGTGGTCCATATAACTACCGGCCACCTTGAACCCCGGCATCCAACCGGACTCAGTATCCGAAGGACCCGGATTGATGTGTTCCTGGTAGTTCATCAGCGTGCCATCCGCTGCGATGGAAACACTGTTATTGAGCGCAAAAATCGATGAATGCGAACCCATGGACGGTGCCGGATGCTTATTGAGTCCCCAAACGCCGGCATCGGCTACGGCGACCCCAGACAACGAAATGGCCAAGAATGCTGCTGTTGCTATGGGTAAACTTAACCTGTTTTTTTTGATCGACATCTTCAAATCCTCGTGTTTATCGTAGATGAGCTTTCAGATTATCACACGATTTTTGCGCGTTATTATTTTTGAAAAGTGGCTTTTTTCGCGTTTATTCTGACAAGCTGTTAAACAGCGTGCAAAAGTTGCCAGAATTGGGTGGAAAACAGCGTTTAATTTGACCACCTGATAACCTGCCGGATTTGCCGGGAGGAACCTGGAGTGATTTGCATGGAAACCATAGCCAAAGTGCGCCGTCTGTATCATCTGGACAAAGAGACGGTCAGTCATATTTCTCGAAAAATGAATTTATCGCGTGCTACGGTGCGCAAGTATCTGGATCATGTCGGAGATGAACCGAAGTACCCCCAGCGGAAATCCCGACCACGGCCGCAATTGGGAGCTTTTGAGGCGATCCTGCAGCAATGGCTGGAGACGGATGCGCACTTACCGCGCAAGCAGAAGCGGACCGCACGCAGACTGTTCGAGGGTTTGCAGAAGGCAGGATACCAGGGGGCCTATGACAGCATTCAACGCTGGGTGAAGGCATGGAAGGCGAACGTTCGCCCTGGTCTGCACCAAGCCTTTGTTCCCCTGAGTTTCCGTCCCGGTGAAGCGTATCAGTTTGACTGGAGCAGCGAGACGGTGATTCTGGATGGGGTGGCCATGGCGATCAAGGTCGCCCACTTTCGCCTGACTTACAGCCGGATGTCCTTTGTCCGGGCCTATCCCAGAGAAACCCAGGAGATGGTCTTCGCCGCCCATCAGGAAGCTTTTCTGGCCTTTGAAGGGGTCCCTGAGCGGGGTATTTACGATAACCCCAAGACCATTGTGGACGTGGTTTATCATCGTTCCCACAAAGGTCAGGAACGGGATTTCAATCGGCGCTTCCTGGCCCTCATGAACCATTATCTGATTCGGCCCACCGCCTGCACGGTCGCTGCCGGATGGGAGAAGGGACAGGTCGAGAATCAGGTCGGCAATATCCGCGAATGGTTTTTACCCCGCTTCCGCGCTTTGAAACACTGGATCAGCTGAACGCCTGGCTCTGGGAACGCTGTCAGGAGCGGGCACAGAATCATGCACACCCCGAGCAGAAGACGCGGACGATCTGGGCGGTCTTCCAGGAAGAGAAAGCGCTGCTGCGCCCCTTTCAAGCCACCTTCGATGGCTATGTGGAGGACCGGGTGCGGGTCAAATCGACCTGCCTGATATCGGTGGACCGTAATCACTACAGCGTACCCGCAGAATGGGCAGGAGAATGGGTGCGGGCACGGCGCTATGTGGATCGTATCGTGGTATTGATGGAAAGTGCGGTGATTGCCACCCATGCACGGCGCATGGGGCGGGACAAGACCATCACGGACCCGCAGCACTACCTGCAGGTTCTGGAGCGTAAGCCGGGGGCTTTACGTAATGGCTTGCCCTTCCAGAAGCTACCGCGTGCCATCACCCTGGTGCAGGAGCATCTCCAGGCTAAAGCCGGTGGAGATAAGGCCTTTGTGGAAGTCTTACTGGCGGCCAGAGACCATGGCATGGACATACTGGAGACTGCCTGCGCCATGGCCCTGGAGCAGAAAACCGTTACCGTCACGGTAATCCTCAATCTGGTACACCGTCTGACGCACCCGCTGCCACCATCCCCGCAGCAGACTCCAGAAGCCCTGCATCTCAAAGAAGAGCCAACGGCGGATTGCAGTCGCTACGATACCTTGCGGGGGAAGCCTTATGTCCACTGAACTGACCCTCTCTCTCAAGGATCTGCATCTGTATGGCATGGCGACCGCCTACCAGGAATGGGTCGCGCAACCCGGGCCGGTCACAGAGCCGGTTTCCTGGCTGACCAGCCTGATTGATGCCGAAAAACAGGACCGCCATTACCGCAGTCTGCGTTACCAAAGACGTATAGCCCGGTTCCCCCTGCAGCGCAGTCTGGATGAGTTTGACTTCACGGAAAGCCCCTTGGCCGAAGAACACCTGCGCACGCTGGCCCAAGGGGGATACCTGGAGTCTGCCCATAATCTCATTCTTGTGGGTGGTACAGGGACCGGGAAAACCCATCTGGCCCTGGCGTTAGGTCATGCCGCCATCGACCAGAGCAAGCGGGTACGCTGGTATAACGTAGTCGATCTCGTCAACTCTCTGGAACAGGAGAAAACCCGTGGCCAGGGCGGCCGCCTCGTCAGAACCCTGCAGAGCCTGGACCTCGTCATCCTCGACGAATTGGGCTACTTGCCCTTCTCGGAGTCGGGAGGCGCCTTGCTCTTCCATCTGATCAGCAAACTCTACGAACAGACCGCGCTGATTATCACCACCAACCTCTCCTTCGGAGAATGGGTGAAGATCTTCGGAGACGCCAAAATGACCACGGCGCTTCTCGATCGACTGACCCACCACTGCGATATTCTGGAGACCGGAAACGATTCTTACCGGTTCAAAAAACGTCGCAGCCACCCCCTCTAAAACTGGTCAAAAATAGACGCTGTTACCTGGTCATTTTTAAACGCTGTTTGACATGACAAGCCAATGGCGATAGCACGGTTCTGTCCAAACTACAAAAAAACGATCTATTTTTGTAACTAATTATCCCGTATGTATATATTTGTCTTTGTCGCTTATGGAAGCGCTATCTTTTTCGTGGATGACTGATTTCCGCTAAAAATGATGCCATCTCCAAAAATGCCGTTAGGCACGGGCAGCCTTTTTTAGAAAACGATCAGAATCCATAATCTCCGATGACTTGAGTGCGCTTCAAGGCGGCAGCATGCGGTCCATCACGGCGTTCGCATTCGTGCCAATTCTTGAGTTCTGAAGTCAAATAACCCAGCCAATAACAGCCTTCCTCAGAATCGCAATCCCCATCCACACAAATGGATGACAAACAAACGCCCCGCCCATCCATTCGGGTAACCAGCAAGTGTTTGAGCAGGGATGTCAACCGATGGAATACACGCACACCCAATGCCGCCCCGAATCCTTTTCCCCGATAGCTCGGTAAAACATAGATAAGATCGATGGTCACCCTCAGCGAACCATCAAAAGCGGGACAACGGTCCTTTTTCTTTTCCGCGTAAAAATCATGGAAACGAATAGCCAGCCAGTAATCCACAAAGCCCACAATTTGCCCGTTTATGCCGCCCTCACGCACCACCATGCATTCATCAAAAATGCCAACCACATCATCATCTTCACGATAAACATCCGGCTTTTGTACGGCAGACCAGCCACCAGGGGCCTTCTTTTGATTAATAACCGACCAGGTTTCCGTCAGGAGATGCGCATATTTTTTGTGGCTTTTCCCCAAGGTCTGATGATCCTGAAAAACTGATTGCCGAAACTTTTCCCATGTAGAGCGCCCGGCAAAAGCTCTCAGCTGTGATGCAGAGGGACATTCCTCCCCACAGTGAATATAGGATTGCCAACGCTTCTCTGGCGGAATCGAGAAAAAAGGCCGAATAACCGCAAACGCATCGGTAACAGATTCTTCACTAGACATATCACCAACCCCTATACAACATAAGCACCCAATCACCCGCTTTTCAGCCTGGGCAACCCCCCGTATCTGCCATCTCCCGCAATGCGTTTCGCGTGCGACGTAAATCTTTGCGCACTGCCAACACTTGCGATTTCACGAAAGCGGTTGCGCCCTGCTCTTGCCCGGCTTTCTCTGCTAATTGCGCCAAAATTAACCAGTAGATTTTCATGGAACGGGCCACACTTTGGCAGGCATAAGGTTCTGCGCCATCCCGTTCTGCATCATCAGCATATATCCGGACCGTATTGGCCAGCGCAGACCAGCAGGCCGCACTTTGGGCGGCGTGCATCCCCATACAATGCGCAGCGGATTTCCTTACAATATTGCCAATAATTTTTACAATATCTGGCGATACATTTTCAACATCTTGTTTATAAAAATAAAATAGCGTTCAACCTTTTGCGTTTCCTGCATCAAATGCAGGTTTCCCGCGTTCGTCATTCCCATATTGGAAATTCTCACCAATCCGAGTATCACCCATAGGTTCAAGGAGTTGGAAGATTCTCATGTTTACAGGTTGATTTGATGGCTTTGTGCATGTTTTTTTCATTTAATGATGTTTACACTCTCTTTACGAAACATATCTTCATGGTGTACAGTATCGATATGGGCATTTCCACTTTCCGGAGATTGCAAACGCATCATGGTCACCCGCAAGCTGAGATCCATCCCCGAGTCGCACCAGGGCGCGACTGCGGTACCGCCAGTCTTTCGTCTGCCCGACAAGGACGAGGTGCCAGGGCTCCGTCAAGCTCGCCAGATATAGTAGCAGAGGTTTTCGCCACTGATTTTAATGGTGGTTTGAAGGGACTATAGTTGGTGGAAATGCGGCATTTTCAGGCGATTTTGGGTGCAGAATCGTGAATGGGGTGGCTGGCGGACGCAGCTCGCCCTCCGGAGCTATTCTCGGATAGGTAAACCCCGTGGTGGCGCCTCAGTATCCGAGTTGGCGGAGCGTTTTGTGCGCGCTGGCGGCGAAATCCCGGCACGCTTTGGCGATATTCTTGACGCCAGTGAGACGCATAATGCTCATGGCCAGTTCGCGCAAGGTCGCCATCATATGGGGACCGTTCTGGGTACGGACTTGGGAGAGGTCCTCGTGGAAAGTCACATCGCGGACATGATGGTTCCGGTTTTCAATTTCCCAGTGACCACGGGCCAAGCCCAACAGATTTTCGGGCGTGGCACGATCCGGGGTCAGGCTGGTGAGTCCGAAGGCATAATCATCCCGAATCGTGCCCTCTTTGCTGTTGATGGTGGAGCGTTGGATCAGGAAAGCTTGTCCGACATGCGGAAAATGGAGGCCGGTTGCCCGGGTGGCGACAATGATTTTGCGGTATTCAAAGCGGCCATGCCCGACCTCTGTGGTTTCAGCGTTGAGGGGGAAAATCGCCCCAAGGGAGGCACGTCAGACGGTCGCGGAGTTTGCGTTGATTGCCTTTGACGGCGGTGAAGAGATAATCGGCTTTCTTGTCTTCGACGAGGAAGCGGGCGGTCTCCCGCTGGGTATGCAGGGCATCGGCGGTGACGACCTTGCCCGCGATGTTGACGTCCTGGAGCAGGTTGCGCAGTTCTGGAATTTCGTTGGTTTTCCGGGCGGTTTGTTTTTGCGCGATGGTGACCCCCTGTCCATGCAGGAAGGCGCTGAGCAGATGCACTTGAGCGCCCTCTGCGCGTACGGCCCCTTTGAGGACTTTGCCATCGACGGCCACCGCTTCAAAGCCAGCCGTACCCAGTAGCCAGGCGCCGATCGCCGCATCCAGCGCCTCCACATCGGCCCCTTGCAAGACGCGCCGGATGGTCGGTTCGGAGGGGGCGACGTAGCGTTTGGTTTTGGGATCGAATCGGGCGCGGATGCGCTTCAGTTGGGCCTGGGTCAGCCGACCGGCCCACTCGGCGATGGCGGCATAACTTTCGGCCTGCGTCAGGACGGAGGCCACGGCCACCGTCAGGATGGCCGGGAGGGGATGCTGCTTGCCCAGTTTGCTGCGGGTATCGGGAAGGCGGAAAAAGATTTGGCGCAAGCCTTCCATTTGCGCGTCGCTCAACGTCACGGTTTGCATGGGGGTATGGGTCCATTCGAGTTGGGGCTGCGGCTGGGCCAACCAGGCCCGCGCCTGTGGATGGAGAGGAAAGAGCAGAAGACGTTTAGGTTGGCCGTGGTGGACATAGCCACCACCGGGACGGCGGGCGAAGCCCTTGGTTCCGCCGACATCCACCCAGTTGGCGGCCCGGTAGCAGGCACCGGTAAAACGGGGGGATTCCACAAAGGTCTCGGCCAGCACGATGGGATGCCCATAGACGGATTGCCAGTCCGCAGAGAGCCTGTGCAGGTTCAGCGCCATAATACGGGACGCCAGATTCGGGAAGGATTCTCCGGGCAGGATCAGAAAACGGGCATTGTTGGCGATGAGATGCAAGCGCTGGCGGCGCAAGATCCAGGACCAGCCGATCCACCGATCCCGCGCCTGGCATTGAAAAGCGGCGGCATGCCAGCCCAGTAACGCCACCCAGCGACCATCGAGCGTAGCCACATAGCGCAGGTTACGGCCCGCCAACGTGCGAAAGCCCCGGTAGTGATACGTTTGCATCAGCGTATTCCAGCGTTCCCGCTCCGTGGGCAGGATGGGTCGCACCTGAACACGGTGCAGGCTGGCTTGCTGCTTTTCGGTGAGAGTTGGGACTTCCATGCGGCAAAAGCTACCGCATTCATCCTGAGAAGTCCAGAAAAACCCTTTGTGCTACTTCATCAGCAGCTTAGATGGAAGGTTGACAGGGCCCTGGACGAGGTGCTGTTTCGGGAAATGCTGGAAGCCTACGTCACCAGACGCCGGGGTGCGCTGCGGCATCAGCACAAGAGCGTGGATCGAGATACCCGCATCATCCTGGAGTTCCTTCAGTTCAGTGGCAAGGCGCCGTGGTACTGGACCGAAGAAGGCTTTGAAAAGTGGAGTTATGAGATCGGCGTGGTACGCACCCTGGCCGTGAGTTCCCAGCGGCACTACCAGGGTGCAATCCGGGGTTTTCTCGCCTACCTTATAGAGAACGTCAAATTCCGCAATGTCGTACGCCGGGAATACGGCGTCGATCTGGTGCAGATCTGCCATCCAGAGAACTGCATCCCCCATATTTCCGAGCGGGAACTGACCCGCGAACGGCCGGCACTAACCCATGCGGAGATCAACCAGTTTTTTAACGCTTATGATACTGCCATTACGGAAGCCGCCCGCTTTAAGACTAAGGACCTGCGCCCCCTGCAGCGGGACAAGGCGATGTTTTATCTGACCTATGCGGCGGGGCTGCGGGCTTCCGAAATCATCGGGTTGAATGTCTCTTCCTTCCAGCCCAATCCGAACATCCCCGAATTAGGGGAATACGGGTTTATTTCTGCCTGGGGTAAGGGCAGCCGGGGCAGTGGCCCGAAGCATCGGATGGTACCGGTCACACATTTACCCGTTTCTGCCTTGCTGGCGTGGTACATTCAGGAAATACGCCCGCTGTTTATGGACATGTCAGATGCCAATGACCAGGCGCTTTTTTTCTCGGAGCGTGGCCGCCGCATCGCCTTATCGACCTTTGAGGCGCGTTTTCAGCATGGAATCGCCCTGGCCGGACTGGAGGATCGGGGGTTTACGCCGCATTGCCTCCGGCACTCTTCGGTCACGCATGAGGATCTGCGCTTCAGTGGGGAAATGGTACGCCGCAAGCACGGGCACACCTATCAGGCGACAACCCAGGGATATATGCACCACCCCGATGAATTCGTAAACGAGGAAATCACCCGAGCGATAGGCTCACAACTGGACGCTTTACTGGGCAAGGATAAGGATAAGGAATGAGTAGATTGGCGACACTCAATGCACTGGAATGGCGCGTGCGCGTGATGATGGCCGAACGCCACATCAAAACCATTACCGAACTGCGCAAGCAATTGGAGGAGGTGGGGGTCGAGATTTCCACGACACAACTCAGTCGGATAGTGGATGCCCTTCCGACCCGCCTCAGCTCGGAAGTCCTGGCGGGACTGACGACGGTTTTGCGTTGTGATATCGGCGATCTGATACGGGTAGCCCGGCGCCGTCCACCGCCCACGGAACAGGACGCTGATGACCGTCACCCTTCTGACACCGTTTCCAACGCGCGCTCCACCGACGACGCGACACCGGATTCATCGCCCAAACGAGGGATACGCCGGACGCGGGAACCGATAAGCGCGAATGTCACAGGACCAAAAGTCACGGCCCTCCCCATCCCTGAGCGGCCCAAACGTTGAGCACCAACCATGACTCCCGGCAAAGCGCATAAAACCTGCGGCTGTTGTGGTCGGTCGATGGCCAAGGCCGTCGCCGTAACGGACGGCGTGGCCTATTGCGCGACCTGCTATGCCCGCGAGTTCAAAAAAGTGCCTTGCGCCAAGTGCGGAAAAACCATGCGTTCGCTGGGCGGTAAAACACCGGCGACCTGTCGTTCCTGCAAGGCCCAGGATCGGCACTGTGTCCGTTGTGGTAAACCCGTGCCCCGCGCCGGCCTAACAGTAGAGGAAGGGGTGGTGTGCCCCTCGTGTGTACGTTATTACAAAGAACCCCAGCCTTGCGCGGTCTGTGGACAGAAAAGCCTGCGGCTCTCTCGGGATTTTCAGGAGGGGTTCACGGAGCCCGTCTGCAACCATTGTCGGTGCAAAAGTTATATTACCTGTCCTTCCTGTGGCAAACATCGGCGTCCGGTCGGGCCGGATGGACAGGGGCGCATTGTCTGCAAGCAATGCCTGGAACGCGCAGGCCCCTTCATCTGCCCGCAATGCGGTCACGAAGGTCGTGCCCACAGCAAAACCCGCTGCGAGGCGTGCTACTGGAAAGATGCCGTCGACAAGCGCATGCATAGTATCGTAGCACTCTTGTCCCGTCCCTGGGCCAAAGAAGCCTTCTCAGGGTTTACGCTGGAATTGCGGGAACGCGTCGGTGCCCAGCCAGCGGCTATACGCCTGGAAAAGTATTTTTTGTACTTCGCGAAGCTCGATACACTGTTCACCGCCCCCGGCGACATCACCGCCGAAAAGCTCATTATGGCTCTGGGGCGGGAAGGATTGCGCCGTTACGCGGTGCCACAGAGTTATCTGATACGCCATGGCATCGTACCCGCCTTTAGCGATGAAACCCTGCAGGCGGCCAGCGCCGAAGCCGCGCAGATCGCATTACTGACTGCATCCGAAGGTCAGTGGTATTCGGGGTTGCTACGGCGTTTTCACGCGCACCTTGCAGAAATCAACGCCCGCTACCGGACCCGGGGGTGGCAAGGCAAGCAACAGCGTTTTGTACCGCGCACTGTGACCACTGCGCTACGGGCGGCGAAAATATTTCTGGATTTTCTGGAGGTCGGCCCGGCGGCGGGGGTACAACAGATTCAGCAGATGCAACTGGACCGTTTTTTGGTGGAGCACCCCGGTTATCGGGATAATATCCGCGCCTTCGTGCGTTTTCTGAATCGCAAGGAAAAACTCTTCCGCAAACTCAAGATCGAGTCGGTGCAACGCAATCTGCCCAAAGGCCTCATTCTGGATCGGGATCGCTATGCCAGCCTGCTCCGCACCTGGTTCAACCCCGCAGACGATGTACTCAAGGCCTCCTTGATCAGCACGCTCATGCTGCTGTATGCACAACCCGCCAAACGTCTCGTCCGGTTGCGCTTAACCGATCTTGCGCAGGGTGCCACGGATGGGATGTATCGGGTGATTTTCGGGCACACCGAGATTACCCTGGACCCGCGCGTGGGCCATCTCCTGGCCCGCTATTTGGAGCGGCGTCGCGCGCTGGCGACCATGGAAGAGACCGATGCCACCGACTGGCTCTTTCCGGGACGTCGGCATGGTGGCCACCTGCATGAAGCCATTGTCAGCTATTACCTCAAAAAACAGGGGGTGACGGCGGATAGTCTCTTTACGACCGCCATCTACTACGCCTATCTCGGCGGGCTGCGCCACCCCAAGGTGTTGGTCAAGGCATTTGGGATCACCGACTACACGGCCGTTAAATATCTGGAGATGATTGATCCGCGTCTGACTGCCGAGGTGGAGGCCAGAGTTGCCAGCCGATAGGACGTGGTGGCTGTATCTGATCGAGTGCCGGGGTGGCGGCATATACACCGGCATCGCGCTGGATGTCGAAAAACGCTATCAGCAGCATGTGACCGGCAAGGGGGCCAGATATACGCGCATGAATCCACCGGTACGACTGCTCGCCCGCCGAGCCTATCCTGACCATCGGAGTGCGGCGCAAGCAGAACGGCAAATCAAGCAGTTAGCACCGCTGGAAAAAAGACAATTGGCCATCGCCTTGCACAATCACGGATGACCTCTATTGGGCAAATCAGAATTAGACAGCGAGCCCCGTAATCTCTGTCAGCAATGCTGCATCAGCTTTCTTTCCCTATGCAGCATGAGTCGCAATGCGTGTTAGGATTACAAAATTACTGCCAAAAAAACGATATATTCTCCAAGGGAAATTTTGGGCGGTATACTGTATTGATCTTAATTGTTTTTTGTGTTATACTGTCCTCTGTTTATGTTGGGTTATTGGCAGTTAATTTAACTCATCGACTAGTCGTTTTTCTATTTAGGAGAGGTATATATATCATGACGAACATTGAATTAGCAAAAAGGAGACTTTTCGACCACAGCGCTTTAGACCTATCGAATTTCAAGATTTATCCTGGGACAAGTCGTGATGTAACCCCGGACAAATTCGCAGAGGAGATTAACAAGATGTTATCTCAGATAGATGCGGAAGACTTTGAGGAAATGCATTTGGAGTAACTCATGCCTTCGGACTATAAAAAGCTGTACGAATTCTGCCAAGAACTAACGCCAGATATACGGCGTAACGACATAAAAAACAAGGTGTTAGATATTTGCGATCAAAGAAGCGTTCGTGTAATAATAACCACCATGAATACAGCTATAATGAGGGGCGCGTTTTTAGGGCCGAAATCAGGGCATCCCTACGTTGAAAATTCCGGGGTGCCTTACATAGTCCTCGCCAGAGGATTAAATTATTGCTGGGAGCGCTTTATTTTTATCAAGGAACTGATGCATTTCTTTGATAAGGAAGAAGAGAAAACAACAAGCGTAGTTTTTGAACCGCTATTAGATTCATTTTCCTCGCCGTCTTCGTTAGAGGAACGCTCCCCCATTTATCTCTCCGAAATAAAGGCAGTCTGGATGGCAATTGCTTGCTTTTGCCCAGAAGAAAATCGACTAAAGTTAAAAAATGACCTTTTAAACGGGCATATAGATGAATATGGAATTGCGCTGAAGCTCAAAATGCCAGCGCAGCATATCAGGCACCTGATGTCCGATAAGTTCGAAGCCATTATAGGCAGTTTGACCGAGTGACAACCGCTCAGGCTACAACAGCTAGGCAGCGAGTTCCCGTAACTTCTGCGAGGCGCCGCTGGATGTGATGTTCACCAATTGCGCCAACTCCTCCAACTCCTCAGCATAGATTTTATTGACCTTGGGGATGGTCTGGGTGAATACGATACATCGTTCTTTTACCAGAAACCCAGACTCTACGGCCCGCTGGAAACTGAGCAGGGCATCATTGACCTTTTGCTGGATGTCTTTCTTCGCTCCATGAAACGCAATGGTTTTGAATCCCATGCGCGGTTCTTCCGTGATGGCGTACGGAAAGGTAGTGATAAACGGCTTGGCCCCTGGCAAATCAAAGGACACTTCAACCTCTCGGGAGAAGCCCTTGCGATACACCAGTTCCGACGTGAGTAAGGCATCCTCAATCCATTCAGAGAAGGGTTTCTCTGGCGGCTTAGTCATCGTGCCGATCAGTCGATCTTCAAGGCTATCCAGCATAATCTTCACATCGTGGAATTCCGGCCATTCCTCGGTGCGCGGTGCGGTTGCCACAATTTGTCGTTCCTGTGCAGCAAGGCTGGCAAACAACGTATCAACGAGGGGGCTTTCGGAGCTCCAGGCGCCGTCCCAGGTGGCGAGGTCTTGTAACCACTGCAACCACTCCCCGAACACCCAGTGCTCCTGAATCTGGCGAGGCGCGATCGCCCGATAATAATTCAGATCAATGAAACCATTCCGCTTCATTCCGATGGCGCGCACATGGGTCTGGCCCGCGGCCCTAGCCAACAGCGCGAAGTTGCGGCCCTCCTGGCGCTCTGGATGCTCTCGATACTGCAAGAGGCGGTATTCCACGATCATGGGCGACTCCTGATGAAACTGGCATACCCCTGCACGATGGCGGGAAGTGCTGCTTTCCGCTTAATCATTGCGTCAGCGAGGAATTGTTGCAACTCTTCGGACACAGCACGGAAGGGTTTACCCATCCCGCAGCACTCCCGGATATAGCCATCAGGCAATGCCACGATGCGGCTGATCCAGCCTTCCAGGAAAACAGCCTGGACACGCCCATAAAAGGGATGGCGACGCACGATGAGTTCCCCCTCGGCCAATTTACGGATGCTATTCGTCGGATTGCTTTCGACCCCAAGCAGGGCATGGCTGTGATCGAAAGCGGCGAAGAACCGCACATGAGGAGTGACCAGGGCCGCCTTCAGATTGCGGGCGCGGTCGCCATTACCAATGAAGAGGTCGTAGGCCAGCAGGGCCGCTACCCGCTGAGGATAGCGTTGCGCCACAGAATCCAGCTGGTTTTCCAGCACATCGGGCAGATTGATGCCGGGCGAGTGCAGCATCAGGCTCGCGTAGGTGGGACCGTCGCCGGTGCTGGTGAGCACGCCATCGGCCACCGGCACATGCAGCGTCTGAGCCAGCCGCAAGGCCACATACTCGTTGTAGACGCAGTGTGGGGCTTCTTCTCCGTCGAATTTAAGAGTGGCGCCCAGGGTACAGAGGGCCGGCGCGGTAATACCCGATTTGCGGGTACTGGAGATACGGCGAATTTTATATGTTTCCATCACGGCATCTTGCCCCACACCTCCAATCCCGTACTTTGCTTATGCGTGAATATAACCGCCAACAAACTAAACCGCCGAGCAGCAGTACCGCGATACGACACTGAATTCCGGCACTAATTCTGCTACTGGAAACATATCCATCTCTACCATCTCTACCATCTCTACCATCTCTACCATCTCTACCAACTAGGCCACACCTAAAGCGCCCGCATGCCAAGAGAGTTTCCCAGTCTACTAGACCCGCCCGCCAGAGGATTTTGTAGAATTATAAAGCCAATGAGTATCCCAGACATAGATGCCACTCTGTCTATCGGTGAAGACGGAGCATACTTGCGAAGGATGAGATTGCAGATATGGCGCAGGCAAGACCAAACACATAGATAATGAAATGCATACCCGAACTATCGGCTAGGCGACCGTTTAAAAGAACAATAACCATAGCGACTATCGCGGCACCAATAGACTGTCCAGCAGTTCTGGCGGTCGATAGAACGCCAGAAGCTGTGACTGCTCGATTCTTCGTTACATTCAAGAACATTTCTTTGTTGTTTGGCGGAAGAAAAAAGCCGTACCCAATCCCACAAGCCGTTATGCGCCAAAGAAAGTTTCCGACTTCGGCATTCTTTGGAAGCAAAACAAATGATCCTAGCGCCAGACAGAAGACTACTATACCTGCTGTAGATATTTTCGTTGGGTTAAACCGATTAGAAAGCCTTCCAGCTATTGGGGCACATATGGCTACAGCAATAGGCCACGGCGTAATAATGAAAGCTGACTTCAGGACGCTATACGAGTATGTGTGTTGCAATACAAACGGCAGGGCAACCAGGGCTATCCCTTGAGATACGAACATCGTGACAGATGAGATAACTGCAAATGAATATCGGCGGGACCAGAAGATGTCCAGAGGCAGAAGTGGATTTTTTGTCTTTACCTGTATGAAAACGAACGCGCCCAGCAGCACAACAGAGGTGATCAATGATAATAGGACGATACTACTGTTCCACCGACCTATTCGATCGACAGTAACCACCATCAAACCAAATGCAGTCGCAGAGGTGATGGCGCCTAGCCAGTCAAAGCCCTTTTCAGTCCGTGAGTCAGTTCCCAAGGCTGTAAATGACAAGGTAATGGCAACCACCCCAAGAGGGATATTGATGTAGAATAGCCACGGCCAGGAGAGATATGAAATGATCAAGCCGCCCAATGCTGGCCCAATAGCCGTGCCAACAGCGAACGCCAAAGCATTGAGCCCGAATATGGTTCCTAACGAACTGGGTGGAAATATCACGCGATACATACCAAGACCGACACTTATCATCACCGCATAGCTGATCCCCTGAATGACCCTCATGGCGACTAGCATGGTGAAAGTTGACGATAGGCCGCAGCCTAGCGATGAGAGAGTAAACAAGACCATTCCTACTGTATAGAAACGTCGTTCCCCTACCCTCGACCCTAGTGACGCACTAATCAGCATTGTTGCTGCGCTAGCCACTAGATACCCGTTAGCAACCCAAATTATGGATGCGGGATCCACCTGCAATGCATGAGAAATGGATGGCAAAGCGATATTGACAATAGAGCTATCTATAGCCGACATCAATACGCCTATCAAAACAGCCGTCGCTGCAAAATAACGCCGAGGAAGTTCAAAACCAAGTTCATCTGAATCAGCATTTAACGACATATTGTGATTCCGTTGTAATGTCTGTAAGAGATACGGTATTTACCAACGGCGCCCAAGGCATCACCTTGTGTTGGCTCTGAGTGATTTGGGAAAAACTCGGGCGTAGGTTATCCCGGACATCTTGCATGCGGCCTTCGAAAGAGCGGGTGCCGAGTACTCCGTTGGGCGTGTCAGGATGCACGATGTCCGTTTCTATCGACACAATATTTTTGGCGTTGAGATCAATGGACTGAAGAGCTTCGATTATCACGCGCAGAGAGGCGTGCATTCCAGTCGTTTGGCAAGAACCAAGGCAGTATGTGCCTACGCCAACAACTTTGCGATTAATTGTAGGGATGTCATTCTCTGAAAGATCAGCCAGACAACCGTAGATGCTCGGCAAATCATTTGCCTCAGCAACCCCTAAAATGGTGCCCGCCAACCCATTCAACTTGAGCGCAACGGGGCTTTTCTCTGCAATATCGGTCTTGTTGGTTGCTAGAAAAGCGATATCGAAATGTTCTGATATATCCGGATTGTCCATTCGGAGGTCATAAAAATAAAAACGGATGCCCCGACCTTGAATTCTCAACATGTTGTCATTCATGACCTCGATCTGGGATTGTATGCCGGGACGTGCTATAGCCAGTCGTGCGACGATGCCATCAATCGGACGTAGGCTAGCATAATGTTTATCGGTCGGAGGCGCATTGGTAATAACAGCAGTAATTTCGAAGCCATCCTTTTCTGGGATGTTGTCTATGAGAAGGTTGGACCCTATCTCAGCACCACAACCAACAAGAATTGCTGTTTTCATATAATTAATCCTAGATAGAAAAACGAATCCTGCTATATATATTAGATATTTCTGATGGAGAACAGATGAAGAAAGTCAATGATTGACATATCGTCGAGTTTTGTCGCTGTGGTCATTATATCCACCAACTCATCAGATTTGACATTAACCGAACTTCCTGAAACATTCTTGCGGAACTTTTTGATTAGGGCTGGAAAGCAGTCATTACGCCGCCTGACGTGTCCGAGTGGGTATTCGATAACCTCAGAAATCTCTTCCGCCATTCCCGTACACTTCAAGTGAAGGGCGTTCGGAATCGCTCGTTTCTCAGGGTCGTAATAACTCTCAGTGAAGCTGATCCGCTCGATACAGTTAATTTTGTCACGCAGAGAGTGAATCTGAGGGTCAGAAGCCATAGGTTCATGAAAATCGTTAATGGTTAAATCGCCTGTGCAGAGAGCAACAGCAATCATATACTGAAGGCAATGATCACGATCAGCTGAATTGTTAAGCGTGCCCGACTTGTCAATGATCTGAATTGCTGGGCGCGTCGTTTCAACGCGGATATATTCGATTTGCGCTATCGATGAGCCGACAGCTTCTATCCTCTCTCGAAGCCGTATTGCCGCTTCTACTGCCGTCTGTGCATGGTACTCTGCAGGGTTTGGTACCTTGAAAAGGATGTTCCTGATAACAAAATCTGACAGATCACGCGGGAGAGTAAGTGCGTTGCCCCTAAGAACTGCATCGTTAAACCCCCAGCGTTTCGTGGTCAGCGCTGTCGGATAGCCCATTTCGCCTGTTTGCGCGAATAGCGCCAGTTGAATGCCTCGTGCCGTTGCGTCCCCCGCTGCCCAAGACTTGCGGGTACCGGCATTGGGTGCATGGCGATACGTTCGGAGGGGATGGCCATCTATGACAGCATTAGAAAGTGCGCTTAGCGCTTGCTCCTTCGGAAGATTCAGGAGTTTCGATGCCGCAATTGTCGATGCAATCTTCACCAGAACAACATGATCGATTCCAAGTGCATTGAAACAGTTTTCTAAGCACAGGATTCCATGAATCTCATAAGCTCGCACAATCATATTCAGTACATCGGCCATGTTGATCGGGTTGACATCATCCCTTTGGAGATTCTGCCAAGCGGCAGCGGCTAGGATCGCACCCAAGTTATCTGATGGGTGACCCCATTCTTGAGCGAGCCAAGTATCATTGAACTCCAGCCAGCGGACCATGGAACCTATGTGGAAAGAGGCTTCTATTGGGCCTAGTTGGATCGATGTACCTATGACTGGAACTCCTTGGTCGTTTTTGCTTAACTGCGCGCTACCAAGTAGCTTCATACAGTCACGATCCTCTGATGCGGCGATCGCACAGCCAATTGAGTCCATTAGACAGAAGCGCGCCATGCCAAGAGTATCTTCATTAAAGCTTGACTGGCTATAAGCGTAATCAATTAATGCGCCCATAACTTCATCAAATTTTGTATCCGTCATGCTAATCCTTGATAAATCAAAGCCACAGTTTGAAAAGTTCAGAAATAAAAAAAACGGAGGCCGACCTCACGCTAATGGTTGTGATCAATGAGTAAGATTAAACTCTATACTGTGGCACAGCATAGTGCTAACGAATAATGTTGGCATGATCATCGAAATAATCGATGGCAGAAGGGGTTTTGTAGGTTCCTCGCTATTTTGAGTAGCTAAAAGGTAGAACTGTGGTCATGACGATGTGTTGACAAGAGACTGAGATGAACCAAGAACATTTGCTCTCTCTTGCCCTGGGGTTTGTGCCACCGTGGCTGGTAGACCGAGTGACTTTTTCGGTGCAGTGAAAGCGGCTGGACCTGCACGTCGACTTTTTTCTCGCGGCAACCGGTTCCCTTGCTCCGTCTGCGGTCAGGAGTGTCCCATCTGGAGCAAGTGCGCTCCATGCCCGCCAGCCTACACACACTCTAATTCACCATTCGGGCCGTGGTTCGCAATATCTGAGCATTCGCAATATCTGAGCATTCGCTATACGGAAGTAACCGCTAACTGAGCGGAGTATTTTTCCGGGTCGGGCGGGCGGGGGTGAAACGCTTACAGATTCTGATCTGGGGGCGAGACATGGCAGCGGAAACGGGCAGGAAGCGTAGGGTAAGCAATGGGATGGACTGAGCGAGGTGGTTTGGCGGCAGGCGGCGAGCGGGCTGTGCGTGGCTGAGTTTTGCCGGCGCGAGCAGGTGAGCACGGGGAGTTTCTTCCGCTGGCGTGTATTGCTGGCGGGGGCGCCCTCCGAGACAAACAGGCCGCCTGGCAAGTACGTCCCTGGCTTATCGGTTGCATATGGAACGACTGGCTGATGCGGGCATTGCTGCCTCTGTCGGAAGCGCCGGGGACAGCTACGACAATGCCCTGGCAGACCATCAACGGGCTCTACAAAGTGGAAGTGATCCATCATCTGGGGCCTTGGAAAAGTCGTGCGGCCGTGGAGATGGCCACTCTGGAATGGGTGCATTGGTACAATCACCATCGTCTCCTCGGACCATTAGGGTATACCCCTCCCGCAGAAGCTGAGGCAAACTATCAGGCGCAGTTGCTGCAGCAAGCCACCAAGGCGGCTTGAGGAACAAAAAACACCTTCCACGATATAGGGGGCGGTTCAGTTGGTCATACGGTGAATCAATGAGTTATTATGGGCTTTGCCGGAGCGTTGTGGCCGCTGCGTCAGCACTTCCCCAAGGGAACGGACAGTTAGTAGATGCGAGAGGACTGGGATGAACATAAATGAAATCAAGGCATTTATAGCGGTCGTAGAAACTCGGAGCATAACCCAGGCGGCGATTCGTCTAAATCGGGTTCAATCGAGCATCTCTCATAGGATAAAGAACTTAGAAAACAGCCTTGGCGTTAGCCTTTTGGATCGACAGATAGATGGAATTATCCCAACGGCACAAGGAAAAGTTTTATATGACTATGCAATACAGATATTGAACCTTGTGCAGGACTGCCAGAACAAAATCATTTCCCAAAGAGATTACGAAAGTATTAGGCTTGGTCTAATTGAGTGTCTTCCACCATACATCGTCAATTCCCTTATAGACCTAATATACACTTATGGTCACCGGATAGACATCTCTGTCGGCAATACGATCAACCTACTTGAAGCGTATAACAAGAATGAATTAGATATGGTTATTGTTGGTTCTGGTTTTTCACATACAGATCATGGTTGTCGAGTACCACTGTTCTCTGACGACCTTGTCGTCGTAACCGAAAAATCAGCTCAACCGATTGATGAATTTTGTGATCTTGATAAAAGAATATTTTTAATAAGCAGCAGGAAAGCAGCGTCGTTGAGGAATTTTAACATTTTATTTGAAGAAACGGGGATCGCGCCTAGGCAAATTGTCGAGTGTGGATCATACCCCATACTTTTTTCCAATATTGCCTCAGGGAAAGGTGTTTCCTTGGTCCTACGCTGCTCTATCAGCCGAGCGACGCATGACCAAATCAAGATCCATAATCTTCATGGCAGATTTAGCAAATTCCAGATCGAGCTTCTGTATCGTAAAAATCTCCCATATCTAGACGTCCCGAAGCTTCGCAAACTGATCGTATCTATTTTTCAGGATAAACGGCTGACACACATAGGATATTGATTGCAATAAAAGCGGCTCAGTTACTCCATTCATCAACCGAGGAACCTTATGAACTGATCATGAGCATGAAAAATAGTCGTAGTCTAGAAGTATCTGGGAGGGATGCATATACCAGCAGTTTAGCTTTGCGGTTAGCGAGTTCGAAGAAATTATCTCTTCCATTCGCATCATGAACCCCCTATTCTCTCATGATGGGGGACTCGCTCACACACCGCTCCCAGTCGCATTCTCTGGTTGGCGTAATCGGTCCACAGACGATGTCTCATATGGTGGCGACTCCGCAACTGTGACCCACGTTTTTTATCTTCCCCCCGAGGTGCTGCGCTGGACCGGTGACGGTAAAACCTCCGGCGAGATCGCCAACATCCTGCAAATCTCAGAGCGCACGGTAAATTTTCATACCAGCAAAGCCATCACCAAGCTGCAGGTGAACAACAAAACCGCAGCAGTTCTCCAAGCCTCTATGCTGGGTCTTCTGTGATTCCGACCTGTGACACTGCGCAACTACAAGCACCCCAATCTCCTTCTGTGTTTTTGTCCTGTTTGCCCCTCTGCCCCCGGAGGTAATATTGGAAGATTCCGCCCAATATTGTAATTTCCCAGTATTTTGACCAGCATATCGCTCTCTCGACCATTTTTGCCACCACGAAAAACCGGTCTCACTGACCAGTTCCATGCTTTGGGGTGTTACAAAATCGCCGGACACGGAAGCCATGGAAGGGAAAGAAAAGCCTCCGACAAGTATACCGACGAGGAGAATAGCTACCCTTTTTTTCGATATCCACATAACATCCATCCCATAACGGCGCATTAAAGAAAAAAATAATCATCACGTTGCATGGAAATAACCCGCAAAATAATTGTCTTATCCCGTAACAGATCATATGATAAAGGAAAGTTCCACAGGACGGGGTAACATGCTATCTGAAAAGCAGGTACAAAAGATTCCGATAAACGGGTCATTTTCCGGTTTATTCCAAGCGGGAACCACCTCTTATTCTGTAAACGGCTTGGCGGTATCGGACCACCCGCTGCAAAAGCGCAATGATCAATGGCGTGACAGTTTATTGCGGGCCGTGTTTACCTTACCCATGCGTTACGCGGACCGCCGCACGCTCTGGAACATCCCGGAATTTGAAGAAGACACCAAAGTCTATGTCAAAGGAACGGTCATCAGTAAGCGGACGGTCCACAGCAAAAAGGGTCCGTTTCTGGATGTCCGTCTCAAAGACACACTGGGGCACGAGTTTCAAATCCTCTGGTTTAATTTTCGCGCCTATCAGGAAAAAATCCTGCAAACCGGCAATCAGCATATCTTTGCGGGAAAGCCCAAAAGGAAAAACGCCTTGTGGACCTTATTCAATCCGGAAGTGCTGTCTGCCGCCGATATGGGCAGTATTCAACCTATCTACCGCAAGGAAGGCAAAGAACATTCGGAACAGGTCAAAAAACGGATTCGTCTCCTGATTAAGGAAAGTGCGACATTTATTCCCGCACTGTTTCCGGCGTATTTGAATCAGGTACTGCAGTTGCTGGATCTCCCGGCTCTGGAAACGGCGCTGCGTGACACCCACTGGCCGAGCGACCTGGAAAGCGCCTATCTGGCCCATAACAGTCTGAAAGTCGCAGAAATGCTCTGGCATATGGAAACCATGACGCAGCACCCCGCCAGTCGGGTCACGGCTATCCGTCCGGTCCTGCAATTTTCCCAAGCCCAGCAACAACGCCTGCTAGAAGCGTTGCCCTTCCCGCTTTCCGCTTCCCAACAAAAAGCTTGGGCAGGTATACAGCAATGCCTCAGCCAGCCCCGCGCCCAGGACCTGCTCATTCTGGGCGGCGTCGGCTCGGGGAAAAGTGCGCTGGCTTTTCTGGCTGCCCTGGCTCAGGCTACCGCAGCTACCGGACCGAACCAGGTACTGTTGATTGCGCCAACGGTCATTCTCGCCAGCCAACTTTATGAAAATCTGCTTGGTATCGCCGCCACACTCGGATTGGGCGTGGGGCTCTATGGTCGGGACAAGTATGCATCCGATACCCTTACTCATACCCGCCTATGGGTCGGTACTCATGGGTTACTCACGACGGTGAACAACTGGGATGACATAGGGCTCGTGGTCATGGACGAAGAGCACCGCTTTGGCAAGGAAATCAAAAATCTGCCCGCGCATGTGCATCGTATCCTCATGTCCGCAACTCCTATCCCGAACACTCTGGCGCAACAACGCTTCGGTGCCATGCAACTGTTCCGCATCCGCAATGACCATCATCAAAGATCCGTACACAGTACGGTCTTACCCCGCAATGCGCCACAGGCAGCGATGGAACAGGTCCAGAAAACCCTGCTGCGCCAGCGGAAGGCCATCGTGGTGTATGCGGCCGTCCAGGAGCGGGAAAGTCTCACCCTGCCGGAACAGTTTTACTTTCTGCATCCGCAACTACCGGGCGATCAGGCGATTCGCATTGAAGCCCGTCACATCCATCCGGATCTCGACCCACAGCAACCCATCGAAACGGGTAAGCTGGCCCGGGTATTACTGCCCTATAGTGAAAACTTGGCGCGCCAAAACCCGCAGGTTATCGAGCGGTTTTACCGGCTGAACAAAACCTTTTCCGCCAAGAAAATTCTCGAGGGTGCGGACCAACTGGAACTGATAGAACAAGACCTCCTGCTCTACGACAAAGACCAGCCCGACCGTTTCTTCCTCGCACCCATCAGCTGGTTACGCAAAGGCAAAAATGGTGCGCTCAGTACCAAAGCCATTCTATCGGCCTGCCAGCAAGAGGCCTTGCCCGCCATGCCGGTTTTACGCGGGGCGCAGTTGCTGCAGGGGAAAAGCCTGGAATCTTCCCGAACCTTTTGGGAACAGAAATTCCCTGGAAAAACGGCTTTTCTGCATGGACAAATGACGGATAGTGAAAAGGCCGCCGCCCTGGAAGGGTTTCGCTCAGGCCAAACGCCCCTGCTGATTGCAAGCAATATTGTCGAGGTCGGTATCGACGTGCCCGGCGCGGAAACCGTGGTGGTGGCCGATGCTGACCGCATGGGGGTCGCCAGTCTCGTGCAAATTCGTGGGCGCGTAGGCCGCCACGGAGAACCGGGTTACTGTTTCTTTTTGGGTTCTGCACGAGATCGTGACGCCATGCAACGGCTCGAAAAAATTGCCCGCGAAGAGAATGATGAGCATCTGGCTATTCAGGATTTTCTCGAACGCGGTTTCGGAAGTGCCGGCCAGGCCCAATCCGGGAATGCCGCGCGCCTGTTCCGTCTGCCCAGAGACGCCCGTTTATTTTTGAAAGTCGCGCAAATCCGTGCATCCGTGAACAACGCTACCCAAGCCTAATAGCTATTGGATGGCGCTTTGTCTTTGGCGAGCGCCGGTGTATTGGTGCCCAATTTATTGGTTGACCCGGGACCCAAAGGTTCAGTGAAATGTCCCGATAGAGATCGGCTGTGCTGGGATTCTTCACGCTGGTTTATCCTCACGAAATATTGCAGAATCAACCCTGCAGCATTGACAAAACATCGGACGAATATTCACAACTGATCAATGGTTCTGTATCATTGTGAATATGGATGAATTACCAATTACCCAGGCACTAACCTGCAAGCTGAAATTGCTGTTAACTAAAGAGCAAGCGGAAGTGGTGCGCAGCACGGCGTTGGCTTACCGTGCTGCCCTGAATCACGCATCCGTCGTGGCTTTTGCCAACGGCAAAATGTCGCAGGGTATGAAACTGCAGACGCTGGTGTACCAAGATTTGCGGGAGAAATTCGGACTGCCTTCTCAAATGGCCTGTAACGCGCCCAGGCAGGTAGCAGCGGCGTACAAAACCCTCTGGGAGCGTGCCAAATCCAATGCTGCCAATAAGACAAAAGGCGGTACAAAACGGCGCTACAAAGGGCTCGACAAGGCCCCGAAGTTCACCGCCATGACCGTGACCTTGAACCATCGCCGGGATTGGGCTTTGGGGAAAGAACAAACGGTCAGCATCGGTACTTTGCAGGGCCGCATCCGGTGCCGATACGAAGGATGGAGCCGTCACCTGGAGTGGTTGGAATACACGCTGGCCCACGGAATCACTCTAGGTGCCGCCAAGCTCTGGCAAGATCCCGGAACCAAAGCATGGTACCTGCTGGTTTCCGTAGAAAAGGCGCTGGACAGTAAAGCTATGGATAGTATCACCACCGTCAAGGGTGTGGATTTGAACCGTCGAAACATCGCAGTCGAATCCAGCACACGGGGAAAATGTCGTTTTTATCCTGGTGGGCACCAGAGGCATCTGGCCGAACGTGCCGCCAGCACACGGAGTGCGTTGCAAACGAAGGGCACTCGCGGAGCCAATGCGGTTTTGAGGAAACTGGCCCTGCGAGAAAGACGGCTGAATGCAGATACAGCGCACTACGTCAGTAAGGCCATCGCTGAGCCACACGCGATGGTCGGTTTGGAGTGGTTGAAAGACATCCGTGATCGTACCGAGCGTCGTCACTCAAAGAAGACTTCGGTGAAACGGCGTAAGGCCAACCGCAGAGTCAGCAGTTGGAGTTTTGCGGAGGTGCAGGCCAAAACCGCGTACAAAACCCGTTTGTCGGGTGGCGTACCGATTTGGGTCGATGCAGATTACACGAGTCAGACATGTCCAATATGCGGACATATTGGACGAGAGAATAGGCCAAATAACGGCTTACTCTTTATCTGTGCAAAATGTGGTCATACACTTCATGCCGATTTAGTGGCAAGCAGGAATATCAATATGAGAACGCTTCTTGTCCGGCAGGTCTGGGCAAGGACGGGGCGATTGTCAGCCGTCCCTGAAGCATCGGGCAACGAAACCAAAGCTGCAGACCTGCAAAGGTATGCGGAACTGAGGTGGAGCCTGAGTGCAAGTTCCGTCCTTTAGGTCGGATCTGTTGACGGGTTGTGGTTTTGCAGAAGTTTCATAAGCGAATTTTAACAGATAGGCTTACTTCATGTCCGTCCACAATAACTTCCAGGGTGCCCACGCTGCCGTCATCGGCCTCGTCGAGCAGTTTGAAAAAAACCTGCAACACTATTTAAGCTCAAACTACAATGAACAGGAAGTCAGAAAAGATTTCCTGGACAAGTTTTTCATGGCGCTTGGTTGGGATGTCAATCATGAGACACAGACCAATCCCTATGAACAAGAGGTCAAGATTGAAAAGAGCGTAACAACTGGCTCTGCGAAACGCAGAGCCGATTACTCTTTTTCTTTGCCTCCTCAATTCACCAATCGTCCCCGATTTTTTGTTGAGGCCAAGCGGCCACAACAGGATATTGCGACGCCAGACAACTACTTCCAGTCCATTCGTTATAGCTGGAGCCATCAATTACCGCTGGTGGTTTTGACCGACTTCCATAGCTTCCACATCATTGACAGTCGGTATCGCCCCGACATCAAAACGGCATTGCTCCGAAAGTTGGCGGTATACAGCTACCGCGAATACCGCGATCCGGAAGTGTTTGCCAAGATTTATTGGCTGTTCTCAAGAGAGGCAGCTCTTGGGGATGCGATCAGAAAGTATGGAGATACGCTCGAAAAAACAACATCTACTAACAAGCAATTGGGTTTGTTCTCTGGTGGATACCAAAACATCGACGATGCCTTTTTGGAACAGCTTGACCAATACCGCGAGGAACTTGCTCGATCATTCAAGCGGCACAATCCTCAATTAGACAGCGAACAGTTAACCGAAGTAGTCCAGCGCCTCTTGGATCGTTTGGTATTCACTCGATTTCTTGAAGATAAGCTCATTGAGCCGAATCCAATCATCAGTCAACTTGGCACCAAGAAATCGGCATGGAAACAGTTCATCAGTGAATGCGACAGGCTGGACAAGCAGTACAACGGAGTCGTTTACAAGCACCATGCAATTCTCGATTCACCGAAATTGGTTGTTGATGATGCCGCATTCTTGGGAATCTGCGACGATCTAACAGACCCCGCATCTCCCTATGACTTCAATGCCATCCCGGTTGAAATTCTCGGAAGAATTTACGAACGTTTTCTGGGCAAGATCATTGTCGCCACCGCCAAGCGAGTAAGGGTGGAGGAAAAACCAGACGTCCGCAAAGCTGGGGGTGTCTTTTACACGCCTGATTACATCGTTGCTCACATGGTGGATCAGTCCATCGGCCCCAAAGTTAAAGGCAAATCTCCCGAGGAGATTCTTTCCATCAGGGTTATTGATACGTCATGTGGAAGCGGGTCATTTCTTATTGGGGCCTATGGATACATATTGACAGAGCTTGCCCGCACTTATGCGGACAACCCCAGGCGGGCCAAAAAGAACGATATTGTTATGCGCGATGGCATCGTGCATCTCTCAATCCACAAAAAACGTGAAATTCTGATCAAGTGCATATTCGGGATTGACATTGACGCGCAGGCGATAGAAGTGACCCAGTTGTCGCTATATCTCAAGCTATTGGAAGACGAGACAACCGACAGCGCACAGACCCAGCAGTTGGAATTGGCAGCCGCACTGCTGCCGTCGCTCAATCAAAACATCATCGTTGGCAACGCATTGATTTCACCCATTGATGATGACCTGTCCACCATCGATCTCTATGACACACTCAAGGCTATTGATATCCATAGAACTTTTCCACAGGTCATGCAGCGTGATGGCGGATTCGATCTCGTTATCGGAAACCCTCCGTACATCAAGGAATACACTAACCGCGAAGCCTTTGACAACATCCGCAACTCGCCCTATTACCAGGGTAAGATGGACATTTGGTACATGTTTGCCTGCCGCGCGCTGGATATTCTGAAGCCAGAAACCGGCACTTTGGCATTTATTGCGACCAACAACTGGACGACCAATTTCGGCGCGAAACGGTTGCGTGGAAAAGTAAGCAAGGATGCACGTATTGAACAGCTAATTGATTTTGGAGACTTTAAGGTTTTCAAGGAAGCAGGGATCCAGACCATGATTCTGATCGCCAAGCGGTCGAGCAAGCCCGATTCTTATGGTTTTGATTACCGAATTTTGGGCGGCGAGAAACGCACTTTGGCAGACGCACAGGGCTTATTGGAGAAATCGGATATTGCCAATGTCACCTACCTATCGCCGGAATTCAATCGCGCTAGGCTTGGCGACTCAACGTACACTTTTTCTGACGCCGCAACCGAAAAACTCTTATTGAAAATAGCACATTGTTCAAATTTTACATTAAACGGCGATGATGAAGTCGCTCAGGGAATAGTGTCGCCTCAAGACTTTGTGAATAAAAAGTCGCAAGCCGTGTTGGGCTCTAAATTTTCAGTTGGACAGGGCATTTTTAATCTCACTCAAAGCGAAGTGGACGCGCTGATGCTTTCAGCGGAGGAAAAGCGATTAATCAAGCCGTTTTACACAACACGAGAACTCGGTCGATATTGGGAAGATCCTGAAAATCAATTATGGATTATTTATACGGATTCATCGTTCAAAAACCCTGCATCTCTGAAGTCGTACCCCAATCTTAAGGCGCACCTGGATCAGTTCAGGAAAATTATCACATCCGATAACAAGCCGTATGGCCTGCATCGCGCACGCGACGAAAGGTTTTTCAAAGGCGAAAAAATCATCTCTGCCCGTAAGTGCGCTCAACCAACATTCACATACACGGATGGTGATTGCTACGTTTCTCAAACCTTTAATGTCATCAAAACCGCCCGAATCAACCAAAAGTATTTAGCGGCGTTACTAAACTCCAAAGTGGTACGATATTGGTTGCAGCACAAGGGGAAGATGCAAGGCAAACAATTTCAAGTGGATAAGGAGCCACTACTTGCTATTCCACTCGTCGCGCCGACAAGTGCAGAGCAGCAGCGTATTGCCAGGCTTGTTGATCTGATTTTGCAGGCGTCCCAGAAGCGGCATATCGAAGTCCTGGATTCTCATCGTGACCGGTATCAACAAATCATCGACCAGACGGATGCCAAAATTCAAGAGGCCGTTTACAATTACTACAAACTGACTCAGTCTGACATTGATCTAATCAATAATTAGATTGTTCCTGACCGAAAATATAATTGCCTTTAATAAACAGCGTGTTATAATGCGCTCTACCGTTTGATGTAGCCGATTTTGCGATGCGACGATTCTCTTTTTATGCCTTTTTAGGATTATGATGCGGTTATCCATTAAAAACATGGGCGTTTTTCAAGACCTGTTACAAACGTAGCGGGTTGATTACCGCTTTCCCTGGTCAACCGAGCCTGCGTACTGCCTTGCAAGCTCCGCCCTTCAGGGCGGGGTAGTTGACCCCATTCTACATCTGCAGCGCCTGCTCAATCTGCTCGATAATTTTGTCCATATCTTTGCGGATATCTTTCGCCGTGTAGTGCAGGATACGCCAACCGTTCAGAACCAGCAGATTACGCCGTTCTCTATCGCTCTGGTGATCCCGCAAAAACTTACCGTGATACTGCCAGCCGTCTGCTTCAATCCCCAAAAGATGAGATGGAAAAGCAATGTCGATGAGAAACTTGCGATTTGCCAGTGGCTTGTACTCCCGGCGAGCATTGGGCCATCGTCGATAAATCACCGGCCACAGAATGGCTTCAATCGGGGAACATTCTACTGAACAAGATTTTTTCGATGCTCGCGCACGGCGCGGAGGCTGTATAGATTGTGCATTGATAGCGCGTTGACATGATGTTGGTAACTGCCGGGGACTGCGGACTCTGAGCATGCGTATCCATTTTCCAATGTGAATTGAGCTTAATATGGCATGCGCTTTAACGCAGTCGGTGAAGAATAACCGCCTTTTTTCGTGTTTTTTTAGAATTCTTTTTAAACAACCCACGGGACAGACTGCGTGTTAATGTCTACTTCGGACGATGCCCCATGAGCGCCTTGGCCAGAATAGCATTATCAACTTGGGGAGATGGCGAATACATCCGGGAAGTAGCGACCGGTGAAGATACAGAGTGCTTTGCCGCATGGGATGCAGGAAAAATGTAATAGAACGCGAAAATACCAAAAGCAATAGCACCGATCCACGCAAGAATGACAGGCAGCATGACAAGAAGAAACGCAAGTCACCACTTTTACCAGATGTAGACGTGTCCGAAACATCATCCATAACTCACCTCCAATAGGAAATTAACATTTTTGGTCAACTAACTGGATCAATATATTCAATATATCATGGCCTACCCAGTCAGTTGCTAACAGGCATTACGGAAACGCCATCCATCACACACCTTAATTTTTAATCAGCGTGTCGGGCTGTCCCACGGTAACCTACGGAATTGAAGCGCCGATTGAGATGCGCAAGCATGGTAACGCAAATGCTTTTTGCCGTTAATGAATCCGGATATCCAGAAATCAATGTGATAGCCTCCGGATCCTCTGATTGGACAATGCGTTTCAGTGTATCCGCATCTGCAAGTACCGCATTCGCACGTTCTTGCAGTTGCGGAAATCCCCAAGTTTCGCCCTGTTTTTTGTCCATGTCAGAAATGATCGCTGCCGTTAATCGGCGCGCCCCAATCACCCAAAATGGATCTTCGCCATTGTTTGGAATGAGTTGCCGTGCCAAGCTCTCAGCATGATGTTGTGTGGATTGATTGATGTTCTCCATAAAAACTCCTGTGCAGTGTGCATACGTCATTGGGCAGTCAGGACCGGATAAATCAGCAGTCCACGGAAGCCTGTACAGATTCACACACAACAAAGGAGGAATGGTTTGAAATAACCGCTTCTTTTCTCGTTTTTTTCCAAGTAGTGATGCGGCCCGCGCCTTTGTGCCATGACGCAGCTGCACTTACCTGAATGTGCGGAAAACCCCGGCGTTCAGGGCGGGAGGAAGTTAACGGAAGCCAAATGACCGCATATCTTCTAAAAAAACCGATACCGGATAGGTCATATTTGGCGCCGTTTTCCACGGCCCGAAGGCCATGTAAATACCGATGATATTGAAGGACAAGAAAAAAATGACAACGAGTATGATTGCGCCCATCAAAAGCTCTGGAACATTATTACCCTGATAGAAGATTAACAGGAATGCCGCAAATATGGCCCAGCGTGACTCACTATCGAATCGTGTCAGAAAACCGTCCGATCCCATGGGGAATGCCCACAATGAAGGACTACCACGTTTCCTAAGTGATGCAGACAATGCACTGCCATAGGCTGCGGCCTGGGCCTTGTCGCCAAAGAGGCGTTCTATGGCTGCCGATCTTCGGCGAGCCAATAGAGATCGCCATTTCCCCAAATACAAGACCAACAGCGGAAACAAGCTACCCATAACTGCCGGCAAAATATACCCATTAAGACTTATCGGAATCCGCTCTCCATGCGCACCAAACCAAGCAGCGGTTAGAACGATGATCCCTGCCAACAAATTGCCGCATACCCCAACGATCAGGATCAGCGTGTCCAGCCACGGCAAGTACAGTCCAGAGCCGTAGACCTCACGCAAATAACGCAAAACACGTTGCCCACGCATGTCCTGAGAATCTCTGTGCTGTATCCAGTAGGCCAAAACGTCTGTTACGCCGATATTCGCAAATCCGCGTCTCCAAAAAATCGGGTAAGTAAATTCCATGATGGATCTGCCATCACAGCAGCCCGTCCTCAGCCAGCCTCAGCAAAGTGGATATGTCCACGCCTACGCTGATTTCGCCGACAGCCTCTTCCGTTGATCTGGACGGTTCGCACACTGCAAGCGAGTAGCGGTTATCCATCTCCACAGGCTTCGGACGGGCATAAAGTCTCTTCTTCTTGTGCCCGGCATGATTGGTCAGGAATATCCGCGACCGCAGCACCTCGAAGCTGTAGCCCCGGCCCATGCGGTTGGCGACGCGGATCAGATTATTGGCTGACTCCGCACAGGCGTTGGTCAATCCCCAATCGAAGTAGGCCAGAATCTCATCCCGCCAGTTGTGGAATGCAGTGATCAGCGGCTGGTACGCGGTTTTCGTCTCCGGCGCCAGGCTATTTTCCCATTGCCCCTGAAGATGCAGTGCCTCTTCCTTGCTTCCTGCGTCATAGAGGGCATAGAAGGCTTCCTTGATGTTGTAGGCCGCTTCCAATTCCGGCAGATTCCTGAGCCAACCGGACAGCATGAGAGCGGCTTCAGGTCTCAGGTCTTTTGGGCGCATGAGCAGCAGCTTGCGGTCTTTCATCAGGGTGCGGCGCTGCCTGGCGGTCATGGCCGCCCCGAGACTTTTCCGCATCTGGTCCAGCGCGGCATTCGCCATTTTGAGGACGTGGAACTTATCCACGACGACACCGGCATCCGGTAGCACTTCACGCACGGCGTCCCGGTACGGCCGCCACATGTCTATCGTGACACACCGGATGCGCTCACGGTCCGGCAGACCAGAGAGATACCGGACGACGCTTTTCTTGTCGCGGTTATCCAGCATCTCGATGACCAAGCAGCCTTTTGTATTAGTAAATACCGCTCGTGGCCTGCGGATGAGGTGGATTTCGTCAATGCCCATGAACTGCGGCGTCTCGATCTTCAGGGCCGCACCCAGTTTCGCTGAATGGTCATTAAAGACGGCCTTGACCGTCATGTTGCTGACCCCGGTTTCTTCGGCGAGTTGGGCAAACGTCTTGCGGGCGGAATGCTCGCCCAGCCAGTTCACCAGGCGGGTGGTCATGCGCCGCTTTTCATCCACGGCGGGCAAGGGCTCGTAGAACGTCTTGCGGCAGTCCTTGCAGCGGTAACGGCGCGTGTCGATACTGATGCCCACACGTTTACCGTGAATAGGCAGGTCATGGATCAGTTGCTCACGGTGGCCGTACCGGACCATATCTGCGCCGCAGCAGTGTATGCAGGCGGCGGGAGGCGCGATGGTTTCCGCCCGGATGTGGTAGTCCGGACCGGAATCATCGACTTGCAGGACGCGGTATTCGGGAAGGTTCAGGATGTTGGGGAGCATGGATTATGGCTTTGGGATGTCCAACATAGTACTTATCATTTCCCAAGCATCCATTCCCCCGCAAATGGGCGTGATAGCCTGATACAATGCGCCGTCTTGATCGCTGCGGATGCTCCCATTGTGTTGCAGAGCTTCGCGGCTAGATCCGCCGACAATATATCCGGCAACCTCGTTGACATCTAACTGATTTTCAAACACGGCGACATCTGGCCAATTGTCTTCACGGGCCAAGTCTTTGGGACGCAAATGGTACATGACCTGCCAATACCAGTCGCGGGGAGTTTCGGCTGGTTTATTAGCGGAAACATACCACCCATAAATCGACATTTTCTGGATGATCTTATTTGGTTTCCCTAATCTATAGGAAAATGAAGAGCGTACTTCTATTTCTTCTATGCCTGACGCGGTTTCGAGCGTTAAATCATACGGATCAGGATGCTGGAATCCATCTGTTCGGTCGCTATCGTATTCATGAACAGTGTAACGTGAGGATAACTTGTATTTCCTTATCGCCCTTTGGATCAACTGGAATACTGCTGCATCGGCTAGCTTTCCGGCAATTATACGGTTTCTGATTATCTCTGGTGATCGTTTTACCCCGCCGGGGCTATGAATATTGATGTAGTGCATCTTGCTATCAGCAATAGCCTGAGCCGCATTGATGTCGTCTGCATCAAAATCCACTTTGACGACAACGTATTTTGGTCGTCCCGTACACCCCCAATTGGGATCGCTGAACTTCATTAAGCAATCGCCAGAACGGGTTGCTTATTGCTTCGAACAGGAGTGCTTTTGATGTTGATTTCATACGAACAGTCCGGGAAATGGGCCTCAAGACGTTTTCGTAAAAGACCCACGGCAAGAGCAGACTGATCAATGGCAATCCACTTTCGCCCCATCTTTTGCGCAGCATGTGTGGACGTGCCACATCCTGCGAACGGATCCAGCACCACATCACCCATCCGACTGCTGGCGGCGATAATGCGCTCCAGGAGCGCTAATGGCTTCTGTGTTGGATAGCCAAGGCGTTCTGCTGCGGTATGGCATAGCGGTGGAATATCCAACCAAAGTCCTGGACACGGGGTACCTTTCTGCTCGTGGAGATAACGCTTTAGATAAGGCCGCCCCGTAGAGCTCCAGGTAAGCCGATCTTCAGCGTCCAGTCTCTCAACCTTATCGCGGACCATTCGCCAACCCCATTCCGGGCGGTATCCTTTATATTCATACGCCAAGTTCGGGCGTGGCCCCATGGACGCGGTTCGGATGATTTCATGGAGCCGATAGCGCCCACGGGCATCCTCAAACCGGTAAAACTTGCGCACATATTCTGGGTCGTGCGCCAAATATACGGGATTCCACGTAAAACCACGGCCTGCGTAGAACAGTAATGTGTCATGGATGTGTGCCCACTTCTTGCTGTCGTTATGGCTGCTGGTGCGCTTCCATACAATTTCGTTACGAAAATTCTCGGCGCCCAAAATAGCATCCATAATGACTCTCAGATAACTACTAGCGGAAGCATCACAGTGTAAGTACAAGCTCCCGCTGGTCTTCAACACACGACGGAGCTCCAGCAGTCGCACACCCATCATGACCAGGTATGCCGCTAGGCCATTGTTGCGCAGCCCGTTGGCCAATGCACCGAGTAGATCTGCCAAGGTTGCATTACGAGTCCTGAGATCATCCAGTATTCGCTTGGACTCACTGGTCCACTCCCAGGTGTCCACGAACGCAGTGACGCTATTGCATGCCCGGCCAGGAATTGAATCAGCGGACACATAGCTATAGTCGGCATCAGAGGCAAATGGCGGGTCCAGATAGATCAGGTCGATACTTCGATCTGCTATGTGGTTGCGTATGACTTGCAGGTTGTCGCCAAGGTAGAGCTTGTTGTCGTTACGCATTACGGTCGCCTCAATCCATCACGAAACTGAATTTTAAGGTAGACTACACAAGGCGGGCTGTCAACCACGAATCTTAATTTTTAACCACTGTGCCGGGTGGGTCTATGGCGAGCAGATCCATCACGAAATTTACTGACCCAAAAAATCCAAAGCAAAAATATCAGTAATGGTAAATATCCGAGAGCATTGTGTATCATTGTTCGATCCTATGGTCCAACTCCGTTACCACCAATCGCCATCACTTCCCGTCTCTGACCCAACCAGCTTGCGACTTGACGCCTGCACCAATCGTGCAGCATCCCCCAACAAATGCGCCGGGATTTCCTGCACAAACCGGGAAACAAAATGGCTATCCAGACCATCTTCGGCCTCGTCATCCCCGGCATCTTGCGTGTACCCGAAGCTCTGGCGGTTTCTTACGCACGACAAAAATAAAGAAAACTTGGAACGCGTCACAGCCACATAAAACAGCCGCCGTTCTTCCTCCAGATTGCAAAATCCGCTTTGCGTGATTTTTGGGAATTCCCCATCTTCTAACCCCAACAAAAAAACATACGGAAACTCTAGGCCCTTGGCTTTATGCACGGTCATCAGACTGACCGTTTCGCCCTCTTTTTTCTTTTGACCGCCCTGATCCGAATTCAGTACGGCATCTGCCAGAAACTCGCTCAACAAATCCCCCGGCGTTCTGGCCAGGCTTTCCATATGCAATCCCGTCGCGCGCATTTCGTGATGAAACACACCCGCCGCAATGACCAGTTCTTGAAGGTTTTCCGCGCATTCTTCGCCGCGTTCTTTCGCAGCCGTAATGTAATATTGTTCGAGTTTCGTGAGCGCCAACATTTTTTTGACCAGAACCACCAGACCCTCCGCCTCGTAAACCTGGCGGAGGCGATGGACTATTTGCACAAATGACTGAATAGATGCCTTTTTATCCGAGTGCAAAACATCCCACAGCGCGACCCCCTGCTTTTGTGCCATCGTTTTCCATTGCTCTATGGTCTTGGCGCCTACGCCGCGCCGTGGGGCGGCGATGGCTCGGAAAAGCGCCATTTCATCCAGCGGGTTTTGCACCAGTCGCAACCACGCCAGGGCATCTTTTATCTCGCGTCGCTGGAAGAAATTCAGGCCGCCATAGATCCGGTAAGGAATATCCCGGAACACCAGGGCTTTTTCGATACCGCGAGAAAGCATGTTTTTTCGATAGAGCACGACGATATCCGCCGGAGGAATCCCATCAGCCAGGAGATTGCGGATCCGATCGGCAATGGCGCCGGCTTCGGCTTCTGCATCGGCAAAAATATCCAACTGAAACGACCCGACATCCTGGCGCTCGGTCCAAAGCCGCTTACCGATACGATTGGGATTATTCGCAATCACGGCGTTAGCGGCATCTAAAATCGTGGACGTACACCGATAATTCTGTTCGAGCCGAACCAGGTGGTTGGGCGTGTACCTTTTCAAAAAGCTTTGCATAATGCCCGCATCCGCGCCACGCCAGCCGTAGATGCTCTGGTCATCGTCCCCGACCACAAACGTCGGGACAGAATGCCCGGTACCGGTTAGATGCCCGATAAACTCCACCTGGATAGGGTTGGTATCCTGAAATTCATCGACCAGGACCATGCGTAAATGCTGGTGAAACACTGCGGCCACTTCGGGATGATGGCGCAACACAAAATTGCTTTGCAAAACCAAATCCGCAAAATCCAGCGCCTGGCTGCGTTTCTTTTCCGCTTCATACGCGGCATATAGCATCCGGGTAAAATTGGCGCTTGCTGTTTTTTGGACAGGAACATCGTTGACGTACAGACCCTGTTCTTTCCATTGCGAAATCACAAAGTAATGATCTTTGGGCTTCTCGACTTTTAAATCGGTATCTGGAAACCGGTCTTTCATCACGCGGCGCAGCAAAGCCACGGCCTCGTCTTCATCCATGGGGGCCGCTGTTTCGCAACGTTCCAGACCTATGTGATGCCCGAATTTCCGCAGGAACTTGAGGCCCAGGCTATGAAATGTCCCCAACCGAATTTTCCCGGCGGCTTCCTCACCGACCAGGCGGGCAATGCGCTCTTTGATTTCCTTAGCGGCTTTGTTGGTAAACGTCACGGCTACAATCGCATACGGTTCCATTCCGCCGCGAATCGCATAAGCAATTCGATGTGTCAACACGTTGGTTTTTCCAGTGCCCGCACCTGCAAGAATGGCTCCGTGACTGTCCATAGGCAAAGTAACCGCTTCGCGTTGAGCGGGATTTAAATGTGCCAGCCACGCAGGTTCTTCGTAGAAGGTGGCCTGAGCGCCTGGATTATCCGGCATTAAAATACTCCTTTGCGTCCCTCAAGAGGTCCGCTCTTTTGCAGGCAAAGACAAGCCCAAAATCGGCAACCAGAGATCCAGGCGGTTTAGTGTGAGCTTATGGGCTATTTTAGGATCACGCCCAGCCTTACAGAGCAGGGTTTCGGTATCCGCACAGAGTCGATTCATAATGCTGGAAACCTGATTAGAGAGATCATCCTGAACAGGCACCGCGTATTGGTCTTCCGGCGTCTGGGCCGCATCAGAAAGCAGGTGATTTGGGAGATGGCAACTTAACACCATACGAATGTTTTCCGGATTCTTCGCATTCAAAAACCACAGCCAGTAAATCCACGACTGAGACAAATTACGAAAATAACGCACAAATTCCGGTATCTGGAAGTAAGCCCGCGTGTCTTCTTCGTATCCAGCGAAATACAAAACCAGCGCATCCCGGTTGGTCCAAAGATGTTTTTTCTGATTGATCTTTTTCAGGAATTGCCATGCCGGTTGAATGTCCCCTGACTCCACATCAGCGCGAGGAATAATGCATGGAATCAGGCCCGCCTGATGAAAGACCTGACGGATATTACCGTTATGGATTTTTTGGACGTTCCCCAAAATAGGTTCTCCTAAAGCTGACAAGAAAACGGTTATAAAAAAAGCCCATCAAAAATTTGCTGCACGGTTTCGAGGGCCTTTTCCACATCCTCACCTTGCATATTATACATGCAAGCTTGCGCGATCATGAGATTGCAGGGCAAGTTGAAACGCTCAATGATGAATCCATCTGCACACAATAGTGCGCCATTTTCTGTGCGGGTGGCTTTTTCCGCCAGCCGCTCGCTGGGCGCTTTCACATCGCGGGAATAAGCTACAACCGGTTTCCCATGAGCGACCGCCAACGCAATTTCAAAAACGGTGCCAGCGTCCGGTTCTAACCCACGAAATGGGGTGATATTGGCCACTACCGCATCGGACTTTTTGATCTGTGCGACGCATTGGCGATAGATCTTATCAGCATCGCTGAGAGATCCCATGCGGGTACTGCCGGGCATATCCATTTGGTCCAGATTCTGTTCAGGTGGAATCGGGAAAAGCGGTTCGAAATTCAAGCGTTCACAAGCAGCAGAGACTCGCCGGGCAAAGTCCGGCCAATCCAGGCGGAATACGTCGGGTCCAGCAATGTATATTTGCTTTCTCTTTGAAACATTGTTCGGTTTTTTCTGAGTCATATTTCCCTCATCCCATCAAAAAATAAAAAAGCCCGCCAAATCGACGGGCAATCGCCGCAAAAACTACTCGGTTTCCAAGTCCAAAATCATCCGATGGTGATCATATCGCAGCACAAAAAAAGCAAAGGCTACATAAATCAAACACACGTCAAATAGGACCATGTTGCCATGAATGGCATCACTAACCCCAACTCCAAGGCTCAGGCTGACGATAGTCATGCATGCCATCATGCGCAGCAAGCGGTGCAGCATGACTAGCTCTAAACGCATGGCTATCCAGCCGCTTGCCAGTCCCGATTAAATTGCGCTCGCAATTTTTGCAAATTAGCCGCATTGCGTATCATCAGGCCCATTTCCCGATTGTTCTCAAGGCTGGTCTGGGAAAAATTTTCGGAGCCCACAAAGCCTAATTGCGATCCACAGAGCATCTTGGCGTGGATGTATGTAGGACGCACGGGCATTAAGCGCACCTGCACCCCATGCCGACGCAAATAGTCTACATCCTTTTTATCTTCCCAGCTGATGCTTGCCGGAAGAATTACTCGCGCTAAATGCCCTTTTGCGGCAATGGCATCCAAAGTGGGACGGTAAGGCCCCATTTCTTCGCTTTCGATATCAATCGGTCCAGGCTGGTTAATCACTTTCAATAATTGCGCAGCGGAAGTGCCTGGAGACAACACCAGGACCTGATGCGCATAGGCGGGTGCATGCCGATTATGCCAGTCGGCGTTAAAAACGGCATTGGCGGCAGAGACTATGCGAGGGTTTTTGGTGGTGACGAGATAATCCCGGTTCCGGTGAAAATCATCCCATCCATAATTCGCCGACCCGATTTCACACGCATGCAAGTCGCATTCAAACTTGGCATGGTATGTCACCCTATATTTGTTGACAACAAAGATAAAATATTTACAATAAATTACAAATATGAAATAGTAACCCTTAGAGAGAGGATTGGGCAAGACCCAATTCAGGTGTAGACGTAGGTTGGCATCCAGTTAGAAAAACCCCTTGGAAAGAGAGCCAAGGTAAGGAGATTATCTTTGTTGGGCACATTGCATGAAACTTTTCTTTACCGATTCTACATGTAGCATTGAGGGTGTTGAGCGCCCCAATATTCCTTTTCTGTGCGATGCCCAGATGGAGTTGGTGAGTCCACCCAATCATTATCTGCGCTACATAGCGACAGTCAGAGGCAGAACGCGGTCGGCGAAAACCTGGCAAACTTACGGGTCGAACCTGCTGGAATATTTTGCCTTTCTGGAAGCAAACGGACTGGACTGGAATGCTGTCAGTCAGGGACAAATCGCAGCATGGAGGGATGCCATGCTGGAAAGGGGGTGTGCACGGAGCACAGTCAATCAAAGATTGCGGAGTGTGCACGCTTTTTATGACTGGTCCGTCAAATCGGGAACAGCCACGGTAGTACCCTTTTCCAAACAGGATATTTGGGTGGCCAAACCGCGAGGATTTCTGGCCCATGTGGACGCCAAAGGGGGCCGTCTTGAGGTAAACGCACTAACCCTCAAGACCTACGATTGTAGACCCCAATTTCTATTATTGGAAAAGGCCATCCGTTTTCTGGAAGAGACCCGCCCACGACGGCTGCAATTGATGGGCTATCTCATGCTGTTGACGGGGATGAGACGGGAAGAAGTCACCGCTCTGGACTATCGGGTAGTCCCCAATCCCGCAGGGCGGGATCCAGGAAAACAGATCCCGATGGTCCTGGATGCGAGCATGACACCGACGAAAGGCAACAAAACGCGAACCGTGATGTTGCCTTATGATCTCGCAGTCGCCCTCCATGAATATTTTACATTCGTATGGCCCAAGCTGTTGGCCCTTCATAGAAAAAAATACAAAACTGAAACCACGCGTTTTTTTCTATCCAGAAAGGGGGATCCGCTCTCCATTAAGGGCGTCAATAATGCTTTTGCCAAAGTCAGTATGAAAACAGGTATACCCTGTCATCCACATCTCCTGCGGCATACCTATGGGACCTATGAACTTTTGCGCATGCTCCGAACCAAGGGAGAAAGTCAGGCATTGCTTTGGGTCAAGGATCGTATGGGGCACAGTTCCATTACCACAACTGAACAATACATTCATGCTGCCGATCTGATTCAGCATGATGATATTGACGGTTACATAGCCGATGTCTGCAGGTCGTTGAGCCATGGCCATTAGGCGGACGAAATTAGACCGGAAGGTGTCCCTGACAGAAAAGGACGGCGAGCTGATTGATCTGCCACCCGGTTGGGCTTTCACAATCCAGTGTCCCCATATGGGCGAAGTCCATCTGGATTTTAACCGTTATCGGACGAATGGGAGGGAAGAGCTTGCTGAACAAATACGGGATGTTTTCTGGATGCTGCGCCATTCCTTGTCTGCAAAAAGCATTCAGACATATGAAAATATTGGCTTAAGACGCTTTTGGCTTTTTTTAGATGATTACGAACAAAATTACATTACAAATTTTAGCCAAATTGATCGCCAGGTCGTTGATGATTTCTTGGTATGGTTAGGTCATAAAATATCTACAAAGGGAAAGAACAAAGGAAATAGTTTTCCTATAAATTCCCAACAAAAAACATTTTATTTTGTTAAAAATATATTACTTAACTGCAAGAAATTAGATTTTAATGTCGCGAATAAGAAGTTAACATTTCCTGCAAATCCTTTTCCAAACTCTAATCGTAGTGCATTGCACCGTAAACCCTATTCACAAAATGAACAAAAACAGATTATCAATGCACTTAATGCAGATCTAAAAATAATCCATAGTGAAGACGCTAAAAAAATATCAGATTCCCAAATAATAGCCGTCCACTTGCTGATATTAGGGCTTGCAACTGGAAGAAACCTTAGCTGTTTATTGGATTTACGGCACGATAGCATGCGATCACATCCAATGGATGGCCGCGACGTCCTGATAACTAAAAAACGTCGAGGTTATACAACATTGGCAACATCTCTGAGTAAAAAATATGTGAAAAATGAACAAAAAAATATGGATACAATTCCTTCAAATATTAGTGAGCACTTCAACTTCTTTCGAAATTGGAGCAGATCCACCTATGGCGATGCTCCAGAAGGATTACAGGGATATTTATTCCTTTGGCGTATAGCGCGTGACGAAAGAAAAGGGTTGCTCATCAAGTTGCAAGATTCGTCCGTAGGGAGATTCGTGAAAACGTTTTCAAAGCGACACCGACTTCTGGACGACGAAGGAAAATTACTGAAACTCAATATATCGCGCCTGCGACCCACTATGGCCACGGATCTATACCGGCGTACACGAGACGTGCGTCGTGTGCAGATGGCGCTAGGGCATGCGCAGGCCGATACCACGCTTCGATACTACGTCACACAACCCTTAGAATCAGAAAGAGATTATGCTTTTATAATTAATAGCATGGTGAATCAGTTCTCAAAGACGGAGGTAGAGGGTAAAGTCATGCTGGCAGCAGATGGTTCCGTGCCACTGGAGAATATAAAAAATCTAATGAGTGGTGGATACAATACAGGGATAGCGCGGTGTCAAAATCCGTTTCGCGAAAACGAATCGGTGTGCAAGAAGTTTCTCACTTGTTTTCGTTGCCCCAATATGTGTGTTTTTGAGGATGATCTTTGGCGACTATTAAGCTTTTACTATAGGCTTTTAGCTGAACGTAGCAAAATCAACCCCAACCATTGGGCCAAAACCTATGCGCCCATTATTCGACGCATAGATATAGATATTCTTCCAAACTTCTCCAGTTCTGTCGTCGCCTTAGCGAAGGAAAAAGCCCAAAAAGATCCACACCCTACCTGGCGGAGCGCTTAGATGGCAGCAGGAAATTTATCGTTTCGTGAATTTCGCGCATTGAGCCTGATTGAAAAGATGAAAATACCTGTCTCTATGGATGTCGCTCGAGACGGTTCTTCAGTAGTGGTCAGCCGATTTGGCGATATTATATGGGACTTTTATCCGTTAATTCCACAAGATAATTTAAGCGAATCCGTAAAGAGAATATTATGGGATGTAGCCTTGCCGGATGGGAAAAGGTTGACTGATGCTGAATTTTTATCACTACTAATGGCCTCCAAGGAGTTTATATGGTCACTTTATGCTGAACCGGTAGAAGGGAAAAAGCGTCCTTCATTGCTTACAATAATTCACAAGCACGCTTATTTAAGGCATTTATTGTACTGGATGACGAAAAATAAGATTCGTTCATTCTCAGAGTTGACTGGCCGCAGCATTGAATATTGTAATTATCTGAAGAACAAAAACAATAAACCACTGAAGCCGGGAACTCTGCTAATGTATTTGGGTGTTGTTGAAGATTTATATAAACAACAAGATAAACTGAGTGATGCGATAAGAGCTCATCCATGGCCATTGGAAACGACTTATTCTTTATCCGGCATACTTCAATCATCAAAAAACTACCGAATACCTTCGACAGAGTTTATTCCCGACGATTTTGCCGCTCTAATTGCTCAAAAAGCGATTGATTATGTTGTCAATAAATCTGATTATATATTGAAAATAGAAGAATTCTTTGATCCTTACGGGAAAATCAGCCCGTCAGACCAGTTGGAGTCATTAACAGCAAATATATCCGAGCCATACATTATAAGCACTAAAACCATTCTCAATAAAGAAAAAATATTATTGCGCACTGCTTGTTATATCATCATTGCAATGTTTTCAGGAATACGCGATTCTGAAATAAAATCTCTTGAAACTGATTGTGTGATTCATAGACCAAGCAAAGATGGACTAGTAGATACGATCTGGATAAAAGGAATGATTTATAAAACTGGTCTGCGTCAAAAGTTATGGCAGGTACCGCCTATTGTAGAAACAGCAATTGATGTTTTGACTCGTTTATCGGAGCCATTGCGTTACATATTCGAACAGGAAGAGAAATATATAAAAGATCAATCAATTGAAAACCAAGGAATAATAAATATCGAACACAACAAAAGAATTAATACTATAAAAAAACAAAAAAATAAGCTATTTATTGCTTTGAATAGGAAATATGGTAAATCTATATCCGTAATAAATGGTTCAACCATAAATCATAATATACAGCATTTCTGTGAGCAATTATTGAGTTCTGGTAGCTCTGAAAGCCCATTTCATCTACATCCTCATCAGTTTCGACGAACGTATGCGCGATTCATCGCCCGCTCGGAATTGGGTGATTTACTGGCACTGCGCGAACATTTCGGTCATTGGAGCCTGGATATGACCACTTATTATGCGGATGGGGGTGCAGATGAGTATGAATCGGACATCGAATTGATGGCTATGGTCACGCAGGAAAAGCAAACCCGGCAATCCGAGATTATGACTGGGTTGTTGGATTCAGAGGCCCCTTTGGCCAAGGGTGGTGAATGGCTGAAAGCCTGGCGATCCTCAGTCCGCACGGCGGAAAACAAAGAAAAGCTGATTGCGGAGTATTCAGGATCCATCACCCTGAATGGAACCGGTCATTCCTGGTGCGTGGGAAACGCCCGGGGAACGGGATGTGGGGGCTTGTGCATTTTCGAAGCGCAAATGTGTGTGGATTGCCAGTATGGCATTATTGGTCCTGAACATCGGCCGGTCTGGGAGGGTATTCGTGACCAACAAAAGGAGGCGTTGGCTTTGGATGATATGGGAGAATCGGGTCGCGCCCGGGCGCAGCTGATCCTGGACAAAGCCGAAACCGTTCTACGCAGACTTGAAGCATCAAAGGATCAATAATCATGGGTTCGGACAAAAGCCTCGCAGCCTTGACGCAGCACGGTCAAAACTCGCTCAAGGCGACCCGCCGCAAGCTGGAAGCGGCACTGAGCCGTTTGGTGCATGGTAATCCGCGCCGGGTGAAAAAAGGGAGCAAAATCACGGCCGCCGCCGTGGCTGTAGAAGCAGACGTGGATCGGGCGACGCTATACCGTTTTCATGAACCGATCCTGGTACAGATTCGTAAAATCAACGACACGGCCCCTCGTACACAACTCAAGGCCCATCGTTCCGAATTGGCAGAGGCCGAAGCGAAACTCAAGGAATATCGGAAACTGGTAGAAGAAGCGCAAGCGGAAGTCGCCGCCCTGGCCCGAATCAATTACCGACTGGATCTCCGTATTCATGAACTGGAAACGCAACTGCAGGTTCGTGATGCCCGTATCGCGGACTATCAGAAACAGATGCGAGCGCCCGCAACCTTACAGAAAGTGGTCACCTTACCCAATGCCGGGGATGGAGAGACTCTATCCTGACGGTTTTGCGCCGGAGAATGGCCAATTCCCAAAATGCGTACAAGATGATGCGCGATATTTTCTACAGGTATATCCACTTTTCTTTACTCAAGTGCAACAATAGTTCGCCCCAGTCGCTCACCAGCCAAGAGACTTTTAACTGATTACGGGTTTTCTTAGGAAACGGGAGGGCCTTTATTTTTAATCTGATCAACCCGCTGACACAATCCAACGCGGAGGACTGCGTTAGTTGCATCATGATATCTCTATATCGATGGCGTACCGCTTAATTTTGTTGGCCAGTCCCACCCTGGAAAGGCCAAGTGCTTCGGCGGCGCGACTTTGATTGCCGTGGCAACGTTTCAGCGCAGAGATGACCATGCTACGTTCCAGATTTTCCGTCAGTTCCTTCAATGTACCGCTTTCTCCCGTCGGAATGGGCTGTTTAGGCTCTTTGATCCGGTAGTTAATGATCGTATCGGAAAGGCGATCCGCAGTGATCGGTTGCCCGGATGGGGCGAGTGCCACGGTCCGGCGAATTTCATTTTCCAGTTCCCGAACGTTTCCTGGGAAAGGATACTGTTGCAAGATGTTCAATGCCTCATGACCGATGCCGGCATAGGATTTACCCAGACTCGTGGAGAATTGTTTGGCAAAATGTTCCGCAAGTAATTGGATGTCTTCCGGCCGGTCTCGCAGTGGTGGAATGCTGATTTCGAGTCCCTTCAAACGATAATACAAATCCTGCCGAAAGTTGCCCTGCTCCACCAGTTGGTCGAGCGGCACATTGGTGACGGCGATGATCCGCACATCGGAATAATGCGTTTTATCGCTGCCGAGTGGTTTCACTTCGCCGGATTGCAGGAAACGGAGCAAGTTGGCCTGCAAAGAGACGGACATGTCTTCTATTTCGTCCAACAGGACCGTGCCACCATCCGCCGCAGAGAACAGGCCGAGACGATCGCTCAGCGCCCCAGTATAAGCCCCGCGATGATGGCCAAACAGTTCCGACTGGAGTAATTCTGCAGGAACGCCGCCACAGTTTTGCGCGAGAAATATCTGTTCACGGCGATGGCTGTGGTAATGGATGCCGCGTGCAAGCAATTCCTTCCCGGTGCCTGTCTCTCCATAAATTAGTATGGGTAAATCCGTGGTTGCGGCACGTTTTGCCAGTTCGCATATTTTATGCATGGCCTGACTACAGAAGAATAATCCATCGAATTGGAGTGACGGTTGATTTGGATTCGAAGCGGCAGCGACTGCCTTGGATTTCTGATGTCTGGATAAATCATGGGTAAGTTGGCGATGTTCGCGGGAAATTTCACGGTATTCCAGCGCCCGTTTCAGGCTCAGGGTCACCAGTTCCGGAAATAGAGGTTTCCGCAGATATTCGTAAACGGCGGCGACATGCAGGGCGTCGGCAAACTCGCTGGAGTCCGTACCCAGGCCACATAGAAATCTTATCGCATATGGTTGTCGGGTGCGGAAGTCAAAGAGGCACTGGGTGCCTGACATATCCTCCAGTCTTGCGTCGCAGATGATGACATCCACAGGATGTGTGCCGACGAGGGCCAGCGCCTCTGCGGCGCTGGAGACGATGATGCATTCATACTGTGTGGACAACGCCCAGCTCAGGTTGCGGGCTTCCTGCTCATCCGTTAGGACTAACAAAATAGTAGCGGGGACCGCGCGCTGATTTGCCGTCATCTGTACCTCAGAATGAAAAGAAAGTATGCACGCAGTATATTAACTTTCTTTGCAATTATGCAAGTTGTTTGGGTAGGTTTTTATATATCTTATTGTTTAACAGCAATGTTATTGTTTGGCACCTCTTTTGCTTCGCGATTCTCGTAGTATCCATTGACTATTTTATTATGAGGAGGTTACGACGATGGCGAACGTGCTTTGGCTCCAAGGAGGAGCCTGTTCTGGAAATACCATGTCTTTTCTTAATGCAGAGGAGCCGAGTGCTTGCGATCTGGTGACGGATTTTGGCATCAAGGTGCTCTGGCAGCCCTCTCTCGGAGTGGAACTGGGGGACAATGTTCAGAAGTTACTTCGGGATTGTGTGTCTGGGGCAATTCCCCTGGATATATTCGTTTTCGAGGGTACCGTGGTTAACGCCCCCAATGGTACTGGGACCTGGAATCGTTTTGCCGGTCGTCCGATGAAAGACTGGGTGAAGGAGTTAACAGGTGCTGCCCAGTACGTAGTGGCGTTGGGAGATTGTGCGACATGGGGAGGCATCCCGGCAACGGCCCCGAACCCCAGTGATTCTCAGGGGCTTCAGTTCCTCAAAAAGCAGCACGGCGGTTTCCTGGGGGCGGGCTTCAAAAGCAAAGCTGGGCTTCCTGTCATCAATATCCCCGGTTGTCCTGCCCATCCGGACTGGATCACCCAGGTACTGGTGGCAGTGGCGACAGGGCGCGCCGGAGAACTGGAGCTGGATGATCTGCAGCGTCCAAAGACGTTTTTCAAAAGTTTCACCCAGACGGGATGTACCCGCAACATGCACTTTGCTTACAAGGTTTCCGCCACGGAATTTGGGCAGAGAAAAGGCTGTCTCTTTTATGACCTGGGCTGCCGTGGCCCGATGACGCATTCACCCTGTAACCGCATTCTGTGGAACCGGCAGTCCTCGAAGACCCGTGCGGGGATGCCCTGCTTGGGTTGTACCGAGCCGGAGTTCCCTTTCTTCGATCTGGCACCAGGCAGTGTATTCAAAACCCAGACTGTGATGGGGGTGCCGAAAGACCTGCCAGAGGGTGTGGACAAGTCCGCTTATATCAAGCTTACGTCAGCCGCCAAGAGTGCTTCGCCAGCCTGGGCTGAAAAAGACATCTTTGTAGTTTGAGACGCGGAGCGACGCTTTTACTTTTTATTGCATTTTGGAGGAGATATTGACATGGCAACATCCGTACAGACACTGGATATCAGTCCAGTTGGCCGAGTGGAGGGGGATCTGGATGTACGCGTGGACATTCGGGACGGCGTGGTAGTCGAAGCCTACACGCAGGCTGAATTGTTCCGTGGCTTCGAGGTCATTTTAAGAGATAAGGACCCGCAGGCGGGGTTGGTGGTAACACCGCGTGCCTGTGGTATTTGCGGCGCCTCGCACCTGACCTGTGCCGCTTGGGCACTGGACACGGCATGGCAGACGGAAGTGCCACGCAACGCCATCCTGGCCAGAAATATCGGTCAGCTTGCGGAAAGTCTGCAAAGCTTGCCGCGTCATCATTATGGATTGTTCATGATTGATATGGTGAATGAGAACTATCGGCATGGCAAATTCTATGACGAGGCGGTCAGGCGGTACGCCCCGTTTACGGGTACCAATTACGAAATCGGCGTGACGATATCCGGCAAGCCCGTAGAAATCTATGCGCTCTTCGGGGGGCAGTGGCCGCATTCCAGCTACATGGTTCCCGGCGGCGTTATGTGCGCACCCACCTTGGCTGATGTTACCCGTTCCTGGTCCATACTGGAGTATTACCGTACCAACTGGCTGGAACGGGTATGGTTGGGGTGTTCGATGGAGCGTTATGAGCAAATTAAGTCCTATGATGATTTCATGGCGTGGCTAGACGAGCGCCCGGAACACGCTAATTCCGACCTGGGAATGTATTATCGGATCGGCGAGGATATTGGGCTGATGAAGTTTGGTGAGGGGTTGGGCAAGTACGTTTCGTGGGGCTATCTTCCCCATGAGGACCGTTACCAGCATCCGACCATTGACACACGGCAACAGTCAGTCTTCATGAAGGGCGGGGTTTACGATGCGAAGGCCGACAAGTTTCATCCCATGGATCAGTCCTTCACCCGAGAATCGACGACCCACGGCTGGTATGACGAAGGAAACAGCCCTGTCCATCCCTTCAACCGGAACACGAGGCCGATGCAATCCAATGATCGAGACTTCAATGGGGCCTACACTTGGTGTACCGAAGTTGCCCATGAGCAGTTGGGGCGCATGGAAGCCGGTCCCTTATCCCGGCAATTGATCGCCGGCGGCGACCATGGCGAATCCTGGCAGCATTCCGACCCCTTCATTCTGGACGTCTACAAGAAAATGGGCCCCAGTCTATGGTTGCGGCATTTTGCGCGGATGCATGAGGCGGTGAAGCTTTATCGCCAGGCCGAACATTGCCTGCGTGAGTTCCGCCTGAACGAACCATTCTACATCAAGCCCCGCGAACGGGATGGGCAAGGGTGGGGTGCCACGGAGGCCATACGTGGCGCACTGGCACACTGGATTGAAGTAAAGGGTGGCAAGATCAGTAATTACCAGATCATTGCACCTACCACCTGGAATGTAGGTCCCCACGACGCGCAGGGTGGCCGTGGTCCCATCGAGGAGGCGTTGATTGGAACCCCTATCGCGAATCCAGCGGACCCGGTGGAAGTCGGGCATGTGGCCCGTTCGTTCGATTCCTGTCTGGTTTGTACGGTGCATGCCCATGATGCCAAGTCCGGAAAGGAGCTCGCCCGTTTCCGCACTGCCTGAGTCGTATAATCTAAAAAAAGGGGGCGGATACCGGAGTGCAGGGTCCGGCCCCAAAAATTCAGCCACTTGAATCGAGAAAGGCAGGGGCATCATGAATCACATGGCACATGAACATGAAGAGGACGCATTACGGGCACAAATTGCCAGCATGCTTAAAGCGGGACTGAAGACAGAAATCACTCCGTTTCCCGAAGACAGCAATGCTTTCGCGCAACTATTGCAGCGTATCCGCGAAGAAGCGGGATCGGATCTGGAAAAGAAACTGGTGATTGGCGGCTTTACGGACTATCCCATGGGGGAAGACCAGCAGCGCTGTCAGGAGTGCATGTATTATCTCAACCACCGCCGCTGGTGTGATCTGCCGGAGCTGGACGTCCCGGTAGAGCCGGACTGGTGGTGCCGCCTGTGGCGTATATAGAGGGGGTATCTGGATATGCAGGACATGGAAGAATTCCCGGAGGACGCGCCAATACGCGCGCGGCTGGAAAAATTGCTGCGTACTGGGTTGCGTACCGAAGCGGAGCCGCGTGCGTACGACCTGGAGATGCAACAATCGGTGCTGACGCGTTTGCAAAAGGTGCCGGCGGAAGAGATCGCTGAACGTATCGGGATAGCCGGATTCACGCTGCATCCTTATGCAGCTGAGGGGATTGAGGAAGCGTGCGAAACGTGCATGTATTTCCTATCGCACCGGCAGTTCTGTGCGCTTCCTGAATTGATGTTACCGGTCAGGCCCGAATGGTCCTGTCGGTTGTGGCGAATTTAGTCATGCGTGTGGTGCTGGGATGCGGTAACTTGTACCGACGCGATGACGGAGTGGGAGTCACGGTTATTCAGCGGCTGCGAGGCGCGATGGATCCTTTGCCCGCAGATATCGCTCTCCATGATGCGGGCACCTCCGGCATGGATGTGATTTTCAGGGCCCGCGATTGTCGACAACTTATCATTGTGGATGCGTGCCGGACGGGCAGTGAACCGGGAGCGGTGTTCAGGTTGCCTGGCAGCGAACTGGAATTGCCTCATACCCCAACCCTCACATTGCACGACTTTCGCTGGGAACATGCGCTTTATGCCGGAAAGCGCATGTTTGGGGAGCGATTTCCCGAGCGGGTAACCGTCTTTTTGGTAGAGGGTACTGATTTCGGTTTTGGCGACGGGCTCACACCACCCGTGGAGAGAGCGATCCCCGCAGTATTAGCCCAGGTGAAAGCAGCGCTGGTCGAGCTGGAAACGGTATCATGACTGAGAATGTTGTTAATCTTCTGTTGAAGGACGGGTACCTTTTTATTCCCGCGTCCGTCTATCGCGATGCCATGGCCGATCTCCGGGCGGTTGCCGTGCTCTGGCGATCGGCATGTTTGCATTTGATCCCCTTACATCCTGGTAGTGTTGGTGGCTTTTTGCTGAAGCGTCGCAATCTTGCTGGCGATCGGGTGATCGATCTCCGCATCTTCCTGAGGGAGCATGAACTGCAGGAGAACTACGAGGGGGTTCTTTCCTTTCTGTGGATACCAGAACAGGGAGCGTGGCAGACGAGTCAGCTGTGTCCAGAGTGATATTGATAAGAAACTTATCATATATGTAATTGTACTTGACAGCACTGCTTTCTGCGCTATACTAAGTTTGTAAATAAACATTACAAACCGTGTTCCACTCGGAGGTCTTTCATGTCCAGTACTTTGGCAGAAACGGAATATCAGGTCGCCTTGAGAACCGCTCGGGATGACAGTATTCCGGCTGGAGAGCGTGCGGAAATGCTCATGGAGATCGCGCTGGGTCTACAGCGGCACCCGCGCCGACCAGAGGATCTCGAGCAGGTCAACAACCTATATAAAGAAGGTTTACAGGTTTGTCCGGATGGGGACGTCTTGCTACGGGCACGGCTATTGGCTGGACAGGCAACTGCCTTGCTGGCAACGCCTGGCGATACGCGGGTGCTTGAAGAAGCTGTTGCTTGTCTGCGTAGTGCGTTACCAGTACTGCAGACCTTGGGGAGCGCCGAAGAGGTTGCCGAAACCGAGATGAACGAGGGACTGGCCCTACAAGGACTCGCTGTGGCGGGGAAGGTGTCGTTTCCAGACGCCGTAACGAAGTATCACAGCGCCTTACGCATTTTTACTGCGGATAAATTCCCGCGCGAATATGCGATCATCCATAACAATCTGGCTACCGCCTATCTGTCCATGACCATGGGTGATGAGGCTTCCAAAATGCGCGAGGCACTGGCCGTCCAATCCTATGAGTCTGCATTGCGTGCTGTCACCCTTGACGCTCATCCGACGGAATACGCCATGCTGCAAAACAACCTCGGTAATGCCCTGCAGTACAGCAGCAGTGCGCATCCGGTCGAAAATAACCTGCGCGCCCTGGAAGCCTATCGGGAGGCCTTGCGGGTACGAACCCCCAAAGAGCGACCGGAGGAATATGCAAACACCATCAGCAATATGGCCAACGCGCTGAGGAACCTGCCTGACGACCCAGAGAACCCGGAACTCGGCAATATTCGTAATCTGGGTGAAGCAGCCAGGCTATATGAGACCGCAGAAAAGATCTTCATGGAAATGGGGGAAATGGATAAGTCAAGGTTAGTCCGCGTAGCTCTGGACGAAACCCTGGCACTGTTAAGCGAACATGGATCTGTACATTAACCGGGAAAATATTGGAGAGCACCTATGTCGGCACTGAACGCGTTCGACGGTCAACAGATACAGGCGATCGTCATTCTATGGATTTTGCTGGGTGGATTGGTTGGGGTGTTGGCGGGTGCCGTGTCGGGGATGCTGATCGGCGGCAAAAATCTGGGTGATTACAAACTGGCGGCAATGATGGGGGGCATGTATGCGGCGATGCCCGTCATTCCCGGCGTGGTCTTGGGTACGATTATCCTTGTACTGATCTGAAGTCGAGGATACCCAAAGGAGGAGGATAATATGTGGGACATGATATGGAACTCGGCAGGATTATTCCTGCGCGGAAAGCTGTTCAAAGATACCCGGCTGGTTCTGATGCTGCTGGCGGCCAACATCATCTTGGCTGCTGTGGTCGTCGTTGCCGGACATTTAGCCGGCATTCCGTATCTGGTGGATTGTCTGGTTGCTGGCCTCCTGTGTGGCGCCCTGCAACCCATCCTTTTTCTGAATTTGAAGTACGCATGACATGGCGACGTCACCCGTGCCTGAGGACATTGAAAGCAGGGAAGCTGATACCCTGACAGAAGATATTGCCCGGTTGGGCAGCCTCGAAAAAATCATACAGGGATGGGATGAAACACAGCTAAGAACGGTGCTGGCACTGCGCAATGGCTGGGAGGCGATTTACAGGGAATGTTTGCGGCGTCTTATTCGTACCGTGCAGAATGCTCCACAGGGGGCCACCGGCTTGCGGGAAGCTGCAGCAGATCCGTATGTCTATGCGGTGCTGCGGACCCTGGGTCTGGTTCGGCCCTCCCTGCAGGAACGCATCGAAGCGGCACTGGATAGTGTGCGCCCAGGTCTGGAAGGCCATGGCGGCAATGTCGAACTGGTCGAATTGCGTCCGCCCGATACGGTAGTTTTGCGCTTGCTGGGGTCTTGTCACGGTTGCCCATCTTCCTCACTGACCCTGTCGGAAGGGGTGGAGAAAGCAATCCGCGAGGCCTGCCCGGAAATATGCCATATTGAAACGGTAGGTCGTCAACATGCAGCCACCGTGCCGAACGGTGAAGGGACTGAACAGCGTATCAGCCCCTTTGCTATTGGCGGGCGTCATCCCTGGCTGCCGGCACTGCGGCTGGAGGATCTGCCGCGAAACAGCCTGCTCGCCCGGGATGTTCTTTCCGATGCCTTGCTGTTTTGGCGCGGTCCGGATGGGGATGTGCACTGTTACCGTAATGCCTGCGCCCATCTGGGTATGCCTCTTGATGAGGGAGAGATAGATCCAGCTGGTGTTCTGACTTGTCCGCATCACGGATTCCAGTTTGCGTTGGAGAGCGGAGAATGTCTGACGATACCCGAAATCCAGTTGGAGCCCTGGGCGGTGCGGATGGTCGATGGCGAGATCCAGGTGAGGAGGAATCATGACTGAATATACCCTTCCCCTGAGTGCCACCAACCGGAACCGGCCAGCCGCCAGCCCTTCAGAGCAGTTACTGGTAGAGACCGGAGCACGGGTCATCCTGGGGGAGCAGGTACAGCCCAAGGGGGTCGTCGTTCCTGTGGCTCCTTCCTCGCAGACGCTTTTCGGTCCTCGCGGGGCCAGTCTCATGACTGACGGATCTTTTTGGGTGGCGGATACCGGCCATCATCGCTTGCTGGGGTGGCCGATGTTACCCGAAGCGGATGGTCAGCCTGCCACTTGGCTCATTGGTCAGCCGGACTTCAAGCGGGACGGGGGACGCAATGCTCACGGCCCTGTGGGCGCGGCATCGCTGAATGTTCCCACCGGAATCTGTCCGGTTGGCGACGGGATGGCGGTGGCAGATGTCTGGAACCACCGGGTGTTGATCTGGCATAAAGTACCGAATGAAAGCCATACTCCGGCGGATCTGGTTCTCGGCCAAACCGATTTTGTGTCGATGGAAATCAATTGCGGTGCGTCGCAACCATCCGCGTCTACCCTGTACTGGCCCTATGGGGTCTTTTGGGACGGGGTCAGGCTTTATGTCGCGGATTCGGGCAACCGTCGCGTTCTCTGGTGGGAAGGGATTCCCACGGGAAATGGACAACCTGCGGACGGCGTCCTGGGCCAAGCAGATTTTCATTGCCGGGACGAGAACGGTGGTCATGAAGCGGACGCCATGAGTATGCGCTGGCCCCATGCGGTAACCCGTTTCAAGGATTGGCTGGTTATTGGAGATGCGGGGAACAACCGGGTGTTACTCTGGCGTGGGGCACCACAACATCATGGTCAGATGGCCGATATGGTCCTCGGGCAGCCCGATTTTACTCAGAACGCCCACAATCGTGGTAGTTATTTTCCCAATGCGGCCTGCTTCAATATGCCCTATGGGGTGACCGCCACGGAAAACTGGCTAATTGTGGCGGATACGGCCAACAGCCGGCTGTTGGGTTGGCAGGCGGACGATCTGTTGACGGATGCTCCAGCACGTACCCTTGCCGGTCAGGATGGTTTTCAGCACAAGGGGGATAACCGCTGGGGCGTGGTGGGGCGCAATACGCTGTGCTGGCCCTATGGGATTTCTCCTGCGGGAAAGAGCGTGATCATCGCCGACTCGGGTAACAACCGTGTCCTGCTTTGGGACAGACGGTCATGAGTTTCTCCCCAGACCAGACCGCAACCCTGGGCGAGGAAGTCCGGGTGCGCGGACTGGTTCAGGGCGTTGGGTTCCGTCCTGCGGTTTGGCGCCTTGCCCGCGACTGTGGACTCTCTGGCGATGTATGCAACGATGGGAAAGGCGTGCTGATCCGGATCTGGGGGCCTGCATCAGAGCGGGATCGATTTCTGATCCGGCTGCGCGACGAACCACCTCCCCTCGCACGCATTGACGAGGTGGTGCGCGGATATTTGTGCGAAGATCCGCCTGAGGGAACTTTCAGCATCAGTACCAGCCGCTCTGGAGAGGTACATACGGGGGCGGTGCCCGATGCCGCTACCTGTCCTGCCTGCCTACAGGAGATTTTCGATCCCTTCAATCGGCGTTATCGTTATCCTTTCACCAATTGTACGCACTGTGGTCCGCGTTTTTCGATCCTCGAAGACATTCCTTATGACCGCGCCCATACTTCCATGAACATCTTTCCCCTCTGCAAGGATTGCCGTGCGGAGTACGAAAATCCGGAAGACCGGCGCTTCCACGCGCAACCGGTGGCCTGCCATGCCTGCGGCCCGAAGGCCCGGCTCGTCCGGCTCGATGGCCACGCGGTCAGTGCCGACCGGTATACCCAACTGGACGCGGTGGACGCGGCGACCAATCTTCTCAAACGCGGGGAAATCGTCCTCATCAAAGGGCTTGGCGGTTTTCATCTCGCCTGCGATGCCACGAATGACCATGCAGTGTCCGCTTTGCGCCTGCGCAAACACCGTCCCCATAAGCCTTTGGCGTTAATGGCCAGGGATCTGGAGATCGTGCGTCGCTATGCGCACGTGAGCCACGCAGAAGAGAATTTGCTGCAGTCTCATCAGGCGCCCATCGTGCTGCTGAACCGTTTGAACACCGACTCCCTGGCGTTCGATATTGCGCCGGGGATGCAGCGGCTCGGGTTTATGCTGCCCTATACCCCCCTGCACCATCTCCTGATGCGCCGGATGGACCGACCGATTGTACTGACAAGTGGAAATCTCTCGGATGCTCCGCAGGTTGTTGACGATGCGGCTGCCGTCCGGGCACTGCGGGGAGTGACCGACTGGATGCTGACCCATGATCGGGCAATCATCAACCGCGTCGATGATTCTGTGATACAGATGGCGGGAGACGACACCATGATGCTGCGCCGGGGGCGTGGCTACGCGCCGGAGTCATTGCCGCTGCCCGAGGGGTTCGATGCGTCTCCGGACTTGCTGGCGTTAGGTGGGGAGCTCAAGAACACTTTCTGCCTGATCAAGGACGGGCAAGCAATCCTTTCCCAGCACATGGGCGATCTTGAACAGGCAGCGGTCTGGGATGACACTGTCCGGAATCATGCCCTCTACGCCCGGATTTTTCAGCATGTACCCAAAGCCGTCGTAGTGGACCGTCACCCCGAATATCTGTCGCGCAAGTGGGGAGTGGAGATATCGGAAAAAAGCGACCTCCCCCTGATTTCCGTACAACACCATCACGCCCATATTGCGGCCGTCATGGCAGAACACCGCCTGCCGCTGGACCATCCGCCGATCATCGCCTTAGCGCTGGACGGTATGGGTCTGGGCGATGCGGGCGCTTTGTGGGGTTGTGAGTGTTTGCAGGTGAGTTACTGCGAAATTCGTCACCTGGGTGGGTTGCGCCCGTCCGCTTTACCGGGGGGCAATCTCGCGATGCGTGAACCGTGGCGTAACGCCCTTGTGCAGTTTGCGGATGCCTTCGGTTGGCCTGTTGCACGCCAACGATTCACTAATCTGTCCATCATGGAATACCTTGGCAAAAAGCCGGTGGAGCAGTTGTTACATATGCGGGACAGAAACGTCTGCACACCGCTCTGTAGCTCTGCCGGACGGCTTTTCGACGCCGTCAGCGCAGTCTGTGGCCTGTGTATGGACCGGGTGAGCTATGAAGGGCAGGCGGCCATGCTGCTGGAGGCCAGCGTCGATCTGTCTGTCATGGGAAATGCCTCGGAACCTGGCTATCCTTTCGAGATCGCTGAAAGCGAAAAACACTTCATTCAGATGGATCCGCGAACCTTGTGGTCGCCGTTGCTGGACGACCTCCAGGGCGGAATTCCGGTAGAAACGATTGCTGCGCGCTTCCACAAAGGCCTCGCCGCCAGCCTGGTGCAATTAATCAGGAGGACCTTGGGTGCCACCCCCTGGACCACTACCGTCGCTTTGTCAGGGGGCGTTTTTCAGAATCTGACCCTGCTGCGGGCAACCCGGGAGGCTCTGGAATCCTTGGGGCTGGAGGTTCTGGTTCCGCATCTGATCCCCGCCAACGACGGCGGCCTCGCTTTTGGGCAGGCTGTGGTGGCGGCCGCGCAAATCGTTACTGGTCAACATCATATTGCAGGAGGGCATGAGCCATGTGTCTAGGTATTCCAGGTCAGATCACCAGAGTCATCAGCGCGCGAGAACGGCGGGCGGAGGTAGCCATCAATGGGGTACGACGGGAGGTCAATATCGCCTGCATTACCGATGCGGAGCACTCCCCAGAGTCCTGTGTCGGTGACTGGGTGCTGGTACATGTGGGTTTTGCCATGAGTCGCATCAGCGCAGAAGAAGCAGCCCTGACGCTGGATGTGTTGACGCAACTGGGCGAAGCCCAACTGGAAATGGATCGTATGCGGGAGTCCGCGTCAACAGGTCCCATGGCGTAATCGCCAGGAGGTGCAATGATGGATCCTCTACAGGAGCTCTATCCTTTTCTGCATGGCCAAGCCAAAAATTCGCAGCGGGAAAAAATGACGCTGCTGGAGTCTGTGCGGCAGAAATCCGCCGAAAGCCGGAACGTCAAGGCACAGTTTTTTGCGGTGCACGCAGAGGCACTGGTTTCCATGGCGGCAGCCCTGGCAGCGGTTTATCAGATTGGCGGCGTACTCTACACCATGGGGAACGGTGGCTCTTCCTGTGATGCGGACCACTTGGCGGTCGAGTTCATGCACCCTGTTACCACGGGCCGTCCGGCTTTGGCTGCGCACAGTCTGGTGAGTGACCGGGCCATGCTGACCGCCGTCGGTAATGACGTGGGTTTTCAGCATGTGTTTTTACGGCAATTGACAGCCTTGGCCAGGCAGGGGGATGCGCTGTTCGGCTTTTCGACCAGTGGCAACTCCACCAATCTCATGGCCGCCTACCGCAAGGCCCGGGAAATCGGCATGGTAACTTTCGGCCTTGCTGGCATGCAGGGAGGTGAGATGCAGACAAGCGGCCTGGTGGACTACCTCTTGGTGGTGGAGACGGACAGTATCCACCGTATCCAGGAATGCCACGTCACGGCCTTTCACATACTCTGGGATCTGGTGCATACCATCCTGGCAGACCGGCGCGGAGACTTACAGGCGGAGGTAACCGAAGATGCGTTACGTGGATGAGTTCCGGGATCCTGAAAAGGCCCGCTATTTGGTCAAGGATATTCAAAGGCTGGCAGCGTTGATCCCGGCTACCGCGAACCGACCCTTACAACTTATGGAGTTTTGCGGTGGCCACACCCATACCATTTTCAAATACGGTATTGAGCAGATGCTGCCGTCCTCGGTGGAACTGGTGCATGGGCCAGGTTGTCCGGTTTGCGTGCTACCCATGGGCCGGGTGGACGATTGCGTGGCGATTGCCGAGTGTCCAGAAGTGATATTCACTACCTTTGGTGACGCCATGCGGGTTCCCGGCTCGCGCAAGAGCCTGTTGCAGGCCAAGGCCACGGGTGCGGATGTGCGGATGGTCTATTCGCCGCTGGATGCGCTGGCCCTCGCCAGAGATAACCCGGACCGGGAAGTGGTATTCTTTGGTCTCGGTTTTGAAACGACCATGCCGGCGACGGCGCTGACTATTCTTGCCGCAGAACGCCAGCAGGTATCCAATTTTTCCGTATTCTGCAATCACATTACGACGTTGCCCACCATCAAAGCTATTCTTGACTCATCCGATATGGAGCTGGACGGTTTCCTCGGCCCTGGTCATGTCAGCATGGTGATTGGCACCCATCCCTATCACTTTATCGCCGGGCATTATCACAAACCCGTGGTGATCGCAGGATTCGAGCCTCTGGACATCCTGCAGTCCCTATGGATGCTGCTGAAACAATTGGCCGAGGGGCGCTGTGTAGTGGAAAACCAGTACGCACGGATCGTACCCGAAGCGGGCAACACCCAGGCTCTCGACGCCATCCAGCAAGTGTTCGAAATTCGCGAATACTTCGAGTGGCGGGGACTCGGCTCCATCGACCATTCCGGGGTAAGAATCCGCGATCGCTTTGCCGCCTTTGACGCCGAGCGCGGCTTTACCGTACCCAATCTGTCCATTGCCGATCCTAAGGCGTGTCAATGCGGAGAGGTGCTCAAAGGGGTCATAAAACCTTGGGAATGCAAGGTCTTTGGTGCCGCATGCACCCCGGAAACGCCACTGGGCTCCTTGATGGTTTCCTCGGAAGGAGCATGTGCCGCCTACTTCAATTATGGAAAGATGCCGGGAAATATTCACACTAAGTCAGAGGAGGTGTCCTGATGGCTGCAAATCTGCAACCACGCGTCAAAAGACCTCATGGTAATGTAGTCAACCTTTCCCATGGCAGTGGTGGCAAGGCCATGCGAGATCTGATCGAAGGATTGATTTTGCCCGCCCTGGGTGCCTCCAGTGCCACGCCTCTGGAGGATCAAGCCCGCATTGATGTGCTGGAAACCCTTGGAACAGGTGGCCAGATCGCTTTCACCACGGATTCATATGTTGTCGATCCCCTCAGCTTTCCGGGCGGCGACATCGGCACGCTGGCCGTCAATGGTACCGTAAACGATCTGGCGGTGGGCGGCGCACGGCCCATTGTGTTGAGTTGCTCGTTGATTCTCGAAGAGGGGCTGCCCTTCACTATTCTGGAGAAAATGATGTGCAGCATGGCACAGGCAGCACAGGCAGCGCGGGTCAGGATTGTCACAGGGGACACCAAAGTGGTGCCCCGGGGCAGCGCGGACAAGATGTTTATTAATACCGCTGGCATTGGAATCATTCCAACAGGTGTTCATCTGGAGATCGCACGGATCCGACCGGGTGACCAACTGCTGTTGAATGGTCACCTGGGGGATCATGGCGCTGCCATTTTGAAGGCGCGCGGCGATCTGTCCCTGGACGCCGATGTGGAAAGCGATTGCCAGCCTCTGAATGGGATCATCGCCGCGCTGCTGATGGCAGCACCAGGCACCCGCTGCATCCGCGACGTAACTCGCGGTGGCTTGGCCACAGTGCTCAACGAATTTGCTGCGGGGGCTGGCGTAGGCATGCGCATTGTGGAGGATAGCATTCCCGTCCGCCCTGTGGTCAGAGGTATCTGCGAAGTGCTCGGCCTGGACCCACTCTATCTGGCCAACGAAGGCAAACTCCTTGCAGTCGTGCCAAAGGAAGAGGCCGGGGCTGCTCTGGATGCGCTACGCTCCTGCCCGGAAGGCACCTACGCCGGAGTGATCGGCGAGGTGCTCGCGGGGCCCCCCGGAAGGGTCGTGCTGAGCAGCCATTTCGGCGGTGAGCGCATCGTTGACATGTTGGTGGGCGAACAGTTGCCACGAATCTGTTAGATGAGGAACCGAGATGCACGAACTTGGGATCACCCGCAACATTGTCTCCATCTGCAGCGAGCAGGCCCGTGGTCGCAAGGTGATCCGGGTACGGCTGGAAGTGGGGTTGTTATCGGGGGTAGTGCCGGAGTCCATCCGCTTTTGCTTCGATGTGTGCAGTCAGGGCACAGCGCTGGAGGGGGCGGATCTTGAAGTGCTGGAGATTCCCGGTGAGGGCGAATGCCGGTCCTGTGGCAAACGTGTCCCTCTGCGGCAAGTATTTGGACGTTGTTCGTGTGGTGCAGGCGACCTGATCTGTGTGGCCGGCAAGGAACTCAACATCAAGGATATGGAGGTGCAGTGATGTGTAAAACCTGTGGTTGCTCCGATGGAGCGCAAACGCGGATAACGCGCCTGGATGTTGCGGGGCGGGCGGATCCGGATACTCTGGAATCATCGGGTGATATGCCCGGATATATCCAAGAGCACCGGCATGATGATGAAATGGAGCATGCGCATACCCACGGTAGTACAGGCTCCCACTCTCACTCTCATCCCCATGTACCGAAGGACGAGGATGGCCACCTGGTATCTCTGGAGGCCCGTATTCTGGACAAAAATGATCGCCTTGCGGAACGCAATCGTGGCTGGCTGGCAGGACGGGGCGTGTTTTCCCTGAATCTCATGAGTTCACCTGGCGCCGGGAAGACGACCCTGCTGGAAAAAACCTTGGCAGAGCTGGCGGACGAGTTTCTCTTGGCGGTCGTGGAGGGCGATCAGGAAACCACCCACGATGCAGAACGCATACGCCAGGCGGGTTGCAATGTGGTGCAGATCAATACCGGCCAAGGCTGTCATCTGGAAGCGGATATGGTAGCGCAGGGACTGCGGGAGATTGACCCGGCTACCGGTTCCGTCGTCTTCATCGAAAACGTCGGAAACTTGGTGTGTCCGGCTCTCTTTGATCTCGGTGAAGCCGCACGGGTGGTCATTCTGGCGGTCACCGAGGGCGAAGACAAACCAGCAAAATACCCCCACATGTTTCACGGCGCGGACTTAATTCTGATCAATAAGATCGATCTATTGCCCTATCTCTCCTTCGACCTGGAACGTTGCCTCGGTTACTTGCACGAAGTAGCGCATCATGCCGAGGTGCTGCAGATTTCCGCCACCACGGGAACAGGGCTGGAACCATGGTTTGCCTGGTTGCGTGCGCGCCGAAACCAGGCTTTGTCGGAGGCAGGAAAACTGTTGTCGGGTTCCTGATCTGCCTTGTGTCTAAGGAGGCTGTCATGCCTGCGGATGCCCGTCAGACGCTACACAAGACATTTCAGTTTGTTGATTTGTCCAGTCTGTCCATCTCCAGCGTGGCCCCTATCTTCAGCGTGGCGGCGGCGGGGTCGGCCATGGTCCAGGCAGCAGGCGCAGAGGTGCCTTTGGCGATCGTGCTGATTGCCATACCCTTCATTCTGTGTTCCTGGATATTCCTGTCGCTGAATCAACATTTTCCCAATGCCGGAGCCTCCTATCACTGGTCCCGGCAGATAATGGGCATCGATTACTCGAATTTTCAGGCATGGATCGTGATCATGGCCTATTTCTGGTCGATCCCACCAATACTGATTCCGGCAGCGCAGTTCACGCTGGGCGCACTGGGAGTACCGCACCCCGGCACCGGACTGCAAATTGTTGGGGCCACGTTCTGGGCATTGTTTGCGGCGGGAGTTTTGTTATTCGGGGCGCACATCACCGCCAGGGTTACGCAGATATTTCTGTACATCGAAATCGTATCCGTCGCCTTCATGGCGATTGTTGGGTATTCCCATTGGGGACCGCCCGCAGTGGGGGCTGGCTCATTTTCCCTCAGCCATATTCACTGGGCCGGCGTCATTGTCTGCATGGTAGTGGCCGCCACCATCGTGGACGGATGGGAAATCGACTCTTACGCCTCAGAAGAATCCAGAAAACCGCGTATCACCCCGGGATGGGGAGGAATTATCGGAGCCGTGAGCGTGGTGCTTTACTACCTGCTGATCTGGCCCTTGCTCCTACATCAAGTGCCGCTCGAACGGTTGCAAAACACCAGTGATACCCTGAGTCTCTGGGCGGCAACGGTTTCCCCGCAATTCCTCCCATGGATGCGCGTGGCGATTGTTGCGTCAACCGCCGGTAGCCTCTGGCTCACCACCTTCATCCTGTCTCGTGCCCTTTTCGCCATGTCTCGGGATAAGGTGATGCCAGGGTGGCTGGGTCGACTGAATCGTGGGCACGTACCGCACTGGTCCATCATCCTGCCTATCCTGCTGGCGATGGCGGTCGTCCTCATGCAGGTTTTCTTCCCCAATATGCGGAACCTCTTCAACCTGGCACTGAGCGCAGCGGGGTTCTTTCTGGTTGCGGAATTCTTACTGGATGGGATCAACATGATGCGTTTTTTATTGATTCAGCACCACTCTGTCCGGCACCATTATAAGACGCATCACCACGCCGGTCTCCTGCTCGGATCGTTGGTCGTGATCATTAGTCTTTCTGCTGTGGAGGTGCTGTTCTTCATCTATGGCCCGAAATATATTGCGGCCGGTATTGATCAGACTGTTGGAGTGTTTTTGCTGTTGGGTATCTTTTATGTGCTTTGGCTGCGCTGGCGGAAGGCGGGGCAAGGCATTTACGTCTTCGATGGGTTGGAGTCGCAGGAAGATTGACCAGGAATGTAAATCAGCGTCATTCGTTTGCCATCTGTCAGCACCAGGTGTTTACCACCCCATATCGCGGAATATGAATCATTAGTCCGTTGAAATATTATGCGCATTAGCGAAACACTGAGGTTCTCAAAGGCCAACAATCCAAACGCTGATTTTTGCTGAAAACTGACTTATGACCAGCGCTGTTTAACAGGCTGAATCTTGCATGATGAGACCACGGGCGCTACACTGAATCTGTTGCTAGAGATTTTATATGATTGTTTTATAACAACACTAATCGTACGCAACGCGATCTAAAGATGACATAATGCATGGTCGAAGGCCCAGTAAGAACCATGGGAAGTAAAACGATACGGCGCCCATTGTACGGCCGCACCCGTGGCCTGTGCTTCCCGCATTTCCCGAGAGATTTTCCAGGCGGGCATCTTATAGGGTTTTTTCTCCAGAATGATACGGACTTTTACGCCCCGCTCATTGGCGGCTTTGAGCGCATTGAGAATTTTCCGATCACTCAAAAAGTAAACCTCAAGATTGACTTCCTTTCGGGCCGATTGAATCAACTGGACAATCGGGGCAGTGCCTGCGTAGGGTTCGGTATAAACGTGCAAAATATTCTCCTTTGTTAAGCAATATTCCGTATTTTCTTGGGCACGCGCTTTTCACTCACGTGAATTTTCCCTGTGTTCACCCAATAGCTAAAATCCGCACAAGAAAGGCTTTCCGTCTGGCAACGGGCACGATGCGCGCAGCCATCACAGGGAATGGCTCCATTCATCAACTCGCGCAACAAGTTCTTTTTTTGTCCCAAAATAACCTCCTATTTACTTTCGAACGTGGCGAGTATTTTATTTTGCAAAATCAATCGCGCCTGCCGCTCCGCTTGGAGTTCAGAATGCGTGTCTTGCAAAAGGCGTTGATACCGTTCTTCTGCTTCAAAAGATCGGTTAGCCAACACCATAATCAAAAGCTTTAACCCATCCAGAGCGCTTTTGCTCGCCACTTTCTGTCTGGTCGTTATTGTATCATGCTGTGCCTTTTCCGCCTGGGCAGCCGGTGTTTTTGTCTGGGCAACGGGCGGCGCAAAGACAAATTTCCCCTCTGGCGTCAAAGCGGCCAGTTCTTCTTTCAAGAGTTGGGTCAATACGGCTGAAACCTGTTTATGTGGATAGGCCTTGGCCGCCTGGCATAAACTCTCCCAATCTTGGTTGCCGGTTTTCAGCGCCTTGATTAACAGGTCACGCACGGTTTCTTTGGGCGGAGGGATATCTCCCCGTCTGAGAACCTTCGGAGGCTTGTACTCACCCCGATGTGCCATGTCCACGCCCAAAGGCCGTGCCGATGCTGTTGTATCCATAAGTCCCATAAAACCCTCAACCAATAACCATTGAGGCCATGATACGGAAGCATTGGAGGCTTTAGTGGCGCAATAAAGGCCCAAAATCCGGTTTTTTTTGTAAGGTGATTTTTCCACAGAGGGCCAAGGTTGCGGGATCAATTTGATCCCGCACCTGCAACGTCCCTATTACGCATCATATTCCAGGCATTTACGTGCCATAAAAATTGTCATCGAAATTAAAAGAGTTCGGAAATCAGTGTGGACTTATCAGCAAAAAGGATCTTCTTCCCAATTTTTTTGGCATCGGAATTTTTCATGCCATTAATTTGATGCAATGAACCTATCGCCCCGCGCAAGTGCCCTATCAAAATCTTGCCTGCAGCTTCTGGATCGATTTTGTGCAGTCGAAAAAACGCTTCCCCAAAGCGTCTTGCTCTTTGGATGCTTCCTGCGGATTTCCCCAGTTCACTGGAAACAACGTCCCTGAGCCTCCCCTGATAGCCGCGCGTCACAATTTCTTGTTCGACCCTCTGGATTTCTTGGTACAGCAAAATTACTCTTTCTTCCGTTGTCATCATGGGCGGGCGCTGCCCATCCGGAAAATATGAAGCATCTAGTCTGGGGGTACTATTGTCCAGTTGGTCCTGCAGGCTAATCACACGCTGCATGGCCTGCTGCAAAATACCAGCAACCTGAAGTGGGTTATCCCACTCTATGATCCCAGGCGCGGCATGAGCCGCCTCTTTTGCCATTTTTTCGCACTGGATGAAATATTGTCAGGCTATTTTGCCTTGGGCATTCCGCTCGACCATGGATAACTCTTTCGCCATGTCCAGAGTCAGATGATATTCCTTGCTTGGACGACCGCCATGGCGACCGCCTTGAGGGTTTTCGCCAAAATTGGCGAAAACTAAAAAGTCCTGATTTTCAATAAAATGGTACTTATTGATACGGTCTTTGATCCAGTTGGAGAAGTCCTTACCCACTTTCAGAAAGGTGTGCAGGTCGCGGGCATTGACGGTCTGTACGTGGTCCCCATCCATTTGCATGGTAGCCAATGGCAAGTTACTGCTGGTTTGCATTTCCATCATCTCGTTCATTAAAAAATCCTCTTATGCAACGTGTAATGGCCACAGATATCTGTTACTGAATGGTGCCGGGATCAAATTGATCCCCACACCTATATACCGTAACTTATTGATTTCCCACTTGCCCAAATTGGCAAATGGGGAACATAGTCTACGTTTTCAATAAAATCTTACTTGTTTGCGGCCCTTGATCCCGTTCGAAAAATCCTTGCCCCTCTCAGGCAACGCGTATTAAGGCCATTCCACAACAATTTGATCCCCAGGTTTTCGCCAAAATGGGCAAAAACCCCACTAACCCACTATGTTGCATCTCCAGGATCCTCCAAAGTGAGCATGGCCGGCCAGGTTACATGGCACGACCCAAATTTGGCAGGATACAAAGATTCGGGTCCGCCAAAAATCCACTGGCGTTCAGGATGCATCCTTTCACGCGTAACAATCTTCAATGGCGTAATTTCCACTATGGTAAGATGTAGATCAAATCCATCCTCGTGGCAATATTCTACACAATCCCCCACATGAAGATTCCGGCAAATAGCCCGCCCTTTTTCCGCTTCGGCTTCTCTGCGAGCGAAATAAGCCTCTGTCACACCTTTCCGCGTCTGAGCATTGTTGGCCCAGGCATAACTTCTGGCGCTGACATAACTATGGTGATGTCTGTGATGATAACGCATAAAAAACGCTCCTGGCATAGTTCCAGATATCTGTTAAGGAATGGCGCGGGGATCAAATTGATCCCGCAGCTGCATACCGCTAAGCTCTTGATTTTTCCCACTTGCAAAAATTGGCAAAAACCTAAACCGCCCGCGACCTGCACAAAGCAGCGTGTGTATTTTCTTTTTAATACGGGGATTCGTGGCTTGCCGTGGCCCTTTGCGCCAGCAGTTTTTGCCTGATCCCTGGATGCCACTTTTCGAGTTCGGCGGCGGTCTGGTCAGAAAGGTGTTGCAGGTCCCACGCGCTAAACGTCTCCGGCATGTACCGAATTTTGATATTCAGCTTTTCATGGTCAACCATGTTGCGCACCTTGTAACACCGCTCTCCTTGTAATCGCTCGGCGACTTCCTTGCGCATAAGTGATTCCCCGAGCGGTTCCAAGGAAGGAGAAAACGTGGTCGGCCAAAGCAGGATATATGCGGGTATGAGGCCGTCAGCAGCCCACTGGCGGAGAAGAATATCCATAGGGTACGCATCGCCCGTATGCAACCAAGTGGTTATATCGCTATGCACCAAGGCGGGATAGACTTGCCAGGTGTATGCGGCCATAACCAACATAACGATGGCGATCACGCCGAGAAACCGAAACAGCTTGGTCAGCGTCCACCACATTTTCGCAAAAAACAGATGAATCACATAGCCGTAGTCCGTGAGCACAGCCAATTCAGTTTGCTTGATCTGAGTAGCGGTGTAGGAACCGTAACTTTTCCCGTCTACCCGTAAAATTTGTGACCATCCCGTTCTACGGCCCTGCTCATAATCAAAAATTCGGCTGCTACGTTCGTATTCTTGAAAAACAAAGAACAGAACGGTAATACATCCAGCTACCACAGCAAATGGAAGCGTAATCGTGCTGTACTGAAACAGGGTAACCAGTTCCCCGAAGAACCCAAAAAGCACGGTGGACAAAACAAATTCCAGGATATGCAGTTTGCCGTGCGCTTTAAACTGATGCCAATATGTGGGTCGCATGATGCTTTTCCTCCAATATCCAACCACAAGCGAATCTTTCTGGTATGAGCTAGGCCCGGGATCAAATTGATCCCGCGCTCTACCCCGGGAGTAACAACCAGGCCCCCGCCGTCACCCCCCAAAACAAGAGAATCTCCAGCCATTCAAACCCCGAACCGGACTTCCACAAACGCAAACTGATACGATGTTTGGCCGTGGGCAAAAGGACAGGAACCCCGGTTGGATTGGGAATATCGCAAATCAGATGGGACAAACCGCCGGTCAAAAAGCCGAGTAACAAGGCCAAGGCGTCTGCCCGATAGGGATGCAAGAAAATTTGCCCATGGACGGGAAGAAAATACAAAACCGCTATAGCCGGAAGCGTCCAGAGGGGTAACCAATGGGTAAAGGTTCGATGCGGAATGACCGAGACCCGCTGCCATTTGCCGTTATACCCTTTTTCGGCATGGGCAATTTCCAGCCAGTCTGGAGCGGTCGCGCCCCAAAAGGCTAAAAAGGCCGCACCTACTCTGGAAAAAACACCGTAACCCAGGCTCTCCAGATAGAGAAATATCAAGAGCCCTACAGAAATACCTACAATTTGATGATCGATTTTGGACATGGCGAAATACCTCCATATCCAGATTACCACGCACTTTTTGGCGTTATTTTTTTGTAAAAGCGGTTATTTGTAGGATTTTTTAAAAGCCCATCGATTGGAACATCTTTGGGCGAGACGCCTTGAGCAAGGGAAGGTCAGGCGTCTGTTGTCTAATTCCAGGTGATTTCTTTGGCTTTTTCCTGGGCAATGTAGTTGACGGCCTGTTTGGAAAGGACATTACTGTGCATTTTGTTGGCTGACACCGCTTTCACGTATTCGACCGCCTTCACATAAGCATCCATTTCCAGAGCCGGATGGCTGTTTTCGTTGAATTCTATTTTTGGATTGAACAGCACAGACACCAGCGCTTCTTCATCATTGCGCGGAATCGTCACAATAACCACTGCATTGATAGACTCCTTCTCAGGTGCCTTTTGATAACGCCAGGACTTGTGCGCAGCATAGATCATTTCATTAATGAGTTTATTGCCCGAATGAAATCCAGCCCCGGAAATCACCAAAGGCTTCCCCTGGTATGACGGTTTTTGGGCAGTGGATTCATGCTTATAAAAATGCCATTTGTTAATCTTACTCATCCGAAACACCCATATCCTTATCCAAAGTCAGTCCATAAACAAAGGCCCATCCAGAAGATAGCACGGTCAATATTGCCAATACAACGATCATAGCCAGTGATTCCCAGGACTTAAAAAGGCTCGGCATATCACTGACCCAAAACCAATACCCTCCCCCTACAATGATCCCTATTGACAACCACACGCGAAAAGTCAGCCGTTCCAGCATCTCCGAAGTCCACAGAATCATATCCATGACGGCAATCTTTTGAGCCGAAAACATAATCGCGGATATGGCCGGCCAGAACAGGAAAAAGCCCACAATAATCAGCCCCAATACCAGAGGGAAATTATCGCAAAACCGTAACCATAGACTATGTACTGCACCCGCCCCAGGATACATCCAGGCCTGATAGCTCTGCAGACTGTCCATTTGAATTAGTCCTGTTAGCAGGATGACCGGAGCAGAATAAAAGGCCAAGAGAATGAGTATGGGGCGCACATGACGCCGGACCCGTCCCCAGGTTTCCGCAAACGACCAGTGAAAATACACCTTGGCATACAGCACCCATAACGCGGGAATCCATAGAAACAAAATCCCAAAGAGCGCTATCCCCGGTAAAAAAGTGACGGCCAATAAGGTCAGGGTCATCAGCAAAAAACAGGGGCTGCAGCGCCCAATCAGCGCAAAGGGCGCATACAAACTGCGTACATTAAAATCACGAGACAACATATTCGTCCTCCTTTTCCTTCTGCGATTTTTCGTTAGAATCCATCCAGGCTATTTTATCCACCTTCTTTTGGGTGACCGAGGGCACACTCTGAGCATTCAACAGCGCAAAAACCTGCTCCGCTTTTTCCCCATGTGTAATCACCTGCAGGCACAGTGCGCGGTCCCCCCAAAGTACCGGCGGATCCAGTGGAAAACTGGCGCTCCAGTTCTCTCCATTGGAGCGCCCGCGCAAGCTGGCCGGATACAACCCCGTGAGGCCGCGTGAGCGATAAGCGGTATATCGCGCCCGAAAATCATTCCCCACGAATGGCCATTTATCCAGCGTGATTTCCCCAAAGTGAATCCATCCCCCCATATCCCGAATCACGGCATGCAGATAGGGGTCGTCAAACACAATATCCTGATAGGTCCCCACATGCTTCAAGGCCTCTTCCAGTTTGGTCCAGGCCAAAGCCGCATTATCCTTATGACCACCGTCCAGCAGCCGGATAAAATCTGCCACTTTCGGTAAATAAACCCCGGACTCCGTATGTGTCAAATGCACACCGATGACCCTTTTAATTTCACTCAGTGGATAGCCCCGTAAGGCTTGCCAGTAAAAATCCACCACCATGGGGCTGATGCCTCGATGATAATATTCACCCAAGGCCATCAGCATTTTGGTAAATTGCGCAAAATTTTCTTCGTACCCGATTTCTTCAGAGGGTTCCATAAGGCCTCTCCTTTTCCATATCCAATAATAGCTATTTTACCATCCCGGTTGTGTGGCCAGACCGCACATTATCTTCCTGTGGAAAAACCCCGGGGAAAGCGTGTCGATGTTAAAAATCCGCATCAGCCATCAACAGGGGTTTTTGCGCCTTTGGATCGCATCCATTCCACCATGTTGACCGCGTTTCGCCTGCTGACTTTACTCAGACCATTCAAGAACGCGGGATCTGCATCCTTACCATATATCTGCCTTAACGCCGCGTCTTCTTTCTGACGCTGTGCATCAATTGAGGCACTTGAAGAGCCATTTTTATGGCCCGGCCTTTCGGACTCGGGAAGAATATCGTCCTCCCATCGGTTCCCGTTCAGATAGGTTTCCGGGTTGGGGATATAGCCATCTAACCACCGATAATCTTTTTTGAGACGTTCCGCAATATCGGCCAATATCACATCTGCTTTCTCGTCCAGCTTCCGCGCCTTCCACTTTTTTTCACAGACCTTTCTAGCAACCCTTTTGGGATAGGCTGCCCAGAACTCCGCAAAACGAGCGCCATTTTTGGCAGCCCGCGCCGGTAAAGCAGACTGGTCGGCATCGGCAGCCGCCTCGCCAGACGTGGAGGCTTCTGGAACCGTCTCCTGCGCCAAGACTTTTTTCTCCGTCCCATCCCCCAGCGCTTCGTGCACAGCACGCTCCAGGCGAGTATTCGGGGTGGGTGCGGCATCGGTTTCGGGGTCCTGCACGTCCACCGGTACTTCAGCAGCGGCGTCATCGACCTCATCCTGGTCTATCGACAGACCCGCCCTTTTCATGGACTCGAATAAAGCCCGCGCCGCTTCTTCGTCTCCAGGGGACATCTCTTCATTATCTTCCCTTCCCCAGGGCGCCTCATATGATTCCTGGGCATCACCATCCAAAGGGGGCACCGGATCATTCGGGGCTACCGCATCCTCTGCAGCAGGAATGGAATCAGTGGCGGCACCCTCAAGCGGTTCATGGTCGCTCGAACCGGCCAAGGCAACAGCACCATCATCGAGCGCAACAGTCTGCCCATCCTTTATAAAAAGATCCCACAGGGAGTCCTGTTCGTCGGAAGGCTCAACATCACTGGATGGTAACCCTGTGTCACCCATCGGCTCTGGGAGATTTTCGGGCACTGTTTCCTGCACGACTTCTTGCGCAGATTCGCGCGCCGAATTTTCAAAAAATTTTTCACTTTGAAAAAAGTTTTTTTCATCAACCTGCACGGATGGTTCACCAACCGCGTCATGATGATTTTCCAAAACCGATTCGGGTGGCATCAATGCCGTGCAGGACTCGGTTTCATTCCATGGGATTTCCGAGACGGGTTCACAGTCGGTAATGGCACCATCCTGAGCGTAGCCATCCTGGAAAGGCAAATCCGTTTCAGGCGGCAAGGGCTTGTTTTCAGGCACCTTTGTTGAAGACTGTACCGCATCCCCTGGTAAGTTTGGGGTATCTGCCGTATCGGTGTAACGCGTTACATCCGGTGCTTCGTTACGCATTACATCACGCGTTACAGCGGCATTACGCTGTAACGCTGTAACGCCTTTAGGCGTTACAGCTTGGTTATATATATTCTCTCTCTCTATCTTTATCTGTATCTTATCTGATATTACAGCATTACTGTAACGCATTACGGTAACGCCATTTGTAACGCTGTAACGCGTTACATCGGGCGTTACATCAGGCATTACACGCATTACATCTGACCTTACTCCAGGTGTTACCGTGGGCCGTACTGCAGGGACAGATTGCTTGGATTGGGCATCTACCCCCGCCGCCTGCCCAGAGGCTGTCGCTTGCTCGGCGGCTTCCGCCCGGGCCTTGCGCCAGCGCTTGACCCGTTCACGATTCTTCCGGCGCCGCTCGGCGGCGGCATCCTCTTTCCCGTCCCGGAGGGCATGTTGGACACCCCCTTTACTCCCCTGCACTTCCAGCACCATTTCCGAAATGACCGGGTGATACAGGCGATCATTATTGCAGGGTATCCAGCCATACAAGGCCATGTCCCGCACCTTGTTCCAGCGGCGCGGTACATTGGCATAGCCTGCCAGAGAAGCAATAATCCGGTCATTGTTGGGCAAGCTGCCGGCTGGCACCTGTTGCATGGAAGCCATCCATAACTTCACGGCTGCACCAAACTCTTCATTATCCGCCAAATGGCGAAAGTCACTGCCTTGAAGTCGGCACATGTCCAGCTTCATCCAGCACAGACTGCGTAAGTCTACCGTATCGGGGAGCAAAGGCTCCCCGCAATCTCCCGTCAGGGCGGGTTTGCTTTTGACAATAGGCATAAAATACTCTCCTGAAAAAATTTCGGGCTAAGAATAGAATACACTGCCATTTTTTCAGGATGCGTTTGTCGTCATAAACGATCTAATTTCGCGTTTATTTAAAAAGTGGATTTTTCGCCAGGGTGGTAGACGGCCGCTTTGTGGGGGAGCGGACCAATCTCGCCATTCAGAAGTTGGAGGCTTTGGAAGGAAAACATCGACCACACAGCGGCTGAGTCTTTGCAATGTTGCCTACAAATCGTTTCTTTCTTAAGCTGTCAGCCAGTTGCGATTGCCACCAGGGGCTACCTGGAACCATCGCCGCTCCCAACCCCCGTACCGGGCATCTGGCATTGCGCCATCCCGGACGTGGATGTGCGCGGAGGAAACTACAGAGAGCATGGATACCTTACGTTCCGAAGTAAATGTGACTGAAACCCAGGCTAAAGCCATTGCTAAAGCGGTGGGCGTAGCTCTTCACCAGAGTGTCGCCACACACGACGATATCAACGATGTGAAAACCATAATTGGTACCGTTGACACACGCGTAACGCTCTTGGAAACCAAGATGGACGCTGGGTTTAAAAATCTGGAAACCAAGCTGAACGCGAAATTGAAAATCCAGCAATTCTGGATTTACCAAAAAGCGCGAAAAGCCCCGGCGTTCAGGCCGGGGATGGATAGCGCGGCGGCGAGACGGCTTAACGCCGTCGAAGCCGTCTGCCTAGCGATAAATTTTGCCAGCCAATGACTGAAGCTGTATAATTATACACCATGCTGATTCGCAAAGCCGTGCGCTACCGTCTCGAAACCACTCCGGAGCAGGAAAATCTTATGGCCCGTGCGGTCGGCTGCGTGCGCTTCGTCTGGAACCGGGCGCTGGCCGTGCAGAAGAGCTATCTCGATCATCATTGCGGCACCCTGAATTATGCCGGCCTGTGCGAACTACTCACGTCTTGGCGCAATTCGGAAGCCTTTGGGTTTCTCGCAGAATCCCCGTCGATGCCGCAACAGCAGACGCTCAGATATCTGACGCAGGCGTTGAAAGAGGCATTCAATAAGAACTCAGCTAAAAACTTCCCAAATTTCAAAAAGAAGTTCGTCCACGACAGCATGCGCTACCCGGAACCGGGCCATATTCACTTTGATCTGAATCCCGTTGATCGGGATGGCCGCAAGGTGCTCCCCAAAATCTTCCTGCCGCGTATTGGCTGGGTGAAATTTCGCAAATCCTGCATCATTGGCGGCGAAATCCGCAATGTCACCGTCAGCAGGGCTGGTGGTCACTGGTATGTCGCCATACAGACCGAAAAAGAAGTGCCGGACCCCGTGCATCCCTCCACTACAGCGGTCGGTGGCGACCGGGGAGTAGCAAACCTGCTTACATTGTCCGATGGCACCATGTTTCTGCCAGTAACCGCCTATCGGGATTTGGAGAAGAAACTAGCGCGGGAGCAAAGAAAGCTCGCGCACAAAGTGAAGTTTTCGGCCAACTGGAAGAAACAGAAGGCCAAAATCACGCGCTTGCACCAGCGTATCGCGGAAATACGGAAAAACGTGCTCCATCAGGTCAGCACCACCATCAGCAAAAACCACGCGGTCGTGGTGCTGGAAGACCTGAAAGTGCGGAACATGACGGCATCCGCAAAGGGTACCGTGGATAAACCCGGACGCAATATCCGGCAGAAATCAGGATTGAACAAATCCATCCTTGATCAGGGATGGGGCCTACTCAAACGGATACTGGACTACAAGCTCCAATGGGCCGGTGGCATGCTATTTTTGGTGAATCCGGCTTACACCTCGCAAACCTGTTCGGTTTGCGGGGTGGTGGATGCCGGGAATCGCCCCCATCAGGCGGTATTCCATTGCCTGCACTGTGGGCATGAAGCACATGCCGACGTGAATGCGGCACAGAACATCCTCGCAAGAGGGTTGCAGTCAACGGCGGGGCACGCCGGGGTAGCCTGTTCTCCAAAGTAGCGGAGAGAAGCGGCTGAGGTAGGGCCGCTGCTGGCAGGAAGGAATCCTCGTCCTTCAGGACGAGGAGGAAGTCAAATATCTACCAATCGCTGGGTTTGGTAAAATAATCTGAGACAAGAAACAAGCCAAGCCGATGACCATTCATCGGCTTTTTTTCTGAGCCTTTTGGTTGCCAAAGCTGCCGAGCAACCAAATCCGATTAAACCCTTTTTTTTGTCAACCAGCCCTAATGCAGGATGTGGCCACCAGAATCATTGTGCGTACGTGCCAGGCATCGGCTTTATCAACAGGAAGATCCGGTTATGAGTGACCATAGATTTTAAACGCACGGTCAAGCCACACAACATAGAATGTTTCATCAAGCCGGTAACCAATCATTGGTTTCATTCCGGAAAAACGGAAAGCCAATACCTTACTGTCAGGCGTGATTGCGTCTTTTCCGGGCGCCTTGATTTCCTCTAAGCTGATTGTTTCGCACCCGGATTTATGCCGATCTGTCTGCATTATTTGTGCCCATGTCATTTGTCCAAGCTTATAAAGCGTATCCGCAAGTGCTGCCTTCTCTTCGGTCTCGCATTCAAACACGCTATGGGATGATGACATCTTTTCAAAAGAAGATTTGGGATGAAGAGACTGTCTTGAGCCCTTTGAGGATCTTGGCGCTCTGATTCTGTCCCCCTCGTTACTCTGAGGGCGTTTGATGCGTTTTTGCATGGTTACGATATGCGTGTGGAAAAGTATGTCTTCAAGGAATCGTTGGAGATAGTAGTCCCAGGTGTAGAGTCATAGGCATTTTTCCAAGGATCCTCCTCGTGCGTCATATTGCGAAGCTTCCACGCAGAAAATTGGCCATAGACATTATAAACCTCGTTCAAAAAGTCCCGCGTTTCTTCAGAGAAGTCAGTAGGATCAAATCCTGATTGACCAGGAATAGCGCTTCCCCCATAGTTTTTGAATTCATGATAGACGTTTGGCACCACAGGTCCATGCGTCCAAGCCTCAATTTCATCCTCGAATAAGGGCACCCCGAAAACAGCCAGATGGAATCCCTGTGCATAATACAGAAGCTTTTGCAGCTTCAGATTTGACATGGTATCTCCCGCTTCCTCATCATCGAGAGAGAGGAAATACTTGGCAACCTCAAGCACTGGTGTCATTACAAAACCTCCGCTTATTCAAGATACTATAGCCATCATTAGGGCCTGACTAATAGACGGATAGTACAGGGCCGTACTTTGACTGTAAATCACAAGCCTCTACTGGTGGTGCCGCATGTTGCCCTGACTCGCTCGCGCAAAACAAACCTTCAGTGTAAGGGCTGACCACCAGAACCATTGTGGGTATGCGCCAGGCCCTCATCCTCCTCAAAAAGGTTCGGGAAATATGGCTCCCCACAGTCCGAGCACTGCTCATCACCCAATAGCATTTCAGAGATGCGGATCTGATCTGGCGGCACGCCTATTTGCAGCAAAACATCCCGCACTGTTTGTATTTCCATATCGATATCCTGGCGGTTATTCCATACAAAGCCATCCACAAATTCGCCGTCCTGGACGATGCCAATGCGCAATTCAGAAACGCCATCCACCAGATAACACCCCACAGAGGCCTGAGTCGCCAACAATTTCTCCCGTATATTCTCTGGCGTATGGTCTGCCACGACGGTCATTATCAACCCGGTCATGTTGCGCAGGTCAAAGCCCGCATGAATCGCTTCCTGCCACCAGTCAGGCTTGCCTATGCGGGCGGCCATCACCCCGGGCAAATGCTGCGTCAGGATGTGCTCCACTTCTTCCTGCCAGGCCAACAATGAAGGATGGACTTCCGACAATACCAGCGCATCGCTGTCGTCATCATCAAAATCATCCTCCCCAAAAAACCCACTCAGCAACGGGCTTTCGCGAATATCGCTGCCAAACGGGGAGAAAACACCGACCATAGCAAAGCGTATCGCCGTGGTCACTTCGTCTTCGCCCAGAACGGTTTCTGAGGTATGGGCTGGGCGCACCATGCGGTTTTCCTGGCTCTGAAATCCATCCGCCATTTGCCGCACCACCGCACGTTGCCCGGATAGAGTGTCCGGTAAATCCGCATAGGCATACAGCCACGGACACAGGAAAACGGAGGTTGCCGGTCCGATAAGGTCATGCTGGTGCAAACTGGCCGCCAAGTCACTGAGCACGGATTGAGCGTCATCCATGGCACCCGGTATCTTGTCCGGGAGTGGCTGTCCCGGTTCGGAAATTAAAAACATCGGCACCAGCAAAAGCTCGACTTCCCCAAAAACCGCACCGTCCTTACCCTCAAAAATAACCGGCATGCAGGACGCCGCATTGTCGGCATGAAAAGCCACGTTTCCAGCCGCTTCTTCGAGACCCGCCTCATCCAGATCCTCAATGGCACGAAGCACCTGTTTTTCGGCGCCGGCATCCAGGGCATCGGCAACCAGGTCCGACAAACGTGCTTCAGCGGCTATATGGGCATCCTCATCCTGCCCCGATGTTTTGTCGGCCAACCGCGCTGCAACAAAAATACGATGGGTCCAACTGGTAGCGGTTTTCGAACGCTTGCGCCGTTTGTTGGCCAAGTGACGCTTTTTACTCATGATGCTCCTCCTAAAAAATACCCGTACCCATGATAACGCAGCATTTTAAGATGGGCCGTTCGCTGCGAGAGCAACTAACCGGGATTAAAAATGATCGCGGGGAACATTTTTGACCCGCAGAAAGGATGGCGCGCCCAGCCAGAAAATTCAACAACACCGGCAATCGTTCCACCGCAAATCACGTACTTGAGGACGGACGATTGGCGGTTATCCGTCCGTAGCGCTGAAAATCAACCCAAAAAACGAAAATGATCGCGGGAACATTTTGGACCCGCCTATGCAGCCGAGATGTCTAACGGATCCTTTATCCGACTACCATTTTCCAGCGCATGCTCGACAACGTAAGTCGATACACGAAAAGATTCGGCAATGTCAGCGATGACTTCTTCATCAGCGCTGTCACAGTCCAGCCGATTCTGGACTTCCTCTCTTGGACAAAGAAATTCCGCAGCAAAGGCCCGTTGAAACTTTTGTCGATACGTTTTGCTACGCGTGATCAAACTAAACTGTTTGTCTTTTTTCTCCAATAATTCTTCACCAAGAAGTCTTGCCAGTGCAAAGCGACGACTCTCTGGCCGCCGACCTGCACCTAAGACAAGGCGTTTTTCGTCTGCGCTGTATACGGTCAATTGGTCCAATGACCCAGGCAACCCATCATGCAGGATAGCCTCTGGTTTCACTCCGCAAATTTCCGCAAGGCGCCGATCCGTAACCTGTCCCTGTATCCCCAAATGGCGACGCAAACTTTGGGCGGACTCCATTGCCGTCATCCATGCAGGACTGTTCACTTTCAGATCGACGGGATCCAGACCGAGTGCTTGCGGTTGTCTAGCAATGCCCTGTGCATGCATCCAGGATTTGAAATCTGTTGCGGATACAAAGGTGCGCTCTCCATTCGCTGCGAGTTCCGAGACGTTTTCTTCTCCCAGGTAATCCATAAGGGCCGGGAATACATCCTGAAAACCTTGCGGCGCCCCGTCAGGGTCAAACCCCAGCATGGCCTCCGTTTTTCTCCAAAGACGTGCTCTATCGTCCTGAAGCTCTTCCTGTAGTTCCGCATAAACCTGTTGGAAAGGGGCGTCACTTATACCCTGCTCGCTCAGCCGAGATTGGCATAATCTTAAAAACCGCAAAATGGCTTCTTGCAAGTCGGTGACCGGCAAAACGAGCGGCACCGTACTCGTATAACGAACAGGATCAAGACTTTCTACTTCCGTAATACCCGGTCGAAAAACAGACCTCGCGCCATCTGAGTAGATCGTCAAGGGGGGCCAAATATACCCATCACCCACGTTGGCCATGTCATGGGCTAACGCCCACTCCAGAGGTAATGAACGGCTTCGCGTTTCCGGGATAGGCTCGTAAGAGAGACGATAAAAATTCCAGGCGAGCCAAAGGGCAAGAGGGTGTAGGCAGAGTCGAGCATGCTCACGAAATTGCCAGTGACCGTCCGCTTCAAGAACATCATTACGGGTCAGGCAAACCCCGTTACCTTGAATGGTGAAGTCGGCTGATGTGGCTTCACAAGGCCCTCCCTCATACTCTGCAAGACCACGCGCATCTATCCAGGACACCCCGAACAGTTCTTCCATTAGTCGTCGTCCCCCCACAGATAGCTAATACGGTCAATCAAATTCCGCTGTTTCGAGGCGAGGGGATAACCGTGATAAGTACCCTGATCTGGGTTATCCAGTTTTGCCTCAAACACTATGCCTTCTCCATCCACGGCCCAAATTCTTCTGGGGAATCCATTTTCTGATGTATCGCTGTACAAGCCCCTCCGAACGCCATCCTTGAAAAGCCGCAAAGCTGCTGTTTTGGGTAGCCTCCTGGTGCTCTTTATCGGGTCTCGTGGATCCAAATCGCAAAGCGTTTTATCCTGGCGAGGACACACCGGTGGTTTCAGGTTGTCATCCTCTGGATAACGCTTATGCACAGGATTGCCCACATAACCAGGTTCTTTTGCAAAAACGCCGAGGATTTCATCAGGCGCCGCCTTGCGAACCTTTACCCTTGATCCACTATGCATTCTTCTGCGTATCATCGCGAAATTATCAATAGGCGTACATTTAAAGTCAATCAACCATTCCTCTCGGGGAACATTTTTGTCCCGCAGTAAGGATAAGCGAAGAGTCCGCCCAGCCTAGTCCGGGAATCTCCCAAAATTTTCCAGCATCCAGGCCGCTGCAAACGCCGGCCGCATCTCGTCGTATCCTGCCCATGGCGCGACCTGTAGTATGCGTTCTATCAGAAAAAACCAGACGCACCCAAGCGTCTAATCCGCATATAGACGACGAATCACATCAGAAAAATAACGGAAAGCCCACACATTCGCGGGATATTGTGGAATGTCCACGAAAAAATAAGTCGAGGTTTTGTCATCCCAGAAAAACAGGAGCTTCGGAGGGCATATACTATAGTCAGCATTGATCTGCTTCAATATACATTAATAAATATTAATCAGCATGTTATAATTATTTTGCACGGGTTATCCGGCACCATTATCGCCACTTAAGGTTACATAATACAGTCCATTGACAGGATCCAATGAGAAAATGTAAATTTTAAGTTTCTGACCATTAGCCTCACTATCTTGTGATTTATAGGGGTCGAAGAGCGGTGGTGATTGTCCGATATTCAGCAGAAATAAGATGCCGTCTGGATTGGCCACCTTCTTGAAAACATCAGCATTTTTTAACACACAAAACATTCAATGAGCCAATATTTCATATTCTGCAATATGGGGCAAAGCCTACTGCTGACAGATGCACGGTAGATTTGTCCTCCCTAAAACCTGGATATAAACCAAGCCCGTAACCCGCGATACTGGACTCCGGCCCGGATTTTCGGTATAACGGGCGGTATGGAATCGACAAAATCCTTCAATCAAATACTCGCAGATATCCGGGTTCGCCCGATCGAACGCGGCGAGGAAGCGCGCTATCAGGCCCTGATGACGGAGCATCATTATCTGGGTGCGTTGCCCAAGATCGGCGAGACGCTGTTGTACGTCGCCATGTGGCAGGATCAGTGGGTGGCGCAGATCAGCATGTCCGGGGCCGCACTAAAATGCGGTGTGCGCGATCGCTGGATTGGCTGGGACTTTCGTTCCCAGTATGGGCGCCTCCGGCTCATCGCCAATAACAGTCGCTTTCTGATTTTGCCGGACTGGCATCGCCCCAATGTCGGATCGCGCGTACTGTCGCTGCTCGAGCGGCGTATTGCGGGTGATTGGCAGGCCCGCTTCAGACATCCCTTGTTCCTCCTGGAAACCTTCGTTGATCCAGAGCGCTTTTACGGAGGCGTGTATCGCGCCGCCAACTGGATAGAGTTAGGATTGACCCAAGGCTATCGACGCACCCCAAGCGGCTACAGCGCCACTGCTGTGTCCCCCAAATGGGTCTTTATCCGGCCCCTGGTACGCGACCCTCAAGCCCGCCTGACCCATCCGGACTACACCCACCTGCAACTCACTGGAGACCCCAATCGCATGCTCAATGCTGAAGAAATGCGCGCGTTACCGCTCTGCTTCTCGGATATCAAAGACCCCCGTCGGCCACAAGGGAGACGGCATCGTTTATCGGTCGTGCTGGGGATCGCGGCGGGAGCCACGCTCTGCGGCATGTCCGGTTACAAGTCCATGGCGGACTGGGCCCAAGGACTGGGGCAAGCCGCCCGAGAGCGTTTCGGCTGCCGGCGCGAGAACAAACGTTATGTCGTTCCCAGTGAATTTGTGATCCGCGATTGCCTGGTGCGGGTGGAACCGGGAACCTTGGATCGGGCACTCAGTCTCTGGAATCAGTCTTGGGGACAGACGGCGGACAGCGCCTTGGCCATGGATGGCAAAACCATGAAAAACGCCGTCGACGCCAACGGTGCCCAGACCCATATCCTCAGTGCGGTGGGCCATACGTCGCGCACCTGTTACGCTCAAAAAAAGTAGGCACCTTACCCGTAGCCCATAGCGATGCGGTCAAACGCACCAATGAGATCGGGATGGCGATTCCCGTACTGGAAGACTGCGATATCGCGGGCAAAGATGTGACGGCAGATGCCCTGCTGACCCAACGGGCGCTGGCTACCTACCTGATAGAACAGCAGGCCCATTACCACTTTACCGTGAAGGGAAATCAGCCGACCCTGGAACAGGATATCGCGGCACAGTTTGCCCATTGTGGGGCCCCTGACTTCGTGGAGGTCTCGCCAGCCGATCACGGTCGCATTGAAACCCGCCGGATCTGGTGCAGTACAACCCTCAATGACTACGTCGACTTCCCCCATGTCGGCCAGACTTTCCGGATAGAGCGGGAATGTATCCAGAAGAAAACCGGCAAGCGCTCTCTGGAAGTGGCATTGGGGATCACCAGTCGTACTCCGCAGGAGGCTTCACCGCAGCGTCTGCTGGAAGTGAACCGTGGACACTGGGCCATAGAGAGCGTGCATTATCTCATTGACTGGAACTTCAACGAGGACCGCAGTCGTGTCCGCACCGGCTTCGGCCCGGAAAATCTCACTCGGCTGCGCCGCTTCGCCATCGGCATCCTAAAATCCTTCCAGAAACCCTCTCAGTCTATCGCAGAAATGATGCGCACCCTCTGCTTCCGCACCCGTCTCGTCTTCGATTATCTGCGCATGACAAAAAACTCAGCACCTGCAATACCCGGGGCTGGCTGAGAACAAATTTACCGTGCTGACAGATGGCTAACAAATGACTTTGATTAACACGCACGGGAAGCAGTTCAGGGCCCTGTCAACCTTCCATCTAAGCTACTGATGAAGTAGCACAAAGGGTTTTTCTGGACTTCTCAGGATGAATGCGGTAACTTTTGCCGCATGGAAGTCCCAACTCTCACCGAAAAGCAGCAAGCCAGCCTGCACCGTGTTCAGGTGCGACCCATCCTGCCCACGGAGCGGGAACGCTGGAATACGCTGATGCAAACGTATCACTACCGGGGCTTTCGCACCTTGGCGGGCCGTAACCTGCGCTATGTGGCTACGCTCGATGGTCGCTGGGTGGCGTTACTGGGCTGGCATGCCGCCGCTTTTCAATGCCAGGCGCGGGATCGGTGGATCGGCTGGTCCTGGATCTTGCGCCGCCAGCGCTTGCATCTCATCGCCAATAATGCCCGTTTTCTGATCCTGTCCGGAGAATCCTTCCCGAATCTGGCGTCCCGTATTCTGGCGCTGAACCTGCACAGGCTCTCTGCGGACTGGCAATCCGTCTATGGGCATCCCATCGTGCTGGCCGAGACCTTTGTGGAATCCCCCCGTTTTACCGGTGCCTGCTACCGGGCCGCCAACTGGGTGGATGTCGGCGGAACCAAGGGCTTCGCCCGCCGTCCCGGTGGTGGCTATGTCCACCACGGCCAACCCAAACGTCTTCTGCTCTTTCCTCTCCATCCACAGGCGCGGGCCTGGTTGGCCCAGCCGCAGCCCCAACTCGAATGGACCCATACCCCCATGCAAACCGTGACGTTGAGCGACGCGCAAATGGAAGGCTTGCGCCAAATCTTTTTCCGCCTTCCCGATACCCGCAGCAAACTGGGCAAGCAGCATCCCCTCCCGGCCATCCTGACGGTGGCCGTGGCCGCCGTCCTGACGCAGGCCGAAAGTTATGCCGCCATCGCCGAGTGGGCCGGTCGGCTGACCCAGGCCCAACTGAAGCGCATCCGCGCCCGATTCGATCCCAAAACCAAACGCTACGTCGCCCCCTCCGAACCGACCATCCGGCGCGTCTTGCAAGGGGCCGATGTGGAGGCGCTGGATGCGGCGATCGGCGCCTGGCTACTGGGTACGGCGGGCTTTGAAGCGGTGGCCGTCGATGGCAAAGTCCTCAAAGGGGCCGTACGCGCAGAGGGCGCTCAGGTACATCTGCTCAGCGCGTTCCTGCATGGACAGGGGGTCCCCATCGCGCAAAAACAAATCGCCCGGAAAACCAACGAAATTCCAGAACTGCGCAACCTGCTCCAGGACGTCAACATCGCGGGCAAGGTCGTCACCGCCGATGCCCTGCATACCCAGCGGGAGACCGCCCGCTTCCTCGTCGAAGACAAGAAAGCCGATTATCTCTTCACCGCCGTCAAAGGCAATCAACGAAAACTCCGCGACCGTCTGACGTGCCTCCCTTGGGGCGATTTTCCCCCTCAACGCTGAAACCACAGAGGTCGGGCATGGCCGCTTTGAATACCGCAAAATCATTGTCGCCACCCGGGCAACCGGCCTCCATTTTCCGCATGTCGGACAAGCTTTCCTGATCCAACGCTCCACTATCAACAGCAAAGAGGGCACGATTCGGGATGATTATGCCTTCGGACTCACCAGCCTGACCCCGGATCGTGCCACGCCCGAAAATCTGTTGGGCTTGGCCCGTGGTCACTGGGAAATTGAAAACCGGAACCATCATGTCCGCGATGTGACTTTCCACGAGGACCTCTCCCAAGTCCGTACCCAGAACGGTCCCCATATGATGGCGACCTTGCGCGAACTGGCCATGAGCATTATGCGTCTCACTGGCGTCAAGAATATCGCCAAAGCGTGTCGGGATTTCGCCGCCAGCGCGCACAAAACGCTCCGCCAACTCGGATACTGAGGCGCCACCACGGGGTTTACCTATCCGAGAATAGCTCCGGAGGGCGAGCTGCGTCCGCCAGCCACCCCATTCACGATTCTGCACCCAAAATCGCCTGAAAATGCCGCATTTCCACCAACACGATTCCCTCAAGCCACCACTAAAGTCAGTGGCAGGAAGCCTCTGCCACTATATCTGACGAGCTTGACGGGGCCCTGGCCGTCTGCCCCTCATAGATGTTGACCAGAGAACCATCAATTTGGGTGACCACACTCACCTGGCCGGAGAAATGTTCCATCCAGTCTGCATCCGCCAAAAACCATTGCGGCGCGGCCTGCAAAGCGCTGAGGCGCCCCTGGGCCGAACAGGTTTGGCTCCGCAAAACGGTCTGTAGTGACCGAAAAATCAAATATATTCCCTTCCCCGTCTGGTACACAGCAAAAGGCAAATTGGTCAAACTGGCAATCAGTATCGCCAACGGCCCCTGAAAGCTGGACTGATGATGGAATCCATACCGATAGCAGTAGATCAAAGAAATCCAGGCAATGCCCGCCAACAGCCCACGCAGGGCTGCTTCCGTCGCGTACATCCAGACATCCGGACTGGTCGCGATGGGAAATAGGCGATGATTTTCCGTTTCCATCCTCATGTCCTCTCCTCCAAGCGCTACACCTAATACAGAGTACTACGCGGAAAAGACCGATTTTGGTGGTGCATAACCGGGGGATTTTGAGCGTTTTTCGATCTGTGACCGACGCTGTAACCGGACACCCCGCATTCGGTTAGGTCTCTCGAAAAACGATCAAGAGATCAAATTGATCCCGCCGGCGATTGGAATAAAGCCCAATTGCCCCACTTTATGACGACCAAAAAACGCGCTTCCCCAGATACAGTAGGCCTATCCACGAATTCATTGGGGTTGGCGGATGGACAAGGTTGGATTTTTTGTATTCATTGTATTGATGTACGCGGTTTACCTGTCCATGTTCAGGAAGCGAAAGACCATGGATTTTTTTCGTGCTGCGCGTTACTGGTTCAGCATGGGCGTGGTAAGGCGTCCGGACAGTGCCGAAGAGCGTGCTTTGCGCTACCTGGCTGAAGTGTATGGCTCGGGAATCTATTTGCCATGGGTGAACCGCCTACTGGCGGGCTTCGGGATACTCGGTTGTTTGGCGGCTTTCATATTTCTGGCCAATGGGCTCTGTTCACTCTACTTCGCGCCAGCCGCTCTCTCGCCGTATTGGCTCGATATGATGGCATTGGGCATGCTTATCGGCGTCTTTCTGCCTATTGGCGTGATGGTTTTTGGGAAATGGCAGAAAACCATCAGCCAGCGGCGACTCGGGGCTGTCCGCAGGATCTTTGGCAATCTGGACCGAGCGGCGGACGTGGCCGATGGATTACGGAACCAATATCCCAACGCATCCGATACGCCAACTACCTGGGCCTTCCCCATCCACCCGGACTATGCCGCCTTTGAGGTTGGAAAGCCGTTTTTGTATGCCTATGCCGCCATTGCGCTCTCTTCATTATATGTTGCACACACCGCTTCTCGATTTGGGGAGACCTTATTTTTGGCGTTTTGCCTCTACTTTGTGCCGGTCGTATTTCACGGCGTACTCACTGCCTTCGGCGGATGGAACCAAAAACGGCAAGAATTGATGGCCTACCCAGTGTCTGTTTTTTTGCGGGATATCCGGATGCTCGAGAAGCAGAGCAAGCTCGTGAAGATAAATCTGGCACTCGACTCAAGAGAAAACAGCGCTACCTGCAAACCCTAAGGCCGGGATCAATTTGATCCCGCACCTCACAACGCCCCGTATTCAGCGTGTTTCCTCAAAAAAATTGGTCATCAAAATGTCATCGAAATTAACCGCAGAAGGAAGCATGACAGCCTGACATGTCCTTGATCTGCGCATCGCCAAACCTATCCATTAGGAATCACTATGCTGGAGAACGCCATCCTGAGCCAGGACCAAGAAACTGGTGACGTCCTCTTGTCTTGCAAACCCAGGCCCCAAGCTTCAATTGCTTCAGAGCCCTCTCTCTCTTTTGGTTTAACAGTGAATCGCGTTGCGTGAGTTCTTTGGCGATGGACAATACAGCCAAACGTAGTGCTTCGCAGGATGGTTCAGAGGCTTTAATGCTGGTTTCTAACGCTTCCATGAGTCGTCTATGGTCCATGTTTTCACCCCTAAGAGAAATGCATATCGGTTAAAAATCAAGTACAGCTTAGCCAAGCGATGAAAAATCCTCGTGAACCGCCATAATTTTTTTAACCGATCGGTGAAACCCGAAACATTATTGTACCCAGCACAGCATCAGAAGCTCCGCGAGCAAGCGCTTGTAGACATGCTTTCTGCGCATCCCGCACAACACTCACGTCCGCAGAACAAATCATGTCATAAACCAGTGGCGGTAGCTCATCGTCATCTGACGAAGTGATATTCAGCTGATAAGAACGAATTCCACGTTGATTCAAAACGTCTTTAAAAATCCGCATCGCAGACTGTAACTCTTCTTCGTGTAGACCTGTTTTTTCAAAAATGTTCATAATTTCTGGCGATGTCATATCCTCTTTCTCCAAAGCATCATCCACAATCAGGACGAATGATGGACTCGTTCGACATTAACCAGTTTTGGTAAGCTGCGGGAACCATCGATATCTGGTCATCAGGAACACGTGCACCATCTTGATCAAGAATATACTCACCATTTGGATGACGCAGAAAAATAGTGTTTCCTCTTTTGTCGATACCTGATGTAGCGGGAGCACACATAAACACCTCTCGACGCGTGTCAATGATGTTTTTTTCAGCATCTAAATATTCCTGATGGGAAAACTTTTGCACAATAAGTACGCTTGGATTGTTAACTCCTTTATTGCGGCCAAATGTCTCTTTCGGAAGCGCTATAGAAGCCACAATATTTGATCGACGAAGCAACCATCCCCGAAGAAAAAGTAACCCAGGATTGTTTAATATGCTATCGGGAATCACAATACCTAACAAACCACCAGGCTTCAGAAAATTCATGCCCGTTTCTACAAATATCTGTTCCGCAGGCATCATAGAACGTCTACTTTCGGATCCCCATTCAGCGATTTGATATTGAGAAAGAACATGCGCATCATCCACTTTTACCTCATCACCAAATGGAGGATTAGTAATCACCACATCCATAGAGCCAAAAGGTACGTTTTGCCTAGCCTTTTCGGGCCACTCACCTGGCCTCAACAGCGTATTCGCACGGTAGACGTTCGTCGATCCGTCACCATGCATAACTAGGTTCATCTGAGCTGTTCGCACTAGAAACGGATTAATGTCCAATCCGTATAAGTTCTGTCCGCAGATCTGTTTAATGCGTTCACGTACCCGGGCCGCAGGTTCAGAATTTCCGCGTGCACACTCCTGTTCAGTCAGTTTACTGCGCAAGTTATCGATCCAGGAAACGAGAAACCCACCTGTTCCGCAGCAACAATCCATCACCTTGATGGTACTCAATGCAGTATCCTTAAAGTGCTTCATAATCATCTGTACCGTCATATCGCAGACATTTCTTGGCGTGAAATATTCTCCCCTGTCACCGCGTAAGTTTGCGCCAACCAGCGTTTCGTAAGCCTCTCCTTTTACGTCAGTTGCACTATTTAGTATCGATATGAATTGCAACTCTCCTACCACATAGGCTGCAACAGACGGCTCTAACTTGATAGTTTCGTCTTCTAGAAAAATAAACGGATAAGCTTTCTTTACCTGTTCAAATAACGGTTTCAGACGATCCTCTACCAATTTACGCTGACCGCCTATTGATTTCTGCTCTGCAGGAGATACCGAGAAGTCTAATTCGAGTCCGCCATCTTGTTCGTCATAGCTCTTACAAAAAATGAGCTTTAGCATTTCGTGAAATGCCTCTGCTTTTTGCAAGCCAGTATTTGTGTGAATATAGTTGTGACACCGCCTAAACACGGACGTGAGCTCATGCACAACCCGCAAATCTGCACGAAGTGGCCTACGTGGTGCGTCATCACCGGCTCTAGGAATATCAGCCACCCGTTCAACGGATGCGTCCTCATTTTTCTGATATCCTCTCATTTCTTGGCCAACCCAAAGACCAAATTTTGCTGGGCAAGCCGCTAAGTAACTAATAAGCTGGCCATCACCGTCTTTGGCATCAGACGGTTTAACGTCGTCTCTTTTTACTTCAATGCATATTGCAATATTTTCCTGTTTATGGTCTTTCCCCCGCCGATAGACTGTAAGATCGCAGGACTTGGTAGCCCTACCCATCTTGATGCGGGTTTCCACACCGATATCAGATTTAGGATATCCATAGTCATCAACCAACGCCCGCGCCCATCTCTGGCGTACATTTTCTTCGGGTGTATCTGGCCTTAAAACGCCCGTAATAAAACACAAGATTTTCCCTGGCGGAATTAACGGTACAATTTTTTCCAACTTACGCGAAAAATCGCGTCCTTCAGGGTGTAGAAGCGGATGTTTTTCAACCACCATGATCAATTATCTCCGATAACTCAGACAAGGCATCATTCATAAACAACACACTGCCGCTGCGCATTTGATCAGCTTGGTCTGCCAATTTCGAGATTCGCAAAATGCTCTCTGCATCGAACTGTGGCACAAGACAGGATGCCACTTGGTCACCAGTAACGTGGTCGATTTGACCACCATGGGTATGACTCAATATCTGCACTTGCGCAAAATCTGAAGCAAGATACGCGCGCAAAAAGCCCTTTAGTTCAGGTTGGTGTGGTATAATGCGCACCATATCATGCGTACCAGCCCAACCATCCAAGGCGGTTGGCACATCAAACACTCTGCCAATGGTGCCTGAGCATGTGATCAGAATCATTTCCTTTCTGATAATGAGTGAATTCATTTTCACATTGGATGCCCGCGAAAGATAGCGCTCTTGGGCCGGTACACCGAAAACAAAATAACTCATCAGATCCGTGGCATTGATGTACGGCACCCCATACTCAGTATCTTGCGCCCATATGCGTGTGAAAATGCCGGGTAGATGAACATCGGCCAGGTCGGAGAGTGGTACGAGCGTAACGCCAAGGGCTTTCAACCGCATATTGTTTCCCATCACCACAGGATCATAGTGCTCTGCATCCATACGCTTTCCCGGCTGTGTTGCAATATCATGCACCGATACTCCCCAACCAGGAGGCGTTGTTAGAAGCCTTATCAATCCAGCATGATCCGACATCACTGACAGATCTTGGCCTGCGATGTCGAATTTATGCATAGTATCCATCAAATTTTTCTCCTTTTTAGTTTTTAATCAACCTGTTTCTATTTTTTTGAAATGCTTTGCACAAAGTGTATCAACAAAGCACCGAATCGCTCAATGCAATGAACCGCGCGAAAATCATCAGGCACCAACACCACCGGGATCAATTTGATCCCAAGAAAGCGATCTTATTCAGACGCACAAACCTGGCAAATCTTGAAAAAACGCGAAAAAAGCCCGTTAATTATTGCCTGATGCCCTTTGCATTCCGGTAGCCTTTCTAAATACGCTTTCACAAAGGATGCCCGCCATGCTCTACCATCACCGCAAAAACAAGCTCCGCACCGCCATTGCCAGCGCCATTCTCATCGGTATGGGCGCGCTGTTACCCATGGAACAGGCCTATGCCGCCTCTGTGGGCATAACCTCTGCGGGCATGAATTGGCAGACGGTTAATAATGGTTCATTCAAGCTCTCCGAACCCGTCCATGAATTGTATAAATCCCTGGATGCCGACAAGATCTACGTCAATAACAATCTCGGCGGCGCCGTGGCCCTGATTAAACTGAGCGCTAAACAGGTCGCTATGTTACAGAAAGGCGGGGATGCCTTTGACATGAGCTGGAACAGCCCGGTCGTGTTCGCCAATTATGACCCGCAGAGCTATACCGGCACCATCTTTGTGGTACGCCTCATTCGCTTACCGAGTGGCCAGGGCCTCATTGAAATGGCGCAATTCACACCGGCCATGGGCAATATCTACAAGGCGGATTTTGAGGGAACGAATCCTTTCTGGCAGTTCATTCCCGGGCAGAATGGAAATGGCGCTGGCCCGAATGCCGGTTCCTTTGTGTCCATCACCCCCGCCGCTTTCAACACGGCGGTCGGCCTGGTCATGCAGCATGCCCAAAGCGGCATCGGCTGGATTGCGGCGGCGGATACCACCTCCCACATGAGCACATCCTCCTCCAGCGACTTTTTCACCAGCACCGTCACCCACAAGGAAACGGCCCATACGAAGCCGGTATGGACAGCGGTTTTACCGGAAGGCGCGGCGCCAGGCGAACAGGCCGGTTATCTCCTGCCGGTGCCGAGCACGCTGGAAGGATCCCCGCAGGCCGCCGTGGCTTCGCTGGAAGTCGGGGCGCAGGATGACGCCCATAATGTCGGACAGGTCACGAGTGCCGTGGCACAAATGAATGATGGCTATGTCGGTCAGTTGGGTGTCAGCGGCGGTTACGTGTATGTCCCTGCTGGTCAAGGCTCCACCCTACCCGTTGGCGCTTTCCAATCGTTCTTTCACTCCACCAGCAAGACGGGTATCAATGGGATTGTTTTTGATTTGATTATGGCAGCGGTTACGGCGGTTACCAGTGGGGTATTAGGACCGGAATTAGCTGGGTTAGGGGCTAGCGCTTCTGCAGCCGTAGGTGCCGCTGCAGGCTTCGTCACCGGCATGCTTTACGATGTCGCTAGCCAAGGCACACTCGGTTTCACCACCATTCAGGAGCACCTCATCGGCGGAAACTGCGGCGCGCATAACCATGCTTGCATCAGCGGCGCGCCCACCACAATGAACGCCGCTTATACGGCAGCGCAAGCATTTGACGGGATGCAGGAGGGCTATGTCAATCAGGACACAAACCCCACACAGCAAACCGGCCAGTGGGACTATGTTCCACAATCTTCCCAGGAAATTGAGCAATCCCCTGGCACAGTACAAGGCGGATTTGGTCAGGGATATAGCGAAGACACTATCAAGCCCGACGAAGCCGCCAAGGGCGAAACCCTGGAGCAGCTTGGCAGTCAGGGCACAAAAAACAGTAGCGGCTACTACAACTTCGGGCAGAGTAATATCTCAGGGCTACCAAGTGGATCGCCTGGATAAAACATACCAAGCCAAACATAATTGGCTAACTTTACCGTTCAGTATACAACAAAAACGTAAACACGTTTTATAGTTACCGATTACCCATGATTATTAGCCAATAAGACTTTTAATCATGGTGTTATCCGAAGTTATCCTGTTCACAACATCATCTAAAAATATTGTGGCAGCTTCACGGTGATGCCCAGAGAATGACCAACTCGATCCCAATTTTATTTTTTTCATATCAACAACAAATTTTTTCATGAACAAAGGATTTGATTCTTTATTTTTTACCACTATTGATATTACCGATTCTCCAGAATAGAACATTCCTGAAAAATCGTTTGTTTCTTTGATAAAAAACTTGTGGACCACAACATCAACAGTCCTATCTCCGTTAGTCCCAATTCTGAAGCCATGCGCTGATAGTGCTTTGTCAAAGGCATCTTTAAAATTCTTTGAGACATGCATATAGACACCTGCAGCATCCATGTCATAGCCATTTTTAATCCAGCTTACTTGACCATCCTTATGCTTCTTCTCATTCTTAACAATCACATCCACCACCACCTTATCGGCACCGGGCACCTTAGTGACATTGGCCGGCGGCGTGTAGGTAGGATGCACGGTATCCGGCACAAAGGCGCACCCAGTCAGCGCGAAGGCTCCGGCGAATGCGGCGAGCTTGGCGGCGGTTTTGATGTTCGTATTCATGATGAAATCTCTCCTTAGTTGGTCATCATGGGGTTATTGTATCATGGGTGTGGTGCTAGTTATTTCGCTACCCAGGCTGATGCATCTTGCATCTTGAACACATTGACCAAGGCCAGACGCAAGTGACCATTGTTACTATTTGCTTGAGTGACCTTTAATGAACACAACAGCCAATCCGGTTAGCGCTGCCGTAGATATAGAAACACCAGCCCATGGCTGACCGCGAGTTGCAACCCAGGCTCCGCCGACTACACCCGATACCCCGATCAGAAAGGCGAATATTTGCCCGATAATACGTTCAATGAACACAAGAGTATTAATCCTATGAGTTTCTCTTCTTCTATGATCAGCTTCTGACGATGTTTCTTTAAGTACCCAGTCAATAGCTTCAGGTTTGAAAGCATTTAATCGTTCAAAATCATCTACAGGAAGGAACGGAGTATCTGTCACATTTTGTGCAACAGAAAGTTCTCCTTCCTTATGTTTTAAGCGCGCGGCTGTTTGTTTTGTGCTCATAACGCTCCACAGATTTGTGCATGTCTTTAGACACATGAACAACGTCCCCACGCAGCGCGCGTCTGTCACGAGATAGCTCATGACGATCAGGCTTGCGGTAAGATGTTCCAGTATCCAAAACGAGTACGCGACCAGCGCCTTCTACGAAGTAACTAAATGTTTTCATGGCATTCTCTCCTTTCATGCTATGGAAAACAGCTATTCACAGCCAGTTTAGTTCATCTGTGACCTGCCTACAAACCACCTCGACTTACTCAAAATCTGATGGATGGCTCGTTACGGTGTAACGACCAGCCGATACACGTCCTAGCTTGCCGACCACATCCGCACGGCCTTCGGGTTGTAGATTTCGTCACTTCGCTTGGATTAGAGTCCGCCAGGTAGAGGTTCATTCACGACACCTTTCCTCCAGTGCCTCCGTAGCGCTTCTCCGATTAATCGGTATGCCCCTTTGCCCTGCCGCGCTAATGAACGCTGCACGACTCACACAAAACATCTCCGCTGCCTTGGATTGCACATTACTCAGTACGGGTCACAAATCCAAGTTCACCATGACGGCCTTTCTCGACAAATTTATCGCGAATTATTTTGAAAAATCGTGGCGGCAGAAAACCGTATGCTGCGCTGTCCAGCCACATACCGGAAAGCGGACGCAGATCAGGCCCCGGCCATGAAAACCGGTTGGCCTCACTAATAACCACCCACGAGCATAACCCATCCAAGCCAAGGCGTAAGATGGTTTGCTGCGGTAACTCAACAGCCTCTGAATGGTCGATAGGAGAGGAATGTGTTATGGGCAACACATACACTGCCTGCCCGCCAGATTCGTTTCTGGCGGCGGCAACAATGGCGCACGAACGGTCTTTCACGCCCTCCTCCCTGCCTTGATCTGCTTCGCGTCGCCACAAATAGCTGTAACGGATGACCAGACCTGGAGCAGGGTCTGGCCAATGGCTCAAAGAGCGTATCCTTCCATCTCGGCATCCAGCACTTCATGTTCCACGGGCACTTCAGATTGAGCTATGAGATCCAGTTCAGCATTACTCAGATGCTCCGGCAAAATGGCCCGTCGCTCTCGACTTTTCAGCCGAAAAAATTCCTCAGCGGATACCAATACCAAACGATCACGGCCATTTTTCGTAATGGTTAGCGGCTCTGACAGAGCCTGATCAGCCAATGTCCCATAGCGCCTTATAAAGTCAGCAGTAGTTACACGCATGATAGTATCTCCAATAAGTACAACGCATATTGTATGTATAATTTGTACTTTCTTGCAAGGGCAACAGGCCTGCCCTGGTCCAAAAACAGCATCAGTTAGGCAGGTCTCCCGGAGGATGAAAGTGGCGTTTGCAGCGTAGCGTGTGGCGCAGCAACTAACCCTCCGAAGCGTACGGTAGATTCCGTCAGATCGGAGGATTACTTGGGGGCTACTTGACCCATAGGTCGAGAACTTTGGTTTTGGATGGGCGGCACGGATTCACCATGAAGCCTCTCCTGTGTCCACGATGGCGTCCCATTCTGCGTCCAGGGTGTGCACATGGAGCTTGGCTCCTAGCGCCATGAGCACGGTCAAAATCTGATCCAAGGAGACCTGCTCTGGATGAGCCTCGATGGCGGAAATGCGCTTTTGAGACAGGCCCAACTTCTCGCCAAGCCTCTTTTGCGTGAAGCCGCGCTCCAGCCGTAAGCGCTTTAACACAGACGAGAAATCAGCAATTGTCGAAATGGGTGTATCCATGGGCAGAGCACTCGCAAAGAAGAGTACACAACAAATACTACAAATTACGAGTATGTAGCATATACTCGTAATCAGGAGTGCGCAATATTGGGCCTTGTCCAAGGTAAAATGAGTCTGGAGTGGTCTGCAACTAAATCGAGTTCCGTATGTAGGTACTCTTTCGGTTTGTTATCGCAGAAATATTACATCTTTAGGAATCATAAATAAACTACATGGACTTTTTGTTTGGTGAGATGACGTAATTCCATTCCCCATGGAAGTTATCGCGATCAATTTGGATGGTAGCGAATTCAGCGTCAGTGACTTTGATACCCCTGGGGTAGGGTGTAGGATCAATGGCGGCGTACACTTTCAAGCCTTTGCTGGTGGTTGTAGCCGCGATCAAATTGACAATGACTTCGTGACTCACCAAAGGTCGCCCCCGCCAATTCATGCTGATATAGGAAAACAGACGGTGCTCGATTTTGTTCCATTTGCTGGTGCCCGGAGGAAAGTGGCACACCCGAATCGGCAGATTGAGTTCATCGGCAAGCCCTTGTAATTCCAGCTTCCAGAGGCGCACCCGAGAACCATTGCTCCCGCCCCCATCGGCCGTGATCATCAACTCCTTGGCGTCGGGATAAAGGGGCTGACCCATGCCTAACCACCAGCGCCGGATAGTGGCCACCGCAAAGCTGGCGGTATCATGATCCGTGCCCACGCTCACCCACCCCGCGTTTTGGGCGAGATCGTAAACCCCATAGGGGTTGGCCCGCCCCAGTTCCTTATCCACAAAGTCATGCACCTGGACGACTTCCGGTTCGCCCTGCGGCCGCCACTCCTGACCCGCATTTTTGTAGTTGCCAACCAATTCTTTTTTCTTGGTGTCCACCGAAATGACGGGCTGCACTGCGTCCAGTGCCTGCTGCGTCTTCTCCTGTATATACCGGAATTGGGCATCTCGGTCTGGGTGATCGGTGCCTTCCAAGGTCTTGCGATTGCCTTGCAAGCTGTACCCTAATTCCTTGAGCAGAATGCCCACAGAAACATGGCTGATGCGGTGCCCCTGTTCGCCCAGTTCCCGTGCCAATTGCTTGAGGCTCTTGCAAGTCCAGCGCAGCGGTGACTGGGGATCACCGCGTGCCGCAGGATCTACCAAACCCTCCAAGGCCACCAGCAAGTCCGGATCGCGATCCACCAGCCTTTTTCTCCCGCCACCCGATCGACGAACTCTGCCTTGCGGGAGCCTGTTCTCCGGATCCTTGAGCTCTTTGAGACCCGCCATGATGGACCCCCGCGCGACTCCGGTAGCCTCACTCACCCGCTTGACACCGCCATGACCCAGCACCTTCGCTTCTACTGCCGCATATAGCCGTCTCTGCCGCTCATCCAGTATCCCTTCGAGCGCTTGGTGTCGAGCGGCTATCAGTGCGTCTGCTTCCATGCCGCAAGACTATACCCGCTATATAGTGAGTACAAGTTATTTATTTATGAATACTTAGTCTATTGAAGCATCGTGCTGCCCCTCTATAGAACCGGAGCAGAAAGTGATTCTATGACCGCCAGGGAGCAGTTGCCCGCATGGTTTTTTGCAAACGCACACTTGGAGCAGCAGGCCGTTCCAGTATGGCTAGAAATTCTGCATATGCTTCCTGGCTAGCATAGATGACAGTTTGCTCGTGTAAGGCATCCTCAGCAGCCAGAGTGGATTCAGGTTTTCTTGCCCAGCTAACGGCTTCCGCAACATCAGAATCATCAATCCCGAGTTCCGCCAGCTTGGAACGAACCGCATCGCCTCTCTGCACGCGAACGGGGGTCAAGACAATCTGGCCGGCGCGGACCTGAACATCAAAGTATTCAGGCTTAGAAACTGAATCCACCACAGATTTGGGAAGCGTCAACTGATTCTTGGAAGTAAGTTTCGCCAGCATAAAAAATCCTGCCGATTAAAGTTTGTAAGGAGTTCTTACATTGTCACAACATCACATCACCGGCAAGTCCGAGCCTTGTCCAATATGAAATGCGTCTGGAGCGAGCAACAACGCAAGCGGGTCACGTCATCGTTATGCACGTCGATATTGTCTGACACTTCAAGTCACGGAAGAACCGGCAGCGTCAGTTTCGCATCTCTAACCACTTATCATTCCAGACAGCAGGTACGCTCCGCCGCCCCAGACGGTTACCCACAATATGGCTCCTATGGCACTCCAAAGGGCAAAGGCAAAAAAACCCATTTCCGATGTGCCCGCTATATAACCCTGTAATTGGCGCAAGGGCACAATAAAACGCCCGCCGAGGACGACAGGCGCACCAAAGCGCAAGAAGAACCTATGCGCCTTGCCCACCATGATCGGTTTAATGCCCACATAGCGACCATAGCGCAATAAGACCCTGTGACCGAACCGGTCACCTAACCAATAAGCCAAATAACCGCCCAAGGTGGCTGCAATCATTGCTACGGGCAGAACAGCCCATATCGAAAACATCCCTTTTGCAGAGAGGAATCCGGCAGCCACGATGGTTGCCTCACCGGGTGCAAATATCACCCCTGCACTCTCAATGAAAAGCAGGACAAATAACGCCAGCATTCCATAGGTCTTGAGGATTGGGCTTGCGGTATGAATCAAAACGACCAGCGTGGAAAGAAACCAATGTAGCATTAGCGGAGTTCCTAAGAATGACTGCGTCGTCACCCCTTAAAAACAAGGACGGCGAAGTGATAGAGAAACGGTCAGGCACGGTCACTTCGACCCCGATTCAGCTATTGTACTGCAATGCACAGCAAAGTCCGATATGCATTCCAGGGTCTTGAGTAGATCCACCATTGGAAGAGGACTTATGGCACGGCAGGAATCCACCAGAAATATCTTCCAGCAGAAGCCGAAAACGCTGCTAGTTTGCCATTTCCAGGGCTACGCAAAAATAAACCGTCAAAAAACGATTTTCACATCGGGCCGGGATCAAATTGATCCCGCACCCTGGACGCGAACGCACAAAAAACGCCAAAACAGCCGCCTTATGAGTGCGATAAGCCGCGTTTCTTTCGGGTACCATCCTCTCGTGACGCCTCTTTGGGCGGGTAAACGTGCATAGAAAGCAAAAGGAAAACCCATGTCAAAACTATCAAATGTGTTGAAAGTCGGTGCGCTAAGTCTTTCCATGATGGTTGCTACAGCCATCACAGTAGAGGCAATCAATCTCCATTACTTTGGCAACTTTTTGATCATCAAAGCAGGCCATCAGCAAAACGCCCGTTGGATGATTAACGGAGAAATGCCCGTAGATGGCGGTTTCTTCACGTCAACCATAAAGGGTAAAACCATTATTGCTTATGCTTTCAAAGACAAAAGAAACTATCTTGTAGAGGCAAAGTATAGGCAGAACGGCAAGGATAGTCGGCCATTTTTCGACAAAACGATAACAGTAAATACCTGGTCGGCGGGGCCGAATGATATAAGGGCTGAAGTGTATAGCACAGATTGGAAACAATCTTTCTGGCAATCCGGCCAATTCTTCCTGCACCAGCTAAGCGATGTGATGTAGTCATGGCATCCCGAAAACGCATAATAACGCTTTGCTTTTAAGAGCTATTTCGCCGGGATGAGTCGGCTATCGGTATCGATTTTTAATGGCTCCCCGATAGTGATGCTTGAAAACTCTGGGTGCATTGGGTTTAAAAGATAATTCTGTTCTGCAGGAATAACGGCACTGGGTACGATAAGCACAGCACTCCGGCGTTCCTCCAGCCATCTCATGCCCATCTCCCGCAATGCTCGATTAGGTTGTGCATTACGCCAGTCAGCCGGTAGCTGTTCAACCGAAATCGTCTCCATCTTGAGATGATCTGGCAACACTGCCGGAATCACCACATAACGCGCCCGCAATGGGTCATCCTGGACCAGCATTTCCAGCATGGCTAGCGATTGGCTTTCTGCCGTATAGACAACCGGTACGCCTTTCCTATTCCATCGGCCGCTATAGCGGCGGGCACCATCACCGCTAAAAGCCGTCTCGGCAAACCGATCCATCACCATCCGCCAAACGGTGTACATTAGGCAAATACGCCATGCTCTATCCGCCCGAGAGTATCCAACACGCTTTCGGCACCCACATCCGTATCGACCAGAGAAAGCGGGGTTAAGCCAGATAAAGACGCATTCCGATTTTTCAACCAGTCAATAGCCTTATCCAAGCTATCAAAGACATTCTCCGCCCGTTCTATAATTCTCGCCAAACGAATCACTTTGGCCGATTCCTCACTGTTCAGCATCGCTTCCCGCTTGCGCCTGGCCAAGGTGCGGTAGGAAATACCCAATACCGCCGCCAATTCCGCCTGCGAAATGTGCAAGGTACTGGAGAGAGAAACCAGGGACGCAGAAGAAATTCCATGGCGAATCACATCAACCCACTGCAAGGGGCTCTCTGGTAAAACGAGCAGCACTTCATTGCCGCCCAGCAGCTGACCTATCGAAATGCATTCCGTCATAACGCCCTCTCCAAATCATGCCACATGGCACGATACAGAGTAAAAATGGCACTCAAATGTTTTTCGGTCAAGCGCACCATGCCCACGTAATCAGCAAAAAAACCTTTTACCCCGGGATCAATTTGATCCCGGCAAACGACATTGACGCTCAACAAAAGAGAATAAAGCGAAAATAGCGCGTTTATGTTCAACAACACCTGAATGCTCCGGCGTAATCTTCTTGACGCACATTCGTAATTTGGAGGTTAAAATGGAAGCAAACGAAGTACGCAAGCATCATGATTTTACTACGACACATGCACCGATCATCGCTGCAGCATTCATTGAGGAACACCAGGATGTTTTCGCGGAATGGTTGGAAAACAAGGAAATTGACTACGACGAATTTAAATGTTGGTTGCGAAACATGCACCTGCAGTTATTGGCTGCCAGATCCATCGCCGAATGCCCGATTGACGTGACCAATCCTACTGCCTGAATCCGCAACCTCACAAAAGCCTACACGCTCCGCCTCCTCACCTCAGATTATGGGCGGAGCGCTGCTGCTGTAGGTCATCCTGTCTAAAATGAGGCCCCATATTCTCCAAAGCGCTCCATCGTGCTAGATTTCCGCCATGAACAACGTGCATCCATTCCCTACAGGCGGCCAATCAGCTAACCCTATCCGCAAAAAACGCAAACGCCTGACCGCCTATGGTCCGGCTCTGTTATTACCCAACATCGACGGCCACGCCGTAGACGTGCTCGACCACATTATCCAGGCAGGCAGCCTATATCTCTCTCCAATCCAGGAAGCACTTGAGGATTCGCCCGGCGCCCAGTTTCTCCGGACCATCCACGGAATGGATGCCCTGATAGACGCGACCAATGTGCTGATCTATGCAGCACGGGAACACCCGAAACGGAGGGACCAGGAATCCATCGACGAACTGATTCAACAAGCCAAGGCCACGCAAAAGCTGATTCGCAAGCTGGACGATATGCTGCCAGAGGATGCGTTCATTCTTTCTTCAGATAGTTTCGGCCCGGACCTGATAGCGGAATATGCCACCAACACCGCCATGCTCGTTGTTAGTCGTTTTGCAGTGGGCCTTCTGGACTATTATGATGCGCGATTTATTCAGACCAAGAAGGATCAGCGCAAAACCATGATGATGGACTTTCGGGATGCGTACCGGGAGACGATTCAGGATGGCCGCGCACGTTTGGACGCCCACCAACACCTGATGAAAACACTGAAAACAACACAACGCGCATTGAATAAGGTGATGAAAGAACTATGACCGTTACAAAAGCAGAAATAGCCCATGCATTGACCGATGCAATGGGCTTTACGCACAGAGAAAGCCTGGATCTGGTGAATAGCCTGTTTGATACGATACGGGAAACGCTGGCGTCTGGTGAGAACGTCAAATTATCCAGCTTCGGAAATTTCACCCTGCGGGACAAGGTAGCCAGACCCGGCCGGAATCCCAAGACGGGTGTATCCTGCGAGATTAAGGCTCGGCGGGTGGTGACATTCAAGCCCAGCCTGATTTTGCGGAAAAAAATAGACAACTAATTTGTAACGCAAAGGCTTCGCTAGCCCGTCCAGCCAGCGACTTCCCGCCAGGATTAACCATGCCATCGCGGGATCAATTTGATCCCGCACCTTGCAGCACCTACCATCTAATCTGATTTTTCGAAGCAACCATCATCAGCCAGCCCCGGCCCATACGAGGCAACCCCATAACATCACCACTCAAACTTCACCGTAAAGAATAAAAGCCTTTTTGTCCGTTTTATGCACACAAGATCACGGTCGCACTACTGGTACCATTCGTTTTAGGGCGGCGCCCATTGTAGCGCCGAGCCAGAAACGTTCTGGCGGTCCATAGGGCGACCCCTCCCTTCTGCGAAAAAGCAAAGGAGTGATGACCAGCATGCCGACAGCGACCATACCAAACGGGAAACCCCATGCATCCATCATCAGCGTGGACGCATCCGTGTGGCTGTTCGAGGGCCTTTTCCGTTTACTGTTATCTGGCGTGGCATTTGCCTCTCTGATCTACTGCTACCATTTCGCCGCCCAGCATGCGGGGAGTTTCGTCCAAGGCACCTTGGTTATTCTGATAGCCAGCGTAACGAATCTTCCCATGGGCCTGTACCAGTTGACGAAAGGGGTATACTTGCTGCTAAAAGCGCTCATGGATATCGTTTTAGCCGTAAATGAATCGCTCGCAACCTGGGAAGAAGGCGGTGCCAAGCAAGGTTCCACATCGCTAGAGTCGGCACCACATCTATGGGTTTCCGATGAGGCCTGGCTATCCCACTTTTCGATACAATCCGAGCTGGATCTCGCGCAATCTTCCTTAATACCGAACACACTAATGACCTGGAAAGAGCTGCCCTACCCAAAATACCTGAATGATATGCTGGCCACTTCGCTGTTGTTCCACAGAATATACAGCGGCACGGAAATTCTGCCGCCCAATCTGGCGCGGCATGTACAGCAAGCGGATGTCTGGCTGATTCGCATGCTACTGTTGGCCTCTGCGGCGAACCTGTCCCTATTTTGGTTGGGCACCACTCCCTGGCGCTGGCTTCCCATTGGCATATTGGTTGCCACTGTAGCCCAAATCTTACGCTGGATCTGGATTCAAACGCTGGCTACCAACATGCGCGCCCGAATGCTGGGTTGCTACAAAACGCCCCTTTTTTGGATTTCGCAGCGCATCCTCCAAAAACGCTTGATCCTGTTACTCACCCAACCATTTGGTGGCCCTTATGCCTTTTTGGAAAAAGTTCGGGAAAACGGGGATGCCGCCGCCAGAATTTCCAGCCTGTTTCGGCTTCCTCCGATTATCACGACTATTTTTCTTTTTTTGCCCTTAGCCACATGGGCTGCCAATCTGGTACCGATGATAACCGGACGATGGTCCGTGGCTTTGCCATTGGGTGCCGCTGCTATGAGTCTGATTGCCGCCTTTTTCTTTTTTCTGCTACATAAAATTTCCCTGTACCGTCAGGTCAATATTCAGCAATTCCCTGCCAATATCTGGGTGTTTCGCTATTTTGCTGACACCATTCGCCGGATGTACGGGGGGTGATGCACGCCAAGACAACGGAAGTCTTGGCAACCTGCAATTCTCGAATATCCGTGGGATCAAATTGATCTCTTGATCGTTTTTCAGCTTTTGTGCGTTTTTTGCGTTTTTTGCGAAGGCTCACCCAAAGACTGCCCCAACTGCGCCATAGCCTTTCGTCGCGCCGGACTCAGCGCCCGCTTTGGGTCATGGGAAGCACCCGTCTCGGCAGCGCCATGGGCGGCAACAGATGTAGCCCCTGCTTCGCCCGCGTCCGGCTTTTCATGACCGTTTTCGGCATCCAGGTTGCTGGCCTGAACCGCCGCCAGGGAACCGCGCCCCTGCAAGACCAGCAAACCCAGTTGCGCCAAAAACCGCAAACGCTCAGGACGCAACCGGGGTTCGGAAACAGCCTGTATATCTTTCAGTAATTCCGGTTGCCTGGTACTGATAGTCACATCTATCCGTACAAAATCAGACAAAGCTTTGTGCTCCCAAATGCCAGAAGCCTTGCGCATTCGCCAGTTCTGGATGATCTGCCATTAAAATTTGACTGTCCGGATATACCTCCTGAGCCATGGGGGTATATAGACGCGCGCCGCCACCTGCAAGAATGATAAAGTTGATGGGGTCGTCCACCTGCCGGAGCATGCCGCGCATTTCGCTCAGCGCCTCCCGCCCGACCATCTGGGCCGCCTGCTCAAAAACCGGCGGCAACACGACATCCTGATTGAAAATGTACAAGTGTTCCCGTCCGTTTTGCAGACAGTTTTCCAATTGCGCGACCGTCGGGGCCTTGCCATAGGTGTCTGCAATGATCTTCCGTGCTTCACTCAACACTTGGGAAACGGCAAACAGACTGCTGCCAGACGCCAGAGCGGCATACCGACCACCGGCCCGAACCAACGTCCAATCCAGCGAGAAAAATCCCGGGTCCACCACCAGACTGGTTTCTTCTGCCAACCGATCCTGCACCGGCTCTGGGCACCAGCTGCCATTGATGGCATCCACATAGGCGCCGACAGGCTGCGGAACCACCTGAACCTGCCGGACTTCAATACTTCTTTTGGGCAGGACCGCATGCACCCCCTGCAGAACCTCTTTGAGCGCCTGACGGCGTTCGGGGTCTTCATAATGCTGAACCGGCAGTCCGACAACCAGCCTATCGATGACCGTCTGGCCGGTCATCAAAATCCCCGCATAGGCCAGCGCAGTCCACGCATCACTCCCGACATAGCCCTCATGGAGTTGTCGCGGCGCATGGCGCTGTACCGCATCCCCGGGCACACCCGCCATCCATGATTTTCCGTGCACCTGGACACGGATGCCGGTTTCGTTTTCCGTATCGGCCCCAAACAGGGAAGTCGCCACCAATTCGGCGGGCACCGCACAGGCCGGATAAATTTCGCAGACTGGCGCAGGGTCCAGTGCTTCCCCAAAGGCAATTTTCAGATTGCCGTACCCAATATCCATACCTGTCACAAAAGCCATGCGTATCTCCTAACCGATCTATTTGCCATTAAGGGCATTATACCGCACCCATTTTTGACAAAATTTTCATAAAACCGCCAAAAAAGCCTTTTTTCATGCACGATTCTTCCGCCCGAAGAAAAGGATGGTACGAAAAAACGCAAATTTAGCCGCTTTATCCCGCGCTAAAAGCCGCCCGAATGCGCCACCATGACCGACATGGAAAAACTCTGGTCAGAACGCATCTCGGAAAAATTCGCCGCACAATGGGATCGGTGGACAGGTCATCGTCGCTTCCCATGGGGTGCCCCTGACGCCCACGCGGCAGACGCGGGGCAGGCTTCTACCCCGCCGGGTCGAAAAGCACCCAAACCCGCCAAAGCCTCCCCCATCCCCGAAGACTGGAAACAACAGGTACTCACCGATGTGCCCGTTTATCCCCCTTTCCGGCAGGGGCTGCCCCTGCTGCCTGTGACCGATATTATCCAGTCACAGGCACGGCTCATTCGGGAAGTGTATGCTGCCGTAGGGGTTACTCCGGAATTCTGGAAACGGATTTATCTGCCTGCCATTCACAACTATGCCCACTATGTCCATTTATTGCCGGCCAGTGAAGGCAATCACCATCGCGGTGCAGGCGGGCTTTTTCGTCATGGGTTAGAGGCCTGCCTGTATGCCGTGCGGCTCACCGATGGTCAGGACAGCCTTGAAAAATCCGCCCATCTGCTGCACCCCACGGAACGGCGTCGGCACGAAGACGCCCTGCGCCTGGCCACATTTTGCGCCGCCCTGTTTCATGATATTGGCAAGCCCATGGTCGATATGCAGGTGTACGACCAGCAACAGGGCCACATCTGGAACCCGGCCCTATATCCTTCCCTCTATCGGTGGGGGCAAGAGACCCATGTGCAGTTCTACAACCTGCGCTGGCGTTCGGGGCGTATGGACCGCCATAAAAATCTGGGGATGGCCACTGCTCCGCATCTCATGACCCGGGACATTCTCGCGTTCTTGACGGATGTGGACGCCTATTGGGTGGAAACGGTTTTACGCGCCATTTCCGGTGATGAAATGGGTATCAACAAAGTCCGCGACTTTGCCACCTATGGCGATCGTGAATCCGTCCGTTATGACCTCAAAAATCAGGGCGGTGAAGGAAATGATATCGGGATTCCGGTGGAACGCTATCTGCTGGATGCCATGCGTACCCTGGTGCGGGAACAGATATGGAAAGTCAATGAAAGTGGCGCCGTACTGTGGACGACGCGTATCCCCAAAGAAGAGGTAGAACGGGAAATTGCCGCTGAAACACCGGTTATCGCACTGGTCTGGCCGAAAGCCGCTACCGATGTGGCCGGCTGGCTCCATCAACAGGGTACGCCCGGGATACCCAAGGATCCGCAAGTCATCGCGGATATGCTGCTCGACCGGGAGTTGGCCGTACCCAGTCGGGATGAAAGCGACGGTCAGCAGCGGATTCCTTTCTGGTTTCTTTCTCCGGAAAACCAGGATGGCACAGGAAACCGGGAAACACTCGGGCAACGCGTCCTGGTACTGCGCCATCCCGAATACCTGCTCGATATTGTCCCCCCCCTTTCTGCACGCAGTCTGTACAGCGTCCGCAAGGCCGATGCCCCGGCAGCCACATCCGTCTCTCCCGCATCTCCTGCCCCTTCTGCATCTTCTGCAACTGTCACACCCGCCGCCAGACCCGCAGAAAAAAATACGACCGCACGGTCATCAGCCTCTGTGACCCCGACCGCTTCTCAGCCTGTGCCCGCTTCGCCACAACCACAACGGAAAACGGCCAGTCACCCCGTAGCACCGCCTCCCGTGGCAGAACCCCAGACGACAGCGAAGACGTCCACCCCACACACGCAAGCCGCAACCGCCTCTCCAGAAGCGGGCCGCCAAGCGGACAAGGCCGTACAGGATGTACACACCGCCGACCGCACGGCACCCCCCTCTGCACGGGATGACCGTCAAATCAGTCTGGGCTTACGCATACTGCGTACCATCATTCGGGAAATTCTGATACAGCGCCGGGATGCCGCGATCCTTATTCCCGGCGGAGAGGAAGCCGCCTATCTCCAGTTTCCAGAGGCATTTCGGGATATGGGTATGAAACCCATTGAAATGCTCGGCATCCTGAACGATGAACACCTGTTGATACCCTCACCTGACAGCCCGGAAAAACTCACGCAAAAAAAGACCCTGCCCGGCCAAAGCAAGGAACGGACAGTGGTAGTGCTCTCTCCCACGGCCCTGAAAAAATTGCCTTGCCTGAAAATGCCGTTGAGTCTTTTCCCGAAAGAACAGCGCAGGACCTACCATCGCTACCTGATCGAACAGGCCCGGGACTATTCAGCCGCCCAGTTTTCCGCCAACAAGGACACCCAAAAAGGCTACTGGTTTATCCCCCTGGAATGGGTCGTGGAAACCCTGTCCAGACAATTCCCGGATGATCCCTGTCCAGAGCGGTTTTTGCGGGAATGCACCATTGGACCGGGCGGCTCTGAGGGCGGCGGTCTGTTGTTGCGGCTGGATAGCGACTTACCCAGCTAAAAGGAGATTCTGTCATGGCCCTACTGCAGCGCAAAACCCAATATCAATCCAAGGTCGCTCCTTACGAAATCCCTTTCCGTCCGGCCTATGAACTGCATGCGTCGGCGGCCTGGGCGGCGGCCGGCCTGAGTGGTCTATCCCTGGGTTTGCTGACAGGGATTCCTTTATCGCCCCTATTCATCAGCGCGGGCGTTGCCGGTTATTTCTCCTGGAATCGCTATAAAATCGGTCAGGTCTATCGTCAAAAACTGCTCAATATCCGGCAAAACGGCGGTCTCTGGTTCATGGACCGTGAAAGCGCCAATACGGTCTATCAGTACGCCCGCGAGCATCAAGCGGTCTGGTACGGGCGCGGTTTTCGCTGGAATAAAAAAGCCGCCGAAAGCATGTATTACTTATTGGGACCCGGCGCCCCGCTGATTGAACCGCTCAAAGCCTATGAGACCGACGATCAAGGCGAATTTCTGGGGAAAGCCTGGATACACGCGCTGGGTCAGGAAAGAGACATCTTTCTGCCTCTGGATGCCTTGAAAGGTCAAACCCTGATTCTCGGTACCACGCGCGCCGGCAAAACCCGTCTTTACGATCTGCTCATCAGTCAGGCCATCGAACGGGATGAGCCCGTCATTATCATCGATCCCAAAGGAGACAAAGAACTCAAGGAAAACGCGCAAAAAGCCTGTGAACGCATTGGCGCGCCAGAACGTTTTGCCTATTTCCATCCCGCCCATCCAGAAGACTCTTGTGCCATAGATGTGATGGGGTCCTGGAATCGGGCTACGGGTCTCGCCTCTCGCATTGCGGCGTTAATCTCTGCCGGAGGGGACTCCAATTCTGACCCTTTTATCAGCTTCGGTTGGCGCGTCATAAACAACTTCGTTCATGGCCTGCTCATCCTGGGGAAAAGACCCTCCATTAAAGCTTTGCGCACTCTGGTAGAATCCGACCCGACGGAATTTGTCCTGCTTGTACTGAAAGAATACGTCCAGCAGAACAATGTCAAACCGGAAATTCTGCATTCCTACCTCACCGGCAAAACCGGCAAGGTAGCTGAGGATATTCCCGGCCAGTTGACGGCCTACAAAAAGTTTTATCGGGAAGTGCTCGCCAAGACGGCCCCATCACCGGAACTGGAAGGATTGATTGCGGATCAGGAGCACGACAAAGAGCATTTCAGTAAGATGATTTTGTCGCTCACCCCGTTATTGGCGATGCTCACCAGCCGTCCCCTGGATACCCTGCTCTCGCCGGATCCCAAGAACTTCCATGGGCGCATCCTCACCGCACAGCGCGCCATAGACCAGAAGCTGGCTCTGTATATTGGATTGGACACCCTCTCGGATACCGCTGTAGGTCAGGCCATCGGGTCCATTATTCTGGCGGATTTGGCTTCGACTGCAGGGGATATTTACAACTATCAGGACCCCAAACCCGTCAATATATTCATTGATGAAGGGGCCGAAGTGCTTAACCAGCCGGTTATCCAGATCCTCAACAAAGGGGGCGGGGCCTTGTTCCGTGTGTTCCTCGCCACGCAAACCATTTCCGATATCGCCACCCGCCTCAATGGTTCCAAGGACCGGGCCAACATGGTCATCGGTAACACCAACAACATCATAGTGCTGCGCATTATTGATCAAAACACCAAGGAAGAAGTCTCGAAAAGAATGGGGAAAATCCCTATGGAGCGCATGACCAGCACCATGGGTAGTGGCATCAGTCCCCATCCCATGGACATGAATAATGGCAGTTATAGTGAAGGATTGACGGTCACCGATACCGAGGTTTTCCCGCCAAGTGAATTTGCCAGCCTGCCCGCTTTGCAATATATGGCCCATTTTTCGGGCGGCGCCATTATCAAAGGACGGATTCCCATTGTCACCGATTGAGTCAACACCCATGCTACATACCAGTACCGCTACGGCCCTGCACAAAAACATCCGGAAATTACCGCATCGGGAGAGCTTCCGATTTCTGCTGGCGGTCTGGCCGGATACCTGGTGGTGGTTCATGCGCCTGCAAAACCGGCTGGAAGGTTTACCTTGCCTGCATGCGGAGCACCCGCAAACAGAGGAAATTTACTGCCTGCTGGAACGCTGCTCTGAGCATGGGACACGACTGGGGAATGGACAGTTACGTGAAGCGGTTCTGTCCGAAATAGAGGACACCGCCAGAAGGCTGCAACAACAGCCCATCATTTGTGCCGCATCCCGCGATAACATTTGGGATTGGATGCACACCCCTTTTCCGGAATGGCGAGGGACCTGTCCTGGCGGTTTTCTTCGCGGACCCGACACGACAGAGAAGAATGCGGACCAAGGATCTGCACAGATACATGCCTTCATCCAGCAACTCCTCATGCAGCAACCCGGGTATCCATAAATGTCGAGCTTTATCAGCGAAGAACGTTCTGCGGTCAAATTCATGATTGCCATCATCGGCTTTGAATTTGCTATGGCCCTGATTTTTGGCACCGGTTTACCCATTGCTTACTATCAGAACTTGCAGCAACTGTTGGTGCGCCAGGAGATGGGGATAGCCGCGCTGCAAACCCTACTTCACTTGACCAGCCACCTTTACTCCATGGTTTTCATTCAAACCGGACTGGCCCATGCCATGACACCCGCGCCGCCGCCAACGCATCAGGTCGCGGACCTCAGCCTGACTGAAAAACTGTCCTGGGCCGCTCGGGGCCGGATACTCACCATACTGGCGATTTTTTATATTGCCATTTTTCGGGTGCTGGTCTTTTTCACCTGGGCCATTGCCCTGATCCCGCTGGTTATCGCCGCTGCTTACGATGGTTGGGTGCAACGCAAAGTGGCCCAGTTCCGGTTTGTGTATCAGAGTGGGCAAAAACATTTCATCGGCAACCGGGCCAGTAAAATCATCACCTATGGGTTATTGCTGATATTTTTCCTGCCTATCCCCATTCCACCCATCGCGATTATTTTCTGGGCCGTTTTTCTAGGCCTGTTCAGTTATCTTTGGATGCGCAACATGCCGAAGCGGATATGAACGGCGGGATCAAATTGATCCCCGCCCTTTCCAGACTGGCGGACCAACATCGCTACTCAGGGGAAGCGCGGTGACCATTTTCCAGGAACTGCGCCAACAGCGATGGTTGGCCATTGCCCTGACCAGGTGGCCTGTATCGGCCTAATTTCCCTCACTCACCTGATTTTATGGGGCTATTCCTGGGCAGGTGCTGATCGGCGACTATGCCATGCGGGGCATCGAGGCAGCGAAACCGGCGGTCTGCAATCCGCTGTGATGCCCGTATGACCGCCATAACCAAACGAAACACTAAACTATGGCTGGGAAAGCGGAATTGCCTAGGCAAGTCACCGTGACTATACTTATAGCATATTACCTTTGAGATTGATCGAATGGGGTTTTAATGGGTACTGATGGGTGCCGATGCGAATCTGGTTTGCAACTTGCGGTATGCCAACGCATTTATTCGGCTAAGAAATCGACACACAAAAGAAATCCTGAGGGACGTATTGTGGCGTGTGTGGATGCTGAAGACGAGGGTATTGTAACAAAATATGCGTTGTCACTTATTCTTTATGGCGCATGTGACAATCGCAAAACAAATCGTTTTTTAGGTTACGATACGGCGCATGATGATTACCATAGGGAAACTTATGGAGGCTGCCATCGTCATTTCTGTGAAACATGCGTAAGTTACTCGCCCTGTGATTACTTGACTGTAGCAAGCGTGTTTTTCTCAGAAGTGGACTATGAAATTAACCAGAGAGGGTTTCGTCGTGGGTAATCCGGATACATCTAGAGCACCATTGGGGTGGGTGATGAGTGACGGCCCCGGTTGTATGGAGCGATTGACGAAAAATCCAGCGACTCTTCCGGCTCTTCGTACCTTCATCTTCCAGGAAGAAGAAGAGCGAATCGACATGGAAACTGCACTATTGCTGCATCGTTATCATCGCAAAGCGATCACAGAGTTCCCCGAATTTGCTTCTGATCGTATGGATCCTTTGGCCGGTTTCTCACGAGAAGAACTTTTGGGGATTACTCATAACACCTGCCCAGGAATGAGCACTATCGGCAAGTCATCGTGGCCTTGGAAGAACACAGACCCAGGGGTCACTTTCGATGCTGGTATCACTCTAGGAATTCACGCAAATGGCGCCGATAAATCCATTATTGTAATTACCATGTCTGCCAGATACCCCATGATACATCTGGCGTGGCTTTGGGCATTACAAACGCAAGCGATTCGGTTACTGCCTATATTCGTTCTAAAAAGGCCAATGCTTATCATGGGCGTTGATCCTGAAAAATCGGACGCTACTCAAATTGAGGTGGCTTATACCGATCAATTAAGCAAAACAAACTTTGGGCTTTTTCGATCTCAATATTTTCAGGAACAATCACAAGTTGTAGTGGCCGCTCCTCGCACCTTAGATGCTTGGCTTGCATCTGATGTTGGTAAACCCGTAAGTCATGAATGGACACATCACGCACTGTTTACTTTGGTGCGTGTAGGCAAAAAAAATGTGTTCCGTCCTGTTCGAGATGATAACAGTATTCTTAGCAAACTCAGAAAGATGTCTTTTCAGTCATCTGAAATAGGAACATCGGATATGTCTCAACAGGCGGCTTAAACTATCGCTGCTAAAATTCGAAAGCCCCTGATCTACGGATGCAGGGGCTTTTCTTTGGATAATCCGCCATGATAAAGAAACGAATGCACGCCTAACGTCACAGGCTGCAGAAAGGATAACCAGGCGCGCTGATTTTAGTCTGAGACCACTACTGCTTTTATCCTCTCAGTGGATAGCGTCTTGCATATCGGCAAGCCACACCAAAACACAGGGATGTTCGGGACTGTCAATGCCTCGTTGGTACCTCGCCAACGGCAATCCCATACGGATAATAACGACTAACCAGGAAAAAATCAGTAATAAGCACCCGACAAATTGGAGAACTAACAAGGCGATGGAGCCGATGTTCCAACTGACCGGAACGTCTTCCACCAGCCAAAAAAACAAGAAAACAACAGGCACCGAAGCGCCGATAAAATACACAAACTCCAGGAAAAATTTTCCGCGTCGTTTGGGATGCACAAAATCGGGTATGGGCAAAACAGGCGATAGGTTTGCAGACGTCATGATGGCGCGGAATGCCGCTGATGAACGACCGGACGCATTGCTGAGGGCTTGTGCCTGGTTGGGTAGGCTCTTGGTGTGCATCAAAAGCCATCCCGCAAAAACGCTCAGCATGTAAGATATTATGGCTATCTGTGTGAGGGGAATATTTCCCGCAAGAATGGAAAAAATCAGCAACGGCCCAATAATCAGAGCGCACAACCAGATAGCCCACAACCTATTCCTGCGGTCTTCGCGGACCATATAATGCGCCTGCCAATATTTTCTGGCGGTTACGGCCCAGAACGCTTCGTCTGGCACAGCCTTGCCCAGGACAGGGTCCAACAAGGCAGAATCCCATATGGGTGCCAGTAATGCAGAAAGTGCATGATCCCAAAACTCGGTCCAGAATCGATTAAATTTTTCGATAAAAAACAGGGCGAATAAGGCAGCTAAAAACAGATCGGCCACCCAGGATGCATTCCAGGCATTCTCAATACCGATCAATATCAAATACAGAAAGAACCAGTAAGACAAGCCAGCCATTTGATGGGGTTTTTCGGACATGCTCGCCCCCTTTTAATAAACGTGCGTGTTCTCTTCGTTAAAGCAGGCAAACAGCGTTGGCTGTACCTGATTCCCAAAAGTCGTCCAACCACTGTTCTGTTCCCGCCCGAACATTTCCAGATAGGGTCCATCGACTACGGAAGCAATCATCTCGCGGAAATAAGACGGCTTGGCAGAGTGCCGTGTAGCCGGAAAGACCGCCCAGCTACTAATATCATGGCGACACCAGCCCGCAGGTTTACCGCGAATCCCAAGACACAAGAGTTCATGCGCCGAACGCCAGTAATTGCCCATGCCGAAGCGCGGTTTGTTCCAGACCATATGCGTCTTGTAATCAAAACCCCATGCCTGCATCAAATCCAACGCTTCCCGCAAGAGCGGAGCCGTGGCCCATAAAAACAGGTAGGCATCGGGCAAAGCCAGTTGCGGAACCGGCAAGCCCCGCAATTCATCCATGCTCATGGTGGGGTAATGACGATCTGCAGCCCCGTTGGAAACGGTATTGCTGTATCTCCACGGCGGATCTGCCAGAATAGCGCCGAATCGGCATTCATTCTTTATGAGGGTATCCAGACTATCCGTAGCTATAGGATAGCCTTCGGGTCGCACTGCAGGAGGGCGAATACTTTGAGCCAATTCCTCACCATAAGCCGTCGGCACTAAAACCAGCCCATCGGCTGTTGATTCGCCGCCATAGACGGCGGGTACCGATGTATGCACCGCATCCATTGACGACTGCTTGGATAGGCCGGCGTTGTTGCCAGAACTGTTTCGTGGCTTTTCACGCAATTTCACCAGTTTTTTGCTGCGAATAGGTGCCCCTGGAGGGGGCTCCAACAAGAAACCAGCCACTATCAGGGCATCCCTTTCCGCGTCACACTTCCCTTGCTTGATTTGGTGCCGCATCAAATTCGCCCAATGCCCCAATCCAGTTTTTGGTTCAGTGTCATATCGGGCAGGAATCCAGCCATGCCCGTTTTCCACACAAAATCGCCGAATTTGATCCAACCGTTTTTCAAACCGGATATAGGATCTTTTTTGGTTTTTTTTAGGTAGGCTTGGTGCCCTCTTATCCACCCCACTTGAGCATTCTTCCGTTGACATCATTTTTAATAACCAATCCTTTAACAAGACCAAATAGCGCAGCCGCACATTACCGGGCGGCGTCACCCGCAGAAGTATTGCCGCCCTGCGATTTCCGAATCGTTTTCAGATTTTTGACCCGCACGGAAAAACCCATCCCGGCACGCTCAAAGCGAAAGCCCACCGCACGCAGCTGTTCTTCGTGGTTTTTGGCTAGTTCGCCTTTTTTGTATTTGTAGCGCACATCATTCGCCCAATATCCCATACGGGTTCTGGGTTCCGTGTCATAACGCACCGGAATCCAGCCTGTACCATTCTCCGCACAGTACTGTTTCACCTGTTCCAGTCGTTCTTCAAACCGCAGGTTATGCCGTGACATTTAACGCCTCCTTATTGACAATCAACTCCAAAAAACCACCGCGATGATCGTAATTCGCCAGAACTGCTCCGTTAAAAGCCTGCCGGCGTTTGGCGACCACGCCTTTGCGAAAAACAATGCGCAACATTTTTTCGGTCTGCTCGATTTCCGCCTGGGACACGTCCTCACACAAGTGAAAGAGGTCCATTTGCGTTTCCTTGCCTATCCAGTAGCGGCGCTTTCGTCCACTACCCTCTCCAATCACACGGCCATGGGCGACCATTTCCGCAAGGATTTGCGACACCTCATGTTCAGAACGGGCACTGGGGCAGGCTCGCAAAATATCCTGCTTACTGCGTACAGGTTTGGTATCCGTCTCAAAAACGGGTGGCTTTAAACACGCCAGGATTTCCGTACGCACCGCATCCCGATCGGAATAAAGCGCAACCGGTTCACGCGCGGTATGTTCAATCTGCTGAACCATTGCCAACAAATCATCTGAAGCGACAAAAGCATGGTCCACCAGCTTCCAAACCGGTTTTCCACGTGCACCTGTTCCTAACTTTTCGACAATTCCTCTACGCTTGAGCACATAAACCTGCTGTGAAACATGATGGGGTTCTGGGTGGGCAGGAATGAGCCGGCTTAATCGTTCGACGGTGGTCGGTGCTCCCTCGAACTTTAACGCGGCGCATATCCAGCGTTGTATTGATCTTCCGGTTAACATGGTTCGATTCCTTGTTCCAATGACCTTATAAACAGATTACCACGCCCTTTTTGACACAAAATTTTTTGGTCATATTCCGTCGTAAATCCTCTGGCCTGAACTCTCTGCGCAATAGACTGGCACATGGATGATCGGTTTTTGCGCACAATAAACCGCTTTTTTAGCGTTTATTCGAAAAGTGGATCGTCCTCATCATCGCTCAGCGGGCAGGACACCGGACCGATAACTTCCCAACAAAACGCCAAAAAGCCGGTTTTTTTCTTACCTAAACACCCTAGATCGGGCGCATGCTTTATAAATGCCATGCAGCGAGGATAGATTTTTGAGTCTCACGCCCTTTTCCAGCAGTTCAGCATCACAAAGCGAAGCAGAAGACCGCGAGGCACTTTTGCGCATCTATTTAGGCGAGCTATTACCCTACCTGGGATTACCCGGATTGCACGGGGAACCCCCCGTCGATGGTGTAGCAGAAATCATGATTAACACACCGGACGATATCTGGATGGAACAGTATGGGAAAATGCAACGCTTGGACCTGCGGATCACTCCACCGGAAAAACTCGAAAACCTCACGGTACGTCTCGCGGCCATGGCCCGTAACATCGGTGGTGAAGGGGCTATTTTAACCGTGTATCACTGGGGCCTGCGCATTGCCGCCACACTGCCGCCCACGTCCATGAAGGGCATCAGTCTGTCCATCCGCCGCAAGGTGCGCATCCATGTGCCTCTGGAGGAATATGCCCAATCGGCCAGCCCCAGAGAGGAACTGGTTATCCCGGCTCCGCGAACGCGAGCGGAACTCCTCCAGTTTCTGCGTACCATTGTTGAACAACGCAAAACCATTTTGGTGGCCGGCGGTACCTCCAGCGGAAAAACCACGTTCCTGAATGCCCTCCTTTCCTGTATTCCGCCGCATGAACGGTTAATCACCATTGAAGATTCCCCAGAACTGGAACCCACCACCGATAACTGTGTGCGCTTCATAACCAGTGAATCACTCGGCATTGATGCCAAGATGCTCATTAAGCAATGTCTGCGCTACCGACCTGACCGTATCGTGGTCGGTGAAGTGCGTGGAGCCGAAGCCCTTGATATGCTGGACGCCTGCAATACCGGACACGATGGCTCCATGACCTCCATTCATGCCAACAGCCCCATCGAGGCATTGGAACGGCTGGAAACGCTGGTCTTGCGCTCCGGCGTTCCCTGGCCACACAGCGCTATCCGGCAAACGGTTTCCCAAGCCATTCATTACGTCATCCAAATGCGTCTGAACGCCGAGGGCAAAAGAGCCATCAGCGCCATTATGGAAATTCAGGGCATGGATCCGCAAAGCCAGACCTACCGATATCAAAGCATTGCCATTCCCGAAGCCTGAAGGATTTGCGGGCCAAAACGTGTCTCCAGGGATTGGCGTTTCGTTGCGCAAGCGGGGATCAATTTGATCTCTTGATCGTTTTTCGACGTACTACTTTCAGGAAAAGCCAGAAAAAAAACCCGTTATTGACGAACAGACCGCCGGATTTACCCCCTATTCTCCTGAATCGGACCCTTCACTTTTCTAGGAAAATTTGCGTAATGATGATTCCAACAAGGAGAAATTCAATGAAGATAGCATTAATAATGATGCTCATCATAGTGGCAATTTTTAGCGGCTTTATCGCTGGTTCTGTGTATGAACTCAAAACCTTAAATAAAAGATGTCAATCGTCCGTCTCGCATATAGTGACATATGAAAACCATAAAACGGTAACCACAAATCGGTAGCGCGCATCAAGTAGCTGATCTGTCGCCAGTGCTACAGATACGGGCGTCAACCACGAATCTAAACTTTTAAGGCGCGTGCCGCGTGGATATATCCAGCACAACATTTAGATACCCAAAAAACGCATGCGTTCCCGCAAGAACGGGGATCAATTTGATCTCTTGATCGGTTTTGGAATTTCTACTTTCAGAAAAAACCAGAAAAAAGCCGTTTAATGCCACACCATAATCACGCTGCACCCATTATTCTCCTGAATCAGCAATCCATACTTACTGTTCAGGAAGGCCATCATGGAACTATTTAGCCCATCTACACAAATGATCGTGTTACCGCTACTCGCTCTGGTGTATCTCTTCACCGCGATGGTGGATAGCCGATGTGAAATCAAAGGCCATTTCTCGTTTTTCGCCAAATTGATTATGGGTTTTTGTATTGGCGCATTCGCGGTCGATATTATCGCTTATATCGCTTCTGGTCGGCAGGTCTCCCTATCCGGTGTAACAGGAATGTCCGACTACACCAGCAGTTCCGGATTGAGCGCGCCAATCCCCTCTTCTTCTGGTAATGGCATGCCATGGGATGGGATCTTGGATGAGATTTTTAAGGACCTGGAAGATTATGTCGTCATTGTTGTCGGCGGCATTGCTTTCGTCGTTGGCGGCATTGTGTATATGTTTGGGGTAGGCAGTCGGGCCATGCGGTTTGCCCTGACCTCAAGCCACTCCACCGAAAACCAGGCTACATTTGCCGAATGGAAAAACGACCTGGACAAAATGGTCCGTTCCGATGTGTCCCTGACGGAACTGAAAGGCTGGCGTCGGGTTTTTCGGCACATCCACCCCAAATTGATGATGCTCCCCGCTTGGTGGCCCTGGCAGGGTTATGGGGCCTGGAGTTACATGCGGTATATCCTCATTTCCGGAAAACTGGCCAAGGATGCCCCGCCTTCCGTGCGCCGGTATGTACTCGGGCATGAGCTCGGACATATCCGCTTCGGGCATACGGCGCTGAACTATATGTATCCCGTCACTTCGGTCCTGTTCCTGACCGCCATGGGCGTGTTTCTGGACAGTACCGTCCCGGAAACCAAAACCATCGCGGCCTTTATTCTGCTCGCTTTGCTGGTACCCAAAAGCGCCCTGCTCTGGTTCCCAAACCGCCGGGAATATCAGGCGGATCGCTATGCAGTAGCCGTCAACAGTACCCAGGAGGCCATTGAAGGCTCTCTCTGGATGGCGGAGCACGGCCAGGACCGTTCTGCTTTGCGCCAAAAACGATTGTTGAGATTGGGCTACGGCAAAACGCACACAGCGGCAGTCGCCGTTAACCGGGAATAACCCATGCAAACCGGAGAAAGTCGCGCAGAACGACTGCGAAAAAGCCCCGTGCATCGTGCCGTCATTGGTAAAAAGCGCGTGATGGGCGTGCCTTTCAATTACACGGTCATGCTCTTTTCTGGCAGTTTTTCCTTCGCGTGGGTCACGCAACAATGGCCCCTTGCGTTGCTGCCTTTTATTTTGTTCGCCGGCTTGCGGTACATCTACAAAGACGAACCTTATTTTGTCGAGGTGTATTTCCGGTATATCCGCCAACATGAGCGTTACGAACCCTGGCCGCATGCCAGCTTTCAGGATCAGCGCCCTAAAGACCTTATAGGACATGGAAAAGCATGGTAATTGCCGTCGATAATGCCCGCAAAGAAATCGAGCATGCTCATTCACTGGCAGAGATTATCCCCTGGCTGGCCCCGTGGGACCATCAAACGGTGCTGTGCAAAGATCGGGGGTTGCTCGCGGTTGTGGAGTATTTCCCCAAGGACTACGACGGCATTTCACCTGAAGAGGTCAATGTCAATGCGGAGGCCATGGAGCGCATGCTCATGAAGCTCCGGCGCGATGATATTTATCTTTGGTTTACTCACACCCGACGCAAAGAAAGCATCCCGGTTCCAGAAACCGGAGAGACTGTGGCCGATGCTATTGCTCATAGCTACTACGAACATTTCACAAGCAAAAATCATTACCGTCATCGCCATTTTCTGTCGGTTCTGGTCCTGCCACCCTCTGGTCCGGGAAAATTTGTGGAAACCTTTAAAGCGGCCTATCAAAAGCATCCCAGCGTCATCGCCAGCATGGCCACCACCTTCAAGACCAGCCTGGGTTTTAAAGCGATGGATGCCGCTTTGGGTGAGCATTTGGAAAACCAGTCCATGCAACTGGAAAAAATCGTGCATCTCATTGAGAACAGCGTCACCGCTATGGGAAGCTTCAAACGCTTGCAGGAAAAGGACTTGTGGGGTTTTCTCAATCAGATGGTCACGCCCACAGAACCCGATCCCCGCCCTATCGCTTTACCTCGATATGCCTTGCTGGATAGTTATTTGGGGATGGATACCTTACAGGTCACGGAAGATGCCCTGCATTTTTCCGGCCCGACACAGACCAAGGATGTAGCGGTGTTCTCCATTAAGGGCGAACCCGAGGCTTACCCGGAACATACCCAGCCGGGCATGCTGGATGTGCTATATCAGGTGGATGCAGAATGGACACTCAGTTTTGCCTTGCGTATGACGGACGTCAATGCGGCGAAAAATTACATGAAAAAATTCCGCAGTTTTTACAACAACACCCGAAAAAACATTCTCTCTGCTGCCGGTGAGGCCATCACCGAACAAGAGACGGAGAATATTAACGACGATGCGGATGTGCGCTCCGGGCAAACCAGTCAGGCCATTAAGAGCTTTGCCACCGGCAACGCCCTTGCTGCCTATACCAATATCTCCATTTTGGTGTACGGCGATAAAACGTCTCCGCTCAACGAACAGGTGGATGAGGTCTACAAGGCCCTCACCGAGAAGGAATTCACGCCCTTACGCGAACACATCCACGCCCTTTCGGCCTGGGCCGGAACCCTCCCCGGGCAATGGGCGCTTCCGGTACGCTGGATATTTTTGACCGGCAGCCCCATCGCCGATTTGATTCCTGTCCACGGCATTTATACCGGGCGCCCGCAAAACGATTATCTTAGCGAGCAACTCAACACCCCAATCCCGGCACTGGCCAAATTTGAAACCAAAGAACAAGCCACCTTTGATTTTAATTTCCATGTCGCGGATCTGGGGCATACCTTAGTCGCCGGACCCAGCCGCTCCGGTAAATCTGCCTTCGTCAATTTCCTGATTAGTCAGTGGATGCGTTACCCACGGTCCCGGGTTTTTGTCTTTGACAAAGATCAAAGCAACCTGATCACCTGCCTGAAAAATGGTGGGGTGTACATGGATTATGCCAGCGAGGACGGGATGCCCCTTAACCCCATCCAGAATCTCGAAACCGCCAGCGATGTAGAATGGTTGGGCCAATGGCTGGAGCAATTACTGTCCACCAAAGAACCCCTCAACAGTGAGGAAAGTATTGAACTGGCGGCCTGCGTACAACGCATGATGGCCGTACCCGAAGAATTCCGACGCTTGAGCGTATTGGGGGAACACTTTACCGGCCCCCAGGCCCCTGCCCTGCGCAACCGACTGGCTATCTGGACAACGGGGATATGGGCCAAGTTCTTTTCCGCGAAAGAGGACAAATTCCAGCTTTCCCGATACACGACCATTGCGATGGATGAGGTCACGAATATGGAGCTCAAAGCGCCCGCGCGGGCTTTTTTGAGCTATATGTTTCACCGCATCGAAAAGTCACTGGATGGCAGCCCCACGCTGATATATTTGGAGGAAGCCTGGTTTGCTTTTGAAGACCCTGTTTTCTCAGACCGCTTAAAACAGTGGCTGAAACGATTGGCAAAGAAAAACGTTATTGTCGTCATGGCTACACAGTCTGCATTCGAGAGCCAGGACAGCGCTTCTTTTTCGTCCATTATTGATAATGTTCCGACGCTGATTCTCTTACCACATCCCAAAGCTTCTGCGTTCAAGGACTTTTATCGGAAGAATTTTCAGATTGACCCTTACCAGGTAGAAGAGCTTCAGAAATTAACGCCAAAAAGGGACTATTATGTCATCCAAAACGGTATTCCCAAGGTGATACAATCTACTTTCGATCGGGAAACACTGGCTTATTTGCGTTCAGATTCGGCGGCCAGGGATATTTTTAAACGGTGGCAAAAATCCGGAGACCCGGAGTGGAGAGCACGATATGTTCAAGAAGCGCAACGTCTTGGCTAAATCACTACGTCGGGCCTTATGGGCGGCTGGGTTTGTTGGGATCAATTTGATCCCGGGCACAGCGAATGCGACATCCATCATCGGCGCAACCCTTCCGGAACAGATCGTCCAGGAAGTGACCCAATTGCAGACCTATGCCAAGGATGTCACTACCGCCTTATCTTCGGTGCAAACGCAGATCAATACGCTCAACGGATACATGACCGATTTGCAGAATCTGGCCACATTACCGTCTCGGGAGATCTCCAAAATAACCACGCCTATCCAGCAAATGGAATACAATTATGATGAGGTGATGGGACTCAAAAATGAATACGAAGATCTCTATGGGAACCTCGCCAATATCCAGCAAACCGTCGAGCAGCAGAATCTAGATATACTGAACTCTTCCCTCACACCGGAAGACTATCTGAACACGGTGGAAACCGCACAAACCAACACAGCGGCGCAAACCCGTGCGACGCTTCAGGAAGCCGCCAACTCCATGCGGGCTGTGGATAAACTCGCGCCAGAGATTGAGGCGCAATCTCACATGGCCAGCAGAATTGACGGGAACACCAGCGGGCAGATGGAAATGGCGAAGGAGCTGAATACCATCGAGCAGCAAAATCAGATTTTGTTGCAGGATATTAATAGTGCGCAGATGGCGGCCAGCAAACGGCGCGCAACCAGAGAAGTCGAATATAGCACGATGAACTCAACAGCTTCCCTCCAAGCGCTCCAAAAATCTAATGAAGAAGCCGTAAAAAACACGAAAAAAGAGATAAAAGATTCAGAATCAACCGCCAAGGGTTTTGCCGATGCAGAAACAACATTCATGGATTGCGTAGCCAATGGTGAAACTTATCTCTATTGCGCCAGTAAGAATAAACAATGAGGAGCAATAATTCATGTTAAAAACGATGGCATATATTCTGATGGTTATGTTTCTTGGTTTATTCAGCATCACAGCTTTTGGTGGAACACCCCCAACAGCGGCTCCGACAGATGGTGAAAAGATGCAGCAGTACGATCCTTCCTGCGCGAATAATGATTATTCACACTCCTGCAAGATCGCATGGGCCGCGTTAAATCATGAGTATCAGAAAAACAATTCGGTCAGCCAAAAAATACAAGACGTCTTAGGTGGAGTTGCGACAAAAATACACGGCGGGAAACTGATAGGCATTGTCACCACTGTGATGGTTACTGCAGATGGGATGGCCTCGCATTTCATCAAATATGCGGAAGGAATTGCCGGACTTTTAGCAGGGATTGCCTTCGTCTGGCTCGGCATCATGATTATGCTTTCTCAAGCCGATATATGGCACATGGGATTACGTCCCCTCTTTTCCTTAATCTTTGTCACAGGTTTTACTTACTTTTTATTGTGGAAATATAATTTTTTCACCTCTTCCGTGGTGGATGGATTCATTTTTACTGCAAAAGTACTTATTGGCGGAAACTCATCAAAAAGTGTTATAGTGGAAACAATTGATAAATTTCAAAGCAATTTTTTCCTGATGATTCATATATTAACAAAAACTATTAACGAAGGCCATTTTTCCGGATCTTTATGGAGTATGGCTGGCGAATTTTTTAGTAATATTTTTAATTTTTTCATTGATACGATGGCGATCGGTGTCACATCTTTAATCTCATTGATTTTGTTCGTGTTATTCATTGCCCTTTACCTCACCTATCAAATGGTCATTGCGGTTGCTATTGCGGTAGGCCCTGTTTTTATTCCATTCCTGATATTACCGGTTACTCGAGGTCTTTTTGAAGGATGGATGAAAATGCTGATTATGGGCGGTATCTATTTAATGACCAGCACCGTCATCGTTGGTCTGGTAGGCACCGCTTTAGTGAGTATTACGGCTCAAATGGGTCCTTCAACAAGTGGTGTTATGATTAACTATGGTGCTTATTTGGAATTAGTGATCTTCGAAATTGTAGGCATTTTGGCATTACTGAAATCCCATGAGTTCGCCCATGCCATTGGTGGTAGTGTGAGTATCGGCGGGATGAATGCGGGTAGCGCTCTCGTCAAGATGGGTACAGGAGCCATAAAAGGAGGTTAATCATAATGCTCCTATCAGAATGTCCGTAGCACTCCACCCATATCCGTGAGGCTTGGGTGGTATTGTTCACAGGAGAACAGATTGATAAAGATAATACGATTATTAGAGGAACGTGCCGATGTGCGGGCGGTTCTTTCCGTCCTCAAAAGAAGAGTTTATGAACCCTATCCAGAAAGGTTATCCATGGCTATGGACCAGGATGCCGGGAAAACATGGATAGGTATCATTCTGTGGAATACGGGAACTTTAATTCAAGACTACCCTAATGCATTTATTGTCTGCGGTTTCGTGTTCTTGTCTGTACCGATTCTGTATCTCATCCGGGCTATTTTTTAACCGACGCTTTTTCAGCTTTTATGGCTTCATCCCTACTGAATATGTCGCCGCATCTTTCGCACATAAATAGTCCATTCCATTTTTCTAGGAGCTCTGGATATTGACTGTTGTAATGCACTCCATGAATGAAGATCCATATAGGCAACCCAAAAAGCGTAACCGTAAATATCATGCCAAATATACCTTCAACAGCCCTGCTAATAGATGCACCAATCAATATGACCACAGGGAAGGCAAAAAACAACATCCCCAAAAACACGATAACCGCAGAAAGTACAGGGCGCATCTTTTGTGGCGGGCCAAGACGCTCTGCCGTCAAAGTTTTATTGGTTCCGCGCGTGACTGCAGCGCCTAAGCCCAGCATGGGACCCAATAACCCCAGCAGCCCTCCACCAAAAAGTGTTTTACTCCGCGTTTTCTGTACGCCATTTTCATAAATTAACGACACCTTGCGAATATCCTCTGTGCCGCATCCAGGGCAAGTCAGTGCCATAAATAGTACTCCTCTGCTCTAACATTCACGCATACAGAATAACACGGAAAAAAGGCACTTAATAAAACCAAAAAGAGCGTTGACCCGTGCCAAGCTATGCACTCCAAGCTCTCTCGACTTTCTTCGAGGGCGACCGTCCAGGGCGTTACACTGGAAATTTCCGCAGACAGGTCGCTCCTGTTTGCCTTTTGTCCCTTGGGGGTCATGTGCCCTCAAGGCCATGATCCCCTCCTACGTAGGAGAGAAACCATGGAACTGTTGTTTATTTCGTTATTTTTCTGGGCAGCTGTTATTTGGGCCATTAGAACGGCCATTGTGTCCCGCAAAACCGGCCATGAGGCCACTATCGCCAAGGCGCAGGCGGAAATCGCTCGCCTCAAGGCGGAACAAGCCGGCGTAGTTCAGCCGGCCGCACCAGCCCCTGCTCCCAAGGTAGGTCCGTCAAAGGCTGCCACCGCTGCGAAAGCAGTAGGTAAGGCTGCCGCCTGGACTGCTCCACGCATCGTTGCTGGGACTGCAGTCGTTAGCAAGGCCTCCGTCAAGGGAGCCAAAGCAACCATCGTTCAAGTGAGCGAATGGAAAAAGGCCAAAGCAGCGGCGAAAGCCCCTGTGCAGCCTGCCGAAACCCCTGCCTCTGGCGGCAATGTGTTGACGCCTGAACAGGAAAAAACCATGACCGAAACCCCCGCATTTATGCGCGCTGGTAAGGTCATCAACCTCGCAGAACAACGCGATTCTCGCCATACGCTGCACTAAGCAGTTGTATGAGGGAAAGGGGCTTCGGCCCCTTTTTTTTGTCCCGCAAAAACGATCAAGAGATCAAATTGATCCCGCGATTACCAATCCGCCCTCGCATGCAGCCGCATTCTTCAAGCAGCAAGCAGTCTTCACACAGCATTTTGTTAACGTCAAAAAGCACAGGTCCATTGCGCTTTATCACATCCAAACGCAGCATTAGTGGATAGCCTTTGAGCAATAGGGAATTATCCTGATTTTTTATCTCCAGTTTTATCGCAGCTAGCAAAATTACCACCATTTTCAAGGCAATTATTATATGCACGCATCTGTGCTTCGCCTTGCTGTGCCTCTTTCGGCAAGGCTGCCATTCCTTTATCTATGGATTTGATTGTATTCAGATATGATTGATGTTCTTTTTGGCTAATGATATTGGATGCTGCCCTTTCAGCTTGCGTACAAGACTTACTATGCATTTGGGTGTCAAGGGATTGGCCTGCACACCATTTGTTTTCTGCGCGCATGTCCGCTGTATGCTTCTCGTACCATTTTTCACTGTGCCCGCCGTACGGTCCGTTGTTGGCACATCCGGCAAGAGCCAGAACCGTAAAGATGGCGGCGATATGAGCAATTTTCACATTCATGTTGATTCAATCTCCTTGTTTCGTGCCTTGATGAACCCCAAACAATAGCCGTACATGACAATAACTTCTCTGCTTTGGCTGGTCATTATGCGATCATTCTACCATGCTTAGAAACGACCTCTTGTTGGCTCCTGGATCTGTAGCAAACAAAGCGCGCCCAGAGCACACTCTGCATTCACGCCGTCACCAGCATGGACAAAACGATATCGGTTATATACAAAAAACCGATCAAGAGATCAAATTGATCCCGCAAAACGCGGCTATTCACTGCAAATACCCTACTGCATCAGAAATAACGCGAAAAATACCCGCTTTATTACACACCATTTGACTGGACATCCCCCTATATTGGCTCATCAGCAATTTTCATCCAATACAGGGGCCGATTTTGGCGAAAGAACCGGAGAACATCCCAGCGACACACCGCACCGAAGCGGTTAAAGGCTTATGGTATGAAGCCTATGGCAAACCCATCGTAGAAAGAAATCGCATGTTCGTGCTCTTTTTACTGATTCTGCTGGCTTTTATCTCCCTCAGTTGGACCATCATCTTACTGATTCCCCGACATGTGGATGTGCCCTGGACAGTGCCTGTCAATCCCAAAACCGGCGAACCCATCAGCCGCCCGATTGAAATTACCCGAGCCTACACCCCATCCCAACTGCAGATTCAGTATTTCGCGGCGAAATGGTTGCGGGATCTTTTTACCATCAACCCTGCCCTGACCATGAAATACATCACCCATGATTATTTGCAAACCACGCACGATGGCACTAAAGAAATCAAACAATGGGAGCATGTCCATCAGCCCATCGCCCGCATGGAAGCCCATCCCGGATTCTACGCGACGGCCTCCATTCTCAGTACCAGCTTCATGGGTAACGGCAACCTGTTTATTCGTGTCCAGCAAAACCTCCATCACCACAGCGGCAATAATACGGTACGACTCTGGAATTGCACCCTTTCCTACACGCTGATTCCGCCAACTACGGTTTCGCAAGCCTATCAGGATCCTATCGGCTTTTATGTCGATGAATTTGTCTGCACCCGCAGCCTTCAAAACCCGTCGTAAGAGGAAAACATGATTATGCGCCATTCTCTTTTCGCTTCTCGCAAAACCCCTGCCGCCGCGCGGAAACCGAGCAGAATCGGTACCCGTTTACTGGTACTGACAGCGCTGTCACTGGGCACCATACCCATCGCCTACGCACAAGGGGCTATTCCTATCTTTTCACCCGACAGCCGCCATGTCGTGCATTTCGATTACAGTCCGCAGGATGTGTTCCATATCAAAACACAACCGCACATGGTCACCGACTTGCGGCTGAGCCCTGGTGAGGTCATGGAAATGCTTATCCTGGGAAATACCAAACAATGGATTTCCGCCGATGCACCGGGGAATGTTTTTCTGAAACCCACCCAACCCGGGCTGACGACATCCGGTACCCTGGTCACCAATCTGCGTACCTACCAACTGCTCATTACGTCTTCCAATAACCAGAACTGGTATCAACAAGTCTCCTGGAACACCGGAACCATGATTGCCTTACAGAATCATGCAGTCAGCAATATGGCGGCCCTGACTGATCTACAGAAAATCCCTACACTACCGCACCTCCCCACCCCAAAGCCTGCTGTGCATCCTGGACAGTCAGCCAGCATCAAGGCGGTCAGTAATCTGCATTTCGATTACCGCATTTCCGGCCACGCCAGTTTCCGGCCCAGTGAAGTTTTCGACAACGGGACCTTCACCTGGATCAAAATCCCCGATAGAGGGAACGGGGCCATGCCGGTTGTATTTGTGCGGGAACATGGCGAATACGTGATTACCAATTACACCGTAAAAGGCCGCTATCTCATCGTGCAGCAGCTTTTCCATAAAGCCAAGCTACGCATTGGCGACCGCGTTGTCACCATCACCCGGCAGTAAGGAGCAATCATGGCGGACAATAATGACGACATCTTAAGCCTGGGTCCGGAAACGCCGGATTCGGGATCCTCCGGCAGCGCGAACACCGGGGGAGCACCATCCCAAAAAGGGCCGGCTTCACGAAAGATTGCGGGCAAGCCGGCTACAGGCGGCGAAAGTACCCATCGCCGCCTGTACAAGCGCCTGCCTTTCATCCTGCTTTTTCTGGTGATAGCGATTATTTTCATGCTCTTTATCGTCAAAGGCATGGTCAGCGCCGGTATTCATCAGGCCATACAAAGTCCCTCCTCCCAGGCAGCGAAGCAGAAACGGCTGTCTTATGCGCATGAGCAACAAAATGAAATCAACAGCATTAAAAGAATGTTGCGAGAAGAACAGGAGGAAAAACCGTCAACGGCACAGCCGCACCATACCCATCATACGCATGCGCAACAACCTGCAGGCCCCACCTTAGGGCCGGGTATTCCGGGCAATGCGACCAATGCCAATGCGGCAGCCGCCCAAGTGAAAGCCGTAGAAATTGCCGACAGTCCACTCGTTTCCCTGCGCGGCACGATTCCTCCGCCCCAAACTCGTTCAAGTACCTCTGGTTACGCGCCCAATTCGCCTGAAGCCATAGAAAAAAAGATCCAGCAACTGCAGGCCGAAAAACAGGCGGCCTACAAAAGCTTATCCGATAACAATCTGGGCATTACCAAAATGGAAAAGCTGGCCATGGATGCTGCGGGATTGCATGGACAGGCCTCAGCCGCACAAAGCGATTCTGGAACCGACACGGACTGGGAAAAACAAAATGCGGGAAGCGCCGGATATGGCTCAGTCATCCCGACGCTGCCCAAATTGCACGGGGTCGCCTTGTACCCAGGCGCCATTATTCCTGCTGTGACCATTGGCCGGTTGAATACGCAAATCCCGGGACAAATCACCGCCCAGGTCACGCGCACGGTATATAGCCCCACCGGAGAACGGGCTATCCCGGCCGGCTCAAGATTGGTCGGTCGCTATGACGGTCAGGTTTTTGATGGACAAAACCGCGTCATGATGGCCTTTACCCGCGTCATATTTCCCGATGGTAAAGAAGTGGCTCTGCATGGCATGAACGCTACCGGCCCCAAAGGGACCACCGGGGTGAATGGTAATCTACACACCCATTTCTGGACAGCCTTGGGGTCTTCCCTGCTCGTAGCCCTGATTACCGATGGGGTAGACAGCATTCCTAATCCCAACAACTCCACCACCGGGAACACCTATATTGGCGGAGGTTCGTCGCCTACCCAGGCCGGCGCACAGGTCTTACAGCAACAAGCCAATAACTTGCTGCAGCCTTACACCAATATCCAACCCACGGTCACCATTCCGCCCGGCACCCCCTTTCGGATCATGGTGAACAAAACCATTCTGCTGCCAACAGATTAAACGGGTAAATAGCATGTTTATAACAAACAACACCCATCCATCCCGTGGAATGATAGGCCGCAAGGGAAAGATTTTAAGGCGGCCCGTATCCCTATTAGGCCCGGTTTTACTGAGTCTGTGGGCAGGGTACCCAGTATCGGCCTATTCGGACACAGGGATTATTGCATTGAGCCAATATACACAAGCGTCACCCGCCCAGAGAACGGGGGCAGAAGCTGCCCAACCGAGCTCCACCGCATTGCCAGCCTCTGATGCCCATGACGGTTTAACCGGGCGGATTGCGTCGGCTATGGTGGCCGTATCCCGGCTGTACCACATTCCGTTAGGCCTGCTGCATGCCATCAGCCTGACGGAATCCGGCATTGGCAATCAGCCGTGGCCCTGGACCTTGAATGTGTACGGCGTCCCCTATCGCTTTTCCTCCGCCCAACAAACCAGAGCCGCCGTGCGCGACTTTCTGGCCAGGGGGATTCAACTGGTCGATATCGGTCCCATGCAGGTAGATTGGCAATACCATCAAAACCAGTTGGGCAGCGTTACGGCGGCGGTCAACCCCCTGCGCAATGTAGCCGTGGCAGGACGTATTCTGAAAACGGATTATGACCAGACCGGAACCTGGAGCGCGGCGGTCGGGTTATATCATGGCGGCGGCCCACAACGTCAAAACACCTACATTCAGGAAGTCTTTTCCCGCTGGCATCGAGCAAATAGCGCCGTGGATGGATACCCGGAAATCGGCACACTCCAACGTGTGCGTAGCCGTCCTATTTTCACGACCACCGGCGCTGCTCGTCAGCCCGCTGATTCCATTGTGGCCCTGGTGGGTCCACGCACTGCCCCATCGGCCACTCATAGTTAAAGGAGCCTCTTCCTTATGATTCCCCTGTACAAAAAAACGCTGTTTATAGCTTGCAGTGCTACCTTGAGCCTGTTCCTGGTGGGATGTGCCCAGACGCCATTACCCCAGGCCGCCGCTATCGGGCATTATCAATTCGGTTATCGGGTCAATTCGCCCTCTGATATTGCTGCCCAAGTCTTTTCCGGGCAAAAGCACACCTATATCAGCCTGCCACAGAACGTCACTTTGCAGGCCGCCACAGGCAATGGGAAACTTTACGCGCCGAAAAAGCATGGCCCGTACTGGAGCGTCGATGGTCTGGCTACCCAATGGACCTTTGCCACCACGCGCGGCATTGTCGTAGCCCAGGCAACGGGTGCTGCACGGGGAATGGCCCAGGTCAGTCAGGCCATTTCTGTTGTTCAATCGACAGCGCCCAAAATGACGCATCCATCCGTACAGGTTTCTTTGCCCGATACAAAGAAAGCAGCCCATCCAGCCAAAAGCCTGGATGTTCCTGCCGATTGGTTGAAACCGACAAAAACCACGTCCATGCAACCCGCTATCGACAAAAAGGTGAAAGCGGCGAAAGCAAAAACGCCGGTAAATGCTGCACCGCCCATGGCGCAACCACACCATCATGTCATCCTGATCCCCGGTTCCTATGGCCGCTCACTGCCCTTGGCCCAGGCGTTACAACGCATCCTGCCCGCCGGCTGGTCCAGCGTGATTCATCAACCTGTTTCCGGCTCGCTACCTGTGCTTTGGCATAAAGGCCCATGGACCCAAAGCCTGCAAAGAATGGCTCGAGACAATTTGTTGGTTGCGCAGGTTTCCTGGGCCAAAACACAAGTCTCCGTCAGTGCGTCTCCGGCGATGATGGCGGGCATTCCCCATCAGCATCCCGCGCCGAAAGTGACCCCCAAAGTGAAAAAAGCGGTGCAAACGTCATCCCACGTTCATCCTGTTGTGTCCGAAAAAAGACCCACACCAAAGCCGCATAACACGCATGAACCCAAAACCTTCCCGTGGGCACAAAGCGCTATTCTGCCCGCGCCAACGCCGATACAGCCTTTGCCGCCTGCACCCATTCATTTTGTGGCCAAACACCGGCAGATGCTGTCCCACGATCTGCGGGTTTATCTCCACAAAAAAGCCTGGCATCTGGCCTGGAATCTAACCAAGGATTATCCCATCAGCGTCGGCTTTACATTACAGGGAGACACCCGCCAGATCCTGCAAAAGCTGATGAACCTCTACCCCATCATGATCACGGTGGATGCCGGCAATCGTACGGTGGTGGTGACCTCCAACACGCAATTTTAATCATCAGGAGCTTGAAAGCGATGCGTAAAACCTTACAACACTTTCCCGTACGCTCATTGGGTATTGCCGTAGGGGCTGCTTTGGCCCTCAGCGGTTGCGCGCAGCCCAGTTTGCACACTATTGCCAAGCATCAACACCAAATGCTTGCACAAGCACAGGTTAATCGTCATGCCCTGCAATGGAATAATGACGGCATTTACGTGTCCCATCAGGCCGTAAATTACACACCGGGGACCGGCAGCATCACGTTCAATAGCAACCATGCCCCGATTGGCGTCACCCTCAGCGCCCTGCTCCAGAAGCACGGGTATTCCCTGTTTTTTGCGGGTTCTGCATCCCCTTTGACCCATATTACCGCCAACATCGCCGGTGCGTCCTTCGAAAATGCTGTGCAACAACTGGCGTTATCAGCAGGTTATTGCGCGATTATCCATCCCAACAGCCGTCGTGTGGTTATCGCAACGCATGGCACCTACTATTTCCGTTTGCCCACGGCCCTTTTCGGGAAATCGGCCACGTACAATGTGGGCGGAGATGCGGCAGCGGGGGGCAGTTCTTCCAGTGGCAGTTCCAGCGGCAGCATGGGTGGCGATATAGGTGGCAGCATGGGTGGCAGCACCGGTGGTAGCAGTTCTTCGGGCGGATCCTCCATCACGGCCGATTTCAACATCAGCGGAAAATCCCATAAGTCCACGATTTCCAGCCTCAAGAGCAATATTCAGGCATTATTGGGGGCTGGTACGGTCACCATCAATCAAGGAACTGGCCTGGTCGCGGTAACGGGGGGCGCGCAAGGGCTCGCGCGTGTAAATGCTTTTATGCAGGAATATGTCCGCAGCGCCGGACGCACCGTTTCCCTGCATGTCGCTTTCCTTCAGGTGAGTCTCAACAATTCCATGCAGTACGGGATCAACTGGAGCAAAATCGTTCAGATTGCGGGAAACAATGCCCTCGACTTTTCTTTCCCGAACGCCGCCCCCGTTCTGAATAATTCCACGACCATTGGCAGTTCCGGGGCGTCCAGCAGCACCAGTACCACATCCGGAGGCTCAGGCAGTACCAGCATTACCTATACCGGACAGAGCATCAGTAGCGTCGTCAAGGCCCTGCAATCCGTGACCAACACCCGCGTAATCTCTGCGCCTTACCTCTCCGCCCAGGATGGAACGCCGGCGACCATTTATTCCGGCCAGCAGTTGCCCTACATTGGCTCGGTCAGCAGCAATGTCACCGGTTTGTCCGGCACGTCGTCAACGGGGGCATCCTTTCAATATGTCTTGAATGGCATGTCGCTTTCCTTCACGCCGGATATTTTGAATGACCGGCTGGTTTCTCTGTCCATTATTCCGGTACTGTCTGAAGTCAATCGCTTTGTGGATGCTACTGTAGATGGCACACAACTGCAGGGGCCTGTGCAGGATCTGAAGCTAACCTATATGCACACCACGGTCCCCAATGGAAAGACCCTGATTATGGGCGGGGCCGATCAAATGACAGGCACCGATGATAACAGCGAAACCCCGGGCCTTGGAAAAATCCCGGTATTGGGTGACCTCTTCAAAGGCATTAATGACGAGGGCAAACGTAGTCAACTGGTGATTCTGATTCATGCGCAGATTCATCACGCACCCGATTACAATCCGCTCATTGGGGAATCCCTGTGAGCTGGCTAAAACGCATCGGTCTCGGGAAAAAGGATCCGTCCACCCCCAGGCAGGCACCCCGCCTGGGGAAAGGCACCCCGTCTATCAAGGCAGAGCGCTTGCGGGACAGTGGTCCTATACTCTCAGCGACCATATCCGCACGGAAAGCTCCCTCCACGACACCTATAGAATTAGAGTCGCCAGACCCTTTTGAGGGATTGGACCTATCCGCTACGGCTGCACGAGATACAACGGAATCTACAAACCCTGTAGACACGACAAAGGCCACAGAAAGCCGCCTGGACCCCAGCGGGGATACAGCCAGCCGCACGGACCCCTTGCATGGCGCGAACCCCTTGCATGGCGCAACCCCTTGGCAGGAAGCAACCACCATCCCGGAACACCAGGCGGCACCCGCAGACATTCCAGAGGACACACTTTTTTCCGCCGAGGCCGAATCGCCTGCACCTGTGCAACGTAAAAATCGCGAAAATCCTGCCATGCGGATACTACGGCGCGGCCGTCAACGCAAGTCGATTCAGACGCCACCAAACGCGCAACCTGAAGCGAAGCAGAAAAAGACCTCGCGCCCAAAGAAGGGTAAAAAAGCCGGTCGCAACGTGGAATCTGTGGCCTTGGGCGTCACCCTGAACAAGGCCGATTTTTGGATTCGATTGCGCCCAGATGGCACCGGTGAAAATCTGAATATCAGCAACCTGAACACATCGGATGCAGCAGGCTCCGAAAGTATGCCATTTTTCCGCCTCACCGAGTATGACAAAGGGATCCTGCTTTCTAAAAAATTACGCGGTAAAAATCTCCGCAATGCCATGATTCGTGAAAGGGAAATCTCGGATATCCCCGTCAGTTTTCTAGCCTACAATATTCGCTGGTTCACGCGGAAAACCACTGCACAAGTCGCCCATCAACCGGTACATCCTTTAGGGGCCAGCCTTTTTGCCTATGCCAAGGCACAGGGCTGGCATCCGGAAAAAGGTATTTTGCTCTATACCGGCATCACCATGCAGGATTACACCCTCTGGGTTTATCTGGCTATCGGCAAAAATGGCATAGGCACCCCGCAAGTCGCCCAAATCAACGCCGAAGCAGATCGCCCCTTATTTAACATGTCTTACTCGGCGGGACTCCTGGCCAGCAAGGATTACGAAACGCATGCCATTCCACCGGAAGCGCTTTTCCATTGGCTATCCAAGGGTCGCCATCGCCGTTACCCGCAACCCGACGAGTGGTTTGGCCTGGAAAGGATATATGTTGGTCGAGGCGTCATGGCATTAGGCATCACCGCCTGTCTGGCGGGGGGCGTCCTCTGGTGGTTTGGAAACGGCGCCTTGCATGCCGCGAATCTTCGCATGGCCCGCATTCAACAGGAAACGGTTAACCTGAATCGGGAAAAGCAAACCTTTTTGCGTGCGCATTTACCAGTCATCGCCTACAGCTTCCAAATCCCTTTGAGAAAAGACCTGCAAGCCGCTTTTGCGCTCTGGAAGCCGGGCACACAGGTCATCTTGGCGGACGGGCTCCCCTTGCCTTTCAGTAGCGGAGGCTTTCAGTCACCGCTCATGGCTAACCGGGGGCCAGAACAGGCCCACGCTCCGGCGAAAATCGCCATCATCATCCCCGAAAGCAAAAATCTGGGCGACGGACAAAGCGCCTGGGTCTCTCCCAAAATTCTTTCTGCGGTTATCCAACAACCGGCACGGGATGGTTTCCATTTACAACACATCATCCGAAATTCTACAGGAGGTGGCTATGTCGTTATTTTCGGCAAGCGTCGTTAACACCCTAACGGGTGTTGTCGCCAAAAAAAGCGCAGAAGTGGCCGCCGCATCCGGTGCCCTACTGACGTCAGCGGGTATTCTCATCGGTGCCCATGGCATCGGTTTATGGAATAGTGCCCATACCGTGCAAAGTCAGGCAACCAGCGCCAGACAATCGCTCTTCAACACGCAATCCCATCTGCAAAACATGGAAATGCGGATAAAATATCTGTCCAAAAAAATGCCAGCTGTATGCGCGACGTCATCCATCCGCGCTGCCTCTGCCCCCGTTTGCACGTCATCCTCGCACCGGGCCTATAGCGCCATCACGGAAAACCTGCGGGCGCTTTACCTCGATTTACCCCAATGGGCGGCACAGAATGGGGTCACCATCAGCAATATCATGAGCAATCAGGGTTTGATGTCTGGACCAGCCACGCGTGTTACGCCGGTACCGGGATATCCCGGTATTTCCCAGCAGGTCATCAAAGTCAGTGGCAGCTATGCCACGCTCTCCGGTTTGCATCATTTTGTGCAGGCGATGCCCACAGGGATTGAATTGACGGGAATCACCATTCAGAAAAAACACTTTACAGGAGAGATAACGGTCTATGGCATCACTGCTTGAACATTTCCGTCCATGGACCTCTTCGGATCCTATTCCCGGGTTTCAGGGCTTACTCATACCAGAAACTTTTGGTCAGGGTCTGAGCAGCTTACATGAAGCCATGTTCATGGTCGGATACAAAAAACACGAAATCTTTTACATCCATGATTATGTACGGGTCACCGGCGTCCATGAACAAGAGGCGGTCCTCCATTTAGGCATCGGCGGCCATGACCGCATCGCGGCCGCCCTGGCCTTATGGAAAGGTCACGCATGGCTCCCTTTGGGTACCGCGAAAAATCTTGATATCCGCTATTTGCGCCCATACGCTGTACCTTTACAAACCTATGAACTCAACGCCGGTTCCATACCCCTTGCCGCCTCACCAAAAGGGTTGCTCTACGGGGTTGCCCATACCGACGCTTTCAAGGGTCCACTGATTGAAACCCATCTGAATGTCTCCATACAGTACCAGATAGATCGGGTTAAAAATCTGGTAAAGGATGGCATCAATCCCGCACTGTCTTTGCGGGATGTGCTGGAACGGCTGGAAATCATCGCACCCGACATACTGGAATATCTGGATGAGCAATGGGCGGGCGAAACGGCGGCAGGCACACATCCCCAATTTGCTGAAATGGTTTACCGTGAAGGCGAAGTGGCCGCACCGATTCTCGCCCTGATTATGGGAAAAATACCAGGCAGTTCTCTGCCGGAAGGGGTATCGCAGGACCCCTTTGTGTGCCGTGAAAATCCGGCCCATATTCCGTCGATTCATTATGCCATCACCACCACCGGCTCCGTAGAATCCTTGTATCAAAAAGGGATTCGTGACACGGAACGGGATTTTGTCAATGCCTGCAAAATGGAAGGTGAAGATCGTTACAATGAAATCATCAACCGCCTCCTGGTGCATGCCTCCTATCAGGGCTTTTCCGATCTGCATTTCTCTCCGGTCCAGGAAGCAGGCATTGTGGAGCGGCGCAAAGATGGCACCAAAGGACTGGTTCGGTCTTTTCCCAGGGAAGAATACATCCGTCTGGTCGGCATCATCCTCAACCGGATGGGCAATGTCGATACCCGCCTGCAAGCCGAAGGACGCATCCCCGAAGAAGAACTGCCACCGGAACTCGCGGGACGTTTTGAGTTCCGCATAGAGTATATGTCGGTCGTGCAAGGTCGCGGGGAAACCGGTTCACTGACGCTGCGCGTACTCAATCTGATGAATGAAACCGCCGTCCTGGAAACCCTGGGGTTCACCGACGATGATCTGGATTATATCTACAAGGTGCTGCATACCGGCAAGGGCCTGGTTCTGGCCACAGGACCCACCGGCAGCGGTAAAACGACCACGCTCTATGCCATGATGCGCGCCATTGATGCCATACAGACGTCCGTGCAGAGTGTCGAAAATCCCGTAGAAATTCGGGTGGGTCTCTGGCGTCAGCATCAACTCATTCGCGAGAGAGCGGAACATCTGGAATGGGCCGACTGGAATAAAGGGTTATTGAGAAATGACCCTGATGTCATCCTGCAAGGCGAAGTGCGTAATGCCGATTTGTTTGAGCAGGTAGCCGATATGGCCAATACCGGCCATCTGGCGTTTGCCACCTTTCACGCGTCCAGTGCCGCGCTAGCCGTTGGACGCTTACGGCAAATGCGCACGACACATGGCGATCCGCTGGATATCGATATGATCGCCAGCCTGATGCATTGTATCATCGCCCAGGGCCTGGCCCGGCGTCTTTGCCCGCATTGTGCCATTCCCGATGAACGACCAAGCACCCAACTTTTTCTCAGCACATTGCCCGAGGCCATCCAAAAAACGGCCACTCCGAAAATGGCCGCCGATATGGGTTGCACCCATTGTGGAGATACCGGATATGTCGGGCGCTTTCTGGTCTACGAAATACTGCGTTTTACCAAAGCCGTGCGTGAACAAATCACCAGCGGCTGCACACTGGCTGACATAGAAAAGGCCATGCCCGCAGGCAGCAGCATGATGGACAAGCTCAAATCCCATGTGGCCCAGGGAGATACCAGTGTGGAAGAAGCCTATCGGCTCAGTGGAGAAATTTTCTAATGCAAAAGGTCTACCATTACCTCGCACGGAATAACAGCGGAAAAAATCTGGAAGGCATCCTGGCCACCGAGAGCGAGGAGCAGGCTTTTCTTGAATTACGGCAAAGAGGACTGCAGCCTCTGGCAGTGGACTTCTCCATTGACGATACTTTCAATCTGTTCACCACCCCCAATTTTTCCCCCGATGCTTTAGCCGCTTATTATCTGGGATTGGGGCTGCGTATTAAAAATGGCATGGATGTCGTGGATGCCGTCGAAGATATGGCCGACCAACCTACGCACTTTCGCGTCAAACTCTGCGCCAATGAACTCGTGAACCACATGCGCAGTGGACTCAAATTGGGTGTAGCCATGGAAAAAGCGGGATTTCCGGAACGCGACTACAACATCATTAAGGCCCTGGAAACAGGAGCCAAGACCTCTGTGGGTCTGGAAAACATCGCCAATGATTACCGCCGTAGCGCCAGTATTCAAAAGAAAGTCAAAGGGATGTTACTGGAACCGGCCTTTATGGCCATTGTCGGCATCATCGCTATCTGGGCAACAATGGTTTTTGCTGTCCCTATCTTCCAACGGGTTTTTAACGACCTGACCGAGGAAGGCGGAAAAATCCCCGGATATGCGCAGGTGTTTTATCATTTATCAGATATCTTTGACAGTTTCCTGGTCTTTGACAGTATCCTGTATTTCGCCGTTTTCATCGGTCTGGCTTTTTTCCTGCAGTCCCGTACTTTCAAAAAGTGGCTGGACCATATCAGCACGCTCCGGCAATTTTCAGAAATGGTGGATAACGCAGCCTTATGGGGCGGCTTTCGCTTGTTGATTGATACCAGCATCCAACCCCAGGTTATCCCGGACATGCTCGCCAAATCCGCTTCCCGTGAAGATTCCAAACGCGCTTTCGAAGCACTGGGGGTCATGATGAAGCGCGGCATGAAATACCCAGAAGCCATTCGTCAGTCAGGTTTTCCCAGCTATATCGGCAAAGACGCCGCATCGGCCATGGAAGCCCCGGGTTTGGTGGCGCAAACAGAAGCCCTCACCATGATGAACAATCTCCTGGCCCTGCGCGTGGAGGAAATGGCCGACAAAGTGGTCACCGTATCGCACATTATCGTCACCATCGCTTCCTCCCTCATGATTCTGGGGATTATGGCGTTGACCATAATGCCGGTCATGATTACGGAACTGCATTTAGCCTGAAAATTGAAAAAACCGAAAAAAAGCGGGTTAATTTTACACACATCCTCCCCGGACCCTTGCATGATAGGTCTATCATCAATTTCGCGCCCTAACAGGAGGGTTCACATGGTTGCCCGCAAAGCTACAACAAACAAGCCGGTATTATCCAGGATCCGCAAACACGCTCTCTACATGGCGATTGCGGCAGCCATGAGCGGTACCTGCCTGTTTTCCGCGAATGCCAGCGCTGCCGGACTGGTCACCACAACGGGTGTGCAAGCGCTCATGGCAACAGAAACAGTTACCGGCAAATCACAAACCACCGTCGCCAGTATCGGTCCACTCACGAACGAAAGCAGTTCCGAGCAGCAAAGTGGTCTGGAATCCAACATGGATTCCAGCTCTCTGGCTGTGGTTCCCGTTAATGCATCTCTGGGCTCAACCATTTATTCCAGCAACCAGGATGCGGAAAACGCCGTTTCCGGATACCTGAAAAATTACGAACAACAGATAGCAGATGCCGTCGTTGGATCCATGAAATCCAGTGGTACCGAAGTGCAATTGGGGATGTTCACCTATATTCAGAATGTACAGATTGCCAATCCGTCCGGAGCCAGCCCTTCAAAGGCGCAGGTTTACGCTACGGTACAGGTTCAGCCCAATGGCAGTTATCAGTTTTTGGGCACCAATGTGAATAACGATACACTGTATTTGCTGTATGCCATTTATCAGCAAAGCAAGGATGCCGCTTACTTGCCCGCCGGGTGGACCGTACCGTATGCCGGGGAGACCCGCTGGGAACTCGACCAGATCACGGAAGAAGGGGACACCATTCAGTCGGCACCGGTCTCCATCGATGGCAACGTGTGGCACACCATACAGGATAATGGGGCCTATGATGGCACGGAAACCGTGACCAACGGCGTTGAGAAAATCAATTATGACCCCGGTGTGGAAAGTCTGATGCAAAACCAGATTAAAGCACTGATGAACCAATACAATGCCAGCCTGGCGGTGGTGATGTATGGTGAACAGGTGAAGGTATCCCGGAATAGTGCTGGTCAGCCGTTGACTGCCATTTCTGTGAATAGCCGTGTTCTTGAAAAATCTTGCGGCAGCCCAAGTACGTTCAAAAATACTGGGCAATACGGATATCTTCTGACGGAAGTAGAGAATGAATATATTGTGCAGCCAAGCGGTAGCTACGCTGATGCTGGACAGGTTCAAGCTAATACCATCTCTCCGTCAGAGAACTACACAGAATCTGCTTCAGTTCCAAGCGGTGACAACGACTCACAGCTTGAACCCGACGTGGTATTCCCAATCGCCCCTGATGCCGGCGACCTCATCAACTGGCAGTCTGGATCTCCATTACCATCCAGTGATTACGTGTATATGGCGCCGATTACCGATTCATCTGGTAATGGCAATACAACCACCGAAATTAATAGCGCATATGGTCCAATCAATGTTTGCGTGTCACCCAATGAAGACATCATTACTGGTCCAACCGAGTATTCCTCTGGAGGATGCGGCAAGGATGGGTGCTGGAATCCTTTTACATATTATCAAGCACTAAATATAGAGCCAGTGCAAATAAATGGAAACCCGGATAATTTTGTATGTGGATATATTCCCGGAGAATATCCGGACATCCAATGTGCTATGGAAATGGATACAACATATTATTATCTGGGAACCAACCCAGATTGGAACTATTGTTTCGTTGGTGCTGACATAACTGGAGGGAGTTCCGCTGTTGCGGGACTGCCAGTAGGGTACGCATTAACACAACCAAGTTGGGGCAACTGCGCGCCATACGTTGGTCCATCAACAGCCATCGAAGAATCAGATTATTCTTATAATCCACCAGCTGTTAACGATTTTGAATTCGCAGAATATCCTGGAGCGAACAATTCAATCGGATATGATGGAGGAACAGAAACTCCCGCTATGTATAACTGCACTCCAAGTGGATGCACTTATGATCCACCATATTCATTCTACAAATGATAAAGTGCATAGCAGTTGGCGACAATCAACAAAGGTTCGACTTTGTTGCTAAAGAAAGGGAAATGGTATTAGGTGAATCGATTAATGTTCCGTCGTTCTCATTATTGATAAAAAATTTTGGATATATCTTTATTGAAGACGGTAAATTTATAGGGTCTTTCGTGCTAATACCATATTCCAAATACCACTTCCCAAAGCCCAAATTCCCAGATGGATATCGGCCAAGGTCTAACTATGCTCATATCGGATTTATCACTTCTTCGTCAAAAAAGAATAATATATTCGACCTTGTTAGAGCGTTTTCTGAGGCGCTCGAGAAGAGGCCTGACTTAATATTCCCTCTAACCATTACCGCAAAAGCCTCAACAAAACATGGGCTTCTATTTCAGTATATGTGCGGTTTTCAAAGAGCCTATGGAAAAGAAGACATTGAAAATTCAGGTTATGGAGCAATCACGATCAACAAACCTTTTGACAGTTTAGCTTGGGCAAAGAAAAACTTTAGGAAAGCACTATCAGAATACAGGAGAGACATTGATAAATATCAGCATGCCATTCATCCTTGAGACTGATATCCAATCATCTGGCACCTATAAAGTAGACCCTGAAATAAATTCAAGGGTAGATATAAACATGAGCACAATACTATATTCTATGTCCGATGATATTACCTATCTAGCAAGCATAGAAATACTATATAGAATATACAGAGACAAAATAATCATAGGCAAACAGATGACAAAAGCAGGCGCATTTGTGATAACTTCAAAAGAAGAGGACCCAGAAATGCTAGATGACATATTGATGGTAAAAACACCTTCTATTTTATACGACTACGCAAGAAAAAAAATAAAGAGTTTCTGGATTTTGATGGATTACCCACCATTCGCTGTAGGTGATTACAACTTTAAAAAATCATTAGAAGATAGAAAAATATTAATGCCAAACAGGCCTCTACCAATTGCTTTAGACTGAAACCAAGGAGCTTATTATGAAACCAATCGTAGCTGCAATTATGATCGGGTGCACAATATCAACAGCGCCTCTATTATCATCCGCATCAGTAACATACAATATGGTAAACCTTAAAAAAATACCAAAACTGAAAATCTCAGTCAGCCAGGGAGAATGGTTTGGTCACGGAACTTTTAATACAAACGGCGTAGTTATAAAATCAAAAAAGCCAATGCATGTTTGCATCAAAAACCCTGATGATTTCCTAAGGTTAGAATTTGGTGGCGCCAACAGTAATAAATATTTACAGAATAATTGCGCAATAAATTTAATAGAAAACGGCGTAGCTGGATTCTATGTTAAATATATATGTGTACCTTATGCCATGGTAGATAGAGCCATATCTTATTATAAGTCAAACAATAACCACATAAAAGGTTTCACCAATTATGTGGAGAAAATTTATAAAGTCAAAACAGACGGGCCTATTCTACATTTCATTAAAATAGAAAATACAGTCAAAAAACTTAATGGCAAAAAAACAGGTTCAACAGTTACCAGTAACGTAGATCTGATATTTACAAATAAGCCATGCATTGAACCTGTCAAAATACCAACAAATGCAGAGATGAAGAAAGAAGGAAAAAACGTACCAACAAATAAAGAGCTTGAAAAAGAATTGGTCCACAGACTTGGCAAGGATCCTTTCAAAGAAAACAACAACCAATAAAGGTGATATTGATATCAAAATCGCTAGGCGCGAAACTCCACGTCTAGCGAAAATAAACCAATAAAAACAAATACACCATATGAACAAGATCCGCCCGACAATACTCCAGAGCAAGCAGCTAAAACGATCACTCCCGGTGCAATAGTTGAGAAACCAACCCAACCAAGTGCGCTGCTAAAGGCCCCAAACGTCCAACAAGATCTTCGGCAACACTATACAACAAATCTGATATTGCCCATACCCAAGGACAAAAATCCAACTTGTTAACATGGTTTTTGCTGGCCTATTTCCGCTAACAACGATCAATTAGATGCGGTATATGACCACACTGAGCCATACCGCAATCAACCAACCATAAAGCAAAAAACAAGAAAAAAGCCACTTTATGAAAACATTCTCCCGTTTTTCACCCGATACACTGGCATCGTGACTTTGATAAGGAGCTTCATGATGACCACTGCTTTGAAAACCGAAGGTGAATTTTCTACCGACACCCCCCTCGAAAACGTGCAGGAACAACCGGAATCCACCCAGAGCGAAACGGGGGACACCACATCCACAGCAACGGCGGCACCCGCCTCATCCAGCCAAAGCGACAAGGAAACTTCAGCGGACAATCCGCGCAATAAAGCAAACCCTGCAGGCGGCAGCCCTTCGCAGGGTGCAACCCCTTCGCAGGGTGCAACCCCTTCGCGCCGGGCCAAGCGCCCTCCGGATTCGCGGTTCCTCTTATTGCCTATGCCGGCAGACAAGAAAACCAACAGTCGTGCAGGCATTCGCCGCACCATCCACCTCAGCACCCGGCTTTCACAGGAAATGTATTTCCGGGCCTATGAAAAAGCTTCCAATGCCAACTACTTCCTCGAACGCATTTACCCCGGGATGGTCAGTGGACGGGCCGGCGCCGATAAGGCCGTCGTGCAGGAAGGCTTTGACGAGATCATCCGACTCTGGAAAGGCCTCTACACGGAAGCGGAGGAAACTTTCGATGGCATTATCCAGAAAGTCTCCGAGCGGCTTGAGGCTGAAGGCGTAGATGCCGAACATCTCTCGACCGATTTCAGCGAGCCTTTGGACGAAGAAGCGCTGGTAACCTCCCGCATGGACCAGCATTACCTCAATATCCTGCACAAGGTGGATAAAACGCTGGGCTACATCTCCGCTGCCGCCCTGTATGAGATCTATGCGGACGAGGAAGCGTCCAAACTGGAACTCGAAGTGCGTAGACGCATGTTGACCCTGTATCGCTACAATATTCGTTACGCCTTTGAAACGGGTATCCTGTTACGCACGGGTAAAACCGCACAGATGCGAAAAGCGGAAAAAGAAAAACAGTCTGGCACCGCCACTGAGGGGACAAATACAACGTCCTCTGACACGGAACAGGCCGACACAGAAGCGAAGTCCTGATGCGTCTGAATCCAGAACAACAGCTGGCGGTTCAGCAAAAGGGGCATGTGCTCCTGCTGGCCGGTGCGGGTTCAGGGAAAACCCTGGTACTGGCGCATCGGGCCGCCTCCCTGCTCCAATCCGATCACGGCGACCTCGTTGCGGTGACCTTTACCCATGATAGTGCGGAGGAACTCAAACGCCGCATTCTCAAAATGTCCCCAGGACACGAAAAACGGATCCGGACAGGGACCTTTCATTCCCTGGCCATGCACCAGTTACGCAGTGTGGGCATGGACATTAAGTTGCTCAATAAAGGTGACCGCATCCGGCTCATATCACATGCGATGTCCAAAACAGAAGAAGAGCTCAGCTTCGAAGATATGGACAAAATTATCGACAAGGCCAAGAGCGATTTATCCCATCGGGATTATGATGGCCCCGGCTATAAAACCTTTCATGCGTACCAGGACTTGCTTCAGAACGATAAACGCATGGACTTCGCAGATCTCATCTCCAAAGCTGTGGATGGCATGCAGGACGGGTCCATTCCACCACTTTCCATGCGCTGGATGTTAGGGGATGAATTTCAGGATGTGGATCTGGCGCAATATACCTGGATCATGCTGCACCACGAATTGACCGGTGCTGAACTCACTATGGTCGGTGATGACGACCAAAGCATTTACGCATTCCGGCATGCTTTGGGGTACACGGGCATGGAGAAATTGCGTTCAGACGTCCGTGCCCAGATTCTGCACCTGTCGCGTAACTATCGTTGTGCGCCAGAAATCCTCACCCCTGCTGCAAGGCTCATTCAGCATAATCGTTACCGCGCTGAAAAACAGATTATCCCCGCCGCTGAGCAAGGCGGCCATATCGAATGCCTGTTCCCCCGCGACCGCGAAGAAGAAAGCGCCTGGTTTTCAACGCGGCGACGTGAGGAACCTGTGGGATGGGCTGTTTTAGCCCGCACCAACCGCTTGCTGGACGTCATGGAAATGGAACTCCAACAACATGGCATTCCCTATTTCAGAGATACCGATGATGACTTTTGGGAAACCAAGAACCCCCGAGCGGTCTTAAGCCTGCTCACCGGCATCGTCAATGGTGCCCGTGCCCTGGCAATGCCCAGAGGGAAAAATAGTCACAGCCTGCTCAAAAGTACGGCCATCAGTAACCGTTTTGCCGCCTACCGCCGCGATATGTTTTTTGGTTGCCGGTCCGCCCTGTTTTTATGTGGCTGGAAAGCAGACACGACGGACGCCTTGCTCAAGCAACTGGAACCGGTCCCCATGCGTGACTGGAAGCCCATACTGGACAGATTTGCAGAACAGTGGCATCAGACCGAACAAAAGAAATCCCCGCGCCTCTCCAGCGGCTTAAACTTCATGGAAAATTTACAGGGCTGGTGCACCGTATCCGTTCAGGACCCCATACTGCTCATCGAAGGCATCAAGCGCTGGAATCAAAAATTAATCCCTTCAGTCGCCGAGAATTGCGACGTTGCCTTAACGGCCATCCAGCGTTTGCGTGGGACGTTGGCCCAGCGTATCCAATTTGTGGAAGGGCTGGCCAAAAAGAAAAATGAACCGCCCCAACTCGGGCCAGAAACCGTCTTCCTGACCACCATGCACGGATCAAAAGGTCTGGAATGGCCGAATGTCTGGATTATTGGGGCCGAGGAAGGCGTGGCACCCCATATTGACGGCGAACTGGAAGAAGAACGTCGTCTCTTTTACGTCGCCATGACCCGCGCCAAACGTCAACTCATTATTTCCGCTGTCCGTGAAGGCAGCCCTTCTCCCTTCCTGTATGAAGCGCAAATGTATGACGCCTGAACGAAAGGACCGATGGCGTTATTCATGGGTCACTTTCGGCAGTATCGGCGCAGCCCTGGGCTTTATTACCTGGGGAAACCTGGGCCTATTCCCCTTTTTGCTGCTTTTTGCCGTAGGCTATGGCTACGCGACCGGGAAAATCGCCCGCGCCGCTTTTGTTTTCGGTTATTTCATGGGCGGAAGCTGGATACTGGCAGGTGTTTTCAATGCCTTCTGGCCGCACGATGCGCCATTACTCGGTATTTGCGCATGGCCGGCCATCGCCTTGCTGCTGTCTCTCCCGTGGTGGCTAGTAGGTTTAATCGGTGCGGAAAAGCCTCAATACGTGGGACTACGCATGGCTGGAACCTTGATCATTACCAGCATCCCCCCTTTGAGTACATGGTCATTGCTCTCCCCTTTGTTTTTGTCCGGGGTCTATTTCCCGGGAACTGGCCTGGCCGGGCTGGTACTGGGCCTGATCACCCTGTCTTTGCTCAGCGCATTTACTGCCCATATTGCGGCATCCAGACGTGCGCATCAGATAACCATGCATTATCTCCCCAACAAGCACACACCGTCAGGCCCATTGCACCCCAACACCGCGAGGCTGTTGGCGGGTTTTCTCCTGTCCATTCTGGTCACCGCCCTCCTCCTGAATGGGACTTATACGCCCCCTGCACAACCGGCCAACATCCGTGGCGTCTCCCTGCCGTGGAAAGCGCTCCCCTTTGATTTAGGTTTTTTGAAAAACCTGGAACGACAAAACCATATTCGGCAATGGGCGCAACAATACTTGAAAACCATCCCGAAACACCAAATCGTAATTCTGCCGGAAGGCATCGGCGGGTATTATTTCCCCAACTTCTATACGGCTGGCCTTCTGGACGGTATTCAGCGTATTGTCAAAGCGAGACAGGATACCCTTCTCGTAGGCTTCTATGACATTTCTCAGTCAGGAAAGCGCTGGAGTTATACGGATGCGCTCAACGCTTATGGCCTGCATCGTGGCATTTTCCCTTCCCGGCAGCCCTGCCCGCTCAGTGAGTGGAAACCTTGGGAAAACGGATCAGCTCAAGCCTTCTGGTGGCGGTTGGGACCAGATTATCTCGGCCATCAAAAGCAACCGTTTGCCATGGCCGTCTGTTACAGCGAACTTCTGGTGTGGCCGCTCGCCAGCTACTTTATAGAGGCTCCCCGTCAACCGGAATGGATACTAGCCCCGGAGAACCATGACTGGGAAAAAACGGCCGCAGAAAACGCCATCCAGACGAAAGCCCGCAAGATATGGGGTCGGTTGTATGGGCTTCCGGTGGTGACCGCCAATGATTTTCCCTTGGGGGCATAACCATGACACCGCCAATATCCCTGAATTTCTCTCCGGAATCCCTCAAAGACATTGAGGCGCTACTTCGTCGGCAAATGCTGTTTTATGCGCAGGCCCAAGACCAGATTCTGGCGGAAGCGAAAAAACTGGCGGGAGAATTTTACATTTTTCAAAAACAACTATCCCATCAAATTCGGATGGATAATGAAAATCGGGAATGGAGCGATTTGAGTATATCCGTACGCAAGCTACGCGGTTATGTCACGATACAATGGCGAATCCGCTACTGGTACAAGTCCTCCCGGGACGGCCGCAAAGGATTTAATGCCAAGCATCTCAGCAAATCCAAAAACAGCAGCCATTACAAGAAGTCACTGGCTAAGGAGGCTTCCGCTGCCGAATTCCAGACCGTCATGCAACTGGAAGATCAATTTATCGTCTTGCGGCACCTTTCTGGCGTAGTACGTGATGCCCAAAAACAACTCGTGGACACGATGAAATCATTGGGTATCGACTATTCCGCCAATAGTGTCCTGTCTGCCGATCAGGAATCCGCCTATGCCCTCCATGAACGGATAGGCAATTTGTTGTTATTGCTACATTACCGATTATGGCCGCAACACAATGCGGCGGATACACAGGCAGGATTCGTTCCCCTGATTGACCCCAAAGCGGGGGTTTCCAGAAACGTGGACCCCACGGCCTTACATGCCGCCCTATCCCGGATGGAACAGTCCTACGCAGAACTGGAACAACTCTTCATGGGAAAAAGCCAGTCAGCTGCGGGATCAAATTGATCCCGCGCCCGAGCGAGAATCCGCATCCGCTAACCACTGCTTGCTCTGTGTTCTGGCCTGACGCAAACATTCCGCCATCAGGCTATCCACCATCCGGTAGGCATTCTCCGTGCCTTGCACATAGCGTTCCTGCGGCAAATCCACAATGAGATAGGCCCGGTCATAAAGGGCAATCAGTTGGTCCATGATAGAAATAGCGCGAATAAGATAGCGGTCTTGCGGCGCGGATAATGCCGCTACGAAGTCTATGCTATGGGTAAAACTGATTTTCTGGGCGTGACCATTCAAAGACTTCAAGCCACTTTGTTCCAGTAATTGGGTCCGTTCCTGACTTAAAACCAGTATGGCATTCTGGTACCTACCGACAAATTGCTGCAGCGCACTGCTGATGGCTTGGGACAAATCCTCGTATGTTTTTTTGAGATAGAGACGTTCCAGGCTATTGAGGGTGTAATGCATATCCATCATCTGATTCAGCCAACGCATCGCCAGCCGTTGACCATGCGCCGTATCCAGATGGACGGGAAATGGATAATAAGCGCGTGATGGGGTAGCAACATTCGGCAAATAAATGCGTACCCCCCGAACGGCATACGCATCCTCATCAATTTCCACTTCCCAACGGCCAGCACTCTCAACATGAGCAAGGCTAGGTCGAAGCATGGAGCTGTCCACCTGCCTATCTGCCCGCCCATGCGTGGTTTGGTAAAATTGTTCCAATAGCCCGGTATCGGTTTGTACCGGTTCCTGGTCTTTCAAAACCAATAATGGTTTCGTATTGCGCTTGCGTCTTCCCAAAGTACAAATCCTTGCGTAACAGCCTTACACCCTCGTTATCATCCCGCCATTTCATTTCTAAAAGGCCATCATAATCCGGCAAAATACGGTGTTTTTTAATATGTACACACGATTTACCGGTAAAGCAGGGACTGGAACCTGTTCCCGGCATCGGCAACGGTCTCTAAACAATCTGAAAAAACGCGAAAAAAGCCCCTTAATGATGGCACCCACCTCTATTTCCCCCGTTAGACTGGTCCTGTTTATAGGTACGGGCGACATCCCGAACTCAAAACACAGTCCCCTTTTCTGGCTCGGGGATTGTTACTCGCGCAAGAGCCGTTTCATATGGGCGCACCTCATATCCGGTTTTTTTCACTCTGAAAAAGACCCAACGGCTTCTCTTTGCCTTTTTTCAATAACTCACTCAAAAAAAGGAGTATTCCATGGCTGGTGTTAACAAAGTCATAATCTTAGGCCATCTCGGGAAAGACCCGGAGATGCGCTACATGCCGGACGGTAAGGCTATCGCCAATTTCAATGTGGCCACCTCGGAAAATTTCAAGGACCGCGAAGGGAATAAACAGGAACGTACCGAATGGCACCGTGTCGTGCTCTTTGGACGTGTCGCCGAAATCGCGGGCGAATACCTGCGCAAGGGCAGCATGGCTTTTGTGGAAGGCAAACTACAGACCCGCAAGTGGACCGACAAGGAAGGTCAGGAGCGCTATACCACCGAAATCCTCGGTGACCGCCTGCAGCTAGTCGGGCCGCGCAATGACGGTGGTGCCAACAGTGGCAATGACCGCCAGCCTCAACAGCAGCGTGCGAACAACGCCCCATCCAATAACCGGAGTAGTCAGCCGCCGGAAGATCCGTTTGGCGGCGGTAACACGGGAAACACAAACTACTCAGAATTTGACGATGATATCCCATTTTGAGCGGTAACTTGTTGTTTATTTGTATTTTTTGTATAAGCACCCCAGATGGATTGACGGGGTGCCTATGCACATGGAGGGCATGATGTTGAAAGTTATCGGTAGAATCCGCCCAGGGACCAAGGTCCTGAAGCGGTCTATTACAGACCCCAAAGCCAAACAAATTGTGGAACGTGGTATTTTGGCGGGCGTTGGATACCCGGCTATTGATTCCGCGCTGACCAAGGCGGGATTTAAACACGCATTGGTTCCCAAGAATGAACCGTTTTTTTCTGTTTGGCCGGGGGAATTCAAGAACCCGGAAACAGCGAAACGGATACTCGATTTGTACGGCGAACAACGGGAAGGGGATCTGGTAAAAAAGCTCTACGAGTTTCCAGTTGTTTTCCCCCATTCGGATCCCGCACAGATGGTGATGACGCGAATGGAGTGCTATACGGCAAAAGGCCTCAAGTACCATTCCGAAATCAATGGGAACGGTGACGTCCTCTGTATCACCAAAGATGATGTCCCGAAAGTTAATGGACGTGCCATACGCATTTATGGCGGCCGTAAAGACAAGGTGCGTGGACACTGTGATCCGGAACATTGTCCGGAATACCAAAAACGGGAATGCAATGTCCGCTCAAAAATCCACGTCATGATTCCTGGGGAAAAAATGACAGCGGAATTGGTAGAAATCCCTACGGGGAGCTTCTATGCCGTCGATGACATTGAGAACACCTTGAGATACACCGCCGCACTTTGTGGCGGCAAAGTGCCCGTGGAAGTCCAGATGGGATGGAAAGGCCAACCCATATTTTGGATGACCAAGGTGCGCGAAAAAGTAAAGCACATGACCGATGAAGGGGATACAGAAATGGTCCCCCAAATTATCGCGCATCTCAATTGCAAAGCGGAGTTAGCGCATTTGCTGGCCATGGCTGACGCTGTTGCGGAAAAACACCGCAAATTATCAACGGCATTCTTGCCGCAAGGTGCAGCGCAAGCCCCGGCTGCCCTGGAACATCAACCCGCTCTACGGCCAGAAGACTTCGTATCCAGCAATGTAGTGGATATGGCTCAGGCCAGAGCAGAGTCCGTGGTACCGGCGGAACAACCATCTGCCGCACCTATACCAGAAGCGGCACCCTCTGACCACCAGCCCGAGCAAACGGCTTCTGAGCCCGCGCCCGCGCCGGAAGCAGCACAGCCCACAGAAAACACAGAAGACATTGCCCCCCTGCGCCAGCAAGCATCTCGCTTGTGCAAACAGGTAGGATTGAATCCTGTCGATCTGCTGGAATACGGCAATGCCCGATTTGGAACAAATTGGGGCAAAACGCTCAAGCATCTGAATGCCATGGTTCATGAGCTGAAACAGGCTTTGGAATCAGACGATGTGGAAGGCTATATTGCCGAAGTCAACAATGTCATTTTCGAAGAAAGGCAACGGAATACCGAAAGCGCCTAATTCTTCCCATAACCCACTGCGGCCCCTTCGGGGGCCTTTTTCCAAAAAATTTGTGCGGATACCTGCAAGCAAGTATGCGCACAGATTTTTTGTGGAAAACCACCCGGGCGGCACCCGGTCAAAACGGCCTAATCACACGCCGGATATTGCTCCAATATCGCGCATATCCAGCCCATCCATTGCATTTTTTCATTTCAGGATTATCCTAAAAAGGAGGTACATCATGGGAGGCCCCATGCTCAATACATTGGCAGTTTCCAAACGCCTAACTGATGCTGGCATGACCAGAGACCAGGCAGAAGCCTTGACGTTGGCCATTAATGAGGGACTCACCGACACATCAGCTACTAAGGACGATCTCTCTCAAACTGAAACGGTTCTGCGGGCAGACATACAGGCTACGGAGAAAGCCTTGCGGGGAGAAATCGCCTCTACTGCTGAGTCACTGCGTGCAGAGATTCAGGCTACGGAGAAAACCCTACGGGGAGAAATCGCCTCCACTGCCGACGCACTGCGGGCAGAGATTCAGGCTTCGGAGAAAACCTTACGCGCAGAAATTGCGTCGTCTGCTGATAATGTCAAAACAGAACTGCGAAAAGAAATCGTCGATGTCAAAACTGAACTACGGAAAGAAATCGTCGATGTCAAAACTGAACTACGGAAAGAAATCAATGATTCGCATATATCCGTCATCCGATGGGTCATTGGCGTAGGCATCAGCCAGACCGCTATCATTCTGGCGGTAATTTCCATTATAAAGTTTTAACCCCCCAAATATTTCACTCCACAATAACCAATGTGGGGTGAAATTTCCTGAAATACAATTTTCTTTTACAGGCGATTTCTCCTGTAGTTTTGTTTAGCACAAACATGACCGAGCGAAACAACATGGAAGAGGTTACGCCTTTTGATCCTTTGACATCCTCCTCGCCCTGAAGGACGAGGATTCCTTTCTGCCAGCAGCGGCCCTACCTCAGCCGCTTCGATTGCATTACCTCTTTTGAGACAATGCAACTCCCCGTTACTCTGGAGAACAGACTACCCCGACAAGCCCTGCCGTTGACGCAACCCCATGTGAGGTTGCTAGTCCTCTTGCGAGGATGTTCTGTGCCGCATTCACGTCGGCATGTGCTTCATGCCCACAGTGCAGGCAGCGAAATACCGCCTGATCGGGGCGATTTCCGGCATCCACCACACCACAAACCGAACAGGTCTGCGAGGTATAGGCCGGATTCACCAAAAATAGCATGCCACCGGCCCACTGGAGCTTATAGTCCAGTATCCGTTTGAGTAGGCCCCATCCCTGATCAAGGATGGATTTGTTCAATCCTGATTTCTGCCGGATATTGCGTCCGGGTTTATCCACGGTACCCTTTGCGGATGCCGTCATGTTCCGCACATTCAGGTCTTCCAGCACCACGACCGCGTGGTTTTTGCTGATGGTGGTGCTGACCTGATGAAGCACGTTTTTCCGTATTTCCGCGATACGCTGGTGCAATCGCGTAATTTTGGCCTTCTGTTTCTTCCAGTTGGCCGAAAACTTCACTTTGTGCGCGAGCTTTCTTTGCTCCCGCGCTAGTTTCTTCTGCAAATCCCGATAGGCGGTTACTGGCAGAAACATGGTGCCATCGGACAATGTAAGCAGGTTCGCTACTCCCCGGTCGCCACCGACCGCTGTAGTGGAGGGATGCACGGGGTCCGGCACTTCTTTTTCGGTCTGTATGGCGACATACCAGTGACCACCCGACCGGCTGACGGTGACATTGCGGATTTCGCCGCCAATGATGCAGGATTTGCGAAATTTCACCCAGCCAATACACGGCAGGAAGATTTTGGGGAGCACCTTACGGCCATCCCGATCAACGGGATTCAGATCAAAGTGAATATGGCCCGGTTCTGGGTAGCGCATGCTGTCGTGGACGAACTTCTTTTTGAAATTCGGGAATTTTTTGACCGAGTTCTTATTAAATGCCTCTTTCAACGCCTGCGTCAGATATCTGAGGGTCTGCTGTTGCGGCATCGACGGGGATTCTGCGAGAAACCCAAAGGCTTCCGAATTGCGCCAGGACGTGAGTAGTTCGCACAGACCGGCATAATTCAGGGTGCCGCAATGTTGATCGAGATAGCTCTTCTGCACGGCCAGCGCCCGGTTCCAGACGAAGCGCACGCAGCCGACCGCACGGGCCAGAAGATTGTCCTGCTCCGGAGTGGTTTCGAGACGGTAGCGCACGGCTTTGCGAATCAGCATGGTGTATAATTATACAGTGACAGTCATTGGATGGCAAAATCTATCGGTAGACAGACGGCTTCGACGGCGTTGAGCCGTCTCGCCGCCGCGCTATCCATCCCCGGCCTGAACGCCGGGGCTTTTCGCGCTTTTTGGTAAAAGAAAATCCTGCTTTCTCCCCATTTATTGGGCCGGGCGGCACCCGGTAAAAACAGTCTTTTTACTCACCCTATAGGGACAAATCCCTATGGGGGATTTAGTCCCTTTTCATTGCAAAAGGAGACATATCCCATGTTAAGTAAAGGCACCTATCAGTTTGTTATGTCCAAAATCCAGAGCGCCAATAATGGCGAACTCCTGGTAATGAAGGACCAATTACGCGAGCTTTTGCGTCATCCCATTTCGGTAGATGCAGAACTCATGCGCGACACCAAGAAATTGTTGAAAAAAATCGATGAAGAATTGGATGCGCGGTATGACCTGTATCTTAGCGACCAGCGTCAACGCCAGCGTCAGCAGGCGAAGCATACACCAGCTTCGGCTTCGGGCGCCCGCATTTACCCATTTCGTAATCTCTCTTGAGGTATTCGTAAGCCGCTTTATCGTCCGGATTCTTCATCACGCGTATTAGCTGTTGCGTCCAATATTTGGCCCCTGAGATTTCCGGACTATCGGTACTGGGGTTTTCGATAACTTGCATTCTTGCAGACATTTGAAACTCCTTGCTGTGGTCATTCCTGCTTCCATTCATTTCATTATACCAGAGGAGAAATCCATCATGAACAAACAAGGACTCACCACTGCCCTGGCGGAGACATTGCGCGTGGATAACGCCAATGCATCCCGCTTGGCGGGGCGGTTTATTCTTTTGGGGAAAAAGTACCGAAAGAACCTGCTCCGCCAAGTAAACGGCGCACCCATGGCTGCGCAACTCAGCAAGACGGAAGCGGAGATTAAAAATCTCTGCGACCGCTTGGCCCTCCGCTACAAAATTGTCGAAGATGTCAGAGGTCCTATCCTCAGACTGTATCTCAACAACTTTTGGAGGGAAGGTTGCGTGGTGGAGGACGGGCTATGAAGATCGCCCAATTCTCCGACCTACACTATTGTCCTGAACATCTGGACGAGGTGGATCGTTGCTTCTCTGCAGCCGTCGAAGCGGCCATTGAGGAAGGCGTGGAAGTGGCCGTTATCAGCGGCGATTCCACGGACCACCGGGTCGATCTGCATAGTTTGTCCGTGCAGAGACTCTCGGAACGCATTCACACCCTGTCCAATCATTGTCCGGTACTGATGTTGCAGGGCACCTTTTTCCATGAACCATTGGGTACGCTCGAAGTGTTTCAGTATGTGGGCGGCAAATACCCGATTTTTGTGGCGACCGATATTCAACAGGTCGCTCTTACCGAAGACAATGCCTGGGTCAGTTCTCTCTCTGGGGAAACTCCCCATTTTGTGTTTACCGAGGAAACCTTACCCAAAAATACCAAGGCCTTGTTTTCTTGCCTGCCGACCGTGAACAAAGCAGAAATGGTCTCCGCCATTGCGGCAGACGATCATGCTGCACTGGGAGATGTATTGGCCGAATTGTTGTCGGCCTTCGCACCCATAAACACCGTGGCCCGGGAAAAGCATATCCCGACCATCGGGGTTTCGCACGGCACGGTGCATGGTTGCCTCACAGAGCATGGGGTCCCAATGATTGGATTCGATCATGAATTCACAACGGGAAGCCTGTTTGCCAGTAAAGTACAGGCTTACATGCTCGGTCACATCCACAAACACCAGGTCTGGGAAAACGCATTGCCGCAATATGGCACACAACGCATTGCCTACCCAGGTTCCATTGGTCGTCTGCATTTTGGTGAAGAAGGCGACAAAGGCTGGCTGTTTTGGGAGATCGATTATCGCAATGCCGCCTGTATGCTGATGCCTGCTCCGGCAAAGCAACTCTTGCATATCGATTTTGAAGCAGCACCGGACGTTGCGGAGATACAGAAAGTGGTCGGGGAAAACCCGGGGGCTTTTGTCCGTATCCGCTACAACATTCCGGAAGACCAGCGTCATACCGTGGACCGCGATAGTTTGCAAAAAATCGTGGAACAGGCCGGCGCCAAATCCGTCAAGATTGAAGGTCGCATTATTCCTGTCGTGCGGGTCCGCGCACAAGGTATCAGCCAGAGCAAAACGCTCGAAGAAAAACTGCGCAAATGGTGTGAAAACACCCATTGCGAGGCGGCCCCTCTGGTCGGTCGATTGCCCTTATTGGTCAACGACGATGCAGAGACCATAGCGAGCGATCTGATGCACGGGAAACCACCGGTTCCCCCAACATCCGCTGATAACGGGCCTGCAGTATCCGTAACAGACAATCCGGTTTCGGTAACGCCCGATGTAATGCCGGTAACGCCAGGTGTAACGCATGTAACGCCTGATGTAACGCCTGATGTAACGCCTGATGTAACGCCTGATGTAACGCCTGATGTAACGCCTGATGTAACGCCTGATGTAACGCCTGATGTAACGCCGGTAACGCCCGATGTAATGGACGCTGTAACGCATCCTGACAAGCCGGCCGACCATCCTGTGGAAACCCGGAACGCAAAGAAACAAACACCCCAGCAGGAAGTTGACCTGCTCGATCTTTTTTAAGGAGATATGATGAAGATCAATCACGATGATTTTTTAAGTGTGGCCAAGATAGCCGCTATCCTTGGCGAAAATGGGTTTGATTTTAAACCTGAGTATTTTCTGGCGCTCTCGCCTGACACGGCGGAGAACATTATGGTCCATGTGCAGTCTGGACCGATACAGGCCAGAATCTCGTTGCCCGTCACCGAAAACACGATGGGCGATAAAGGCTTTTGCCTGCCCAGAAATGAATGTGTGCGCTTTTTGGGGGCATCCAATAGTGACACCGTGAGTATCCAGGTGGATAATCAGATAGCCAGAATACGTTCTGGCCGGTCCTCCATGAAGGCGGTCACCATTTCGATAGATTCTTTCCCATTGGCCGTGCCGATTGGAGATACCTTGTTGAGCACCGAAGTAGATGCCACAACACTGCAAGCCGCCTTGGCCCTGGCCGTTGTCGGCAATAATGGCGTCGCTGAATCTCTCGGGGTCTATTTCCACCCATATCTTGGCGATTTGCACGTCTATTCCACAGACGGAAAAATTTTCAGCCATAGCGCCATCAAGATGGATACGTTGAAAACTGACGGTGGAAAGCATGAGGATGCGGCGGTCGTTCCTATCAAAACGGCCCAATCCTTGTTGAAAGCGTTCAAGCATTTTGATGTAGAACGCATCCAGATACACTTCACCGAGAATGACCTCATCTTTTCGGATGTAGGCAATACCTGGAACATTCATACACAAAAAGTGGCTCACCCCAAGCCGGTTGCCTGGGATCGCATGTTGAATGCCGAATCCGTAACGCTTTGCACAATTCTGGATAATGAGGCCATGACCGAAAGCCTGGATATCTCCACATCCATTAGTAGTGACAAGCAAAACGTGGTCACCTTGAAAGTTTCCGAAGACAACATCTTGAGTCTGTTCATGAACAACGATCGTGGTGAATCCAAAAGTGAGTTTGAGGTGGAAACCCACAGCCCTTACCAGACATTCACCCCCAGCGCGCCCGTTTATGCCTTTCTCGGGTTTTGCCGCAAACATGGCAACAATGGCGTGTTTCATCTGGGTAGATTGGATATGTCCAATTCTAACCCCTTGAAACTTTCCTACGATGACGATGATCGCTTTGTGGCCTCGCCCTCTATGATCATTGCCCCTTATAACGGCTAAATAAAGCCCTCTCCCCGACTCCCCTGCTTCAGCTGCCTTGCTGAAGCCCTGGGGGAGTTTTTAGACGGTATGCCCACGCGTATCGCCCAAAAACTCCCTTTACCTGCCTCGCGCAGTCGGGTGGCACCCGATAAAAACGGCTTCTTACAAGGTGCTTTTTCACCTTCAACCCACTGATTACCCCACAAGGAGTTTTTTATTGTCAAGTAGCCCGCCCTAAAGGACGGGGCTTGTTGCAAGCCTTGAAACCAACAGGGTTTGTGGCAGGAACCAAGCAGTTTCTGGTGCGAAAGACTAGCCTGGCAAAGACCGTGGAGTCATGCGGTGCGTAACTGCGAAAGCAGGGACGTTGGAATGCAACTGAGCCGTCGCGGGTGGTGCCGCAAGTCGTAGTAGGAACACCCCTCTCATTCCTGCGCAAGACGACGGATAGTGGCGAAGAGGTGTACACACGGTTCGCAAGAACCGGCTTATTGTTATAGGAGAATTTATGAATCAGCAATCTCAAAAAACAGGAAAAACGGTGTTCGTTCCGGTCATGGACCGGGACGGAAAAACACCGTTGATGCCGACAACGCCTTCGCGGGCACGACGGTGGATACAGCGCGGAGAGGCCACGCCTTTTTTCAAAAAGGGCGTGTTCTGCATACGCCTGAACCGTGCGCCATCCGGTCAGAAAACGCAGTCCGTCGTGGCTGCTGTGGATCCGGGTTCCAAACGGGAAGGGTTTACCGTCAAGTCACGGGCGCACACTTATCTGAACATACAGACAGAAGCCGTCACCCAGGTCAAGGATGCGGTGAAAACCCGATCCGAAATGCGGCGCGGGCGGCGATTTCGTAAGACCCCGTGTCGCAAGCCGGGACCTGCCAACGCCATGATGCGTAAAGAAAACCGGATACCGCCCTCAACAAAGGCCCGTTGGGGCTGGAAGTTGCGGGTGCTCCACTGGCTCTGCGCCTTATTTCCAGTAACGGATATTGGCGTAGAAGATGTGCAGGCGGCTACCCGAAAAGGTAAACGGAAATGGAATGTGTCCTTTTCGCCTCTGCAAGTAGGCAAGGACTGGTTCTACGAAGAAATCCGGCACATGGGCGTGACCTTGCATCTGCGGGCTGGATTCGAAACGAAGACGCTGCGGGACAGGCTGGGATTGAAAAAGACCAGCAATAAACTCGCAGAGACCTTCGCTGCGCATTGTGTGGATTCCTGGGTAATCGCCTGGGACATTGTGGGTGGAGTGGAATCTCCGGACAATCGGGATCTGCTCTGCATCCAACCGATTCGGTTACATCGTCGGCAACTACACCGTCTGCAACCGCAAAAAGGCGGTGAACGGCTACCCTACGGCGGCACCCGCAGCCACGGCTTCAAGCGCGGCTCTCTGGTGCGTCATGCCAAATGGGGACTGGCCTATGTCGGCGGAATTCTGAAAGACCGAATCAGCCTGCATTGCATCGAAAATGGAAAACGACTCACACAAAAAGCGAAACCAGCAGAATGCCGGTTTCTCACGTTCAATGCTTGGAAGTTTCACTGCGTAGCGCATACTTAAAAGGAGATGCGGGAATGGGGCGGTCATCGACCGCCGCGCTATCCACCCCCGGCATGAATGCCGGGGTTTCCCGCGCAAACTGATGAATCCGCTGAAACTCACTCTTGAAGGGTTCGCCGGCATTTACTCGGGCCGGAAACGGGACAAACTCACGTTGGATCTGCCCGATCTTTCTGCGGGCCTGCTAGTCGCCCTGGTTGGGCCTAATGGGTCTGGAAAGTCCACCATCATGGACAACTTACACCCGTATCGCATCATGCCCTCCAGGGCCGGCGGCTCTTACAGCCCGAACGCCTTCAGTTTTTATGAACAACTCAGTAGTGAGGAAGCCTGCAAGGAACTTTTTTGGGAGCATGCTGGCATTCGCTATCGGTCTTTATTCAAATTCCAGAACGGCAAACGTCGCAAGACAGAAGCCTATCTTTTTGTGCTGGATGAAAACGACAATAGCGAACCGGCCGCAAACGGCAACCTCGTCAGCGATGGGAAAACGGATACCTACGATAAAGTGCTGGAAAGCATTCTCGGCAGTCCGGACACCTTTTTCACCAGCGTTTTCTCCGCGCAAAATCGCAAACCCATTTCCAGTTATGGTAATGCCGAAATCAAGGGACTCATGGCGGAGTTACTCGGCCTGGATTCCATCAAGGAACTCGGCAAAAAGGCGGCCCAGGTCAAAAACCTGCTCAAGGCAGAATTGTCCACGCAACAGGAAAAACTGGGTATGGCCCAAATGGCCAAACGCCAACACGAAGCCGCTCTGCATCAAGTCAGCGAAATGGAAAACACCATTGCGCAACTACAGACCGAAAAGCAGACCGCCCATACGCAGCTGCGCGAAGCGGAGCGGCAATTGGCGGCCATCACGGCACAAATCCAGCAAAGCGAAAGCGTCATTGCCCGCAAAGCCAGTCTGGAACAAAGCAAAGCCCACCTGGAAGAGCGTCTGCGTAAATTGCAGGCGCAACAGGTACAAAAGCAACAGCAACTGGAATCCGAGCATCAACGGGAAACCATCAGCCTGGAGCGGGATATCCTCTCTCTGCAAAAGTCCATGGAGACAGCTGAAGCGGAAATACAAAAGCTCCAGGATTTGCAATCTCGGGCGAAGTCCATTCAAGACGCTGTTCAGCAGGAACAGGCTTTACGCGTGCAAATGGAGCATACCCAGCAAGAGATTGAAAAAAGGGAGTCGGCCTTATCCGCGCAAATTGCGCATGCTCAGGCATTGCAAAACACCATCACCCAACAAGCCCAGGATCTCAGCGTCATCAAGGCCAACGGCGAAAACCTGTCGCGGGAAAAAGCCGATGCAGAACGCCAATCGGCCTTGATTCAGGAAGTCCCCTGTTCGGGTACGGACCTGGCGCAACGCTGTAAATTGTTGGCGGATGCCCGCGCTGCGGGCGAGAAAATCCAGCCCATCACCATCCAGATATCGACGTTGCGGGAAAAATATCGTGCGGCGAAAGAAGCACTGGACCAAAAACGGGCCGCTTTAACAGCGGCCTCCGCCGAGGATCCGGAGCTGGTCGCCTGCAAAAACCGGTTAAAGGCCATACAATCGACCCTGGCCAGTATCCATCCTTTAGTGATGGAAGCATCACTGCTGGAACAGGCTGAAAAACAGTTGGCGCAATGGTCAGAAACGCTCGCGGCTAAACAGCGCGAGCAGGCCGAAAAAACCGCGCGCAAAGCCCAGGCAACCACCGCATTTCAAGCGGCAATCACCGCCTTACCCCAGGAATTTGCAGAAGAGACGGCGAATCTGGATGCGGAAATTCAACGGATTGTCACAGAATTGTCCGCCATCGTTCTGCCGGATATACAGTCAAAAGCAGAGAGAGAAAGCGCCTGCAAATTGGCAAGTGATACCCTGGAAAGGATAGAAACGGCTATCCAGCAAAGCCAGAACCGCTTGATTGATGCCAAGGCGCAAGCGCAATCCCTGCTTTCCGCAGCGAACGACATATCCGCGCTCCAAGACCAGGTAAACCGGATGGGAGAGGAAATGAGGCACTGGGAAATGTTCATCAAAGCCTTCGGCAATGATGGCATTATCGCGCTGTCCATTGACGATGTAGGGCCAACCCTGTCGGCGTATGCCAATGATTTGTTGATGGCCTGTTATGGACCGCGTTTTACGGTATCTATCCAGACCCAAACCACCAATGCCAAGGGCGAAGACCGCGAAGGTTTTGATATTGCGGTGTTCGATGCGGAAACGCAGGAATCCAAGAGCGTTGAAAAAATGTCAGGCGGCGAGCGCGTCTGGATTAATGAAGCCATGACCCGGGCCATTGCCCTGTTCCTGGCCAAGGAATCCGGTCAGCAATACGCCACACTTTTTACCGATGAAGCCGATGGCGCCTTGGACCCCGACCGCAAGCGCCGTTTCATGCACATGAAGCGGGAAGTGCTCAAGTTGGGTGGTTACACCCGTGAGTATTTTGTCAGTCAGACCCCGGAACTATGGGAAATGGCCGACTACATTCTGGATGTTTCCAAGCTGTAAGCAACCCAAAAGATAAGCGCCAGAGGATGGCGCTTATGTCACCTCTCTATTTCAGGAGAAAACCATGCAAGACGAAATTGAAATCCCAATTAGCACGTTTGACGACGAACTGATTATGGAGAATGGTACTAAAAAAGTATCCCTTTCCACGGATCAGATATCCGACATCATCAGTCATGCCATTCAACTTACCATCATTAATCGGTTCGATGACATGAACATGAGCAAAGATCGTGTTAGCGATGAGCTTCATGAGGCCCTTTTTTCTGCAGGACTTTTGGATAGCTACAAACATATTTTGTATAATTTTTAGTCATAAAAAACACCCTACGCTTTTGCATAGGGTGTTTTGAGTAGCCCCTACCGCTACTCAAAGCACCTTTTTAAGGCAACGGCGGCCCACGCCGATTGAATCTATTGGCCTATCAGCAGCAGGCCAATACCCCTCACCATGCCCTGCATGGTCAATCACCCCATAAAAGGAGTATGACAATGTTTAATCCCTACCAAAAAGCCGTCCTCAGAATTTATGAAGAGGGCGAATATGCCGAGATGACCACCATGGATGAAGTGGAGCAAGCCGGTGACGGACTGTTTACCTTCATCATGCGCGAACTGGGCGACGATTGCGACTCTCAGGCGGAAGCCGAACGGCGTATTGAAGTCGCCATCAGCCAACTTGACGAGATTTATGATCGTCTTGAACAGGAGATTGAAGATGAATAAAGTCATCGTGAAAGGCGAGTTACCTCGCCTCAAACCGCGCTTTGGTATCCACCCTACCCGGGTGGAGAAAAACGCCAAAGCTTACAGCCGCAAGTCCAAACACAAAAACCGTGGAGGTGCTGAATGATTAAGGAAAAGTGGTCTTCCTGCGGAAAATTTTTGATTGTATTTTCTGGGAGTATTTTTACAGATCGTCCAGGAAAATTCGATGTGCGCATCAAAAAACAAGACACCTGGGGTGGTCGCCGAAAAGAGGATGGCAAGCTCTATAACACCTCTATTTGCAAGGCTGCAGAGAGTGGAGAAACTCTCAGTCATTACAGCTATGTGCCACAGTCCGTTATTGATGAAGCAATGGTCTTTGCGCGTGAATGCATACAGCAGCAACAAAGCGCAGCCTAACAAGCTGCTTTTCTCAACAAGGAGCAACCATGAGTGAATTAAACGATGTAGCCAAAAACCGAGTCGCTGAAATTGGCCTCGAAATGGTCAGCTGGTGAGCAACACCGATCATGATTGGGCATGGTTCGCCGCGTCGCATTTTGGTTGTGAATTTTCTGATGAGGAATAACACATAACCAAGCTTTCGCTTCACCACATTACAAAGCGCATGCACTGAAAAGTCCATGCGCTTTTTCTTGGAGAAAACTCTATGAATCATGAGGAACTCACTCAGCAAATTGAAAAATTTGCTGCTATCGCTACACGCGGTTGTGGTCAGTCCGATATCGTCTGGGGCACACTTTTCCACACCAATTTTGACGGTTGGGTAGAGATGATGTCTGTAGAAGATACAGAAGCCGCCATCGCTATCGCCAAACAACAGGGCTATTACTGCGAGGAAAACGACGATGAATTAGGTAGCGAATATTGCTGCCATGGACTCACTTCCGACACCTGCCCTTGTGGGTGTTTTGAAGATCCCCCTGAATTGGAACAACAGCAATGGGATGATTACTGGGAACACCAGGCATCATTACAGACTGACGCTGATCTTCACCATATTTAGTCCATAAACGGGACTACAACCTCAAGGAGACCATAATGGCCAAGTGTCATACGCAGTCCGCGTCTGAAGTGGCGCGGATATTTAACATGAAAACTGGAACAGCTTTATTGATCCGGTCTGACCGAAAAGTGCTCAGGCGCAATATCGTTTCTGGGAAATGGCAGGAATATCGCAAAATTAAGGAAGGTGTTTCTGTGGAAGCGTACATCGCGCACCGCATGAATGATCACAGTGGTGGATATTGGGTGACACTCAAACGCGGCATGATTCCGTGCTTTGACGTTATCAGCGCCATGGAAAGAAACGGTGTTGCTGAAGCAACGGATGGATGTGAAAACATTGAGCCTGACGGAAAATGCCTACATGGTTACCCCGCTTGGCCATTGGTAGCGATACATCACTGCCTGGCCGGGTGAAGCATCATGGAAGCCCTATCCTGTCAGCATCCCAACTTTGCCGACTATGACCGTATTGTCATTGGTTTCTCGGGCGGCAAAGATTCCCTGGCCTGCTTGTTAACAGTTCTGGAAATAAGCCAAGAATCGCGCAGCAAAATCGAATTGTGGCACCACCTGATTGATGGTAAATCAGGTGGCAGTCATTTCATGGATTGGCCCATCACGGAAAGCTATTGTCGGGCTGTAGCTAAACACTTCGGCATCCCCATTTATTTTTCCTGGAAAGATGGTGGTTTCAAGCGTGAAATGTTGCGCGACCAAACACCTACGGCCAAGACCTATGCGGAAACACCAAACGGTCTTGTGTCCTCTGGTGGCAACGGGCCTGACGGCACGCGCATGAAATTTCCACAAGTGTCTGCCAACCTCAGTGTCCGCTGGTGTAGTGCCTACCTCAAAATTGACGTGGCCGCATCTGCTTTGCGCACGGATCCGCGTTTCGAGCACAGTAAAACGCTCTTTATAACCGGCGAACGCGCCGAAGAATCCCCAGCCAGAGCAAAATATGCGACGATGGAAGTGCATCGTGCAGACTGTCGGAATGGCAAGAAGGCACGGCACATCGACCATTGGCGCCCTGTTCATCACCTGGATGAAAAAGCCGTGTGGGACATAATCCAGAAATATCAGATCAATCCACATCCTGCATACCATCTTGGCTTTTGCCGAACCAGTTGCATGAAATGCATCTTTGGTAATGACAACCAATGGGCAACCGTACATGCGATGGACCCTGATGGCACCGAAAGCTTGATGTACTACGAAGAGCGTTTCGGTTGCACGATCCATCGTGTTTACCCCATCAAGGAACGCATCAAAAAAGGCACCCCCTACCCAACAAGTAAAGGTTCTTACGCAGGCATCGCCATGCGGGATTATTACGAAGAACCGATTGTGCTGAACCATTGGGAACTGCCTCCCGGTGCTTTCGGGGATAGTTGCGGACCCAGTTAAACCCAACACCCCCCCACAAACATCTTTGTGGGGGATGTTCTCTCAATAAAACCGATATTACCAGCCGTGTAAAACGGCTATCAGCAAAAAGAGGATTTATTTATGACAAAAAAATATGTAGTAGCTTACTCCCCAAACGAAGCGGTTTCAAACGATGAATGTGGTTATTGGTCCAACGAAAAAGGATGGACGATTATCGAAGAAGCCACCCGTTTCCAGGCAGATGAGGTCAATAAATTACATCTGCCAGAGGTCACAGGTAGTGATGCAATCTGGCGAGAATTAGGACTGGATTACATGACTTCTGATGACAGAGACCCTTTGACCGTGGCATATATAACCATGGGATTCGTCAACACATTTGAAAAGCTAACGAATGAGCAAAAAGACACCCTAACAAGCACATCTGGTCAGAGTGAATTGGTCAGCAAGATCGTTTGCCACAGCGCATTTCTGGATGCCATTTTCTACATGGGAGAGCCTTATTTCGACGGTGTATTGTTCTATTATGAAATCGCTGAACCTTTTGGTGCGGAATACACAAAAGCCCTGGCACAGCCTGAAAACTATGATCTAGGGCCTAACGGGATGAAAAACCTCGCTGTCAAAGTTCTCCTGTCTGTATGTGAAAAAGCACTCTCTGAAGAATGCTTTGCCGGAATTTTGCTTCCTGTCTAAAGCATAAGATGCCCGTTGCTTTACCACATGGCAACACAATTGACAATCACCGACACCATGATATATTTAGTCATGGTGTCGCCCTTTTCTGGCTCGGGCGGCGTTACACCAGGCGCAAGAGCCGTTTCATATGGGCGCTTTCAAAAAACGGGCATTCCGTTTCTAGGGATGCTTTGTCTTTTCTCTAGAAAACAAACTCTATCTCTAAGCAATCCCCAAGAATCTGCATGCAGAAGCCTATCCACTAGGGTGTGTTTCTGCATGCCCGCATTCTGCGGCCATCCTGTTTTTTAAACGCTACCCGGGCGTACCGGGATTTCCACAAAGGCCTCTGCCTTTCGCGTTTTCACAGGAGACACCCATGACTACTAAAACATACCTACCTGTCCGGCTGTTTATGGACAAATTTCTCTGGGCCGTGCGTATTGTTCACCAAGGCGACCACTATGGGCGAAACCTTTGCCTGGTTCATGGAAGGACTGAACCAATGGTTGAGTTTTATGACACACGCTACCTCTTCTCCGATCTGGGGCAATTTGTTTCCAGATATAACCTGTCCACCCTGCTCGACAATCACCCTTTTGGGCACGGCCTCTGCCTCGATGGTGGCGTGCCTGACTGGACCCTTACCGATGCATGTTTCGGCAAGGTTCAGGGTTGGTTAAAGAACCTGGACCTGATGCCCGAAAAGGAGCTGGATCATGTTTGAAATGACTGAAGCCCTTATGCATCATGCCCGTTTCTTGATTCTGCGCATGACCAGCGCCGAGTTCCATGACATTGAATGGGAACTCATCACCGCACAAAATTTCGCCTACAAAGCCGGGCAATCTGCCGGTGCAAGACAGTCCTCAGCACCCGGATACCTGCCTGCACACCTTCGTAAGGCCTACCAGGAAGGTTACGATGACGCCAGATACGAAGCCCTCTGTCTGGGAAAGGAGCTGGATCATGCTTGAAATGACCGAAGCCCTTATCCATCATGCACGCTTTTGCATACTGAATATGACCCATGCGGATTCATTCGAAATTGAGCAGGCCATCAAAACCGCTCAAGCATGGGCTTTCGATGCTGGCAAGGCGGCCTTCACCACCAAAACATCCCGGCCCAATGATCTCCCTGTCATGCTTCACGCGGCGTACGACGATGGTTTTTTCGAGGCGCAACTCGCCGATTCGGAAGAACGGGAATATGCAGAATGGAGCCGAGAATTTGAGGAAGAACTGGAAGAGTTTCGGCAGAACTATCCAGACTCTCCCGAAAAACGGTTCATCTTTTGCCCTAACGGTCATAACTCGCTTTTCACCAAATCTGGGTATAAGGAATGCGCTGAATGCGGTTGCTTGATGACCGAAGACGCTGAAGAATCCTTCTACAACGCCGGTCAGTGTAAGTGAGCATTTATGGCTATCACGCGCGTAAACAGCACAATGCCAGGGGCCGTCACCCCCATCTGCAATACCTGTGGCATTCTTCTCTGTTGGGACATTTCAGAGGAGGAATATCAGGATGACAAAGCATTCTGGGATGACTGGATTTGCCAAGACTGCAACGGTGGAAAGCCGAAATCGCTAAAATCATGGCGATTGCAGCACAGAAATAAACCAACCAACCAATGAACACGCATAAATAAGTGTTTGCCAGCCTCACGCTGGCAAGCCCTTATTCCCATGCTTCTCTTTATGGGAATAAGGCATTATCACGCCACCTGGGGCATCCAGGATTCTCACTTCCTATTTGCGCGCTTACTACCGCAAAAAAGGAGCAACCCATGAAAATTACCATTCACCATACCGAGGTAGGGCGTTACGCCCATATAGCCGCTACCACCGGGCAGGAGATTGATCTGCCCCTGGAAGATGGATTACCCACAGCGCAAAGTTTGCGCATGCACGCTGAAATGCGTCGCCATCAACAATGTGACTCTCGTATCGCAGCAATTATTCAGGAAGCTGCAGACCACTACGAAAGTCCATTTAACCGCAGCAACATAACCTAAACAGGAGAATTTTTATGAATGAAAGCGAAGCCGTTGCCATTATTCGCCGTGCCGCCTACAGCGTGGGTGGAAATTTTCGCAGATACCAATACCGCGTTTGCGACCCCATCAACGGCGGAAACAGCATGCTCGGTTTGAGTGACTTCCAAGCGGTCGAAGGAAAAGTCATTGCCATCGAAGAGGATGTTGTTGTTGTCCAGGAAGGCCGAAAAGCGATTTTTGTTGCCTTTGACCTGAACAACCTTGACCAGGTGCCTTCGGTTGGGGACAAGGTGAAAGTCACCCCGTATCAAAGACGCCGTTTTGATGGCAAGCGCTTGAGCGACCCCGTTGAAGAGAAGCACGAAAATGGTTTTGTCTCCAAGGTGTACCATCTCGGAGAACAAGCCTCTAAAATTCCTGGCATTACCGCCGATGCTTCACAATATCTGCAGGATATGGCCGAACAACTGGCGAATTTGCCTGCCGATTCGCGCCGCCGTATCACTCAGGTACTAATTGATGCCGGTGCATGGAAAAAACCTGTTCAGATCTTTGATGTGACCGAAGATGCGGACACGCATCTTTTGCCAAAACTGGTTTTTCATATTGAACAGGAAAACCAAAAAGGCACCTTGTCCGTCACTCTGGACCGTGCTGCAGATGCCTATGTGGTCGCCCTGGAAGAGGACGGTAAGGAACCCGTCATCCGTGAAGATTGTTATTTTGACGATCTTGGTTCGGTCATCAACGAGTTTATTGTGCATAACGATGACTGGTTAAAAGACCGTGTTGAAATCATCAAGAAGGCCGCTAAGAAGAAGGCCAGTTAATCATTACCAGATCAGCGTGACATATTCATGTCGCGCTGATTCAAATCGCTATGGAGACACTTTGATGAAAAAAGATTTTTCTGATTTGAACGAATCAGTGTTAATTGAGGATCTGGTGACTCACCAGCGCAGATTCATTAGCTTGCGTCAGACCGGAAACGGGGATTTTTACCTGGTTGTTTGGATGGATTGCGTGCCTAGTGAATCAATCAATATTTGGCTTTGGGTGGCGGTAGACCCAGACATGGCCATCCAGTATGTCACTGGCAAGATGAGTCTTTATCAGTGCATGCAAATGGCCGAATTACTTGTCCGCGAAACACAAATGGACAATGGAGATTCAACATGGGAAGAAATACCCGAAGCCGAGCAGCTTCGCGGTAATCCAATTGGCGAAAACAGCTACATTACGGACATCATGGATAGTGACGTTGATGTTGACGCGCTCGTACATTCGATAAACGATGCTTAATCAAAGCAATAAATTTTCCGAAACTCCCCAGACCATTCTGGGGTTTATCAAAACTGCGCGTAAGCAATATCAAAATACCTAGAACCAAGATATTTTGATATTCCCTACTCTTACGGTTTATCAAGAGCGACTACCCGGAGCGTTATACCGGGGATTCCATCCGCAGGTTATCGAGCCTGCTATCCACCCTATAGGGTACACCAACCCTATAGGGCCATGGTGTGCCCTTCTATTTAATGGAGACACATCATGAACATCATCGAAGCTAAAAGGCAAAAAGGACTTAAGTATATGGCTCTAAAGATGGCTTTGGAGGCACCCAACGAAACATTAAACGCCATATATCAATCGGGAATGCCGGAAGATGAGATAAAAGATTTAAAGTATATTATAAATGCTGCCCGGCGTGCTCCTGGCTACGATCCTGAGAAGGATCTCATCTTAAAAATGAATATAGCCTAGTCGGGCATATCAATGTCATCAATGGCCGGCAAGTTTGGATTCTCCATTCTTGCTGCCTCATAGATTTTTTCAAGCACATCATATCTGCCAACATCGGCAATGGCTTCTATGGATTTTGCAAGCGCTTCCCCAAGTTCTGCTTCATTGAAAACCACTTTGTCAGCAGATGTACCACCTAGTTGGATGAACTCTTTTTCTTGTTGCGCAGTAAGAATTGTTTTTCCAGCGAAATGCAACATGGCAATCAACCTCTCAATGTGAATGCTACATTAGAAGTGTATCACACAAAGTATCCCAACCTCTTTCATGGTTTGGCATACCCATTATCAAGACCCATGCCCAGATTGGATAAGTCTGTCAAACGCTAAACTATTAGCCCTACGGAACGCCTTAAAAAAGGTATTACGGTTTCTCAAATAATCATGCATATTCATCCCCGCCAGGGCAAACAATCGCGCGTACTCTGGCTCAGCCCTTCTCGTGATTCTGAAAGTTCCGCTATCCGTGTCTTGTATCAGGTTTTCCGAAATGGTTCGCAAAGAGAAACTGCCTAATTCTTTCTCCATGTCAACCAGCAGCGCCTTTGCTTGCGTATCGGAAAAACCACACTCCTGTAACAATTCCTGCATACTTTTCATAAAACAGTCCTTAAAAGCAACCCACAAAAGTCAGAATACCACAGCGATCGTCATCCGCTCGATCCCTTTGGTATTCCTTACCTTTGTGGTTCAACAAAGGCGACCACCGGCAGCGTTATAGCCGGGAATCACTCAGCAGGCCACCCGGTCTGTTTTCCGCCCAATGGGCTACACCACCTCCATTGGGGGCCATGGTGTGCCCTTTACTCAAAGGAGAAACACCATGATTACCATTGAAGAAGTTTTTGCCATGGATGAGCGGCATTGGGATGACTTCCTGATGCGTGCATCTAAAGATGAAATACGACCGCTTATTTTAGCGTTCCAACGAATGATCCAGGATAATGGAGAATCCAATATATCTAAACGGTATATCCGCCGGTATAAAGAAGCGGTTTCCGTTTACAAGGTCATTTAGTGTCATTTCTGACCTGCTCATACTCATTGACTGCCGCTACCAGTTCTTCTGGTGCGGCTGTCAGACATTTCAATGCCGCGCGCTCACAAGGACTCATAAAACGCTTTATCCGTAAATCTTTTTCAGACTCGTCAGTCGTCTCTCGAAAAGCTATAACCGCGACACGACGTACGGCATATTGTAAATCTGTCTTGGTTTTGATTTTTCGTGGGTCAACCCCTGCATACCTGAATTTTGGCCACCAGAATTTCTTGCCATTACCAGTGAACAAAATGCGTCCATCCTCAGCTTCTATAAAAGCCTGAGTAATATCACTTCCTTCAGAAAGCATCACCTCTGCTGGATCCATAGAATCACCAACCTGATTTTAGAAACAGAAACCAATGACATATTTTGACAAACCAACGTCAAAAGCCATGTTCATGAGCAAGAAATACTATCTCGAATCCATTTTGACAAGCGACAGTTTCATCGCATTTCTTTTACGCATCATGTCAACCAAACGATCTGCATCATCAGGCCGACCTTCCAAAATAGCCAATAAAGCATTTTTCTCTATCTCACTGCCACCCTTGCGGTTTCTGATGCGCTGAGCGGCCTCACAAAATTCAAAAATTGGTTTCATGAAAAACCTCACTAATGATTAAAGCAATTGTTTTACCATAACGGAGAGCATACCACAGCAACTGTCACAAACACGGTTCCTGCGGTATTCCCTACTCTTGTGGTTTATCAAGAGCGACCACCAGCAGCGTCATAGCTGGGATTCCATCAGCAGGCCATCCGGTCTGCTTTCTTACCCAACGGGGTACACCTACCCCTTTGGGGCCATGGTGTGCCCCTTTTTCTAGGAGATACACCATGCATAATCCTCGCAAAATATTTGAAAATTGGTTAAAGAGCGCCAGTAATGGCGCAATTTATGCCAAAGCAGACGAAATCAGGTGCCAGTTCGGCACCGACAGCAGCATGAATAGGGCTTGCAGAGTTTTTCTAAAACTCTGTAAGGAAGAACTCCAGGTCCGTGAGGACTTGGGAGCCCTCGAAAATCGCCGCCAACTCTTGGGAGGTGCAGCATGAACCAATATGTGGTTACCAACCGTGAAGGCGGGCTTTTATTCGGACTGAACGGGACAACCCGACTATCCGGTCAGATGGCCCGTTTTGAAAACCGGGAAGAGGCCGAAAAAGCCATGGAACGGTTTAACAGCATCTGGGGAGAAAGAGAAGGTTTCTTCACAGATATTGAGGAGGTAGAGGTATGAAAAGCTTGCTCTTTGTAGCTCTTTTTATGGTTAGTGGTATCACCACCATGGCTCAGGCACATCCTGAAAAAATCAAGATTGATCATTCGGTCTTGAAGATTCAAAAGCCGGTCCATATCCCCACGCACATCAAGGTTAAACCTGTGATTATCACATTCACAGAAATCGAGGAGATATTCTCATGATACTCCTCATTTTTTTCTTGTGCATAGCAACCGGCTATCTCATCAGCGTCCCGATTCGTCGGGCACTGATCACCAAAGGCTGGATTTAAGATGTTCCCCCTCGTGGGTATTACACCCACGAGGCCGGACGCGGCGCGTGGTGTTTCTTCGTTTGGGACGCCAGTTAACGCCGTTTGTCGGCAAGGAGCAAGTTATGAACTACAAGCAAATAGCTACTCATGCAGCCTATGCAGCTATTGCTGGTCTTGCTAAAATGGCCTTAACAGGCTCGGCAGATCCAGTGAGTATTACGGCTACATTTGTGCTAGGCGTAGTAGCAATTATCTTTGATATCATTGACCACAGGAGTGGAAAATGAACGATTATGAGGATTTCGCATCCAAAGTCGTCGGTAACGGCATACTGATTATCATGTTCATGGCCATTTTCTTTGGCAACACACAGGATATTGGCTATGCCGCTATGGTCGATGTTTTTATATTACTCGGGTGGCTGCTTTATATGTACATGAAGCACCCGGATCATTTCAAATCAAAAAAGTAAACCCGATGGAGCCCGCTAAAACGGGTTCCATTCTTACGCTACGTGCTTTGGGTATGCAGGAGCAATATCATGAATATACCGGACGGTCTAATGGTTGGCGGTGCTGGCATCATCGTTATCGCATCCATAATGGTCGGTATCGTTGCATACATAGTCAAGAGAGAAATCCGACAGCATGAAACGAATGGAATCTCCAAAGACAAACCAGACACACAAAACCTACCAAAACACTCCATAGTCATTTGTGTTTTGACGGAACGCCAAGGTCAACCTGATGACTGATCTGGGCACATTCCTGGGCAACTGCATTCTTATCGTGACGGGTGTCGCCATCTTTTGCGGTAATACAGCCGACTTAGGTTATGCCGCCATTTTTGGCATTGTCGTCATACTAGGCGCTTTCGCTTACGAACTGATGACCAACAAAGCATATCGCCACAGAATTAAAAACTGTTTCAAAAAATAAATTCACAGCCGATCCTTACAGGGTCCATATTCCGATCTATCAACCACTCGGATAACCGGCGCGCTCTAAAATGAAGTGCAACACCTCTGGTCGAAGGCAGACGGAGGTGAGAGATGGCCAGAAAATACAGGCAATTGTTGCCCGATCAGCGAAACCAGATACAGCGTGGATTGAATCAGGGGCTGAGTATTCGTGGCATTGCCAGGCAGTTGGGCCGAAGCCCTAGCACGATCAGTCGGGAGATTCAGCGAGGTCGTGTGGAAGAGACCTATGACGCCGTATGCGCTCGGGAAGAAGCGCAGAGGCGCCGACGCAAGGGAGTCAGGAAGTTGACTGAAGGTTCGCCTTTAACCCTCGCGGTGACACACGCTATTCTGCAAAGGAAGTGGTCACCGGAGCAGATAGCGGGGAGGTTGCGGATGGACTATCCCGAAGACAAACAGTGGCACGTCTCTCATGAGACTATTTACCAGTTTATCTATGCCCACTCGGCGGGTGAACTGCGCAAGGCATTGATTGCAGGGCTGCGCAGAGGGCACAGCAAACGCAAGCCCCGCACACGAGGTAAAGACCGTCGTGGCGGGATCACGAACATGCGCTCAATCCGTGAGCGCCCGGAGGAAGCACAAGCTCGCGAAGTACCCGGTCACTGGGAAGGCGACCTGATCAAGGGGGCATTCAATGCCAGTGCTATTGGCACGTTAGTGGATCGTAGCAGTCGCTTCGTCATCCTCGCGCGAGTGGAGGATGCTACGGCAGAAGCGATCCTGGAAAGCTTTACGCGGCGTTTGCGTACGCTGCCCAAGAGCTTCCGGCAAACGCTCACCTATGATCAGGGCCGCGAAATGGCTCGGCATCAGGAACTGGAGCGAAATACGGGCATATGTGTTTATTTCGCTGACCCACATAGCCCCTGGCAGCGTCCGACCAATGAAAATACGAATGGCCTACTGCGTCAGTATTTCCCCAAGGGCACGGACTTATCCGAATATTCGCAACGGCGTTTGACTCAGGTAGCGGAGGAACTCAATAATCGGCCCAGGAAATCCTTGGGATTCCGAACTCCAGCCGAAGTGATGGCACAGCAAATCAGGCAGTTAAACAGCGGTGTTGCACTTCAAACTTGAAACCGCCACCTTTCAGCCTTTTGACGTTGGCTGCGCCATGGCTGCATCCACATCCAGCCATCACTAATCAGTACTTTCATCCGCTTTACCGCCCATAACGTCCCGTTTAAGCATAAGCCCTTTCCAGAAACACCAGACGCAAGTGTTTATCAAGGCCCGCATCTTGATAAACACTTTCTTTGGCTTTTACCACGGAACGAGGCCGTTTCCCTCGAATTCAAAGGAGCCTAATCATGTTGATTTACGCCTTGATACTCTTGTGCGTGTTTGTTGCCCTGGTCACCATCGGCCACATTGCGCTACAGAAAACTTCGAACACACAAAACGCAGCGGCAGCCCCAAAACCTGCCCCAACACCAACGGCTCCGGCGGCTCCGGTTCCACACACGGTCACCACAGCTGCCTATGCGCCAACCCAACCAACCCAACGTTCAGCGGCTTCGAAACCCGCACCACGGCGCCGCTCTGCACCACGGAGCTCCAACAAGGCCCCTCAAAAAGCACCGCGCAATGCCTCAACCAGCACCGTCTATCCAACGGAACCTCCCGCAAATACCCTGTCAGATGTTGATTTTCTACAACCCGCAGACGATGACTTCCAGGTGCTGGATGACAGTTGCCTGAACTTCGATGTGCCCGACTACATGAATATCAATCATGACAGCATGGATGAATCCAATTTCAATGTGGACGGTAGCGGCAATGATGAGGACATCTGATCGCATCATCCGCAGTACGCATTTCATCGCCATGTTGATGGCCCTGCTTTTACTCGGTACGGGTTTTTATTTGTTAGCTAAAACGGGGGTTTTTGTCATCGACAGTATTTGGGATGCCACCATACTGGACGCCATGACGGAAGGCACCATTGTCCGCGTTCTTGACACGATAATCGTTCTCGAAATGGTTTTTGTGGTGCTTAATCTGGACCACAAACAACACATTAACGTGGGCATGGCATTGGATGTCGCAGCGACCATTACCATTCGGGAGTTAGTGCTGGCTATTTATTCCAAGCACCATGCTAATGCCATCCTAATCATTCTACTGGCCATTGCCGTTCTGGTGTCATTGCGCGTGTTGTACAGTTTCAGCAAAAGGAGGTTGTCTCATGAGTAAAATGCATCTTATCTGGTCTCCCGTAAATGATGCATGGATCAGTTTCTTTGGAGACAGTCCGTGTTCCATACGCGGGGAGAATTTTTTTAGTACCATTCAACAAGCGCGTGCAGCCATCAAAGCGGCCGGCCTACGCCTTTATTCTGTAGCGCCTGGCACCTACTTGATAGCCAGTATGGAAGGAGGTTCAAATGCGCGTCAACCTTGAAGACAAACGTATCATCAATGGGCGTGCGGACGTCAATCAACTGGTCCCTTTCAAGTATCAGTGGGCTTGGGACAAGTATCTCGCCGCCTGCGCCAATCACTGGATGCCCCAGGAAATTCAGATGTCCCGTGATATCGCTCTCTGGAAAGATCCCAAGGGCCTCACGGACGATGAACGCCGTATTATCAAGCGTAATCTCGGATTTTTTGTGACGGCAGACAGCCTCGCCGCCAACAACATTGTCCTGGGCACCTATCGGCACATTACTGCGCCGGAATGCCGCCAGTTCATGTTGCGGCAGGCTTTTGACGAAAGTATTCATACTTTCGCCTATCAATACATCGTGGAAAGTCTGGGCCTGGATGAAGGCGAGATTTTTAATATGTATCACGAGGTCCCATCGGTACGGGATAAGGATACCTTTCTCATGCCATTCATTGATGTGCTTGCGGACCCCCATTTCAAAACGGGGACTTTCGAAAACGACCAGACCATCTTGCGTTCCATCATCGTTTTTGCGGCCATCATGGAAGGTCTTTTTTTCTATGTAGGTTTCAGTCAAATTCTGGCAATGGGCCGGCAAAACAAAATGATGGGTTCTGCAGAACAGTATCAATACATTCTGCGGGATGAATCCATGCATTGTAATTTTGGCATTGACCTGGCCAATCAGTTAAAGGCCGAAAATCCACACCTATGGACGGAAGCCTTTCAGCAGGAAATCATTGGTCTGATTCGTCGCGGGGTGGAACTGGAATCGGCATATGCCGATGACACAATGCCGCGCGGCGTGCTTGGCCTGAATGCCCACGTATTCAAGGAATACGTCCGATTCATTGGCAATCGGCGCCTGGCACAACTCGGTTTGCCTCAGCAATATCCCGGTATACAAAACCCTTTCCCGTGGATGAGTGAAATGATGGACCTGAAAAAGGAAAAGAATTTCTTTGAAACCCGGGTAACGGAATACCAGACCGGCGGTTCGCTCAGTTGGGATGACTAATTCCCTCTCATTATTCACATCAACTTATCTCTCCCATGCGGGTGTATTCCCGTATGGGAAGACACATTCCAGTCGCATGGGTTCACGCTCTCGCATTGTCTGGACAATGCACCAGGAGGCTAACATGGACTGGAAATTCGCGGCTCGCCGTTTGGCTAAGGATTTAACCCATGTTGCTCACGGTTCTGCGGTTGCTATTTTTGCTGCTGGCTGGTTTTCCAACACCATGGAAGCCGCCGTCGTTGCAGCCGGCGCTTGGGTAGTCATCCGTGGTTGCGCCTTCGTCCTCGACGCTTGGGCCGGCCCTGCTCCTTAAGAACGATGCGTGTATCTCATGTGGTATAATGATATGCGTATTATTAATTTATAGGGGTAGGAAATCATGGATGCATTCAATGCACTGCTCTATGCGGCCCTGGTTCTTTGTAGCGGATGCGTCGGTATGACCGCATTCATCATCTACATGGGAGAACGCCAGGAACGCCAGAGGAAAATACAACACGGTTCCAAGTGACATGGTTCTGTTCTTAATTAAACGGCGGCAAAAGCTGCCCTCATAAGCAAGCACACATCCCAAAAGGATTGTGTGCTTTTCTTTGTTTATCAATAAAGAAAAGCACATTAACCTTTCTGGTACCCTGTACCCCGGCGCTCACGGTTATCGGGCTATTCAAACTGCAGAAATTTCTCTGCACTCTTACCCTTGCGGGATTAGGCCCGCCTGGGCCACCCGCTCCTTACAAGGAGCCTTGTCATGTTGCACACGCAATCTTTCCAACGTACCACCCCGATTCATTTTGTCGAAATGGATACGGAGGTCCCTCAAGAAATCAGCATGGATGCTGGCTTCATTCACACCGTCATTTTTTCCAGTGAGGCTTTTGCGCTGATTCGCTGGCGTCCTGGGGAAGACTCCAAAAAACATATTTTCGAACCGAGCGAAGACCGCTTATGGAACGTGCTGTGGATGGCCCAATTAGCCATTCGCGCCAATCCTGATGCAGAAGAAACGATGTTCGCAGCGCGTCTGATGCCAAAAGTTGGCGGCGGTCAATACCCGGAAATCGCGCGTTTCAGCGCAAAATGCACCACAACCATTGATGGTCGCCCGGCGGTCAAAATAGACCTGGCTTAATTGATTGAACAAGCCTGCGTAATACTTCCACAATCACATTATGCAGGCATTCAAAGAACGTTCTGTAAGGCGTTGCGATCCTCAGAAACAAAGGAGTAATATCTTGTATATGAGCACATGGAAATCACCAGTAGCCTTGTACAAGGCTCTCGTTGAGGCGAAAGTCTCCACAGATACCGCGACTGAGGCCGCTCAGTCCGTGGTGGATGACATTCGAACAGTGATTAATAACCTGGCTACCAAGCAGGAATTAACGCAAGAGATTTTGGCAGCCCGAAAAGATCTCAGGCACGAAATCCTGCTGACCAAACGTGAGCTTCAAAATGAAATTCACGCGACAAAGAACGAACTTCAAAGCGAAATTCGTGAGACGAAGAGCGAGATCCAAGCGACGAAAATCGAACTTCAAAGCGAAATTCACGCGACGAAGAGCGAGATCCAGACAACGAAGATCGATCTTCGCGCTGAAATCAAAGTGCTGGAAACCAAAATGGATAGCAAGTTTAAAATCATGCAAGTTTACATGGTAATCATCGGCATATTGGCGGCCTCTTCCAGCCCGATTTTCGCCCCTCTGGTCAAAGTTATCGAACACCTGCTGTAATCCCCTCTCAGGATAAGCACTGTATCCAGTGCCATCCTGTACCTTCCCTAATATCGCGTCATAGTCCTCGCATCATCAACGCGCAGTCCCCCATTTCATCGAAAAATCTCCGATGGGAGGATGGGGATGTACGTCTTTTGTGTGGATATGTCGCCTTCACCTCAATACCCGAGAATCGCGCGTTTCAGCGCGAAATGCACCACACCCCTTGATGACCGGCCGACGATCAAAATAGACCCGGCCTGATATTTTCAACTTCCAATCTCGGCATGCTGCGGCTGTTGTAACCAGTCGTGATTGGACCTGCAAAAAGGAGTTTTTATGTATAGCACTGAAAAAGATCACGAAGTCGTTATTGTGATGGAAGGCGGTTTAATCCATGAGGTCATGATGAACGAGGCCGCAAAGGCTCGCGTCAGAATTACCATCGTGGATATGGACACAGAAGGAACAACCCTTGATGTCCATACCGATCTGTCCGGAAACGAAATCACCATCGAACAATACGGTGAAAAGAACTCTAGCGGTCCATGCGAATACATGGACCATATCCTCAGTCTGGTAAAGGAGTAAATCATGGAAGTAGTCGTCAGCAGCATCGTAGAAGGCGTCAACCCCCGTCGTTACTTTGACGAGGAGGAGATGCAGGAGCTGACCCGCAGCATTAAAGCGAACGGCATCTTGCAACCTATTGCTGTACGTCAAAATGCCGAGGGCAAATACACCATCATGGCGGGGCACCGTCGTTTTCGTGCCGCGCAAACGCTGAAATTAGATAAAGTCCCAGTCCACCTGGTGGACGGAGACGAAGATGAGATCGCTCTCATCGAAAACAGCGTCCGGGCCGATATGAGTCCTGCTGAGGAATGTGAGGCCGCCGCCAAAATCCTCCGCAAGATGAAAGGTGACATTGTGGAAGCGGCGATCCATCTGGGATGGACCGAAGACAAGCTACGCCGTCGGGTCGCCTTGTCTGCCTGCAGCCAGAAGGTCCGTGATGCGCTTGCAGAACGGAAGATCAAATTGGGCATTGCCGAGTTGCTGGCAACCGTTCCGGAAACCGAAAATCAGGACAAAGCGCTGGAAAAGATTGTTGCCAATAATCTGAGCGTCGTCGAAGTCAAACACTTCCTGGCCAAGCTGACGCAGAAGTTGAGTTCTGCCATTTTCGACCGTGCGGAATGCGCACAATGCCGCTTTAACACGGCCGTGCAATCCTCCCTCTTTTCCGAACTGGTGGCCGATGACAGTTTTTGCACCAACGCCGATTGCTTCTCCAAAAAAACGGAGGAAGCGGCGAACATCAAGGCGGAAGCGTTGAAGGAAAACGTCCAAACCGTTCGCGTCGTCAGTCTGCAGGACACGCAGGAAAACTTTACCAAACTGTCCGAACAGGGTGGCCATGGTGTCGGTTGTGACCAGTTCCGGTCCTGCCACTCCTGTGCCAAATATGGCGCGGTAGTCTGGCTGACCCCCGGACATGAAGGCGAAGTCGAACAGGATATTTGCTTTGACCTTGACTGTCACGCCCAAAAGGTGGCTGCAGCACATCCGGCTCCAGTGATCGCCCCAACTACCGGACCTGATTCTGTCGAGACAGGCGCATCGCCTGGACTGGATGATGACGGGCTGGAAAACGCGAGTTGCGGTGAGAACAATCAGGATAACACCGGTTCTTGCTGCGGCTCTTCGACCCCTGCGGAAACACAGTTTATCAGCAGCGCGATTATCGAATACCGCCGGAACCTCTGGAACATGGTGGCGAAAAAGATGATAGCGGCCGATCTGGAAAAAGGCCGTACCATTTTGCTGGCCCTTGTTATTAATGGACGTTCTTCGACGACCGATAAGTACAAAATCGAATCGGTACTGAAGAAATACGATGTGCAATCCAGTAGCTTTGAGGCCCTTTGTTCGGATATTGATAGCAAAGACATGGCCCTGCGCCTGTCTGCAGCCTCTGCGGCTACCGCCTTTGACAGTTTGCAGCATTCCGAAGTGCAAAGCATCCTCCACTACCTTCGCCCGAACCTGGGAGACTTCTGGAAGATGGATGCGGATTACCTAAAGCTGCTCACCAAAGCCCAGATTCGCGCGGTCTGCGATGAGTTGGGCATCTCCGAAAAGCTGGAAAGCAAGGTCTTCACTGATAAGAAAGAAGCCCTGGTGAAAGCCATCATGGAATCAGGTATCGATTTTGCCGGCCTGGTCCCCGCTCACTTGAATTATTGATGCATCACCACCCTGCCGAGTAGGACTCGGCAAGGTGGTTTATTCCTGGGGGCTCTCTATATGGAGAGCCGCCTTTCCTCTGCTGTGTCTGCACACGGCATGTGTTGCACACGGCATGTGTCTGCACACGGCAAAGGAAAGGTTTACGCACTTTTAGTGCCGCACCGGACGTTTCCGGATCTATCGTTTGCCGGTCTGACCGCGCAAATTTCCTACCCGCCCAACCGGGCATTCATACGGAGTATAAAACCATGTTCTTTGATGAACTTGCTGAACTATTAAAAGATTACGCGGTAACCACCATGGTCTTTTCCATGGATGGGGAGCGTATGCGCATCAATGTGTTGCCGAAAGCGACAGAAGGCAAAAGCGACCCGATACCTTTGTCATTGTGTGCGAGTCCCGCTGAACTGAATGTCGGTTTTATGGACGCCATGAAATCTTATCGTGAACGCATTGCATCACTGGCCGAACAGGTGGCTGAATTCGAAAAACAGGCCCAAGCAGCAGCTAAAGAAGCCGCTGAAAAAGCCAAAGCGAAGACGGCCACTCCCGCTAAAACCCCCGCCAAAAAGCCGGAACCTGCCGCTGCCCCGCAAAAGGCAAAACAACCGGCTGAAGACCTTGGCGATCTATTTTAAGGAGATATGGCATGATCGAAGTTGAATCCATTACCCGCGTTTTCAAATACAACGGGATTTCCTTGCCGGATCCCAATCCGACGCTACCCATCGAAACTGTCCGCTCTGTGTACGCCCATCAGTATCCTGAACTCGGATCTGCCGATGTGCAGTCCGAAATCAAGGGCAAAAAGCAGATCGTGACCTTCCAGAAAGTGCTTGGGCACAAGGGATAATCCCATGGCCTCGCTCCTGGAAAGACTCAACGGAGCCCCCGAAAAGGGGGCTACCCCGTACCCCAAACTGACAAAGGAGATGCAGCAATGCGCCTATTCTCTGGAAAGAATGGTAACGCGCCCCGACTGGCGTGCCCAACATCCCCTACGCAAGCCGAAACACGTTCTGTCACACCTGCCGCCCATGTTCTGAGCTTGCCCAGCCTGTCTCCAGAGATTCCGTGGATTTACTCGGAATCGTGCAATGCCAAAATCCTGAATTTAGGCAAATCACTCATGGAGATAGGGGTAAAGCTGGAGGACTCGGAAAGCCAATCTATTCAAGAGATTGTGCATACAGCAACCGAAAAGTTCATGGATGAGATTTTTGGTCATCACCTCGATGATTTACACATAGAGGAAAATGAGGGTGATGACACGTTAATCTTGACGTTTTCATTACCGCTTGAAGATGCACCGACATTCGTTTGCCATGAAAAGCTACAGGCCATGCATCAAAAAGCGAATGGTTTGGTGGAATACGCCCTAAACACGCTCTATCGATCCCCTATCTCCGTGATGACACCCGGAGATCTGATGGGTGTCATAGAGATGGTTGAGTGGCTTGGTAGCGATGACGAAACCGAATACCTCCTGGAAATGGAAGCGGACGGCATCCCTGAAGAGGACGTGAACGTACTTCGCAAAACCGATGTGCTCCAGGTCATCCCGCAATGGACTCTGGACGCCTGCTATGCAAAAACGGACCTCAGAATCCAGGTCAAAGAAAAATCCCTGAATCGGCAAGAAAGGGAACTCCTGAAACTGCTGGACCAGCTTTCACAAATGACGCCCGTCAAAATACCATCGAAACCCAATCGGTACGAAAAGTACGGATTGACGCAAGGTTATAGCCAATTTGCCGGCATCATGTTGATGGATAACGGAGAGCCAGGCGGCCTCTGTTACCAAATGCTGGACCACCTGTATCAACGCGGCATGGAGAGTGGAGAAGCCGAAGACAACGCCGTTTTCATGCTGGATATCACACCACAAGAAAATGTACGTGACTGGGTAGAATTGTTGCAGGACTGCAGCACCATTTTAACGCTCATTCACCGTATATTGCCCTTTCTCGGAGAAAAACTATGAACACCAGTTTTCATATCGAAAGCCACAGCATGCAGTTGCGTTCTGCCATCCTCCTGTATGGAAATGGGGGTCATGTAGACTATGCCACACAGCATCCTGTTGGTCAGAATTCAGACAACGCGCCCGTCATTCTCCCGGGTTCTGCGTTAACGCAAGAAGAGCTTGCCAGTGCGTATCAAGCCTTACTGGGGAAGACGCCCTTACAGATGTTGGATAATCGCACCTTAGCGTTCAATGTATCCACTTTGGTGTTCTGGTCAGAACCCCAGGTCCGGACCACCTATTTTGATTGTCCGGAACCGATGGGCAAAAGATCCGGCCCCGTGCCGCATCCCGGTCTCGTATTTGTTTGGCAAGATCATGGATTGTCCGTGTTTGCTGTCAAAGGGCGTAAAAGACCGTCCTTGAACACGCCCCTGTTTAAGGCCCCTTACATGAATGTGTATGCTGGGGGTTCAATTTGCATGGGCAATGTGAAGGTTCCCAAACCGGAACCCGGCAATATATCGGCTTGTGAAGCGGCCTTTTTTCAATCCCGTTTTACCCATGCGAATCACGCCACGCAGGTCCAGTATCCCGGCGGCATTTATACTTTGTGGGTGGATCTTCTGGCGTCCAAAGCGAATCGCTTTCCAGAACAAGCCCTGGCACCCATGGAACCGGTTCATGGCAAGCAGCAATTCACCATGGCCGACCTTCTATCCAAAGCGGGGGATTTGTCATGACGCATCGTTATCTATTTCAAAAGCCTAACGATGGCAGTTTCTATGCGACCCCGACCATCGTAGTCATAGGGGCCGGTGGTACCGGTTCGCAATTATTAACGGGACTCTCCAGAATGGTTGTCGCACTTCAAAGCCTCAACATGGCAGCCCCCGAGGTGATTGTGTGTGACCCGGATACGGTGAGTAGAGCCAACGTGGGACGGCAACTGTTTTCACCGTCAGACATTGGGCAATCAAAAGCGCATACGCTGGTAAACCGAATCAATCAGTATTTCGGTTTAAACTGGCAGTCTTATCATGGCAAATTCACACCTAAAATAGCCAAGTCCAGAGTCATATACATTTCCTGTGTGGACAGTCGTAGTGCGCGCCAGGAAATCTACGAGGCCATCAAGGAAAGCGCTTCGTACTGGCTAGACTTAGGCAATAACAACCACTCAGGGCAGGCGATATTGGGAAATTCCGATTTTCATAAACGGAACCCCTCTGCAAAAAGAAAGTATTGCCTGCTACCGACCGTTGCCGATCTCTTCCCGGAAATCATGGATGCTTCCATAGCGGAAGACGAGGATACCCCGTCCTGCAGCCTGGCAGAGGCCTTGGTCAAGCAGGATTTAATGGTGAATCAGACGGTAGCTACCCATGCCCTGGAATTGTTGTGGCAGCTGTTAAGGCATGGTGAGATCCATTATCACGGTTTTTTCTTTGATAACCGTAACTTCTCCCTCCAATCCTTGCCCATTGACCGCGACCATTGGAAACGGCTGATGAAACAGGCCAAAAAATATCGAAAACCAGTCAGCGCGCAAGCGGCCTGACCCAACCCATTACCCACTCCCCCGCTTGCGGGGTTTTTTCCATGGCATTCCACGAGTGCCATCGAACAAACCAGCAAGTTTTTTGGCAAAAGCCACGGCACGCACCGCTATGCGTTTTCCACTATCTGTTCGGGTATCTATGAACCTGACAATCCAAAAACTGCGCGCATTGCTGCGCACATAGCACTCCCCTTGTTCAACATTTATCGAGGACTGAACCATGGAAAATTGGACATTGCATTACAAGAACACGGTGTATGGTGTTAACAACGGCAAGGTCACGGAACACATCATCGCCTCCGGACTGAGCATGCATGATGCCCTGCAACTCCAAAGCCAGGGACTCCTGTTTCCCTCAGTGAATGCAGCGCGGGCTTATATCGAAAAAACCTGTGCTTCACGGGAACAGAATAACCCCACAGACCGTTCTTAAACCCAGGAAGAATCACCATGAAAAAAGGAGATCAAATATGAATCATATCCTTATATGGTCTGTCATCTTGCTTTTCAGTATGCAGGCCATTATCGCTGTCGGGATTATTCGGGTTGTTTCTGAAGACAGCCTGATAAAGAAAATTGCTTTAGGCGTTGGTATCGTTGATATATTCGTCTTTCTTACATCAATGATAGAGGTCATATACGCTGCATTTGGCGTACCTGTTGGCCCAATGCGGTTACTCATCAATCTGGGAGCGACGGCTACCACTATGGTTATTTTTTGGAGCCTACGTTCATGGCAGGAGAAAAACCATGAACGCCCATGAAGCTAACGACCTCTTTATGTGGGCGATGCTCATCCTGTTTTGTACGGGATGGGTATTCGCCCTGCTTATCGGCCTCTCCGCCGATCATTTCCTCAAGAAAGGAGACCGCAAATGAGTACCACCTACACCTGCAAACGGCAGGCCAACGTGTTCCTGAACAAAGACGGTGAACGCATATTCATCATGAATGAGGTGACCTATGACAGTAATGTGTTCCCGCATACGCCGAGAATACACGTCTTCCATATTGGCGACCTCAAAAGCACGATGGAGAAGATCTTTTCCTATGCTGCTGATGTGGAAGGGGGCATGTTGGCCAGCCCCAACGGTCGATTAACCCCGGAGGGATACATCAAGTCGTGGATTGAATGCATCAAGCGGCCTTACTTCTATGATCCTGAGCAGCCGTTGGATTTTGAGTTTTACCGGCTGTATCCAGGCATCAAAAGGGGGTTTATTGAGGCTGTAGAAGAACGTGGAACACCGAAAACGGTCCTGAATCATTATGATTTAGCGATAAAATTTCACGCTTATTCAAGCATCCCAAAAACTTTTTCCAACGACGGATACCCGTATGTTGGAGAATCCACAATTACCGGATACATGCCTAACAAATGCCATGAAACGCCTCCGCCACATCCAACCCACTTTATCCGGCTGGATGATAAATATGAGCCCTATTACATCCAGATGGATGAAAACGGGGTGGGTATCTCTGCACCTGTATGGCCTTACCGAGCTATCGGGCACTACATCGAAAGCCTATATGAGCAGGAGTTTTCACACCCTGGTTCGTATAAAGCGTGTATAACGTCATTCCGGGATTTCCTGAAAACCCTGCCCGAAACCAACCCAGGCAACGTTCTGTGCGTCGTAAAGCCCATTGAATCGTCCGACGATGAATACATGGCCAAACGAAAGCGGGAACTGATCGATGAATATGGTAACGGTTCGTTTGATTTGGAATCTGTACCATCGGACAAGCGCTATTACATCTTCAATGGGCCTGTGCGATTCACGCTCAAGGACACCTCAGACTGGATGGCACATGGTTACGGCAGCAGTCAGCCCGTTCAAGTGCAAGAATCACTGTTCTTATGACATCAGGCGATTGCTAACCAAAGTCATTTGATACTGAAAAAACACCCGCAAGTATCCACTTGCGGGTCTTATCCATGCGTAACAACAAAGGAGATTATTATGCAAGCCATTGGCGTAGAAACGTCTACCACCGCTGACATTGACCCTGGCTTTATTACCCGCGTCATTTCCGTCTTGAATAAAGACGTCTACGGCGACCAAGAGTTACAAATGTCACATACGCTGCTTCAATTGCAGCAAAAAGCCGCAGAAGAAGGCGCCGAATACATCACCGGCATCCGCTTTATGGTGGTGCCAAGCCATGACCATCCCGGCGTCATGCTGATGGCGGCTTACGGAACCATCAGCCTACATTGATGCTTTGTATCAATTGTACGATTTCTTCAATACCCATGACTAATTGATTTGACCTGCCTGCCCCTGTTTTCTACAGGGGCAATACGCATAGTATTCATACCAAAATCCTGCATTTTGTTATGAAGATTATTCCTGTGACCAGCACATTCAACTGGATACCACCTTATCGGTTTTTCTATATCCGATAGATTTTTCAACACACTGCCACCGCAGTTTCTTTTAGCGCCCACGCGCGCATCATGCACAAGGAGTCAAATATGGAACGCGAAGCGTTTTCAATGCCTGAATCCATCATCAGCATGGAAGATGACACCATTCGTGTCGGGCAACTGGTGTACTCAGGGAATTTGTTTTCCCAAGAATACGGCATCATCACGGCTATCCACGGTGAACAGACGCATCCGCAAGGTTTTGGATTGGTTCTGAACACCACCAAAATGGCCGAGCTTGATATCGTCTTTTCATCAGGGGAACGGTCTTATCACGTCCCTGAAAATGTCATCAGACACCTGCCATGGAAGCTATTTGGCAATACCTTTTCCGCTTCTGAAATTGAAAATGCCATCCATTTTGCTGAGGCAAGAGACCAACGCAAGGCGATAGAAAAGGAGGCTGCCAAGGCCAAATTTATCGCGGAAATGGAGCGGTTACGGAAGGAATACCCGCAATTACTGGTTGCTGCCGATGAAACCGACCACAGAAAACGCGCGGCCAAAAACATGCGCATTCTGCTCAAGCAATTCAAGGGCTGCAAGTTTTCCGTGAGGACAGACGACAACTCAATCCGAGTCTCATGGATGGATGGCCCGACTGTCCCGCAAGTAAATGAAATCATCAATGCTTTCAAAGCGGGTAATTTTGACGGCATGACGGATAGCTACGAGTACCAAGAATCTCCGTGGAATGAGCTATTTGGGTCTGCCATGTATGTTTTTTCCGATCGCGGCTACTCAGAAGATCTCCTGAAGCGATCAGTGGTTTATTTGTGGAAGAGATTGCCCGGCAATCTCCATGGAATTCCACAACCTGAAAATCCAGCAGAGGTATTCACCATGACACCCAGGCAGATACCAGAACTCAACATGACCTTCGGCGAAGCCGTTAATTCTCTGGCCTACCAATTCGACTGTTTAAATAGCCGATATGTCCGGGCCTACGGCTGTTCTGGCGGATTTTTGATCCCTGAATCAGAAGCAGAAGCCGCCTAAACACCATCCATTGCTTATTATTAGGAGCTATTTATGTACCCAGAAAATTTCGGTCAACTGGCCTACGATTACAGCAACAAAAAGAATTTCTTGAACAAATCAGCCGCCTTGCTGCGTACTGTCGCCAAGGGGTTCCCTGACCTGGATTGCCGGGTCAAAAAAAATGAAGGCGGCATCGCTGTAGGGGGTGACGTCTACCTATACGTCAATGGCGTCGAAAAAGGCGTCCTGGTCACTATTACGCATTCACCTATCAGTAGCCAGCGTGCGGACGGCGTTATTTGCTACCTGCAACCCCGCCTTCCAGACAAAACCGGTAAATTCACGGTATTACCCGTGAATGCACCCAACCGCTATGTAGCGCTGGATGCCCAGCGTATCCAGGCAGAAGTCCAGCGCATGCTCGCTGCCTAATCGTTCTCTCTACCATTTGCCCGGGATCAATTTGATCCCGGCCCCCCTCTTTTCAGGTAATGCCTGAGCCAAACATCCAGCCACCCACTGCAGGTTGTTTGGCTCAAGCATGACGTTTCAAACCTCCCAAAGTTTTTGTGTTTTGCACCGTGACCCGGCACGCCAACCGGGATTCTGACTCGCATTCCCATGGGAGAATCCAATATGTTTTCTACACTGAGCTCTGGCGAACGCCAGAACCACAATAAACTCGCGCGCGGTTATTACCGCACAGATGATTCCACAACCCAAGGCATTTGCCATGCCTTAGCCCTCCAGGGCGATAAGGCCGTTCTTTTTGACCCCTGCTGCGGCGAGGGCATTGTCGCATCCGACCTCCAAAAATATCTTGGAGAAGATCAATGCACCACATACGGCGTCGAAATAGCGGGTGAGCGCTTCAAAAAATCCGCTGCCATCCTGCAAAATGTCTTGCATGGAGACGCCTTGTATTTGGTCGCCTCATCAAGCTGGGCCAGTCTGCTTTTCTTCAACCCCCCTTATGATTGGGTCAAAGTCAAAGACAAGCGGCTGCGCCTGGAACAATTGTTCTGGGAAGCCCATGCCAGTCGTTTAATACCCGGCGGCGTCCTCGTCGCCGTACTCCCGGACTATCTGTTTTATCGGGATGCCCCGCGTATGGCGGAGTTTTTTTCCAACTATCTGCAAAAAGGAACGACGCTGGTCTACCGTGCGGATACGGATAAATTCAAACAAATCGTGGTGATTGGGTATCGCAAAAAAAGCGAAGCCGGGAAAGCATTGGACCCAGACATTGATCTGCGTAATCTCCTGCTGACTCCAGACGCCGAGCTGCCAGCCCTGCCCAAAGAACCTTTAGCCACCCCTTTCCTCATCCCCGATGGCCGGACACCGGATACTTTCCGGATAAACCATCTGACCAAGGAATACGTCGAAATGGTGCTGGCGAAAAATCCACAGTTTGACAAGGAGGTGCAACAATTCCTCCAGACACAGAATGCACTCTCTCAAAAATTGCGTTCTGTACGGCAGTTACGCGATGGACATATTCCTGCGCTGTTGGCATCTGGTGGATTGGATGGGCACCTGGAAGATGAACAGGGACGCTTTCTGGTCCGAGGCACTGTGCAAACCGTGATGGAAGTATTGGAAGGCGCGGAAGCCGAAGAAACCCAGAAAAAAACGGTTACCACCAGTGTTCGTAAGCATATTACACAGATTCTGGCGTGGGACCTCTCCAATTTTCAGTTAATAAGGATTTCATGATGAATCAGGCATTAGATCAAGTGGAAATCTCTGGAGAAAAATTGTTTTGTGATGCCCTGGGCGTCACCACGCTCTCCGGAAAACGTTACTTCACCGTAGCCAGTCTTATCGGTCGGCGCAGTGCCATGGACTATGCGCTGCCCTCCATTCACAAAGGGGACGCCATTCGATATGAGAAAAATCTGTTTTTTTCCATCGGTCCCCAACGCTATATGGGGAAGAAAGGCACCCTTTCTGATGGCATTCTCAAAACCCTCATCATCCCCAACCAGCATCTTCAGATCCACAACGAAGAGCAGGATAAAAAGGACGAAAAGGACGCAGAAAACAAAATGCTGTCCGATATAAAAACCGTTTTCTGGTATGGCGAACAGGATAATACAGAGGATTTACTCTGGAACACCCTGCGGCAGTCTCCTGTTCCGGTTCTGGATACCTGGAAAAAACCCATCATTCAGATCCTTCGGGATGTATCCGCCATTGATGAGTTGTGCGCACAAAACGGTGCCAAAGCTTCCGGACAGGAACGCATCATCCCCATTGATTTTGTCATTGGCAACACCCAATGGGGCGGGTTTTCCCTCCATGTCAGCGATGATGATATGGCTTCTGCCGTACAGTTTCTTTTACGCAGCAAACGTATCGCTGCCTAACGAAAGGAGTCCATTTATGGATTTTCATGTCCAGGAAATGCCCATGACCGAATTCATGGGTCGATTTTCGGGTCAACTCTTTGAGAAAGCCAAAAACTTTCTCGACCCGGAATATCAGCACGGCGATCCTCAGCATGCCCATATAGCCGCCCGTCTGGATAGTATCGGGATGTTGCGGCAACCTTTCCCGGCACAACGGGAGGTCATTGAGGCCGGATCCGTGCATCTTTACGAAGAGCAAGCCAAGACCATCGTTCTTTCTCAGGACATGGGTACGGGCAAAACGCTCTGTGGCTCCACTATTGCCATAATGGGAGAAAGACCACAACGCGTCATCGTCGTGGTGCCACCTCACCTCGTCGGCAAATGGGCACGCGAATTGGAGATTACTTTCCCCCAAGTCGTCGTGCATAAAATCAATCATGCAGGAGCTATTGAAGTCCTCGAAAAGGCCTATCAGAAAAACCCCGGCCCGCCCAAAATCCCAGAGTTCTGGATTATCGGTCGGGTTCGATTGCGGATGTCTTACCGGATAGAACCTGCGACCCTCATCCGCCGGAAAAAAGGGAACGGCGGATGGTATCACACCCATCATTACTGCCCCGATTGTGGGGGCACTGTGATGATGCCGGCACCGAAAGAGGACAAAGACAAAGAAAGCAGCATCGGGGACATGACGCTCTATTCCGGGAATGCGGACGGAGAAGCTGGCCCTGCGCATTCTTTTTGTCATGCAGACGAGGCCTGGCTCAGCAAAAGGCGAACCTGTCAGCATGTCCTTTATCCCTCCGATCCGTACAAGGTCACCCAAGGCTGCGGTGCTGCCCTCTGGAAGGCCACCCGCCTGCATCAGAAGTCTCCCGAAGAAACCTTGTCCACGGCGCTTTCTGCGCTACCCGGATTGGGCAAAGTCACCATCCAAAAGTTGATGACCCATGACGGGCAGACGGTCCGCCATATTCTTCGTGACTTATCCAATGGCGATATTCACCCAGCCCTGGCGCAATTACTGAAGCCTGCGGCCATCAAAAAAGTGCGGTCCTATTTGGACCGTACCGGCTTTACGGTGGGAGACGGTAACTATGCGCCCGTCGAATACATCAAACGCAAAATGCGTAGGGGCTGGTTTGATGTGGCCCTGTTTGATGAACTGCACGAATTAAAAGGGGACAACACGGCTCAGGGGGTCGCCTTTGGCATCCTGTCCGGTTGCTGCAAAAAAACCATCGGTCTCACCGGCACTCTGGTGGATGGTTATGCGGCCTCTTTGCACCCGCTTCTATTCCGAAGCGACCCGGAAAGCATGCTCCGTCTGGGATATGGTGCCCATGATGGCGCACGTTTTCAGCGCGAAATGGGGATCGTGAAAGAAATCGTCACGGTCATCGAAGAAGACGGGCTGAAATCGGCACGCGGTAAAAAAGTGTACCGACAAACCCGTAATCTGCCCGGGCTGCATCCTACGGTGGTTTCTCACCTATTGTTGCCCAATGCCCTGTTTCTGGAATTACCGGATATCGAGAAAAGTCTCCAGTCTATGGCTGAGGAAAAAGGGTATCCGCCCGTGCGCTTGTTACCCAGCTATCGGGAAACCTTTGTCCGTATCCAAATGCCTGAACAGCAGAAAGCATCTGTCAGGACGTTCTGCACGAATCTTATCAAGGCGTTAAAAGAAGCGCTGAAGGAAGGCTATGGGCAAAAAATCATGGGGCCGGTCATGTCTGCCGCGCTCTATGCCGCCGACGGAGCATTCCAAAAGGTGGTCTGCCAACCGCGTCTTTACAGCAAACCTATTGAAGTACTCCATCCCATTGCGCGTGAAGACGAACTTTTGGAAAAGGAAATCTTCATGCGGGATCTGGTGCGCCGCGAGTTGGCCCATCATCGTAAGGTGCTCATTTACACCATCTACTCGGACAAGCTGGACCTGACGCAGCGTTATCAGTCCATCTTGAAAAAAGAGGGCATAGATGCGCGGGTGCTGAAATCTTCGGTGCCCACAGAAATCCGGGAAGACTGGGTACAGGATGCCTTGAAGGATGGGTGCGAGGTTCTGATCTGTAATCCCAATCTGGTGAAAACCGGTCTGGACCTTTTTGACTTCACCAGTATTCTGTTTATGCAAACCGGCTACAGCACGGACACCGTGTTGCAGGCTTCCCGTCGCTCCTGGCGTATTGGACAAACGGAACCAGTCCGCATCTACTTCGCCGCTTATGACGAGACGCCGCAAATGACCGCGATGTCGCTGATGGCGAAAAAAATCCGGGTTTCCACACAAGCCAAGGGAAACATCTCCGATAGCGGGCTGTCCGCCGCTGTGGAAGAGCAGGATACCGATGATTCCGGTTCATTGATGGCGATTGCCAATCAATTCCTCGATGGTCTGCGTGACCATAGTCACGATGCCATTACCGGCGCCATTTCCACCCTGAGTGAAGATTGCACCGACGGGGAGTTCCGGGCCAACAGTATGCGCGATATTCAACACATGCTGGCTGGTAGCAAACCCATCGACAAAAACCAGACCTCCATCAACACCTGCACATCCGCTGAAGATGGGCAGCCGAAAGAAGAAGAACTGGATATTTTGTCTCTGGTGTTCGGCGCTGCACAAATGGCTGCACCCCGCCCTGCACCCCAAAAGAAGAAGCCCGCTTCCCGACCACCTTCCCGAAAGAAGGATACCGGTTTTATGGAATTGGACCTCTTTTCCTGATTCACCCCGGACCGGTCAGCACGACCCGTCCGGCTTTTCTATAAAAATAGGTCAGTGGAGCACCCTGCTGTATGGGGTGCTCGTTTTTTTGAGCGGTTATTCTTCGTGACTGTTCAAAAAAACGCCAAAAAAGGCACTTATTGTCACCAAACCCTGCCCAAAATCTCTGCATACTCTCTGCATAAACCCTTTTCTGGATCGGGTTTATCCCAGAACGCGCAAGATCCGTTTCCACTGGCGCACCCGGCGTTTTAACGCCCACTCAGCCTGAGCCCAAAGAATGCCTGGCTATGGCCCCTCTTCGGCCAAATCCAGACATTTTTAACGCCTTATGCCCATAGGCCGTTACCGGACGTAAACCGGAACACCCATTCTTAACGGGCATTTTTGCCCCTCAACAGGAGGTATCATGCATACCATTAAACGTGACGGGACATTAGTTCCGTTTGACGCAACGAAAATCGAGAAGGCCATTTACACGGCCTTTCTCAAGGATGCGGACGGCGTGATGCGCCCCGGCGCCTCTGAAGCCTCTACATCCATACGCGATAAAGTCACGGCCATCACAGCCTTGGTCGTCGCCAACCTGAATCGTCGTAGCAATGACGGCACCGTCCATATCGAAGACATTCAGGACCAGGTGGAACTGGCGCTGATGCGCTCCGGTGAACACAAAGTCGCCCGCGACTATGTGTTGTACCGGGAAAAACAGGCGCAGCAGCGTCTCCAGCAAAAGCAGACTGATCAGCCGGAAGGTGTACAGGAAAGGGATTTCTCTATTCGCCGTGCAAACGGTGACGAAATCTATCTAACGCGTGACATGATTCTGAAAAATCTTGAATCAGCCTGTCAGCGTTGGGATTGGCAGGGCAATGCCGATCTGGTCATGAAAAGCCTCCTCAAGCTGCTTTTTGATGGCATATCTGAAGACGAGTTTGTTCAAGCCAAAATCATGGCCACCCGTCCACTCATCGAGACTGACCCGATGTATGCCTATACTGCCGGGTTTTTTCTTTTAGAAAAAATACGTGCAGAGGCATTTTGTCAAAATCCTTCTGATGTGTTTATTGGTGGTTCTGACTATGACGCGAACAACTACCCGGCAAACTATTTCCAGGATTACATCCGGAAAGGGGTTGCCATCGAACGCCTGGACAAGCGGTTGCTGGATTTTGATCTGGACAAAATGGCCGAGGCCATTGTCCCGTCCAGAGATCTGCATTTTCAGTACCAAGGCTTGCAGATTTTGTATGACCGCTATCTCATTCACGAGAACGGCATCCGTCTGGAATTGCCACAGGCTTTATGGATGCGGGTTGCCATGGGCTTGGCGGTGAATGAAATTGACCGGGAAAAATGGGCGATAGCGTTCTATAACGTCCTGTCCACTTTCCGGTTCGTCAGTTCCACGCCGACCCTGTTCAATGCCGGAACCACCCATCCCCAACTCTCCAGTTGTTATCTGACCACGGTACCGGACGACCTGGACGGGATTTTTGAAGCCGTCAAGGAAAACGCCCTGCTCTCGAAGTTCAGTGGTGGACTGGGGAACGACTGGACCCCTGTACGGGCTATGGGTTCCTGGATTAAAGGCACCAATGGCAAGTCTCAAGGGGTTGTTCCCTTCCTCAAGGTCGTGAATGACACGGCAGTAGCGGTCAATCAATGTTTTGCACCGGATACACTGGTCCATACCCAGGACGGGCCACAACCCATCAGTCACATTCAAAAAGGCGATCTGGTTTTGGGTGTGAGCGGCACCTATCGCCAGGTGGATGCCCGCATGACCTACGCACAAAACGATCCCATGGTGGAAATTCGGATTAAACACAGCTTGATGCCTATCCAGGTCACCACTGGGCATCCCGTCCTGGCGATTCAAAATGTCGTTCTGGGCGAAACTTCTGCCCGCACCTTGAAACGCCTGGAGAACGGAAAGCTGTCACCCACTTGGGTCGATGCCGGAAATCTGCAGGTGGGCGATTACGTCGCACAGACGATTCCTGGAGAAGTTATCCCCGTTGCCGGCTTCACCGATGAAGAGGCCTATTTGTATGGCATCATGCTCGGTGACGGTCATGTGGCTCAAAAACAGGGCGTAAACCGTGAGTACGGTGTCACGCTCAACGCAACCAGCAAGGCACATCTGGCACAGTTCGTCCGTCAGTATCTGCTCGAACACGATATCCATTTTTGGGAAAACAGCGCACATGGCAGTGTGGTTCAACTGCGCTGGGCCTATGGACGGACGTGTTTACGGGATGCAGTCAACGGTCAATTTGTGGCCGGAGAAGAGGCTCCTGTCCTACCCTTTGACTTTGCGGATCTCTACAACGCCAAAGGTGAAAAAAAGGTTTCTGCCCGTTTTCTGCACTTGCCTGAGTCACAAACCTTAGCCATTTTGAAAGGGCTATTGCAAACTGATGGGCACCTCGCACGCGGTAAGGATATCCTTTTTACCACGGCCTCCCTTACGTTGGCAGAAAATGTACGTTACCTGCTGTTACGTTTGGGCATACCCAGTTCTGGACGCCAACGCGATCGCCGCGATGAAGTCCATACGGCAACGCGCAAAGATGGCAGTCAGGATACCCTCAGTGGTGGGCTGTCTTATGAGCTGCGCATCCCAGCGTATCCCAAGATTGCGGCATTACTGGGATGTGAACCCGTGCAAAAGCACATGGCCCTGCGCATCGGGCGATGGTTATTTTCGCGGGTCACCTCCATAGCCGATATCACTCCCGTACCCTTTGTTTGCGACCTGAAAGTGGAAGGTGACGAAAGTTACATGACCACTGCGTTTCTTGCGCATAATGGGGGCAAGCGCAAGGGAGCCGTCTGTGCCTATCTCGAAACCTGGCACCTGGATATCGAGGAATTCCTCGAGCTCCGCAAAAACACCGGTGATGATCGGCGCCGCACCCATGACATGAATACGGCCAACTGGATTCCCGACCTGTTCATGAAACGGGTGATGGATAACGCCGAATGGACCCTGTTCAGCCCCAATGAAGTGCCAGACCTGCACGAATTGTACGGTACCCGTTTTGAAGAACGCTATGCGGAATATGAAAGCATGGCGGAAAACGGCCAACTGGAACAGTTCAAGAAAGTGCCGGCGGTGGAGCTTTGGCGGAAAATGCTGACCATGCTGTTCGAAACTGGTCATCCCTGGATTACCTTCAAGGACCCCTGCAATGTGCGCAGTCCACAACGGCATGCCGGGGTGGTGCATAGTTCAAATTTATGTGTTGCCCCTGAGACGCTGGTCCTTACAGATAAAGGACATCTCCCCATTTCCAGTTTGGTGAATAAAACCGTAAAGGTTTGGAATGGCATGATGTTCTCTGAGACAACCGTACACCAAACAGGGGTGAATCAGCCGCTTGTTGAAGTACGGCTGGATAACGGTGCCACACTTTCGTGTACGTCATATCATAAGTTCTATATTCAAAATGAATATGGAATCCCAGCCAAAGAAGTACGGGCTGGCGATTTAAAAGCGGGCGACAAGCTCATCAAGTCGGAATATCCCGTCATTGATGATGCTACGTGGCCAGATTTTCCTTATGCTTACACACACGGATTTTTCTGTGGCGATGGTACATACGGCAATGGCCGTCCAAGGCTGTCCTTGTATGACGTAAAAAAACAACTCACACCGTTTCTGGATATTAAAGCGGGAACGGGCGTTGTAGATGCGTCTGGGCGGCTGAATTTTACCCTGCCTTTTGATTTGCCGGAAAAATATACTGTGCCTATGCATTTTAGTCTGAAAAGCCGCGTACAGTGGTTAGCAGGACTGTTTGATGCGGACGGAACAGTTACCAAAAATGGGAATGCATCATCCATACAGATCGCTTCAATCTATCCTGATTTTTTAGAGTCAGTGCGGTTGATGCTTCAAACTGTGGGCGTTTATAGCACCGTATCCCTTCTTGCAGAGCAGCGTAAGGTGTCTCTGCCTGACGGGAAAGGTGACTCAGCCATGTATGATTGCAAACCCATCTATCGTCTGATGATTGCGCATAATGGACTACTCATGCTGAACAAGCTGGGTTTTATGCCACACCGGTTGAAAATGCCCTTAACGACCACACAACGTCGCGCTGAGCACTTTGTGCAGGTTGTTGAAGTCAAAGATAACGGAAGAACAGACGATACATACTGCTTTTCAGAACCGATCCGCCACATGGGTGTTTTTAATGGCATCCTCACTGGACAGTGCACAGAAATTACTCTGAACAGTAACGACGACGAAACAGCGGTATGCAACCTGGGTTCGGTCAACCTGATGCAACACCTCATCACCAATCCGGTTATTTCAGAACATGGCGATGATTTGGAAACAGAAGATTGGCCTTATGACCAATTGCGTGAATCCATGACGCCTGTAAACGCACTCCGGCATATCAACAAGGAAGCCCTTTTTGAAACGGTCGGAACCGCTATTCGCATGCTGGATAATGTCATTGACATCAACTTCTACCCGACCAGAAAAGCCCGCAATGCCAATATGCGGCACCGTGCCATCGGTCTGGGGGTCATGGGTTTCGCGGATGCTTTACAGGCATTACGCATTCCCATGGACAGCGAAGCAGCCGTCACTTTTGCGGGTGTATCGCAAGAAGTCATCTCGTTTGCGGCCATTCAAACATCGGCAGATTTGGCCGTTGCGCGTGGTTCGTACTCCAGCTTCCAGGGTTCGGATTGGAGCCGTGGCATTTTGCCAATCAATACGGTTCAACGCCTGGAGATAGAACGGGGTATGGAACTTCTGACGGCCCAACAACCATCGGCTATCGACCCCGATTTGTGGGATGCGGTTCGTGTCAGAGTGCAACACGGCATACGGAACAGCAACATCATGGCGATTGCACCGACCGCGACCATCTCCAACATTGTGGGCGTCAGTCAGGGCATCGACCCCATCTACCAGAACCTCTATGTCAAATCCAACCTGTCCGGGGAATTCACGGTAGTGAACACCCAAATGGTGGCCGACATGGAAAAACTGGACCTGTGGGATGACGTGATGGTCAATGACCTCAAATATTTCGATGGCAGCCTGGCGCATATCGACAGAATTCCCTCCTGGATGAAAAGACTGTATGCCACTGCTTTTGAAATAGACCCCCTCTGGCTGGTCCGAATGACCGCCGAACGCCAGAAGTGGATTGACCAGTCGGTGAGCCTGAATCTTTACATGGCAAAACCCTCTGGCAAGGCTTTGGATAACCTCTACAAGCAAGCATGGTTGTACGGGCTCAAGACCACGTACTACCTGCGCACTATGGGGGCGACCTCTGCAGAAAAATCCACCGTCACCGAAGGTACCTTGAATGCCGTACAGGGCGGTACGCCTGCACCGGCCATAAAGGCCTGCCTGATCGATGACCCCACTTGCGAAGCCTGCCAATAGCAGCGTGTTCGTCGAGTTCATCTCTTTATAACTGTTTTTATTTCATGCGTGCCCGTTGATTCGGGCACCCCTTTTCGAGGTGTTTCTGATGCCACTCCCCTTACCTGGAAAATCTGCGGAAAGATCGGAATGGTTGGCCGCTTACGAAGCCCATTATCAGCACTATCTCTCCATGGTTCATCCTGACCGAATGGGTATAGCCTGGAGTCATTCCATGGTGGAATCTTCCCTGGGACCGCACTGGTGGCATCTGTTTGGGCCACATGAGCGGACCTTATCTGGATGGAAGCATTTACAATCCACCGCAAAATCCCATCGTTCTGAATAATCCGCACAAGGTATTTTCCCCAACCTATCGTCCTTCGAGAGGCTGGGAAAAACCCCTTACGTCGAAAGACCGTTACCGGACGTAAACCGGATTATTTAACACCCCCCAATGGGCGCTTTCCCATGGGGGACTGCTCACCTGCGAGGGTAATTACATCCCTCTTGGGGAAGGAGCAATTATGCGTCATTACAAAGCGGTCGCAATAGCGGTAGCAACTTCCGGCCTTATTGCCGAGAAGTGGGAATTAGACCTTGCGGCAGGTGCTGCATGGTTATTTTTGCAGGAATGCACCCTTCATTGTTCGCGTTAAAAACGAACAGGGCATTGTGCCGGCGAGGCTTGAACATGTGCTATCACAAGAGTGGATTCTGAAAAAACAGGATTACCCACATCAATTCTTTTACACACTGTCTGCGCGTGGCGCACAGGTTGCGCGAGAGGCGAACAACGTTACGGCATGGTTGTAACAACTTAATACCATGTCTTCATTACAGGAGGTGTCTATTATGCGTGTTTTTACGGACAAAAAAACGGGGAAGACCTTTGTGGAAATACCAACCAGGGCTCCGTCCAAGATGCAGATTTATGCGAAAACCTTGGCCTTTGCCACAGGCAAAACGCTCAAAACCATGATTCGAGAAGCTACAGAGCGTTTTCTGAAAGAGAAACCTTGGGAGCACGGATTGAAGTGGCGGCCGACCAAGGGATTGACCTATACAGTGAAAGATCAGATCGGCCAAAAAGAGGCCACAGGCTGGATGCAGGTCAATATCCGGTTACCAGCGGAATTAGGGAATGCTTTGGAGAAGCTGGCTGTTCAGCAGAATGTATCGGTCTCTTCCGTAGGCTATACCCTGTTGTATTGGTGGACGTGGTGGGTGTATCCGCCGGCGTCTGAACGCGCACGGCGCGAGGCGATTCTTCGTCGCGATTCTAAGGAAATGGAAAAAAACGAAAAAGAATACCTCAACAAAAAGCGCCAAGAAGCAAAGCAGGATGATAATGACAACGACGACTCCCCTGACACGGAGGTGTAATGGTACATCGGCATTAAAAATTAAACGTAGCACTATTTTTTGTGCCCCTGTAAAATGATAGGAAGCCTCGTACTGTAGCTCCTATCACACAATTAAAGGAGAGTATTTATGCCATTCCAGGTGGGGATCATCGTCACACTGGTCGTCTTCGTCATTGGTGCAGGATTGCTAACAGCATTCGCAATCCGTGGCATCAAGAATGAAGATAAGCAAGCAGGTAAGTAAGTCATTTCTTGCCAGGCCTGATCATCACCACTCACAAGCCGCCGCTCAGTCATCTCATTGATGCTGCGCGGCCTCTCCTGCTATGAAAACCATACTTATTTTTCAAATAAACAAAGGATGTTTGGGTATCTGAAAAATTTGTTGCTTATATGCGACTCTTTACTGGCCGTTACCAGGGAACGAGCACTACCCAAAAAGGTACACAATCCCTATAGACACCACCAGCTTTAGGTCTGTCATTTATTATGGTTGCCATTTTGACAGATTAATCAGACAAATTTACCCTGCCAGAAAGGACAGCTTTATGGATACTGCCATGCAAGAAGCGACCACATTCATGTTTTGGGTAATGATCTTTGGGATCGCCGGTCTCATTTCCATGATATCTTTCGCGTGGTTCTTCAGCGAAAATGAAGTGCGGCGAAGGCTGGCAAAAAAACACAGGCCAAAAGAGAGCATGAAGGAGCAAAAACTATGAACGAAAAAGTCAACAAAGTTGCAAAGACGCTTCTGATCTCAGCAGGAAATGTATTCACCATTCTATTTTTTCTGTCGGCAGCCATTGCCGCAATGGTAGGGCGATGGGATATTTCAGCCGGCTCTTTAGTAGTGGTGTTTATTGGTGTAGTGATTCTGTACGCCACCAAGCAATTACCATTGTCTTTGAAAGATCTGGATGACACGAAGAATCACAAGCAAACCTAACATAACCTCTTAGCCGTTCCGCCTCACTGGGAAGCATGAAATTCCCCAGTGGGGATATCTGTATCCTCCGATGGTCTTTTTTTTGCAAAACACCTCTTTTGGGGTTGGGCATCCCCCAACCTTTCCCATACCTACTACCTGTCGTGGTTATGGGAAAGGTTTCCCTGATCCTTTGGATCCGTTACTGGACGTTACCAGAAACCCCGTAGTCAGTGATGCAACTGACTCTGTTACAGGAGTGTACCTCATGAGAAACCCATCATTACCTGTGCTTGTTGTTGACCCCAAAGGACATGTCTACGTCAAAAAAGAACAGCATACCCTACGAGGTTATGTGGGTATGGCTTTTGACTATGTTCTGCAGCAATTCGTGCTTATCGATATGGTGCGCGGCATCCTGGAATACCTCGTATCCACAGATTTTGAAACAGCACAACTCGAACTGGAATATATGTTTGGGAAATTTTCTTAGCCATCTACAGGCTATCCGCTAATCACCTACTGAATTTATAAGGAGTTTATATGTCTGATTTAGAATTTGATGGCACCACCGTGGAGTTCAATGGCGGCGCATCACTGCTCAGAATCCATGGAGTACCAACCCGGTACAGGAAGGCGTGGTACCGGCAATCTGTATGAATCGTATCGGGCATGTATTTCACGATGAGGTAGAAACTGGATGGCTATCACAAGTCATTCAGAACTCGGTTGCGCCGAGTGATCCAAATGAATATCACACCATCAGCATGGATGAGCTTCCTGCGGCTTGCAAAAAAGCAGCCTATCGGGAAATGGCCTCTTTATTGTTCGGTTACACACCAGACAGCGCACCTGCCTTGCGGAAATTTACCGTCGTCCGTTCCGACCATTTCTTCGAGTGCCTGGCTGAAAACGAGACCCATGCTGCAGAACAAGCCATTGATGCACGGCCAAACGAGGAAATACAAAACGTCGTTCTCACGGATTACGCGGTTTTGTAATCCACCATACAACCACACTCAGGAGTATTTCATGAGAGCTAACGATTTTGTCAAACAAGCAGAAAAATGTCGCACCGATAAGGAAGCTGAAGCCCTGTGTGAAAAATTGCAGAGCGCTTTTCTTGGCACCCCGGAATTCTGTGGGTTTTCTGCCGATAATGCGGAATCCTATATGGAGGGTGAGACACCGCATCTGCATTTTGAAATGAATTACGCCATTAGCAATGTCTACATTTTAGCAGTTGAGCCCATTATTCGTGAATCTCAACTGAGTATAGGCATCGCACTGCAATTCATGAATGACGGACTTGGCCTGCATAGCAGGTCCTGGACAACCAAAGACGAGGAGGTCATTGAAGTCGGTAAAGACAGTGATATCACCATCGAAGCACTGGCTCAGGATGCCCTTCAACTTGCGTTCGATTTTCACACCAAACTTGCTGAAGAGTCCGGCCTGGGCTTCACGCACGATGCAGCAAGAGCCGCTGTGGAAGCAGCTTGGGCGAAAAAGTCATATCTTCAGAAAAACAATCGCTGAAGTAGATAAGCGAGGTTTCGACGCGTTATGGCTCAACCTTTTTCTCATTGCGCCGTCCACATTTTTGATTAAGTCCCAACCCGGCATTATCGGGAACTCACCCGGCAAGGGCGTTCCCGATATGCAGTCAATATTCGGTTGCCATTTTGACGAATCAATCTGGCAACTCTGCACCGAAAACGCATTTAAATGAGCACAAGGTCTGGGCTGATATAGCCCAACCTTTTCTAACCGAACTGGCCACAGCTTCGTTAGAAAAGGTTTCAGATTTTTCACGCTCGTTATCCGAGTCGCCACCCAGCGTTATAGGGAATATCCGCCCTTACAGGGCATACATCCCCATCGGGAAACTCACCCGGTCGGGGAGTTCCCAGCTCATTCAGGAGAATTCCATGATGAAATACTTGAAAGCTGTTGTTGCTCTTATTGCTGTGGTTGCTCTAGCCGGTTGCGCCATGCAGCCACTTTCCTATCATCGGTACGCCTACACGGAAAATCTCCGAACCCAAGCTTTGGCAGAAGGTACGGTCATCCGTTGTCAGCCTATCCGCATCCGTAATGTCGGCGGTCAGTCGGCTAACAGTTTTGCGGGCGGCCTGGGCGGCGCGGCCGTCGGGTTTGCCATTTCCTCCACCCCTATAGCGGCCATAGCTGGCGCATTAGGTGGAGCAATTCTCGGCCATGCACTGACCCCAGACGCCCACAAAGGAACTGAGGTCATGGTGAAACTCGACGATGGCCAGCTGTTGGGGGTTCCGGAAGTCGGCAACCCTCACCTGGTAGCGGGTGAGCAAGTGGCCATTTTGCGCGGAGAACACGGACGCACGCGCGCCGTTCCATTGCACTAATCATCAATGCCAGGGCCTCAAACCCTGGCCGTATCATGGAGGCAAAATGAAAGCTGTAATCACCCAAAAAAACGTAGAACATGGTCGATTGCCTAATAAGCTAATGATCAATGTTTACACTGGTGTGGCGAACAATGAAAACATTGTTACGTTAAAGTTCTACATCAATAAAAATAACGATTCTGACTATGTTTATGCAACTTTGCTGGTTGCAGACATAGAGCAAGGCGTTGAGATATTTTCCAGCGTAAAATGTCGCGCAGTGGGCACTGATGGTCAATCATCAGCTTTTGCGCGCGCATTGGAAGCTGCTGGCATACAAGTTGATGAAGTCATATCCGGTGCCGGGCATCCAGCTATAAAGGGTGCCATAAGTGCCATCATGAGAGCGCTGGGCTACACCGAATACAATGTAATCAACGTGTAAAACCGGCAATCAATCTCAAACACAAATCTACGGCGATGGCTATTTTGTCAATTACTGATGTCTTATCAGGAGCTTAACATGACGAAGATTAAATACTGCTACATCACCAAACGGCAGATTTACACTAATGAACTCTGCGTCGAAGGAAAAACCGCGAACGGCCATTTGCTGTTCGGTTTTTTTACGCAGGAAACCTACCCGGGAAGTTGGCGGGAACAAGCGCTACGGCGCGTTCCCTCTGCTTATATTCCGGTTTTCCAGGCCAACGCCCCAGCAAAGCTGCGCGCCTGATTCTCCTTTTCCATCTGTACTAACGCAAAGCCACCGAACCTCTCCGTTCGGTAGCTTTTCTCATATATTTCGCGGGATATATCAGAAAAGCTTGGTCTTACGCCAGTTCCTGGCCGTTACCGGACGTAAACCGGATCTCATTTAACCCCCCTATCGCGCCATACGCGCATCTCCCCATCCCCATTTGAGCGTCTCCATGACGCACAACAAGGAGTAGCTATGCCTATTTATGATGGAACCAGCACGGGCGGTACCCGTGGCTGCGGCTCTCGGGTCAAAGGCGGCATTTACCTTTGCACCGGATTATCGGAGCACGGATCTCCGCTGGAAGCTTTTTTAATCGACCCCGTGGTGCCCTTTGATGCGGCTCCCGGGGAATCTTTCAGAACCCCGATCCTTCGGGAAAATCCCTACATCCCCGGGGTCTTTGATGCCTATGTCTGGGTCGGAGAGTCCTTCTACCCGTCCCTGGTGGATTATGTAGAGGAAACCCGTCAAAAAGGGGCCTCTCGGCGGGTCAGCCCACTGCTGGACCTCAGCAAACTGACCCCAGGGAAAAGCCGGATGATTTTTATTCATCCCAAAGCTTATACCGAACACCTCAACCTCCCCGCTAACGGTTGCCCCAAAGCCATAGAAGATCATGGCAAGGATGAACCGTGCATCGGCGCTCATTGGCACTATGCAAAGTCCCTGGGCAGTTTGATGACCGGTGACCAAACCGCCTCTATTGGCGACGTCACCTATTCATTGCCTGAACAACAAGACGCCCCGGAAGACTGCCGACCGGGACTTTTCCTCGCGCTGCCAATTACTCACATCGAGTTTGAGGATAACGGCGAAGCCTTACCCAAGTCGGTCACCGAAGCATCAGAGGCAGGATATGACGTCCTGGTGATGCATGACCCACAAGGAGCCTAATCATGGTCAAAACCACTTTTAAAAACACCCTCATGTGTGGGGTATTCGTTGATGATTTACCTCTCCATCGCATCGAAATCCCAGATGGCAAGGCCCCGCGCAATCTCGTGCGCAGTATCCGTGAACAGGGGCTTATAGAACCACCCGTTCTTCTGGAAACCCATTATGGCGAGCAGATTTTCCAGGTTCTCGCCGGTATTCGGCGTCTGCAGGCTATCCGTGAAATCAATCCGGAGGCCCATGTCGTGGCGATTATTCGCAATGACGCGCAGGCCAGTCCCGCCGTCACCATTACCGAAAATCTGGTGCGGTCCAGAAACTACGCGTCTGAAATACAGGCATTCAGAGAACTGCATAAGCAGTCCCTGAGTGATGATGATATTCAGAAGCAGCTGGGCCTGTACAAGCGCGACGTCAAAAAACTCGCACAACTTTCCAATCTTTCGGACAAAGCAGAAAAAGCCCTGGAGAACGGCAAGATAGCTCCTTCAGCGGCTTTGGTTTTGGCCAAGATGGGGAAACATCAACAGGATGATTTCTTTGCAGAACATCCCGATTCCGTCTCCCGATACACCCTGGCATCCGTCAAGGACTGGAGAATGAAGCAGTTATTGCCCGATTCTCAATTGTCCTTCCTCGCGGATATGCCCTTCAACTAAGGACATTCATGATGAGCAAAGTACAAAAGCATCACACGATGATGACCGGTAACGGCGAGGTCTTGCATCCGGTCAGTCTTTTTGATTTTTCAGATATCGACGAACCCCCTGCACAGCCGAAGCGGAAACCATCCCGCGCCCATTCCAGGGCCATTCCAGTCAATGACATCGATTTTCTGGATGATCTGTTTGATGACGAGCCTGTTCCGGATTTTACCGGTGAAGAAAGGCTGGAATTACACAAAGCCCTGCTTGAAAAGTCTTGCGAGCAGCTGCACGAGGCCATTGAACAGCGCGATCTTCCGTTAATTCGGGACATTCTCAGCTGGTTCAGCGACCCCTCTTGGCGACCTTATGGATTCCGTGTCTGCGCGGCATTAACCGACGTGGACCCGGAAGTCTTTCTTTATCAAACCTTCCTGAATCTGCAAAAAAAAGGCATCACGGAGGAAATCTTATGCTTGAATCCATCCCATTAACCGGTCTCAAACCGGTTTCTTCAAATCTGTTTTATCAGTCCCTGGCAGGGGCTGAGCCCCACGACCCCATCACGGTAACCGCTTCCAGAAGTGCCACCTGCTCTACGCCTGGTCAGGATGTTTATATTGACCGCGAAAGGCAATGCATCATCACTCGAACCAGTTCCGGCATCTATGTCTCTCAGCAGAAAGGTCCGGAGGCGCTGGATGCCCAAATCGCTCTCCTGGAACGCCTCTCTCGTCTGCATTCCTGAACGGCAAAAGATTTTTTAGCCGGCAGTCCTCATGACTGTCGGCATTGCGCTTTGTACAGGAGAATATTTATGCAAAAACGTTATGACGCTGCGGTTGTGCGGCAGGAGGCGCGTGACCAGTGGGATATGATACTCAGTTATCTGGCACCCGAAATTGAACCCGCCCTCCAGCATCCAGGCAAACACATCCCCTGCCCCGTTCATGGCGGTAAGGACGGATTTCGTGTTTTCAAGGATGTTCGGGAAACGGGCGGTGGAATCTGTAATACTTGTGGCAGCCAGTCCGATGGTTTTGCCTTGTTGATGTGGTTACGCAACTGGGATTTTGTCACCACCCTGAAAGCCGTGGCAGAATTACTTGGTACGGGTGAACTTCAGGAATTTACACAACGGCGGGCGCCCGCCCCGCCCAAGGTGCCAGAACGGATGAATGCCAGTAAGCGGTTAAGCGATACCTGGACCCAAAGTATTCCGATAACGGATACTCGGGCAAAGGCGGCGAGAAATTATTTTGAATCTCGCGGTATTCCTTTGGAAGGTTGGTTGCATTTAATCCCCAACCCAGATGCGGTCATCCGGTTTCATCCCAGCCTGACTTATTATCAGGAGGGTGAACTCAACGGCCGTTTCCCCGCTCTCTTGTGTCTGGTCACCGCCAAAAATGGCGATGCGGTCAATCTGCATCGCACTTATCTCGATCCGGAAGGGCATGGAAAGGCTCCAGTATCCGCACCCAAAAAGTTGATGACGCCATTGCCTGGGAAAAGCACGTCTGGCGCAGCCATTCGGCTCGGTCCCGTCGTCAATGGCGTCGTACAGGGTGCCGAAGGTCTGGAAACGGCTGCTGCGATCATGACCGCCCGGCAAAAACCTGTGTGGGGTCTCATTTCGGACACCATGATGGCGGCCTTTGAACCACCCGATGAGGCCCACAGTGTCGTTTTATGGGCAGACAAGGACAGGCCACAAATGATTCATGGCAAGCAGGTCTGCCCTGGTATAGAAAGCGCGCAAAAAGCGGCACTACGATTGCATGAGCAGGGCCGTAGAACCCGTATTGTGTTACCCCAACATCCGATTCCAGAAGAGGCAAAATCCCTCGATTGGCTGGATGTATTCAATCTCTACGGAGCCGAGCAGGTAGGACCGGCACGGTCAGTCGTGCAAATACCCGCGCATGGATCCAAACAATCGTCGGGGTTACTTTCCCGGGTCGCCTCTATCTGGCGGGCCGTTTGATAACACAAAGATCATATTCAAAATTACCTCGCATTGACCACTTTAGTTCCAAACCGCATCTTTTCAGGTGCGGTTTTTTTTGGCTTCTGTCCGTATGGACCAGTACTGGCTGTCTCCAGATCTCCCCATGCACCCATTCAGGTGCTTTCACGCAACCGGGAGAACCGGTTTTTAATACACAAGAGAGGTAATTATGATCCATGTAACCGTTGAGATGGACGTCCTGGCTACGGCCACCCTGTCCTACCCTGATGACGCACTGAAAGACATCGTTGAACGGGTCGATAACGACCGCGACCAGTTCATCAAAAAACTCAAGCTTAACCGAAAATCAGCAACCTCCATGGTCATCGTTGAGGTCCATGACAACCAGGGCCAGAGAATCATGGGACGTACGCTGGTTGAACCCAACTATGCAGATGCCGGCTGTTTCCTGGAATCAGCCATTATGAACACCACTCCGAAAGACATGTACACCGCTCTCCATAGCCTGTGCATGGATGAGGAATATATTGTGGGAATGCTACCGCACCTTGCGCGGAAGTTCCTCCCCTGAAGACGTACCCGGTTGTCAGCCCGTAGCCTCTGAGCATCCGCTCATGCTGCGGGCTTTTTTGTGTCTGAAAAGTGCGGAAACCTGTCATGTGCCGTCATGCGGAATCATGCAAGCGCAAGGCTGAAAGTAAACGTAAAGTAAACGTAAACGGTCCCAGCCGGTTAGTGATGATTGATTAAATTTGAGGAAAACCATCATAAGATACGTCCCTAAAACTATCGGCCACGCTTTTTATCACATTGAATAAAAAGAAGATATTAACGGTTGAACAATACGATACAAGCATGTAGAATAATCACAGTTTAAAGGCATTGGGTTGTTAGCTCAGTTGGTAGAGCAGCTGACTCTTAATCAGCGGGTCGTGGGTTCGATCCCCTCACAACCCACCAAATAAAACAAAGTTTTAGACTTTTATCTAAGCCTTTTTTCTTTGCCATATCGAATTTGCACCGTAATTGCACCACAGTCCAGTCTGGTTTAACCTCTCGTTAGATACTCATTGCGGGAGGCTATATGGCATCTATCATTCCAAGTTATGACAGAGAAGGTGAGCGTATCGGCTGGCAGGTTGCTGTCCGTAAAAAGGGGTTCCCTGCTCAGTACAAAACCTTTCGGACACGGAAAGAAGCGGAAGGATGGGCCACCATCACCGAATCCGAAATGGTGCGTGAGGTTTGGAGAGACCGTAGCGAAGCGGAAAGCACCACGCTCAAGGAGTGTCTTGAGCGATACGCGCAAGACATCATACCGACGAAAAATGGCGACGGTCGCCGTGAACGAGGGTTTGCTCGACAATGGCAGGCCCGACCAATTGCTTGTTGCTTTATGGCTTCCATTGATGGTCAAGATGTCTCGGCATCCATTAAAGAAATGGAATCCGAGGGTAAAGCGGCGAATACGATACGGCTGCACCTTGCCCTACTCTCTCATTTGTTTGAGGTTGCTCATAAGGAGTGGCGCATGGCATCCCTCATCAATCCTGTTGAACTAGTGCGCAAGCCCAAATTGCCCCAAGGCCGTGACCGTCGCTTAGTGGATGACGAAGAATCCCGCCCACTATCCGCCTGTCAGTCCATCAATCCAGAGCTGGCGTCGATTGTCCGGTTTGCCTGCGGGCGTGAGTCCACCCCTGGCATGTTCCGGGCAGGCCACATACCAGTAACCGTCACGGACCAATAAGGTGCCCGGCAAACCGCAGTGCTCACAAATTCGGCGGGAGCGATTCTCATATTCTTCGACGATCTAAAACAGCGCATGTTTCTGCCGGTCTGTCAACACGCCGTCATAGCCATAATAATAACGCATTGTCCCGAATTTCTGTTTGACTTCATGGACGTGAATACGAATGCCATGCCCCTGACCGTAGATTTCCAGCGTCTGTGACAAAGCACAAAGCAATGGATACCAGCCGTCTTCGCACCAGAAATGATTTTCCCGGTAGTGGCTGTACAGTGCGGGATAATCCCGCCGCAAGGCCTGTTCCAAGGCAATATCCATGTGTATTTTCTCCCCTTATTTTTCTTTAGAGCACGGGCGCATTTCCCAGCGTTACGCGCTCCATTCCGGTGGCCGTAGCATGGCATCGTGATTGCCCAGCACTGGATAAAACCAGGGCGCATCCAACAGATCCAATGCCGCAGCGCTGTTTATTCGGAAACCTGCACGTCATTGGGCAGGCGGTCATCGTCTGCCAGATAGTAACGTCCGATATCCACCAAGCCTTCGCGCAGGCTCAGTTCGACGGGCGTTTTTGGATCACGCGCGGACATCGGGTCGAAATCTTTGTCCAGCAGATTTTGTTCAATGCCATTCCAGATGGACAGAAAAACATCTGAACGCTTATTACCAGCGGCTTCCACGTCCTGTTTGAGTTTTTCGCCAAGTGCGAGGAGTTGATCTTTGTGGGATGCGGTCATGTCAGCCTCCTTTTTGTGGAATGACAGTAGTCTGTAGCATATCAAATATATACATTCTTTTCAGATATCCTGTACTATGGCAGCATGCGGTTTTGTTTTTTTGGTTATACAAAAAATCAGATCGAAAGCTCCCTCCTCCTTCTGTCATCAATGTCTACAACGCTGACTGCATTTGTTGCGCCATAGTCTGGTCTGGACGATGAATTTCTGCAGGGAGTGTGTGCTGATACTTTTCGGGTTGGGAGTGAAATGGTAAAAGCTTTGTGAAACTTTTAGCTGGACAGGGCCTGATTGGGCTGCTCTGCAGTTCTTCCAACCAAGGGCAGGCCCAGACTGAAAGCAGTCGTTCGTATCAGGAGGATTGCCGTACATAAAAATTTTAATCAACTGCTTGCTGATGTTTGCTCGATAGCATAGTAATATTTATTACAATATGACCGTATCAGAATCTGCCAGAGGTATTTAAACAGGTAGTTTTTTTCTTATATGGATTATATTGAGCATACGCAGAAAGGATTCTGCACGGTTTGATGCGGTTCCCGTGGAGAGTATAGCACGACTTCACTAAGCTGATCCCCTTGAAATTCTTTCTGAAAATTTTGGCTTGCGGTCTTGGAAGCCTACATTCCATCAAAAAAGTCTCACAACATTCGCATTGAAAGAAGCTAATATATCAAGGTAGAATCCATCTAGGGAGCGCATAGGTTTATTTATGAATAACAAGCAAAATCAAGAAGAAAAATCGCGATCCTTTCATTCGCTTTTGCGCCATGTGACTTTTCGGCAATTGCAGATTTTTTCTACGGTTATTCGCATGAAAAGTTTTACCAAGGCAGCGGATGAGCTCTTTCTGGCACAGCCAACCATCTCCTTGCAAATGAAAAAACTAGGAGAAGCGATAGGGCTTCCTTTATTTGAATCAAGCGGAAAAGAAATTCGACCCACTGATGCCGGTCAGGATCTGTATGCAGCCTGCCGGGAGCTATTTCGTACTTTTGAAAACCTGGAAACACAACTTGCTGATCGCAAGGGAATACGTCGGGGAAAATTACGCTTGGGCGTGGTGACTACTGCCAAATATATTGCTCCGGAGCTACTGGCGGCTTTCGGTCAGCAATTTCCCGGCATCGAGTTTGCCATGACAGTCAGCAATCGCGATGAAATCATTCAACGCATCCAGAATGGGGAAGATGATCTCTATGTCATGGGACAGGTACCCGACAACGAGGTTGATGTAGAGGCTATTCCTTTTGCATTGAATCCCCTGACGGTCATGGTACCGCGAGGACACCCTCTTACCCGTCAAAAAAAACCTGTCCCACTGCACGCTGTTGCAGAAACTCCCTTTCTCATCCGGGAACCGGGATCAGGAACGCGGCATGCTTACTTGCGCCTATTTGAGGAACAAGGCTTGCGGCCCCGGATCACTATGGAGCTCAGCAGCAATGAAGCGATCAAGCATGCTGTAGCAAGCAGTCTGGGAATATCCATTCTCTCCATTCATTCACTGGCACTGGAAGGAACCAGTGGCCCCATTGAGGTCCTCGAGACGGAACAGTTTCCAATCTTGCGTAAATGGTTTTTGGTCTATCCCCGAAACCGGCAACTCTCCCTAACAGCAGGAAAATTTTTGGACTTCTCTGTTTCTCAGGAACCCTTCATTACTAATCGCCTCGTGCAGTTATGGCCTGAACTGGCTCGATATCTCTAATAATTTCCGCGCGGACTTGATATATTTATAAAAGTAAATATATTTAATTTATATATTAAATTAGAATAAATATTAAAATTTTATTACTGTCTTCCTCGGTCATTTGAACCCTGGAGGTAAGTATGTTTTCAATAGGTTCCATTCCCTGGCTTACAGGAGCGTTGCTGGCAGCATTGCCTGCCGGACTGATTGTAGCCGCCATTCCCAATGCGCGGACAACAAGACAATCCGCTCTGTCTTATCGTTACCGCGTACGTTGGGCGGCGATCTCCGCCTTGGCGATAGCAATAGCTGCAGATATTGGTTTTTTTTGGGGCGCACGAAGTGATTTGATCATCACGGAAATTCCTCTTGCCGTTCTGCATTTTGATTTTCCCTTGTCAATTGCCGTCAATGGTTTGACCTTGCTCCTGGCCACTCTGGTGTCTTTCGTGATTGTCATGATTGCGCAGTACAGCGTCGGCTATCTGGATGGCGATCCTCATCAAGCCCGTTTTTTTCGTCTGCTTGCACTTACGGGCGGTTTTTTTCTGATCGCTGTGGTTTCAGGAAATATCGGCCTGTTTACCCTGGGCATTATCATCATGGGGTTCAGCCTGAACAAGCTCTTGAAGTTTTACGCTGATCGGCCCAAAGCGATCATGGCCGCCCATAAAAAGTCGCTTTTTACCAGAGCCGCCGATATGGCCCTGGTGGCGGCTACCCTGCTCATCGGGCAGCAAGTTGGCAGCCTCGAGTTTGCTTCCATCCGTTACTTTGTGGAGCACTCGGAAAGTATTCCCTGGGCTTTGCAGCTGGCTGCCTGGTTGATTGTGATGGCAGTGATTCTGAAAAGCGCTCATTTTCCTTTTCAAGGCTGGTTGATTCAGGTCATGGAGGCACCGACCCCGGTATCCGCTTTGATGCACGCGGGCGTGGTATATAGTGGTGCCATTATAGCCCTTCGCACCAGTTCGCTCTTGATACGCGTTCCTGATGCACTGATTTTACTGGGTTTCATGGGCCTTGCTTCGGTGATTATTGCCTCGCTGGTCATGACTACCCAGACTTCCATCAAATCCATGCTGGCTTGGTCAACTACGGCGCAACTGGGATTCATGTCACTGGAATTGGGTCTTGGCCTGTTCCCTCTGGCATTGCTGCACTTGACGGGTCACTCGCTTTACAAGGCGCATGCGTTTCTGTCTTCGGGCAGTGTCACCGATCAATTGCGGCAAGTACCAACCGGGGGTAAGAAAATACCCGGCATGGGTTCATGGCTATTGGCGACGGTGCTGGGAGCGCTGATTGCCGGGGGAGGTGCATGGCTTTTCGGAGAAAATCCACTCCAAAATCCGACCTGGTTCGCATTGGTGATGATTGTCGCCATAGCTATCTCGCAGATCATGATCAGGGGCTTTCTGTTCAGCACGATGCCTGATCGGGTTACGTCCTTAATCGTTGCCATAAGCATGGGGTTTACCTATCTGGTTCTGCATACACTTTTTGTGTGGGGTTTCACTTCAAATCTGACCCGCTCCTTGCCCGTTGTATCGGTTTCCTACCTCGCACTGGTTGCCTTGACGGCCATAGGGTTTCTGATACTGAGCTGGTTACAGGGTCCCGGACGCAGATTGTTGCCTCAAAATCTGCAGATGATCCTGTTTACCCATCTTTACAATGGGTTATATACAGATTACTGGGTAGAGCAGATTTCGCATCGCTTTTGGTCCGAACGCGTCAGTGTGCAACTCCCACGCAAAAATCTTGCCGTGGAATCCTTACAAACCATCGCACAAAACCAGAATATTCCTGAAAAGTCTGGAGGCATCTAATGAATACAAGCAATACAGTAAATACCGAACAACTTTTTGATCGAGTGATGCGCCGGATTGCTCCGGTCTGGCCCCTGGACAGTTTTGTAGCCGTCAATCCTTATTGGGGGTTCGCCGACCAACCTTTTTCGCAGGTAGCCGCACAGCTTCAGGAGACGGTTGGCGAGCGGGTATTGATGGATCGACGCTGGTATGCAGATCTTCTGCAAACGGGCAAGCTGGATATGGCCGATATTCTTCAGGCCGCAGAAGATCTGGGCCAGTCCACAGACGAAGGAGACTGGAGAGCCTATCTCCGGGAAGATCCCGAATTACCCATGCGCCTGCCCCGATTGCCGGAATTAATGGATCGTCGGGGACATGCTTCCATTTCACAGTACGTGGTAGAGCAGATCAGTCACTTTTTGGCGGCCTATTATGATCGGGGGCAATCCTTGTGGAGTTTTCCCAAGGACAACCGGCTGGGACTCTATGCGACTTGGCGGCAATACACCCTTACGGATCGTAGCCTGGGTCCTTTAGGACTCAAAAAAATTCGTCCCGGGCTGCTCGCTATGCCAGCCGATGCGGCACAGGCGAGAATATGGGCCTTGCAACATCTGGCCATTCCAACAACTGCAGAAGAGGCCTATTTACTGGTACTCCTGAAATCCGTTGGAGGCTGGGCCAGCTGGTGTCGTTATCTGCTTTGGCAGGCAGAATTGCAAGGCGATCAGCAAGAGGATCTCGCTGATTTACTCACCATCCGCATGGTTTGGGAAGCGCTTCTGCGTCAGGTAGCGCAACCCAAGATCATCGAGCGTTGGCGGAAACAGATTGAGGGATGGATTGTTGACAACAAAACTTCGGATAATGCCAATGCCGAGCGGGGAGAAGTGCTGCTGCGCGCAACGGAAATAGCCTACCGTCGACAGGTGGCAACGAAAATTCGTCGCTCACCGGCGCAAAAATCCCAGAGCAAAGCTCAGGTACAGGCTGCCTTTTGTATTGATGTCCGTTCGGAAGTGTTTCGGCGGCATCTTGAGGGTGTTTTGCCTTCGCTGGAAACGATTGGATTCGCAGGATTCTTTGGCGTGTTAATGGATTATCAGCGACAGGGAGATGCTGGAGCAAGAACACAGTCGCCCGTCCTGCTCAACCCCAGTGTGCATGTCCAGGAAGAGGCACCCGAAGCCGTTATTCAAAACCGATTTCGTCGCTTACGCCGGGGAGCTGCATGGAAACAATTCAAACTTTCGGCCTCGTCCTGTTTTTCTTTCGTGGAAACCGCCGGTCTGTCTTATGTGGGCAAGCTACTGGCAGACAGCTTAGGATGGCACCGGGCTTCCGTACCCCCCGACGAAGCAGGTTTGAATGCAGCGGAAAGAGCCAGTCTGCAGTGTGTTCTGCCCGGGTCGTTAACCCTGCAGGAACGAACCGCCATGGCTGAGTTTATTCTGAATGGTCTGGGTTTGAATCGGGGAATGGCCCCCATGGTTCTACTCGTAGGTCATGGTAGTTCCACCACCAATAATCCGCACCGTGCGGGACTGGATTGTGGCGCTTGTGCCGGGCAAACCGGGGAGGTAAACGCCAAAGCTGCAGCGCGTTTGCTCAATGATGCCGGGGTTCGGGAGGCTTTGGTGCAAAAAGGTTGGGATATAAAGCCTGATACCTGCTTTGTGCCGGCGCTGCACGATACCACTACGGATCAGGTGGAGATTTTGGGTGAGTGGAATAACCCCAGACTGGACAACCCGCTTCTCGAAGAAGTACGTGAGGCGCTGGCTAAGGCAGCCAACCTTACCCGACTGGAAAGGATATTGCGCCTGGAGGCTAATCTGCAGGATCAGGACGCTGTCGCCAAAAATATGAACTTCCGGGGCCGCGACTGGTCGCAGGTCCGTCCCGAATGGGCATTGGCAGGTAACGCCGCTTTCATCGCTGCTCCACGCTGGCGCACGCGGGAAATGAACCTGGGAGGGCGCGCCTTTCTTCACGACTACGATGTAGCCAAAGATCCGGATTTTGCAGTTTTGACGCTGATTATGACGGCACCGCTGATTGTGGCCAACTGGATCAACATGCAGTATTACGGCTCTATTGTGGATAACCAGCGCCAGGGCTGTGGGAACAAGGTGCTGCATAACGTGGTGGGAGGCACTATCGGGGTTCTGGAAGGGAACGGGGGGGATCTGCGTATCGGTCTTTCTGAACAGTCCTTGCGGGATAGTAACGGAGGGCTTCAGCACGAGCCATTGCGTTTGTCTGCCTTCATTGAAGCGCCAACGGAGGTGATGGATCGCATCATCGGGAATAGCACGATTCTGGGCCAGCTTGTTGATAATCGCTGGCTCACTATTGTGCAAATTGCTCCCGATGGCAGTCTCTTTGAGCGTCGTGCCAAAAATCAGTGGGTATTGATGTAGTTGTTTCCAGGGTATGGAACAGGATTCCATGCCCATATCAGCTACACAAACAGCCTAAAAGCAATCTTATTAGGGGAGAACGCCATGCATTCAAAACCATTCCCAACCAATCAGGAGTCTATGTCTTATTATTTAAAAAAACATATTGCATTTATAACAAAACATGGAAAAGAGGCGGTAATTATTCCAGTTCTAGAAAAAAATTTGCAATGCTACATAACGCATGTAAAGCATTACGATACTGATCAACAGGGTACTTTTACCCGAGATATTGAAAGGGTTGACAATCAGTTAAATACTGCCCGACATAAAGCAAGGATTGGCATGGAGATGAGCGGGCTCAATTTAGGCTTGGCCAGTGAAGGTGCTTTTGGCCCAGATCCTTTTACGGGTTTGATCCCCTGGAATCGAGAAATCATTGTACTCATTGACAATGAGACAAAGACTGAAATTATAGGAGAAGCACAAGGGCCGGGTAATCACCAGCATCTCATCACTTCAAATTGGTCAGAAGCATTAACTTTTGGTAAAAAAGTGGGATTTCCTGACCAGTTAATCATTATTCGGCCTGATCATGAAAGTGATAACAGGATAATAAAAAACATAACCAGTTGGGATCTATATGAAAAAATATTCCATGATGTGATTAACAACTCCACTACAGGATATGCTTTTATTGAAACAGATGGTCGGGCTTACGCCAATCCGAAGAGGATGGAAATGATTGCCAAGGCAACAAAAGATTTGCTCATAAAAATGCAATCCTGTTGTCCTGACTGCGGAACTCCCGGATTTACTGTAATCGAGCGCTTTCCAGGATTGCCTTGCAAGAACTGCAATGGACCTACCAAGATATTTTATATGGATTTATACGCATGTCAAAAATGTGGAGAACACAGGGAAATAAGATGCACAGATCAGGAATGGGCGGATCCTCTTTATTGCGATTTTTGCAATCCATGATCATGTTAATATTTTTTTATGCATATCGAAAAAACTCTCTATTTCGATTGTATATGATAAAAGATAAACAGTTGGAAGGAACAGGATATGACCGATGAAGCCCAGAAAAAGCGCGATCAAAACCGACCTGTTTTCCGCAGATCTGTACCATCGGAACAGGGTCAGTTGAAATCCACTTCTGCGGATTGGCTGCCATATCGATTTTACGGCACTAGCAGCGCAGGTATATGGCGCCACCCATCGGTCGATGGGTGGCCGCACGTCCTATCCCACCGAAGTTATGCTGCGGATCCTGGTATTGAAGGTCTGTATAATCTGTCAGATGAACAGCTATCGGATGACGGTAATTGTTGCAATTGCAGACTGAAAGCGGTCATTCAGCAGCGGAAAGCAAATGGCCCAAAGCAGTTATCCAAGTTGAGTATCACCAGTGCCCGGAGCTAGGCCATAAATTGCTTTATCTGGCCGATACATTGCTGTGAAAATTCAATGTGATTCATAAACTGAATCTGGCTGGGGTAAAAAACCCAGGGTCTATTATCCTTTTGAAGCTCAGTTTCAGCAGCAGGTGATAGAAAATCATTTCCTGATGATTTCGGGGAAGTAGATCGATACCCAGCCATAGATGATCCCCGTGGAGTAGTACTTCAACATCACTACCGATCTCCACGTCAAAGGTGGAACCTGCGGACCAGCGACTCGAGGCCTCTACCCTGAAATGGAGGTCATGCTTGACACCGTACTATGCTACGGCATCTATAGTCCTTAGTAGACATGTTGAAGAACGCTTCTATCCAGGTGAGTGGAGGTTCAGACGTTATGAATACTAAAGTCAGTAAATCGGATCCACAGGGATCTGGCTGCGCCACCAATAACTCGAATATGCAGAATGTCCGACCAAGGGGGCTATGGGGGTTGTTAGTAGCGGTCGTAGTGGGTTTCCTGGCTTCCGCTTGCTGTGTCTTGCCGCTATTGCTGATTGTGGCTGGTGTAGGCGGCGCATGGATGGCTAACTTGCGGGTGCTTGATCCTTACGCCCCTTACCTGGATGTGGTCGTGTTGCTTTTTTTGGGATACGCCCACGTTCAGAATTATCGCGAAAAAAAGGCGCTGGCCTGTAGTTCGTGTTCGATGGTTGGACGATTGGGCCGTTGGCAATCCCCTCTTTTATGGGCGGGTACCGTTTTGGTTATTGTCTTTCTGGCATTGCCGCATGTGTTGCCCGGCTTGTTGATGTAGTTCTTTTAAATTGCAATGAACTCAAGGAGACTAAAATGCACATAAAGATAAATTCAGGAAAAAATCTGGTGTTAATATCTGCGCTTTCACTGCTGGCAAGTGGCGTGCTCGCTATGTCTTTCGCGTGGGCTGGCACGCCTTCTTCTGCTGCTGTCGTGCAGGCAGCTTCTGTTACGTCGGTATTCAGCGTGCCGTCAATGAGCTGTGGGGATAAGGCCTGTGAAACGGCTATTTATATTGCACTGCATCGCATCCCGGGTATGCAGCATATCCATATTGATGACATGAAAAGGACGGTGACGGTGACCTATGATGCCAAAAAAGTGAGCCCGTCTGTTCTCCTGAAAACCTTTAGGAATATTGGGTATCCGGCTTCTTTGGCGCATGCTTGATTCGCGTATTGAATTACGAATACAAGGAGTATCACGATGAAAAAAACCATTCAGTTGAACATACTCGGGATGACATGTACGCACTGCGCTTTGACCGTAGAAAAAGCCCTTAAGGACGTCGCCGGTGTCGACAAAGCAAACGTTTTCTTTCCTGAAGGTTATGCGGAGGTGGAGGTAGCCGACGAGGTTGCTGATTCCGTGCTCACTGCGGCTGTCGTCAAGAGCGGTTACGGCGCACAGGTCGCCAAGGTGGACGCAGACCTGCACGACCGAAGCACTCGTGTCGATGCGCCTGCAACAGAAAAATTACACGTGATTGTTCTGGGATCTGGATCAGGAGCCTTCGCTGCGGCGATCCGCTGTGTTGATGGTGGCGCGCGCGTTACGATGATCGAAAAAGGGACGTTGGGTGGAACCTGCGTCAATATTGGCTGCGTTCCGTCCAAAATCATGATCCGCGCGGCGCAAATGGCACATTGGCAGCGCGCACACCCATTCCAGGGACTGGGCCATTGTGAGCCTACGGTGGAACGTGTGACACTGGTGGCGCAGCAGCAGCAGCGTGTGGACGAACTCCGCAACGAAAAATACGTCAACGTACTCGCTTCTTATCCAGAGATTACCCTGCTCCAGGGAACCGCTCGATTCGCCGATGCCCATACTATTGTCGTGCGCACCGACGATGGAAAAGAGCAGTCCGTTCGGGGAGATCGCATTCTTATTGCTGTTGGTGCGCATCCCCATGTGCCTCGAATACACGGATTGAACCAGACTCCCTACTGGACGTCGACAGAAGCACTTGTCGCCGAAGAAATACCCCGGCATCTGGTGGTATTGGGTGCTTCGGTGGTGGCTGTAGAGTTGGCACAGGCTTTCCGCAGACTGGGTGCAGAGGTCACTATTCTGGCACGCAGTACCTTGTTATCCAGGGAAGATCCAGCACTGGGCGCGGGTTTACAGACTGTATTTGCAGAAGAAGGTATCCGGGTGCTTCAGCAGACGGTTCCAGAAAGCGTGCACCATAATAATGGGCAGTTCGAGATCCAGATTGATTCGGAGCGGCTCCGTGCAGATCAGTTGCTGGTGGCAACGGGTCGCCAACCCAATACGCAGGATTTGGGATTGGAATTCCTTGGAGTTGCCACCAACGAGTTTGGTGCCATCCTGGTTGATGACCACATGCGTACGAGCGTTTCCCACATTTATGCGGCAGGAGACTGCACTACGCATCCTCAGTTCGTGTATGTCGCCGCTGCGGGGGGCACACGTGCCGCCGTCAACATGTTAGGAGGCGATGCCGCACTGGATCTAAGTGCCATGCCGTCTGTGGTTTTTACAGATCCGCAAGTGGCTACGGTTGGACTGGATGAAAAGGCGGCTGAAAAGCGGGGGATCAAAACCATCAGCCGCACCCTGAGTCTGGAGAATGTCCCCAGAGCCTTGGCGAATTTTGACACCCGAGGATTTATCAAGCTGGTAGTGGACGAACCCACTGGAAAATTATTGGGGGCGCAGATTCTGGCTGCTGAGGGTGGTGAAATTGTCCAGTCTGCGGCATTGGCTCTACGGGGTGGATTGCGCTTCCAGGATTTGGCGGATCAATTGTTCCCCTATTTGACCATGGTGGAAGGACTGAAACTCTGTGCCCAGACATTTACCAAGGATGTCAAGCAATTGTCCTGTTGTGCCGGCTAACGGATAAGGAAAGCCATCATGCGTCAGGATCACATGGAAAGAGGGCTGCAAAATTTATTGAGAGAATTCCCGCTCCAGTCTCGAGTCATGAACGAACCGGTTTTCAGCAGAATTTTCACCTTCTGCAAGGAAATGTGTCATGACTGAGCCATCTCATCGACAAGGTTATCGTATTGGCGAAGTGGCCAGTGCTGCCGGTGTCCATGTCGAAACGGTACGCTATTATGAACGGGAAGGTCTTATCGTGCAGCCCAAGAAGCCGCATCTTGGATCCCGTCGGTATCCCGAGGAGACTATTGCCCGCATTCGGTTTATCAAGCACGCCCAAAAGCTTGGCTTTACCTTAAAAGAAGCGCGTGAACTCCTTCTGTTGCAGACCAACAAAACCCAAGCCTGTGGTGCAGTACTGCATCAGGCAAAAATCAAACAATCTGCGGTGCTTGCAAAAATTCAGGCTTTGCGAAGACTGGAAATCGTATTGGCCCGTCTAATTCAGGATTGCCAACAAGAATATCCCAACCAGCATCATGCGTGTCCGATTTTGGAATGCCTGGAAGCAGATGACGCAAACATGGATGATTTGCTTACGGACGCGGAAGAATGATGATGATGGCCTTGAGCCAATTCGGCTGGAAATGATATGGAAATCATTCAACGAATTTTTAACGCCGTATTAATTGCCGCTCTTTTTTGTTCGATACCGGAACAGTCTTGTGCAAAAGCCGTTGCCAAGACAACTCCATCAAAATCTGGGCTCCAAGGTGCGCTTCGTGGGTATAGCACTGGATGGCAAAAGATCTGCTGAGAAATTTATAGATAAGCCCAAATTGATAGGCTTTCACGTTAAAACATATTTTAAGTTTATTTTTATAAAACATCTCATTTAGGATTTGGAATATACTTAACCTGAAGTTTCACCGATTTTCATGAGGAATAGGTCGCCGCATGTTACGCCACCATACGCATGAGCATCTGCGTGAATGATTTATGAGGGGGTTGGCAGAGATGGGGCCAAAGTCCCAGAAAATGGTCGGAGAGTGCTTCATCTGCAATCAGTTTGCGGACATCGGAGAAGGCGAAACTGGTCCGTCCCTTGACGATATGGCGGCGCTTGGGGTCGGCCGTGATCCGGTCGGCGTAAATCCAGGTCAGGGTCGTGGCGAGCAGGCAGAAATGGAGGTGGTTGGTGACGGCATCAGCGGTCCGGTTCTGGCTGCGGGCGCTCCCGATTTCCTGTTTGATTTCTTTGAAGCCGGCCTCGATTTTCCAGCGGGCACCATAGTATTCGATGATCTGGGTGACAGAGAGCGTCAGATCTGTCGTGAAGAACGCCACCCACTGGGTTTTGCGAAAGACCCAGACCACCCGTACCGGGCAGCGCAGGGTTTTGAGCAGGCAGACTTGATCATAGGCGCGTATCTCCCGCGCTTTGCCATAAAGCTGGGCTGTGTACTTTTGCGCCTGCGCCCGCAAAGACGTCGCCAGCTCGGTCACTGAACCGCAACGATCCCCATATTTGCGGGGCCGACCCTTGGCGGTCCGGGCCGCATCCGCTGGCTCTGCATATAGGACCGTACTACTGCGCAAGCGGGACAACAGGTGGATGGATGGTTCCGCTGCATTCAGGGGTTTCCACAGGCCATTGTTCCCGAACCAGCTGTCGCAGACGATCAGAGGAGAGTGGCAGCTGAAATGGGTAGCCACCGGCAGGATCATGGCCGCAGCCTGGGCCATTTTTGACTGAAAGACCGGCACCCGTCCATGACGGCGGACGTTGATCTTGCCGGCCGCAATGTCCTTCTGCCGATGGTAGAAGCGACAGCCCAGCGGCAGACAGGCCCAGCGGCCTTTGATGGGCTTGAGCAGGCCGAGCATGACGATATTCTGTGCCCAGGGATAAGTGGGATGATTCACCTTGGCGGTATGATCGAAGAAAAAGCCGCAGCCGAAGATCCGCTTACCGGTTTTGTCGTTGAGGGTGTCATCGAGGGCCAGGATCAAGCGCCCATCGACCAGCGGGGACGGAATCAGATTCCAGGCAATCGGCCAGAGGCGATCCCAGGCCAGCTGAGTGGAGGCCATGAAGAGGTAGAAACGGCGGGCGTTCACATCCAGGCCAAAGAGGGTCTGCAGGGAGCGCAGCAGATTGCTGCTCATGGAGGAGGTGAAGGGGACCATGATAGCCAACAGGATAAAGGGGAACCATTGAGCCCGTTCGCGCCCTAGTCGCGAATCCGAAAATGCCGATTGGAAAGGGAGGAGTAAATCGCGTAGCATGGACATCGAACAGGGCCTCTTGCGTTTTATAATCAGTGAGTTAATGAGCATTCATTATATCACGGAAGGCGGTTCTGTTCACCTTTATCTAACTGATTCACAAGAAATAAAACAAAAAAAACAGGGTAACCAAATAGCTCGAAAATAAGTATTATTCATGAATAATCACGATATTTAATGACCGACATTTTTGTTGACCATGCCGATTTTCCTCGCGGAAAAACGGTGAAACTTCAGTACTTAACCTGTTGGCACGTTCAGGAGACGGTATATTCCTTGAGTGTGATTTTCATGGGTGGTTATGAAATTCATGTCACTTTAAAATTTATGTTTTCTGCAGCGATTTGCACCGAAGAACAGTGCGCAACAGCCCTGGAATCGGCGCGTTGGCCAAACGGATTTCACTACCCCCGCTGTGGCAGAACCCGGCATTCTGTTCTGAAATGCGGCTCGCGCAAGACCTTTCAGTGCAGCCATTGTCGTTATCAGACTTCGTTGATTGCCGGAACACTTTTTCAAGGAACGTATTTGCTTTTGACCCTTTTATTTCTGGCCATTTACCCGATCAGCCAGGCGAAAACCGGGATATCCGCGTTTGTGCTGAGTCGTCAACTCGGTGTCAGCTAACCCACGGCCTGGCGCATCCATCACAAGCTCATGCAATTCATGCTGGAACGCTAAGTTCTCTAACTGGGCTGAGGCTCGGGCAATGGTTCCATTCAGCGGAATTATTGTGCCAATCAGGCAACTATTATGAATAATACGGTGACATGATTTATAATAGTTTGCAAGTATAGCGAGATCTCCAATCCTTATTTATGTTACTGATAAAGCAGCACATTTGCAGTTCATCCCTTTGCATAAGGATCAAGTTTTAATGCCAATCTTATCGGAAACTCCTCAAACACCTACCGAGGCAGATCTCCTGCAGCAATTACCCGAGGAGGAACGTCAGCGCATTCAAGAGCGCTGGCGAATCTATCAACTCCGTCACCATCCTTCCTGGTGGCGACGCCTCCTCCTATTCCTAAGTCTGATTGGGCCTGGAATCCTTGTCATGATCGCGGACAACGATGCGGGAGGTGTTATCACCTATGCGCAGACAGGCGCAATGTATGGCATTGGTTTTTTTATTCCTTTCCTGTTACTGATGATTCCCGTAGCTTACATTGTACAGGAGATGACCGTTCGCCTTGGCGCGGTGACTCATCGGGGGCACGCCGAAATGATCTGGGGACGCTATGGTGCTTTTTGGGGCGTGTTCTCACTGCTTGATCTCACCATCGCGAACATCCTGACCTTGGTAACTGAGTTTATCGGCATTCGAATAGGCATGAGCATTTTTTCCGTGCCCCCTTATCTTTCTGTGCCCATTGCTTGGGTTTTCGTGGCTTCGATCATGATCTTTCCGCATTACAATACTTGGGAACGCGTGGCTCTGTGGATTGCTGCTGGAAACATCGTTTTCGTACCGCTGGCCATTGCCGCGCATCCGGACTGGAGCCAAGTCGTTGCCGCAGTTGGCAGTTGGCATATTCCCATCGGCACCGCTCTAGGTGCCTTTACCTATGTCATTCTGGCTAATTTGGGCACTACGATTGCACCCTGGATGCTGTTTTTTGAGCAAGCATCGGTAGTGGACAAGGGACTCACCATTCATGATATTCCTGGTGGTCAGGCAGACACGGCTATCGGCAGCCTCTCCATGGGAGTCATCGCCGATGCGCCAATACAGCGACCAATTCGCGTCCATCCAGTGCATGCAGCAAACCATCAGAAATGATCAAAGCAGTATGTTTCCCCAGACCCGTAGAAAATGAAATGAGGATATCTCCGGGCAGTCGATACAGGTCGGAAAGTGATCCAATCCACAGCACTCGACCAATCTTTACACCATATTTAAAAACAGTGGCATTACAGAGAATAAATGACCTCAAAAAGCCAAGAAGCACCACGTTACATGCCCACTGAGCCGCACCCACCGGATCATGGCATCACCGTCACAGGCGTACCGATATGTATCATCCCATAGGCCCGTTGTGCTGCTTTTAATGGCAACTCCACACAGCCAGTGCTTTGCCGAAATCCATACGCCAGACGGGGGAAATAGTGTACTGCCCGGCCATCCCAGAAATAATTCACGAAGCGCACATCTGGATCGTTACAACACTCACCATGGGGGAAACAACCGGTCATGCGCGTGCTTGGAAAGCGCGCATACACCGCCCAGGTACCGTTAGGCGTGTTTGCACCGGGCACGCCCGTATTGGTCAGACTGTGCAAAATCCATTTACCGCTGTTTGTTGCCAAAAAATCCAGAGCGCCGAAAAGCAAAGGTGATCCCGGAGAATTCGGTGTGTGCGCCTGAAGCGCCGACGGCGTACCAGAGGGCCATATAACCACCAAATTTGTGGATTGGCCGTATGTAGGCCGGTCAGGCCCACCTGCCCCGGTAAATAGTGCAGTTGCGCTAAATCACGAGCCACCTGTAACCAAACCGGTGGAATGGCCGTGCCCGCCTGATCTACGGAAAAAATCGCACCAATTTGCCATACCGTGAGCATCGGTGTCGGCGAGCAGGCCTACCGTATAGCCGATCCCATAAAAACAGTAAACGGACTGATACTCCCCACTGAACTCAGCCGGAGTAAGTTAGTAGCCGCCATCCAGGTGGTTCCCGATAACGCCCTAGCTTCGTGGGGTTCTGCCCATGAGTTTTTCCACCTCCAACACCTGCAGGGTCGTGGCTAGCACGGTATCTGGATTAAGACTTATGGAATCTATACCCAGCTGCACCAGAAATTCTGCCATCTCTGGATAGTCCGAGGGCGCCTGACCACAGAGTCCTGAATGAATGCCATTACGTGCGCAGCCTTCCACCGCGAGACGGATCATCTCCTTCACTCCGTCGTCACGTTCGTCATAATCAAAAGCAACAATTTGTGAATCCCGGTCAACTCCTAAAGTGAGTTGGGTCAGATCATTGCTGCCAATAGAAAAGCCGTCGAAGCGTTTGGCAAACTGGTCAATAAGGATGACATTATTGGGAATCTCGCACATGGCGTATATTTTCAGCCCCTGTTCGCCACGCTTTAAACCAAACTCTGCCATTTTGGCCAACACAGCATCGGCTTCCTGCACTCGGCGCACAAAGGGCAGCATGAGGATGACATTATCCAGTCCCATATCTTCCCGGACTCTGCGCATCGCTGCACATTCAAGGGCAAAGCCTTCTGAATAGTCTGGATGCGCATAACGGGAGGCCCCACGAAATCCGAGCATGGGATTGTCTTCGCTGGGCTCAAACCAGCGACCCCCCAGTAACGAGGCATATTCGTTAGACTTGAAGTCGGACATACGCACTACCACAGGCTTGGGATAGAAGGCGGCTGCAATGGTGCCGATCCCTTCAGAGAGCCGCTGAACGAAAAAGTCGGCAGGATTATCAAAACCGATAACCAGTTGAGCCAGGGCTGTCTGCTCTTCTTTATCCTCCACTTTTTCGGGATGGAGAAGCGCCATCGGATGGGCCTTGATGGCACTATTGATAATAAACTCCATGCGCGCCAGACCAATGCCATCATTGGGCAGCATACTGGTCTGGAACGCGATTTCGGGATTACCCAGATTGATCATGATCTCTGTAGCCGGGCGCTGCAGCGTGGCCAAATCCGTATGTCGAATTTCAAAAGGAAGAGCGCCAGCATAGACAAAGCCTTTGTCACCTTCGGCACAGGATACCGTGATAACTGCACCGTCCTGCAGTACCGTTGTGGCATTGTCGGTGCCGACTATGGCAGGTATCCCCAGTTCGCGGGCAATGATGGCAGCATGGCAAGTGCGTCCACCACGGTTAGTCACGATCGCCGCAGCTTGTTTCATGACAGGTTCCCAGTCTGGTGTAGTGGTATCTGCCACGAGAACCTCTCCGGGACGAAAGGTACTGAGATGCGCCACATCAGCTATGAAGCGTACCGGTGCGGAAGCAATTTTGGCACCCACAGCCCGTCCAGTAGCCAATACCTGACCACGGGTCTTGAGTAAATATTCTTCCAGAACTTGTCCCTTTTTCTGGGAAGATACGGTTTCCGGGCGGGCCTGAACCATATAGAGCTGACCATCCAGGCCATCCTTGGCCCATTCCATATCCATGGGCCGACTCTCGCCGACTTTTTGGCTGTAATGTGCTTCGACCTTGACAGCATAGTCTGCCAAAGTCAGTACATCACTATCGGTAAGGCAGAAGTGCTCTCTTTCGTTTTGAGAGGTGGGTACATTGCGAGTCTGGTTGTGAGTGTGGCCCTCTGCATAGATCATTTTGATCTTTTTGCTTCCGAGAATGCGCCGTAAAACAACCTTTTTCCCACGCCTGAAACCAGGCTTGAAAACATAATACTCGTCTGGATCTACTGCACCTTGAACCACATTCTCTCCCAGTCCCCAGGAGGCGGTAATGAAGACTACATCGCGAAAACCTGTTTCCGTATCCAGAGAAAACATGACGCCGCTGGTAGACAAATCCGAGCGTACCATCTTCATAATGCCTATGGACAAGGCCACCTTGAAGTGGTCAAAGCCCTCATCAATCCGGTAGTGGATGGCACGATCGGTAAAAAGGCTGGCAAAACAGCGTTTACAGGCGTCAAGTAAGGCGGCATCACCAGATATATTAAGGTAGGTATCCTGCTGACCGGCAAAACTTGCTGTTGGCAAATCTTCGGCGGTCGCTGAGGAGCGTACAGCCACCGTCAAGGTGGGACCATATTCCCTCTTCAGTTGTGTATAGGCAGAGAGAATTTCTTCCTGGAGATCAGATGGTAAAGGGGCACTGTAGATGATCTCACGGGCTGCCGCTCCTCGCCGTGCCAAATCCTGCACATCGTTCGGATTCAGGAGCTATAGTCAAATCTGGTGTATGAGCATTTTCTGACATAGATCAGGCGGCGGTCTGTTGATCATCCGGCAGGGTGAGGTTAGCCGGTAAGCCATCGATAAATTTCACCCCTGCAAAAAGCTGCAGGACTTTCTCTGGAGCATAAATCCCAATCCAGCGTTTTTCAGCCTGCTGCAGCATCTTGAAACCCAATCCCAGAAAGCTGCTGCGTGATACACAGTTCTTCGTCCGGGTAGTCCGGTGGCGTACCGTAGCGAAGGTGGACTCAATGGCATTGGTGGTCCGGATATGCCGCCAGTGTTCGGCTGGAAAATCATAGAAAGCGAGCAATTCAGCCCGATCTTTTTCCAGTTTAGCCACGGCCTTGGGATACTTTGCCTGGTAATTGCGCACAAACACGTCCAGTGCTTTTTCCGCAGCCTGGCGATTGGCGGCCATCCAGATTTCCTGCAACGCTGCCTTGGCTTTGCTCTGTTGGGCTTTGGGAAGTTCGTTGAGAATGTTGGCGGTCTTATGCACCCAGCAGCGTTGCTGACCAGTTTCGGGATAGGCTTCATCCAGTGCGGCCCAAAACCCCATGGCACCATCCCCAATGGCGAGCAAAGGGGCCGCCTCCAGACCGCGCGCCTGCAGGTCACGCAGGATCTCCAGCCAGGAAGCTTTGGATTCGCGCAGGCCGTCACTGACACTGACCAGCTCTTTCTTGCCCTCTGCCGTCACGCCGATAATCACCAGCAGGCAGATACGCGGATCCTCCTCCGCACGGAGGTTCGTATAAATACCGTCTACCCACCAGTAAGCATAGCGCTTTCCCTGTAGGGAGCGGTGTTGCCAATGGGCATACTCTTGCGCCCACTCCGCCTTGAGACGTCCCAACACCGCAGGTGAAAGTCCCTTGGCCTCATCACCCAGCAAAATGGAAAGGGCTTCCTGCATGTGGCCGGAAGACACCCCATGCAGATAGAGCCAAGGTACTGTAGCGGCTACCGTTCGTGATTTGCGTACATACGGAGGCGCCAGTACCGAATTGAATTTGATCCCCGATCCTGAGCGGTCCCGCACCTTGGGTACTTTGACGGGTACCGGACCCAGAGCGGTCATGATCTCGCGCTCCGGCAGATGCCCATTACGCACGACCGCCTGACGCCCATCAACCATCCGCACTGTCGCAAATTCTTCCAGCAATACCGCCACCTCTGCCTCTATGGCCTGCTCAATCAGAGAGCGTGCCGCGCGTCGAAGTATCCCTTCAATGCCCAGACCCAACTCTCCCATCCCACCTGCTATTACGGTATTCTTTTCCACGGCGTACTCCTTATGTTGCTCTTTGAGTCGGAAACCCTTTGTAGCAACAGTACGCCACCTCATTCAAGCCAGTTGTAACGCGCCCGTACACCACTTTCGAGCATAGCTCCGGATTCAGTCCATCCAGTGCCTCGTGCAAATGCTCCCAAGCCTCGGCCTTATCAAGCATGGTACGGTAAGCCTCAGCGGTAACAGCAAAACCGTTGGGCACTCGTACGCCCAGTGCTGTGAGCTCTTGAAACATTTCACCCAGGGAGGCATTTTTGCCACCCACCAGAGATACGTCTTCAATATGTATTTCATTGAAAAAACGAATATATTTTGCAACCATGACATCCTCCTGAAGGCGAAAAAACTGTTGTACTCACCGATTACGCGAGCTCTCGTCCTATTTTAGTATGACAGGACGCGTATGTACTTTTTGATCTTTCTAAACCATAGTTGGTGATGCGGTGTTGCACAAGTCGATCTATTCATTATTCTACCTAAAATTCAAAGCCTGAATGGCCATTTCCACCGGGGTGGTTTATGTAACCACTTCATACTCTAAGGGATTTATAAAATAACAGTATTTCCAATGATTATCAGTTTTGTGCAAAGCGAGGTGGGGCGCTCTATCCTTCTCTTTTTTGCCGGCCTGATTGCAGGATTTATCAATGTGCTGGCGGGTGGAGGTTCACTGCTCACTCTGCCGGTCCTCATTCTTGCCGGCTTAAATCCTATTGTAGCCAATGGGACTAACCGAATAGGTATTTTGTTAGAGAACCTGACTGCAACGCGGCATTTTCAGCAACGGCAACCCATTAACCTTCAGCAAGGTGGAATGCTGGCCCTTTGGACGATACCCGGTGCGGTGACGGGAGCCATACTGAGTATCAACATCAGCAATCTATGGTTTCAGCGACTGTTAGTCATTGTCCTTCTCATCGGTGCCGCCACACTGCTATTTCCCAAAAGAACCCATTTTTTGTCAGGCAAGCGGAGGGATGGTCAAGCCTCACCATGGCTCTATCCAGCCTTGCTTGGGTTGGGGTTTTATGGAGGATTTATTCAAGCGGGGATCGGTTTCCTTTTTATCTTGGTTCTGAGCAATCTTTTGGTCCAAAATCTCTCCACAGTAACAGCCTACAAAACCTTAATTATTGGCATTTATACCCTTCCGACCCTCTTTATTTTTGCCTGGACAGGGGCGGTGCGTTGGGAACCGGGCATGATCATCGCTGTCGGCGGTATTCTGGGGGCACGATTTGCTGCCAGAATCACCTTGGGGCGGCGTGGCGAAATATGGATCAAGGTTGCAGTGGTGATCATGGTAGTCGTTTTGGCTACCAAATTGTGGGCCTAGCAGTCGGTCGAATTTAGCCTCGGGTAGCCGCTCGTCAGCAGGTGGGTAATGAGATGGTGCTCAACACCCATGGACAACCCTCCCCTCCGGCTTCGCCAATGTCGATCTCAAGGCCTTTACAGATGAATTCTATCACCGGCTGACGGATGGCCCACCCCACCCGATGCCGGGAACTCCTGAGTATATCGTTCGAGATGCCGCATCTTGCAAGCGGCAGGGATAACGTGGCGATTTTAGGATCCGGAAACGCAGAACTATGCAGCCAAGCCTTACATTTTGACTTCGGCCCAACCTTCATTATGACGTTTCATCAGCTCTGCCATGCCTCCAGCCACTACACTCACTCCGGGAGCCAACTGACGCGCCGTAATATGCAGTCGACGCATGGATGTTTGGCAGGCTACGAAGCGGACTCCACGCATCTGTAAAATGGTAATTTCCATGGCATCTGGAGCATTCTTCAAGAGCATTTGCAGGCCAGGCCCCCAGGCCAACACTTCCAACCGGGCAGGTGGAATGCCGACCTTGTGGACGATGTGAGCGACTGCACCAAGAGTCATCGACCATGCCGATGGTTTTGCTGAGTCGACTTCAAAGAGCATTCGGTAAGGTCCATGGCCCCAAGCAGGCGCATCGGCAGCTTGCGCTACTTCAAAACTCATTGAAAGTGAATAACAAAGCAGAATAGTTATAAGCCATTTCATAATCATATTAAAGCTCCATTGTTAATGCGCACCTTCGGCAGAAGTATGTTCAAACAAATCTATGCTATGTTTGGCAATAAGACCCTATCCACATGAGTTTTCTATTTTCCGGTTCCAATAAGCAGATACGATGGCGTGCTCGAAAGCCGCAGCTGCTTGATCCACATCGGTCCAGTCATCGTGAAAGGAAGACGCGATCAACTGTTCTCGCAGTGCTGCCATGGTTCGGTGGTAATCCTGATGGAGCCGTTCCAGACCCTTGTCGTCATCCAGCCCTAAGCTGCGGATATAGTGATGGCCGGGACAGGCGGTAGCGTCCGCCAATGTTTCATAATCGGTTAAATGCGGAGCCTGGCGAATCGTTTTTTTCAGGGCATTATGGGCGGCGATTTGTTTGGCATAGAATCCGAGCAGACTGCTAGGATGCGGACGATCATAGCCGGGTGCGCGTTGGAGAAATACCTGTAGTTCTGATATGGGCATGGGCCTGGCGATGGCGTAGCCCTGAAGGAATTGTGCGCCCGTGACCATAATCGCATCCAGAATGTCCTCTGTTTCCACGCCCTCCACGACTAGATCCACGCCCATGCCAGCAGCGAGGTCCTGAATGGCCCCCACAAAATGCAGGTCTTGAGGTCGCTGTTCCAGGGAGCGAATAAAGCCCTGGTCAAGCTTGATCTCATCAATAGGCAGATCCTTGAGTCGCAGCAGAGAATTATAGGCACTTCCCACATCGTCCAGAGCCAGCCGGACGCCCAGTGCTTTTATTTCCAGGAGATGATCCAGTGCCTTCTGCTGTTCCAGGAAATCATTTCCCTCCAAAATCTCCAGAGTAATACGAGAGGGGTCCGTCGCGCTTTGCGCGATCACTTTCTGCAGACCGGTGATGCAGTCTTTCGCGACGGAGCGCGGATCCAGATTCACAGAGACCCACAAGGACCATTCTGGCGAATCCAGAAGAGACAGATCGGTCAAGGACTGCGCCAAGACTTTTTGAGTCAGATCAGAAAGATTGGCAACCTGCAATTGCGGCAGAAACTTTGCTGGTGGCCACAGGGCACCATCCGTATCCCGCAGTCGTGCTAAAGCTTCCAGACCGACCACCCTGCGTGTCCGACCATCCAGGATGGGTTGATACCAGACTTCCAGAGCCCCGGCATCCAGCAGTTTTTGTGCAGGAGTAGGTTTTGTCTGCGGATTTTCACCAAAGAGCACCCAGAAGCGATCCCGGTAGGCCATGTTTTTCTTGCTCTCGTAGAGGGCCTGATCGGCCAGACGCAAGAGTTTGTCTCCCGTGTCTGTATCTTGAGAGGGGTAAAGGACGACTCCCATACTCGCTCCGATCTGAACACTTGCACCATGGCTCAACGAAATAGGGGCGGTGATAAGGTCCTCGATTTTTTTCAGGATGCCGGCAAGATCATCCAGATTCTGAAGATCTTCAAGCAGCAGAACGAATTCATCTCCGCCCAGGCGGGCGACGAAGTCAGATTTGCGCAAGGCTTCGGGTAAGCGTTTTCCGAGGGTGATCAGCACTTCGTCACCGGCCTCATGGCCATAGGTATCGTTCACGGGTTTGAAGCCGTCCAGATCCAGCATGCAGACCGCCAAAAACCGGAGGTGGCGGGTGGCGCGGACCATGGCCTGTTCCATCTGGATTTCCAGAAAGCGTCGGTTGGGAAGATCGGTCAGATCGTCGTGAAACGCCATTTGTTTAATGCGCTCCTCGGCTTCCTTTTGTGCAGTGATGTCACGACCGATAATCATGATACCAGCGCGTTCACCATTCACTTTGAACAAAGGTAGCTTTCGTGTTTCATAGGTCGACTGCTGGCCATCTTCACGAAGCATTTTTTCTTCAACAATGACCAGTTGTTTGGCTTGCCAGGCCTTTTCATCATCCGCGATGCAGGCTACGTGAATATCCCGAAAATCCGGATGCAATTCCGCCAGTTCCATATCGGTTTTGCCCTCCCATGGAATTCCTTCCAGATGAAAGAGGCGTTTAGCAGATTCATTGACAATCTGCCAGCGACCTGCACCATCCTTGAAAAAGAACGCATCCGGGAGGGCTTCGAGTAGCGCAAACAAACGCTCGCTAAGAGGAGAGGGCTCTTGCGTATGGTAAGGGAGAAAGTGTTCCTTCATGTTTTTATGTTCTCGGAGGTTCCATTAATCCGCTTGAATGAGAATATGATGCTTGAAACCCTGGCAACAGGAAAGAGGATCCTTTCGGATGGTTTTGCTGCAATGTCTAACCACCGGAATACTGTGCCATGCTGTTGCGACATCCTTATGCCAGAGGCGACGGTCTTAAGTGCTTAGTATATTCTGAGCATCGTCCCTGACCGGAGTCCAGACAAACTTATTTATTGTAGAACAATGCATTGCTGAGGCTTGCCAGCATTCCCGCCAAAGGTCGGGTATCGGTATCGGCCGGAAGTACCAGCATCAGAAGCGTATCCGCCCCTGCTGCTGCAAAAAAGGCAGCATGGCGATGACAGCGAATGGTGATTTCCTGCATATTGCATTCAGCAAGACCCGCGCTGATGTGCTCAGCCAGACGCATGACCGCTGCACCGGCAACCCCAATAATGGTTTCGTCGGCAACGGTCTCGCCCGTCTGAAAAAGCACCGTGCCTTCATTGGCAATCAGCGCTACGCCCTGTATGTCCGGGGTAAGGGTATGGGTCCAAAGTCTGCTACCTGAAAATTGCCCACAGAATGCATGTAATGCGCCGGGATGATAAAAAGATCCTGCCCCGCCAGATTCACTTCCATACCTTGCGGCGGGATGCCTATCACCCTTCCCGCCGTCATCCCTTTGGAGCAGAAGTGCGGCAGAAAACGGGTCCACTCGTTGGCAATGAGAATCTTCGCGTCGGTAATCAGCAGCCATCCATTTGCAGAAGCAACGATATCCGGGTCCTCATGAGAGGCAAACACATAATCCAGATGCGCTGGCAGGAAATAGCTGGCCATCTCTGCCAGCAGATTCTTGTAGGTGAGGTTACCACCGGGGTCCAGAAGCATACCTTCGCCGTTATGGACGATGAGAAACTGATTGGCTTGAATGCCTTCACCCTCTACCAGATCGGTGAAGACAATACATTTATGGATGCCATTATATTAAAGTACCGTACTCAATGCCTGATTCCTCATTAAAGTGAGCCCAAGACCCAAACAGTATTTTTCAATAACTAATATACCTAATAATCATCCGTGATAATACGAATGATTCCATAAAATACTTTTGGGGGCCTGCGCCGCGCCCATCAAAAAAGAAACATTCTGGTAATAATAAGTTTTGATTAGGAAAATTATCCTTGCACGGGCCTTGGTTCTGCCCCGAATTGGCAATTTCTGGTTTACCAGGATAGACTCACTTACGACGTTTTCCGGAAATCGAGTATTTTCTTTTACAACTTCTAGTGCGGAACCTGCGCCGCTATAATGCTGATGAACCAAGCAAAGTCGGAAAGCCGTTACTCCAACGAAACGGGGAGCCCACATCTTCTTGCCATTACCATCGCCGTAATGGCTTGCATTATCATGAATGTCCTGGACATCACGATTGTCAATGTGGCATTGCCGCATATGGAGGGATCGCTTCACGCCAACAGCAATCAGATTACCTGGGCACTGACTACCTACATGTTGGCCATGGTTATCGTGACCCCGCTGACCGGATTGCTGGTCGAACGTTTCGGACAACGGCAGCTCATCCTGTGGAGCGTGGCTGGCTTCCTGGTCTGCTCGGTCATGAGCGGACAATCCCACAGCCTCACGGAAATTGTCTTTTGGCGCTTCATGCAAGGGGCTCTGGGGGCATCGCTCGTACCGGTCGGACAGGCGATTTTGGTAGAAGCCTATCCCCGGGAAAAACGAGGAGTAGCCATGGCAACTTTGGGCATGGGGACCATGCTCGGTCCGATTGTTGGCCCCGTGCTCGGTGGCTATCTCACTCAGGACCTTTCCTGGCGCTGGTGTTTTTACGTCAATATTCCCATTGGCCTCATCGCGTTCACCATGCTGTTGCTATACATTCCCAGTTTCGGCAAAAGCGAGCATCCCCGGCCGATTGATTGGCTGGGTTTCATGTGGATGGCTATCGGTCTGGGGGCCTTGCAGATGATGCTCAGCCTCGGAGATCAGGACGGCTGGCTCAGTTCTCGTTTCATCATCATTTTGATGTTACTGGCGGGCATGGGGATTTTGCTGTTTGTACTGCGCTCGCTCAATGTTTCCCATCCACTGGTGAATTTGCGTCTCCTTAAAGATCGCTCCCTGACTCTGGGCAGTGCAGGAATCGGTTTATTCGGTTTGGCGCTTTATGGAACCATGGTGATATTGCCCATCTACCTGCAAGATTATATGGGCTATGAAGCGCAAACCGCAGGGCTGGTCATGGCCCCGCAAGGGATAGGCTCCTGGGTTTCCATGTGGATGGCAGGCAGACTGCTAAATCGCGGGGCCAACCCGCGCTGGATGATTCTGGCGGGCGTCGGTCTGGGGGCCACGGGCACCTGGTTGAGTCTCTCCTACAACCTGCAGGTTAACCCTTTCTGGATAATCTGGCCTGGGGTTATCCGTGGTCTCGGCTTGGGCCTGGTATCCATTCCCCTATTCACACTGGCTTTTGCAACCCTGAGCAAAGAACAGACACCCGAAGGATCGGGGATATTCAATCTGATGCGTAATCTGGGAGGCTCTGTGGGTATTGCTATCATTTCCACCATTATGACCGAAGAAGCCCAGGAGGCCTGGAATCAGATGGGTGGACATATCAATCCGTTCAGCGCGGCACTGCCCCGCTATTTGCGTGATGCCGGATTACATCAGGGAACGCTGGCTTGGCAGGTACTGGGACAAACTCTGGCGCAACATGCAGCAATGCGGGGGATACTGGATGCATTCACGTTCCTTTTCTGGAGTTTCATAGCGGTCATATTGATTGTGTTACTCATGAAAAACAAAGCATGATCGTCAACTACACAAAATTAATGCATTAAGATCGACATATAAGGAGGGTGAACCGATGTTTAAAAAAATCTTGCTGGCAACAGACGGTAGTGATGCTTCTGAAAAAGCAACAACAATCGCTATTGGGCTAGCGCAGGAGCAAAAGGCCGAGTTGTTGATTGTTCATGTGGTAGACCTCTATGCAATGTATTTCGCCACACCAGAATCCATCGAGTTTCTAGTCAGTTCAGGTCAAAACATACTCAACCTAATAGAAAAACGGGCTCAAAAGGTCGGCGTAGTAACCCATACCAAACGGCTACAGACCGATGAAGGCGGAAATCACATCGGTGAGTTAGTCCTTGGCGAGAGTGCCGCCTGGGAGGCTGATCTTCTCGTGGTGGGTAGCCATGGCCGTCGTGGTTTGAACCATTTCCTCATTGGGAGTGTTGCCGACTGGATATGTCAACGCGCCCGAATACCCGTACTTTTGGCGCGGTAGTGTGAATTTCGCGCAGTCATTCTGGGCAAACTTTTGCGTTTGGCCGTGCGATGAATTAACGAAGATGACAGAGTTCAAGTGACATGAGTAATGTAATGCCAATCATAAATGCAATATACAATAAGTTATGGATTACATCATCTTGATGCCGGCACCTGCCAAGTCATATGGACTCATCGTATCGGTGATGTTCACCCTGCGATGACCATCACCGACCAACTGCTTCTGTTTTCAATGGCACATTTCGTGTGCAGATAGACCTGTACGTTCGAATTCAGCAGAAGACAGATGCTGCGGAACATAGTCGATAGCAAGCTTTTGTTTCCACCGATAAAATGCCCGTAAGTGATTGCGTGAGCCCCTCTCTAATTCTGCATAGACCGCAAGAATTTCCGGTTTATTGGTGCGTCGGGCCACTTTTTGTAGGTCGGCTATATCGAGTTCTTCAATCAATAACCCAACGCGAACGGCGTCTGCCTCGCTCCGTAGTCCCTGATTAATCAGATCATCATACAATGCTTGCAAATCGGCACGATAGAATTGTCCAACCGCCAACCCCCGAACCGGATCAGATTCCCCATAATGCTCAAGCAAAGCCAGCATCGCGTCCATGTGCACTTGTTCCGAACCGGTAATATTTTGGAAAGGACGGATACCCCAGCGCTCGTATAAGCGAATGTAAACATCCCGCGCAATTTTTTCCTCCTCTCGCATCAACAGCAAGTCGGAGCGTTCTTCGCTCGTCAATAGGCCACGCGGTGACGCAGCGATGTCGGCACGAATTTGCGCAAGGTGCGCTGCGCGCTGCTCCGCATGTTCATTTTCCATGAATTCAGGCTCAGTAGATGTGTTTGTGCTCGCATTAAACCCGTGTTGATCCATTCGGTGGCCATTTCCACGGCCACCATTTCCACGACTGCCATTTCCACAACCGCTTGACCTCATCCGGCTTTCACCAGAACGCTGATCGCCAAACTGTGAACAAGACTTTTTATTTGTATTCATTATGTTACCCCTTTAAACATCATTTCAGACCTAATTCAGAGGGTCTGAATCTCTGTAAGTGCCTCTTCAAGAATCTTCTTGATCCTTTGGAACTGTTCCGGGACCAAAGGAGAGGCTTGTATTCGTTGAATAACTGCATCGCGCAATAAATGGAGATGTTCGCGTATCTGTTGCGCGTCTTCACTGCATCGGGTCGCGATCCGTTCTTCGATGGCCACGACCATCGCGCGATTCTGTTCAAGAAACGCTTGCCCTTGTTCAGTGATGACGTAAAGTTTCTTGTTTCCCTCAAGAATTACAGAAACATGGCCGAGATCTTCGAGCATTGCGAGCATCGGATAAATCATCCCGGGACTCGGACTGTAGATCCCCCCGGATTGTTGCTCTAACAGCTTGATCAACTCGTATCCGTGACGTGGGTGCTGGGCAATATGCTGCAGGACGATGTAACGCAGCATGCCTGGATCAAGCATACGAGATCTCCGTCGGCCTTGCCCTGATCTGTGGCAAGGCCCGGAACATTTTCCCTCTTGGTCATTGGATAGTTTCATGGGAACCACCTTTTAGATATATCTAATTATGATATATCTTATAGGATGCCGTGAAAAATACAAGATCATCACCATTACTCAGGGATGGTTTGGGGTAGATCCATTCCGCTGCAATGGAAGAAGCCAGAGTAGCTTAAACATTCACTCTTTTGTCTTGACTAAGGGGGTCCACTATACGTGGGGAGAAGCGCTGGTCAGCAGGTCGTTGGTTCGATCCCCTCACAACCCACCAAATAAAACAGACACTTAGCAAAATAAATTGTTGGGTGTTTTTTTTGTGCCAACCGAAGGCTAAACACATACAGAAAAGCAGAGTTATCAAGACGCAAGTGGATCGTCACCGCCAACAGCGGTGACTGACGTCATGATGGAATTGATTTCAAAATCGGAGCATTTCAAATGGTAACCAATGGGCGTATGGCATTAAACCCACCATCAACAGATAAAATCTGCCCCGTAATTTGTGCTTCTTCGAGCAAAAATAGAATAGCCTTTGCCACTTGATCTGGCTGGATCAGTTCACCAAGAGGATACTGTTTTTGTGCCATTTTACGGCTTTGTTCATTGCGCAATAAATGCGCCGCAGCTTTTGTATCCATTAGGCCTGAGCGAACTGCGTTAATGCGAATTCCGTCGCGGGCATGTGTGGCGGCAGAAGCCCTGACGAGCGATTCAAGGCCACCTTTGGCAGCAGCAACCGCTTCATGAAAAGCGACTCCACTCTCTGATACCACTGATGATACGAAAACTGCGCTCCCACCGTTATCATGTTTTTTCCGAAGTGTCACAAATGCCTTTAACATAAAAAAGGCAGAGTCGAGATTGGCTGCAAGACAAGCCCGGTATTGTTCCTCAGATGTTTGTAATAACCCGGCTAACAGAAAAGAACCAGCCAGATGTGCTAGTCCTTCAGGAACTTCATCACGCTCCTTGAAAAAATTCATCACCGAACCTGTACCCGTCATAGTCGATACATCGGCCTGAATAATCGTTATTTCTGATGACTCAAAAATAGCAGGCAAATCTTTTTGACGGGTGACTGCCAGTATCCGCCAGTCACTCTTTAATGCTAAAGGAATAAAAGTTTCAGCAAGTGAACCCGAAGCACCAGTTACAATCAACCAAGGTTTCATACAATTTCTCCTGCGAAGAATGGTTATCGTTTCTGGTGTCATTGATTGTATTTTAATTTCTAATATCCTATATGGATTTGTTGTTTCTGAATAGAGGAGAACACCTGATACTTCCATAATATTATTTTAGTGATCAAAAAAAATATCTATCCCAGAAATGTCCACATGAAGCAAAATTTCCGATGATGATTTTGGTGCGGGTTATTCGGGACTTAATTTGCTGGCGAACTACCTGCCCGATTATATCAAACTCGACCGAGAGCTGATTATTGATATTGATCGCCACGAACGCGTCAGGCCATTGTCCATGGCATACAACTGACCTGTAGGGAACTAAATATTGGCATTCTGACAGAAGGTGTGGAAACGCTGCATTAAAAACGGAACATTACTCAGTTTTTATGGTCTACACATTTGGTATTTTAATTTTTTGCTCAAAATATATAAGGAGGTTTTGATGGATCTTGAAAAACAGTCTGATGGCACTTTTCGACTGAGGATGAGCAAAGCCGAGGCTGACAAAGTGTCTGATGCCCTGCTTAAAAAAGCAGGGGATTTTAATCGCTCCACGCTTGATTTTGCCTATCTTTCTGCAGAAGCAGTGCTTTCCATGGATAATGAATTCCGTCAACCGAAGTCATTTTATCAAGGAGAATCTAATGCAGGTTAATATTGAAGATAAAATGGTTGTTGCCACAATGACCGCGCGAGAAGCGGGCAAGATTATGGAATCACTGGATAGCATGCCATCCTTACCGGCAGACCTGAAGCCTTTTCAGGAAGTTTTTAAAGGAATCAGCTTTCCAGACAAAAGAAGGGGAGAAGTCCGGCATGAATGGGGCGATCCTCTTGATTTGGACCCAGATATCGGCCCAGCGTAACGAAAAGGCCGCCAAAGGGCTTCGCCTGCAACAACTGAAATAGGGTGATCATCCAGGTCATCCATAAATTATACTTATTGTTTACCGTAGTGCGTGTGCTTGGGTAGTTCATATACTACTCAGCACGTGCTGTGGCTATCTGTCCATCCCATCCAAAGTGATCTAATGGTACGGCCATACGCTCTTTCCCCACCTGTATGCTGAGCTACCAAGCAAAACCCAGTCGGACAAAATTGAACTACAGCCCTTTCGTATTTTCAAGGAACCATGAAATTCATGGTATCCCACTCCTTGCAAAATAATGGGTATGTGCTAATTGGGAAGGAAGACAGGGATGGACAAGGTGAACAGATGGCAACAGCACTAGGAAAAAAGGCGGCGGTGAAAGAGGCGAAGACCTACGACTTTGTCTGGGAAGCCACCCTGCCCGGTGCCAAAGACAAGAAAAAAGGCGAAATGAATGCCGCCAGTGCCAATGTGGTGCGGGTAGCTCTCCGCAGACAGGGACTGGTGCCGGTTTCAGTCCGCAAAGTACCCCAACCGTTGTTTGGTGAAAAAGGCGTCAAGGAAGCTCAACTGGTCGTCATGGTCCGCCAGCTTTCCACCATGATCAACGCCGGAGTTCCGCTGGTACAGGCTTTTGAACTGCTGATTAGCGCCACCCAGGGTGCAGCCATGAAAAAACTCCTTAAGGGTATCCTTAGGCATCTCAAGGAAGGTGAATCACTTTCGCAATCCATGGCGCATTTCCCCAAGTATTTTGATCGCCTGTTTGTGTCCTTGATTGCCGCCGGTGAACAGGGCGGTATTCTCGACACCATCCTGCTGCGTCTGGCCGAATACCGCGAAAAAACCCTGGCCCTCAACAAAAAGGTCAAGTCCGCCATGTTTTATCCAGCAGCCATCATTACCGTGATGCTGGTGGTGGTGGTGATTTTGATGATTTTTGTGATTCCGGTGTTTTCGCAACTTTTCAGCAGCTTTGGAGCCACCCTGCCCCTGCTCACCCAGATTGTCATCAATATTTCCAACTGGATGAAAAGTCACTGGTATATTGTCGTACTCCTGCCCATTGCCGCCGTGTGGTTATTCATTTATGCCTACAAGCGCAGCCTGCCCTTCAAAACCGTCATTGACCGGATTTCCCTGAAGATTCCAGTTCTTGGCGATATTTTGTTGAAAGGGGCCGTCGCCCGCTTTATGCGCACCCTGTCCACCATGCAGGCGGCGGGCGTGCCCATTCTGGAAGCGCTGGAAACCCTCTCGAAAGTTTCCGGCAATGTAATTATTGAAAACAGCGTATTACGGTCCCGCGATGACGTCGCCGCCGGTGGCCGCATCAGCACCCGCCTCAAAACCGATGGTGTCTTTCCCATCATGGCCACGCAAATGCTGTCTATCGGCGAAGAAACCGGCGCCATTGAAGTCATGTCCGGCAAGGTGGCGGACTTTTACGAAAACGACGTGGAAGAATCCGTCAATCGCCTTTCCACCCTCATGGAGCCCATGATCATGGTGGTGTTGGGCGTGATTGTCGGCACTCTGGTAGTCGCCATGTATATGCCGATCTTCAAGATGGGCGCGGTGGTGACGCATGGGGGGTGAGGGCTTGCCCGAAACCCTGCCCGAAGTTTGGGGTAAAGGCTTTACCTTGATAGAGCTGATGGTGATTATTGCCATCATGGCTGTTATCGCAGCCATTGCTATCCCTCAATACAATATCTGGATGGTGCGGGCGCGTATTCAGGGTGCATCAGGTCGCTTGCAGCAGGACATTACCTGGGCGGAAGGGTATGCCATCCGTAGTGGCTACCCGGTGCAGGTGTCCGTGAGCAGTGGTGGCACCACTGGTGGCTGCTCATGGAGCATTACCCCCGCAGCCAGCAATGTTCAGCAGCAGGTGCCGCAGATGTCTACAGCGGAATTTGCCAGCCGTTATCCCAATACGGTATGTAACACCATCACCGGTAGCTCTTTTAGCAGCTCTTTTAGCATCACGCCCACCGGCATGGTTTATGGCAGCAATAACACGATTACTGGGTCTGCCGTGACCTTTGGTAGTGCGGGCAAGAATGCCGCCACCTATGGTTACTGGCTGACCCTGCTCAGTGGTGCGGGCAATGTGCGCAACTGTGCTACCAGTGGCTCCAACAGTAGCGTGTGTAACTTGCAATGAAAACGAACATTATTGCTTCCCGGAAAAACTGCGCGATAAATCTTGCCCGAACAGTCCAGTCGGCACGTTTTGATCAAGGTTCCTGTCAGATCAGCCAAACCAGCCTGCAGCGTATATTGCCTTCCCCTCGCGAAGCTGCAACCTCCACTCAGGCAGGTTTAACCCTCATTGAAGCCATGGCTGCTCTGGCGATTTTTGCCATCGGTTCCTTAGGTATTTTAAGCCTGTTCCTCAGCAGTTTTGCCATGACCAATCAGAATCAGAATCTGACATCCGGCTATGAAATTGCCCAGAGTGCCATGGGTGTGCTCCGGGCCAATGGTGCGCAGGCTTTGAGTCTTAACGGAGCCACTGTCAGCGCCAGTCAGGCCAGCAATGCTTTATTGGACCCCGTTTCAGCGGTGATGAGTGCCTACGGGATGCCCCCACAAAGCCAGGTGAGCTTGGCACTTACATCGCTCAACAACAACGGTCTCTGCCCCTGCACGGCCACCGTATCCGTCACCTGGGATGGGGGCGCACAAACCTATACCACACAAAGCATAGTGGGCTACTGATATGAATAGACTTGCTTCCTCGCAACACTTCAATGTTGGATGCCATGAAAACGGCCTGACTTTGGTGGAGTTGCTGGTTTCTCTGGTTGTGGTGGGCTTACTGGCTACTGCAGTTTTCTCCTTTTTTCTGACGACCAGTCAAAGCGTGAGTCAGCAATCTGCCAGCGGCGAAATGTGGCAGCGCGGCCGCAATGCTTTGGCGATTATGAGACAGGCTATCGAGTCGGCGGGATATGGGTTGCCGAGTTACAGTCAGTGTCCGAATGGGGTGGTGGGCTACTCGAATACAGGGAATAAACCATTAACTATGACAGCCATCACGGCTTCTATTCAGAGTACCGGTTATACCTATGGAAATCCTTATACTTTTAGTACAGTGATCGGTGGTGGCAGTTTTGGGGGGGCGCCTGCAACCACAGTCGCCAGTATTCCCAGCCTGAATGCTAGTAGCCTTCAAGTGAATAACAGTGCCCCTTTGGAACCTGGAGATATGGCTTTAATTGTACCTGCATCCAGCGGTGGAACTTGTATTTTTGGTGAAATCACCACAGTAGGCGGCAGCGGTTCGTGTAAGGGAAACGGGAAAGGTGGAAACGGGGGTAACGGCACAATAACTATGAACTCGGGCGGGGCGTCCTGTGCAAAAATCAATACGAATCAAATTTTCTCACAATTAAGCAGCGCTACCGGATCCACAATATCAGCAGGCGATTTTACTGATGCTCCACTCTACGATCTAGGGAATAATGGATTCGTAGTTAATCAATTTCAGATTTTGGATACTCCGCCAGGCTCAACACAAGTAGGCACCCCAACACTTTACCTTACTCAATACACGACCAACTCTAGCAATGCTCCAAGTCCCCAAGCTTTGGCATCTGGTGTGGTGGATTTGCAAATTCAGTATGGTTTAGGTACGGACGGTGCTGTACAACAATGGGTCACCCCTAACCAATATACTCCCAGTACAACGCTGAGCATTGTGGCGGTACAATTAGCCATGCTGATCCGTTCTTCCCAATACCTTCCAAATAGTTTGAGTCCTGCTAGCTTTTCCATTTTGGGTAAAACATACACCGTACCTACCACTAATGGTCCAGGATGCTTACAAGGAAACTGCCAACATTATGAATATCATTTATTTCAGAGCGTAATCCCGGTCCGTAACGGTATTTGGCAGGGAGATTAATCATGGGAGATAATAAATTCAATAAAGCAGACCTTCATGATCAAGAAAAAACGATTTTACAATCGAAAATCAACCAACAGGAACAAGGAGCCATTCTGGTCATCGTACTGGTCCTGATTTTTGCGGTAACTTTGGCGCTTCTGGCCTATTTGTATCTGAATAAAAATAATAGCTTTATTGCCTCTAATCTGGCCGTACAAAATGCAGCGCAGGAGGCTACAGATCAGGGTCTGGAGCATGCGTCTGCCTGGCTAAACAATCAACCCACATGGCCAGAAATATCAGCAAATTCTGGAACCAATTTAGCACCAAGATTTTTTCTAAACATGCCAACCAGTGGATACTTAACGGCAAGTACTCAAAGTGTACCTATACAGGCCCCGAATAATCCAACTTACTGGACTTACTGTGTAAGCAGTAACACATGTCATTCCATTGGAACCATAAGCTATGGTCCTTTCAGTTATCAGGTGGAGTACGTGATATTTCCAACGGGCGGGATGTCCACCCAGCTCGGGGGTAATGATCAATCCCAAACCGGTACAGGCAACTCAATTCAGTCTCGATATTATATTGTTTTCGTCCATGCCATGAACAGCAACGGTGGCGGCCTGGGTGTGACAGTACAGGCAGTGATACGAAAGGTGATAGCCGGATGAATAAATCAATCAAAAAATCGATATCCATTCTTCTCGCCCTGGGGATGAATATTCTGCCCATGCAAGGCTTCATACCTTATGCCCAGGCAGCTGCTAATGGTATTAACATCCCTTCTGGGGAACAACCGCAAATCCTGATTATTCTGGATAACTCTCAGGGAATGGCGGGGGTTATCAAGGGAGTTGACGGGCTTTCGGGTGCCATCATGAGTGGCTCCGGGACTGTGGCTGAAGACGTGAGTTCCAGTTCTCCGGTCTATTATCCGGTAGGAACGGATGGCTTTATCCCGCCTGCAACTGCAACAACAGCAGTTGCCCCCGGTACAAGCGTGCAGTATTCCGTACCCTGTAATTCAAGTTTGCTTACTACATTGGGTCAAACTGCTTGTTCTTCCTTTGGCGCTGGAACATCCTCCAAAGCCTACGTAGACAACTCGGAATCGATGTTTAATATGTCTGAAAATGCTATCCGCTACATACTTGGTCAACCCACCTATGCCAATAATATTCAGTTTGGACTAGAGACCTACTCCACACACTCAATATCTCTATACAATACCTGGGTATATTATATGAGTGCTTCTGACGGCTTTAGTTTTGGCACTAGTCCAACTCCGCCAAAAGGATTGCAGACGGTAGCTAATCCGTGCTATGGGTCTGTATCTAATGGTTCTTTCACAAACTATTCCTGCGGAGATATCTATAGTTATTATCAAACTTACGGTGCTATGAAGAATCTAAACACTTCTAATCTTTACAACGATCCGTATTTGTATGTTAAAGATACATCCGATAATCCTATTATTAACGATGTCCTCTATGCCACTGCCAACCAATGGGGTACTGGCGCTACAAACAATGTGGGTTCCGAACCCAATACTCCTTCCAATTACAATCTGGATGGTTATGAGTCTAAACAAATACAAGGTTCATATAACCAGTACACCAATGGACTAGCCAGTGGCAGCAGTCCAACAAGTGCGGGTTATATACCGACTTCCCAGCAGGTTTGGAACTCTCAGCGTGGATATGGTTTTGATTCCAGTACTAGTGGTAGCAATGGGAATCTGGTAGTGGCCATAACGAAAAGCAACGCGGGGAATAATGAAAACATAAATAATAGAATTGTTCCTGAAGTATTAAGTCAAAATATTTCTTATAATAGCGACCCCATCACGGCTTCCGCAGGTTATGCTCCTGTAGCTGGAGCGTTCCAAACTGCATTGAATTATTTTCAAGGCAAATCCCGTCAAGCATCTTCACCGCCCACCACCTGTGGTAAAAAATATGTGATTTTTATCACTTTTGGTCAACCCACCAAAGGCACTGGCGGTAAAGTTTATCCGCCATTGGGCAGCGCAGCAGCATCTATATTTGACGTAACATCAATAACCGCATCTATGGTCAGCGCCACCACGCCCAGTAACAATGGATTGCAGACCAACAATAATGCTGTGATTGAAGCCGTGAACGCAATTGGTCAATTAGCCCAAAATGACGTTAAAACCTATGTTATTGGCGTTGGCTCAGCCGTCAATCCCAGCATTTCTGGTACCACGAAAAAACAACAAGCAGAGGCGCAACAGGGGCAATACGTACTGCAGGCCATGGCCAACGCCGGTGGCACTAACACGCTTTATACGGCGACATCATCCAGCCATTTGCAATCCGCTCTGAACACCATTGTCGCGAACATTCTAGGTAAAAGTGTTGTCTCCTCATACGCTGCGCCACCGAGTGTCACGGTAGGCTCGCTGGAATTTCTTTTGAAGAATGTCAACCCGGTGACAGGCCAAGGTGATTTATACGCCTATCCGGTCACCAGCAACGGTAGTGTCAGCAGCACTGCCAGTTGGGATGCTAATTCAAATATGACTGCGGCAACACGTTCTACAGTTTTGTACACAACGCCAATTGGTAACACCACCACCAATGGTGGAAGTGCTCTAACCTTTCCTGCAGTGGCGTCTACAGATTCTGCAGCGTTTGGCACACTCCCTTCCAATCTAACAGCGAGCGACATTGCCCAGTACACCATCAATCCATCCTATGATAACGGAACATACCTGGGTGGGAGAGATTCAGGGTGGTATGTAGGCCTTCCCAGTTCAGCGCCTGCGGAAGTATTGACTGCTCCCAACAATGCTAGCTTGCTGAATAACGCGGGGTATCTCAGCTTTGCCTCCGGTCATGCCAATCGTCAGAACGCCGTGCTGTTCTCAGATAATGATGGATTTCTATATGCACTAGGATATCAAAATATCGCCACTAGCAGCAGTTCTACTCCTACCGGACCCACGCTGCTCTGGGGGTGGATGCCGGGTGCCTTGTTACCCTCTTTACAAAATTATCCTTCATTCTGGCAAGGCAACAATATGGATAACTTTGCGAGTATTGACGCTTATGACAATTCCGACAGTAAGTGGCATACCTATGTAGTAGGTGTAGCAGGTAACGGAAGCATCTACTATGACCTACAGCTCACCGGGACCAGCGCCCCCGATCTGGGAAACGTTGTTGCTCAATATAATTATTCCGGCTATTCACAACCCGTAGCAAGTGCCCCTGTTTTCTATCAGGTTAATTCGCCCGGTGCCAGTAATTTCGGCCAAACCTGGGCGCTGTTTGCTATTAATAACAGTTCAGGGAGCAATCTGGGCATTCTCAACGTGAGCAGCGGAGCTTTCCAACTAGATCCGTTACCAATCAGCGATACAGCTACGCCTTATATTGACAGCAATGGCAATCTCTTTCTGGGAGATGGTAGTGGTAATGTCTATGAGATGACGGCGGCGAATCTCATCAAGGTGTTAAACAAGCCATCCAATTATTCCATACCTTCTGGGGACTTTACATCAATCGGTAATTATACCACGAACTGGCCCAGTGGCCTCAATACAAACGTACAGTTCATTGGTGGAACATTTTACCAAGGGAAAAATTATCTGCGCGTTCAGGGTCCAAGTGGAATCACCATGTTCAATAATTCCACCGGAAACTGGTCACCGGTATGGACCACTTATTCTGGGGGTGCTGGTGAATGGAGCGGGAGTAGCGCTAGTAGTTACACTTCGAATACCACCATTACACCTTTACCCTCTGGGTCAACGATTACTGATCAGGCATTAATTAACAATGGCAACGTTATAGTACCTGTTACCGTCCCACCATCAAGCACAGATACCTGCGGTGTCAATACAGCGGCTTATTATATTTATTCATTAGTTAATGGAATTTTTCCTTCCAGCGCTTATGTTTCAACTGGCGGAACCCTGATTACTCTAGACGCTCAAGGAGGATATGTCATTGGTCAAGGCAATGCGTTAACGCCCTCGGTAACTGTGTTTAATGGCAGCTTACTTCTTCAGGGTGCGGCCAGTAAAAACACCACGGGAGGCACTTCAGGGTTCGCCTCGGCGATAGGTGCGAGCTTGCCACTAGGAGGTCCGACTGCCTGGCGTCTGGTTTTACAACATTGAACATGCGGGGAAACAGACAGCCAAACACTAGCGAGCAGATTATGCCGTATTCAAGTTTAGTCAGTATAGTAGCTGGAATAAAGGTACCTGGTGGTTGTCATGTCGTCAGATGAATCAGAGGGTAGTGTCGAACTTACATTTCGGCATTCATAATGCTTCGCGTTCATCACTATGATGCTCTATAACCAGCTCCATCTTTCAATTCTTGAAGGCCAATTATGCCAGGATGCGAACGGCCTGCGAATTGCCGTTTGTGAAAATTTTCGTGATCACTATGACTACCCTACGATAGAGGAGAATCTTCTCAGGTCAAGATAGTTCGAGGCGACGCTCAATACGTCCGATGCGCTCAGCCAGCTTGTTCAGCGTGATCTGCTGTCTGGCATCAGTTTCCTCACTCAGATTGATCCCTCGCTTCACCAGTGTCATAGCTTGATCCAGGCCAGACATACGATGTTTCAGGTCGCCCATATCATGAGCGATTTGATCCACACGCCCCCTATATGACGTTCGCCGTACCTCGCGCGGCTCGAACTGGAAAAGTTGCTCGCCGATGCGTGGGTTGGTCAGCAGAATGGTCGAGAGCTTGTTCACCGGAGCCAGAAATTCATACAAGCGCGCCAAATCGGAAAGCGCCTTGCTGGTCCACTTCAGCTCCATCAACGCGGCATCGGCAGCGGCTGGTCAGTGCTAAGGCTCTCCGCCCACGCTTGCACGGCCTGGTGATCGATGACGCGGCCGGCGTCTACGTCAGCCAGCGCTACTAGGGTCAGTCTGTCGCGCTCCTCTTCCTGGGCGATCCAGGCGGAAAGCGCCTGCTTTACGATCCAGCCGCGCGAACGCTCAAGTCGTGAAGCCATCTGATCTACCTTGTCTGCCAACGGAAGCGGTACGTGTGCGGTCAGCACTTTGGTTGCTGCGGTCATGTTGCACCTCCTTGATGTCCATCGGGCACGAGCCTTTCTGATGTGGTTTGATTTTTTTCAAATCATAGTGATTAGTTTTGAATCAGTCAAAGTTTCGAGAACCAGCGTTACCGCTGAGAAATACTGAAAAACATAGAGGTACATAAACCCTGTCATCTGCTTATAGTCGATCTATCGCCGTAACCTCGAATTGTGCAAACACATCCATAAAATAGTATCCAAATAAACCAATAGTAGATATTATAGTATTTATTATGGATATTTTGCCTAACAAAAAGCTGCAGCGGACTGAGCCGGCTCATGGTCAATCCCGCCGCATGGAGTCCTCTCTGCGGAGCCTTGCCGAGCGGCTGAAACGCGCCCGTAAGCGCCGTGGATGGTCACAAATCGAAATGGCCAGATTACTGCAGGTGAGCATTGTTACCTACCGCAAAATGGAAAAGGCGGACCCGGGGACCGCCATTGGCACCTGGGTGGCGGTTTTGTCTTTGCTGGGGATGCTGGGGGACCTTGATAACCTGCTGTTGTATGACCGTGACTACCAGGGGGCGGCCCTCGAACAAAGCCTGCATACCCGCCGTCGATCCAGAAGTGTTTCACCCGATGATCTGGCGGATAGCCTATGAGCCGCACGGATAATGCGCCGTTGTTCTATGTGTACGTCTGCCCGGATGCGACACAAAGGTATCTGGCAGGCATTTTGACTTACCACGAAAGCGCGGCGATCAGCACCTTTCAGTATGTGCGCAGTTATCGTGAACGCGACGATTTGCCGCCCATCGCCCCTATGCCTGCATGGCGGAAAGACGGCCCGCCTATATTGACCCAAACAATGAACCGGGGACTACCGGGACCGATTCGGGATGCCTTGCCGGATTACTGGGGCACGCTGGTTTATGCCAAAAATCTGGGTATCGCAGTAGAGTCCGTGCAATTCTCGGACTTATTGCAGGCGGATGTTCAGGATCGCCCCGGATTTCTGGCGTTTTCCAGAGACCTGGAAAGCGCTCCGGTGATCCCCGCGCCCGTGAATAGGACCGATGACGTGCCGGATCTGTCTGCGATTGTGCAGGCCGTCGAATCTCTGGAGCAGGAAGGCCCATCATCCTATCCCCTGCAGCCGTTGGCGGATTTTCTGGTACAAAGAACCAGTATGGGGGGCGCTCGCCCGAAACTCTCGGTTTACCACCAGGGGCAAATGTGGCTGGCCAAGCTGCCCGCCTATCGGGATAGTTATGACGTAGGTCTCCTGGAGCAGGCCACCATGATACTGGCCCGCCGCGCTGGAATCACAACGCCGAATACCGAACTGTATCCACTCCAGGATGGTCGCCATGTGTTTCTGTCGCAACGCTTTGACCGGGTCGGCACCCCAGAAAACAGGCGGCACCTGGCCATGGTCAGTGGCCTGTCTCTTTTGAATTTCGATGAAAGCGAAAACCGGCTAGGCAGTTATCCTGACCTGGCCAACCATCTGAGGATGTTCGGGGACCTGTCTGGAGCGACGGAGCTTTTCAGGAGAATGATCTTCAACTGGCTGGTCCGAAATACAGATGACCATCTGCGTAATCATGCGGTAATTCTGGGCGTGGACGGCACCTGGCAATTATCACCGGCATATGACATCAACCCAACGCATAGTCGCCCCGGTCTGCATACCCAATTCGACTTATCCATCGCTCTCGGTAAAGAAGGGCGTCAGGCCACTTTGCAAAACGCGCTGTCCATGGTGGAGGCCTTTGGTCTGGATAGGTCGGAAGCGACACATATTGTCCACAAGTGCTGTGAAGCGCTGCAAGGTTGGCGTGCGGTTTTGCAGGACCTGGGATTTTCACAGAAAGACATCAACTTTTGGGAGCACAGTTTTTCAGACCATAGTAAAAACGTTCTTTCTTCCAATTCTTGAAGGCCAGTTCCGCCGGGATGCGGACGGCCTGCGAATTGCCATTTCTGAAAATTTTCGTGATCACTTGGTCCCCCCTCCCCCATTTTACCTATGCCCGGTTCTATTCCGGCCCGTTTGGGTAGCAATGTAAATACATGGATGTACATGAGCCCTGTCACCCGCTTACAGTCGCCTGGACGAGTAGCGTCATTTGTACTAACATGACACCCAACGTACACCACAAGGACGGTTGCAATGCTGACCACAAACACTACGACGCGCTCGGCCCGCCTTGGACTGCGCGCAACACCGGCTCAGGAAACTGTACTGCGTCGCGCCGCCGAGGTCGCCCATAAATCACTGACTGATTTCATTCTCGATGCCGCTTACCAGGCTGCCGAGCAGACCCTGCTCGACCAGCGCCTGTTCATGGTGACCGGCAGTCAGTATCAAGCGATTCTGGAAATGCTCGATCGGCCAGAATCTGACAACCCCGGATTGGCCGATCTGTTCTCCCGAGCCCCGGTGTGGGCCAAAAAATGAGCTTGTCCGCGCCGCAGCCACTCGATGCGCAACATCGGCTGGAAGATTTTGACTGCGGTAAATCCGGTCTCACCGACTGGCTGTTGCGTCACGCCCGCCAGGCGCAAGGTAGCGGCTCGGCGAGAACCTTCGTGGTTTGTGATAAAACTCGTGTTGTCGGTTATTTCAGCCTGACGGTGGGCCAAATCGATACACTCGATGCACCTGAACGCATTCGTCGGGGAATGGGACAGTACCCGATTCCGCTAGTTATTCTTGCATGCCTTGCCGTGGATCTCGATTATCAAAAACAAGGTATCGGCTTTAGTCTTTTGCAAGATGCTATCCATCGGGCGCTTGCAATTGCCGAGCATGCGGGCATCCGGGCTTTGCTGACGCACCCCCTTGACGCCGATGCTGATGCATTCTATCGCCGTTTCGGATTCGAACCGACGCCAGACGACGACCGGCAACTCATCCTGCTTTTGAAGGACGCGCGGCGCTTCGCTGGATAAGATATCGGACAGGCCAGCCCCGCCTGGCGTTTCTTGCTGAACCATTCAGCATAATGGTTTTGTTCTGTATCCATGTCCGCGCCTCAATTATCCACCCAGTTTTCCATAGTCAGACCGGGGAACATACGAAAATCGGCCTCCAGCTTGTAGGGTTGCTCATGGCAGGCAATAAAACCATAGCGCTTGTAGAATCGCACTGCATCTGCATTTTTGGCATCTACAAATATACCTGCACTGCCTACTGACAATGCGGCATTGCGAGAGCGGGTGACGGCATCAGCCAGCAACAAACGTCCAAGCCCCTACCCTTGCCGATTGGAATGAACAGCCAGCCTCCCCAGTCGGGTAACAGGGATCTGGCGCGGGTAGCGTCTGGCTAATTCGGGAGCGAGATCAGTGGACAAAACAAAGGCAGAGGTAAAAGCAAAGTAACCGAAAATACTGGTCTCCCCAATATCTACATAACCTGCTGAATGGTAACTTTCTATCTCCTCAGCGTCTGATGCCATGGCAACAAATGTTCGCGATATCCCCTTTGCTTGATGCTGCAACGCTGTTTGCCGAAGCCAAAAGTTCAGGACCTCGACACCACAATCAAAGCTCTTTCGGTCGTGGATGCCAGTTAAAGCCTGTATCTTCATCGTCTCGCTTGGCTTCTCTATAGTGTTGCAGTGCTGCCTTCAATTGAGCATTGGGTGGTGGCGGATTTTCCAACGCCTGAATAAAGGTCTCTGTGTCTTGGGCAGATAAACGCATGACCCGCTCTTGTTCGATGATCCGCTCGGCTTCACGCAGGGATGACTGGACCATGAATTGATTGATGGTCGCACCAACCATCGGAGCCGCTCTGATTTCTGAAAGTTCGTCGGGGAATGGGACAGCACGCGACCCTTCGCTGGATCATAGACACATATCCGGTTATGATTATTCAACGTGATCGACATACTCAAAGAAATCTTCCTCGATTTTCAAGATATGGATCTGCCTACCGGCATAGTCAGGCAGGTTTCTGTCTCACATATGCCCGGTAAGGCTATCGTTTGCATTGGTGTGCGGCGCAGAGGTAAATCGACTTTTATGTTTCAGCTTATGAAGAAATTGCAGGATACGGGGGTTGACCGGCAGAACATCCTTTACCTGAATTTTTTCGATGATCGCCTGCACAACCTTCAACACGACAAATTGGCGGTGATTCTGGAGGCTTATTTTTCGCTCTATTGGAAAACCTGGTGTTTACCGTGTTGCGAAGGCTAACGCCGGATATTTATTATTACAAAACCAGGATGGGCCGGGAGGTGGATTTTATCACCGGTCGGACAGGCCAGTCCCGCATGCTTGTTCAGGTGTGCGAATCAATGGCCGATCCGCACACCCGTAAACGGGAAACCACTGCACTGGCCGAAGCCATGTCCGAACTTCAACAAGCCCAAGGCATTATCGTAACGCGTAACGAGGAAGAACAACTTCCCGTCTTTTCAGGTAAAATTGACGTAGTCCCCGCTTGGCGTTTCCTGCTGAACCATTCAGCATAATGGTTTTGTTCTTCGGGGAAGTGTGTTGAGAGAATGGGCGCATCATTGCATCCGATGCCGGAACAGCCATGCAGCGGCCGCCATGGAGCACAGGGCGATAATGGCCAGGGGCCAGTACTGGGGCCAGAGCATGGGGATGTTGTCCCCTTCCAGAAAAACGCCGCGCACAATCACCAGAAAATAGCGCATGGGATTGAGATAGGTCAGGTATTGCACCGCTTCGGGCATATTGGCGATGGGGGTGGCGAAACCCGAAAGAATGATGGCCGGCACCAGAAAAATGAACACGCCCAGCAGGCCCTGCTGCTGAGTGACCGACAGGGAAGAAATCATCAGGCCGATACCGACTGCAGCCATCAGGAACAGAGCCAAACCGAGGATAAGGGCAAGGATACTGCCGACGAAGGGCACCTGAAACCAGAACACCGCCACCAGCACAATAAACAGTCCTTCCAGCGCACCGATCACAAAACCGGGTATGGCCTTACCCAGCAAAATTTCCACGGGACGCATGGGCGTCACCAGCAATTGATCAAAGGTCCCTTGTTCCCGCTCCCGGGCTACGGACAAACCGGTGACCAGCAGGGTCACCACCAACACCAGCAGTGCCACAATACCCGGCACGATAAACCAGCGCGACAGCAGATTGGGGTTAAACCACGAACGCACTACCAGTTGCGCCGGCGGTCTTCCCCAGTGGTGTTCCTGCGCCCAGCGTACATCGAAGTGCATCAACACCGTATTGACATAATTCAGGGCCAGGGTGGCCGTATTGGAGTTGCGGCCATTGATGATCACCTGCAAGGGCGTGGGATGATGCATGAGCAAATCGCGGGTAAAGTGCGGGCCGATATTCAGGACGAGCAAGACTTTTTCATTATTGATGAGCGGAGCAATTTGTCCTTCGTTTTCAATGGTTGCAACCTGCTTAAAGGCTGTGGATCCTTGAAACTCACCCAATAATTGCCGGGAGGCAAAGCCGCTGTCCTGGTTATAAACCGCATAGGGAATATGGCTCAGGTCGTAGGTAGCGGCATATCCAAACACCAGCAGCTGGATAATCGGCGGTCCGATCAGTACAAAACGGCTTTTTTTATCGCGCAGGAGCGCAAGAAATTCCTTGATCACCAAGGCCCATATGCGTGCCAGCATCAGTCTAACCTCTTGCGCGAACGTCGCCAGGTAACCCCCAGAAAAAACAGGGCCATTAACAGCAAAGCCAGACTATTCCAGAGGATGATGGACCACACATCACCGACAAGAAACACCGTCTGCAGGATGCTGACAAAGTAACGGGCGGCAACAATGTGGGTCACCAGGCGGATAGGCGCAGGCATCGACTGGATGTCAAAAATGAAGCCGGACAGAATGAAGGCCGGTAAAAAGGTGACAATGATGGCAATCTGCCCGGCCACAAACTGGTTGCGGGCCGCACTGGAAATCAGCAGACCCATACCCAGCGCCGCCAACAGAAAAAGTGCTGAACAGACCAGCAGCACCCAGAAACTCCCCACCAGGGGGACAGCAAACAGCCAGACGGCCAGTGCCACCGACAACAGCAGACCACCCATACCCATGATGAAATAAGGTATTAACTTACCGAGCAGAATCTCGGCCATGGTGACCGGCGTAGCCATCAAAGCTTCCATGGTTCCACGTTCCCATTCCCGCGCCACCACCAGCGCGGTCAGCAAGGCGCCAATGAGTGTCATGATGACGGCAATCAGGCCGGGAACCAGAAAATCGCGACTGCGCAAGGCCGGATTGAACCAGATGCGTGGTTCGGCATTGATGGGGATAATCAGCGGCTTGCCCGCATTGAGGGCACGCTGCTGCAGCCAGTTTTGCCAGACACCCTGCATATAGCCTTCCATAATGCGGGCATTATTGGCATCCACTCCGTTGACCAGCACTCCAATGGATGCCGTTCTGCCCTGAATGACCTGGCGACTGAAATCAGCACGCAGCCAGACAATTCCGTCAGCCTTGCGGTCCATGACTGCCTCCCGGGCCTGATGCAGACTGCCGTATATTTCCGGCATGAAATACGGTGAATGTTGTAGCCCACCCACAAATGCGCTGGTTTCTGCGGTGGGTTGGTCCACGACAACGGCAATGGGGATATGACGGGCATCCAGCGAGACACCGTAGCCAAATAAAAACAGCAGGAATACCGGCAGGACAAAAGCAATGGCTATGGCCGAGGGGTCGCGCAAAATCTGGATGAACTCCTTACGAATCAGGCCGCGCAGACGCTGCAGATTCATGAGGATCTCCGGATTTGACTTTCGTGATGCTCAATCAGGAGGATGAATGCGTCTTCCATGCTGGGGTCAGGATGTTCTTCGCTGCGGGCCTGGGCGCGTACCTGTTCGGGACTGCCCTGGGCCAGCACTTCGCCGAGCGACATCAGGACCAGGTTGTCGCAATATTCGGCCTCATCCATGAAGTGGGTGGTAATCATCACCGTCACCCCGGCTTCTGCCAGTGCGTTGACCCGCTTCCAGAATTCCCGCCGGGCCAGAGGATCGACGCCGGAAGTGGGCTCGTCCAGAAAGAGAATGGGGGGCTCGTGCAACAAGGCGCAAGCCAGGGCCAGGCGTTGCTTGATGCCCAGGGGAAGCTCGTCGACATTGACGTCGCGATAGTCTTGCAACTGGAACTCCCGCCGCGCCCAATCCAGTCGCTGCCGTCGCGCAGCCCCGCGCAAGCCATAGGCTGACGAGAAAAAGGCCAGGTTCTGGTCACAACTGAGATTGCCGTAAAGAGAAAACTTCTGGGAGACATACCCGATGCGGGCCCGCGCCTGGGCACTGGCGTGGCGCATGTCCACCCCGGCCACACGCAAGGTGCCCGATGAGGCAGGGAGCAGACCGCAAAGCATGCGGAAAGTCGTGCTTTTCCCGGCACCATTGGCCCCTAACAGGCCAAATATCTGCCCTTTCTGAACGCTGAAGCTATTCCCCTTGACGGCTTCGAAATGCCCGAAAAACTTGCAGAGATCGTGCACTTCAATGACTGTTTCCGCTATGGATTTCGCCTTGGGTGGCACCGGAGAAGTCGGCTGCGCTGGCTCTGCCGCTACCGTATTGCTGGTCACCGGCGAATCAGACGTGGACGTTGCAGCACCCAGCAAATCCACAAAAGCATCCTCAAAGGCCGGAGCCACTGCTTGCCAGTTCTCCCCTGCCCGTGTTTCGGGCTGGGTCGTGGTCCGGCAAAGCACCCGCACGCCATTGGCAAGAATACGCGCATCCTGAATACCCGGACGGGCTTGCAGGGTTTCGCGGAGATGTCGCTTGCTGGCCGTTTGCTGGCTCACCAGAAAACAGCGGCCTTGAAGCGGCGCACTGAATGCCGCCGGCGTGTTCTTTTTAAGCAATTTACCCTGATGTAACAGAATGATTTCGTCGCAGCGTTCGGCCTCATCAAAATAGGCCGTACTCATCAACACGGTCAGGCCTTTTTCGCGCAAGCCCTGAATGATTTCCCAGAGTTCACGGCGGGCAATGGGATCCACGCCCACGGTCGGTTCATCCAGCAGCAACAATTGCGGCGCACGTAACAGGGCACAGGCCAGACCCAGCTTCTGTTTCATTCCGCCGGACAGGGCTCCGGAAGGCCTGGCGCCAAAAGGACCCAGCGCCGTCAGCTTGAGCAACTCCTGCTGGCGACTCCGCACCGCCTCGCGACTCAAACCTTGTAAATCGGCAAAAAGATCCAGGTTTTCCTGTACGCTGAGTTCTTCATACAGACCAAAACGCTGGGGCATGTAGCCAATGTGTTTCTGAATCGTGCTGGCCTGACTGCGGGTGTCAGCACCCAATACACGCACGGTGCCACTATCGGGTAAAAGCAGACCCGCTGCTAAACGCATCAGGGTCGTTTTGCCCGCACCGTCCGGCCCCAGCAGCCCGGTGATACTGCCTGCCTGCAAAGTTATCTCCAGATGATCCAGTGCCTGCACCCGCTCCTTGCCACGGGCAAAGCTTTTGCTGACATCAGCAAAATGCAGGGGCGTAACCGCTTCGCTCACGACTCAGTTTCCGCAGGGATGCGCAGACAATTTTTGCGGAGGATTGTTTTGCAGGGAAACATGCACGGTAACGGGCATTCCGAGACGCAGCTGATGCCGGGGGTTACAGGCATAAACCCGCACCCGGTAGACCAGTTCGGTGCGCAATTCGGTGGTTTGCACGGTCTTGGGCGTAAATTCTGCGGTGGGTGAAATGAAACCCACCCAGCCGGAAAAGGTTTTGCCGGGGAAAGAATCACTTTGAATATTCGCTTTCATGCCCAGGCGAACTTGACCCAGTGCCTTTTCGGGCAGGTAGGCACGCACCCAAACCGGATTATCCAGTGCCAGGGTAAACACCGGCGTCTGCGGAGAAACCATATCGCCCGGCTCCAGAATGCGGTCCTGGACCACGCCGGTATCGGGCGCATAGAGGCGCGTATCCACCAGCTCACGCTGCGCTAAAGATAAGGCCGCTTTATCCGCCTGCAGCACCTGGCGCGCTGCCGCAATGTCTTCCTTACGCGGGCCTTTAATCGCCAGAGACAGGGCCTGTTGGGCATGTTCGGCATTGGCGCGGGCCGTCTTCAGGGCAGCCGCCGCGTTATCGGCGCTTTGTCGGGAAACATATTGCTGGGCGGCAAGGGACTCCTGGCGTTTCCAGGTACTTTCAGCGTTGACCATGGTCGCTTGGGCAGCGGCAACCTGGGCGCGAGCTTCGGCAATTTCTTCGGGACGGGAACCGGCCAGCAGGCGCGCCAATACCTGTTGTTGCGCAGCCACCGCAGCGCTGGCTTTGTCTACCGCATCCTGAAAACGCACGGGATCAATTTCTGCCAGTAACTGGCCTTTTTTGACCCGATCGCCCTCCTGGACCAGGAGATCGAGCAGCCGGCCATTATCATCAAAGGCTGCCTGCACCTGACGGATATCGACATTCCCATAAACGGTTACCTGATCGCTGGGTGCAGCCGGTCGGGTTTGCCAATAGGCGACTGCGCCTGCAATGGCCAGAGCCACTACCGCAACAATGATCAGCTTTTTTTTCTGGATAGCCATGCGTTGAATACTCCTCGGCTGAGGTGTTATGGGGTGACGTTCCTGACCAACAAGGCATTGATAGCCTGTAAATCCGCCATATTGATTTGTCCGGAGGCCGCCTTGAGCTGCACCCGGGCAATTACCTGATTGTAGAAAGCGACGTTGTAGTCCTGCTCGGCCCGCACGTAGTCGGTGGCGGTGTGCAGCAGGTCGATGATGGAGCGGGTGCCCACTTCATAGCCCTTGCGCGTTCCTTCCAGGGATAGTTTGGCAGAGTCCACGGTTTCTTTGGCGGCCTTGAGCTGCGCCACACTGTTTTTCAGATTGAGAAAAGCAGTTTGGGTGTTCAGGGTGACGTCATCGCGCACATTGGCAACATGATCCACACTGGCTACGGTTTGCGCCTGGGCTTTTTGCACGGAGGCGGAAATGTTACCGCCTTCATACAGGGGGACCGACAAGTTCAGGCTGACGCCGGCCTGATTCATGACCAGCCCCGGAAAGGGATTCCCGAGGGCATGCTGGGCTACACCCTGCAGGTTGACCACCGGCCAGCGCGCGCGCTGATGGTATTGGACTTCCTGCTGGGCGGTGTGGAGCTGGGCCTGGGCCTGGTGCATCAGCGGCTGATCCTGAACAGCACTGTGCACCCAGCTCTGCATATCATCAGGCTGCGGACCCAGGGCCCGATAATGGCCTAAAGGTTCCAGCACGCCGATGGGATGATGGGTCAGGCGCTGAAACTGTTTCTCGGCGATCGCCACCCCGTTGCTGGCTTTGATGAGATCGGCTTCGGCGGCATCAACCCGGGCTTGGGCTTCACGCACGGCGATAATGTCTCCCGTGCCTATTTTCAGGGTGGCTTCGGTTTGCTGATAAATGCTCTCCAGCAACGATTTCTGCTTTTTCGCCACCCGTTCCTGGGCCTGGGCTTCCAGCACCCCGAAATAGGCCGTGGCGACCTGCAGGGCGAGCTGCTGTTCGGTGTAGGTCAGGCCGGCAGCGCTGGCCTGTATGCGCGAGTCTGCCTGTTTCAGCGCCGTCCAGGCCTGGCCGTTGAATACGGATTGGGTGATATTGACGCTGTAGCTGTCGGACAAATAGGCGCGATTAATATCGATATTGCCAAAGCCGGTAATGTCGGCGGTATTGAAGCCCACCGCTGCACCAACCCCCACATGGGGCAGCAAGGCTGAACGCGCCAGGGGCTTGTCCTGCATTTGTGCGGCCAGTTCGGCGCGGGCCTGGGCCAGTACCGGGTCGGTATGGTAGGCCTGCTGGTAGGCGTCAATCAGGTTTTCTGCCCAGGCAGGGCTTGTACTCAGAAAACAGGTCACCACAAGGGAGGACCAGAAAATGCGACTAAGGCCCATTATTATGCCCTTATTAAGATAAGTGGGTGCCAAAATAGCGGATCTGCATATTTCCGTCAAACCATTATCCGGCGCAATAACACAACATGGGCGTTGCTTATTGCGCCGGTCAGTCAGCCTGCCAAAACCAGTCTGCGAATAAGATAAAAGGGCTCGACCGGCCCCACCGGCCCGGCAGCCTCATGATGTGCCACTGTAACCCGCAGCCCGGCGTACAAGGTCACAGCGCCCTCAAGTCCCTGAAATGCTTCTTTGCTCCAGTGTCTGGTCGATAAGTTCATGCTAAGGCTCCTGTTTGGATGGCAAATAATTATTCAAGCCCGGTCAGAGCATCGAAAATCGGTTCGGCGTCACCAATCATTTTAGTTGCCATGGCAAAGCGTACAATGCGTACCGTCTCCAGAACCTTATCCTTGGGAATGCCCTGCAGAGCAATCTTGTCAGACATTGCCCGGACACAAGCCGGGCTGCTGCCCGCCAGTGCAGCTGCAAGGTAGACCAGAACGCGCGTCTGTTCATCAAGAGCGCCCTCCTGAGGCATGGCATACATGCGTGAGCGCATGTGCTCCTGAATCAGGCTTTCATCCACCACCGTGGATTTCTCGATAGCAGCCGGCACACGGCCCATGCCGGCACGCATTTTGGCCAATAATTCGTGGGCAGTGGGGGTCGTTGTGTTACTCATGATGCACTCTCCTTTTGACAAGTCGTTAAAACGTATGGGTCCTGTATAGGAAGACGGACCAGCCCTGAAAAGGATGCACATTTGTTACTGATAAAGACGGAACGATGATTCGAGGCATGGCTCAAGGCAGTGCCGCGACCTTGGCCCAGCCGGTTCAGGACGGCTTTTTGTGAGGGAGATGACAACAGACCTGACCCGAATCTGCATCAAACCGTACTTCACAGACGGTCATTAAAGCCGCACGCAGGCGCAACCGGGCACGCAATAACCGGGATTTGGCGGCAGCTAAACTGAGCCCATGGGATAGGGCATAGGCTTTTTGGGTCATCCCCTGCAATTCACAACAGGTGAGGATATCGCGGTCAGCCGTTTCGAGAAGGGTGAATACATGTGGCAAACAGTCGGCCAGCGAATCCACGGCAGGGACTTCTGCAACCGGTTCTGCAAGTTCTTCTGGAAGATCAACATAGTCGCGCTGACTGCGGAAGTTGTCCGTCAGCACATGGCGGGCTACGGTGAATAACCAGGCCCGGGGCTCGCGCAATTCACAAAACCTGCGACCTTCATGCAGCGCTTTAAGAAACACCAACTGCAGCAGGTCGGCAGACAAATCATCATCTCCCAGACGATGCCGTAGAAAACCGAATATTTCTGCCTGGTGCATTTTCCAGGCATGGGTGACGCAGGTTTCCAATGGTTTCAGGGCATGATTCATGGCCGCTATCATAAGCGTCTGAGCGCGTGCCTCACAAGAAAACTATAAACTGATTGAAACTCGGTTTTCAGATGAATTACATTTTTAAGTGAATACTCCACCGGCTTTTAGCCGGTGGAGTATTCACAACCCATCAATGCATACCGCTGGCAATTTTTCGTAGCGACGCGCGCTGAACCATAATGCGCTGACCGGATTCACGCAGATATCCGTGTCTCTTGAAATCCGCCATGACTCTCGAAACATGTGCAGAAGAAAGCCCGAGATAACCGGCAATTTCTTTACGTGCCATAGGGAAAGGGACCCAGGCACCATCGGGGAACACGCCGCACCAGTGGTATAAAAATGCCGCCAGGCAGGCATCGGCCTTCCCTGCTCCCACTTCCACAATATGGAATTCAGACTCTTCCAGTGCTCTCTGCCATCGCTCCAGCAATGCCCTTCGCACGTGGGGGAGGTCTTCTGACAAACGGTTTAATTCCGATATATCCAGCAAACATAAATCAGCGGCATCTAATGTTGTGGCGGTATGCGGATAACGGGGATGTGAATGATTCAAGCCCTCAAATCCCAACAGATCGCCATGACGCAATAGCCGAACAATTTTTTCCACCCCATGAAGCGGTGATTCCAGACTGAGTTTGATGACACCAGACCGCAAGGTAAACGCATGGCGGGCGCTTTCGCCCTGATGGTAAAGCACTTCTCCAGCAGGCAGATGAATATCCTGTACGGTCATCCCCAGATTGTCTAATTCTTGCACAGTGAGCCCTGCAAAAATGCTCAACTGGCGCATGGGACAAAGCTGACAATCTGACTGGCCCGTCAGATGCCATGACGCTGAATGCATGAGATACTCCTGTTAGGCGATGCTGTCGGCATCCTCCAATTCCCAGAGCGGGATCTGGTTATCAGAGGCATCGGTTACCCAACGTCGCGCATAAATGCTGCGTTGGGTAACCAGCTCATTCAGAATACTCTGAATACGGTTCATCGTCAGGTGCAGGGTACAAGCCATCTCTATGGTTGTCATGGGTCCGCCACGCAGGCAGTTCAGAATACGATTCGTGTCTTGCATTATGAGGATATCTCCCGATGTCGTGTCAGGTTGTGCGCCATCCTGTATGCGCTGGTATGAAAGTCCCTCCATGGCATTCAGCTCGTGTACAGCACGGGATAAGCTGCCCGGTTTGCCTTTTTGTGCAGCAGATTTTGCCGAAAAATGTGAAAGAAGCGCTGACAACGCGATAATTCCTGCTCCATCAGCAAGCTATGATCGGACACCTTTTTTTGCGACTGGTTATCCAACACCTGCTCTTCATTCAGGGTGGAGAGTTCTGCGCGTAGCGCATACCATTGTTCATTGACCAGATCGTGGCGTGTTTCCAGTACATCGAGAATATCCAGAATGGCATGGTCATCGAGCTGCGCTTCGGGTTCGCCCTGAACCGTTAAAGAAGATCTGATTTTCATAAATCACTCCATGAATAGTTTCCGCCTGTTATACAGGAACTCGGGAAAAGGCAGCGAAAAGCCTGCCCTTCCCTTCCGGTTTTAATGACCGCCGTAACTGGCCATTTTTGTGGTGCGACCCCGAAACACCCAGATTTGATAAGCGTTGTACATGATCATGATGGGTACAAACCCGGTCATGAATAAGGTAAACACGGCAATGGAGTTGGCCGGATTGGCGGCCGCCTGGATGGTCCAGGTTTCCGGAACAATGTAGGGAAACATCGTAGCCCACATGGCAAACCACAGGAGAACCACCACCCCTTCACCCCACAGCAGGGCGGCTAAGTCTTTTTGCATGGAGTGGTTCATCATGGATTTAAAGGCAAAGAACAGAACTACCAAGAGCCAGATGGCCCATACCCACCAATAAGGGCCAGTCCATTTTGCCGCTGCCCAGGGGAATATGGCATAGGACCATACCAGCGTGACGACAATGGCCGCTAAGGCCAGGTAGGAAAAAAGGGTGGTCCAGCGCTGTGCCTTGACGTTGATCGGATCGCCTTTTTCAAAGCGTGCACTCAGGTAAAGACCGCCGGCCAGTCCGGCCGCGATGACCGCGCCAAAACCGGTGAAGATACTGAAAGGAGTCAGAAAAGAGAGGGCCGTCCCGGTAAAATGGGGAACGGGCGAATTCACAAACAGGCCCGGAGCCCCTTTGGCCATGGCCTCACCGGCCTTCATGGGGAAGCCCTGCAAGGTCGCCCCCAAAGCCACACCTGCCCCGAAAGGCGCCATAAAACTCCCGACGGCAAAGGCCCAACCCCAAAAGCGCTTGCTTCCGGTTGCGTGGACATGAAACTCAAAGGCTACAGCCCGCGAAATGACGCCCCATAAAGCGAACATCAAAGGAATCATCAGATAGTTGAAGGCCGATCCATACACCAGCGGAAAAGCACCGAACAGCACGCCGCCGGCAACAACCAGCCAGGTTTCATTGCCATCCCACATACCGGCCATGGAAGCCATAATGGCGCCCCGCTCCTGCTCATCGGGAGAAAAAAGCGCAAACACCCCGGCGCCGAGATCGGCACCGTCCAGGGCAATGAAGAAAAGAAACAGTAGACTGAGTAACAGCCACCACCACGTCGTTAGAGTGGTAGCGATTCTGGCGAGATCAAACATATTGTATTACTCCTTGAATCGAAATCCCGAAAAACCACGCTTAATGGGTTTTCCCAAAGGTCGGTTTGGCAAAGGTCGGTTTCGCCAATCCACCACCGGCGTGTTCCTGATCAGCATGCTGCTCTGGCGCACCCGGTAAAGGACTTTCCAGATCCGGTCCCTTGCGGATCACGCGGGAGAAGAAATACCAGGCACCGGCCCAGACGGTCAGTTCAAAAACGCCATATCCGAGAAACCAGACGATTTCCTGGCCAAGCCCCATGTGACTGGTGCCCTCATAGGTGCGCATGAGGTTATAAACTACCCAGGGTTGACGCCCTACTTCGCGGGTCCACCAGCCGGTCCAGACGGCCAGATACGGTAAAAAAGCACTAAAGACCATGGCCCGCAAAAACCAGGGGCGTTTACGCAATCCCTCCACCGTCAGTTGGCCGCGCAGGATGAGCATGGTGCCCCACAACGCCATAAAGAACAGGAAAAAGCCGATAGCGACCATGATCCGGAAGGAATAGAAAGGGACCCAGACATCGGGGCGATCCTTGGCCGGGAACTGATCCAGACCGGGAACCACGCCATTCAGGGTATGGGTTTCCAGCAGGCTTAACACATGGGGAATACGGATTGAAAACAGACTTCCATCATTGGCAGCATTGGGAATGGCAATCAGATTCCAGGAAGTGTTCGGCTTACCATCCGGTAAATAAGTGTGATAATGCCCTTCCATGGCGGCCAGTGTGGTCGGTTCGCTATGGGCCACATCGACCCCCAGACTGTCGCCTAACCAGATTTGTATTGGTGTCGCGATCAATAAAGCCAGAATGGCGGGTTTCAGCATCTTGACGAACAAATCGGCGTGACGATTCTTGAGAATAAACCAGGCACTGGTCCCGGCCAGTACAAAAAAGCCCAGGATCATGGTAGCCACCCACATATGCGGGAAACCCCATTCATTACTTTCATTGAAAATGGCACTCCACCAATTGGTCACCTGAAACAGACCGTCTTTCAGCACGACACCATCAGGAGTCTGCATCCAGCCATTGGCCACCAGAATCCAGTAGGCCGACAAACTGGAAGCAAACGCCACGTTAAAGGTAGAGAACAAATGCATACCTTTGCCGATCTTGTTCCAACCAAACACCATGAGGCCAATGAAGCCGGCTTCATACATAAAGGCGGTAATGGTTTCAAAGCCCAGAATATTCCCGAAGAAGGGACCCACGGCCTGAGAAAACGGGCCATAGAGAATGCCGAAGGCCATTTCCATGGTGACACCGGTAGCCACACCGGCGCCGAAATTGACAATAAAGATTTTTTCAAAAAAGCGCTCCAGACGGTACCATCGTTCGTCTCCAGAACGCAGCCAGGCTACCTCCAATCCGAAAAGAATCCATGACACCCCGATAGTTAGGGGCGTCCATAGGATGTGCATGGAGGTAATCCAGGCAAAATCCAGCCGACTCAGAAGAATCGGCAAAGTATTTTCTACGAGCATGATAAACTCCTCGCTTTAATAGCGGCGTTAAAAAATGGCAAACATATTACCGAATCTATAACAGCAATAAATGTGCCAGTTATCCGCTCTATAATTAATCAGTATGTTGCGTTTTAAAAATGATTTTTCGCAAAAAAATAATGGGAGATACAACCGGTTCATGTGGTTCGTATAAACCAATTTATTCTTGCAAGCAGAAAAAATGACAATTAACAAAGGAATCGAAATCATGACCAGAAATGGAATGCGCCCTATTCATCCGGGCGAAGTATTACGTGAGGAGTTTTTGGCCCCGCTGAAAATGACACCACATACATTGGCTATGGCATTGCGGGTGCCGTCACCACGTATCCATGAGATCATTCGTGAGCGTCGGGCAGTTTCACCAGATACGGCATTGCGTTTGTCCCGCTACTTTCAGACCAGTCCGGAATTCTGGTTGGGACTACAAGTTGCTTACGATCTGCGGAAAACGGAAAACGGGGTGGGCGCCACCATTGCCCGCGAAGTACAGCCCAGACAACAAGTGGCATAAGCGCCCAGTTTAAGCCTAGAAACCTTTTATTGATCGTCGATATTGCTGATACTGATTGCAGAGGGTGATTTACAACAGGTTGCGTGCAGCCTTGCCGATACCTTCGGCGGACATTGGATGCTGATCGGCAAATCGCGCCAGGTCATAGGCCGTCATTCCGCCCGCAATGGCCGTACCCACCTGTCCAATCAGGCTGCCTGCATCAATCCCCACAATCCATGCCCCGCGAATCCGCAAACTGCCGGGCTCAAAAAAGAGCCGGATTTCGCCATCCAGACGTTCCAGAATCTGCGCTCTGGAGTCCTCTGAAAAGGCATAGCGGGCTTCCAGCAAAGATCCAGGAGAGACCTTGGCCGGTGTCAGGCCGATGTAGGCTGCTGCCGGCAAGGTGAATATCGTTGTCGGCACATGGTCAAAATCCGCATAATCCGTAGGAACGTTCCCCGCCAGAATATTGTGGCCTGCCACCAGAGACTGACGCACTGCTGCGTGAAAAAGTGGTACCCGTCCATTGACATCCCCTGCTGCATAAATATGCGGAAAGCGGGTTTGCAGGCTGGGGCCCACCTGAATACCATGATGATCAAACGCAATGCCCAGGGCTTCTGCACCCTCTGGAATGACCGGACGACGCCCCACGGCGAGCAGGACGGCATCGACCTCCTGATTTTGTTCCTTGCCGTCCTCAAGCCAGACAACACGACGACCACTGCCTGTATTCTCAACGCGTTGCACCTCTACATTGGTGCGAAGTTCAAGCCCTTTGGGTAGTAAAGGCAGCAGCAGGTTGACCATGCCTGGATCCATGCCATTCAGGATTTGTGCGCCTTTTTGCAGCAAGGTAACTTCCGTACCCAAGGCAGCAAAAAATGTCGCTGTTTCCAGCCCTATGTAGCCACCGCCGATAACCAGCAGTTTTTCGGGCAAAGCCCGCATGGCTGGCGAAGGTTTATAAAGATCATGACTGGTCAGGCACCATTCAGCACCGGGCAAGGGCGGAATGAACACGTCCGAGCCACTGGCGATCAGGATATGCCGGGCATGATAGGTATCCGTTCCCGCATCTGAATCTACTTTCACCGTATGGGGATCTAACAGGCGCGCTACGCCCTTAATCAAGCGGATAAGAGGTTCTGCGGCCAGTTCCGCTGCGTGCTGGGCATAACGCCGCTCCTGAATGGCATCTTTATGCTGCATCAGGGCGGCAAAATCCACGTGCAGATTGCCGCCCAGTCCGTAGGGCTGAAAACGCTGGGCATCCTGGTAAAAAGCGGCTGTTTCCCGAACCGCCTTGGAAGGAACACAACCTTCATACAGACAGTTACCACTCATGACCCCCTTCGGATCGACCATGAGTACCTTCTTTCCAGCTTTTGCCAGACGAAAAGCGGCCGGATAGGCGGCGCCACCTGCACCTACGCATAACAAATCCACTTCCTGAACAGTCATTTTGCAGCCCTCCACGTTGAATCCAATCCTGCAAAGCCTAGCACAAGCAAACAAAAGAAACAGGCAGATATGAATATATCATTAAAATTCATGATGATTCTTTCACCTTGTCTATACTCATGGTCACGAATATGGCGAAGTCAGATTGCCCGAACGAATCTTGTGCTATCTTATATTAGGATATTGAGATTTGAATTGTGAGCTGGTCAGATTTTTTCTGTAGAGAATTTTCATAAAGGGAGACCGTCGCATGCAACCGGTTGATGCAAAAAGTTTTGAAAGCCTGGATTTGAATGCCAGCTTTCAGGCTCTGGAAAGTAGCGATAAAGGTTTAAGCAGCAGTGAAGCCAGTACCCGCCTGGCGCAATTTGGCAGCAACCTGTTGGAAGAAAAAGAAACTCCGCTCTGGCGTAGATTAATTTCCTATTTTTGGGCACCCATTCCCTGGATGATAGAGGTTGCGGCCGTTTTATCGGCCATCAACGGCGACTGGAAGAGCTTTTTTGTCATTTTTGCCATGCTGCTCATCAACGGTGGCATTGGTTTTTGGGAAGAAAAAGGTGCCAATGACGCCCTCAAGGCGCTGAAAAATCAACTGGCGCTCAAAGCGCGGGTCTTGCGCGATCAGCAATGGCAAAGCATTGACGCAGCGCAACTGGTGCCGGGTGACGTCGTTCGTCTGCGCTTGGGGGATATTCTACCGGCGGATATCAAACTCATTTCCGGTGATTATCTGTCCGTGGATCAGTCTGCCCTGACGGGCGAGTCCTTACCGGTGAACAAAAAATCCGGAGACGTGGCCTACTCAGGAAATATTGCCAAGCAGGGTGAAATGCTGGGGCTGGTCTATGAAACCGGCTCTGCAACTTTTTTCGGACGTACGGCGAGTCTGGTGCAAAAAGCCGTACTTAATATCGGTAACTTTTTAATTGTTCTGGCTCTATCCCTTTCGTTATTGCTGATTGTTGTAGAATTAGTCCGTGGCTTGCCGTTTTTGACCCTGCTGACTTTTGTCCTGGTTGTGGTAGTGGCTTCCATTCCGGTCGCCATGCCGGCGGTATTGTCCGTCACCATGGCTCTGGGGGCTCTGGCCCTATCGCGCATGAAGGCCATTGTTTCCAAATTGACTTCCATTGAGGAAATGGCCGGGGTGGATATTCTCTGCTCGGATAAAACTGGAACCTTAACCCAAAACAAGATCACCCTGGGGGAAAGCGCCCTGTTTGCCGCGCAGAATGAACAGGAACTCATTCTTGCGGCGGCCTTGGCCAGTAAGGCGGAAGACGCGGACGCCATTGATAATGCCGTGCTTGCCGGACTTCCCGATCGCGACAAAACCCTCGCGGCTTTCACTCAGGACAAATTCATTCCTTTTGATCCCATCTCCAAGCGTACGGAAGGGCAACTTCACGGAAGCGACGGGAAAAAGTTTCGGGTGAGCAAAGGGGCGCCTCAAGTTCTCATTGAAATGGCCAAACTGGCTGATGCTGAACGTGCCAAGGCCGAAAAAGTGGTGGAGGATGCCGCCGCCAAGGGGTTTCGTACGCTGGGCGTGGTCCGTTCCGACGATGATGCGCAGAACTGGCGTTTTCTCGGGATTCTTTCGTTGCTGGATCCGCCCCGGGTCGATTCCAAGCAGACCATTATGGAAGCGCAGGAACATGGTATTGAAGTCAAGATGGTGACGGGTGATCATCAGGCCATTGCCAGTGAAATTGCCGGTCAATTGAACCTGGGCACGCATATTCTGACCGTGGATGACCGGCTCTCGAAATTTGCCGAGGGCGGGGTACTTCCCCAGGCACTGGGCGATGAAATTGAACACTCCGATGGCTTTGCCCAGGTGTTTCCTGAACATAAATATGCCATTGTCAAAGCCCTGCAGCAACGCGGGCATATTGTCGCCATGACCGGCGATGGCGTGAATGATGCGCCGGCGCTCAAACAGGCCGATGTGGGGATTGCTGTGTCGGGTGCCACCGACGCGGCACGCGGTGCTGCCGCCCTGATTCTGACAGCCCCGGGCCTGAATGTGATCGTCAAGGCCGTCGAGGAGGCGCGACGCATTTTTGAGCGGATGACCAGTTATACGGTTTATCGCATCGCCATGACGCTGGATATTCTGTTTTTTGTGGTCATTGCCATGCTGATTTTCAACTCTTATCCGTTGACTGCCATCATGGTGGTTCTGCTTTCCCTGCTCGATGATATTCCCATCATGACCATTGCCTGGGACCATACCGCCGTACAGAAATCCCCCGTTCATTGGGAAATGCCGAGAGTGCTGAGTCTGTCTTCAGCCATGGGGCTTCTGGCTTTTGCGGGGACCTTTGGGCTTTATCTCCTTACCCGCTTTGTGTTTCATATTCCTCTGCCGGAAGCACAAAGCATCATGTTCCTGCAGCTGATTGCCGGGGGACATCTCATGTTGTTCCTGACCCGGGTGCGCGGGCCTTTCTGGCGCCCCCCTACCCTGCGCCCATTCTCCTGCTGGCCATCCTGGGCACCCAGATTGTCGGCGTGGCGATTGTCGGTTTTGGCTGGCTGATGACGGCGGTGCCCTGGACGACCATTGGCCTGGTATGGGCATACAACGTAGTGTGGATGCTGCTGGCCGACTTTGCCAAGTTGGGCATTCACCGCCTGATGGATCATGAGGCAGCCCACCAGAGTCGGTTTTTGCGCACTCTCAATCATTCTCTGCATCCCGCCCTGACACAGCTGGAACGGGATGGTGCCGGCTTTCAACGAAACATTCGGCAGGCTTTTACCCATTTTATGAGAGGTGGAGATTCAAAATAATGTTCTCTTATTGCACCCCCTGATTCGGAGAAATACCATGACCGCTAAAGATCGACTTACCGAAGTACATCAGTTGATGGAAAATCTCAAGCAGGATTATCCCTCGGAAATCAATTCCTTTTTGGGTTTTATGGGAAAGGCGGAAGGAAACCCGGCCCTGAGTGCGGCACAAAAGGAGTTGATCAACGTGGCTCTGTCCGTCGCTGCGCAATGTGAATGGTGCATTGCCTTGCATACCAAAAGCGCCATTGAAGCCGGGGCCAGTTGCGATGAAATCATGAGTGCCGGTTTCATGGCGGTCATTATGCATGGCGGCCCTGCCTTGATGTATCTGGTGCCGCTGAGCAAGGCGCTGGATGAATTCCTGCCGGAGAACACCCATGGATAGACTGCAAATGCGCGCCATGCTCCGGGATATGCTCCGCGCCCGGGCTTTTGAAGAGGCCGCCGCCCAGGGATATGCCCAGGGCCAGATTGCCGGATTTTTGCACCTGTATCCGGGAGAGGAGGCGGTAGCCGTGGGGGTGCTGCATGCCGCCGAGCCCGGGGACTATGTGGTCAGCACTTATCGGGAGCATGTCCATGCCCTGGTCCGGGGGATTCCTGCGCGGGAAATCATGGCGGAACTGCAGGGCAAAATTACCGGCATCAGCAAAGGGATGGGCGGTTCCATGCATCTGTTTGATGCCAGTCGGCGCTTTCTGGGGGGCTACGCCATTGTCGGCGAAACCTTTCCCATCGCTTTGGGAGCAGCTTACGCCGTCGCCTACCGCCGTCTGCCGGAAGCCGTGATCTGCTTTTTTGGCGATGGCGCGGTCAACCAGGGGACCTTCCATGAATCCCTCAATATGGCGGCGCTCTGGAAACTCCCCATTCTTTTTGTCTGTGAGAACAATCATTATCAGATCGGTACGGAAATTCACCGTCATTCTGCCGTGACTGAAGTGTATAAACGTGCCTGCAGCTATGGGATTCCGGCGGAAAAAGTCGATGGCATGGATGTTCTTGCGGTGCATGCCGCTGCCCGCAAGGCGCTGGAGCGGGTTCGCAGCAGCGACGGCCCGCAATTTCTGGAGCTAGAAACCTACCGCTATCGCGGGCACTCCATGGCGGATCCGGCGAGCTATCGCCCCAATGTGGAACTGAATGCCTATCAGGCTAACGATCCCATTGCCGCAGCCATCCACGAAGCAGAATCCGCTTATCCATCACCTGAAGCCATGGCTGCCGCAGGAGCCGACTGCATTAGCCACTTTAGTGACCATTGCTGCCAGGAAGGTCATCTCGACGAGGCGGAAATCACCCGTTTGCGTCAGGAAGTGCAAACGGAAGTGGAAGACGCCGTCCGTTTTGCCCAACAAAGTGCGGAGCCGGACATGCAGGATGTCTGGTCCGTCTTTCATCACAATCGTCGTTATGAAGTACTGATGGAGACAGCCCAATGAACGAGCTATTTTATTGGCAAGCGCTGAATCGGGCCATGGATGCCGAAATGGCGGCGGATGAAAGTGTCATCACCCTGGGTGAAGACGTGGGTCTTTATGGCGGAACCTATCGGGTGACGGAAGGACTCATGGCCAAATATGGCGAATGGCGCGTGCGCGACACCCCCATTTCCGAAAACAGTTTTACCGGCCTCGGTGTGGGCGCGGCAATGCTGGGTCTGCGCCCGGTGGTCGAAATCATGACCATCAATTTTGCTCTGTTTGCCATTGACGCCATCATCAACATGGCCGCCAAGATCCCGTTCATGTCCGGAGGGCAATTTCCCATGCCCCTGACCATTCGCATGCCGGGTGGCATTGCCCGGCAACTGGGTGCCCAGCATTCCCAGCGCCTGGAGCATACTCTGATGAACGTGCCCGGATTGCGGATAGCCGTTCCGGCCACGCCTCAGGATGCCTACTGGCAATTACGCCAGGCCATTCATAGTGATGACGCGCTCATTGTTCTAGAGCATGAACTGCTCTATTTCACCAAGGATCATGTTGATGAGGCGGCTGTTGCCCCGCCTATTCATCAGGCTTTGCTCCGCCGTCAGGGACGGGACATTACCTGTATTGCTTATTCCCGGATGGTGATGCTGGCTCTGGAAGCTGCGGATATTCTGGCCAAGGAAGGCATTGCCATGACGGTCATTGATTTGCGCAGTCTGGCACCCATTGACTGGGAGACCTGTGTGCAATCCGTCAAGCAAACCCATCACTGTCTGATTGTGGAAGAGGACTGTCGTTTTGCCGGAGCCGGTGCGGAATTGAGCGCCACCCTTCAGGAGCGCTGCTTTTATTTTCTGGATCGCCCCATCCAGAGGGTCGCTGGACTGGATATCCCCACGCCCTTCAATGGTCAGCTCGAAGCAGCCAGTATCCCGCGTACGGCAGACATCATTACGGCAGCCCGGCAAATGCTGGGCTCGCAGGGAGGTCAATCATGAAAAACCCCATTACTATGCCGGTATTGTCGGATACCATGCAAACCGGTCGGCTGACGCGCTGGAACAAGTCCGTTGGCGATGCCATCAAAAAGGGCGAGGCTGTTGCCGAAGTGGAAACCGATAAAGCGGTCCTGGACGTGGAGGCCTTTGCGGATGGCTTTCTGGCTGGGCCACTGGCGGCTACGGATACGGATATTCCGGTTCGCCAGGTTATCGGGTATATCGTTGATCAAAAAGAGGCGCCTGTTAAGCCTGCCGCGCCTGAGCCTCATGCGGCCGTTGCGGATGCTGCACCAGTGCCGGAACCGGAACCGGCTGCGCGAATTGCGGCGCCGGGAACAGCAAATCCCGTTCCATCGCCGTCCCAAGCAATCCCTTCCGCACCGATAAGGCAAAACACCGGGACAATTTCTGCAAAACCCGGCGACCATGCCGACGGGGCATTGATTTCTCCCTACGCCCGCGCTCTGGCGGCGGATCTGAATCTGGATCTCCAGCAGATCACGCCAGGACCTGATGGTGTGATTCATGCCAGTCAGGTACTGGCCGCAGCCTTGGCGCCTCAGGACGCGGACTTGCGCATGGGTCCACCCTACCAGATCGAAAAGCCCAGTGCCCTGCGGGCTACCGTGGCCCGCAACATGTCAGCCACCCTCCAGACGCCGACCTTTTTGATCGGCAGCCGCTTCAATTTGAGCGCGCTGCACGCAAGTGCCAAAACGGCCAAACTCAGCTTTACCTTGGCACTGGGCAGAGCCTGCGCCCTCACCGTGGCTGAAGATCCCTGGTTCAATCAGGTCTGGACCCGCCAGGGACTGGCCAAACGGCAAAGGGTTGATCTGGGCATCGCTGTGGACACTGGTGAAGGTCTGATTACCCCGGTGCTGCGGGATGCCGCCCGCAGAACAATGCCGGAACTCGCTGAGGATTGGCGCATATTGCTGGGCAAGGTCAAAAAAGGCCGAGTTACACCCAATGACTATCAGGGCGCCAGTTTTTATCTGTCCAATCTGGGAATTTTTCCGGAGATTGAGCGCTTCAATGCCATTGTCCCCACGGGGGCAGCAGCCATTCTGGCGGTAGCGGCTGCTGATAGTGACGGGCTGACGGATTTCACCTTGAGTTGTGATCATCGGGTTATTTTCGGTGCGGATGCGGCGCGTTTTCTGCAACGCCTGGGCAAGCGTCTGGAGGACCTCTCTTGGCTGACATAACCCAGATTCTCTCCATCAATAGCGGCTCTTCTTCCATCAAGTTTGCCCTGTTTGCTTTCGGAGCAGGGCTTGAGGAGCAGCAGCTTGACGGGGCCGTAGAACGCATTGGTCAAAGCATGGGGAGGATATGGCTGGAACAGGCCGGTCAGCGGGTATTGGACCGACAACAAGCCTTTGTGGATCAATCGGCCGCCCTGCAGGCGGTTGTCGCAGTGCTATCCGAACTGGGTATCACCCATCCCGATGCTATCGGTCACCGGATTGTTTCCGGAGGACCCCATCAGCAGGCCCATGTATGCATTGACGCGACCGTCCTGAAGGATCTCCGTGATGCCCTGGCTTTTGCCCCCCTGCATTTACCGGCCGAAATTGCGGCCATCGAGTCTTTGCAAAAAATCTGGCCGGAAAAACCTCAGGTCGCCTGTCTGGACACGGCATTTCATCACAGCATGCCGGAACTGGCCGCACGCCTGCCGCTGCCGCGCAATCTCTGGCAGGAAGGGGTGCGCAAATATGGCTTTCATGGTCTTTCTTACGAGTACATTGTCAGTCAGCTTCCGGATCAGGGGAAAGCGCCTACCATCATTGCCCACCTGGGGAATGGGGCCAGCATGGCGGCGGTTGCCGATGGCCGTTGTCTGGACACCACCATGGGCTTGACCCCTACTGGAGGCCTGGTCATGGGTACCCGCTCCGGGGATCTGGATCCGGGCATACTTCTTTATTTGATGGCTGAAAAAGGGTATAGCGCGCCGCAACTGGAACGGCTGCTCAATCATCTTTCTGGCTTGCTGGGGATTTCGGCCTGCAGCGGGGATATGCAGGTATTATTGCGGCAGCGGGAAAACAATCCCCATGCAGCGGAGGCTATTGCCCAGTTTGCCTACAGTGCCCGCAAGCATATCGGCAGTCTCATGGCGGTGCTGGGCAGTGTTCAGCGCCTGATTTTTACCGGCGGCATCGGCGAACACGCGGCGGCCGTGCGCTGGGCCATCTGTCGGCCCCTGGAGGCCCTGGGCTTTCATCTCGACCCGGAGGCCAATGCTGCTGTCGCTCAGGAGGCTCGCAGGATTTCGGCCCCGGAAAGCCCCGTTGAGGTGCTGGTGGTGCCTACCGACGAAGATCTGATGATTGCGCGCCATACCCTGCGCCTACTGGGCACGGGTACCCCATGAATCTCAATACGTTGTATGAATAAACCCAACCCCGGAGGAAACCAGGATGGCATATCCACACTTTGACGATCTGCTTGCTGCCATAGCACCCCTCCCGGACATTCCGGTAGCGGTGGTAGATGCGGCCGAGGAACATGTCCTCCTGGGTGCCTGCGAGGCCAAAAAACAAAGCATCGTTGAACCCATTCTCATCGGCGATCCTGATAAAATCCGTCATCTGCTCCAACAGATGGGGGCCGATTCGGGTACTTGTCCCAACTTTCAGATTGTCGCCGCCGACAATCCCGATGATGCCGCCGACAAGGGCGTGGAAATGGTCCTTTCGGGAGCAGCAAAAGCGCTGATGAAAGGGCATTTGCATAGTGATGCCTTTCTCCATCCCATTCTCGCCAAGCTCCGTACGGAAAAACGGCTTTCTCATATATTCGTTACCGACATTTCCAGCTATCACAAACTGCTGCTGATAACCGATGCGGCCATCAATATCACCCCGGATTTGCCAACCAAAGCCGCCATTCTGCAAAATGCCATCGATCTGGCACATATTCTGGACGTAGCGCATCCCAAGGCCGCCATTCTCTCGGCGGTGGAAGTCGTCAATCCGGCCATTGCCTCCACCGTCGATGCCGCCTGCCTCTCCAAAATGGCCGAGCGCGGTCAGATTACCGATGCACTGGTCGATGGACCCCTGGCTTTTGATAATGCCATTTCCAGGGAATCGGCGCAGATCAAAGGCATCCGTAGCGAAGTCGCAGGAGATGCCGATATCCTGCTGGTACCCGATCTGGTTTCCGGCAACATTCTCGCCAAAGACCTGGAATATCTGGCCGGCGCGACCATGGCTGGCATTGTCATGGGGGCCAGAGTGCCCGTCATCCTCACCTCCCGGTCTGATCCGGCCCGGGCCAGACTGGTTTCGGCGGCCCTGGCGGCACTGATTCATTACCATAAAACAGGAGCCCATTCCCAATGACTGCAACGGAGCCATGCCAGGCCATCGCCACCCTGACCCTCAATCCGGCAGTGGATATTGCCTATGAAGTGCCGCACCTGATTCCCGATCAGAAAAGTCATGCCCTTGCTACGCGTTATGATCCTGGCGGTAATGGCGTGAATGTTGCCCGCGCCCTCAAGGAGCTCCTGGTCTGCGCCCATAGTTGTTGCATCGTCGCCGGGAATATAGGCGAGCTGTTGCAGAAGCTGCTGCAGCATCAACTGGACAGTCCGCATTGCGTGCATGTGGAAGGCGAAACCCGGATCAATGCCACCATACTTCAGGGCGATCCGCCTGCGCAGTTTGAAGTAACCGGAATTGGTCCACTGGTTTCCGAACTTGCGCTCAGCGCCGTCAAAACAAGCTTTCTGGAACTGTGCAAGGGCGGATTTGCGGTGCTCACCGGCTCGGTTCCTCCGGGGGTGCCCGATCTCATATATGGCGACCTGGTGGACAAAGTACAGGGGGACGGCGGCAAGGCCGTTGTCGATGCCCACGGCGCGCTATTGCAACTGGCCCTTCCCCATCAGCCCTACCTGATCAAACCCAATCGCTATGAGTTATCGGTACTCAGACAGCGTGAGTTGCCAACCCTGGAAGATGTCGCCCGGGAAGCCCGCGCCATCCAGCGGGAAGGCGTCCAGTACGTTTGTGTCTCGCTGGGTGTTGAAGGCGCCCTGCTGGTTGGACCCGACGGCAGTTATCTGGCCGAGGCACCCAGCATAGCGGTCAAATCCACGGTTGGTGCGGGAGATTCCATGGTTGCCGGACTGGTAGCGGCGCTGGCACGCAGGCAGAGCCCCGCCGAGGCGTTGCGACTGGCCGTTGCCTGCGGCAGTGGCACGGCGGCACGGCCCGGTACGGAAATATTTTCTCACAGTCAGGTGGTTGAACTGTTGCAACAGGTGAACGTCAAGATGCTCGATATTTAAAAGGAGATTTACGACATGACGGAAAGTACAACGGATATTCTGATTGTCGGCGGTGGTCCCGCCGGAATGATGACGGGCATAACCGCCGCCCAGTTTTCTCCCCACAAAAAGGTTCTGGTGCTGCGCCCCGAGACGGACGCTGTCATTCCTTGCGGGATTCCCTATATTTTCGGTACCCTGGGAGGCACCGAAGAAGACATGGCCGGACGTGCGCCGCTCCTCGCAGCGGGCGGCCGGATCCAGATTGGTAAAGTCGCCAGCATAGATCGCAATGCCCACACCGCCACTCTGGAAAACAGGGATCTCATCCATTGGGAACGGCTGGTTCTGGCGACCGGCGCGGAGAACTTCATTCCGCCCATTCCGGGTACAGAACTGGAAGGCGTTTTCAGCATTCACAAGGATTATGACTATCTCGACAAATTGTTCAGCACCCTGATCCCGCAAATCAAAAAGCTGGCGATTATTGGCGGAGGGTTTATCGGCGTGGAATTTGCCGATGAAATCCGCAAGCGCGGTATTGAGGTCCACATTGTCGAGATGCTGCCCCACCTGATGCAGGCGGCTTTTGATCTGGATGCCTGTAAGGCGGTAGAAAAACAGCTCAGCGAGCACGGCGTCCATATTCATACCGGCTGCAAGGTAGAAGCCCTGGTGGTCGGTGCCAATGGTAAACGGGTAGGCCAAGTGCAAATCGCCGGACAGGAGGCTCTGGAGGTTGATGCGGTGCTCATTGCCATCGGTACCCGTCCACAGGTGGATCTGGCCAAGGCGATGGGCCTGACCCTGAGCCGCTCTGGTGGTATCTGGGTCGATGCTTTTCAACGTACCCGGGAAGACCCCCATATTTTCGCCGTGGGTGATTGTGCCCACAAACAGGACTTTTTTACGCGCAAGGCCAATCATGCCATGATTGCCTCACAAGCCGCCGCTGAAGGCCGCATTGCCGGAATGAATTTGTATGGCCTGCGTCAGTTGCGTACCAATGCCGGCTCGGTGAGCGTCTACGCCAGTGAAATTGATGGCCTGGCTTTTGGTGTGGCCGGCTTGACCGAACATCAGGCCGAACAGGAAGGCTTTCCGATTTTAAGTGGGGAAGCCCGCCTGCCCGATCACCATCCGGCCTCCATGCCCAACACCACAGAAATTTTCTGCCGTATCATTTTTGCTGCTGACTCCCTGCAAATCCTGGGTGGGCAGGTCCTGGGCGGTGCCACCACCGGGGAACTGGTCAACACAATCGGTCTCGCCATTCAGATGCACGCTACTGCACCCGATCTGGTCAGCATGCAGTTTGGCAGCCAGCCGCGCCTGACCCCTTCCCTGCATCCGCTGGTTGCCGCAACCGGAGATGCCCTGCAGCGTCATTATGCCCTCCTCCACCCCTGCGTGGAGGACCAACCCTTATGAAACTCCCCAAGCATCGCAGCAAAATTGTCTGCACCATCGGTCCCGCATCTGATGCCCCCAATGTCCTGGAACAGATGATCCGGGCGGGCATGAATGTCGCCCGGCTCAACCTGGCCCATGGCACCCCCGATGAACATCGGGCGCGCATTGCCCGCATCCGCGATGCCGCCCGCAAGACCGGCTATCGCGTCGCCATTATGGCCGATCTGCCCGGCCCGAAAATCCGTATTGGCTCCTTGCCGGCCCCGGTCACTCTCAAGCATGGGGATCATGTTCTACTCGCTCCGGGTGCGCCGGGGACGGCGCAGGCCATTCCTCTGGAACTGCCGCCCCTGGCCAAACCCCTCGTCAAGGGCGATACGGTCTACCTCAATGACGGCTTTCTGGAACTTCGGGTAGAACAGCATGATAGCCAGGGCGTACTGTGTCAGGTGCTCGTCGGTGGTGTGCTGCTTTCCCATAAAGGCGTCAATTTACCGGGTGTTTATCTGGAGGGTGGCGCGCTCACCGCTGCCGATCGGGAATTACTGGCATTTGCCCTGGAGGCCGGGGTCGATGGTCTGAGTGTTTCCTTTGTGGAAAGCGCCGAAGACCTGCACGCCGCCCGCCGTGCAGCCAACGCCCTGGGATTTTTTCATCCTTTTCTGGTCGCCAAAATCGAAAGAGCACGGGCCTGGAAACATATTGATGCGATCATCGACGCCACCGATGCCATCATGGTGGCACGCGGCGATCTCGGAGTTGAAGTGCCGATTGAAGAAATTGCCATTATCCAGAAACGCCTGATCCGCAAGACACGCGCCGTGGGCAAACCCGTCATCACCGCTACCCAGATGCTGGAGTCCATGGTACATAACCGGCGGCCAACCCGCGCGGAAGTGACCGACGTGGCCAATGCCATCCTCGATGGTACGGACTGCATCATGCTCTCGGAAGAGTCGGCCATGGGAGATTTTCCGGTAGAAGCTGTAAAAATGCTGGCAGAAATTGCCCGCGTTACCGAAAAAAACCGGGCGGAACTCAATCCTTTGAGTTCCATCGACCTCGATGACAAGCCCGGCGTAGAATCTACTATTGCGAGTAATGTCCGGCACAGCGCCGAACGGCTGAATCCTTTATTTGTCGTAACGCCCACAGAAACGGGAACAACAGCCGCACGCATTGCGCGGTTTCGGCTTGAACCCTGGATTCTGGCCATGAGTCCCCATTCGTCGACCTGTCAGCGCCTCTGTCTGCACTATGGGGTCTATCCTATAGAAATGCCGAGTCCCGAAAGTGGCTGGGAAGAGGCTGCGCGTCGCTGGCTGCGCACTAACGCTGTTGAAAAAGGTTTGATTTTACTGACGCAAGGCCCCAGCAAGGGTCATCCGGGAGGTACCAACCGCCTGGAAATCATTCATCTGGATGTTTCTGCCCCACAATAACAGGAGAGTGTTTTATGGACAGTTTGATTGAAGACATTATCGCCCGCGAAATTCTGGATTCTCGCGGTAATCCCACAGTAGAAGTGGAAGTTTATCTCAGCAACGGGCAACACGCCCGCACCGCCGTCCCTTCCGGAGCTTCCACCGGCAGCAAGGAAGCGGTGGAACTCCGTGACGGCGATACCCTTCGTTTTGGTGGCAAAGGCGTCCGCCAGGTCATTCAGAATATTGAGGAGATCATTGCCCCCGACTTGCAGGATCTGGATGTGCGCGATCAAAAATCCATTGACGAGACCATGATCGGTCTGGATGGCACGGATAACAAAAGCAAGCTCGGTGCCAATGCCATTCTCGGCGTGTCCATGGCCTGCGCCCGAGCCGCCGCTGATTATTGTGACCTGCCGCTGTATGCTTACCTGGGTGGACCCGGTGCTACCCGCCTGCCTGTGCCCTGTTTTAATGTGCTGAATGGTGGCGTCCATGCGCACTGGCAGGGGGCTGATTTTCAGGAATGCATGCTGGTTCCCTATGGGGCTGACAGCTTCCGCGAATCGCTCCGCTGGGGTGCGGAAATCTACCATGCGTTGCAGGCCCTGCTCCTCGAAAAACATCTTTCCGTCGGCGTCGGTGACGAAGGCGGCTTTGCCCCCGCCGTCGATTCCAATCATGAATCCTATGACCTGCTTGTCGAGGCCATCCGCCGTGCCGGATTTGAACCCGGAAAAGATTGCGGCATCGCCATTGATCCGGCTTCTTCGGAATTCTTCAAAGACGGAAAATACCAGCTGCGCACGGAAAACCGGGCTCTCAGCAGCGCGGAAATGGTCGATTATTATGCAGAAATCGTCCGTAATTACCCGGTGGTTCTGCTGGAAGATGGTTTGGCCGAAGACGACTGGGAAAACTGGAAGCTACTCAATGAAAAACTGGGTAGCAGCATCGAACTGGTGGGCGATGATATTTTCTGCACCAATCCGAAAATCATTGCTCAGGCCATTGAAGACAACATTGCCAATGCAACGCTGATCAAGCTCAACCAGATTGGCACAGTCACCGAAACCATCGCCGCCACCCGGCTGGCTCAATTCCATGGTTGGGGAGCTTTCGTCTCGCATCGATCCGGCGAAACCACCGACGATTTCATTGCTGACCTGACCGTGGCCCTGGACACCGGTCACCTGAAGTCCGGCGCACCGGCCCGGGGTGAACGGGTGGCCAAATACAACCAGTTACTGCGGATTGAAGAAGAACTGGGCACAGCCGCCAGTTTTGCCGGTAAAAAGGCTTTTGTTCGGCCGGTACGTGGATAAAACAGTTGATACACGAGGAACAGCAGTCATGACTCTTGAATCCGGTTCTTCCATTCATACCTGCAGCGGGCTAAGCAGTGCCGAGGCGCAAAAACGTCTGACACAATACGGACCCAATGCCGTAGTCGAAGAAGCGCCCAAAACCTGGCTGTTGTTCCTTCACAAATTCTGGGCACCGGTTCCCTGGATGCTGGAAGCCACCTTTGTTCTGGAGGTGCTGCTGACCAAGTGGCCGGAAGCCATCATCATCGCTCTGCTTTTACTTTTTAACGGAATACTGGGCTTCAGCCAGGAACGCAAAGCCCAAAACGCCTTGGCCCTTCTCCGTGAACGCCTGCGTATTCAGGCCCGGGTGTGCCGGGATGGCAACTGGCAGACTCTGGCGGCCGCCGAACTGGTTCCGGGCGATCTGGTGCATGTGCGCGTGGGGGATATTGTTCCCGCCGATCTGCACCTGACAGATGGCAATGTCCTGGTCGATCAATCCGCCCTGACCGGAGAATCCATGCCCGTCGATTGCACGGCAGACAGTACCCTGTATTCCGCCTCCATCGTGAAACGCGGGGAGGCCAGTGGGGAGGTCACCGCTACCGGGGCCAAAAGCTATTTCGGTAAAACCGCCGAACTGGTCCGTGGCGCGGGTGCCAAAAGCCATCTGGAAGAGTTGGTTCTCAGCATTGTCCGCTATCTGGTCGCCATGGACGTTCTGCTGGTACTCGCCATTCTCGCCTATGCCATGGTGCAGCACATTCCGCTCGCCAACATTTTACCCTTCGCCTTGATTTTGCTGGTCGCCTCGGTGCCCGTCGCCCTGCCCGCCACCTTCACCCTCGCCACCGCCATTGCTTCCCTGCATCTGGTCCATCGCGGAGTGCTGGTGACCCGCCTGGCCGCCGTGGAAGAGGCAGCGGCCATGAACGATTTGTGCAGTGATAAAACCGGCACCCTCACTCAGAATTGTCTCAGCCTCGGTCAGATTCAGCCCTGGCCCGATGTCAAAGAAGAAGATTTGCTGCGCATGGCCGCCCTGGCCAGTGACAGTTCTACTCAGGATCCCATTGATTTAGCCATTCTCCAGGAAAGCACCAAAAGGCAGATCAGTCCGCCAACCCGTGCGCAGTTCGTGCCTTTTGATCCGGCCAGCAAGCGCTCTGAAGGCACTTTTACCCAAGATGGCAATCAGTGGCGCGCCATGAAGGGAAGCCCGCAAATCATCGCCAGGCTCTGCAAGGATGCAGACTGGGAAAGTCGCACCGCACAATTGGCTGCCAGCGGTGCGCGGGTACTGGCGGTCGCGGCAGGGCCAGATAGTCAGCCGCGCTTTCTCGGTTTGCTGGCTCTTTCAGATCCTATCCGCCCTGATGCCAAAGACGTGGTGCAACAACTCCAGAAACTGGGTGTTCATGTTCGGATGGTCACGGGAGACAGCGTCCAGACCGCGCAAAGCGTCGCCAGCACTCTCGGGATTGACGGTCAAGTCTGCGAACGGGGGCGAATCACCGAAGATTGTGGGGTTTATGCCGGGGTCTTCCCGGCCGACAAGTTCCATCTGGTCCAGGGGCTGCAAAAAAAGGGCCGGATTGTCGGCATGACCGGCGATGGGGTGAATGACGCCCCCGCACTCAAGCAGGCGGAAATGGGAGTGGCGGTGGAAAGTGCCACCGATGTGGCCAAGGCCGCTGCCAGCATTGTACTGACCACCCCCGGACTGCAAGGCGTACTGGAGGCGGTCATCACCGGCCGTCGCGTCTATCAACGCATGCTCACCTATACCCTGAACAAAATTGTCAAAGTCTTTCAGGTTGCCCTGTTTCTGAGTCTCGGATTTTTACTTTTCCGCAGCTTTGTGGTCACTCCCCTGCTCGTGCTGCTCCTGCTCTTTGCCAACGATTTCGTGACCATGTCCCTGGCCGAAGATAACGTCCGTCCCTCACCCCAGCCGGATCGCTGGGCAATCCGGACCCTGGTCTTTTCCTCTCTCGCTGTCGCCATCGCCTGGCTCATCTATATTTTTGCGGTCTATGCTGTAGGCCGTAGTCTCCATCTGCCTACCCCCTCAATCCAGACCCTGGATTTTCTCGGCCTGGTATTCTCAGGATTGGCTAATGTGTTTCTGGTCCGCGAGCGCGGTCATCTCTGGGCATCCCGCCCCGGAACATTCCTCAGCGTCGCCAGTCTGGTAGATATTATGATTGTCAGCATTCTGGCCATCATGGGTTGGTTGATGGCCCCAATCCCCTGGATTTTTGTGCTTTGTCTGCTGGGAGCGACTGTTGTCTATACGCTGTTGCTGGACCAGATCAAAGTTCCTCTGCTACAAAAACTGACGCATGCTTAAGCTTTTTATTGGGAGCCCGGGAATACTATGATTGCAAAGTCACGACATTTTCAGCTTCAGATCGTCGATGTGCATGGCGAAATCTATACCGGTCTAGCCACTTTTGTGGTTGTGCCTGGTGAATTGGGTGAACTGGGCATTTTGGCCGGTCATGCGCCATTAATCAGCATTCTCCGGGCTGGTGAATTACGCATCACCCCCTTTGATGGGCCGCCGGAAATTCTTTTCATTGAAGGCGGAATGGTAGAAGTTCAGCACGAAACGGTGACGGTTCTGGCCAACAACGGACTACGCGTCAGCGATATTGATCCCAAACTCAGCCAAAATCGTATCAGCGCCGCTGAGCGTATCCTGAAAGAGCGTAAGGCTTCAGAAATGGATTTTGTTGCCGCTGAATTGGCTTTGCAAAGTGAACTAGCCAAGCTCAGGGCCTTTCAAAAATATCAACAGGCAAGCCAGGGAAATGAAAAGCTGGAATACGACTGGGAACGCCCTCCTCTGGAAGGTGTCCCTGAAATTAATGTACAAACACTGGAAGACTGAATCTTGCGTTGGGAAATGACCACTTATCAGATTGAATCGTTAATAATTATATGAAAATTTTACGCAAGAAAAAATCCGGCAGCCTGCATAGGATCTCCTGTGTCTATTATCCCATCTCTTTCACATTAGAGGCTATCTTCGATCTGTTCAAGTGTCTTTCCCTTTGTTTCTGGTACAATCCAAAGAGTAAACAAGATCGCCAAAACAGTCATTGCCGCATAAAACATGAAAGTAGGGCCGCGTCCAATGATCAATAACAAGTCTAGGAATATGCCGGAAATCACCATGTTTGAGACCCAATTGGCGACGGTTGCAATACTCATGGCCCTACCCCGGATAGCGAGCGGAAAAATCTCAGAGATCATCAGCCAGAAAATGGGTCCGAGGCCAATAGCAAAAAAAGCAACAAAAATCGCAACCATGCCCACGATGATATAAGTTAGTGGGCCGTGAAGCTGTATCAGGAATCCAGTACCAATAAAAACAAGACTGGTCAGCATACCATACAGACCCAAAAGTAGCATTTTGCGGCGGCCAGCGGTGTCCAGTAACCGCATTGCGACGCCTGTCATGATCACATTGACGGCACCAATACCCACAGTGGCAAGAATAGAACCGGAAGCGGAGGATAAACCGGCATCCCGGAAAATGGTTGGTGCAAAATAAATAACAACATTTATACCCGTTATTTGTTGAAAAACCGCCAGACCGACTCCGATAATCAGAGGCTTACGAACTTTACGTGTCAGAAGTAACGACCACGGCGCTGCCCGACGGCTGTCCTCAACAATATCGCGATGTAGATCCCCAAGTTCCTCGGATACATCCTGACGTCCCCGTAAAAAACGAAGTCCCGCCGTCGCCTTTTCTATAAAATTACGCCCCGCCAACCACCGAGGACTTTCCGGCAGGACCATCATCCCCCCAAGCAAAATAAGTCCGGGAACGGAACCAAGCCCCAGCATCCATCGCCAGCCATCTGGGGTTCCAGAGAGCATATAATCAACCAGATACGATACAAAAATACCAACCGTAATATAAAATTGATTGATGGTTACAATCGCGCCGCGCCAGTGCGCCGCTGTGATCTCTGATAGGTACAGAGGGGTAATCATGGAAGAAACCCCAATGGCGGCTCCTACCATAACCCGGCCAAGGAAGAGAATAGGTATGGTCCCAGCTACTGAAGATAAAATTGCACCTGCTGAGAAAAGAACGGCGGCAACAATCAGTACGGCACGACGTCCAAAAGCATCTGCAAGTGCTCCGGCAAATGCTGCGCCCACGGCGGCAGCAGCTAACGCGATTGCAACAAACAACCCCTTCATGCTTGCATCAAAGTGAAAAACTTGATTCACAAACAAGAGAACGCCAGCTACGACACCTGTGTCGTAGCCGAAGAGTAATCCACCGAGCCCGGCAACAATTGCAATCAAAATAAATCGCCAGTCTTTCTTGGGCTGATTGGCCTCTGTCATACTCATCCGACGAATATCCTCATGAGAGCTTATTGTAGTTTAAAACATCTTTTTACATGATAATCCGCTGAACGCTGGCAATGCAATTATAAAGCATACAGCAAACCCTATAAAACCCGGAGGTACTCTGCCGGCAACGGGCTTTCCTGTTGCGCCTGCTTTTCACCATGGGCCACGAACAAATTAATCACCTGTCCGTGGGCCTGAATCAGGGTCACCACATTGGGATCATCACTGCGTTCTTCAATCATCACACCATCTGGAAGCAGGCTGACTTCCATATGCACTTTGTCATGTTGAGCAAAGAGCTCGGCAAAAGCCGGATCCCAAAAGCGCAGGCCAAAATTTTCGTGCAAGCGCTGTTTCATCGCAGGGACATGATCGTGCAATAAAGCCACCACCTCCGGATTGTGTGAACGGGTTCGCGAGCGAATCCCATCAGGCAACATTTCCAGATCACGCTGAATATCATCATGCAGTGCCAGAAGACGATGGAAAACACTCTGGTCATGTTGATGACGAGCAGCCCTGATAGGATCACGACCAGCCCCACGCATGCCAACATGCATATTCTGTTTTGAAAACATATAGATACTCCTTAAATTAAGCATGTCGCCGCCCAGATGATTCATTCTACCGGTAGTGGCCGTGGGTGCTTTTTGCTCCATTGTTCCTTGCCTGTTGTTCTAAGGCTCATCCTGCTGTCAGGAGAGAACTCGCCCTACGGGCTCAAACATCTCCTCCTGACGGGCGCAGGACTTCACCAAGAACAACGACGGCCCAGAACAAAAGTCGCTGAAAAGCATCCACGGCAACTGCCGTTAGGTTCATCGGGACAGCTACATCAAAGGATTGGATATCTGGTGAACATATCATCATCAGAACTTACTTAGTGGTAAGTATCCTGCAGTCACCACAAAGCGGCATTGATAAAAATCAATTTTGACTGATTTAGTCGGGTTTATGCGCTTCAGACAGGCCGGCAATATGCGCAAGACTTTTTGGTTTCAAGATTTCCAGTTGACTGCCCTGCTCCTGAATCAACGCCTTACGCTTAAAATCTGCCATAATCCGACTGACATGCTCGGTAGATAGCCCCAGAAAGGCGGCGATATCTGTTCGCGTTAACGGGAAAGGCAAACTGCGTAACTGCGGATAGCGCCGGGCCCATTGCAGTAAAAAAGTCGCCAGCCGGGCCTCGGCCCGTTTAGCGCCCAGCTCAATAATCCGTTCTTCACTTTTTTGCAGGGCGTCCTGCCAACGCTGCAAAATGGCCGCCCGAACTTTGGGCAGACGTTCCGACAAGCGCTGGAGTTCTGCCAGATCAAGTCGACAGAGCTGACTCGGAGCAAGAACGATAGCACTATGGCGATGATGTTCTCCCTGCATGCCTTCAAAACCAAGCAGATCTCCGTGATGGAGTAAACGAACGATAACGTCCTGACCACTTTCCAGAGAACATACCAGCTTCACCGCACCATTTCGCAAGGTATAAGCATATCGAGCAGGTTCTTTCATCCGATAAAGAACGTCCCCTTGCCGACCCTCTATATCCTGCACTTCCATCCCCAGACTGCAGAGTTCTTCGGTATTCAGTCCTGCAAATATACTTTGGTCGCGCATGCGACATTGCAGGCAATCAGAACGTTTGCTGGCAATTTCGCTGTTCATGAACCCATTTATTGAGTAGCCCAATACTGTGGATAGGCACCCTTCTGCCTGGATTTTTTGCCAATTCCCGTGGCCGCTGATCCTGCCTCGCTTTTGCTGGATTGCGGCCCCACCAGCACCCGAAACAGGTGGTTAACGGAAAGCGTCCCCACGCAGGCTTTGACACCCACTTTATCGACTTCTTGCAGCAATTGTTCAGCCATGGTGACTTTTCCAAAAGCACCCAGTTGCACATACCAACCGGCTTGCTGACAAGCATGGGGAATGGGTACCGGTTTAACGGCTGCGGGAACAGCTGACGCAACGTTGGCAGGGCCCGGAGATGACTCTGCGGACACCGGTGAAGTAGGAGAACGGGTTGCCGAAGTCAGTAACAGCGTTTTGGCTGTGGATACTGCTGAACCGGTCGGGGCAGACGTTTTCGGCAAGGTCAGGAATACACTGGTGGAATCTGAAGTGATCATTTTGACTTTTCCAGGTTCGGAAACAGCCGAAGATTTCCAGATAAAGGAAACAAACAACAAAATGACCAGCAAAAAAATAATGAAAATCAGCACACCCAAGCGCATGCGCCCGGTCTGCATCTCCCGGGTCGGTCTGGCGACATTATCTGTATTTTTCATGTGTTTTTGGCGGTTCACCCGCGCTCCGCAGCTCAGCAAGGTACGCCCATACTACAATTTTGATCGGCACAAGCCTAGCTTGAAGAGTCTGGTTTATATAAACCAATGCGGTTGATATAAACCAATTCATCATGGGTGAAATAAACCAAAAGCAACCGACGCATCATTACATAATAATATAAGACCATGTTTTTATATGACTCATATCCGAGCAATTCAGTCAGGAACAAAAGATGCTTTTATCCCCGGTAGTAACACCTAAAAACAACCGTTCACGAGGATTCAACTATGATTATTGAAGACACTTTACCCGTGCTTCTCAGTCGCCTCGATTTTGCCTTCATCACCTCCATGCATATTCTCTGGACTCCGGTGACCATTGGCATGTCCTGGCTGCTATTTTTTCTGGAGGTGGCCTGGCTGAAGACCGGCAATGAACACTGGTACCGCCTGCAGCGCTTCTTTGAAAAGCTTTTTATCGTCAATTTCGGCGCTGGTGTGGCCACGGGCGTGACCATGGAAATGGCCTTCGGCATTTTGTACGGCCCTTTCTCCCAGGCTGTTGGCCCTTTTTTCGGAAACATTCTCGGCTTTGAAACCATCACCGCCTTCATGTACGAGGCCGGCTTCATTGGCCTGATGATTTTTGGCTGGGGCAAAATCGGCAAGGGCATGCATGCTTTTGCAACCTTCAACGTGGCCCTTTCATCCAGTCTTTCAGCCATGTGGATTCTGGTCGCCAACGGCTGGATGCAGTCTCCCACCGGAATTCAACTGAAAGATGGGCTGTTTCAGGTCACCAACTGGTGGCAAGCCATTTTTAACCCGAACTTTAATATCGGCTTCCCGCATATGTGGGTAGCTACCGTAGAATTAGCCCTGTTTTTCTTCGCGGCGGTCAGCGCCTGGTTTATTTTGAAAAATCGCCAGGCCAATTTGTTTACCAAACTCTTGAAGCCGACTTTGCTGGCACTGATCATCATCACCCCGCTGCAGATTTTTATTGGTGATGAACTGGGTCGGGAAGTGGCACACGACCAGCCCACCTCTCTCGCGGCCATGGAAGGCCATTTCCACACCTATCTGCCTGATGGTAAGCCCAACACCAGCTGGAATCTGATTGCCATTCCAGATGTTTCAGCAGGAAAAAATCTGTTCTCCATCCAGATTCCTCATGTTCTCAGCTTGCTCGAAACCCATACCTGGGACGGAGTAGTCACCGGTATGGATCATTTTGCTCCGAATGATCGACCCAATGTCTGGGTGCCCTTTTATGCCTTCAGGGTGATGGTCGCCATCGGCTTCTTCCTGTTTTTCATGGCACTCTGGGGTAACTGGTTGCGCTTGCGGGGGAAATTGACTGCAGAACATTTGCGTAAGAATCCGTTGTTCCTGCGTCTGCTGGTGTTCAGTGGATTCCTGCCCTATCTCGCCGTCTGGACCGGCTGGTGGACACGTGAAATAGGCCGTCAGCCCTGGGTTGTTTATAACCTGATGCGGACTTGGCAGGGTGTCAGCCATATGGGAGTCACTGCTGAATCCTTCTGGCTGATTGGCTACATCATTTTCGAACTGATGGTTTGGGGGGGTGCCTGGTACTTCTTTACCCGGGTTATCCAAAAAGGACCCGATATGACCAGCCCGGTCATTGGTGCTTCGGATCATGATGCCCATCCATCCGGTGGCGGAATTGCCAAGCCGACTTTCGCCAAACCGATAATGAACAAGCTGAACTGAGGACCGATACCATGCATGAAATATTTCGCATTCATAGCACCTTAAGTACATTCTGGTGGATTTTGTTAGGGGTTTTCTTCGTCATTTATATTGTTCTCGACGGCGCGGATCTGGGGGCCGGCGTATTTTCCCTGCTCCTCAACAACGAGAATGATCGGGCGGCCGTCATGTCCTCCATGGCGGGCACCTGGGATGCCAATGAAACCTGGCTGGTGGTGGCCGGTGGCGTGATTTTCGGGGCCTTTCCTCTGGTTTATGGGTCCACATTCAATTATCTGATGATCCCGTTGATGTTTGCGCTCTGGGGCATCATTTCCCGGGCGGTGGCCTTTGAATTTCATGTCCACGCCAAAAGCAGCCGCAAATTCTGGGGCTTCATGTTTGGCCTTGGCAGTCTGGTCGCGGCCCTTTTTGCGGGGATTGCACTTGGAGCTACCTTGCTGGGCTTTCCGATGAATACCGGCAACGCGCAAGGCATTCAGGTGGCCAATGACCCGTTTGTGAATACGGTTCCGCACTTTTCCGGCAACGCCCTGAGCTTTCTTTCTGCTTTCAGCATCTGGACAGGCATTGGGGCGTTGATCGCCGGCGGTCTGGCAGGCACCTTGTACCTTTGTGCCCGTTTTGAGCAGGATGATCCCATCTACCAGAAGGCTCACAAGTCTGCCACTCTGTTTTCTTTCCTGGCGCTGGCGGCGGTAGTCATCACCTTGATCTGGTCCTACGCGATCATGCCCGATGCCGCCAAGTGGACGGGGAGCGGCTGGTTCGGCTGGCTGATTTTGCTCATTGCCATCCTGATTTCTGCCTACAAAATGATGAGCAATCACGCAGCCCACCGTGATTTCGCCGCACTGCTCTGGTGTGGCGCCATTGTGTTGTTCATGTGGGGCGGGATGTGGGCCACCAATTTCCCCTACATCATTCCGCAGACCTGGACCATCAGTCAGGGCGGCAATCCGGCTAATGACCTGGCCATCCTGACCCTGTTCATGACGGGATTCGTGCCGGTCATGATTACTTACAACATCTATCAGATCTGGGTGTTTCGCAAGCGCATCACCCATCTGGCCGGTTATGAAAGTCATTAAGTCATTTCCCTGGTGATGTTCCGTTTGGGGCCGCAAGGCCCCTTTTTTTAGCTTCACATAATCGTATGAAAATGTTCTATAATGATCAGGTATAATTTACTTTTACCTTGGCAACACAAACTAAACAGGAGTCCTGAGATGTCCAGGAATAAAAAAAATAGTACGATGCGGTCACTTCAAGATGATGCGCACGAAAAAAATCATCTTGATGAAAAAGCCCATTACAAGGCAGAACTGCGGGCCCTCCAGATTGAGCTGGTCAAGTTGCAAAGAGATATTATTCGTAAAAATGAAAAAATACTGGTGATACTCGAAGGTCGGGATTCAGCCGGCAAGGATGGGTCCATCAAACGCATTATCGAACACCTCAGTCCTCGCGAAACCCGGGTGGTTGCATTAAGCAAGCCTTCGGACAGGGAAGTAAGTCAGTGGTTTTTTCAGCGCTACATAGAACACCTGCCCTCAGCCGCAGAAATGGTCTTTTTCAACCGCAGTTGGTATAACCGTGCAGGCGTTGAAAAGGTGATGGGATTCTGTACAGACCAGCAATACGAAGAGTTTTTCGCCGAAGTCAATAATTTTGAAGGGATGCTGGTGCGTTCCGGCATTCATCTATTCAAGTTCTATCTGGATATTTCGCGCGACGAGCAAAAACAACGCCTTGAAGCGCGCAAAGATGATCCACTCAAACAGTGGAAAACCAGTCCCATTGATGAAAAAGCTTTGAAACATTGGAAGGATTATAGCGAAGCACGCAATATCATGTTTGCCCGCAGTCATTCTCCTTTCGCCCCTTGGATTATCGTCAATGCCAATGATAAAAAGATAGCCCGGTTGCAACTCATCAAAGGGCTTTTGAGCCGGCTATCCTACACAGACAAGGATGAAATGCGGGTACTTCCTGACCAATCCATCATTTTTGAATATGAATCCCTTTATCTGGATAATGGGATGATCCAGGAATAATGACACATCCATCTTCAATACTTTACCCATTTGATTTTGCCCAGGAGGAAATATGTCCATCATCGATTTACCGTCAGCTTTGACTCGCGCCCTCTCCCTCAAAAACGAGGACTCCCTGGATGCGGCAACCATTGCGGCAGCAGAACAACTCAGCAAAAAAGAAGGATTATCCCTGGATGCTGCCGTGGGCGTTTTCGGCAACGATCAACTTGTTGAACTGATTGGTTTCCTGAATGACAGTATGAGCTGTGAACAACTTTCTGCCCTCTGTGATCCGGAAAGCTACGATGCGGAACAGGCTCGGGAATGGGAGGTCACCAAGGATCAATACCTGCTTGCCCATGAAATTGCCGTCCTGAGCCACCGTGTGGCCAAGCAGCGAGATACAACCAAGTAAAATTCTCAGGCCAAAGCACTCCATTGCAGCAACGAGATGGACCAAAACGCTCACGATTCACGTCCATCTCCTATAATCAGGTCAACCGCATTTCCCTTTTAGCCATGAAAGGAGTTAGCAGGCATGTCTCAATTCAAGCACCCTCCCTTGGGTATCCCCACAGACAGCGCTAAACGCTGGACAGAAAACTACCAACTCGCCACGCAAGGAAGCGGGCGTCTTTTTTTGATGGCGGGCGACCAGAAGGTCGAGCATCTGAATGATGATTTTGTCGGAGGTCAGGTTGCTGCAGATGATGCTGATCCTGAACATCTTTTTCGGATTGCCAGTGCGGCACCGGTAGGTTGCTTCGCGGCTCAGATGGGGCTGATCAGCCACTATGGAATGGATTATCCTGAAGTGCCCTATCTGCTGAAACTCAACAGCAAAACCCATTTAGTGAAAACTGCCCAGCGTGATCCGGCCAGTTTGCAGTGGCAGAGCATGGCCCAGGTGCGTGATTTTGTCCGGCACTCCGGCCTGAAAATTGTAGGCGTCGGTTATACCATCTATCCCGGTTCACTATATGAGCCCGAGATGTTGACCGAAGCCGCGCGCATTATCCAGGATGCCCACGCCATGGGTCTTTTGGCCGTTATCTGGGCTTATCCGCGCGGACAGGCTGTAGGCGACAAGGAACAGGATCCGCACATGATTGCCGGAGCCAGCGGCCTCGTTGCCTGCCTCGGCGCTGATTTTGCGAAGGTGAATCCACCTTTGGATGCACAGGGAAACATGGATGCCCGCCTGCTGGGTGAGGCCGTTGCGGCAGCTGGACGTACTCAGGTCATTTGCGCCGGGGGCTCAGAAACCGACTCTGAATCCTTCTTGCAACGTCTGCATGCACAAATACATATTGGTGGGACCCAGGGCTGTGCCACAGGCCGAAATGTCCATCAACGCAGTCAACCGGATGCTGTACACTTTTGTCAGGCGATCCATGCCCTGGTCGTCAAAAATCAGAGCGTGGAAGAAGCTGCAAAACTTTTGGGAGAAGCGTCTTAATCAACCCGATGGGCCATACCCGCTGGCGTTTGTGAATGCCCACCAGCACCCCCGGCAAATTAACACCCTGACATAACGGAGAAAAGTGAGTGACTATTGCCCCCTGTTATCTGCTTCCGCAAATGCCCGAATCGCTCAGTGGTCTGACGGAGCTGGCGCTGGATCTGCGCTGGGCGTGGAGTCATGCCGCCGACTCCCTCTGGGCCGAAATAGCGCCAGAACTTTGGGAGCAAACGCGCAATCCCTGGTTAATTTTACAAAATATCAGTAGTCAAACCTTGCAAGAATTGGCGCAAAATCCAGCATTCATTGAAAAGCTCAAGGCTTTTAGTGCGCAGCATCAGGAGCAATTAACCCAAAGCAGCTGGTTTGAACAGAATTACGCCCAGACTTCCTTCCGGCAGGTTGCTTATTTCAGCATGGAATTCGGCCTCTCCGAGGCCCTCCCCATATATTCTGGAGGGCTGGGAATCCTGGCCGGCGATTGCCTGAAAACTGCCAGTGATCTGGGTATCCCGTTGCTGGGTATCGGTCTGCTCTGGCAACAGGGCTATTTTCGCCAAACGCTGGATGAAAACAGTCGGCAACAGGAATTTTATCCCTATAACGATCCCACCCAGATGCCGGTTACCCCGGTGCGTGACAGCGAAGGAGAATGGTTGCGCCTGCAACTCCCCTTCCCTGGCCGAAAAGTCATATTACGCGCATGGCAAGCCCAGGTAGGCCGGGTAACCTTGTATTTGCTGGATAGTAACGATCCCCTGAATACTCCGGCAGATCGAGGGATAACCGCTGAGTTATATGGAGGAGGCCCGGAAACCCGCTTGCAGCAGGAAATCTGTCTGGGCATCGGCGGCTGGTTGTTATTGCGCCGTCTGGGGATTCAACCCGAAATATGCCATCTCAATGAAGGGCATGCCGCATTTGCCATTCTGGCCCGCGCATACAGCCATATGCAGGATCATGGCACCCAGTTTGAATGTGCCCTCAATGGCACTCGGGCCGGTAATATTTTCACAACCCATACCCCCGTATCTGCTGGTTTTGACCGTTTCCCGGCAGAATTAATGACGCGTTACATTGCGGGAGCGCCAGAAGCTTTTGGTGTCGATGTAGAAACCATCCTGGCGCTGGGACGGGAAAATCCCGATGATCCGCAAGAACCATTTAATATGGCCTGGCTGGCGATTCGCGGCAGCATTATGGTCAACGCCGTCAGCCGCCTGCATGGAGAAGTCAGCAGACGTCTGTTCCAGCCGCTCTTTCCACGCTGGCCTGCGGACGAAGTTCCGGTAACCCATGTCACCAATGGTGTGCACATGCCCTCCTGGGACTCTGCTGAAGCAGATGCCTTGTGGACTTCCTGCTGCGGTAAACAGCGCTGGCTGGGTGACTTGCAAAACCTCGCAGCAGAATTCCGTAAAACACCCGACAGTTTGATCTGGGAATTACGCAGCAAAGGCCGTCAGCAGGTCATTCATTTCGCGCGACAACGGCTTCAGCAACAACTGGCGCAGGCGCACGCGCCGCTGGAGGAGCAAGAGCGTGCTGCGTTGGCATTGGACCCTAATGCCCTGACGATCGGTTTTGCACGTCGCTTTACGGCCTATAAACGTCCCAATCTGCTCTTGAGTAATCCCGACAGACTGAGGCAATTACTGACCAATCCACATCGCCCGGTACAACTGCTCATTGCCGGAAAAGCTCATCCTCGGGATGAAGCGGGCAAAAAAATGATTCAGCAGTGGACCTTGTTTATTCATCAACATCCCGAGCTGGCCAATCATATTGTCTTTATTGCCGATTACGACATGCTGGTGGCCGAGCATCTGGTTCAAGGCGTCGACTTATGGATTAATACGCCGCGTCGCCCCTGGGAAGCCAGCGGGACCAGTGGCATGAAAGTACTGGTTAATGGCGGACTTAATTTATCCGAACTGGATGGCTGGTGGGCTGAAGCCTATTGTCCGGAAACGGGCTGGGCTATCGGTGATCGCGCCGAACATGATGATGATCCACAATGGGATATTCAGGAAGCAGAAACTCTCTATCATTTATTGGAAAACGAGATTGTGCCTCTTTTTTATCAGGATCGCGATGCCAGCGGCTGTCCGCAGGCCTGGATTCAGAAAATTCGCGAAAGCATGAGTCGGCTTACGCCCTTATACAGCAGCAATCGAATGCTCCGCGATTATGTCTCGACCCTATACGAACCCGCTGGACGCCTCCTCGCCGATCGTAGCGAAAAAAGTCGAATTGAGGAAATCTGTAACTGGCAAAAAAATATTCGCCAACACTGGCCCCTTCTGCATTTTGGCGATCTCCATGTACGTACCGAAAATAATCGCCATTATTTTGAACTGCATGTTTATCTGGACGATCTGGATGCTGAATCTATCAGCGTGGAACTATTTGCCAACCAAAGTGACCAATATCCTTTAGAAGTGGTTCCCATGCAGCGTGGTGAAGCACTGAGTGGAGCAGTCAACAGTTACAATTACACGTTGGACATCCCTGCTGATCGTGACTTGGCAGACTACACTCCGCGCATCATTCCTTGCCATCAAAATTGCCTGGTGCCCATGGAGAGTGCGGAAATACTCTGGTACCGTTAAAAGGAACAAAAATTGAATCCCAACATTCCTGATCTACAAAATATTATGGAAACCGAAAAGAAAATGTTCGGTAAATATTTGGTTCCTGTAGCTATCTTATTAATCATTATCGGGATATTTGGAATTTTAAGCCCAATTATTCTTTCTGCAGTCACCGATGGCATTATTGCAGCTATGCTGATTATTGCCGGATTCACCTGGATTGCGCACAGCATCCAGATGCACCAGCATCAAATGGCTGACTGGCTGAAACCCTTACTGCTTTTTATCACTGGGGGCATCATGATTGCCTTACCGAAAGCAGGAATTGCGGCAATTGGTTTGATGTTCGTTCTGTATTTCATCATTGATGCCTACCGAAATTTCACGCAAATGAAAATCTATCCGGGACATGGTCGGGGCTGGTCCATTTTTAGTGGTATTATCGACATTTTCATTGCCCTTCTCTTCGTGGTCACCTGGCCTCGGGGTTCATTGATCCTGGTCGGCATATTTGTCGGCGTCAACTTGATATTTGATGGGATCATCCTGCTGATGTTGCGCAATGTAAAACCCGGATAAACAGTATATTGCACAAATTTTAGGCAATCAGTAATCTTTTTTTATTTTATTCATTTGCGGAACGTCCAATATCCGTGGACTGGATTACGGAAAGTTTGTGCCCACAGATAACTCCGTGCGCAGAGACTTTCCCAGCCATTCCTGACCTCTCTTTGTAGACGTCGCCAGAATGGCCGCGATGATCGGTGCTCCGCAGACCAACCGCGCTCTTGAATAATGGATGGCAGCTTCACATCAATAGAAACCAGAGCAGGTTCAAGAACCAACATGCGCAATCCATGCAACCAGTATTGATCCATCATCTTATCTACTGCGTCACGCATTTTTTCAGTATGTTTAAGTAGTACCTTGGCGGCGTCTGGTCGTATCAGATAGGCAGCGGTTCCCTGTGGCTGTCGAACATAACGCATCAGTCGAAATTCATTATTCACGCGAAGATATAGCTTACCTTGCCGATCCCAACGTTCACTCATCAGACGCAAAATATCCCACTCCCCAGCAGTATCTATGGCGAGCGCAATTTTTTCAACAAAGTTGGGCCCTAGCACTACATCATCCTCAAGAATACACCAAGCCACATCATCTGATTGTGCGCATTGTTGCCACAATGAACGGTGACTCATAAAACACCCAACTTCGCCCGGGGTCATTTCATATCCGAAATATTTTTTTCGGTACGTTTGATCATAAGAATTGGGGTAATCAGCAATGTGTCTAGGTGCACAAGCTTCAAACAAATTTAAATGTACCTGCAAACGCCTGGCTTCTGCTGAAATATGATGACGGCGTTCAGGGTGACTCGCCATGGAAATCACATGAATGGGAGGCATACATTTCTTCAAAGAAACGATCATTCCCCCAGTTTTGATGTTCATACTGTTATTCCTAACCATAAATCAACCTCTTCAGGAAGCTTCCTCGCCGTTTCCAGTGATAATCGCTTTCTGCATCGAGCTCTTCAAGAATACTTTGGTAACGTTGGTATTCTTCATAACATTCCGCCCATAGTACCCACTGGGCGACACTTTCATTTTGTTTTATGGCAGTTAGAATATGATATATTTTATCGAGTAATGGTAGCATATTTTTGGCATATTCTTCATCATTAAGCGCAACGGAATGATGTCTTAGGGATTGACTTAAAAACTGTTCAACATAAATTTTGAGTTTATTCTCGTCTATGGAACGTGCCAGATGTAAAGAGATTTTTTCCAGAACAAGTGCTGGCTGTTCCAACAAATCATCATATGAAATAAAAACGTGAGGATAATTTTTAATATGCGGTAAAAATGGTAAGGTATATGCCGCCCACATCAACTGGCCTCTCGTAAGGGAGATACCATTGCGCTTTTGCAGCGATAGCGCCACCGCATAAGGGTGTCGTAGGGCGACGACAAACTGAAGATTAACCCCTGACTGTTCTGCAGCATGCAGCCAGAAAGGCAAAACTCTTAAAGTTCTCGGATCTTTGAATCCCCACATGGTGTATTGATCCGCGCGATTGATCAATAACTTCTCAGCCTGATCATGGAGATCTTTCAGCGCCGTACCTAAAAAAAGAGCTTCCGGAACAATCCGGGTGTCATTCCAGGCAATATTTAAACGTTCAAGAACTTCCTTGTTGATGCGCAAAACCTCGGCATCTTCCCAGTAGCCTCTCGGATTATCTTCACCGGGCGCAATCAAAGCATCCCCCATATTGAGCCCCAAACACTCCAGACCTTTGGCAATAGCACTTGTACCACTTCTATGCATGCCGATGACCGTTACGATACTTCTCTGAATTGGTTGGCCGCTGGGAGCATGCTCCAAAAACTCATCAATCACTATATAACCTCTTATATGCTGTAACGTTTTATATAAAAAGCTCCACAAACATATGGTCCACCTGAAAACAGGCTAAAGTCCCAGTTTTCAGCGCTCAGTGTAAGGTCTCAAGGCCTCTCCAGATAAGACATGGCCGTAATAAAAATTGTTAAGAAATATGAAAATCCATTTTTATAGAACAAACGAAGTTCGGTTTATAAAATATAAAAAAATTCGTATATGCTTATAATGACCTGGAAACACGTTATGTGTTAGTTTGACAAGACGATATTACAAATAGAGAGGATTGAACCATGTTAATGAACATTATTGTTTTTCTCATCGTCGGCGGAATCGCTGGCTGGCTGGCTGGATTGCTCATCAAAGGCCGGGGGTTTGGCATTATCGGAGACATCATTGTCGGCATCATCGGTGCTTTCATCGGTGGATTCGTCCTGACGACGATTGGCTTGATTGGTCTTTTTGGGGCGGGCATTATCGGTGCCATTATTGTTGCCTTTATTGGTGCCATTATTCTTTTGTTTATCGTCAAGCTCATCAAAAAACTCTAAAAAATAAAACGTTATGAACATCATGCTGATTCTGGCTGGGCTGGTTATTTTGGGCGCGGCCAGCCAGTGGCTGGCATGGCGGGTCAAACTACCCGCCATTATATTTCTTCTGGGTATTGGCATTATTGCCGGCCCGGTCACCGGCTGGATTCAACCGGACCAGCTATTTGGCCCTCTCCTGTTTCCCGGTATTTCTTTAGCAGTAGCCGTAATACTGTTTGAGGGCGCGCTGAATTTACGCCTGCGAGAACTGGGCGGCCTCGCCTCGGTCATTCGCAGAATGGTCAGCCTGGGGGCCATCAGCAGTTGGCTGATACTGGCGGTAGCTACTCACTGGATTGCGGACTTTAACTGGACCATGGCAATCCTCTTTGGTGCAGTTGTGGTGGTTTCCGGACCCACCGTCATCGGCCCGGTGTTAAGGGCAGCCAGACCCAATGCGCGTATCAGTAATGTATTAATGTGGGAGAGCATACTCATTGATCCCATTGGGGCCTTGCTGGCCGTTCTGGTTTTCGAAGCTATTATTGCCCATCACGGCTCCACTGGACTCAATTCTGCCGTTGAAGTTTTTCTAAAAATGCTTGGTGCAGGTGTTGTTTTAGGAATTTTAGCTGGTCAAAGCCTGGGATGGTTACTCAAAAAAAGAGCTATCCCCGATTATCTGCATGGCGTAGTGGCATTGGGTAGTGTTTTTATTATTTTTGCTGCAGCCAACCAAATCGCCCACGAATCCGGACTACTTGCTGTCACCCTGATGGGTGTATGGCTTGCTAATATGCGCGATATCCCCTTGGAAAATATTCTTAATTTCAAAGAAAGTCTCTCTATTTTATTAATCTCCATTCTTTTCATTCTCCTCGCTGCGCGCCTGAATCTGCTGGCCTTGAAAGAAGTCATCATCTCCGGCGTACTGCTCACGCTGGTTATTCAACTGATCGCCCAGCCTGTCAAAGTGTTACTGGCTTACGATGGCAAGGAACTGAACTGGAAAGAAAGATTCATGACCGGATGGATCGCCCCGCGCGGAATTGTCGCAGCAGCAGGCGCCCCCGTATATGCCGGGCAACTGGAAGCACTGAATTATCCCAAGGCCCACTTGTTTGTGCCTCTGACTTTCGCATTGATCATTGTCACCGTACTCCTGGCCAGTTTTACGGCGCGTCCCATGGCAAGGCTTCTGGGTGTCTCTGAAAAAGACCCTCGTGGCATTCTTATTGTGGGGGCCAACGCATTTGCCATCGCCGTTGCTGGAAAACTCAAGGAATGGGGGTTCCGGCCACTTTTGGTGGATGATGAATATCGACAAATCCAGGCGGCACGCATGGCAGGACTGGATACTTTTTTGGGTAGCCCGGTTTCAGAAGCCGCCGATCGTCAACTCAACCTGATTGGATTTGGTTATCTGCTGGCTCTATCCACCGATGCCGCCCGTAATCTGATCGCCTCACTGCGTTATGATCCCGAATTCGGTCATCGTTCTGTGTTTACCCTGGCCGATGGCAGCAGTCGCAAAACCAGTGCCCGCAACCGCACGGCAAAACAACATAGACGTCTTCATCTTTTCAGTGAAGACGCTACCGCTGGTTCTTTGCTGGATAAAATGGAAAAGGGCTGGACCCTGAAAGCAACCGGCCTGACTGAGCAGTTTGAATGGGTACAATACCAGCAACAATTTACTGCAGGCTTTCTGGCATTATTTGTACTGCATAAAAATGGAAAACTGCAAGTTATAAACAGTGACCAAAGCCAGCCTGAACCGCGTGCTGGCGATCAGATTCTGGCTCTGGTTGCACCTGACGTAGCTCCCACTGAAGATGCCCACTAACTCCTCACTACCTGATTCTCCATGCCTGGGATTTTGCACTACCGCTCTGGGCGATGACGTGTGTAAATCCTGCGGTCGAACTTTTGAAGAGGTTTGCCAGTGGATAACTATGACACCTGAACAGAAAGCGGCTACCTGGAACCGCATTCGCAAAAATGGCTGGTGGGATCAGCAGAGAAAAGCCAAGGATCTATAATCAGAGTGTTGGATGCATTAATATAATACATTATTATCATTTACTTATAGTGACATTCCGCATTTCTCATGATAGTCTTTACTGATAGACCATGTATTGACAAAAGCTTCCTATCCAAGCGGAGTCGAAAGTCCATTGAAATATCCAGAGAAGCCAGATGAATTGGACGCCCAGACTATACAGGAAATTTTAAACAGTTTCCCCGCATTGGAGTTATTACAGCAACATCCGATACCCCATGCACTAACACACAACAGAAAGTTACTATTTGTCAATAAATCCGCTGTTAAACTTTTTGATGGAGATAATTCAGATTATTTTTTGGGCAAGGATATCACTTCTTTTATTCATCCTCTAGATCATGGACGCATACTTAACCGTCTTGAGATACTCAACGATGAAAAAACTAAAAACAACCCTACAGAAGCACGTGTTTACACGCTCAATGGCAAAATCAAACACATCATATCTGTCAGTTCATTAATAGAAATTGCCGGGCATACTCTGGTTCTGGCGGCCGCTACCGAGCTCAGTGAAGAAATGGGACATGAAATCAGCCAATCTGAGCAGAATTTTCAGCGTCTTTTTGAAAATATGCTCGACGTTTTCTATCGAACGGACAGTGAGCAAAACCTGACCTTGGTGGGTCCCGCAGCCTTAGGTGTTTTAGGTTATTTACCTGAAGAAGTTATTGGCCTCCCTGCTTCCAGCTTCTATTTTGATCCACAAGCACGGGCAAATATCGTCACCGCCGTTAAGAAACATGGGAAAGTTCAAAACTTCCCGGCACGCCTGAAACATAAAGATGGGCATATTGTGGATGTCGAAATTACCAGCAGCGCAATTTATAGTGAGGATAAGCAGTTTCTGGGTATGGAAGGCCTATTCAGAGATGTGAGCGAACAGGTCGTTATTAAGGAAAAGCTACATCGACTCGCCACCATTGATGAATTGACCGGCATATTGAACCGTAGGGCCTTTCTGGAAAAAGCCAATCACCTGATCAAGCATTTGCGTAGACAGCCAGAATATAGCCTGCTCGCCGTGATTGATCTGGATAAATTCAAACCCATCAATGACCGCTATGGACACTTAAGCGGAGATCGTGTTCTGAAAGTCTTTGTATCACTCTTTAAGGAGACCCTTCGGGAAACAGACGTTTTTGGTCGCCTGGGTGGAGATGAATTCGCGATCATTTTCAGAAAGTGTACGATGACAGAAGGCTTGGAAATCCTGGAACGAATCCAGGAAAAAATGCAGAAAATCAGCATTAGACTCTCCGATAATGAAGTTTCCATCTCAGCCAGCATCGGCTTGACCGAATTGCATGAAGAAGACCTGCCATTTTCTCTGGCACTGGCCCGAGCAGATCGGGCTCTTTATCAGGCCAAACAGAATGGCGGCGCCCATGTCGCAATGCTTTTATCATGATCAGGATAATGAAAACACAACGGACTGGCTGGGTCTGATAATCGGATCCGCCCAAGCATATTAGCATCAGCTAAAACTTGCGTCCGCCAAAAAAAACCTGTATAACCTATGGCCCTTGCAGCTATGTGGTTATTTTGATTTGAAAAAACTTTTTGTGGTCGCAGTGACGGCCGGATTAAGCTTCTTGTTTATTATTGCCCCGCAGCCTTTGCAGCGCAGTATCTCCGGACTCCCTGCAAATATAGCTCTAATGAAACCAAGAATAACTTTAAGCAGTTCTCGAAGCTCACACAGTTCCCAACCACAATCTTCTGCTGCTCTTGCCAACCCCCTGACGGGACGTGCATGGCAGAAGCTCGCTGGCGTCTACAGTAAAGATGTACTGTATGCTTCCAATCAAACCGGAGTTTCCCGCAAATTGTTGGCCGCCGTGATTCATGTCGAAAGTCGTGCAAGTAACGTCGTCAGCTATGCTGGGGCAGTTGGTCCTATGCAGCTCATGCCCGGCACTGCCTGGCGCATTCTCCATGTCAATCCGTGGAAGCCTCGCCAGAACATTGTGGGAGGGGCCCGCTATTTGCGTCGTCTGCTCGCGATTTTCCATGGACACCTGCGCCTGGCACTGGAAGCCTATAATGCCGGACCCACCACAGTGGCCCAAGGGAATATTCCAATGCCGGCAAAAGTTTATGCGCGTCAGGTGATGGCACTGGCGGCTTGAGATCGGTCTGTACGCCAGCCTATGTTAACATTAATACTTATTGTTAACTTAATTAGGAGAGGACCTTGCCAGAAAACAGTCAGTCAAACAGCAATTTCACTATCTGCATGGGTCACGATGAATTATTGATTCGTAACCGCTACGAAACCATCAGCATCGCCAATGATTTCATGATCGGCATATTATTTCTGGTAGGCAGTTTCTTTTTCTTCTATCCTTCCATGGAAACGGCTGGCGTCTGGCTTTTTGTGATTGGCAGCGCCGAACTGTTAATAAGACCAGTGATCCGGCTCGCCCGCCATATTCACCTACAGAAACTACCCAGTGGTAGTTGGGATATGTAACTGCCCGTTCAGCGAGCGGGCCGCAAATATCGCGCAATACTTTGCCGCGCAGTGGCTTGCGCGATCAGTTCGTCATAATTCTCAACCCGATCACGAGCCCATGCGCTGGCATGCTGCTCCGTTTGTTGAATGGTGTTTCGCGCGTATAAGCCTCTAAACTGCCAGATAGCCAACCAGAAACATAAGGTGGCAACTCCTGCGTCAAGCAGCCTGGGCATCATTGCCAGAGGAACCTGCATGAGCACAACATCCAGAATCACACAGAGAAGAAAAGCCGTAACTCCCAGACGCCATCTTCTGCTGCGCTTGGGAGCTGTAGCACGCCCCAGTTCTCTGGCCAGGAGCGCTTGCCTCCATTCCTGGGGCTGTTGAACCAGCGCCGGGGATAAAAATACCGCTCCGGTAATGGGGTCGTGCACAGCACTCACATTATCCGCCAGCGAGCTGTAAAAAACCGAGGTATGCTCGCCCCCCAAACTATCACGCAAGACGGACAACCGGGGATCACGGCGCAGCAAATCCTTTATAGACATTATCGACTCCTGATTCAGCAAAAAAACCTGCCGTTTATCGTCGGCATGCTGATACATCTGCAAGAAACATTCCAGACGGGACCGAGTGCATTTCCGACATCGTTTTCTATTAAGTTGCACCACCATAATGCAAATGCACTATATTGGTGCGCACGACTGCTCTTCATTAGCGCAATGAACGCCCCTTGCCAGCCCGCTTACCGCGACAAATCTCCAGGCGATTTTTACGAATAGGGCGCGGCAAAGTCTGTCCCTCGGGATGAGTATAAAGGCTTTGCAAATGGGCTTGGGGCGCCAGCGCCATCAGTTTCACCCCCTTCCCTTTCGGCAGGCTTTTGATTTCTGCCAGCGGAAATATCAATCCCGCATAATCTGAAGAAACGCACAATATTTCTGCAGACAGATCAGAAACAGGAAGCAGCGGCAAAGGATACTCATCTTTAACCAGAGACAGGAAAGCTTTCCCGGCACGATTGCGCCCGGCCATGTTTTCCAGTGCAGTGACAAAGCCATATGCACCACTGCTCGCTACCAGCCACAAACTGTCGGCCGGACCACAAGCCGCCGACTGAAGGGAAGCTCCGGGCTGAAAATCTACCTGACTGGAGGCGGGGACCCCGTCCCCACGGCCACCGGGAATCTGACTGACTGGAACAGAATAAGCGCGACCGCTTTGATCCAGCAATACCAGATGGTCTACAGAGCGTACTTCAAAAACCTGCAGGAGCTGGTCGCCTTCCTTGAAGTTCAGACTCTCCGTGGCAATACCATGTCCGGCCCGACTGCGTAACCAGCCTTTGCGAGACACGATGACCGTCACTGGCTCATCGGTCACAGCGGCCACAATAGTCTGAGCAGATTTACTGGTTATGGCGACATCGGCTTCCAGCAAAGTGCGCCGGTCATCACCAAACTTCTGGGCATAGGCGTTGATTTCCTCAACCAGCAAGGCTCTCAGGCGATCTTCGTGCGCCAGCAGGCCAGCCAGATAATCGGCCACATCCCGCTTGTCCTTGAGTTCTTTTTCCAGTTCAATGCCAGCCAGTCTGGCCAATTGCCGCAAACGGATTTCAAGAATGTCTTCGGCCTGAATTTCTGTCAGAGCAAAGTGCTGGATGAGGTCGATTTTGGGATCATCGGACTCCCGAATAACCCGGATAACGGCATCAATATCCAGAAGAACCCGGAGTCGTCCTTCGAGAATATGGATACGCGCCAAAGTCTTGTCCAGACGAAACTGGCTACGGCGGCGAACGGTGCGCAGACGATAAGTTACCCACTGCCGCAAAATGGCCGTTAGCGGCAGACAGGGTGCGCGGCCTTCCAGGTCCAGCACCGTCAAATTGACAGACTGATTGGATTCCAGCGAAGTGCGCGCCAATAAATAGGTCATCAGTTGCTGGGGGTCCTGATTCCGGGAACGGGGTTCCACCACAATACGCACTGCGTGATCCTTGCCGGACTCATCGCGCACCGTATCTATCTGGGAAAGCATGGCCGTTTTGGTGGACTGCTGCTCAGGCGTCAGGGCTTTTTTCTTGCCCTCACCCCTCGGCTGAGGATTGGAGAGATTTTCTATTTCCGAGAGCACCTGTGCCGTGGAAACGCCTGGAGGCAGTTCATGAATACTGATGCGCCACTCACCCCGCGCCAGCTTTTCCACTTCCCAGCGGGCCCGCACCCGAATACTGCCCCGCCCCGACAGATAAGCTTCACGAATTTGTTCGGGTGGCGAAATAATTTGCCCTCCCCCGGGAAAATCCGGGCCGGGTATCTGCGCAAGAATAGCGTCATTCGACGTCTCCGGATTTGCTGCCAACTGCGCGCAAACGGCCGCCAGCTCGCGCAGATTATGGGGCGGAATTTCTGTAGCCATGCCGACAGCAATGCCGGAGGCACCATTCATCAACAAAAATGGCAGGCGCGCAGGGAGAGTCACCGGTTCTTCCAGGGTACCATCATAATTACTGCGGAAATCGACGGTGCCCTCATCAATCTCACCCAGCAACAACTCGGAGATGGGGGTCAGATTGGCTTCGGTATAGCGCATGGCTGCAGCAGAATCACCATCCAGAGAACCAAAATTACCCTGTCCATCCACCACGGGATAACGCAAGGTAAAATGCTGCGCCATGCGCACCATGGCATCATATACAGAACTGTCCCCATGGGGATGCCACTTGCCGATCACCTCACCCACCACCCGGGCAGATTTGACGTGTTTGGGAGAACGCTGCAGGCCCATATCGCGCATGGCATATAAAATGCGTCTTTGCACCGGCTTTTGTCCGTCGGCAAGTGCCGGAATGGCGCGCCCGGTCACGACGCTCATGGCGTATGCCAGATAGGCTTTGGCGGCATATTCCGCAAGAGGTGGCGAAGGGTCTTCGGGGTTCCCCCCCTCTGCAGTCGGCAGCGGGGGCTCGTTTGGCGGGCTGGATGCCTGCTCAGGACTCAAGCCATCAAACAAGTCCAGTGTATTACTCATGCGGGATTCCTTCCTGAACATCTACCACAGCTATCTCCTCAAATATCCAGATCGGCCGTCCAGCCATCTCTTTCCATCCATTCCCGACGCCCGCCCGCCGACTGTTTGCTCATGAGTAGACTGAAGCGTTCATGGAGAGCAGCCTGATCAGATAACGACATGGTCAAGGGCACCAGGGAGCGGGTGTCTGGACACATGGCCGTTTCCCAGAGTTGATCTGGATTCATCTCTCCCAGGCCCTTGAAACGCTGAACCGAAATAGCCGAATCCTTGACGCCTTCAGCGCGAAGACGATCAATGGCTACATCCCGCTCGGATTCGGCTTCACAATAGATTTTGCGGGCCTTGCCGCGCCAGGTAGCATCTACCCGATACAAGGGTGGCTTCACCACAAATACATGATCACGTCTGAGCAATGCCGGAAAATGGCGCAGAAACAGCGTTAAAATCAGCACCTGAATATGACTCCCATCCACATCAGCATCAGAGAGAATCATGATTTTGCCATAGCGCAACCCCGCCAGCACCTGCTCAGGATCCGCCGCGACACCATGCGGCTCAATACCCAGTGCCACGGCCATATTGTGTACTTCCTGATTTTTGAAAATCAGGTCCGCATCCACCTCCCAGGTATTCAGCACCTTGCCCCGAAGCGGTAATAGCGCCTGATATTCTTTATCACGCGCCGCCTTGGCTGAGCCTCCCGCCGAATCCCCTTCTACCAGAAACAGTTCATTGCGTTGAATATCCTCACTTTCACAATCGGTCAGCTTGCCCGGCAAAGTCGCTAAGCCCGAGCCTTTCTTGCGTTCTATTTTTTGCGCCGCGCGACTACGCAGTTGTGCGCTCTGAATAGCCTGCTCGACAATGGCCCTGCCCGCCTCGGGATGGCTGTTCAGCCATAAATCCAGAGGATCGCGAATGGTCTGCACCATAAGCTTATAGGCTTCGCGACTGGTGAGTTTATCTTTGGTCTGACCCTGAAACTGGGGATCAAGAATCCGCCCGGAAAGCACCAAAGCCATTTTACCGGTGACATCATCCTGCACCAGCTTCAGCTTGGCCGGCACCAGACTGTGGTGCTCCATAAAGCTGCGCACTGCTTCAAAAACACCGGCGCGGAAACCCGATTCATGGGTTCCACCATCGAGCGTGGGAATCAGATTGACGTAGGTTTCCGGACGTGGATTACCCTGGGCACTCCAACACAACGCCCAACTCGCCCCCTCTCCTTGAGCGAAACCATTACTATCATCATTTTGATACATTTCACCTGCAAAAACCGGGGTAATAGGCTCTGCTTCCGCAAGCATTTCTCCCAGATACTCCGCCAGGCCGGAATCATACTGCCAGACCAGCGCCTCCTGCTCCGGTAAATTCAGAATCACCTGCAAACCGGGCAGCAAAATAGCCTTGGCACGCAGTAAGTGCGTCAACTCCCGGATGTTGACTCGAGCAGAATCGAAATAGCGGGGATCCGGCCAAACCTGAACCCGAGTCCCATGACGGCGGGCCTGACTGTTTTCCACGCGGGTCAGGGCTTCCTGAAGCTTACTGTCCACAAAGCTCAAACGATAATGACCATACCCACCCCCTTGCGGATCCCGGGTATGAATTTCCACCAACAAACGGTTGGACAGTGCATTGGTAACTGCCACACCCACCCCATGCAAACCGCCCGAAAAGCGGTAAGCCGAAGACTTGTCAGTCTTGTCGAATTTCCCCCCTGCATGCAGGGTAGTAAAGGCCAATTCTGCTGCAGGACGCGTCTCTCCTGGAGGAATTCCTACCGGAATCCCCCGACCATTGTCCTCGACGACGACCGACCCATCACTGAGTACGGTGACTTCAATACGGGTCGCATGTCCGGCCAGCGCTTCATCCGCAGAGTTATCAATGAGCTCCTGAACCATATGTGTCGGACAGGTGGTACGCGTGTACATACCCGGGCGCAAACGCACGGGCTCCAGTCCCTTAAGGACAGTGAATTGTTCAGCACTATAGTTCAAAACAGTAGGGTTCCTTAATCATTGTATCCCAAATTCAGTTCGGGCTGACTACTGGGCCCATCATAAACGGATTAATGACTTTGAGCAGCATGTCAGCAGGATTCATCAAATTGTCATATTTCTCCGTTATCATCATGTCGAGGTCGAGGGGATAAACTGCAGAGCATCTTCGCCCTGCAAGTCATTCAGCAAACGGTTAAGGCATGACAACAGGCAAACTCAGAATCGCACTGATCACCGAGACTTACCCTCCAGAAATCAATGGGGTGGCGCTTACCTTAGGAAAGACGGTTGAGGAACTCCGGTCACGCGGTCATGAAGTCCGGGTCATTCGGCCACGCCAATCTGATGAAAGTGCCCAGGAAGGGCTGGTGAAAGCATTTCCCTTGTTTTTCTATCCCCAGGTCAAATTAGGGTGGGCCAGTCCGGGCTATATTAACGATTGTCTGCAATCTTGGAGCAGTGAGGTGGTACACATTGCCACTGAAGGCCCACTGGGATACGCGGCCCTTATCGCCGCCCGCAAGCTCGGCTTACCCGTTGTGACCAGTTTTCACACCAATTTCGACCAATACTTCTCCTTATATGGAATTCCTGCTCTACATCACCTAGCGCGTCTTTATTTACGTCATTTTCATAATGCTACCCGGCAAACGCTGGTACCCAGTCAGGGCACTTTGCGGCGACTCCATCAGCAGGGATTTCTGCATTTGCAGCAATGGGGGCGCGGAGTAGATACGCAGCGCTTCAATCCGCAATGGCGTGATGCCCAAATCCGCCAGGACCTGGGACTGAGTGACGAAGATTTACTATTGCTTTATGTAGGACGCCTGGCGCGGGAAAAAAACCTGCCGCCCCTGATTGCAGCCTATCGCAAACTGAGCAGGAACCATCCCCGGGCTATCCTCGTTCTGGTCGGGGATGGCCCGTTACGCAGTGAAATTAACCAGTACACCAACGAACGGATTTATTGTGCAGGCATGCAAAGCGGCATGAATCTCGCCCGCTGGTACGCCAGCGCCGATTTATTCTGCTTTCCATCCTGTAGTGAAACCTTCGGTAATGTGGTACTTGAAGCACAAGCCAGCGCCTTACCCATCATTGCCTATGACTGTCCGGGCGTCTGCGAACAAGTCATTCATGGCGAACATGGTCTGCTGCTTCCGCGTGATAGCGATCTGGAAACAGCTATGCAAACACTCTATAGCAATCCCGCTGAACGCCAGCGCTTGGGCAAGGCCGGACGCCTGCGTGCGGAATCACAAAGCTGGACACGCAGCTTTGATATTCTCGAAGCCACCTATCAACAACAATTTTCAGCCCGCTGAATTTTTGGATATTCCATGCGCATTCTCATGATTTCTGATACTTATTTTCCACGCATCAGCGGTGTGGCCACTTCCATTCGCAGCTTTCGCCAAGGATTGGAGTTGCTGGGACACGAGGTCGATTTACTGATTCCGGATTATGGCTCCTGCACATCTGAGGAATACGGAATTTACCGTATTCCGGCACGAAATATTCCTTTTTTCCCCGAAGAACGACTGATGCAACCGCGCGCATTATTGAAAATAAAAACCGGTCTCAAAGCTCGCCACTACGATATCCTGCATATCCAGACACCCTTCGTTGCCCACTATCTGGGGAATCATCTGGCGCGGAGTTTGAAATTGCCAGTCATCAGTTCCTACCATACCTATTTTGAAGCGTATCTCGGCCACTACTACAGAAAAATCCCCGGTCCGCTGCGTAAAGCTATGGCGCGCATTCCATCGCGCCAGCAATGTGCAGCTATAAACGGATTAATTGTTCCGTCCCAAGCCATGGCTGAAGTTCTCTGGGATTATGGTATCCGTACACCGACAAGAGTGATTCCCACCGGCATTCGCATCAATCATCAGACCCATAATACAAGTCATCGCCAGGATTTTAGAACGCGCTATAATCTGGACCAAAATTGTCCTGTCCTGCTGTACGCAGGACGCATGGCTCCCGAAAAAAATATCGGACTGCTTCTGTCCATGTTAAAGCAGCTCAGACAACAATTTCCCGATATTCTGCTGCTACTTGTTGGTGATGGGCCAGCCAGATCAAACCTGGAAAACGAGGTGCAATCAAGCCAATTGGCGCAAAACGTCCGCTTTTTGGGTTACCTTGATCATGTTGCTGAATTACCTCAGGCGTATGCGGCTGCAGACCTGCTGGTTTTCGCATCGGAAACGGAAACACAGGGTATGGTATTACTGGAAGCCCTCGCCGCAGGACTGCCCATTGTTGCCGTTCCAGCCATGGGTGCGGCAGATGTTCTCCGCAGCAGTTTAGGCACCCGATCAGCACCTGCCGAAGCCAATACGTTCGCACGAACTTGCGCGGAACTTCTCGCCGATGAAAATTTACGTCAGCAATTATCCGATGAGGCCCGAAAGCTCGCCCAGGATTGGGCAGAAAGCGCCATGGTGGCAAAACTGGCAGAATTTTACCGAGAGACCATTAACGAAAACAGAACTAAGCAAAAATTATGATATCTGCACATTCAACATGCACATACATTGCCTCAGTATTTCAATTGAGCGCTACCTGATTGCACCTTGCGGCAACACCAATACATATACTCCATTTTATTCTTCATCAACCCAGTCAATAACATACGCACAGCCACCTGACTGCGCACACCGGAAGAAAGCCTTTGACTGCGAGTCACCTGAACAAGCGTCTCACAAGCCCCACAATCGCCCGATGCAAATTCGACTAACATGGTATCTCGCTTCATAACTTTGATAGTTGGCATAATAAAACGTATCCCGGTAGGGCTAAAATCTGCGATTTCCCCCTCAAGCTGCAGACCATCTTTACAAGATATTTTAAGCGGCTCTATTATATTAATTCGGGAATATTTTCGCACTGATCGCTTATAAACAGCTAATGGCGCGGCAACTATCGCGAGGTTATCAGAATTGTATAAAAATTTCGCGAAAAAAGCATAAATATTGTTACCAGATCCAATAATTACCATAATTCTCTCATTATAATTAACATGATTTAGCCTCTGGGAAACACTAAATTTTAGAGAAATAGTACTTGAACTCACGCTATAAAGACTACACAGCTGGCCGGAATCCGCTTCGGCGGATGAAAATACGATTACTTCACCCGTCTGCATGGCACTGAGAAGAGTAACTGGATCTTCTTGTACTATTTCCTGAAAAATTTTCTCAATTACTTGCAGATACTCTCTAAATGTTTGTCCGGCACGGGGAGGTAAAATGAGACTCAGATCATTTGTAGCGCTCTCAGAGCTAGCCATATGCTTCATCCAGCACAAGTGACTTTGGCAACTGACCTACTCTTTTTCCCTGCCTGAAGCATTCTTTTATCGAGATAAGCTTTGAACTCTTTACCAAATTCAGGATGCATGAGTGCAAACTCGACAATGGCCTGGAGGTAACCAAACTTATCGCCACAATCAAAGCGCTGTCCTTCAAATTCATAACCAAGCACCTGACGCTCAAGAGCCAAACGGGCAATGGCATCCGTCAATTGAATTTCACCTCCAGCGCCCGAAGGCAATTCTTCCAGAAGGTCAAAAATTCTTGCAGGAAGCACATAGCGGCCCACCACCCCTAAATTGGAAGGAGCTGACTCAGGCGCTGGTTTTTCGACGATTCCGCCGATACGCACAATTTGTTCTTCCTGACCCAATGAAGCGATTATTCCATAACGACTGCATTCCTCCCTCAGAACCTGTTGAATTGCCAATATAGCCGTCTGATAACGGCTATACTGTTCTTTCATCTGTAAAAGCACCGGCTTTTCTGAAAGAATCAGATCATCCGCCAAGAGCACCCGCAAAGGGATTATCGCCAACCACATCACGAGCCATGAGCACCGCATGACCAAGGCCTAGAGCCCGAGGCTGGCGAATAAATGTCGTGGTCACACCACGCGGTACAATATTCTGAATTTCCTTCAGTAGAGCTGTTTTACCGCGCTTTTCAAGTTCTGTTTCCAGCTCATAGGCGACATCAAAATGGTCGGCAATAGCACGTTTACCCCGCCCCGTTATGAATACCAGACGATCACAACCTGCTGCCAAAGCCTCTTCTACGGCATATTGAATCAGCGGTTTATCCACCACGGGCATCATTTCCTTAGGAGTTGCTTTTGTAGCAGGAAGAAAACGGGTACCCATGCCTGCGACAGGAAAGACTGCGGTCCGAACAGATTTTTTTGCCACATCCGGAGCATGTTTCTGCATGACACACCTCATTTTTGCAGGGTCAAAATTTTAGTTACCAAGCATTAGCAATTCTTATACCATGCAAAGCAAATGGTGTACTTCACCGTCCCTCCTTCTAAAAAATCTCCATAGACAGATGCCAGACGTAAAACATGTGATACATAATTTATTCTCAAAAAAATATTTTTGATTAAAACCAAAACAGTAAATAAACCCAAAACTTTAACAAAATTGGAACACGCTATCCCTGTGAAACAGGTTTTGTCTGCTTTTCGTGCGCAAAACAGCAGGCTATACTGGGTGTGGAGGGCATGTGCTGTTGCCCCACAGGCAGCCAGTGGATCCAATCACTACCGGAGAATATATATGAATACTGAACATCAAGACTTGAAAGCAGAGTTTCCTGAACTGGCTGGACAAATGGACCAACTCCTGGCAGAGCAAGGGCATTTTGCCCGGCGCTATGAAGAGTTCAATGAACTGACCGCCCACATTGAGCACATTGAGCGCAATGATGCGGCTAGCGGTTCACAAAGTCTGGAAGAAATGAAGAAAAAACGCCTGCTCCTGAAAGATGAAATATATCATATGCTCACTTCGGATTAAGCTTACACATACCCGAAGAAAGAATACCCGCCATCTTCACATGATTTTGGTTGATAAATCCTGGAAGCAGCCAACGGCCGTTTCCAGATTAATGCTGCGTTTTTTCTTCCCACCATTGGGTCAGCAGATCCACATCCACCACAACGCGCGCACCCGCTTCACGTCCTAGCAAAATCTGTGCAGGGGCCTGGGGCTCGCCGAGTTGATCAAGTACCCGTAGAGCCGATGAAAAATCCTGGTGTTGAGTATATTCCGTTTGCGTAATCACCGTATCCAATCCGGCAGAAACGGCAGAACGCAAGCCATTTTCCGAGTCCTCCAAAGCTAGGCAGTCCGCAGCCGGAAAACCCAATTGCCGCAGTACATACAAATAGATATCCGGAGCCGGCTTTTTGTGCGGCACAATATCGCCGGCGCCAATGGTCCGGAATCGGCCCGGTCCATCTTTACCCAGGGTGCTTTTCAGCAAGGACTCCACATTGGCCGGGGTAGTCGTGGTCGCTATGGCTATGGGTAGCCCGACCTCTCTGGCAACATTCAGCAGGCGTTCCACGCCGGGGCGCAAGGGTAAAAGACCGGCTTCCATCATCTCCACATAAAAACCCGTTTTCTGCTTGTGGATTCGGGCAATATCCACATCACCAAGCTGCGGATATTCAGGGTGATCATTCAAAAAGCTGCGCAAGCGCTCCTTGCCACCGGTCACCTTCAAATAATATCCGTAGGTAGGTACATCCCAGTCAAAGGGAAGATCTGCAGCAGCAAATGCCTGGTTGAAAGCCACACGGTGAGCATCCCGCTCGGTATCAGCAAGAGTTCCGTCCACATCAAAAATCAGGGCGCGCAAGGGCATAAGCTTTATTCCTGGTACAGAGTTGAAGGAGCCGGCATTGTAAACGCAAGCTGCAAGATTGCCAAAATGGCTGATCTCTGTTAAACGTATGCGGATTTATTACAAGGACAGGAAGATCACATGGCAGACCAAGCCTCTCAAAATGCTGGCATCAGCCCCAAAAATGTTCAGCAATATACCGCATTTGTTCCATACGAACCGAAGCCTGACGAAGAATACATGAACGACGCGCAAATCGCTCACTTCCAGAAAATTCTGGAAGACTGGCGCGGCGAACTCATGGCTGAGGTCGATCGTACTGTGCAACACATGCAAATGGAAAACGTCAACTACTCGGATCCCAATGATCGCGCCAGTCTTGAAACCGACATGGGTCTGGAATTACGGGCAAGGGACCGCGAACGCAAACTGATTCGCAAAATTACCCAGGCTCTGGGTCGCATCAAGGAAAATGAATACGGCTATTGCGAATCCTGTGGTGTGGAAATTGGTCTGCGGCGTCTTGAAGCCAGACCAACGGCCACGCTTTGCATTGATTGCAAGACGCTTGAAGAAAAACGCGAAAAACAAATGGCGCAGGACTGAAAAGTTTTATTTTCGGAGTAAGCAGAGCGCAGCGCCCCCCATCGGGGCGCAAACCCACGGGGCCAGATAATAACCGGGAATGCACAACAAGTGCCCGGCTTCATCCCACAGCAGGGGAATATTTGCTCGCCATTCGGGTGGTATGCCAGCCTCCAGCATGATGTTTTTTACCGTTCGATGCTGTCCGTTAGCCATCCGTGACCGCTCACCGTTTTGACGGCGCCGCCAATATAAATTAGCCTCGGCACACTCCGCGAGCAAAGCATGACTGACTCCTTCCCCAGACCCTTGCGCCAGTAACCGGCATTCCCAGCCGCGAAAAGGAAGGGGCCGGGAAATATCCCAGCTACCCTCTTGCCAATTATCATCAAACTCCGGGGCACGACTTAAATAGAGGGTTTTCCCCTGAATCCTGCAGGCACCCCCCTCCCATTGAATGCTTTTAGCTGTAGCGGTCATCAGTGCGTCCTGAAGGACTTCCAGACGCGCCCGGGAGGGTAATGGACATTGAAGACGTTGCAGCCAGCCCCGCAAAAACATCCTTTGCCGGGTTGGAGACAGGCGCTGCAAAAAGCCCAGAGACAAAGCGTCTTCCTGCAAGCCAGGATGGTCTGACTGGTGCCGATCCCAATACAAGGCAAACCAGTCATCGACGAGTTCGTGAACATCGCCCAGATTTTCTGCCGTTCTGGCCACAGTGGCCACAGCGTGCGGCCAGCCGAGATTTTCGAGCAGCGGTAACAGCTGTTCGCGAACGCGCGTCCGGTCATAACGGGGATCCTGATTCGCAGGATCGGAAATATAGGGGATTTTCTTTTCCTGAAGGTAGTCCAGCAGTGCCTGTTTGGGAAACTGCAAAAATGGGCGAAGCAACACCCCTGCCCCCAAGGGTTTTTGCTGAGGCATGCCGGAGAGTCCGGCAATACCCGTACCACGCAATAACTGCAGGAAAAAAGTCTCGGCCTGATCTTGCTGATGTTGAGCGGTCAGCAGATAGTCCCCGGCCTGTAACTGCGCCGCCAACAACGCATAACGACCGCGACGGGCCCGATCTTCCGGACCTTCTCCTGAAGTTTCCGGAGGTAAATGCAGCACCATACAGGAGACACCCAGGGCGTTGGCCTGCGCGACGCAGAAACGCGCCCAGTCCGGGCTCTCAGCGTGCCAGCCATGATCTACATGCAAGGCTTGCACAGGACAGCCCAAGGCCACCAGAGCGACCAACAAAGCGGTAGAATCTGATCCGCCACTATAGGCCACAAAAAACGGGCGCTCCCGGGGCAGGAGCTCCCACTTCTGGAGAATGTTCTGGAGCCTTAGCTCCAGATCAGGCCGCGCCGACCACTCCATAATGCATCAGGCGTTCATAACGGGTGGTCAGTAATTTACTGGTATCCATCGCTTTCAGTTCATCCAGATGCTGGGTAAAACGTTCCCGGACCAAAGTGAAAACGGCTTCCGGATCACGATGAGCACCGCCCAGAGGTTCAACCAGGACTTCGTCTACCAGTCCGAGAGACTGTAAACGGCGAGCCGTAATGCCAAGGGTTTCTGCCGCTTCCGCAGCCATTCCTGCATCTTTCCAGAGAATGGACGCACAGCCTTCCGGTGAAATAACGGAATAAACACTGTATTCCAGCATCAGCATCCGATCACCCACGCCAATGGCGAGTGCGCCGCCAGACCCGCCTTCGCCAATGACGGTACAGATGATGGGAACGGCGAGATCGGACATAACCGCCAGATTCCGGGCAATGGCTTCACTTTGGCCGCGTTCCTCCGCACCGATTCCAGGATAGGCACCGGGCGTATCAATAAAAGTGAATACCGGTAATTGAAAGCGTTCGGCCAAACGCAAGAGGCGCAGCGCCTTGCGATACCCCTCAGGGCGCGGCATACCAAAATTACGCTGGATTTTTTCCTTAGTGTCACGCCCTTTTTGATGTCCCATCCAGACAATCGGCTGATCATTGAAGCGGGCCAAACCGCCGATGATGGCCTGATCATCTGCAAAAGCGCGGTCTCCGGCCAGAATTTGCACTTCACTGAACAGAGCCTGCACATAATCGAGGGTATAGGGGCGCTGGGGATGGCGCGCCACCTGCACGGTCTGCCAGGCACCCAGCTTACTGTATATGCGCTGCAGCTCTTTGCGGGCCTTCACTTCAAGGCGCTTGATTTCATCGGCGATACCGGGCTGATTCAGAGCATGCAACTCTTCTACCTTGGCTTCCAGCTCTGCTACACCCTGTTCAAAATCCAGATAACTGATTTTCATAGGTACTCCTGAACAATCTGAAAACTTGCCTCAGGCGGGACGCCGGGTCTTGCGCTGTCCACGTTCCAGAGGAATCACATTATTTACCAGCGAAGTGGCAGCACGGTACGTCCACTGCCATTGATATCCCTCGGGCATATGCGCCTGCAGTGCCGCCAGGGCTTCTTCACTCGCCACAAAACTTAAGCTTTCCGGAACTTTTAACAGCACCTGCAGGTCATTGTCCACCGGTAAACGCAGGAGCAGACGCACAGAGCCCGGATATTGCTGAAGCCAGTCACGCAAAAGCTCGGGAGCCAGCGACTCACCCTGAGGAATTTCCACGGTCAATTGTGTTGCCAACTCATCACGAGCCCGCTGGCGATCCAGCACCCGCAGGGCGCTGAGTCGCAGACCACCGGAATAGCTGTCTTCGCCGACCTCACCCAGGACCAGCACGGGTTCTTCCCCTTCTCCGATTTTTCCCGCCTGGGCCCAGACTTCGGCAAATACCACGACCTCCAGACGCCCTACACCATCATCCAGGGTCAGAAAATAAATACGATCGCCCCTTTTGGTACGGGTGCTGCGCCGCGCCACCACCAATCCGGCAACCAACATAACGGTTCCCACCACAATATTGCTCAACGGCTGCACACCCAGCTCGGCGAGTTCCACACGGAGATCATCCATGGGATGACCACTGAAATAAAAGCCCAGGGTTTCCCGTTCCTGACGCAGTATTTCTGTGGATGTCCACAGCTCAGCATGACTAATAGGGGGGGCGACAGGTAATGCTTCCAGTCCGTCAAAAAGGGACTCCTGCAGACTGGCCTGGCTTTGCTGAAATTGGGCGGCTGCTTCAATGGCGCTTTCCAGAGAAGCCATCAGGTCCGCTCTGGACACCTGCCAGTCATCCATGGCGCCGGCCCGAATCAAGGCCTCCAGCGCGCGGCGATTGATTTTTTGGCTATCTACCCGACAAAGCAGGTCAAAGAGGCTCTGGAAAGGACCTTCTTTACGCGCTTCCAGAATACTATGAATCGCCGCCCGTCCCAGGCCCTTGATCGCCCCCAGACCAAAACGGATATCCTGCCTGCCTTCGGGTTTAAACTCCAGACCACTGCATTGCACGCTGGGCGGGGCAATGCGCAGGCCCATGCGTTGACATTCGGCGATCATCGCCACGACCTTGTCGGTATGGTCCATATCTGCAGTCAGAACCGCCGCCATGAAAAACTGGGGATAATGGGCCTTGAGATAAGCCGTCTGATAGGAAACCAGAGCGTAGGCCGCAGAATGGGATTTGTTGAAACCATATTCCGCAAATTTTTCCATCAGATCGAAGATAGCTCCTGCCTGATCGGGATGCAGGCCATTTTTATGTGCGCCCTCCAGAAAAATACTGCGTTGTTTGGCCATTTCTTCGGGTTTTTTCTTGCCCATGGCGCGGCGCAGCAAATCGGCACCCCCCAGGGAATAGCCTGCCAGGACCTGCGCCGATTGCATGACCTGCTCCTGATAAACAATAACGCCGTAGGTTTCCTTGAGGATGGGTTCGAGATTGGCGTGCAAATAACTGACCTGGGCCTTGCCATGCTTGCGAGCAATAAAATCGTCCACCATGCCCGACTGCAAAGGACCGGGACGAAACAGGGCCACCAGGGCGACAATATCCTCAAAAGTATCGGGTTGCAGACGCCGCACCAGATCACGCATGCCCGATGATTCCAGCTGAAACACGGCCACGGTTTCCGTGGATTTCAGCAGTGCAAAAGTGTCTGGATCATCGAGCGGGAGTTGCTGAATATCCAGGGGCGCAAGGTCCTCCGTGACGGCAGCGGCATTAATGAGTTTTACCGCCATATCAATAATGGTCAGGGTGCGCAGACCCAAAAAGTCGAATTTGACCAGACCCATTTTTTCGACATCATCCTTGTCGAGCTGGGTCACATTACCACCACCACCAGAACTGTCCGTAAATAGCGGTAAACGATCCGCCAGCGGCTCTGGAGAGATGACAACCCCCCCCGCATGGGTGGAGGCATGGCGCGGCAACCCTTCCAGACGCAAGGCAATATCCAGAAGATCGCGTACGTCGTCTTCTTCGGTCTGGCGGCGCCGCAACTCTTCGGATTCTTCCAGGGCTTTGGCCAGGGTCATGCCCAAATCACCGGGCACCAGCTTGGCGAGCTGGTCCACAAACCCGTAGGGCAGTCCCAGCACCCGGCCAACGTCCCGGACTACCGCCCGCGCCTTCATGGTTCCAAAGGTAATGATCTGACCAACCCGTTCGCGGCCATATTTTTCAGCGACATACTGAATGACCCGGTCGCGCTGATCCATACAGAAATCCACGTCAAAATCGGGCATGGAAACCCGTTCAGGATTCAGAAAGCGTTCAAAAAGCAGGCCATTGCTGATCGGATCGAGGTCGGTAATCCCCAGGGCATAGGCCACCAGAGAACCGGCGCCCGAACCACGTCCGGGTCCGACTGGAACCCCGTTATTCTTGGCCCATTGGATAAAGTCCGCCACAATCAGAAAATAACCGGGGAAACCCATTTGCTGGATCACCCCCACTTCACGCAGCAGGCGTTCATGGTAAGGCAAGCTGCCTTCAGCCCGAATCCCCAGGGCATTCAGACGCACCTGCAACCCTTTCTGAGCCGCTTCATGCAGATATTCATCCACAGACTGACCCTCAGGAATGGGATAATCCGGCAAGGCGTATTGGCCCAGCACCAACTCCAGATTACAGCGTTTGGCAATTTCTACCGTGTTGTCACAAGCTTCGGGTAAATCCGCAAAAAGTGTCCGCATTTCCTCTGGATCCGGTAAACGGTGTTCGGCGGTAAATCGTCGCGGCCGACGTGGATCATCCAGGGTCAGCCCTGCAGAAATGCATTGACGGGCATCAAAAGCGGCAAAATCGGCGGCATCCAGAAAATGGGCATTATTGGTAGCCACCACCGGCAAATCCAGCTTTTCGGCCAGCCCGAGGGTTGCTTGCAGCAGACTTTCCTGATCTTTTTCGCCATTCCGTTGCAGTTCCAGATAAAAGCGTTCGGGAAACCAGTCTGCATAGCGTTTTGCCAACAGTTCAGCCTGCGCATGATCGCGGCGCAGCAAAGCCCGACCGATTTCACCCTGCCCCGCTGCGGAAAGGGCAATTAATCCATCACTGGCCTGCTGCAACCATCCGGCGGCAATTTGCGGGCGGCCCTGCTGATGTCCCTCCAGATAGGCGCGACTCAACAGACGGCTGAGATTGGCGTAACCGGTTTTGTTCATGCACAACAAAATCAGGCTGGCGGGGCGATCTGCATCGCCCTCATCGTGGACCCAGATTTCACTCCCGATCAGTGGTTTCACGCCCTGACTGCGGGCGGCGTTATAAAACTTCACCAGAGCAAAAAGATTACCGTGATCCGTAATCGCCACTGCCGGCATATTTTTTTCGGCACAGCGCTTGGCCAGCGCCTTGACCGGAATAATGCCATCCTCCAGCGAATATTCGGAATGCACATGAAGATGGACAAAAGTCGGTTCACTCACTGCTTTGCCTCCCAGGCTTGATCCACCGGACCAAAACCACGTCGATGCAGCGGACAAGGTCCATATCGCTGTAATGCCTGCATATGGACTGCGGTTCCATAACCCATGTGCCGGGCCAAGCCATAATGCGGATAATAAGCATCCAATACCTGCATGGTCTGATCTCTCGCCACCTTGGCGAGAATACTGGCCGCTGCAATAGCATCTACCCGACCATCACCGCCCACCAGAGTCTCAACCTGCCAGCCCGGCGGTGACTGGTTACCATCCACAACAACAAGCTCCGGACGCACTGGCAGGGCAGCAATAGCCCGGGACATGGCCCGTAAAGAGGCCTGTAAAATATTGTAGCGCTCAATTTCCCACACTGCCGCCCAGCTCAACGACCAGGCCCGCGCTTCCTGCCGAATTCTGGCAGCCCATTGCAAGCGAGCCTTGGCGGTCATTTTCTTGGAGTCATTCAGGCCGTACAGAGGTTCACGCAAAATCACCACCGCCGCAATGACCGGCCCCGCCAGCGGACCACGACCGGCTTCATCCACACCCGCGCACGAGGGGCCCCAGTGTTCCAAAACCGGAGATCTTCTGGCTGTACTCATTCTCAATTATTCATGCCACTTGCCATTTCTAGATTTACCAGTCATAAAAGCATTTTCCGCAAAACCTGTTGCAACGCCTCTGCGGAATCCCCCTGCAACAAGTCACGTATCTGCTTCAGGCGCTGAACTTGTTTATGACCGGCATCGGTAAACAAGGGTAACAGAGCTGCAGCGACTTGTCCGGGTTTAAAGGCATCCTGCAAAAACTCCGGATAAACAGACTCCTTGAGTAAAATATTGGGCATGGCCACAAAAGGGGTTTTAACCAGGCGCCGCGCAAAAGCGTAGGTCAGCGCATTCAGGGCATAAACCACTACCGCCGGACGTTCCATCAGTGCGGTTTCCAGGGTCGCCGTTCCGGAAGCCACCAGTACCACATTGGCGGCTGACAGTACCGTGCGGGTTTGGGCAATAACCACCAGAGCATCACAGGGGCCTGCTCCCTGTTCCCACTGATGCTTCCAGGCCGACGCCAGTTCATCACGAGCCAGAGCCACGACAATTTTCAACCGGGGCATCTGCTCGCGCAGCAAACTTGCGGTTTGCGCATAACGGCGGGAAAGTTTTTCCAGCTCACCACGCCGGCTGCCGGGCAGCAAGGCGAGCACCTGATCATCCGCCGCGAACCCCAGAGCCGCCCGAGCAGTCAAACGATCAGGTGCAGCAGTAGTCTGTGCCAGCAAAGGATGGGCCAGAACCTGCACCGGAACACCGGCTTCGGCATAAATGGGAACTTCGAAGGGAAAAAGCACCAGCATTTGATCAACAATCTGCTTGATTTGATGAATGCGCTGCCCGCGCCAGGCCCAAATCTGCGGCCCCACCACATAAAGAACGCGAATGCCCAGTGCCTTGGCAGCCTTGGCAATGCGCATATTGAATGCTGGGTGATCAATCAGAATGACACAAGTGGGCCTTTCATTTTTCAGGTGCGATACAACCTGATGATACAGTCGGCGTAGCGCCCCATAATGGCGCAGCACCTCAACCAGACCGATGATGGCAAGTGGTTCCCCGTCGGCAATATTTTCAACGCCGGCGGTCTGCAAACGCGAACCCACTACTCCTGACCAATGTAAATCCAGACCAGCAGCAGTCGCATTTTCCATGATTTCCAGTCCGAGATTTTCTCCGGAACGCTCTACAGCAAGGATAAATACCTTGCCCAACGCTTTAATCCTTCAGCGTGCGGCGAATCACCTCTGCCACCCGGGCAACCTGCGCCTCTTGCAGCTCGGGAAACATGGGCAAGGACAAAACCCGCTCGGCCAGATTGTCCGCTACTGGACAATGGCCTTGAGGCTGATCACCAAACATTTTCTGGCGATGGCCGGGAATGGGGTAGTAAATGGCGCTGGCAATCTGCTCAGCCTGCAAGGCGGCTTTTACCGCATCCCGACCTTCCAGCTGAATCGTATATTGGTGGTATACATGCTGATAAGCTTCTGGTGCATGGGGTAACTGCAGATCCAGGCCCGCCAGATGCTCGGCATACCAGGCAGCAGCCCGCTGACGACCCGCATTAAAAATAGAAAGATGCGGAAATTCCGTGCGCAAAATCAATGCCTGCATTTCATCCAGACGACTGTTATAACCCAGTACATCATGATGATAAGTCTGCCATGAACCATGATTGCGCAAGCCCCTTAATTGTTTTTCCAGTTCCGGATCATTGGTCACCACCATGCCGCCATCACCAGCACCGCCAAGATTTTTGCTGGGGAAAAAGGAAAAACAGCCGATATCACCAAAGCTTCCCACCGCACGCCCATGAATACTGGCCCCAATAGCCTGAGCACAATCTTCAATGACCTTCAGATGATACTGTTGCGCCAAAGACATGATAGCGGGCATATCGGCAGGCAGGCCATAAAGATGCACTGGAATAATGGCTTTTGTGCGGTCGGTGATGGCCGCTTCAACAAGTGACGCGGTCAGCACATAATTTTGCGGGTCCACGTCTACAAAGACCGGCTTTGCCCCCACGTAAAGGACCGCTTCTGCCGTAGCAATAAAGGTGAAGGTAGGCACAATGACTTCATCCCCCGGCCCAATCCCCAAAGCACGCAGAGCCAGCAACAATGCATCTGTTCCCGACGCACAGCCTACCCCATGGGCTACGCCACAAAGTTGGGCCACATCTTGTTCCAGAGCACGACCGTGTTCACCGAGAATAAAACCCGCCTGATCCAGAATTTTTCCCAATCCGGCAAGAATTTCTTCACGCAGTGGCTGAAAATGCGCGCGCAAATCGACCATGGGAATGGCTGTACTATAACTCATGTATTGATATCCTGTTTAGAAATTCATTCACTGGGTCTGGCCCATCCCTCATCGGGAAAGAAAACCATCCACCGCCTTGCGTACTTGCAGTGCTGCCGCCAATACCCGGCGACCCGCCATACCATCACAAAATACCGGAGATTGACGCAGCACCGCACCCAGAAAATCTTCAATTTCTGCGGCCAGGGCATCGGTTTTAGCCAAATTGACGGCTTCATCCCGAACACCGGGAATACCTGGCACGGCGCCTTCTCCGCGATGGTAAATGTGCAGGGTATTCTGGATAAAATCCACAGAAGCGTAACGGTCCTGCCAGAAAATCCGCAAGCGCCGGGCCGGTTCGCGAACCACCCGGGAGGCCGCAAGGTTCGCCACGGTACCGTTACTGAGAGTAATCCAGGCATTGGCCATGTCGGCCTTGTCGGTCACCGCAGCAACGCCTACCGCGCGCACATCAACAGGTTCGGCCTCGGTCAACAATAAAGTCAGATCAAGATCATGAATCATGAGATCCATGATGACATCAATATCCAGAGAACGGGGCTTGAACGGTGCCAGACGCTCTGCCTCCAGGTAACGCGGGGCGCCATAACCCGCCTGACGCAAATAGCGAATGGCTGGATGCACTCTTTTGATATGCCCCACAGCCAGAACCAGTTGACGTTCCTGAGCCAGGGCAATCAGGGCGTCTGCTTCCGGAATATCCAGCGTGAACGGCTTTTCAACCAGGCAATGCACTCCCGCACGCAGTGCTTCTTCAGCAACCTCATGATGGGTTGAAGTTGGGGTCGCTATGGATATGGCCTCTACTGAAGCCAGCAGCTCAGGAATACTGGCAAAAGCCCGACAGCCCAGTTCCCGGGCCACTTCAGCAGCACGATCGGGATTGGCGTCATAAATGCCTTGCAGATCGGACAAATTGGCATATTTCTGGGCATGAAAACGACCCAGATGACCCACACCGATCACGGCTGTTTTGAGATTTTTCATGGTCGGGTAATTCCGCGCTTGCTGTTCTGGATGAAGTCCAGCAAATGGGCGATTTCCGGGGCATCAAGACCGCGCTGGCGCACCTCTTCCATAGCATCATCCAGTCGTTGCCCGGAACGGAACAAAATCCTGTAAGCGCGTTTGATTTGCAAAATGGTCTCGCGGGAAATGCCACGCCGAGCCAGACCACGCACATTAATTCCATGAAGACTGGCATGGTTCCCGGCAGCCATCATATAAGGTGGAATATCCAAAGGTGCCATGGTCCCCCCACCCAAAATGGCATGTGAACCTATGCGTGCAAATTGATGTACGGCAGAAAGGCCGCCCAGAATGGCATGATCTTCAATGCAGACATGTCCGGCCAGAGTCGCCGCATTGGCCATCACCACCTGATCGCCGATGCGGCAGTCATGCGCCACATGACAATAGGCCATGAGCAGATTATGGCTACCAATCCGCGTAACACCGCCCCCCTTTACCGTGCCGCGATTCACCGTCACGAATTCCCGCAAGGTATTGTGCGAACCGATTTCCAGTGCCGTAGGTTCGCCCTGGTAACCTAGATCCTGAGGAGCTGTCCCCACTGAAGCAAACTGAAAAATATGATTATGGCTGCCTATCCTGGTCGGACCTTCCAGTACCGCATGCGCACCGATCTGACAATGAGCGCCCAGCTCGACGTGAGCACCAATCACTGCGTAAGGACCAATTTTACAATCGGCACCCACAATAGCACCTGAATCAACAATGGCCGTAGGGTGAATATCCCTAGTCATGGAGCGGTTTCCCGAAGTGTCGCCATCAACAGGGCCGAAGCCACCTCATGACCATCCACCAATGCCTGGGTTTCCATTTGCCACATTCCCGAGCGACGCCGGCTGACGTTAGCCAGCAGTTCCAGGCGATCGCCTGGAGTGACCGGTTTGCGAAAGCGGGCTTTATCAATACCGGCAAAATACACAGCAGCATTTTCACCATATTTATCTTCCGAAACAAAAGCCAGTAGAGCAGCAGCCTGGGCCAGGGCTTCAATAATCAAAACCCCTGGCATGACGGGCATAGCCGGAAAATGTCCCTGAAAAAAGGGCTCATTTATAGTGACATTTTTGATCGCACGCAATGATTTCCCTACTTCCACATGCAGCACACGGTCCACCAGCAAAAAAGGATAGCGATGCGGTAATCGCTTCATAATATCCTGAATATTCAGTTCACTCTCCATGAAATGGCTCTCCGTCAGTTGATGCTTGGTGCGCAGAATTTTTTTCCAGATTTTTTACCCGCCGAAATAAGGTATCCAGCCCGTCAAAGCGGGCAACAATGCGCCGCCATCGCGTAATTTCATGGGCAGGGACCACTCCCGAATAAACCCCCGGGCTGCGTAACGAATGGGTAATAGCACTTTGTCCGGCAATCACGCAGTTATCCGCTATTTCAACATGGCCGGTAATGCCAACCTGCCCGCCAATCCGGCAATGGCTGCCAATACGGGTACTGCCTGCTATTCCCGTTTGGCCGGCAATAACGGTATGCGCGCCTATTTGTACATTATGGCCGATTTGTACCAGATTATCGATCTTGACCCCGTCGGCAAGGATCGTATCGGTCAGAACACCACGATCAATACAGGTATTGGCACCTATCTCCACATCATTGCCAATCAGTACCCCGCCTATCTGGGGAATTTTCAGATATTTTCCGTTTTCTTCCGCAAACCCAAAACCATCGGCACCAATGACCGCACCCGCGTGGACAACACACCGTTCGCCAATGCGGCAACCAGAGTAGATTTTCGCACCCGGATAAACATGGGTGCCCGCCCCTATCTGAACGTCAGCGCCCACAAATACCCCTGCCTCAAGCCAAACTCGGGCCGCGATCTGTGCCCCCGCCTCCACCTTGACGAAAGCATCCATGCGTACCTCAGGATGGATCTGTACATTCCGATCCAGTTGAGCGCTGTGATGAATACCCGGTTCAGATCGGGCCACAGGAAACAGGTACTGCATGGTTTTAGCAAAAGCCGCATAGGGGTTTTTGACAACAATGCAGTGCCCAGAAAAATCATCAGCAAATTCAGAACTGAGGATAACAGCACCAGCCTGACTGGACTGCAAACAGCTGCGCAGGCTGCTCGCCTGGAAAAAAGTAATATCCCCAGCCTCGGCAGTATCCAGAGGTGCCATGCCGGTAATCAGATATTCCGCATCACCGCGTACTTCTCCAGCAATGTGTTGTGCCAGATCCTGAAGGCGATGTGCGCTGGCTGCCCTCATTATTTTTTACCTGTGGACTTTGCCGCACTTATCGTGCTGTTCATCGCTGCCACCACCTGCCCGGTTAAATCAATGGCACCACTGACATATAACACCGACTTGTCATTGAGAATGACCGTATAATGCCCGGCACGGCCAATTTGACTGACCACTTTGACCAGTTGGGTCTGAATATTCTTGAGGATCTGATTGCGTTGATAGTTGAGCGTATCCTGAGCCTGGCGCTGAAATTGCTGAAGACTGAGAATCATGCTTTGCAATTGAGCTTCGCGATCCTGTCGCTGGGCATTACTCAAATGTGGAAAATCTTTTTCCAGCGATTTCTGAAAAGCATCTATCTGTTGGCGCTTTGCTTCTATTTCCTTTTGCTTCGCCTCCACCTGCTTATTGAGGTTCGCCGCGCCAACCTGCGCTTCCGGAAGCTCGCGCAGGGCTTTATCAAGATCGACAAAGCCAATTTTCATGGGATCCGCCAAGGCTATCCCGGCAAACAGCAACAAACCCAGACCCAGAAGTAACTGACGCATCATACCCATCTCACCGGGGCATCAGAAGTTATTACCCACAGTGAACTGCAGGGGTTGGGTAAGGTCTCCCGGCTTTTTGTCCAGAGGAATTGCCAGAGACAGACGCAGAGGCCCGAGAGGACTGATCCACAGAAAGCCTACGCCAGCTGTTGTCCGCATCTCACCCAGACTGGGGAAATAACTCGTACTGTTCGCACCGCCGAGATAAGACTGCACCCCATAAACCCAACCGCTGGCGGCAAACAGAGACATCCGGAAATTATGGTTATCTTCCAGACCTGGTAACGGAAAGTACAAACTGGCGTTAAACAATAATTCTCGTGTGCCTCCGACGGGATAACCATCAATTTGTTCGCCCAGGGAATATGTCTGGTAACCCGGCAAGGTCGTGGGGCCACCCAAATAGTAGTTATTAAAGAAAGGAACTGGTTTGCCACCATAACCGTTTATGAAACCATATCGCCCGCTGAGCCCGCCGGTTAACCAGGAGGTAATGGGATGATAATAGTCAGCCTTGACTTCGGCCTTGTACCATTTCAGTTTTCCCGGAGGAACAGCCGCTTTCAGATCCAGGCTGCCATAAAACCCCTTGGTCGGAAATATGGGCGAGTTGCGGCTGTCATAAACGAGGCTATTACCTACAGTGACAGCGCTGGCCGTATTCCCGAAAGTATTTACGTAAGAATTATAAATTTGCGTGCTGTCTGAAGTCAGATTAATAGTTGTATTACTGTAGCCCAAGGACATATAGTCATAGACATACTGCATGATGGGTATGCCCAGCGTACCCGTAGCGCCATAGTCAATTTCCTGATAGGGCGCAACAGCAAGGCTGGAAAGATTGGTATCATTCCGATAAAGATTAACACCCAGACTGATACCATCCGGAGTAAAATAAGGATCAGTATAAGATAGGTTGAATGCTGTGCCCAAACCGCCCACGTTGGCCGAAAAAGACAGCGCATTTCCAGTACCCATGAAATTGTTCTGGCTGATGGAACCATTGAACAAAATACCCTGCGCATTGGAGTAACCCACACCCAGGCTAAAACTGCCAGTTGGCCGCTCACTGACATGCACATCCAGATTCATCTGATCAGGATGACCGGGAACCGGAACCGTTTTAGTATCGATTTTATCGTAAAAACCGGTCTGCTGGAGCCGCTCCTTGGAACGCCTGATCTGCGCACCATTATAAAGAGATCCTTCCATCTGCCTGAACTGACGCCGGACTACATAGTCACGACTGCGATCATTGCCGGTAATTTCAATGCGGCGAATGTATACTTTGCGCCCTGGGTCCACTTCAAAATTCAGTGCTACCTCGCGGGTTTTTTCATCTACCGTCGGCACCGGTGTGGTATTGGCAAAAGCATAGCCCAGATCACCCAGCTTGTTGGCAATGGCACTGTTAGTGTCGTTGATTTTTGCCCGGGAAAACACTTCGCCGGGATGGATTTCAACCAGTTTTTCCAGCTCTGGCTTGGGAATCACCAGATTCCCCGTCAAATTCACCGACTTCACATGATAAACCGGTCCTTCATGCACATTGACCGTAATATAGACAAAACGACGATCTGGTGTGACCTGTACCTGATTGGATTCAATATCAAAATTCAGATAGCCGCGATCCAGATAGAAATTGTGCAGGGCTTCCAGGCCCTTCATCAATTTTTCCTGAGAGTAACGATCATTTTTAGTAAAAAATGAAAAGGCGTCAGGGGCACCAATATCGAAAAGGCCACGCAAACGACTTTCACTGAAAGCGTGATTGCCGACTATGGTCACCTGCTTGATAGTAGCCTGCTCTCCCTCGTTGGCATCCAGATAAATAGCTACGCGGTTACGTGGGAGTTTATCCACCTTGGCATGAATTTTCGCATTATAATAACCCATGCCCTCATACTGCTGCTGCAGCCCATGTACGACCTCGTCAAGCAGGGACTGATTGAAAATATGGCGGTCCACCAGACCGATGCCTTTCAGGGTTCCTTCCACTTCTTTTTTGGAAAAGGCCTTGATGCCGTGCGTCTTGATGCTGGCAATGATCGGACGTTCCTGGACGACCACCAGCAAATTGTCATCCGAGCGGGCGATAGTTACGTCCTTGAAAAAACCAGTAGAGTACAGATCTTTAATCGCCTGCTGCGCTTTCTGGTCATCTACTTCTTCCCCGATATGGATGGGCAGGTAGTTATAGACCGTTCCAGGAGCAATGTGCTGCAATCCTCTTATCTCTATGTTTTTAACAGTGAAGGGTGTAAATGCCCAGGCTGGAGCCGTCCAAACGGCCGCCAAACAGGCAATACCCGAGGCAAGAACCAGAGGCGAAGGTGAAGTCAGGCTGAATTTTTTCACGGAGTCATCAATCTCGTAATATCGTTGTAGAAAGCGAAGGACATCAGCATCAGAAGCAGCACTATACCGATCTGTTGGGCTTTTTGCACCACCGCCGGCGAAAGCGGCTTACCTCGTACCATTTCCAGGGCGTAAAACACCAGATGACCACCATCGAGTATGGGAATAGGGAGCAAATTCAGGACCCCCAAACTGATGCTAACCAAAGCCAGAAAGGACAGAAAGGGCGCCACGCCCGCCTGAGCCGACTGCCCCGCATATTCGGCAATGCTAATAGGCCCGCTGATATTATCCGGCGAAACAAAACCCTGCACCATCCGAACCATCATCTCCACCGTCATCCAGGACATCTGCCAGGTACTGTGCGCACCATAGATCAAGCCCTCAAGCGGCCCCCGCTGGCGTATAACGATGAGATCCTTGGGCAGGGGCGCCATGACAATACCGATCCTGCCAATCGCTTTACCCGCCTTGTCGAGAAACATTTGTGGTTTGATCTGAATGGTTTTACTGATCCCCGCAGCCGTCCGGTAAGTCATCTCCATCGTTTTGTCTGGATGCGATTCAATGTGACGGGCCAGACTCTCCCAGCTCGGGACAGGATGATGATTAATGCCGGTAATACGATCACCGGCAACCAGTCCTGCCTGAGCGGCCGGACTTTTGGCTTCGACCGCTCCCACAGTTGCTGGCAGGTAAGGCTCCATTCCGATGATCTTACCAACAAAGTCCGGCCCCACCGAATCTGCCTTCAGGCTTTGCAAAGGCAGAGTATGTGTTGACAACCTGCCCTGCTCGGTAGTCTCAAGGTGTGCGGGCACCCGGGCAATGGCCGCCGACAACAAACCCATACGCATGTCTTCCCAGGTATATACCTGCTGACCGTTCAGGGAGGTAATGCGTTGACCCGGCTGCAAATGGGCCTGAGCGGCCAGAGAATGATCATTCACCAGACCAACAATGGGAGCCAGCCCGGGAATGCCAATCCAGGCAACTCCGGCATAAGCAATGATGGCGAAAAGGAGATTGGCAGCAGGGCCAGCCAGGGCAATGAGAAAGCGTTTACCGGGAGCCAGTTGCTCAAAAGTCCGGGTACGGTCTTCAGGCATTACTTCTTCACCGGCCTGTTCACCGAGCATTTTGACGTAACCACCCAAAGGTAACGCAGCGATGACATATTCGGTGCGATCCTTGCCCCAGCGCCGACTGATCAAAGCAGGACCAAAGCCGATGCTGAATTTCAGCACCTTCACGCCCATGAATTTGGCGACCCAGAAATGTCCGGATTCATGAATCAGCACCAGAATGCCAATTGCGAGAATAAAAGCGCCTATGGTTTCGAGTATGTGCACAGTAGCCCGAAATCAGGCCAAAGCAGATTCAGCGTAACGGCGCAGATGCTTGCCAGCTATCACTCTGGCCTGCTGATCAATCGCCAGAACGGCTTCCAGTTCATCCGGTGCGGCAGGTTGCAAATCGGCCAGGGTACTTTCCACAACAGCAGCAATCCGGGCAAAAGGTAAAGCCTCGTCCAGAAAAGCCTGAACCGCTACTTCATTGGCAGCATTGAGGACAGTAGCTGCAGCACCACCCGCTTTAAGGGCAGAAAAAGCCAAAGCCAGACAAGGGAAGCGTTGCAGGTCAGGGACTTCAAATTGCAAATCTGCGGTCTTGGCCAGATCCAGTGAGGACACCCCACTTTCGATGCGCTCCGGGTAAGCCAGGGCATGAGCAATGGGCGTACGCATGTCCGGATTGCCCAGCTGGGCCAACACCGACCCGTCTACGTACTCTACCATGGAATGGATAATACTTTGGGGGTGGATGAGTACATCAATTTGTTCTGCCGGAAGATTAAACAACCAATGGGCTTCAATCACTTCGAGCCCCTTGTTCATCATCGTCGCAGAATCTACAGAAATTTTCCGGCCCATCACCCAGTTAGGGTGCGCACAGGCCTGATCTGGAGTCACTCCCGCGAGACGCTCCAAAGGCCAGGTCCGGAAAGGACCGCCAGAAGCCGTCAAGAGGATGCGGCGCACCCCTCGGCCATCGGCAAAGCACTGGAAAACGGCATTATGCTCACTATCAATAGGCAGCAGGGTCACCTGACACGCCCGCACCCGGTCCATAAACAGCTTGCCCGCCATCACCAGACATTCCTTGTTGGCCAGGTATACCTTTTTGCCGGCTTCCACCGCAGCCAGAGTAGGCAAAAGACCAGCTGCTCCGACTATTGCGGCCATTACCTCGTCAACACCGTCCATACGGGCAACGGCTGCCAATGCCTCGGGACCACTTTCCACATTTATTTGTTTTAGACCGGCATCACGTAACAGCACCCGGAGTTCTTGCGCTGCTTCGGGTGCTGCCATGACGACCTGCTCAGGTTGATGGATTTTGCAGAGTGCCAGCATCTCCGCAACACGATAATTACCCGTTAAGGCCACCACCCGGAATACATCGGAATGGCGTGAAAGCACGTCCAGGGTGCTTTTCCCAATGGAGCCCGTGGCTCCGAGTATGCAGATGCCTCTTGTCATTTCCACCAACCCAGATAGTAAATCCCGGCTACAAAAACCGGGATACCCGCGCTGATACTGTCCAGACGGTCAAGCAAACCACCGTGCCCCGGCAGTAATTGACCGCTATCCTTACGATCTGCGCGGCGTTTGAGATAACTTTCTGCCAGGTCACCAATGACTGCAAATATTGCTGTCACCACTCCCAGCAAAGCCCCTGAGCATAATACGAGAGGGTGAGCCCCCAGCCAGATCCATGCGCCCAGTGTGCCCACAATGGCGCTGGCAAGCAAGCCACCCAGGAGGCCTTCCCAGGTTTTGCCCGGACTGACCCGTGGGATCAGCCGCCGCCGGCCCCATAGTTTCCCAAAAGTCATGGCACCTACATCTCCTGCGCTGATTATCAAAATCACCCACAAAAGTTGATGGGGGGACTGACGCTGAAGTTGCGAGGCAAACCAGAAAGCTGGCAAAAAAGCTGGCAAAAGCATAAAACCCGTAAACGGACGCTGCCAAATTGAAGCTCTATCTAGCATGCTGGGTGACACAGCAAGCATCAGCACCGCCCATAATAACCATGCGGCTACCGAAATATCTGCCAACATGGGGCCGATCAGATTATTCAACCAGAGCGGCAACAGCAAAAGAACCGCCAGTACCAGCCCCAGCAGTAAGGCAAATGGCCTGGAGAACAGGCTGAGACGACCCCATTCCTGTCCGGCAAACAGGGCGAGCAGCATTAAAAAAACCAGAAAAACCGGAGAGGAAGCCTGAAAAATCAGGACAAAAACCAGCAGCAACAAAAAGGCGGCGGTGATCAGTCGCTGACGGAGCAATCGCCCTCCAGAACCTGATCACCAGTACGTCCAAAACGTCTTTGCCGATGTGCAAAAGAATGTAGTGCATGTTCCAGGGAAGCGCGATCGAAATCCGGCCAGAGCGTATCAGTAAAATAGAATTCTGTGTACGCCAGTTGCCAGATCAGAAAATTACTGATGCGTTCTTCCCCACCCGTACGAATCAACAAATCCGGCTCGGGGCCATCGGCAAGGCTTAAATGCCGGGCAATATCCTGCTCGTCGAGCTCTTGCAGATTCAAATCTGCAGACTGAAGCGCAGCAATTGCCGCGCGTGTAGCCTGGGCAATATCCCAACGTCCACCGTAATTCACTGCGAGGTTGAGTTGCAAACGGGTATTATTTTGGGTGAGACTTTCTGCTTCTTCAATGAGCTGAAGAATATCCCGCTCCAGCGCGCTGCGATCACCGATAATTCGTAAACGCACACCGTTTTCATGCAACTTGCGGGCTTCCCGCTTCAGGAGCAAGCGGAACAGATTCATGAGCAGACGCACCTCCAAAGGAGGCCGCCGCCAATTTTCAGTGCTAAACGCAAAGAGAGTAAGATGGGGAATATTCAAGTCTACACACGACTGAACCATCTCCCGGACGACTTCCGCTCCTCGTCGATGACCGGCTACACGGGGTAAATGTTGCCGATACGCCCAGCGGCCATTGCCATCCATAATGACTGCGACATGCTGCGGAAGCGAACGCGCTCCTGATCCATATGCTGCCATCATCCTGCTCAGACCTCCATGAGGTCAGCTTCTTTGGCCTCCACCACGGCATCGACTTCATCCACAAAGCGATCAGTCAGCTTCTGAAAAGCCTCTTCTGCCTGACGTTCTTCGTCTTCGGAAATGACTTTTTGCTTATGGATGTCCTTGACCTGAGAAATACTGTCACGACGGATATTACGAATGGCTACTCGGGCACCTTCGCCTTCCTGTCTGACCACTTTCACCATTTCCTTGCGCCGCTCTTCTGAAAGTGCCGGCAGAGGTACACGAATATTGTCCGAACCAGCCACCGGATTAAGTCCCAGCCCGGCATCGCGAATGGCTTTATCAATTTTTGGGATCAGATTTTTTTCCCAGGGTGTCACCACCAAAGAGCGGGCATCGGCTACGGAAACCGAGGCCACCTGGGCCAATGGAGTGGGAGCATTGTAATAATCAATCATCACATGATCCAGCAAGCCAGCACTGGCGCGACCGGTACGCAGACGCGTCAACTCCCCCTTAAGGGATTCGATGCTTTTTTTCATCCGGGTTTCGGCGTCTTTTTTGATTTCCTGAATACTCATGGAACCTCTCTACGCACCGAGGTGCCTTCTTCTTCACCCAGCATTACCCGCATCAATGCGCCGGATTTGTTGATGGAAAAAACGATGATGGGCATGTCATTATCACGACAGAGGGTAATTGCTGTCGCATCCATCACCTGAAGATTCTGCTCCAGAACCTGATTGTAAGACAGTTCACGGTAACGCATAGCCTCGGGGTGAGTGACTGGATCATCCGTATATACGCCATCCACCTTGGTTCCTTTCAGAACCAGCTCGGCATTGATTTCTACAGCCCGCAAACTGGCGGCTGTATCCGTGGTAAAAAAAGGATTACCTGTGCCAGCACCAAAAATCACTACCCGACCTTTTTCCAGATGACGAATGGCACGCCTACGGATATAGGGTTCAGCGACCTGCTCTATATGCAGGGCGGAAAGTACCCGCGTCGGCAGGCCTAAATGCTCCAGGGCATCCTGAACCGCAAGAGCATTCATTACTGTCGCCAGCATCCCCATATAATCAGCAGTAGCACGGTCCATACCCTCGGCTGCCTTGGCCATCCCCCGGAAAATATTGCCACCACCAATGACAATGGCGACCTGCACACCAGACGAGACCACATCCTTGATTTCACGAGCCATACGGCGTACGACCTCGCGGTCGACGCCATACTGCCCATCCCCCATCAATGCCTCCCCACTGAGTTTCAGGAGAACACGTGAGTACCGGGGAGCGGTCATTCAGGACCCCCGGACTTGCGCCATTACTTCGCTGGCGAAGTCTGCCGTGGGTGCTTTTTCGATACCTTCACCCACCTCAAAACGGATGAATTCGACGACTTCCACTCCCGGAAAGCCCTTGACCAACTGCCCTACGCTTTTATCCGGATCTTTCACAAAAGGCTGCCCGGTCAGCGCAATTTCGTTGACCAGCTTGTTAAGCCGGCCGGATATCATTTTTTCGACGATATCAGCAGGCTTTCCACTATCAGCGGCCTGGGCGACCAGAATATCCTTTTCCCGGGCCAGACGTTCTGCAGAGACCTGATCAGGACGAACCACTTCCGGCCGGGCTGCAGCCACATGCATGGCCACATCCTTACCGAGTTCTTCTGTAGCCGCCTGACCTTCCAGCGCCACTATCACCCCGATGCGGCTGCCATGTATATAGGCTCCAACCACGCCTTCCTTAACCTGCAAGTGCTGCAAACGCCGCAAACTGATGTTTTCACCCAGCTTGCTGACCAGGGTCTTGCGCCGCTCTTCAATGGTCGCATCCGCCACCAGCGCCTCTATTTGTTTCAGACCCTGTTGCAGAGCCTGCCCGGCACAATCCTTGGCCAAGGCCAGAAAATCCTCATTCTTGGCCACAAAATCGGTCTCGCAGTTCACTTCCAGCACCACGCCCTGCTTCTGGTCTGCACTCAGCGCAGTAACAATGACGCCCTCCGCCGCTACCCGGCTGGCCTTCTTGTCGGCCTTGGCCAGACCACGGGTGCGCAGCAGATCAATGGCCGCTTCCATATCTCCGTCCGCTTCCGTCAGAACGGTTTTGCATTCCATCATGCCAGCGCCGGTGCGCTCACGCAGTTCTTTAACCTGTTGTGCACTGATAGCCATGTAAACTCCTTGGTTATGTGGTGAATGCGTTAATCGGCGTCAATTTCAATGGTTTCTTCGTCCACTTCGACGAATTCATCCAGCAAATCCGCTGCACCACCCTGCCGACCGGCCAAAATGGCATCGGCCACCAGCGAAGCATAAAGTCGGATAGCACGGGTAGCATCGTCATTACCCGGAATAGGATAATCAATCAGCAATGGATCACAATTACTATCGACCACACCAATAACCGGAATGCCCAACTTGCGCGCTTCCAGCACCGCAATATTTTCATGACCCACATCAATCACAAAAATAGCATCGGGCAGACCATTCATTTCCTTGATGCCACCAAGACTGCGCTCCAGTTTGTCACGCTCACGCGACAGAGTCAGACCTTCTTTTTTGGTCAGCTTTTCGAGAGTGCCATCGGCTGTCATCTGGTCCAACTCGTCCAGACGACGAATAGACTGACGAATGGTTTTAAAGTTGGTCAGGGTCCCACCAAGCCAGCGTTGATTGACAAAAAAAGCGCCACAACGACGGGCTTCCTGCTCTACAGCTTCACGCGCCTGGCGTTTGGTTCCCACAAAAAGAACCCGACCGTGTTTGCGCGACACCTGCTCAATAAAAGCCAGCGCGCTACGCAGCATGGGTAAAGTATGTTCAAGATTGATAATGTGAATGCGGTTGCGCTCACCAAACAGGTAAGGGGCCATTTTGGGATGCCAGTAACGGGCTTGATGACCAAAGTGCACGCCGGCTTCCAGCAGGGCACGCATGCTTACATTGCTGCTCATAGAGATTTCTCCAGTTTTCATAGGGTTAAGATCCACCACGCGGCCGAGAATTCCATCCTTGCGGACACCCGGAAATCCTCTCAGGCTACGTGTGCGTATTAGGGCAAAGCCCAGCGCGTTTTACCACAGGTTACCCCACTAGAGCAAGACTGGAACGCGCACTGGGGCCAGGTCGGCTGCAAGCAGTCGTGCTAAGTACCGGTTTTGGATTTATTCCCGCGATGCCAAAACCAGTAAAGCAAAGCACCCACAAACAGCAGCAGCAACAAAATGATTTGCACTTGACGTACACCATTCAGCAGGCCTTGCAATGAAGCCCCGAGAACATAACCGATACCGGCGATGACGCCGGCCCAGACAGCAGCAGCCAGTGGATTCATGACTAGATAGCGCCGGGGTGGATAATGATGCACACCCAGGAGTATCGGGGTAATGGTTCGGGTCCCATAAATAAAGCGAAACAGCAGCGTCACCCAATCGCCGAAGCGCCTAATCAATCCCTCTGCCTGAGCAACATGGCGCTTGAGAAAATTGGGAAGCCAGTCGAGAATCCGTTCTCCATAGCGCGAACCTACCTGATACAGAACCTGATCATTAATCGTGCTACCCAGCCAGGAAACGGCAATGACCACGGGTAAATCCAGCACGCCGGCATGGGCAAGGGCCCCGGCAACAATGACTACCGCCTCACCTTCCAGCAGGGTCCCGATAAACAGTATCCAGTACCCATACTGGCGGAGAAATTCCTTGATAACGCTCAGAGTAACCGGTTGCAGATGCAGCCAGTGCAACAACGGATTCAGAAATTCGATGGGAACGCCCTCTTACCAATGGAGATGAAAATCAGGAGCCGTATTTTCCTGTTCCTGCTCAAGATCCGCAAAAAGCAGGGGCATTTTATCCTTGTAATGATCAGGCAGTGACAGACGCAGGACTTTGTCCTCCACTTGCAAGGCGGGTGCAGTACCCGAAATTTGTGCGCCGCGATGGAAAACAATAGCAAGTCGCAGTAGCACAGCCAAACGCTGAACAGCGAGCAAATCTTCAGCCGCAATACCCAAGGTAGAATAGAACTGCAGATGCGGAAGCCGTTTGCGCTGGGTGCGCAGCAATGCTGCCACAACGCCCTGCTCCCTGCGGGAAAATCCCGCCAAATCGGCATTGCGCCAGATATATTCGCCATGCTTGTGAAAGCCGGAATGGGCAATATCCAGCCCAATATCATGGGTTAACGCCGCCCACTGCAGCCATTGCCGATGAGCACCATGCAAAGACCAGTTGGCCATCGCTGCCGTAAAAAACTGATCCGCCCAGGCTGCCACCCCACGATTGCGCCTGGTTTGACTGTGAAAGCGTTCCTGGAGACTGTGAATACTGAGTTCGCGGGTATCTTCCTGGTGAATCCGGCCGAGCAGGTCATAAATGGCACCTTCCCGCAACGCCCCCTCTGAAAAACGCATTTCCTGAATATTCAAGGCTTCGAACAAGGCGTAAAGAATCATGAATCCACCCGCAAATACAGCGGCACGATCCGACTTCAAACCTTTCAGACGGGACAAGGCCCGCACCGATCCCAACTGCAGGATTTGCTCCCGCAACCAGTACATCCCGTTGCGGGTAATACGACTACCCTGACCATTCTCGACCAGAATCCGGTTTATGGCTTTGACTGTCCCTGAAGAACCTACTGCCTGATCCCAGCCATGGCCGGTAAATTCATCCAGCATTGGCTCTACCGCCATGCGCACTTTTTTTTCAAGCCGTTCGCAGGACTCAGTGGTGATCAGATCATCCGGGAAAAAGGCGCGGCTGGAACCTACGCATCCAAAGTGAAGGCTCTCACGATTATTCGGTACAAATCCCTGACCCACAATAAGTTCGGTACTGCCACCCCCAATATCAATCACCAGGCGGCGTTCATCCGCATCTACCGCCAGGCTGTGGGCGACCCCCAGATAGACCAGTCGCGCTTCTTCCCGACCGGCAACAATTTCCAGAGGAAAACCCAGAGTGGATTCAATAGCCTGCACAAACCCCTCGGCGGCACTAGCCTGGCGCAACGTGTTGGTACCAATAATGCGGACCCGCTCGGGACGAATACCACGAAGGCGCTGACCAAAACGTGCCAGACAATCCAGTGCGCGCTTCTCGACGGCCGGATCCAGAGTGGCATCCTCGCGCAAACCTTCGGCAAGACGCACGCCTTCTCGCAGGCGGTCGAGCAAGCGAATTTCTGAACCCAGCTCTTCCGCCACTACCATATGAAAAGAATTGGAACCGAGATCCACTGCTGCCAAATAATTTTCCAATACTGCAGTGGTCACGGGTTCCGACATGATTATTTCCCCTGAAGGCTTTGCTCTACCTGATCCAGGGGAAGATGCCGGACATTTTTGCCCTTGGCAAGATAAATCACATACTCACAAATATTGCGGGCATGGTCGCCAATACGCTCTATGGCTTTAGCAATAAACAGGGCATCAATGGCTGGAGTGATGGTGCGTGGATCTTCCATCATGTAGGTAATCAGACGACGCAGCGCAGACCGGTACTCCTGATTGAGAATCTCGTCCCCCTTGGCAATGGCAATGGCCTGTTCAGCGTCTGCCCGAGCCAGGGCATCCATGGCGCGCCGCAGCATATTCAGCGCATAGTCTGCCATGACGCCCACATCACGTAAAAAGGCCGGGTTGGAATTACGCGTCCCATGCCCCATGGCCAACACCATATCCGCAATCTTGCTGGCCTTGTCACCCATGCGCTCGAGATCGGCAATACTTTTGATGAGCGTCATGACCAGACGTAAGTCCGAGGCCGCCGGCTGGCGCATTGCGAGGATATTGATACATTCCTCTTCAATCCGTACTTCATAACCATTGACTTCATGATCCCGGGCTACCACTTCGCGGGCCAGGTCATTGTCACCAGTCTGCAGCGCGCGAATGGCATTGCTGATTTGTTCTTCAACCACCCCACCCATCGCCAGAACCAGCTCATGAACTTCGTTCAAATCATCATTGAAGCGCTGGGAAATATGCTGATCTTTATCCATGTTCAGTTCTCCTTAACCATAACGACCCGTGATGTAATCTTCCGTCTGCTTCTTGGCCGGATTGGTAAATAATTGGTTGGTCTGACCAAATTCTACCATTTCACCAATATACATAAAGGCGGTGTAATCAGACACGCGCGCGGCCTGTTGCATATTGTGGGTCACAATGAGAATGGTGAACTGATTGCGCAATTCGCTGACCAGTTCCTCAATTTTCAGGGTAGCTATCGGGTCGAGAGCAGAAGTCGGTTCGTCCAGCAAAATCACTTCGGGTTTTACCGCAACGGCGCGGGCAATACACAAACGTTGCTGTTGTCCTCCGGAAAGACCCAAACCACTGGTCTTGAGTTTATCTTTGACCTCATCCCAGAGAGCGGCCTGACGCAGGGCTTCTTCCACGCGCTCATCCATTTCCACCTTGCGAAGTTTTTCATAGAGCTTGATGCCAAAGGCGATATTATCGTATATCGACATCGGGAAAGGCGTCGGCTTTTGAAACACCATGCCAATTTTGGCACGCAACATATTGACGTCCATATTGGGGGAAAGAATATTTTCGCCATCCAGCAACACCTCACCGGTAGCGCGTTGCCCGGGATAAAGTGAATACATGCGGTTAAATACCCGTAGCAAGGTCGACTTGCCACAACCCGAAGGGCCGATAAACGCGGTGACCTGTTTCTCCGGCATCTCCAGATTGATATCCTTGAGGGATTTATTGCTGCCATAGTAAAAATCCAGGTGGCGAACAGCAATTTTGGTATTATGAAGTTCCGACATTAACGCGGGCTCCTGTCTTTAATAAGAAAACGTGATCCAAGGCTCAAAACCAACACGGCTAGGGTCGCCATTAACGCACCCGCCGGGGCAAGATTTTGCCACTCATGATAAGGCCTCATGGCAAACTTAAATATTTTCGGCAGCACACTGAGCCGACGTGTCTTGTATGCATTTTTAATTTTCATATTGGTGCGCAACCTTCCGGTATGAAGCCTACAGCATAGACAACCTACAATAGCAGAGTTTTATTACCGTTTTATGACACATTTTCACCGCTGACAGCACTACGCGCTAGAGACAAGGGAAACAGTGCGGTAAATACCGCTCCCTGACCAATTTCGCTATGTACTTCCAAATGTCCCTGATAGCGTTCTACTGCATGGCGAACAATGGCAAGTCCCAGACCTGTACCTCCCATCCTCCGGGATCTTCCCTTATCCACCCGATAAAAACGTTCCGTAATTCTTTGCAGATGTTCGGTAGCAATCCCATCTCCGGTATCCTGCACCGTCAGCCTGAGACCATCGGGACCACGGCCCCAGCTTATGCTGATGCTGCGCCCGGCGGGGGTGTACTTGATTGCATTTTCTAGGAGATTACGGACGATACTGGTCAAGTCTACCTGCTCCGCAAAAATACCCAGAGTCTCGTCCAGGTGCTTGTGAATTTTCAGTCTTTTTTCGGATATATTGGGCTTGAGCGTGTCCAGCACGCCCTCGATCAATGCACTGAAAATGATCGTATCACAGCGCTCTGGTTCGGCTTCGGCCGCCTCCATACGCGCCAGAGAGAGCAAATCCTCCACCAGGGATTGCATCCGCAGGGTTTGCTGCTCCATCAAATGCAACTGGCTGCCTACTTCTTCGTCTTCGGCCAGCGGACCATCCAGCAGGTTTTCCAGGAAGCCCCGCACAACAGTCAACGGACTGCGCAGCTCGTGGGAGACGTTGGCCACAAAATCCTGGCGTACCTGCTCCAGTTGGCGAATACGGGTCACATCCCGAAAAATCACCAAGGCTCCGGCATCAGCCAAAGGATAACGCACGCCCTCCAAAAACAACTGGGCATCTGATGGAGCAGCCAGTTGCAAACTTGAAGGGCCCTCACCGCTTAAAAATGCCCGCAGATTGGGGGTACGCAACCAGAAGGCCAGGGGTTTGCCAACATCATCCGGCCATTGCAGTTGCAAGAGGCGAATACCTGAAGGATTCACCCAGACCAACTGACCGCGCTCATCCATGAGCACTACCACGTCTGGCATTGCCTGGAGCGCATCGCGCAGCTGAAGAATCTGGGCACTTAACTGACGTTGTCGGGCCTCCTGGTCCCGCCGCCAGTGATAACCGTCGGCAAACGTTTCCTCCCAGAGCCCTCCAGCGAGGGGGGGAAGATGAGTATCGGGATTACGGAACCAGGCACTGAAACTTTGGGATTGTTGCCGATGCCAGGCAACCCAGATCGCCAGAATCAAGGCGATGATCACGGGAGGTAAATAAGACCAGGCACGTAAACTGTCTGCGGCCAGAAAAAGGGGTATCAGGGCCCATACGGCCAGCGGATAAAACCAGGCGCGTAAGGTTTTCACAAAAATAAAAATATATTCTTCAAAAAGTTAGGCGATGCCATGTTCATACGTCACTGACCACTGCACTACATCTGTAACCTTCACCACGAACTGTCTCAATCAAGGGCGCGTGACCGTATTCGTCAAGAACCCGCCGTAAACGGCGGATATGGACATCGACCGTGCGTTCTTCGATAAAACTTTGTCGGCCCCAAATCTGATCCAGCAACATATCGCGAGAAAAAACCCGATCTGGATTGGTCACAAACAGGCGCAGCAAACGGAATTCTGTGGGTCCCAGATGCAACTGGACATCTTTGACATAAACCCGATGCGCGCGCAGGTCTACATGCAACTCACCCAGCTTCACCACACCGGCAGAATTATTACCATAACTGCGGCGCAACAAGGCATTGACGCGGGCCACCAGCTCACGTGGTGAAAAGGGCTTGGCCAGATAATCATCTGCCCCCGATTCCAGGCCATGCACCCTATCCCCTTCCTCACCTCGGGCAGTCAGAAGAATGATCGGCAGTTTTTGGGTTTCTTCACAACGCCGCAAGGCCCGACACCAGGCGAGACCATTTTCACCCGGTAGCATCCAGTCCAGAATAACAAGCTGAGGTGCCCAACTCTGTAGTGCCGGCTCAGCGGATTCTACACTGCTTTCACAACACACCTCAAAACCCTGACGCTTCAGGGCAACCCGCAACAATTCCTGAATACCCTCTTCATCCTCAACAACCAGAATGCGTGCAGATGAAATCTTCTCTTCTTCCATGTCTGCCTTTTCTCGGATTGACGCCCCTTCTCGCAGCATTGTGACTGATCAGCGGGGGGTCTGCCAAGCCAAAAACCAGACAAATAATGTCCAGCAAAATTTATAAGCGGATTTTATCGATCCCGAAACCGATTCCCGCCACCAGTCGAACGTGAAGGCGCCCGGCGCTGAGCGCCGGGCGCGGCCGGACGACGCGTATGCGGCGCATGCGGCTGACTGGAAAAGCTTTGCTTGGGCTCGAAACCCACAATGGTTTCTTTGGTAAAGGAGCGCTTCAGAAGTTTCTCTACGTCCGATAACTGTTTACGTTCATCGACGCTGACCAGAGAAACCGCCTGACCATTATTACCGGCGCGGCCGGTACGCCCAATACGGTGCACATAGTCCTCCGGCACATGCGGCAGTTCATAGTTCACCACATGAGGTAATTCATTGATATCAATGCCTCGTGCTGCAATGTCCGTAGCCACCAACACCCGCACCTTACCTTCCTTGAATTCAGCCAGCGCACGGGTACGGGCACCCTGGCTTTTATCACCGTGAATGGCCATGGCCTGCATGCCCCCCTGGGAGAGATGTTTCGCCAGTCGATCCGCACCATGCTTGGTACGCGTAAACACCAGCACCTGATGCCATTGCTGTTCACCAATAAGATGGGTCAGGAGTTCTCTTTTACGATCCTGATCTACCGCCAAAAAGCGCTGGGAAACCGTATCGGCAGTGGCGTTACGACTGGCCACTTCGACACTGACCGGATTATTCAGGAGGCCGTCTGCCAGTGTTCTGATTTCCGGAGAAAAAGTTGCAGAAAACAACAAGTTCTGACGTTTTTTAGGCAACACTGCTAGAATCCGGCGAATATCCCGGATAAACCCCATATCCAGCATACGATCCGCTTCATCCAGGACCAGAATTTCAACATGCGACAAATCCACACTGCGTTGCTGAATATGATCCAGAAGGCGCCCTGGCGTCGCCACCAGCACATCCACACTGCGTCGCAGCTTCTGCATTTGGGGATTGATTTTGACGCCACCGATCAGAATCAGGGAGCGCAAAGACAAATTCTTTCCGTAAAGCTGCACGCTTTCTTCTACCTGGGCAGCCAGTTCCCGGGTAGGGACCAACACCAGGGCGCGCACGCTGGAAGGACCATGAAACGCAGTTTCCGACGTGGCGGCCAGTTTGTGGAGAATCGGCATGGCAAAAGCAGCCGTTTTGCCCGTTCCGGTTTGCGCACCAGCCAGCAAATCCACGCCTGACATGACCACCGGTATGGCTTGTTCCTGAATAGGTGTGGGGGTGGTATAACCGCGTTCCGCTGCAGCACGCCAAATGGGCTCGGAAAGACCGAGAGATGCAAAATCAGACGACATGGGATTTACTCCAAAAAAACACCGGCCTCGCCGCTAGGGCGTCAGTCTGGGCAGACGCTTCTCAAGGTGGGGACCAATGCAAAGGGCCATCATATAGACTGTATCATGTTGGCGAACGGACTTTATCAGAATATAAACATAAATACGAGAATAAAATGAGTTAATCGGCAAATTTCGCCGTCAAACCTTCAATCTTATCCACCGTTTCCGGATTCAGCTTCTTCAGAACATCCAACGCAGCAAGATTTTCTTGTAATTGTTCAGGACGAGATGCTCCAAGAATAACTGTACTGACTCTGGGATTATGAGCCACCCAGGCTAAAGCCAATTGTGCGACACTACAATCCAATGAGTGCGCAATTTCCTGCAATTGAGCTACAGCATGATTTTTTTGCTGATCCAGTAATTCTTCCTGTAAAAATGACATATTTTGCATGGCACCACGACTACCATCAGGAATTCCTTCAATATATTTACCTGTCAAAAGTCCTGAGGCCAGCGGACTCCAGGTGGTCAAACCAAGACCTATGTCTTTGTACAATCTGGCATATTCCTTTTCTACACGCTGACGATGGAACAAATGGTACTGTGGCTGCTCCATCACCGGTTTATGCAAATGATGACGCTCGGCGACTTCCCAGGCAGCACGAATTTCATCAGCACTCCACTCACTGGTTCCCCAGTAAAGTGCCTTGCCCTGTTCGATAATGTTATGCATCGCCCAAACTGTTTCCTCAACAGGGGTATGAGGATCAGCGCGATGGCAGAATATAAGATCCAGATAATCCAGTTTCAGACGCTGCAGACTGCCATCAATAGCCTGCATTAAATATTTCCGGTTGAGCGTATTTTGACTGTTGGTCCTGGACTGTTTTCCACCAACCGGCTTCAACCCCCAAAAAAACTTACTGGAAATCACAAAATCAAGACGATTCCAGGCTAGTTCTTTCAAAGCCTTACCCATTAACAGCTCACTTTCACCGTTGGCATATACTTCTGCGTTATCGAAAAAATTGACCCCGGCATCCCAGGCCATAGCCATCATTTCGCGAACGCCTGAAGCATCTACCTGGTTATGGAAGGTGACCCAGGAGCCCAAAGAAAACAGACTAACCTGTAAACCGCTGCGGCCGAGATGACGATAAATCATCGAATTGCTTTTTGAATCTGCAGACATCTATTGACTCTCCTTATCAATCAAACACCATGGGCGCTACTGATCCAGCCACCACCAATCAGACGCTCGCCCTGATAACACACCGCCGCCTGACCGGGAGTAATGGCCCGTTGTGCTTCATGAAAGCGGATTTCGGCACGACCATCTTCCTTCAGGAGCAACAGTCCCGGCTCCGGGCGCGAGCGATACCGCAACTTGACGGTCACAGGGTGTTCATCAGAAGCAGACAGGGGCGTCAGCCAGTTGCAGTCCTGCAAATAGGCCTGAGGCTGATACAACTCATTTTCACTACCGACGCGCACCTGATTACGAACCGGGTCCAGGGCCAGCACGTAGCGCGGCTGGCCATTGCCGCCACCCAGACCTTTGCGCTGTCCTACGGTAAAATTCAGGGTTCCGGAATGATGCCCGATCACTTGACCGCTGCTATCGACCATCTCCCCTTCCTGCTCCATATCAAGGCCGGCATAATCCGCCAGGAAACGCCGATAGTCCCCGTCCGGAACAAAGCAGATATCCTGAGAGTCCTGTTTAGCTGCCACCGGCAAACCGTGCCGCCGGGCGATGGCCCGAACCGCGTCCTTATTCATTTCACCCACCGGAAAACACAACTGTGGCAGCAGACCAGCATTCAGAGCAAACAGAAAATAGGACTGATCTTTGGCTGCGTCCTCACCCCGCAGCAAAGACATCCCGGAAGGGGTTTCCTGAAGACGGGCATAATGACCCGTACCGAGAATCGTCGCCCCCAGCTTTTTCCCTTCTTCCAACAGGGCATCGAACTTGAGAAACTGATTGCAGCGGGCACAGGGATTGGGCGTTCGCCCCGCCTGATATTCTGCCACAAACACATCCACAACCTGCTGGCGAAAAGCCTCGCGATAATCCAGAACCTGATAAGGGATATTGAGCCGGGCACAGACTTCGGCTGCGTCTTCAATATCTTTCTCGTCGCAACAACGACTTTTCGGCCACAGGCGCATGGTAACACCGATCAGGTCATAGCCCTGTTCCTGCATGAGAATCGCAGCTACCGCTGAATCCACACCGCCGGAAAGTGCCACCAATGCCTTGGGCGCCGCCATGTTAATCTGTCCTTAGTCCCGCTCTGCCAGCCAGGCCATCTGGATGGCTTCGAGAACCCCTTCACTGGACTTTTCAGGATCATCATCAAAATCTGCAAGCTCCACAATCCAGCGATGCAAATCCGTGAACCGGAGTAACTGCACATCTGCATCGGGGTGTGCTTCATCCAGTGCGAAAACAATGTCCATGGTATCGCCCCAATGCATCAGTGCCGCTCCTTTTCCAGATTGATGGTGTACTTGGGTATTTCAATGACGAGAGGGGTTTCCGCCACTTTGGCCTGACAACTCAGGCGCGAAGTGGGCTCCAGACCCCAGGCCTTGTCAAGAAGATCCTCCTCTTTTTCTTCGGCTGCTTTGAGGCTGTCAAAACCTTTACGCAAAATGACATGACAGGTCGTACAGGCACAGGACATTTCACAGGCATGTTCAATCGCTATATGGTTGCGCATGGCCGCAGCAATGATGGTTTCCCCCGGCTCCGCCTCAAACTCCGCCCCTTCGGGGCAAAGTTCAGCATTGGGTAGTACTTGTATTTTAGTCATTCACTCTCCCAGATCATCTATGGAACGGCCGGCAATAGCCCGCCGCAAGGCACTATCCATGCGTCGCTGCACCAGAGGTTCGGCTGCAGCTTCCACAGCCTCGGCGGCTTTACTGATGGCATCTGCATCACTGCCTGCCAGACACTGCTCTAAATGCTGACTGGCGGCATCCAATCGGGCTTTTTCGTCCGCTTGCAGCAAGGCAGCATCTGTCGATAAGGCACCTTGCAAGGCTTCGCGCACCCGTTCCCCTTCTACCCGTGCTTCAGAAAGACGCCGATGCGCTATGTCTTCAGCCCCATGCGCAAAAGAATCCTGGAGCATGCGGGCAATTTCATCGTCATTCAGACCAAAACTGGGTTTGACCAGCACCTCAGAACGCACACCTGTACTCGTTTCTTCTGCAGATACCGTTAACAGTCCATCAGCATCCACTTGAAAAGTCACGCGGATGCGGGCAGCTCCGGCTACCATTGGGGGAATCCCGCGCAAGCTGAAACGCGCCAGAGAACGACAATCCTGCACCAGGTCCCGCTCCCCCTGGAGCACATGAATACTCATAGCCGTCTGGCCGTCCTTGAAAGTCGTGAACTCCTGGGCCTTGGCAGCGGGGATAGGGGTATTCCGGGAAATAATTTTTTCCACCAGCCCGCCCATGGTCTCCAGACCCAAAGAAAGGGGCAGAACATCCATCAACAGTAAATCTTCGCGCTGATTGCCCACCAACGCATCGGCCTGAATGGCCGCACCCAAAGCCACCACCTGATCAGGATCAATATCAGTCAATACGGGCTGCTGAAAAAATTCGGCCACCAGACGACGCAGGGCCGGAACCCGGGTTGCCCCTCCTACCAGCACCACCCCATCCACATCCGCCACTTTCAGACCTGCATCACGCAGGGCGCGCCGGCAGGCTGGAAGGGTGCGCTGTAAAACAGGCTGAATGAGGGTTTCAAGCTGCTTTCGCGTCAATTGGATGATGCGGGGAGCACCCTGCCCGGAGTCCAGCGTCAGCTCAACCTGCTCCTGATCTGTTAAGGCTTCCTTGGCCTGCCGCGCCTGTTGCAGAACTTGACGACGCCAGAGTGGATCATCCAGATGGATACCACTCTCCGCCATCAACCATTCAGCGATGGCATGGTCCATGTCATCGCCACCCAGGGCCGTATCACCGGCAGTTGCCAGCACTTCAAACACTCCCGCCTGCAGGCGTAAAATGGAGATATCAAAAGTGCCGCCGCCGAGGTCATAAATGGCAAAAAGACCTTCACTTTTTTTATCCAGTCCATACGCCACTGCCGCTGCCGTTGGCTCGGCCAGCAGGCGCAAAACATTCAAGCCAGCAAGACGGGCAGCATCTTTGGTCGCCTGCCGCTGCGCCTCATCAAAATAGGCGGGCACGGTAATCACGACACCCTCGGGCTCAGACCCCAGCGTTTCCTCTGCGAGATTTTTCAGAACCTTAAGAATTTCTGCAGAAACCTCAACGGGAGACTTTTCACCCGCACGCGTACGCAGGCGAATCATGCCTTCAGCGGGCACCAGATCATAGGGTAAGTGCCCGGCCAAAAGCTGGACGTCTTCATGACCACGACCCATAAAACGCTTGACCGAAGCAATAGTGTTATGGGGATCCTGTCCCGCTGCCGCCTGTGCCGGATAACCCACAACCACCTTGTCGTCTTCGCAGTAACGCACCACCGAGGGTAACAAATATTGCCCGTCATGGTTGCGCATGACCGTCGGCAGCGCAGACAAAACAGAAGCTACTAGAGAATGGGTAGTTCCCAGATCAATCCCAATAGCCAGCCGCCGCTGATGCGGATCAGCAGTCATGCCCGGTTCTGCAATTTGCATTAAAGCCATGCTATAGCACCTTGTTTATTCATGATAAAAAAGCTCTGAGTATGGTTCCTGCAAAGCAACTACGCCAGGCTTTATCTTAAAAGTTCGTGTGATGCATCCAAAAAACTACAGGTTTTGCAAGGACTCTTCGCCACGCTCAATTTCACCCAGGAGTTTGTCCAGAAACTGTAACTCACGCAGCACAGATCCAGCCTCGTCAACCTGTTCGCAGGGCAGATTTTTCAAGAGGATGTGAAGCTTATTTACCGCTTTGGATGAAGCGTCTTCCACTTCTCCACGCAATTGATCCAACCCGTTCTGGTCCCTGGCTGCAAGCAGATCTTCCAGACGCTCACGATACACCATCTGGGTCATCAGCAGTGACGGATCAGCCACCTTGACCTGTTCACCCAGGGCATCAATTCCCTGACGTTGCAACAAATAGTCCGCACGCTTCAGGGGATCACGCAGTACCGCCAGCGCTTCATTCAGCCGCGTACTCCACTCCAGGGAAAAGCGCCGGGTCGTCGCTTCTGCCTGGGCAAAGCGGTCGGGATGCAGGACTTTCTGCAACTGCAATACCTGACTCCGTAATGCCTGCAGATTCAGATCATAGCTTTCCGGCAACCCGACCACATCGAACAGGGACAGCTCCGCACGAAAAGGCTGAATAGCTCCACAAGAATGACAAAGTGCGGGGGGAGCATTGAGCTCCGCCCCGCACTGAATGCATACTCCTGCCATCAGGTCGTGAAGCTCTCGCCGCAGCCGCAGGAGTCCTTCACATTGGGGTTGTTGAAGCGAAACCCTTCATTCAGGCCTTCACGGGTAAAATCCAGCTCCGTCCCGTCCAGATAAATAAGGCTTTTAGGATCCACGAACAGACTCACGTCGTCATGGGGAAAAACCATATCCTCGGGGTTGGGCGTATCGACAAATTCCATTACATAGGACAGCCCGGAACAGCCGCTGGTTTTGACCCCGATACGAATTCCCAAGCCCTTGCCACGTTTGGCAATGCTTTTTCGTACCTGCTGGACCGCACTTTCCGATAAAGTCAAAGCCATGACCGTATCCTTAATGTGCCACCTGGGCGGCAGCTACTTCAGTTTGACTGGCCTGCCCGGCACCCCGCTTGCTGCGATAGTCTTCCACAGCCGCCTTGATGGCATCTTCCGCCAACACGGAGCAATGGATTTTGACGGGCGGCAGTTCCAGCTCTTCGGCAATATGACTGTTTTTGATCGTCATGGCCTCGTCCAGAGTTTTACCCTTGACCCACTCGGTAACCAGTGAGCTGGAGGCAATGGCCGAACCGCAACCATAGGTCTTGAACTTGGCATCTTCGATAATGCCCTGCTCGTTCACCTTGATCTGCAGACGCATGACGTCTCCACATGCGGGCGCGCCTACCATGCCGGTGCCAACCCCACTATCATCCTTGTCCATCGCCCCGACATTCCGGGGATTTTCATAATGATCAATCACTTTTTCGCTGTATGCCATGACTATTCTCCTTGCTTGAGGGCCTTAATGTGCGGCCCACTGAATACTGTTAAGATCTATGCCTTCAAGATGCATTTCCCAAAGCGGTGACAACTCCCGCAATTTGCCCACTTTGCCCGCTATCAACTCGATGGTGGCATCAATTTCTGCCTCGGTCGTAAAGCGCCCAATACCGAAACGAATGGAACTATGGGCTAATTCGTCGGATTTACCCAATGCCCGAAGCACGTAAGACGGCTCCAGACTGGCTGAAGTACAGGCTGAACCGCTGGAAACCGCAATTTCCTTCAGGGCCATGATCAAAGATTCGCCTTCGACAAAGGCAAAACTGATGTTCAGGTTATGCGGAACCCGATGTTCCATGCTGCCATTAATATAGGTTTCCTCAACACGATCCTGAATGCCTTTGAGCAGACGATCGCGCAATTTACCAATTCTTTGGGCATCAGCATCCATCAACTGAACGGCTAGTTCCGCAGCTGCTCCCATACCGACAATCTGGTGCGTGGGCAAAGTACCTGAACGCATACCCCGTTCGTGACCACCACCATGCACCTGAGCTTCCACGCGCACCCGGGGCTTACGCCGGACATATAGTGCACCGATGCCTTTGGGGCCATAAATCTTGTGTCCGGACAGGCTCATCATGTCCGCCTGAATGGCTTCTACATCTACTGGTATCTTACCCAGCGCCTGCACCGCATCCACATGAAAAAGGACCTTGTGCGTCCGCAAAATCCGGCCAATTTCTTCCATGGGCTGGATGACGCCGATTTCATTATTTACGAACAGCACCGAGGCGATGATGGTGTCCGGACGAATGGCGGCTTCGAAAGCCTTCAGATCGACCAGACCATCTTCCTGAACCTCCAGATAAGTGACCTCAAAACCTTCCCGCTCCAACTGACGGCAGGTGTCCAGAGTTGCCTTATGCTCGGTGCGCAGGGTGATAATGTGCTTGCCTTTACCGGAATAAAAATGCGCCGCACCTTTCAAGGCCAGATTAGTGGCCTCTGTTGCGCCGGAGGTCCAGACAATTTCCCGGGGATCCGCATGAAGCGCATCCGCCACCTGCTGACGGGCTTTTTCGACGGCTTTTTCTGCTGTCCAGCCATAAGCATGGGAACGGCTCGCTGCATTGCCAAAATCATGGGTCAAATAAGGCAGCATCTGTTCCAACACCTGTGGGTCTACCGGCGTAGTCGCCTGATAATCCAGATAAATGGGACGATCCGGGTTAATCAGCAAGGGTTTCTTGCTTTCCAGGTCGATAATTTGGGGTTGATTCATTTTCTGCACCTCACGGTATCAAGCGGTATCATGTGTTGCCGCATGCAACGCATGGCGATTTTGCATACGAATCGGCACACCCTGCGCCGATTCTTTTTGTAAATGTCGGGCAACCAGATCACCCAAGGTGATATTCCCGAGAAAACTGGCGATGCGCTCGCCCAATTCTTCCCACAAATCATGAGTCAGGCATTGCTGGCCATCACCCTTGCAGCAGTTTTGCGGTTCGCCACCGCACTGGGTTGTACTGATGGACTCATTAACCGCTTCGACAATCCTGGTCAGGGGAATTTCTGAATCCGGTACAGCCAGCCGATAACCTCCACCTGGCCCACGTACACTTTCAATCAGTCCGAAGCGCCGCATACGTCCAAACAACTGCTCCAGATAAGCCACAGATATTTGCTGACGTTGGCAAACATCCGCCACCGTCACCACGCCATCACTCTGGTGCAGGGCCAAATCCAGCATGGCTGTTACGGCATAGCGGCCTTTCGTCGTCAATTTCATATCAGGTAACCTCTGCTGCACATCCTACTATCTGTACTAATTTAGTCAAGTATTCTGTTTTGAAGTTCCCTGTTCGGCAGAATCCGGCCCTGCTTCCAGAGAACAAGCGATTTCCTCGACCGGCATCAAGGCTTCACGCGGTTGTAATTGTTGTAATCCGGATCTGATCTGGGTGATCTCGGCATCCTGGCGATGCATGTGTTCAAGCATGCATTCTATCGCTCGCGCTACCGGGTCAGGCATCTGCCCAGTCAGTCCATAGGCTTCAAAATTATCCGGGTGTTGTTCCCCTTTATTTACGACCCGGCCGGGAATACCCACCACTGTCGCCCCTGCCGGAACCGATTTGACCACGACCGCATTGGAACCAACCCGAGCCTGATCGCCAACCATAATGGGTCCCAGCACTTTGGCCCCCGCGCCGACAATCACGCCATTACCCAATGTGGGATGACGCTTGCCCGGTTGCCAGGACGTTCCACCTAGGGTAACGCCATGATAAAGCGTACAATCGTCACCAATTTCTGCCGTCTCACCGATCACTACACCCATGCCATGATCAATAAAAAAGCGCTGCCCAATGCAGGCACCAGGATGAATTTCAATGCCCGTCCAAAAACGAGAAAAAGCCGCAAGACTGCGGGCCAGCAAGCGCCAGCGCCGTTTCCATAGCCCATGGGCAAGACGGTGCATAAACAGGGCATGCACACCGGGATAGGTCAGCAGAACCTCAAGACGATTGCGGGCGGCAGGATCACGGGCAAATACGGCATCCAGGTCAGCACGCCAATGACCAGCCATTCGTTATGTTCCTCCAGGTTTTACGAGCCCTTGCCAGACCGCATTAAAGACTATCCCGACCCTTTTTGTCTACTATTCGTCGCCCAGCGCTGTATTTCGGTAAGTATGCCACGCAGAATGTTGACTTCATTAACCGTAGGCCGGGCCCGGTCATAGAGACGACGCAATCGACGCATCATCCGGATGGCACGAATTTCCTGTAAAAAACCACTTTGCCGCAGAACCTGCTCCAGATGATCATAAAAACCTTCCATGTCCTCCATAGGCGCTGCCAGTTCTACGCTGGTTACATCGGGATCAGGGTGCGGCTCCAGATTTGCCTGAAGAGTCGCCATGTGCAGTTCGTATGCCAGAACCTGCACCGCCTGACCAAGATTCAGGGAATGATATAATTCCGCCGTGGGAATATTCACCAGAACCTGACAGTGATCCAGCTCCTCATTGCTGAGCCCCGTGCGCTCACGGCCAAAAACCAGCGCACAATTTCCGTCAGCAAGTTCCGCAACCATTTCCACAGCCGCCTCGCGGGCATCCAATACGGGCCACTGAATGCGGCGATCCCGGGCACTGGTTCCATAGACCTTGTGGCAGCCCTGCAAGGCTGCAGCCAGATCTGCTGTGACTTGCGCCCGTTCAAGAATATCCTCGGCACCTGATGCCAGTGCTGTCGCTTCAGGATGAGGAAAAAAACGTGGATTCACCAGGACCAGATGTTGCAGTCCCATCACTTTCATGGCGCGGGCAGTAGCGCCAATATTGCCCGGATGGCTGGTTTCCACCAGAACCACCCGCAGCCTCTCCAGAAATTTTGTACTCAAGCTAGCTTGCTCCTGATAACGCGCTGTTTAGTTTGATGCGCAGCGCTATTCGTGCGCTCATTGCCGTTCTCCCTTATACTGCGTCCAATTTGTTTTGCCAAAGGGTTCCCATGCAGCATCCCATATTAGTTACCGCTATCCGTGCCGCCCGCAAAGCCGGCGATATCATCAATCGCAGTTTTGCCCGGGTCAATGAAATCACCATCACCAGCAAAGCGCACAATGACTTTGTGACCGACGTGGATCAACGCGCCGAGGCCGCCATTGTCGAAATCATCCGCCGCGCCTACCCGGATCATGGCATTCTGGCCGAAGAAGGCAACCGGATTCCCGACAAGGATTTTGAATGGATTATCGATCCTCTCGACGGCACCACCAATTTCATTCATGGCATGCCACAGCTCTGTGTTTCCATTGGCATTAAACATTTTGACCGACTGGAACATGCAGTTATTTACAATCCCATCCACGATGAGCTGTTTACCGCCACGCGCGGCGGCGGCGCCCATCTCAATGATCGCCGCCTGCGCATTGCCCAACGCAAAGATCTGGATGGTGCGCTTCTGGGTACCGGATTTCCTTTTCGGGATTTTTCCTATCTGGATACCTATCTTGCCACCTTCAAGGCCTTCATGCTGAAAACTGCAGGGATTCGTCGTCCAGGTTCCGCCGCTCTGGATCTGGCTTATGTGGCCGCCGGCCGTTATGATGGATTCTGGGAATTCAACCTCAAACCCTGGGATCTGGCAGCGGGCGCACTGCTGGTTCAGGAGGCCGGTGGGGTCGCCACCGACTTCACGGGGGACCAGGGATTTCTGGAAAATGGCAACATCGTGGCTGGCAATCTGCGCGTCCATGCGCAGATGCTCCACATCATCAGCCAGGAAATCAACAAGCCCAAGGCCTGAAACCCGCAGCCCGGGCGCGGTGTTTTACTGTCCTGCCAGTGACTTTGATCCGGCCCAGTGCCGGGCAAACTGGCGGGCTACCCGCCCGCTGCGGGAGCCACGCTGCAGTGCCCAGCGCAAGGCTTCCTCCTGCCATTGTTCAGGATCCGCCGGCATATTCAGACGCCGCAAATGGATGGCACAAATATCCAGATACATGGTCTGATCAAAGGGGTAAAAACCCAACCACAAACCGAAGCGCTCAGATAAACTGATTTTTTCCTCAGCCGTTTCTCCCGCAATAATCTCATCACCATGACGGTGATATTCTTCATTGTCGGAAAAATGCCGGGGCATGAGATGACGCCTGTTACTGGTGGCATACAAAAGCACATTATCGGGCCGCGCCTCCACACCGCCATCGAGCAGTGATTTGAGGGCCTTATAGCCAGGATCGTCAGAACCAAAAGACAAATCATCACAAAACAGGGCAAAGTGATAACGCTGTACGGGATCAGCAGCCTGCAGGGCGGCCAGTATTTCCGGCAAATCGAGAATGCCATCCGCGTCTATTTCAATCAGACGAAAGCCCTGATCCGCATAACGACGTAGCAAGGCTTTGACCAGGGAAGACTTTCCCGTTCCCCTTCCGCCCCAGAGCAGGGCGTCATTGGCCGGGAATCCGGCCACAAACTGCCGGGTATTCAGTTCCAGGGCCGCCTTGGTTTCGTCAATACCCAACAACTCCTCCATATCCGGCAAATCCACCCGGCTGACGGCCTCCAGACGCCCACCCAGTGGCAAATGTCGCCAACGCGCAGCCTTGATGCTGGCGAAATCCGGCAAGGGATGATCACTGCTATCCCCCAGCAGCGCTGCTAAACTTTGAAGCAAATGCTGACGTACCACTGTCCATAAACTCCTTTCTGTGATTAGATAGCCAAGTTCCACTCTATATTACTGCGTCCCGTCATGAAACTGCTTACCGACTTTCTGCCCATTATCCTCTTTTTTGTAGCGTATAAGATTCATGGTATTTATACGGCTACAGAAGTGCTGATTGTTGCCGCCATTGTGCTCATGGCCTGGCAGTGGTGGCGCCGTGGTCGTATTGAGACAATGACCTGGGTCTCTACGCTGCTGATTCTGATTTTCGGTGGCCTGACTCTCTATTTTCATAATGACACCTTCATCAAGGTCAAACCCAGCATCCTCTATCTGCTTTTTGCCGGAGTCCTGTTGTTTACCCATTGGCGGGATCAGCCACTGCTCGAGCGCCTGATGGGTAGTCAACTGCCGGCTACCCTACCGCAGTCTTTCTGGAAACGCCTCAATATCTACTGGATCACGTTTTTTATTTTTGGCGCGGTCCTGAATCTGGTGGTGGCCTACAGTTTTTCGACGGGTATCTGGGTAGACTTCAAGCTTTTCGGTATGCTCGGCATTACCATCATTTTTGTGCTGTTCCAGGCCGTGGTCATTTCCCGGGCACTTCCCCAGGAAATTAAAGGCAGTGACTCGTGAACGCCGATGCTGGAAACACCGATACCGCTCATTCATTGACAGGACAAGCTTATGTATTACTGCATCATTGGCACTGATAATCCGAATTCCCTGAGCAAGCGACAAAACGCCCGGGGTGATCATCTGGCGCGCCTGCATCAGTTGCAATCCGAAGGGCGACTGCTGACAGCGGGCCCTTTCCCGGCTGCTGATACGGAAGAACCCGGCGAAGCGGGATTTACCGGTAGCCTGATTATCGCCCGTTTTAATTCTCTGGAAGAAGCGCATGCCTGGGCGGCCGCCGAACCCTATCTCAGTGCTGGCGTCTACGCAGATGTCAGTGTTCGTCCCTACAAAGGAGTGTTTTTACCATGAACAAGCAAGTGCTTGAACAACTCATTGAAGATGCCCTTCATCCCGAATTTCTGGAAATCAAGGATCGTAGTGAGGCCCACAGTTCCCACGAGCAGTCCGATGGTGGTGGTCACTACGAGTTGCGTATTGTCTGCCATCAGTTCGAAGGTATGACCCCGCTCGCCCGTCACCGGCTGGTCAACGCGGCAACAGAGTCAGTACGGGAAAAAATTCATGCCCTGGCCGTCAAGGCTTATACTCCCGAAGAATTTGCCGCGCTGAACAAACCCAAAACCCGGCGCCCGACCATCTCACTGAATACCCAGTAACGTACGGGCAGCCATCATTGCTGACTGACAATAACTGCTTTGCGTTCGATATTGCAGGGACAAAACATGCCTGCTGATAGTTTCGTCCGCAGTTTTCGCGAATCTTCTCCCTATATCCACCGCTTCCGGGGGCAGACTTTCGTCATCAACTTCGGTGGTAATGCCATTGCCGATGGCAGCATTCGCGGTCTGGCCCATGACATTGCTCTGCTCAACAGCCTGGGGATTAACGTGGTGCTGGTTCATGGCGCCGGACCGCAAATTGATGCGGCTCTGCAGGTTCATGGCTTACAAACGCAACGCGTCAATGGTAAGCGCATTACCAGCCCCGAAGCCATGCAGGTACTGCGGGAAGCGGTAGGCGGCGCACGCCTGGTGGTGGAAGCAGCTTTGTCTGAAGGACAAATGGGCTCACCCATGGCACATGCCGGACTTCAGGTGGTCAGCGGTAATTTCATCATTGCCCAGCCTTTGGGTATTCTCGACGGGGTGGATTACCAAAGTACCGGGCAAGTACGGCGGGTGGCCAATGAGGCCATGGAACGGCATCTGGCAGGTGACGAAATTGTCCTGCTTTCACCCATCGGTGTTTCTCCTACCGGAACCCTGTTCAATATCCGTGCTGAAGAAGTAGCCGTCGCTGCAGCCATTGCTTTGGGTGCCGCAAAACTGGTTTTTTACATGGACGAGGACGGCGTTCTGGATGGAAATGGACAGCTCCTGCGACAACTGACCTCATCAGAAATTCCGGGCTTGCTGGAACGTCAAAATATTTCGGCAGATGCCCGCGAGCATCTGCTGAGTGCCGGAGCAGCCTGTGCCAGGGGCGTAGAACGTGTTCATCTGATTTCCCGGCATGTGGATGGTGCCCTGCTCCGCGAACTGTTTACCCGTGATGGCCTGGGCACGCTGATATCCAGGGATTCCTTTGAACATATGCGGATGGCCACGGTCGCCGACATTCCCGGCATTCTCGCTTTGATCCGGCCTCTGGAAGAAAAAGGGATTCTGGTCAAACGCAGTCGTGAGCGCCTGGAAATGGAAGCAGATCATTTTGTGGTGATGGAACGGGACGGCAAGATTATTGGCTGCGCGGCCGTGTATCCTTATCCCGATCAGGGCATGGCGGAGGTCGCCTGTCTGGCAGTGGACAACCGTTATCGTCGTCAGGGACGCGGTGAGCGGCTGATGGCGTTTTGTGAGAACTGGGCCAGAGAACGGCAATTGTCACAGATTTTTGTGTTGAGCACCCAAACTACCCACTGGTTTCTGGAGCGTAAATTCCGCCAGGGAAGCCTGGAGGAACTTCCTGTTCCACGGCAGCAGCTCTATAATTTTCAACGGCGCAGTCAGGTTTTTTTTCAGATTCTCTGAGAAAACTGATTTAAGGCGTGGTCTCCTCCAGAACTTCTGGTTCGACTGCTTCCTCCGCTTCCCGAGTCTCTGCAAAATGCAGTTCTTCGCCGCGATCCAGGCTGTGTCGTTCGGGTTGTTTGCTCATGCCGCCACTACGTCCATCATAGCGATTGACCACCGTACAGCGTCGGGCAATGAACCCGCCTTTTTCGGTTTCACTGGGCTCAATGTCAAATTCCAGAATAATATCCCGACTGGGGAGTTCGTCCGTATCCAGCTCGCGGGGCAAGTCGGAAATATGCACAAAAGCCGATTCGTAGGGAGAGTCCTCATGACGCGTATCAGTCACCCAGAGTCGGGCGGAGATATTGGTCAGAAAACGGATAAAACCAAAACCGCGCTCGGCTTCCCAACGAATACAAATACCACGAATACGCGAGCCCATTTCTCCCCATGGGACGCGCACATCGCCCCGGGTCGGGAGCAAACCAGGCACCAGATAGCCCGAATAAAAAGCATCAGCCTCGTGCTGCAATTCTCTGGAAACATTGCGAAATGCCAACACTTCCACACGGCAACCCTTGTTTTGCAGTGCCCTGACTACCTGTAGAAAATCACCATCTCCGGTCACCAGCAACAACTGATCCAGTCGTTCGGACTGAAGCATGACATCCACCGCCAGATCCAGGTCGGCATTAGCTTTTGAAACCCGATTACCCTCATCATCCACAAACCAACGCACGGGCTTTTCAATGATTTTCCAACCCAGATCACGAACCGCCTGTTGGTAACTGCGGATACCTTCCCGGTACTCACGGTCACTTTTCATGCGTTCCCCATCCACGGCCATATAGGTATTCAGGCGCAGCAGGCGCGCCTGATCTTCACGCGCAGCGAAACGCCGCAATACGTCATAACGCATGGCATAGCCGCCGTTATAGCGCACATTTTCCGCATCTACATAAACACCAATATGTAATTCACCATTACTCATGAATAATCAGGACTCCAGAATGGCACCATTGGCCGCATTGGTAACCAGCTTGCGATAGCGCCGCAACCAGGAAGACGATAAAGGTTTCTCGACGGGCACCCAATGCTTGCGACGCTCGGCAAGCTCTTCATCAGTCAAATCGACATGAATTTTACCATTGTCCAGGTCCAGCGAGATGATATCACCGGCTTTCAGCAAACCAATCGGCCCGCCTTCAGCCGCTTCAGGAGAAATATGGCCAATACAGGCACCACGAGTGGCCCCGCTGAAACGACCATCGGTAATCAAGGCCACGCTTTCACCCAACCCCATTCCCATGATATTGGCGGTTGGCGTCAGCATTTCCGGCATACCGGGACCACCTTTGGGTCCTTCATACCGGATAACCACCACATCGCCCGCCTGCACCTCGCCCGCCAGAATCCCTTCGGCAGCACTATCCATACTTTCAAAAATCTTGGCAGGCCCAGAAAACCGGCGCATTTCCGGAATAACCGCACCAATTTTGACAATGCCGCCCTCGGGTGCGAGATTACCGAAAACCACCCGCAGCCCCCCCGTTGGAGAAATAGGATTATCAGCCAAGCGAATGATTTTACTGTCCTTGACGCTCGCTTCCGAAACAATTTCACGAAGACTCTGACCGCTGACCGTCGGCTTGTCCAGATGCAGTACATCGGGATTACGCTTGTGTACTTCATGGAGAATGGCGGGAATACCCCCTGCCCGACCAATGTCCTCAATATGCACGGTGGATAGTGCCGGCGAGACCTTTGCCAAATAAGCTACTTTCTGCGCCAGGTCATTGAGGCGGGAAAGCGGATACTGGATGCCTGCTTCGCGGGCAATGGCGAGGGTATGCAAAACCGTATTGGTAGAACCGCCCATGGCCATATCCAGAATAAATGCATTATCGATGGCGTCAAAGTCCACCAGCTGACGCATGGTCGGTCCGCCCGCCATGGCTAAAGCGACTACCCGGTCAGCCGCCTGGCGCACCAGATCTCGCCGTCCTGCCGCTGTCGCCAGAATCGTACCATTACCCGGCAACGCAATACCCAACACTTCCATCAGACAGTTCATGCTGTTGGCCGTAAACATGCCGGAGCAGGAACCGCAGGTCGGACAGGCCTTATCTTCAATTTCCTTGAGGCGGATTTCGGTAATCTGCCCGCGTTTGAACTGGCCCACAGCTTCAAATGCCGTCACCAAATCAATGGAAGTCCCATCGGAAAGTTTTCCGGCCTCCATCGGGCCACCGGACACGAACACTGTCGGCACATCGCAGCGCAGCGCGCCCATGATCATGCCCGGTACAATTTTGTCACAGTTGGGAATACAGATCAGAGCATCCAGATGATGCGCCTGCACCACGGTTTCA